>JAUXYA010000026.1 GCA_030684405.1 Burkholderiales bacterium | reverse complement strand
GCGCGCCGTCCATTTTAATGACGTAAATTCCCTCGCGCTTGGCCATCGTGTCTGTGTGGTCGAGCATCACGATATCCCCGGCGCGGAGGTCGGGCTCCATGCTGTCGCCCTCGACGTAGATCAGCCTCAGATCCGAGGGTCGGGCGCGCACCTCCTGGCGGATCCAGTCTTCCTTGAACGCCAGCACATCGACGACGCGCTCCTCGTGCACGGCGCGGCCGTTATTAGCTGCGCCGGCGGCGACGTTGTACACCGGGATGTAGGCATAGCCAGGCCGCGCCTGCTCAGCGCGATACTGGTCCGGTGGGGGCACCTCCAGCATCGGCGGCTTACCCGCGAACAGCCAGGCTGAACTTACGCCCGCGCCGGCGGCCAGCTTGGCGATCATTTCCCCCTTCGGCTCAGTGTCCCCGCGCAGGTAATTGCGGATCGACGCCTCGGCGATGCCGGCCTTCTTCGACAGGGCCGCTACGCCGCCGGCGTGTTTTACCGCCAATTCCAGCCGATCCCGAAAAGAACTTGTCGTCATGTCTCACTTAAACCGGGAAAGTGAGACGCGAAGTGAGACATGGCGTAAAACTGTAAGTTATTGATTTAATTGAATTCACTATATTCCCACGCCTCCGAAAGTGAGACATAAAAACGGCCCAACAAGAACTTGTTGACATCCGACAAGTACTTGTTGAAAATCGTGGCCATGTCTACAAAACACTTTGCGTTAGACACCCTAAAAAAACCAGTCGATTCCGACTGGCACAAGGCCGACATCATCGCGGCCATTCATAAGCAAGGCACCTCACTCCAGCGCATTGCTCGTCTGCGCTGCTACTTCCCGACATCGCTGCACGCCGCGCTTCACCGTCCTTACCCCAAGGCCGAGCGGATCATCGCCGAAACCCTCGGCGTCGAACCGCAAGTGATCTGGCCCTCGCGGTACCACGCGGACGGCACGCCGAAGAGCGGGCGCGGACAGCGCGGCTTGGGTCGCTACAAAACCAAGGATAGCACCGCGGCCAACTCGGTCAATGTCCACGAGAGGAAGGTCGCATAGACATGGGCCGCGCTCGCGACAACATCACTGGCGACCTGTTCGAGGTGCCGATCGCGCCGGCGCCGGTCGGCGGCAGCATGCAATGCGCTGAGGAAGTATGCGCAGTGCTGAGCGAAGCCATCACGAAATCGGGACTGTCCCGCTTTGCCATCGCTGCTCGCATGTCCGAACTGCTCGGGCGGGAGATCACCAAAGCGCAAATTGATGCGTGGACTGCCGAGAGCAAAAACGAATGGCGGTTTCCATTTGAATACGCGGCCGCGTTCGAAGTCGCCTGCGACTGCATCAACCTGCAGGAATTGCTGGCCCGGAAGCGGGGCACCCGAATCCTCGTCGGCGAAGAAGCGCTGCTGGCAGAGATGGGCCGCATCGATCGGGAGGAACGCGAGCTGCGCGAACGCAAGCTGCAGCTCCGCGACCGAATCAAGATGGGCAAACGTAAATGATCGCGCGCGCGACAACCCGTACAGACGCCCTCAATGATCCGCAGCGTGTCTGTGCGACAGCGAAAGTTCCGTTCGGTGACACACACAAGCAGGCCGTCGCTGCCTGCTCTTCAACCTCTGAAGACGCCATGAACAACAATAAAAAAGACCCTTCAAGCGCGACCTTTACCAGCACCGATATTTCCGCAGTGCTTGGAATGGCCAAACGCAGCATTGACCGTCGCGCGATCAGCGAGGGGTGGCCCTTCATCGAGAAAAACGTGCGTGGCGGCAAGCGCCGTCACTATGCTGTTGCGGACTTGCCGGCCGACGTGCAGGCCGCGCTGGCGCAAACCCAAATCGCCCTGCAGGCGGCGAACGAGCCGAGTGTTGCAGCAGCTGACGCGCGCGCGGAAACGCTCGCTGCCGTGTTCGAGTCGAAGCCGGAAAAAATCAAGGCAAAGGCCCGCGCCGCCCTCGCGATCGCGCAGGACTATCACCGGTTCCTGCAGCACGGTTTCAGCCGGCCGGCAGTGATTGCCGCCGTCACCAAGGAACACAACGTCTCACCGGCCACCGTCTGGCGCGCGGTCACCGCGGTGAAGGGGCAACCGGATCACCTGTGGCTCTACCTGCTGTGCCCGCAATACGCCGGGCGCACCGCGCGCGCCGAGATGGACGCCGAAGCCTGGGAACTGCTCAAGGCCGACTACCTGCGCCGCGAACAACCGACCGCGGCCGCGTGCATCTTCCGGCTGCGCAAGATCGCGGAGGAGCGCGGCTGGACACTGCCGGCGAATCGCACCCTGCAGCGCCGCCTTGAGCAGCTGCCGCGCGTCATCAAGGAACTGCAGCGGAAAGGACCGACCGCCGCGAAGCAGCTATACCCGGCACAGCAGCGCCTCAAGTCCGCACTGCACGCGCTGGAGATCATCAACGGCGACGGCTACAAGCACAACGTGTGGGTGCGCTTCCCCGATGGCGAAGTGGTCCGCGCGAAGACCTGGGTGTGGCAGGACGTTTACAGCAGCAAGATCATCGCCTGGCGCACTGACAAGACCGAACACACCGACGTGATCCGCCTGTCCTTCGGCGACCTCGTCGAGAATTACGGCATCCCCGAGCAGGTCACCCTGGACAACACGCTCGCCGCCGCCAACAAGACGATGTCCGGCGGCGTCAAGCACCGTTTCCGTTTCAAGGTGCGCGAGGATGAACCGCTCGGCATCTTCGCCCTGATGAACGTGCGCGTGTCCTGGGCGACGCCTGGCCACGGCCAGGCCAAGCCTGTAGAGCGCGTGTTCGGCATCGGCGGCCTCGGCGAATACGTCGACAAGGCGCCCGAGCTGGCCGGCTGCTGGACCGGCGCCAGCGCGATGAGCAAGCCCGAGTACGACGGCAAGACCAAATGCGTGGAACTCGCCGAGCTGGAGAAAGTCATCGCGCGCGAGATCGCCGCCTTTAACGCACGCGAAGGCCGGCGCGGCGCCATGCACCAGGGGCGCTCCTTCGACGCGCTGTTCAACGAGTCATACGCCACCGCGCTGATCCGCAAGCCCACCGAAGCGCAGCGCCGCCTCTGGCTGCTCGCCACCGAGCCGGTGCGCGCCCACGCGAAGAGCGGCGAGATCACGCTCGACGCCGGCCGCATCACCGGCGAGCGCATCGCCAACCGTTACTGGTCCGCCGAGATGGCCCAGCACGCCGGCCGCCAGGTCGTGGCCCGCTTCGATCCCGCGCGCCTGCACCAGGGCGTGCACGTCTACACGCTCGACGGCCGCTACATCTGCTTCGCCGACTGCGTCGAGGCCGCCGGCTTCAACGACGCGAACGCCGGCCGCGAACACAGCCGCGCGCGCCAGTCCTTCATGCGCGCCACCAAACAGCAGGCCGTCGCCGAGGTTCGCATGTCCACGCTCGAGATGGCGCGGACCTACGCCGGCACGGCACACGCGACGATCCCGGCGCCGACGGTGCCGACCGGCAACGTGGTGCGCGCCGACTTCCGCGATCCGCTGGAGCGTCCCGCCCCGCAGGCGGCGCCGCTCAGTGCGGAAGAACAGGCCGCGCTCGACGCCCTCGACCGCGAGATCGCCGAAGTGCCCGCACAGCGCGTCGTGCCGATCGACGATCCGGCATTCAATTTCAAGCGCTGGGTCGCGCTGCAGGCGCGCGTCGATGCCGGCGAGCAGCTGCAGGGCGACGAGGCAACCTGGCACCACGCCTACCAGCAGAGCGACGAATGGCGCGCGATGAATGAAATGGCAGAGGACTTTCCGGAGTTGAAGCAGGCTTAAACGAAGGCGCCGCGACTGCAGCAACAGTCCGGCGCCGGTTACCCACCACCACAGAGGAGCAGCGAATGGGAAACGTCACCATCATGGAAACAAAAAACCAAGCCGTCAATCCCGGCGGCCGCTGGGTCGGACTGCAGAACGTGATGCTCTGCGCCCGCGCACTCGACCGTTGCATCAACCGCGAGCCGAACCTGCCGGGCATCGCCTCGTTCACCGGGCCCAGCGGCTACGGAAAGAGCATGGCCGCGAGCTACTGTGCCAACAAGTTCCGCGGCTTCTACGTCGAATGCCGCAGCTACTTCACGCGCAAGTCCTTTGCCGAGGCGATCCTGAACGAGATGGGCATCCGGCCGGCGCGCACGCTGTCAGCCATGATGCAGCAGGCCGCCGACCAGCTCGACCTGTCCGGCCGGCCGCTGATCATCGACG
>JAUXYA010000031.1 GCA_030684405.1 Burkholderiales bacterium | reverse complement strand
GCGCGCAGATTCGCGACAACGCGTTGTCGAAGGCGCGATTCGAGTTTCGCTGGGAGGATCAGTTCAACCTCGGGCTCGATCCGGACAAGGCGCGCGAGTTCCATGATGAAACCTTGCCGCAGCACGGTGCCAAGCTGGCGCCGTTTTGTTCGATGTGCGGGCCGCATTTCTGCTCGATGAAAATCACCCAGGACGTGCGCGATTACGCCGCGGCCCAGGGCGTGGCGGAGCAGGAAGCGCTGGAGAAGGGAATGCAGGAGAAGGCGAAAGAGTTCAAGCAGCAGGGCGCCGAGATTTACCGCAAGACCTGAGGCGTGGTGCACCGTCCGCGGCGCCGCGCGTTGAATGGGCTATCGCAGGAGGAATGATCATGCCGCTGAAACGCAGTTTGCTGGCGCTGGCACTGGGCGGGATGCTGTCATCCGCGCTGCACGCCCAGGAGCCGGTCGCGCCGGTTCTCCCGGGACCGCAACAGTTGCTGGGTGGCGTCGTGTCCGAGGACGACGTCGGCCGGCTGTTCGAACACCTGCGCGAGTCGCTGCGCGCGGCCGCCGAAGGGCGCGAGCCGCCGCCGATGCCGGAATCCCTCACTCGCAGGCTGGAGGCTGCCGGTGGCGAGCTGCGCTTGCGCGGACTGGATGCGGCCATGCTGCTGACCCGTTTTGTCGAGAACGCAGTTCGCGGCGCTGTCCGCGAACTGGCGCCGCCGCCCTCGTCATCGCGTCCCCCGCATTGAGCCGGCGCGAACTTCGTTGCAACGCCTGGTGTCCTACCCGGCGCTCTGCTGATTGGCGTTTATTTGCCGCGTTCTCCCGCAGGATTCAATCTTGAACAAGAAAATCATGTTGATTGCCGGTGTCGCCCTTGCCCTGGGTATTGGCGGGGCCGCGTACTGGCATTTTTCCGGCGGGCAGGCGCCGCAGGGCTATCGTTTCGCGAAAATCGAGCGCGGGGATCTCGTGGCGGCGGTATCGTCCACCGGCACGCTGAATCCCGTGGTGTCGGTGCAGGTGGGGTCGCAGGTGTCCGGCCAGATCAAGGATATTTTCGTCGACTACAACTCGGTGGTGAAGAAGGGCGAGGTCATTGCCCGCATTGATCCCGAGTCGTTTGCCTTGCGTGTCAACCAGGCCATGGGAGATCTCGAGGCCGGCCGCGCAACGGCAATGACCCAGCGTGCCAACGTTGCCGCATTGCAGGCCGAGGTCTCGCGCGCCGAAGTCGCACTGGCGGAGACGGAGCGCGAGCTGAAGCGCAACCAGATGCTGGTCGAGAAAGGTTTCGTTGCGCAGTCCGTGCTGGAGAAATCGCAGTCGGCCGTGGCCATTGCCCGCGAGCAGGTGAAGACGGCGCAGGCACAGCGGGCGGTGGGTGAAGCGCAGGTGCGCAACGGCGAGGCGCTGGTGAAGCAGCGCGAATCACAGCTTTCACAGGCGAAAGTCGACCTCGAGCGCACCACCATCCGCGCGCCGGTTGACGGCATCGTCATCTCGCGCAGTGTCGATGCCGGGCAGACGGTGGCAGCCAGCCTGCAGGCACCGGTGCTGTTCCTGATCGCACGCAATCTGACCGACATGCAGGTCGAAGCTTCGATTGATGAGTCGGAGATCGGCCGCATCGCGGTAGGCCAGGATGCGACTTTCACCGTCGACTCCTTTCCGGGACGGACTTTCCGCGGCAAGATCACCCAGGTGCGCAAGGCGGCGCTGGTGGTGCAGAACGTGGTGACCTACACCGCGATCATTTCCGCCCCCAATCCTGACCTTACCCTGCTGCCGGGAATGACCACCAATGTGCGCATTACGGTGGCACGCCGCGAGAGCGCGCTGAAACTGCCCAATGCGGCCTTGCGCTACCGCCCGCCCGGCGCCGAGACACCGGCAAAGGCGCAAAAAGATTCTTCACCGCCGCCGGCAGCGGGCGGCGGCGCGCCGTCGACGGGTGCCTCAGGGCAGGCCCAGGGCACCCGCGAACGCCTGACCCGGGAACTCGGCCTCAGCGAGGAGCAAGTGACCAAGCTGGAAGCCATCCAGCGCGCCACCGCCGAACGCATCGCCGCGATCAGCGTCGATGACCCGGCGCAGCGCAAGAAGGAGATCGGTCGCCTGCGCGCGCAGTCGCGCAGCGAGATATCCGCCATTCTGAACGACGAGCAGCGCGCGCGTTACGAGGCGATGGCCAGCGAGCAGCGCGGCGTGGCCACGCGCAGCGGTTCCGCGTGGATTGTCGACGCTTCGGGCAAGCCGAAAACCGTCAACGTCCGCCTCGGTATCACCGACGGCACCCATACCGAGCTGCTCGGCGGCGACTTGAAGGAAGGCGACTCGGTGATCGTTGGCAATCTCGCGGCGGGTGCGCGCCCTGAGGCGAAGGCTAGTTCCGCCCCGCGCTTCGGGTTCTGAGAGCACGTAACAAATGACATTTTTGAAACCCCTCACCCTGCCCTCTCCCCGCAAGCGGGGAGAGGGTAAATTTCATTTTGTTAGAAGTCATCTCAAAAAGCACTCCCTCTCCCCGCTGATGCGGGGAGAGGGTTGGGGTGAGGGGAAACAATACTCGAATGCGAACCCCCTCACCCTGGCCCCCACCACTCCGACCGGGGGAGAGGGAATTTTTGGGATGGGTTCCAAGCACTTTAAGCCATGTCCACGCCGCTGATCGTCACCCGTGGGCTGGCCAAGTCGTACGAGCTCGGCGGTTATGTGGTGCATGCGCTGCGCGCGGTGTCCGTGGAAATCGCCCCCGGGGAGTTCGTTGCGGTGATGGGGCCCTCGGGCTCGGGCAAGTCGACGTTCATGAACCTGCTCGGCTGCCTCGACATTCCCGACAGCGGCGAGTATCTGCTCGCCGGCGAGCGCGTGTCCGGGCTGGACCGCGACGCGCTGGCGGCGATCCGTAACCGGCGCATCGGTTTCGTGTTCCAAAGCTTCAACCTGCTGCCGCGTACTTCCGCGCTGGAAAACATTGCGCTGCCGCTGCTCTACAGCGGCGCTCCCACGGATGAGCGTAACCGGCGGGCGGCGGAGCGGCTGGCCGAGGTTGGGCTCGCCGAACGCGGGCACCATCATCCCGCGCAGCTCTCCGGCGGCCAGCAGCAGCGAGTGGCCATTGCGCGGGCGCTGGTCAACGACCCGGTGTTGATCCTCGCCGACGAACCCACCGGCGCGCTGGATACGCAGACGAGTTGCGAGGTGATGGCGCTGCTGCAGCAGCTCAACGCCGAGGGCATGACCGTGGTGCTGGTGACCCATGAGCGCGACATCGCGGACTTCGCGAAGCGGGTGATCACATTTCGCGACGGCGCCGTGGTTGAGGACCATGCTGTCGCCGCGCCCAAGGATGCTGCGGCAATGGCAGCGGAACTGCGTGCGAGGCATCCGCAGCAGGTACTGCAAGCATGAATCTGCTCGCCAGCATCCGCATCGCCCTGCGTGCACTGCGCATCAACAAGCTGCGCAGTGCGCTGACCATGCTCGGCATCATCATCGGCGTTGCTGCGGTGATTACCATGATCGCCGTGGGTTCCGGCGCGCAGCAGCGCATCGAGGAGCAAATCAAGGGCCTGGGCACCAACCTGATTATCCTGATGCCGGGTTCGACCACCGCCGGCGGCGTGCGCATGGGTGCGGGCTCGCGCAACACGCTGACCGAGGAGGACGGTTATGCCATCCAGCGCGACATTCCGGGCGTACAGGCCTCCGCGCCGACGCTGCGCGGCACCGGGCAGGTGGTCGGAGGCAGTGGCAACTGGTCAACAGTGTTCTTCGGTGTCACGCCGGAGTACTTTGAAGCGCGCAACTGGGTTGTCGCGCAGGGCAAGGCTTTCGACACTGCCGACGTAGCCGGGTCCGCCAAGGTGGCGCTGCTCGGCGACACCGTCTCGCGCAGCCTGTTCGGAGACGCCGATCCGATCGGCCAGGTGATCCGCATCCGCAAGGTGCCGTTCACGGTCATTGGCACTCTGGAACGCAAGGGCCAGAGCCTGATGGGCCAGGACCAGGATGACGTGATCCTGATGCCGATTTCGACCGCGCGCAATCGCGTGCTCGGCCAGGGCGCGGGCCGGCTGCGCACCGTCGGTTCGGTGTCGATCAAGGTGCGCGATGGCGAGGACATGAAGGAAGTCGAGTCGCAGATCCGCGAACTGATGCGCCAGCGTCACCGCATCCCGCAGGACCGCGAGGACGACTTCACGCTGCGCAACCTGTCTGAGGTGCTGGCGACGCGCGAGGAATCGAGCCGCATCATGGGCTTGCTGCTCGCTGCCGTCGCTTCGGTGTCGCTGCTGGTCGGCGGCATCGGCATCATGAACATCATGCTGGTGTCGGTGACCGAGCGCACCCGCGAGATCGGCCTGCGCATGGCCGTGGGTGCGCGCGGCCGTGACATCCTGACCCAGTTTCTGGTGGAAGCGATCACGCTGGCGCTGATCGGCGGCCTGCTCGGCATTGTGCTCGGCGTTGGCGGCTCACTGGCTATCGGACATTTTGTTGGCTGGCCAATCCATCTCGGCATCGAACCCGTCGTGCTGGCGGTAGGCTTCGCCGGGGCGATCGGCATCTTTTTTGGTTTCTATCCGGCGCGCAAGGCGTCGTTGTTGCTGCCGATTGAGGCGTTGAGGTACGAGTGACTGGTGACTGGTGCCCGGAATGAGAATTACGTAAGTACGTGGCACGATGACTGCGCCCCCGTCATTCCTGCGCGCCCCGAAGGAAGTCCTCTTGGGGGGCAAGCAGGAATCCAGGGGTTTTGTATTGAAGCGGAACTGGATTCCGGCTCGCGCTACGCGCGTCCGGAATGACGATATTTTTGTCACTGAATTATGTAATCATCAATAGTAATTGGACGGGCCCGCCAAATGCCAATTACCAGTCACCCATTACCGATCATCACTGATCCTTCTCAATTAAACTTCAGCAATGGATCCCGTCCTCGCCCTCAAAGCCCTGATCATGGGCGTCGTCGAAGGGCTCACCGAGTTTCTTCCGATTTCCAGCACCGGCCATCTGATCATCGCGGGCAGCTTGCTCGATTTTGATGACGGCAAGGGCAAGGTGTTCGAACTGGTCATCCAGACCGGCGCGATGCTCGCCGTGTGCTGGGAGTTCCGCGGGCGTTTTCTTGGCGTGCTCGGCGGCTTGACCCGCGATGCCGGGGCTCAGCGTTTCGTGCTGAACCTGCTGGCGGCATTCATGCCTGCGGCAGTGATCGGACTGGCGTTGGGCGGCATGATCAAGGCGAACCTGTTCCATCCGGTGCCGGTGGCACTGGCCTTGATCGCAGGTGGCTTCGTGATTCTCTGGGTCGAGCGGCGGGAGCAGCCGGTGCGCATTGATGATGTCGACTGCATGACCTGGCGCGATGCGCTGAAGGTCGGCTTTGCCCAGGCCTTGGCACTGTTTCCCGGCGTGTCGCGCGCTGGCGCGACCATTATCGGCGGCATGATGTTTGGATTGTCACGTCGGGCTGCGACCGAGTTTTCATTTTTTCTTGCCGTACCGACACTGATGGCGGCGGGCGCCTACGACCTCTACAAGAATCGCGTGCTGCTGTCGGCGGACGATGTGGGGTTATTCGGAATCGGTACCGTCAGCGCCTTCGTCTCGGCGTTCGTCAGTATCCGCTGGCTGATGCGTTATGTTGCCACCCACGATTTCCGGGTTTTTGCCTGGTACCGTATCGTCTTCGGCCTGTTCATTCTCGGTAGCGCTTACACCGGCCTCATCGTCTGGTGATGTCCGGTGCCCGCAGCGGGTGCCATGAGCCACATTGAACTTCGGTTGGAACTTCGGTTTTACTCCGGAGTCGGACTGAAAGAGGAGAAATCATGAAAAACATCGCAACGCTGTCTGATCCCAAGACCCGCCTGCAGATCCGCAATGCCACGCCGGCTGATGTTCCGGCGATCTGTGCGTTGAGCGAGCGCGTTTATGCCGAAGCCGGCATGAAGGGCTATTCGGCCGGTGCGATCACGGGCCAGATCAATATTTTCCCTGATGGCCAGTTCGTCATTACCGTCGAAGACAAGATCGTCGGTTATTGTGCGACCTTCATCACCCGCGGTGAGATTGCGCTGAAGTCGCACACCTGGGTCGAGATCACCGGCAACGGCTACGCCGCCCGCCATGACCCGGACGGCGACTGGTTGTACGGCATGGAGGTCTTTGTCGATCCGGACTATCGCGGCTATCACCTTGGCCAGCGACTGTACAACCAGCGCAAGAAACTGTGCGAAGAGCGCAAGCTCGAAGGCATCGTGTTCGTCGGCCGCTTGCCGACGCTGGCGCGCAGGCTGAAACGCTTTGGCACGGCCGAGAATTATGTGCGCGAGATACAGCAGAAACGGCAGCGCGATCCGGTGCTGTCTTTCCAGTTGCGCAACCGCTTCGAAATCATTGGTGTAATTCCGGAATACATCAACGGCGACCAGCAGTCGCTGGGCCACGGGGTGCACCTGGTCTGGCGCAATCCCAAGGCGCCGCAGCAAAAGGCCGGGGACAAGGCACGTACTTATTCAGGGGGCCGCCTTGCGGACACGGTGCGCGTCGGCACCGTGCAGTACATGCAACGGCGGGTGCATTCCTTCGAGGAATTCATCAAGTTCGTCGAGTATTTTGTCGATGTGGTCGCCACCTACAACGGCGACTTTGTGGTGTTTCCGGAGCTTTTCACGTTGCAGCTGCTGTCGATTGAGAATCAGGAGATGCGGCCCGCCGAGGCGATCGAGGCGCTGACCGAATATACCCCGCGCTTCCGCGAGGCGATGCGTGACCTCGCGCTGCGGCACAACATCAATATCATCGGCGGCTCGCATCCGACGCGGGTGGCGAGCGGACGCGTGGAGAATATTTCCTACATCTTTCTGCGGGACGGCAGCATCCACGAGCAGCCGAAAATCCATCCGACCCCGAACGAGGTTGCGTGGTGGAACATCGAGGGCGGCGACACAGTGGCCGCCATCGAAACCGATTGCGGGCCGATCGGCGTGCTGGTGTGCTACGACACTGAATTCCCGGAGGTGGTCCGCCACCTGACCGACCAGGGCATACAGATCCTGTTCGTGCCTTTCTGCACCGATGAACGCCAGAGTTACCTGAGGGTGCGTTATTGCTGCCATGCACGCGCGGTGGAGAACCAGATTTACGTGGTGATGTCGGGCAACGTCGGTAACCTGCCGAACGTCAGCAACATGGATATCCAGTACGCCCAGAGCTGCGTGCTGACGCCCTGCGATTTCCCGTTTGCCCGCGACGGCATCGCGGCAGATACCACGCCGAACGTCGAGACCGTGGCTATCGCTGATCTTCGCCCGGATACCCTGATCACCGCGCGCAACAACGGCACGGTGCGCAATCTGCGCGACCGTCGCCACGATCTCTACGGGGTGGTGTGGCGCGGCAAGTAGCCGCGTTGGCCGTTTTTCAGCCCTGCACCCAGGGCAGACCGGCTGCCCGCCAGCCGCCGACGCTGTTGCGGTGGCCCTGGGGATCGCGGTCACCTTCGAAACCCTCAAGCACGTTGTACACCTCGCCGTAGCCGGCCTGCAGTGCCAGCATCGCCGCATTGTGCGAGCGCCCGCCACTGCGGCAGAGGAACAGGACGGGTGTCGCGGGGTCTGTCTTCTGCCCGAGTTGCTGCATGAACGCGGGGTTTGGCTGGTTGCCGGGATAGCTCAGGAGTTCGATTTCGACGGCACCCGGGATGCGTCCGACCCAGTCCCACTCGGCGCGGGTGCGCACATCGACCAGCTGCGCGCCCGGTTGCGATTTCCAGATCTGGAAGGCTTCGGCAGGGGTCAGCGCGCCGCTGTAAGGCAGGCCCATCTGGTCGGCCCGTTGGCGGGCGGTTGCGAGAATTTCTTCGGTGGCGTTCATGGTGTTTCCTTGCGCGGGGGTTGGTTGTTGCGGATGGACGATTCTAACTGGCGCCATGGAGCACAGGCCTGCACTATAATGAGGCGCAACCGGTGGGGCCGCACTAAATCAGTGCGCCAACTGTGGCCTTGTGGATAAAAAGACTTTTATAATCAGATAGATACTGATGCACCGTGGTGGTACACATCCTGCTGAATAAGGCCACGGAGCTGTTCAACCTTTTATAAATCGTTCGCAATCGTTAGGAGAGTTCGATGGGAAGCACTGCCGATGTCATGAAAATGCTCAAGGACAACGAAGTCAAGTTCGTTGACCTGCGCTTTACCGATACCCGCGGCAAGGAACAACACGTGTCCGTGCCCACCAAGGTGTTTGGCGAGGACAAGTTCACCGATGGCCATGCGTTTGACGGCTCCTCGATCGCCGGCTGGAAAGGCATCCAGGCTTCCGACATGCTGCTGATGCCCGATGCGGACACTGCGCACATGGACCCGTTCACCGACGAGGCCACCCTGATCCTGACCTGCGACGTGGTCGAACCGTCCGATGGCAAGGGTTATGACCGCGACCCGCGTTCCATTGCCAAACGCGCGGAAGCCTATCTGAAGTCGACCGGTATCGGCGATACCGCTTATTTCGGTCCCGAACCCGAATTCTTCGTGTTTGATTCGGTGACCTGGAGCGTCGACATGTCGGGCTCGATGGCGAAGGTCAGAACCTCGGAAGCCCCGTGGTCGTCCGGCGATGACATGGAAGGCGGCAACATGGGCCACCGTCCCGCGATCAAGGGCGGCTATTTCCCGGTGCCCCCGGTGGATTCGCTGCAGGACATCCGCTCGGCGATGTGTCTTGCACTCGAAGAACAGGGTGTTCCGGTCGAAGTGCACCACCACGAAGTCGCGGCACCAGGGCAGTGCGAGATCGGCACCATGTTCTCCAGCCTGGTCAAACGCGCCGACTGGAACCAGATCCTCAAGTACACCGTGCACAACGTTGCCCATTCCTATGGCAAAACCGCGACCTTCATGCCGAAGCCCATCGTCGGCGACAACGGCTCGGGCATGCACGTGCACCAGTCGGTGTGGAAGGGCGGCCAGAACCTGTTCAGCGGCAACGGTTATGCCGGACTGTCCGAACTCGCGCTGTACTACATCGGCGGCATCATCAAACATGCCCGCGCGCTGAACGCGATCACCAACCCGGGTACCAACTCGTACAAGCGCCTGGTGCCGGGCTTCGAGGCGCCGATCAACCTTGCCTACTCGGCGAAAAACCGTTCGGCCTCGATCCGCATTCCGCATGTGGCGAGTCCGAAGGCGCGCCGCATCGAGGTGCGTTTCCCTGACCCGACGGCGAATCCGTACTTGGCGTTCACCGCGATGCTGATGGCCGGTCTTGACGGCATCCAGAACAAGATTCACCCCGGCGACGCGGTCGACAAGAACCTCTACGACCTGCCGCCGGAAGAGGCGAAGAAAGTGCCGAATGTCTGCTCTTCGCTGGATCAGGCGCTGGACTGCCTCGACAAGGACCGCGAGTTCCTGACCCGTGGCGGCGTGTTTTCCAACGACATGATCGATGCCTACATCGAACTGAAGATGGAAGAGGTCACCGCTTTCCGCATGACCACGCATCCGCTCGAGTTTCAGCTGTATTACAGCCTCTGATCAAGTGAGCACCGGCAAAAGGGCGGGCTCGTGTCCGCCCTTTTGTTTTTCCGGCCGGATTGCGACTTTTTCTTTACTGACATAGACTTAGCCGATACCTCTTCATGCTGCAGGTCAACCACGCGGCCACTGTTTCCATTTCAGGAAACCCTTGTTTCGTAGCAGATTCAACCGGGGCTATCGATGCGCTTGCTGATGCTTTTTGTGTTGTTGTTTGGGATGTCCGGTCCGGTGCGGGCCGATATCTGGGAGTGCGTCGACAGCAGCGGCAACAAGCGCTTTACCAACCTGAAAGCGGAATCGGCGGGCTGCAAGCCGATGAACCTGCCGCCGATATCGAGTGTGCCCGCGCCCAAGCCGCAGGCACAGCCACAGACCAAGACCGTGCCGGCAAAGCCGCAGGCCACGCCTGGCAGTTTTCCCAAAGTCGATGCACCGACGCAGCAGCAGCGGGATGCGGAACGCCGCAAGATCCTCGAGCAGGAGCTTGGCAACGAGCAGAAGTTGCTCGACCAGGCGCGCAAGGAGTTGGCCGAGCAGGAGGCCATCCGCCTCGGCAGCGAGCGCAATTACCAGCGTGTGCTGGATCGTCTGGAGCCCTTCCAGAAAAAAGTAGCGCTGCACGAAAGCAACATCGCAAACCTGCGCAAGGAACTCGGCTCGCTGCGCTAGCGGGCGGCAGCAAGGGCCCGCGCAGGTCGTCCGGCATTCTGACCGGACATCACTGTCCTTGCTCCAGCCCCCTGCGGGGCGCTCCGGCTGGCGTGCTTTTTGCTCCTGCACGTTGTGAACCCCGGTCATGACTCCCACCCCGCTGAGCGGACTCGATCTGCTGGCGACGGCGGTGGTTCTGGCGGATGACAAAAATGCCGTGATCCACATGAATCCCGCAGCAGAAAACCTGTTCGAGGCCTCCGCCACCCATATGGCGGGGCTCACGCTCGAACGCCTGTTCGGTGACAACGCCGTGCTGGCATCGGCGATCAGCTATGCGCATGCCAACAACTGCAGCTACACGGAGCACGAAGTCGAGTTCACGGTCAATGGCCGGTTGCGGCTGAACCTGGCCTGCACTGTAAGCCCGACGGATCTCGGCGATGGCATCGAGGGCACGCTGCTCGAGTTGCGCCAGATCGACCGCCAGCTGCGCGTCGAGCGCGAGGCGCGGCTGCTTGAGCAGAGCCAGGCACACCGCGAACTGATCCGCAATCTCGCGCATGAAATCAAGAACCCGCTGGGCGGCATTCGCGGTGCGGCGCAGCTGCTTGATCGCGAGCTCGAGCGCCCGGCGCTGCACGAGTACACCCAGGTCATCATCAAGGAATCCGATCGCCTGCAGTCGCTGATGGACCGGCTGCTTACGCCGCACCGGCTGCCGCTGCCTGGTCCGGTGAACATTCACGAGGTGCTGGAGCGCGTGCGCAGTATCATCCTTGCCGAGTTTCCCGGAATCCGCGTGCGCCGCGACTACGACACCAGCATGCCGCTGCTCACCGGAGATCGAGAACAGCTGATCCAGGCCGTGCTCAACATCGCGCGCAATGCCGCACAGGCGATTCGCGGCAGCAGCATGGACATTTCCGCCGGCGAGATCCGCCTGAGAACCCGTATCGCGCGTCAGGTGACGCTGTCCCGTCGCCGCTACCGCCATGCCGTGCAGCTGGAGATCATTGACAACGGCCCGGGCATTCCAGAATCGATGCGCGAGCGCGTGTTCCAGCCGCTGATCTCCGGACGTGAGGGCGGTAGTGGCCTCGGTCTTACCATCGCGCACAATTTTGTCACGCAGTATCAGGGCACCATTACTTTCGAAACTGCGCCGGGCAGAACCTGCTTCACGCTGCTGCTGCCGGTGCAGGATGATCCGCGGCAGGCCGAGAACGCGCCGCAAGCGCCCAGAACCCAATGAATGATTGCGAAAAGCCATGAAACCTGTCTGGATCATTGACGACGACCGTTCAATACGCTGGGTGTTCGAGAAGGCGCTCACGCGGGAGAACATCGCGTTCAAGGCGTTTTCCTCGGCACGCGAGGCGCTCGCCGCCCTCGATGAGGAAACCCCGCAAGTGGTGGTCAGCGACATCCGCATGCCGGGTGAATCGGGCCTCGAGCTGCTGCAGCAGGCGAAGCTGCGACATCCGTCACTGCCGGTGATCATCATGACCGCGTATTCGGACCTCGAGAGCGCGGTAACCGCCTTTCAGGGCGGCGCCTACGAGTATCTACCGAAACCTTTCGACGTCGATCATGCGGTCGAGCTGATCCGCCGTGCGATGGATGAAAGCGTGCGCCAGGACAGCGCTGGCGAGATCAGCGAGTCGGTGCCGGAGATTCTCGGTCAGGCGCCGGCGATGCAGGAGGTGTTTCGCGCGATCGGCCGCCTGTCGCAGTCGCACGCGACAGTGCTGATCACCGGCGAGTCTGGCACCGGCAAGGAGCTGGTGGCGAGCGCACTGCATCGCCACAGCCCACGTGCCGGACGTCCATTCATCGCGATCAACACAGCGGCAATTCCGCGGGAGCTGCTCGAATCCGAGCTCTTCGGTCACGAGCGCGGCGCTTTCACCGGCGCGCAGACCATGCGCCGTGGTCGTTTCGAGCAGGCGGAGGGCGGCACCTTGTTCCTCGACGAAATCGGCGACATGCCGCAGGAATTGCAGACGCGGCTGCTACGCGTGCTGTCCGACGGTAATTTCTACCGCGTCGGCGGACACCAGCCGATCAAAGCCAATGTTCGGGTGATCGCGGCCACTCACCAGGACCTTGAGGCGCGGGTCAAGCAGGGCTTGTTCCGCGAGGACCTGTTCCACCGCCTCAATGTCATTCGCCTGCGCTTGCCGGCGCTGCGCGAGCGGCGCGAGGACATTGCGTTGCTGGCCCGCTATTTCCTGCAGAAGAGTGCGCGCGACCTGGGCGTCGAATCGAAGCGACTTGCGGAAGCGACACTCAAGTATCTTTCGGCGCAGGACCTGCCTGGCAATGTGCGCCAGCTCGAGAACCTCTGCCATTGGTTGACGGTGATGGCACCTGCGGCGACCATCGAGATCAAGGACCTGCCACCGGAGATGCGTGCCCAGCCCGCGGCTGCCGGGGGAGAGGACTGGGTCGCCGCCCTCGGCCGTGAAGCGGAACAGCGACTGCATCGCGGTGAAACCGGCATCATGGGAGAACTCACGCACCAGTTTGAGAAAGTACTGATCCTGAAAGCGCTGGCCCAGACCGGCGGGCGTCGCATCGAGGCGGCGCAGCTGCTGGGACTCGGCCGCAACACGCTGACCCGGAAAATCCAGGAACTTAAAATCGAAGCGGGGCGCGGCGAAGACGCGGTGTAACATCAACCGGGAACATTCTCCCGGGAGCGCGCCATGGCCTCACGCCACGATTACGACCTGATCACAATCGGTGGCGGTTCAGGCGGCGTGCGCGCGAGCCGCATGGCGGCTGCGCATGGCGCCCGCGTGGCCTTGATTGAAGCCGGCGCATTGGGCGGCACCTGCGTCAATGTCGGGTGCATTCCCAAGAAACTTTTTTCCTATGCGGCACATCTTGCTTCTGATGTCGCCGATGCCCGTGGTTTCGGCTGGACTGTGGCCGGCATCAGGTTCGACTGGAAAACGCTGCTTGCCAACAAGGATCGGGAAATCGCCCGTCTCAATGGCATCTATGCCCAAACATTGCAGAATGCCGGGGTACAGATCATCGCCGGTCGCGCCCGTGTCGTTGACGCGCATACCGTGGCGGTCGGTGATCAGGTACTGACTGCGGCGCACCTGTTGATTGCCACCGGCGGCCGCGCCGTCAAACCCGACATGGCGGGTGCGGATCTGGGCATTACTTCGGATCAGGCTTTTCATATCGATGTTTTGCCGCGCCGCGCGATTGTCATTGGTGGCGGTTACATTGGCGTCGAGTTCGCTTCGATCTTCAACGGTCTGGGTGTTTCAACGACGTTGCTGCACCGGGGTTCGCAGTTGCTGCGTGGTTTTGATGAAGATCTGGGCCGGGTGCTGGCCGAAGAGCTGGCACAGCACGGCGTTACGCTGGAGTTCAATGAAACCCCTGCCGGACTTACGCGTGATGGTGACGGGCTGCGGCTGAAACTGGGCTCCGGACGCAGCATCGATACCGACCTGGTGATGTTTGCCACCGGTCGCCGACCGAATGTCGCCGGGCTGGGGTTGGAGGAGGCCGGGGTCAGCCTGGCAAAAAACGGCGCGATACTGGTCGATGATTTCTATTGCAGTTCGGTGCCTTCAATACACGCCATCGGTGACGTGATTGACCGTGTGCAATTGACACCGGTGGCACTTGCCGAGGGCATGGCACTGGCGCGCACCTTGTTCAGGAACGATCCAGCAAGGCTCGATTACGCCAATATTCCCACGGCAATATTCAGCCATCCGCATATCGGCAGCGTCGGGCTGACCGAGGTCGAGGCCCGGGAAAAGCATGGTCTGGTGGATATTTACCGCACCCGTTTTCGGCCCTTGAAGGCGACTTTGTCCGGATCAGCGGAACGAGTATTTATGAAACTGGTGGTGGCGCGGGATTCCGGTCGTGTGCTCGGTGCGCACATGGTTGGCGCTGAGGCCGGAGAGATTGTCCAGGGACTCGCCGTGGCCTTGAATTGCGGCGCAACCAAGGCGCAGTTTGACGCTACGCTGGGCATACACCCGACCACGGCAGAGGAATTTGTGACGCTGCGCGAACGTGACTAGTCGTGAGCCGGGTCATGCGAACTCGGCGATGACCGGCGCGTGATCCGACGGGCGCTCATTGCGCCGGGGTTCGCTGTCGACGCTGCAGGATTTGCAGCTGCCGGCCAGCACAGCGGAGGCGAGAATATGGTCGATGCGCAAGCCCATTTTGCGACGGAAGGCCTGCATCCGGTAATCCCACCAGGTGAATGATTTTTCCGGCTGGTCGAATAAACGGAAAGTGTCCTGCAGGCCGAGACGGGTCAGCTGAACAAAGGCCGCACGTTCGGTGTCGCTGCATAACACCTTGCCCGCCCAGGCCAGCGGATCGTGTACGTCGCGCTCTTCAGGGGCGATGTTGAAATCGCCGAGCAGCGCCAGCGACGGATGCTGCGCAATCTCCTGGCTCAGCCACGACGTCAGTGCGGCCAGCCATTCGAGCTTGTAGCGGTATTTGTCCGATTCGACGGACTCGCCATTCGGCACATAGGCGCAAACAACGCGCACGCCATTGACGGTTGCGGTGGTGACACGCTTTTGCGGATCGTCGAAGCCGGGGATGCCGTGGACAACTGCAGTGACGGGCTGCCGGCTCAGTATCGCCACGCCGTTGTAGGTTTTCTGACCACTGAATGAGGCGTGGTAACCCGCAGCCTCAATTTCAGCCAGCGGGAATTTGGCGTCTTCGGTCTTGGTCTCCTGCAGGCACAGCGCATCGGGCTGATGCGCCGCCAGCCAGTCGAGCACCTGCGGCAACCGTACCTTCAGCGAATTGACGTTCCAGGTGGCCAGCTTCATGGTGCTGGCGCGGCCGGTGGCGTTTCCGCTTCACCGGGCACCAGAGGCGCAGTCGTTGCTGCCGGAGGTTTTGCCGGTACCGGCGCCGCGGGGGGCTTTGGAGCCGTGTAGCCGGGCAGTGGCTGGCGCGCATAACCAGCGGAATCGAGAGCGCGGTTCCATGCGCTCGTTTCGTAGCCGGTGAGGCGTTCGCGGCCGACGAAAAGCAGGGGAACCTGCATGCCGCCGTCGGTCAGCTTGCGGTAGCCCTCGATATCATGCTGCGGATCCTTCGGTGTGAATGGAATGCCGCGACTCACCAGGTGAGCGCGCGCTTTGTCACAACCATCGCCGCAATTGCCTGCATAAAGCGTGACCGGGAAATTCTTCACTGCCTGCTGCTGACTGTAAGGCATGGTCGAGGTTTCGATGACGCTGCCGCCGATGGTGCGCTTTTCGACTTTCTTTGCGGTAGTCGGCGGCGGCGTGTCGCGCCATTCGACGCGGCCCTTATCGTCAACCCAGCGATACAGCTGTGCCGCCTGTACCGGGATCGCGAGTATCAATGCAGCGAGCAGAACTGTGGCTTTCGTCATGTTGATTACCTCCCGGAAAATAGGGCCATGCGGTCCGACGCGCATCCTGCGGCAAGGCCGCATGATACCGCGGCCTGCGGGAAGCCAATCTGACCTCAGGCGGTCTCGGCGACCATGCCGTTGTGGCGCAGCAGGGCATCGATTTTTGGTTCCCGTCCGCGGAAGGCGACAAAGGATTCCAGCGCCGGGCGGCTGCCGCCCACGGCAAGCACCTCGTTCCAGAAGCGCATGCCCGTTTCCGGATCAAGCACGCCGTTTTCTTCGAACAGGCTGTAGGCGTCTGCGGACAGCACCTCGGCCCACTTGTAGCTGTAGTAGCCCGCGGCATAACCGCCGGCGAAGATGTGCGAGAAATTGTTGGGGAAACGGTTGTACTCCGGGGGAGATACCACGGCGACTTCGCGCCGCACCTCATCCAGCAGTTGCAGCGCTGTTCGCCCGCCTGCCGGGTTGAAGTCGTGGTGCAGGCGCAGGTCAAATACTGAAAATTCGATCTGGCGCAGGGTCTGCATGCCGCTGAGGAAATTTTTCGCGGCAAGCATCTTGTCGAACAGCGCCTTCGGCAGCGTATTGCCGCTGTCGACGTGGCGGGTCATCGGTTTCACGACATTCCATTCCCAGCAGAAGTTTTCCATGAACTGGCTGGGCAGCTCGACGGCATCCCATTCCACGCCGTTGATGCCGGACACACCGAGATAGTCGACGCGGGTCAGCAGGTGGTGCAGGCCGTGGCCGAATTCGTGGAACAGCGTAATCACCTCGTCGTGGGTGAACAGTGCGGGGCGTCCGCCAACCGGAGCGGAAAAATTGCAGTTGAGGTACGCCACTGGTGCCTGTGTGCCCTGGGGTGTTGAGCGGCGGGTGATTGCATCATCCATCCACGCGCCACCGCGCTTGCTCGGGCGCGCATGGAGGTCGAGGTAAAACTGGCCGACCAGGCTGCCGTTGCGGTCGCGGATCGAGAAGAAGCGCACGTCGGCATGCCATTGCGGTGCCTCGGTCTGCTCGATGCTGAGGCCGTACAAGGTCTCCACCAAACTGAACATGCCGGGCAGCACCGTGGTTTCAGGGAAATACTGTTTCACCTCGTTTTCGGAGAAGGCGTAGCGTGCGACCCGCAACTTCTCCGATACATAGGCGTAATCCCAGGCTTCGAGCTGCGTCATGCCGAGTTCGCTGCGCGCAAAATCCTGCAGTTCGGCCAGGTCGCGCTGCGCATGGGGTTTCGCGCGTGCCGCCAGTTCGTGCAGGAATTCGAGCACCTGCGCCGGCGTGTCCGCCATCTTCGCCTCCAGCGACAGCTCGGCGTAGCTGGCGAAACCGAGCAGCTGCGCCAGTTCGCGGCGCAACGTGATGATTTCCGCAATCAGCGGCGTGTTGTCGAGCTTAGGGTCACCAAACTCGGAGGCACGGGTGACATAGGCGCGGTACATGCGCTCGCGCAGTCCACGGTTGTCGGCGTACTGCAGCACCGGCAGGTACGAGGGCGCATGCAGGGTAAATTTCCAGCCGGCTTGCTTGTCGGCTTCGGCAGCGGCGCGTGCCGCTTCTTTTGCATCCTCGGGCAGCCCCGCGAGTTCAGCGGTGTCGATGACGAGATGTGACCAGGCATTGGTGGCGTCGAGCAGGTTGTCGCTGAAACGCGAGGTCAGCATCGACAGCCGGTCGCTGATTTCGCTGTAGCGCTGCTTGCCTTTCGGTGGCAGCTCGGCGCCGCCGAGACGGAAATCGCGCAGCTCGTTGTCGACGATCTTCTTCTGGGCGGGCGACAGCACGGCCCAGGCTGCGCCCGCGCGCAGCGCCTTGAACTTGCGGTAGAGCCCTTCGTGCTGTCCCAGCTCGGTGTGATACTGGGTGATTTTCGGCAGCGCGGTGTTGTAGGCTTCGCGCAATTCCGGACTGTTCATTACTGCGTTGAGATGTCCGACCTGCCCCCAGGCGCGGTGCAGCCTTTCGTTGGCGTCTTCCAGCGGGCCGGCGAAGTTCTCCCAGGTTGAGGTTGCGGTGTCCGCGGCCAGACCCTCGATCAGTGCACGGTTTTCGGCAAGCAGCTGGTCGATGGCGGGTGCGACATGGGCCGGCTGGAAATCGGCAAAACGGGGCAGGCCCGAAAAATCGAGTAATGGATTCATGGTGTTCAGCGTGTTCCGGAAGTGGTCAGCAATGTGACCGTATTGACGCAACTTAGTTTATTCGACAATCCAGGGAGCGGTTCTGCGAGAAATATATAACTATTTGTTTTTAATGATATTTTTCTCGTAAACGATATTTCCGCCGACCAGCGTGTGGCTGACCCGGCCACAGAGTTCGATTCCCGCATATGGCGTGTTCTTGCCCTGGCTGCGCAGTGCGCCAGGTTCAACGCGCCAGTAGTGCTTGGGGTCGAAAATGCAGATGTCGGCCGCAGCGCCTGCGCTCAGGTGGCCGGCGTCGATGCCGAGGATCGCGGCGGGTCTGACGGTGATGCGCTCGATCGCGGTCGACAGCGGCAACTGCGATTCGGCAGCCCACTTCAGCGTCAGGGGGAGCAGCAGTTCGACGCCGGTGGCACCGGCCTCGGCTTCCGCAAAGGGCACCTGCTTGACGTCTTCGTCCACTGGCGTGTGGTCGGAACACAAGGCGTCGATGGTGCCGTCGGCGAGTCCGGCACGCAGAGCGTCGCGGTCGCGCAGGCTGCGCAGCGGCGGCGAGAGGTGGCAGTTCGGGTCGAAATAACCGATGTCCATCTCCGACAGATGGGCGTGGTGGATGGCGATGTCGCAGCTGACGGGCAGGCCGCGTGCCTTGGCCTCGCGCACCATGGCGACCCCCTCGGCAGAAGAGAGGCGCGCGATGTGGATGCGCGCCCCGGTTTCGCGGGCAAGGATCAGGATGGTCGACAGCGCGATGACTTCGGCGGTGGACGGGATCGCCGGCAGGCCGAGGCGGGTGGCAACTTCACCGTCGTGGGCGACGCCGTGTCCGGCCAGCGCCGGATCCTGCGGACGCAGCCACACCGGAAAACCGAAGGTTGCGGCGTACTCCAGAGCGTGCATCAGCACCTGGGTGTCGGCAAAAGGGGCTTCGGCCTGCGAAAACGCGACGCAGCCGGCGTCGCGCAGTTCCGCCATTTCGGTGAGGCGCGCGCCCTTCAGACCCACCGTCAGCGCGCCGACCGGATAAACATGCGCCTGGTTCAGGTTCTTGGCGCGGAACTTGAGCATTTCCACCAGTCCCGGCTCGTCGAGCGCCGGATCAGTGTCGGGCGGGCAGGCGAGGCTGGTGACGCCGCCGGCGATGGCGGCCTCCATTTCGGACTCGAGCGTCGCCATGTATTCGTAGCCGGGCTCGCGCAGGCGTACCGCGAGGTCGACCAGGCCTGGACAGACGATTTTTCCAGCAGCGTCGATGACGCGGTTGGCGCTGAATCCGGCCGGCGCGTCGCCCACCGCGACGACCTTGCCCGCGGCGAGATACAGGTCGCGCTGGGTGTCGATACCGTTCCTGGGGTCTATCAGGCGGCCGGAGCGGATGTGGATTTTCATCGGGAAGGAAGGCCGGTGTTGCAGTGCAGAGTGCAGAGTGCAAAGTGCAGAATGGGCGGGCCGTTATGGTTACGGGACTGGGGTTTTATTTTTTTCATTTTGCACTTTGCACTCTGCATTATTGTCAATTGCCTGCAAGAATGCTCATCACGGCCATGCGGATGGCAATGCCGAAGGTAACCTGCGGCAGGATTACCGATTGCTTGCCGTCGGCGACGCTGGAGTCGATTTCGACGCCGCGGTTCATCGGGCCTGGATGCAGCACGATTGCGTCGGGCTTCGCCAGCGCCAGCTTGTCCTCGGTGAGGCCGTAGTACTTGTAGAACTCCTGGGCCGAAGGCAGCAGCGCGCCTTTCATGCGCTCGTTCTGCAGGCGCAGCATCATCACCACGTCGACATCCTTCAGGCCCTGTTTCATGTCCGGATAAACCTGCACGCCAAGCCGGTCGACATTCGAAGGCAGCAGGGTTTTGGGTCCGATTACGCGGATTTCCGGGCAGCCCAGAGTGGTCAGCGCATGGATCTGTGAGCGCGCAACCCGTGAATGCAGGATGTCGCCGACGATGGCCACGCGCAGTTTCGTGAAGTCGCCCTTGTAGTGGCGGATGGTGTACATGTCGAGCAGGCCCTGCGTCGGGTGCGCGTGGCGCCCGTCGCCGGCGTTTACGACATGGATGTCCGGCGCGACGTGCTTGGCAATCATGTACGGTGCCCCGCTCGCCGCATGGCGCACGATGAACATGTCGGCCTGCATTGCCGCGAGGTTGGCCACCGTATCGAGCACCGATTCGCCCTTGCTCTGCGAGGAGATGTTGATCGCGAGGTTGATGACGTCCGCCGACAGTCGCTTGGCGGCGATTTCAAAGGTGGTGCGGGTGCGCGTGGACGGCTCGAAGAAGAGGTTGAATACCGCCTTGCCGCGCAACAGCGGCACTTTCTTCACTTCGCGCTGGGTAACGCCGACGAAGGACTCCGCGGTGTCGAGGATTTGCAGCAGCACCTCGGCCGGCAGACCTTCCAGCGACAACAGGTGGTGCAGTTCGCCGTTTCGGTTCAGCTGCGGGTTGGCGGGGTCGAGCCACATCGCGTTCAGTTCCTGACCAGTTGCAGGGACAGCCGGCCCTGCGCGTCGCGCGCCAGTTCGATGCTTTCGTCGGCGCCCGCGCTGACTTCCGCGCCGCTGAAATCCGCGCTGATCGGCAGTTCGCGGCCGCCACGAACGACCAGCGTCGCCAGCCGGATGCGGGCGGGACGGCCGTAATCAAAGAGTTCGTTCATTGCAGCGCGGATGGTGCGCCCGGTGTAGAGCACATCGTCGACGATGATCAGGTCGCAACCGTCGACGTCGAAGGGGATGTCCGAACTCTTGACGTTACGGCGCAGGCCCTTCCTGCTGAAGTCGTCGCGGTAGAAGGAGACGTCGAGCGTGCCGAGGGGAAGCTGCAGGCCCAGTGCCTGGTGCAGGCGTTCGGCGAGCCACACGCCGCCGGTATGAATACCGACCAGTCCGGTGTCCGGCCCGACGGTGGGCCGCATCCGGTCGGTCAGAGATGCGAGCAGTTGCTCGGCATCGGGAAGCGGGTTAGCCGGCATGGCGGGCCGTAGCCTAACACAATCGCCGCGTCGCCAAAATGCCGGCGAGAGGTCAGGCAGAGGTTTGTGGCGGCGTTGTGAACCAGGTACGGAGGATTTCAGCTGCGGCTGCGGCGTCGAGCATCGCCGCGCGCCTTCCGGCCGGCGCGCCGCCCTCGCGCAGGGCCGATTCGGCGGCCTGCGAACTGAGCCGCTCGTCGACATAATCGACGGCGATGCCGAAACGCCCGTGCAGACGCTGGCCGAAGCGCCGCGACAATCTGCCGATTTCGTGTGCTCCGCCATCGGCATGGCTGGCGATGCCGACGACCAGAAGCACCGGACGCCACTCGGCAATCAGCACCGCAATGGCGGCGAAGCGGCTGTCATTGTCCTCGGCCGTGATGACGGTCAAAGCATGGGGAATCGCCAGCTCAATCTCGCCGACGGCGACGCCGATGCGCTTTTCCCCGAAATCGAAGGCAAGCACCGCACCGCGTGCCGGCCGCGTGATCACGCGTGCCCGGCCTCATCCGACAGATTGGCGAAATCGATGCCCAGCAGTTGCATGGCTGCGGGCAGGCGTTCCTCCACGGGCAGGTCGAACAGGATGTCGGCGCGTGCCTTAACCGTCAGCCAGGCGTTCTGCCCGAGCTCGTGCTCGAGCTGGCCCGGTGCCCAGCCGGCATAGCCGAGGGTGACCAGCATCTGCGGCGGGCCTTCGCCGCGGGCAACGGCCTCGAGGATGTCCCTCGAGGTGGTCAGACCGATTTCGTCGCCCACCTTCAGCGTGGATTGCCAGTTGCCGGATGGTTTGTGCAGCACGAAACCGCGATCCACCTGCACCGGTCCGCCAAAATGCACGGGCAGGGAACCGAAGGCCTGGCCGGGGCTCGTGGTGATCCTCACCTGTTCAAGCAGGCCCTGGAGGTCGAGGTCGGTAGGGCGGTTGACAATGATGCCCAGGGCGCCGTTCTCATTGTGCTCGCAGACCAGGGTCAGCGTTTTCGCAAAATGCGGGTCAACCATGGCCGGCATGGCGATCAGGAAGTGCTGGGTGAGGTCGACGCTGTTCATGGTGGCCGCGTATTGTAAAGCCGGTGGGTGGCAGCGACAATTCGCAATCTCCCGGAGATGCTGCCCGATGAATCGACCCGATACCGCGCTGATGTGGTTCCGCCGCGACCTGCGTCTAGCGGACAACGCTGCGCTGTACGCTGCACTGAAGGCTGCGAGGCGCGTGCACTGCGTTTTTGTCTATGACAGCGAAATTCTCGATCCACTGTCGTCGCGCAGCGACCGCCGCGTCGAGTTCATCGCACAGTCGGCAGCCGAGCTGCACCAGGCGCTCGCAATGCATGGCGGCGGACTGATCACGCTGTACGGTGCGGCGCGTGAGGAAATTCCCCGGCTCGCGCGGAAGCTGGGTGTGCAGGCAGTTTATGCCAACCACGACTATGAGCCGGCAGCCGCAGCGCGCGATGCAGTCGTGGCGCATTCGCTGGCCGCGGCGGGCATCGGTTTTCTGACGCGCAAGGATCAGGTCATTTTCGAGAAGGACGAAGTGTTGACCCAGGGTGGTGCGCCATACTCGGTGTTCACGCCGTACAAGAACGCCTGGTTGAAGAAGCTGGCGCCGTTCTTCATGAAGGCCTATCCGGTTGAGGCTTATGCGGCGCGGCTCGCACCCGCGGCGGCCGGCAGCCGGCTGCTGGAACTCGCCGACATCGGCTTCGAGGAAACCAATCTTCGCGCGCTCGGCGTTGCCGGCGGCTCGGCCGCTGCCCGGCGGCTGCTTGAGGATTTTCTGCCGCGCATCAGCCGTTACCGCGAAACCCGGGATTTCCCGGCGAAAAAAGGGCCGTCCTACCTGTCAGTACATTTGCGCTTCGGCACAATCTCGATCCGCGAGCTTGCGCGCACCGCCTGGGAGGCAACGCGCCGGCGCGGCGGCGAAGGTGCGGCGACCTGGCTGTCGGAACTGGTGTGGCGGGATTTCTATTTCATGATCCTGCATCACCATCCCCATGTCGTGTCCGGCGCGTTCAGGCCGGCCTACGACGCGATCCGCTGGCCCAATGACGCCGCGCTGTTCGAAGCCTGGTGTGCCGGGCGTACCGGCTATCCGGTCGTCGATGCGGCAATGCGTCAGCTTAACCAGACCGGCTACATGCACAACCGGCTGCGCATGATTGCCGCCTCTTTCCTGGTCAAGGACCTGCTGGTCGACTGGCGCTGGGGCGAACGTTATTTTGCTGCCCAGCTCAACGACTTCGACCTCGCCGCGAACAACGGTGGCTGGCAGTGGGCGGCGTCGACGGGCTGCGATGCGCAGCCGTACTTTCGTATTTTCAATCCCGTCACCCAATCGGAGAAATTCGATGCCGAAGGCACGTTCATTCGTCGCTATGTGCCGGAGCTGGCGCGCTGCGAAACACGCCATATCCATGCGCCCTGGACACTGACGCCAGCGCAGCAGGAGGCCGCGGGAGTGATCATCGGCAGGGATTATCCGGCGCCGGTGGTGGAGCATGCCGCAGCGCGCATCCGCGCGCTCGGACTGTTCAAGGCGGTGAGATCCTGATCGCTATTTGCGCCAGAACGCCGGCGTAAACACCACCAGCAGCGCGAACAACTCGAGGCGGCCGAGCAGCATTGCGAAAGCGCAGACCCAGGTCTGGAAATCGGTGAGCACCGAAAAGTTCGTGGCGGGCCCCACGCGGTGCAGGCCCGGGCCAATGTTGTTGAGCGTGGCGACCACTGCCGAAAACGCGGTCATTGCATCCAGCCCTGTCCAGCCGAGGATCAGCGTCATTGTCACCAACAGCGCAACCCATACGAAGAAGAAGCCGAGCACCGCAAATACCACGGAATCGGGAACCACCTGGCCTGCCACCTTCACCGGGCTGACCGCCTGGGGGTGGGCGAGACTCTTGATCTCGCGGTAGACCTGCCGGTAGAGAATCACCGCACGCATCATCTTGATGCCGCCGCCGGCCGACCCGGAGCAGCTGAGGAAGGTGCCAAGGAACAGGATCCACATCGGCGCGAATACCGGCCACAGGGTGTAGTCGGTGGTGGCGTATCCGGTGGTGGTGCCGATAGAGATGATGTTGAAGGCGGCGTAACGCAGGGCGGTCAAGGGATCAGGGTAGGTGCCGGACCCGTAGAGCAGGATCGCGATGCCGGCAACGCTGGCGAATATGACCAGTATGAAATAACGCGCCTCGGTATCGCGGGCATAGGCCGACAGGCTGCGCGAGCGCCACACCAGGAAGTGGGTAGAGAAGTTGATGCCGGCAACAAGCATGAAGCAGATCGCCACCATTTCCACAGCGGCCGAGTTGAAATGGGCCAGACTCGCGTCATAGGAAGAGAACCCGCCGAGAGACATCGTGGTACAGGCGTGGATCAGGGCGTCCAGGGGCGACATGCCGGCTGCGTGGTAGGCAAAGCCGCAGACGACTGTCAGCGCGGCATAGATCAGCCACAGACCCTTGGCGGTCTGGGTGACGCGCGGGGTCAGCTGATCGTCCTTCATCGGGCCGGGGATTTCCGATTTTGAAATCTGCCGGCCGCCGACGCCGAGCATCGGCAGGATCGCCACCACCAGCACGATGACGCCCATGCCGCCCAGCCACTGCAGCAGCGCGCGCCAGACATTGATCGATGCCGGCAGATCCTCCAGACCGGAAATGACGGTGGCACCAGTGGCGGTCAGGCCGGACACCGCCTCGAAGTAGGCGTCGGTAAAGGTGATCTGCGGCACCGTCAGCAGCAGGGGCAGGGATGCAAACAGCGCGCCACCGGCCCATACGGAGACCACCAGCAGAATGCCTTCACGCAGGCTCAGTTCGCGCTTCTTGTGATGGGTCAACAACCACAGGATTGCGCCGGCGCAGAAGTTGAGCGCCATCGACAGGGTCAGGGCGCCGGCCATGCCGTCGCTGAAATACAGCGACACGCCGATCGGCAGCAGGTGGGTCAGGCTCATCGCCATCGCGATCAGCGCAGCCACGGGGGCAATATTCAGCAGCCAGGACATGCAGGATCAGCGTCGCAGGCAGACCGGGGCGCGAAGGCCGCAACAGGACCGGGAAGTGACGTTCACAGGAATCCGATGCTGACCTGAAACAGTTTTTCGACCTTGGGCACGATGCGCTTGTTGATTGCAAACACGATCACGTGGTCTTCCGGTTCGATCACGGTGTCGTGGTGCGCGATCAGCACTTCGTGTTCGCCCTGTGCCTTGCCGTTTTGTCCGGCCCGCGGCGGGCGGACAACGGCGCCGATGGTGGCGCCCTTGGGCAGATCGATTTCCTCGATGCGGCGACCGACGACCTTCGAAGATTTTGTGTCGCCATGCGCCACCAGTTCCAGCGCCTCGGCGGCGCCGCGGCGCAGGCTGTGCACGGCCACGCAGTCGCCGTGCCGCACATGGGCGAGCAGCGTGCCGATGGTTGCCTGGGCCGGGGAGATCGCGATGTCGATCTGGCCCGCCTGCACCAGATTGACATAGGAACTGCGGTTGATCAGGGCGACAACCCGCCGCACGCCCATGCGCTTGGCGAGCAGCGAGGACATGATGTTGTTCTCGTCGTCGTTGGTCAGCGCACAGTAGACATCCATGTCGCCGATGTTCTCCGACTGCAGCAGCTCTTCATCGGTGACGTCGCCGACGAGCACCAGCGTCGTACGCAGTTCGGCGGCCAGCTTTTCCGCGCCCGCGCGGCTGTGCTCGATGATCTTGACGTCGTAACGGTCCTCGATGGCCTTCGCCAGCCGGCGTCCGATGTTGCCGCCGCCGCCGATCATCACCCGCTTCACCGGTTTGTCCATGCGCCGCAGCTCGCGCATGATGCCGCGGATATGTTCGGTGGCGGCGATGAAAAACACCTCGTCACCGGCTTCGATCACTGTCGTCGCATCGGGAATGATCGGGCTGTCCTGGCGGAAAATCGCGGCGACCCGGGTGTCGAGATTCGGGAGATGCTTGCGGATGGTCTGTAGCTCATGACCGACCAGCGGGCCGCCGTGGAAGGCGCGCACGGCAACCAGGCTGACGCGGCCTTCGGCGAACTCCAGCACCTGTAGCGATTCCGGAAACTCGATCAGCTTGGCGATGTAATCGGTTAACACCTGTTCCGGACAGATCACGGTGTCCACCGCGAAATTCTCCGACGAGAACATTTCCGGGTGCGACAGGTAGTCGGCGGCGCGGATGCGTGCAATCTTGGTCGGGATGTTGAACATCGTCGCCGCGAGCTTGCAGGCGACCAGGTTGGTCTCGTCGCTCTGGGTGACGGCAAGGATCAGGTCGGCGTCGCGCGCGCCGGCGCGTTCGAGAATCTCGGGGTGGCCGGCATTGCCGACGACCGTGCGCAGGTCGAGGCGGTCCTGCAGTTTGCGCAGGCGGCTGGCGTCGGTGTCGACCACCGTGATGTCGTTGGCTTCCGACACCAGGTTTTCGGCAACCGAACTGCCGACCTGTCCTGCGCCGAGGATGACGATGCGCAAGTGCAATCTCCTTGTCCGGAGCCGGTGGGCATGCCGGGAAAAGACACAATTGTATACCTCTGTTGCAGTGCGGCGTCGTCGTGGCAGCGCCGACCGAGGCGTTCCAAGCGCGCTTGCTGTGGCATAATTTGAGGGGTGAAGAAACGCTCTAACCCATTGACTAGAATATATTTTCCGGATCCGATCCCGGACCATGGCCGGTGCCGCCTGGCGCCTGCCAAGTCCCATCACTTGGTCCAAGTGTTGCGCCTGGACAAGGGCGATCCGGTGGTACTGTTTGACGGGCAGGGCGTCGCCCATGAGGCGGTAATCACCGACTGCGCGCGTGGCGCGGTCAGCGTGCAGGTCGGCGCCCGCCTTGATGAGCAACGGGAATCCCCCTTGCGGGTCATCCTGGCCCAGGCCCTGTCCAGCGGTGAGCGCATGGATTTCACGATCCAGAAAGCAGTCGAGCTGGGGGTGTCCGCCATACAGCCGCTGCTCACTGAGCGCTGCGTGGTCCGCCTTGCGGGGGAGCGCGCCGAAAAGAAACAGACACACTGGCAGGGAGTCGTGATTGCGTCCTGCGAACAGTGCGGCCGCAACGTGGTGCCCGGGGTGAGCCGTCTGCTGGGCTTGCGCGACTGGCTGCAGCAGCCGGGACCTGCGGACGGCCTGCGCCTGCTGCTGATGCCCGGCGCCGATGCCACACTGCGCCAGCTGCCGCGGCCCACAGGTGCGATCACGGTGCTGGCCGGTCCCGAGGGTGGCCTGTCGCCGACTGAAATCGACGATGCCGTGCGCGCGGGCTTCACGCCGCTGCGCCTCGGCCCGCGCGTCCTGCGTACCGAAACCGCTGCAGTGGCGCTGCTCGCGGCGATGCAGGCGCTGTGGGGGGATTTCTGAGCGGCGGCTTTCGCCGCCACGGGTTCTCGCATACCATCCATCGCGGGATGAAGTTGAAAGGACAGGTCATTTCCACCGATAACGAAAACGCTTCCAACGCGGCGGACGCCGGCAAGCTCCGCGGCGGCGCGCGGCCGCGCCTGTCGGCGCAAGACCGCTTCATCGACTGGTTCCAATCGGTGGCGCCGTATATCCATGCCTTTCGCGGCAAGGTATTCGTCATTGCCTTTGGCGGTGAGGTCGTTGCCGACGGCCGCTTTTTCCACCTGACGCACGACCTGAACCTGCTGGCGGCGCTGGGCGTGAAGCTGGTGCTGGTGCACGGCTCGCGGCGCCAGATCGAGGCCAAACTGAAAGCGCAGAACCTGCGCAGCCGTTTCGCCGAGAAGCTGCGCGTCACCGATGCCGCGGCGCTGCAGGCAGCGATGGAGGTCGCCGGCACGCTGCGTGTGCAGATCGAGGCCTTGCTGTCGATGGGCTTGCCCAATTCGCCGATGGCCGGCGCACACATCCGCGTCGCCAGCGGCAATTTCGTCACCGCGCGGCCGATCGGCGTCGTTGACGGCATCGATCTGATGCACACCGGCGAGGTGCGCAAGATCGACGCACCGGCGATCGAGCGGCGGCTGAAGGACGACGAGCTGGTGGTGATTTCGCCGCTTGGTTACTCGCCCACCGGCGAGGTGTTCAATCTCGCGCTTGGCGACGTCGCCGCCGCGACTGCGGTGGAACTGAAGGCGGACAAGCTGATTTTCATGATGGAATCCGCAGGCGTCACCGGCCGCCGCGGCGAGTTGCTGCGCGAGCTGACGGTGCGCGAAGCCAAAGGCTTGCTCACGCGCGGACGCATAGACTCCGAAGAGATGCAGGCCTATCTGCCGGCGGCGGTGCGCGCCTGCGAGCAGGGCGTCGGGCGCGCACACCTGATTTCCGGGCATCTCGACGACAGCCTGCTGCTGGAACTGTTCACCCACAAAGGTGTCGGAACGCTGGTGACGCCGGATCAACTGGAGACGCTGCGCCACGCGAAAATCGACGATATTGGCGGCATTCTTGGTCTGATCGAGCCGCTGGAGGATGCGGGGCTGCTGGTCAAGCGCAACCGCGACCTGCTGGAAATGGAAGTAGACCGCTTCTGGGTGCTCGAGCACGACCGGATGATCGTCGGCTGTGCGGCCCTCTATCCGTTTTCCGGCGAAAAGGCCGGCGAACTTGCCGGGCTTGCGGTGCACCCCGAGTTCCGCCGCCGCGGCGCCGGCGAGCGCTTGCTGGCAGCGATCGAGAAGCGCGCCCGCGGAATGCGGCTGAAGCAGCTGTTCGTGCTGACCACCCGGGCCGAGCACTGGTTCGTGGAGCGCGGCTTTACAGAAACAGACGTCAGTGCGTTGCCGCAGAAAAAGAAGGAGCTCTACAACTACCAGCGCCGCTCGGTGGTGCTGATCAAGCGGCTGTAACAGGCTGCCGGGGCGCCGGAATCTGATCTGGCGCAACAAATCCGTAACAAAAAAGTCCTATTCTGGAGAAATGACATGGCGCGTCAGGTGCATTGCGTAAAGCTGAAACGCGAGACCGAGGGTCTCGATTTCCCGCCCTACCCCGGGGAACTCGGCCGGCGGATTTTCGACAATGTGTCGAAAGAAGCATGGAAGCAGTGGCTGGAACAGCAAAAAATGCTGGTCAATGAAAACCGCCTCAACCTGGCAGATAAAAAGGCCCGTGATTACCTTGCGCAGCAAATGGAAAGGCATTTTTTCGGCGAAGGTGCGGACGCCGCGGCCGGCTTCGTGCCGCCGGCGAAGCCCTGAGACCTTCGGCGATTTCTGCACCAGGCACACTCTGCGATGAATGCCGCCGTCCGCCGTACGCGGCGCGCTCCGGGCAAGGCCCGGTTCGCGCCGGAGTTTTATCTCAACCGGGAACTCGGCCTGCTGTCCTTCAACCGCCGGGTGTTGGCACAGGCGGAGAACAACACCTGTCCGCTGCTCGAGCGCCTGCGTTTCCTGTGCATCGTCAGCAGCAATCTCGATGAATTTTTCGAGGTCCGCGTCGCCGGCCTGCAGGCCGAAATTGAGGCCGGCTCGGCGCCGGTCTATCCCGACCAGCTGCGTGCCGATCAGGTCTATCGCCGGGTGGCGCAGGAGGCGCATGAGTTGGTGGCGCGCCAATACCGCTTGCTCAACGAGGAAATCCTGCCGGGTCTGGAGCGCGAGGGTATCCGCTTCCTGCGCCGCAGCAGCCTGACGCCACAGCAGGCGGAGTGGACGCGCGGCTATTTTCTGCGCGAGGTGATGCCGGTGCTGACGCCGATCGGCCTGGATCCGTCGCATCCCTTTCCGCGTGTGCTCAACAAGAGTCTCAATTTCGCCGTCGAGCTGGAGGGCAAGGATGCCTTCGGCCGCAATTCCGGCATCGCCATCGTGCAGGCACCGCGGGTGCTGCCGCGGGTGATCCGTCTGCCGCAGGAGGTGGCCGGTGCCGAGTACGATTTCGTGTTCCTGTCCTCGGTGCTGCACGAGCATGTCGGCGAGCTGTTCACCGGCATGAAAGTTCTCGGCTGTTACCAGTTTCGCCTGACCCGCAACAGCGAGCTGTTCGTCGATGAGGAGGAGGTCAAGGACTTGCGCACCGCGCTGCGCGGCGAGTTGCCGCACCGGCATTTTGGTGATGAGGTGCGGCTGGAAATCGCGGACAGTTGCTCGCAGCATATCTCGAGTTTCCTGCTGGCCCAGTTCAAGCTCGACGAGGAAGACCTCTATCGCGTCGATGGCCCGGTCAACCTCGTGCGCGTCATCAGCGTGCCCGACTGGGTGGACCGTCCGGACCTGAAGTTTGCGCAGTTCCGCCCGGGGATACCCGGTCGCCTCGACGCGCCGGGCGGCATGTTTGAGGCCATTCGCGCGCGCGATGTGCTGCTGCACCATCCCTACCAGTCGTTTCAGCCGGTAATCGTTTTTCTGCAGCAGGCCGCCCGCGATCCGGCGGTGGCGGCGATCAAGATGACCATATACCGCACCGGCGCGGAGTCGGAGCTGATGGAGGAGCTGATCTTCGCCGCACGCAGCGGCAAGGAAGTGACTGTGGTGCTGGAACTGCTGGCACGCTTCGACGAGGAGGCGAACATCAACTGGGCGCAGCGCCTCGAAGAGGCTGGCGCCCATGTGGTCTACGGCGTTGTAGGCCACAAGACCCATGCCAAGATGCTGATTGTGGTGCGGCGCGAAGCCGAGGGGCTGCGCCGCTATGTACACCTCGCTACCGGCAACTACCATCCGCGCACTGCACGCCTCTATACCGATTTCGGGCTTTTTACCAGCAACGAAGACATCGGCAGCGACGTGGCCGACGTGTTCATGCAGCTGACGGGGCTGGGCCGGGCGACGAAGTTGCGCTACCTGCGCCAATCACCTTTTACTTTGCACAGGGAGATGCTGCGCGCGATCGAAAACGAGACGGCGATTGCGCGCTCCGGCCGCAAGGGACAGATCATCGCCAAGATGAACTCCCTGCTCGAGGCCGAGGTGGTGGGCGCCCTCTACGAGGCGTCCAAGGCCGGGGTGCAGATCGATCTGATCGTGCGCGGCGTCTGTGCGCTGCGTCCCGGCGTGGCGGGACTTTCCGACAACATCCGCGTGCATTCCATCATCGGCCGCTTCCTCGAGCACACGCGGGTTTTCTATTTTCACAATGACGGCGTCGAGGATGTCTACCTGTCGAGCGCTGACTGGATGGATCGTAACTTCTTCGGCCGCGTCGAAGTCTGTTTTCCGGTGCTCGACCCGGAGTTGAAGCAGCGCGTGATCAATGAGGGACTGCGCACCTATCTTGAGGACAACACCCAAGCCTGGCAGATGGGCGAGGACGGCCAGTACGTTTGCCGCGTTCCGGGCCGTGCGCGACCCGTTACTGCCCAACAAGTGCTGCTCGACCTGCTTGCCCGCAAGACCGGCTCATGAATTCGGGTCGGCGCGCGCGGGCAGATGTCGCGGTCGCGACCGAGGTTGAACTCAAGCTGAGGTTTCCGCCGTCGCAGCTGTGTGAAGTGCTGGCCCTGCCCGGGCTTTCCGGAGCGCAGCGCGGCAGCACCCGGCGCCTCACCGCGACGTATTACGACACGCCCGCGCTGGACCTCTGGCAACGGCGGATTGCCCTGCGGGTGCGCCGCGAAGGCGGGCGTTGGGTGCAGACGGTCAAGGGCGGGGGCTCGGCAGTGGCGGGCCTGCATAGCCGCCTCGAAATCGACACTTTGCTGACGGGCGCGCTTCCGGAGCTTTCACACCTGCCGCGGCATCCGGTTACCCGGATCCTGCGGTCGCGCAAGGTTGCTAAGAGCCTGGAGCCGGTGTTCCACACCGAAGTCACGCGCTCGCTGCGTCTGCTCGAGCCCGCGCCTGGCGTTCGCGTCGAGGCGTCGATTGATCGCGGAACCCTGCGCAGCGGACGGCGCCGCCGGCAACTCTGCGAAATCGAACTCGAACTGAAAAGCGGGCCGGCAAGCGCTCTTTTCGACCTTGCCCGGCAACTGGCCTCGCGAATACCGGTGGCGCTGGAGCACCGCTCGAAAGCGCAGCGTGGTTACGTTTTGTACCGCGGCGCCGAGGAGGCTCCGGTGAAGGCGTTGGCACCGGGACTCGGTCATGCAATGACTGCAGGTGAAGCTTTTCGCACGATTGCCGGCAATGCACTGGCGCAGGTGCATGCCAACGAGCATGGTTTGATCCACGGTGACACCCCGGAGTACCTGCACCAGATGCGTGTTGGCATCCGCCGGTTGCGCTCCGCGTTCCGGCTGTTTCGTGACCTGCTGGGCGAAGAGGCGGAGTTGGAGGCTGGAGCATTGCGCGACATTGCCGCCGCTCTCGCGCCTGCGCGCGACTGGGACGTACTGGTCATCGAGACTCTGCCGGCGGCAGCAGATGCGCTGACCCGCGAGCCCGCGGCTGTTGCATTGCTCGAACTCTGCGAACAACAACGGCGGCGCGCCCGGGCGGCTGCCATCAGGTCGATCAAGGCGGATGGATACCGGGATTCGATGATGGCATTGGGACGCCTGCTTGCCATGCTCGCGGAGCAGCGGGAGTCCGGTGCCTGGCGCCAGTCCGCGCGGGAATGCGCGGCGCAGATCCTCGGGCTATGGCATGCGCGGGTGCTCAAGCGCGGACGTCGCATCGACCGCCGTTCCAGCACGGAACTGCACCGGCTGCGGATTGCCGTCAAGCAGCTGCGTTATGCCATTGAATTTTTTAACGGGCTTTTCGCCTCGCGCCGCATGACGACGCTACGCGAACGACTGGCGCGGCTGCAGGATATACTGGGCCACATTAATGATGCGGCGAGCGTGGCGCCGCTGCTCGAAAGCGCGGCAGCAGTCGGCGGGCCCGACGCCCGGGCCGCCGCAGAGCGAGTCATCGCATGGTGCGATGAGCGCGCCGCGAACGAGCGGGTGGAACTGCGGGCGGCGTGGCGGCGCTTTCGTGCGGCATCCCTGCCCTGGCTGGAGTGAACATGGAACTGATTCTGTGGCGACATGCGGATGCGGAAGACGGCGTGCCGGACGAGGCACGGCGGTTGACTGCGAAAGGACGCAAACAGGCGCGAAAAATGGCGGCTTGGCTGGCCGACCGGCTGCCAAGCGGTTATCGCGTGATCTGCAGTCCGGCGGTGCGTGCCCGCGAAACCGCGGCTGCGCTGGCCGCTGAGCCGCAGATCGAAAAGGCGGTTTCCACTGCGGCGATGCCGCAGGGCGTGCTGAAGGCGGCAGGGTGGCCCGGGGAAGGCGGCACGGTGATCATCGTAGGACACCAGCCGACACTGGGTGCGGCGGCTGCGCTGGCGCTGACCGGCAAGGCGTCGGCCTGGAACCTGAAGAAGGGTGCGATCTGGTGGCTCGCCTGTGACAATGGCGTCGATGTCGAGGTGCGTGCCATGCTCGCGCCTGGAATTCTCTAGGAGTCAGTCATGTTCGAATCCGCGAGTCTTGCGCACCGCGTCGACAAGGCAGCCTACCGTCGCGCGGAGCCGAAGCTGCGCGAGGCTCTGCTCAATGCGCAATACGACCTCAAACAGGACGGCCGTTTTTCGGTGCTGATCCTGATCGCCGGTGTCGAGGGCGCGGGCAAGGGTGAAACCGTCAACCTGCTCAATGAGTGGATGGACCCGCGTCATATCGAAGTCAGCGGTTTTGCCGAACCTTCCGATGAGGAGAGCGAGCGCCCGCGGGTCTGGCGCTATTGGCGTGCCTTGCCGCCGAAAGGCAAGATCGGCGTTTTTTTCGGGGCCTGGCATACCCAGCCCATCGTCGACCGCGTCACCCGACGCATCAGCACGGGCCGCTTCGAGCAATACATGAGCGAAATCCTGCGGCTTGAGCGCATGTTGATCGACGAGGGCGTGCTGCTGCTCAAATTCTGGTTCCACTTGTCCAAGTCGCAGCAAAAGAAGCGCCTGCGCGAGCTCGAGGCCGACCCGGTCACGCGCTGGCGCGTGACGGCCAAGGACTGGAAGCTGTTCGAGCAGTACGACGATTTTGTGGGTGTTTGCGAGCCCTTTGTGCGCAAAACCAGCACGGGTGAGGCGCCGTGGCTGGTGGTGTCCGGAGCTGACCCGCGTTATCGCAGTTTGACAGTCGGCCGCACACTACTGGCTGCCCTGCGCGAGCGATTGGACGATAAGTCGGCGGTGCGTCCGCCCGACCACACGCCGCCACTGCCGCCGGCGGTGGACAAGCTCAATGTGATCCGCGCGCTGCACCTCGACCAGGCGCTGTCGAAAAAAGCCTACGAACCCGAATTGGAGCGCCAGCAGGGCCGCCTGAACAAGCTGTTCCGCGACCCGCGCATGAGGCAGATGGCAGTGGTCGCAGTGTTCGAGGGCAATGATGCCGCCGGCAAGGGCGGCGCCATCCGCCGCGTCACGCGGGCCCTCGACGCGCGCAGCTACCAGACTGTTTCTGTGGCCGCGCCGACCGAGGAGGAGCGCAGCAAGCCCTACCTTTGGCGGTTTTGGCGCCACCTCCCGCGGCGCGGCCGGCTGGTGATTTTCGACCGCTCCTGGTACGGCCGCGTGCTGGTCGAGCGCGTGGAGGGTTTCTGCGCGGAGGCGGACTGGATGCGCGCCTATGGTGAGATCAACGACTTCGAGCAGCAGCTGGCACAGCACAATCTGCTGGTGGTGAAGTTCTGGCTCACGATCAGCAAGGAAGAGCAGTTCCGGCGCTTCAAGGAGCGCGAGAAGGTCGCGTTCAAGCGTTTCAAGATCACCGACGAGGACTGGCGCAACCGCAAACAGTGGGACGCCTACGAGCGCGCGGTATGCGACATGGTTGACCGCACCTCCACCAACGTCGCGCCCTGGACCTTGGTCGAGGCCAACAACAAGTATTACGCACGGATCAAGGTGATCAGCACCCTCGCCGACGCCGTTGAGGCTGCGCTGGCGCGGGTTGAAGAGGCGGGCAAGAAGGACAAGAAGGGCAAGTAAACGGGTGATGTGGCTCGAAGAGCGGCGCCGGCCAGGCACCGGCGTTATTCAGCAAGCACGGGTTCGCGGGCCAGCACAATGTCATCGAGGCCCGGCACTTTCAGCTCAAGCCCGCCGCGCTCCCATTCCGCGATTTCCTCGCGCAGCGCCGTTGCCGTCAGCGGATTCGCCTCCAGCCAGGCGGGGTCGAAGGTGAGGCGCACGCGTTCGCCCTGCAGGCGAATGTCCAGCGGCGGAAAGCGCACTTCGCGTCGCGAGCGGCACAGCAGCGCGGCCAGACGCAGCGCCAGCACCAGGGCGCGGTTTTCTTCCTCGGGCAGGGAATCCAGCGATTTCTTCAGCGACCGCCGGTGGTTGAGTACCAGCGCAGCGAGGCGCTCCTGCTCCTCCCGCGAAAACCCGGGCATGTCGGCGTTGTTGATAATGTACGCAGAATGCTTGTGATAGCCGCTGTAGGCGACCGGAATCCCGATTTCATGCAGTTTCGCGGCCCAGGCCAGCAATTGCGGCGCATCCTCGTCGGTGATGTCGCCGGCGAGTTTTTCGTAGAACGCGGCGGCGAAGCTGCCGACACGCCGTGCCTGCTGCGCGTCGACATGGTACCGCTGCATGAACTGGGCGACGGTGACGTCGCGCATGTCGTTGTGGTGGAAGCGGCCGAGCATGTCGTAGAGCACGCCCTGGCGCATTGCACCGGTTGCGGGGGTCAGTGCGTCAATGTTCAGCTCGTCGAGCATCGCATAAAGGATGGCCATGCCGCCGGGCAGGACCGGCCTGCGGTCGGCACGCAGCCCCGGCAATTCGACATCCGACATGTCTCCGGCCCTGATCAATTGGCTGCGCAGGCGGTCGAGCCCGCCAAGCGTGATCGGCCCTGCGGTGTATCCGGACAGCTCGAGGATTTCGGCAAGCGCGCGGATCGTGCCGGAAGAACCGACGGCCTGCTGCCAGTTGCCGCGGATATAGCGGCCGACGATCGGCTGCAGCTCGGCGCGCGCGGCAAGTTCGGCCTCCTTGAATGCGGACTTGGTGAGCCGGCCATCGCGGAAATAACGCATGCTGTAGGACACGCAGCCCATGTACAGGCTTTCCAGCTTTTGCGGCTTGTAACCGGCGCCGATGATGCATTCGGTGGAGCCGCCGCCGATGTCGATGACCAGCCGCTTCTCGCGGGACGCCGGCAGGCTGTGAGACACGCCGAGGTAGATCAGCCGCGCTTCTTCGCGCCCGGCTACCACGTCGATCGGGAACCCGAGGGCGGCCTGCGCCCGGCGCAGGAAAGGTTTTGCGTTCTTCGCCACGCGTAGCGTGTTGGTGCCGACCGCGCGTACCGCGTGCTTGTCGAGCCCGCGCAGGCGTTCGCCGAAGCGGGCGAGGCAGGCGAGCGCCCGCTCCTGGGAGTCTTCGTCGAGTTTCTTGTCCTTGTTTAGTCCGGCACCGAGACGCACCGGCTCGCGCAGCGAATCCAGCGGGTAGCACTGGTCGCCGGTGATGCGGGCAATCTGGCAATGGAAGGAGTTCGAGCCGAGGTCGACGGCGGCAATGGTGGACTGATCAGCCACCGGTGGTTGCTCCCTGAATCATTGTCGTGCAACTGATCCGCATGACTGTTCGCCCGTCGTGTGGTGACAGAAATCAGTGTACCACGCGGTGACGGGGCGCCGCAGGCGCGGTCAGCTGAGGGCTTCGCGTTCGACGCCCTCGACGCCGATGTGGCGTACGTCCTTGCCCTTGACCAGATAAACCACGTATTCCGACATGTTCTTGGCGTGGTCGCCGATGCGCTCGATGGCTTTGGCGATGAACAGGATCTCGATGGCGTGGGAGATGGTCCGCGGATCTTCCATCATGAAAGTGATCAACTGGCGCAGGATGTTCTTGAATGCCTTGTCCACCTGCTCGTCCTGGCGCACCACTTTGGCAGCCACTATCAGATCGAGTCGTGCGAAGGCGTCCAGCGAATTACGCAGCATGCCGAGAGCCAGTTCCGTAACCCGTTCGATTTCCGTTACCCGGGGTACGGAGGGACGGTCGCTCTCGTATATGGCCTGAGCCATGCGCGCGATCTTCGCCGCTTCGTCGCCGATACGCTCCAGGTCGGTGATGGTTTTGACCACTGTCATGATGGTGCGCAAATCCTTGGCCGTCGGCTGACGCAGCGCGATCAGTGTGCTGCACTCCTCGTCGATCGTGACCTCGAGGGCATTGACCTGATGGTCGTTATCCATGACCTGGCGCGCCAGCGCCGTATTGCCGGTGGTCAAAGACTCGAGCGCCTGGGTGATCTGCTCCTCGACCATGCCGCCCATTTGCAGAACGCGTGAACGTATCTTTTCCAACTCGGTGTCAAATTGCTTCAGCGTGTGGTCAGGCATGGCGGCTTCTTTCGGCAAAAAGGGGGGCGTAAAGAGGACAATATTAATACCAGCGGATTATGACAATTTCGTGGCTGTCGGCCGGCGCAGGGTTTCTATGCCGTCCGGGCCGGCGAGCAGCAGCACGTCGGCGGGACGCCGCGCGAACAGGCCGTTGGTGACCACGCCGGTGATCTGGTTGATCCGGGTTTCGAGCTCCGGGGGATCGACGATGCTCAGGTTGCGCACGTCAAGAATCAGGTTGCCGTTGTCGGTGACGAAGCCGCTGCGCCACTCAGGCTGGCCGCCAAGCCTTGCGAGCTCACGGGCGACATGCGAGCGCGCCATCGGAATCACCTCGACGGGCAGCGGAAAGCGGCCGAGTACGTCGACCAGTTTCGAGGCGTCGGCGATGCAGATGAACTCGCGCGCGACCGCGGCGACGATCTTCTCGCGGGTCAGAGCGCCGCCGCCGCCCTTGATCATCGTCAAGTGGCGGGTGACCTCGTCAGCGCCATCGACGTAAACCGGCAGATCGCGAACGCCGTTGAGATCGAACACCGGAATGCCGGCAGCCTTCAGCCGCGCGGCGCTCGCTTCCGAGCTCGATACCGCGCCCTCGATACGGCCCTTTATTTTCGCCAGCTCGTCGATGAAAAAATTGACCGTCGAGCCGGTACCGACGCCGACGATGCCGCCCTCGGGTATCAGTGCTGCCGCCGCCCGGGCTGCTGCCTGTTTTTGTGCGTCCTGAGTCATGACGAACCCTGTGATGTGTTTGCAATTCAATATACACGAATCGCCGCTCGCGGCATCCGTCGCGGTGCGGTGGCATTCCTGATAACCTTTCAAGGTCGGCAGACTGCCGGAAGTGCATGAATAAACGGAAAAAAGCAGCGATGAAAAAATCGGATTACCTCGAACGCATCCTCAACGCGCGCGTCTACGACGTAGCCATTGAATCGCCGCTGGAAGTGGCGCCCAACCTGTCGCGGCGCCTGCACAACCGCATCCTGCTCAAGCGCGAGGACATGCAGCCGGTGTTTTCCTTCAAGCTGCGTGGTGCCTACAACAAGATGGTCAAGCTGTCGAAGGAGGCATTGCGCCGCGGCGTGATCGCGGCTTCGGCCGGCAACCATGCGCAGGGCGTTGCGCTGGCGGCGAAACGCCTGGGCTGCAGCGCGACCATCGTGATGCCGGTGACGACGCCTGAAATCAAGGTTGACGCCGTGCGCTCGCGCGGCGCGAAAGTGGTATTGCACGGTGACTCCTACGACGAGGCGGCGGCTCACGCGCGCGCGCTGGAGAAACGCCGCGGCCTTACCTATGTCCATCCCTACGACGATCCCGATGTGATTGCCGGGCAGGGCACCATCGCAATGGAAATCCTGCGCCAGCATCCGGAGCCGATAGATGCCATATTCGTCGCCATCGGCGGCGGCGGCCTGATCGCCGGCATCGCCGCCTACGTCAAGCGGTTGCGCCCCTCCATCCGCATCATCGGTGTCGAGCCCGTCGATTCTGATGCGATGTACCAGTCGCTTAAGGCGGGCCGCCGCGTCAAGCTGGCGCAGGTCGGGCTGTTTGCAGATGGTGTCGCGGTCAAGCAGGTGGGCAAGGAGACCTTCAGGCTGTGCCGTACGCTGGTTGACGAGGTGATCCGCGTCGACACTGATGCGATGTGTGCGGCAATCAAGGACGTTTTCGAGGACACCCGCGCCATTCTCGAGCCGGCGGGCGCGCTGGCGATCGCCGGCGCGAAGGCCTGGGTGGCGCGCAAGGGCGTCCGCGGCGCGACCCTGGTGGCCGTGGCCTGCGGCGCCAATATGAACTTTGACCGCCTGCGCTTTGTCGCAGAGGAAGCGGAGCTTGGTGAAAACCGCGAGGCGATCCTCGCGGTGACCATTCCGGAGCAGCCCGGCAGCTTCAAGGCTTTCTGCGAGCAGCTGGGTCCGCGCAACGTGACGGAGTTCAATTATCGTTATGACGATGCGCAGCAGGCGCAGGTTTTTGTCGGTGTGCAGGTGCGCGACCGGCGCGAGACGGCGCAGCTGGTGCGCGCATTGCGCAGGCGCGGCCTCAAGACACTCGACCTCAGCGGCAACGAGCTGGCCAAGCTGCACGTGCGGCATATGGTCGGAGGCCATGCGCCGGTCAGTAACGAAATCCTCTACCGATTCGAGTTTCCGGAACGGCCGGGCGCGCTGATGCGTTTCCTTAACAGCATGAGTCGCGGCTGGAACATCAGCCTGTTTCATTATCGCAACCACGGCGCGGATTATGGTCGTGTGCTGGTCGGCATGCAGGTGCCGCCGGCAGACAAGGCGCGTTTCCGCACGTTCCTGGCGCAGGTGGGTTACCCTTGGGTCGATGAGACGCGCAATCCGGCCTACCGCCTGTTCTTAGGATAAAATGATTGTAATCAATAAGTTATGATTAAATCCTGGATACTGCCACTTATTTTTGCGGTCCTGCTTCCCACCAGCGTTGCCGGTGCGGCGAGTCTGGATGACGCCTTCCTCTCCGCGCGCGATGCGGCGCGGGCTGGCGATGCGCGGCGGCTGGAGCAACTGCTGCCGCGGTTCCAGGGACAACTCCTCGAACCCTATGTGCAGTACTGGCTGCTGCGAACCCGCCTCGAAAGGCTGGAGCACGCAGAGCTCCGCGCTTGGCTGGCGGCCAATCCCGACACGCCGCTGTCGGATTACCTGCGCCGCGACTGGCTGAAACAGCTAGGCAGGAACGGTCAGTGGGAAACTTTCTCCATCGAGCGGCCGGCGCTGGTCAACGAAGACCTCGAGACCACCTGCTACGCGCTGCAGGCGCGGGTACAGACCGACACCACGGCGCTGCGCGAAGCACGTCCGTTGTGGTTTGTCGCGCAGAGCCTGCCGCAGAGCTGCGACCCGCTGTTCGATGCGTTGGTGCGCAGCCAGCAGTTGTCGACCGAAGACGTCTGGACCCGGGTGCGGCTGGCACTGGAAGCGGGGCAGGCTGGACTGGCCAGCCGGGTTGCTGCCTTCCTGCCCAAAGGGCAGGCGCCGGATGCGAGCCTGCTTGCAGCGATTTTGGGCAATCCCACTGCCCATCTCGCTGACGCGCGCCTGGAACTGAAGTCGCGCGCCGGCCGCGAGGCGGCGATGTTCGCGGTGCACCGTCTGGCGCGCACCTCGCCGCAGCAGGCGGCCACGCACTGGACCCGGCTTGCACCGCGCTTTTCCGAGGAAGAGCGCGCTTATGTCTGGGGAATGATCGGTTACTTCGGTGCGATGCGTCATGATCCGGCGGCGCTGGAGTGGTTTTCGCGAGCCAAGGACATGAGTGATTTGCAACTGGGTTGGAAGGTGCGCGCTGCGCTGCGCGCGCAACGCTGGCCGGAAGTGCTGGCGTCGATCGAGGCGATGACACCGAAGGAGGCCGAGGATCCCGCTTGGCGTTACTGGAGGGCGCGCGCGCTGAAAACCGTCGGCCGCGAAGCCGAGGCCCTGGCGCTGCTGAAGCCTTTGTCGGCCGAGTACAGTTTCTACGGGCAACTGGCGCAGGAAGACCTCGGCGGCAAGGTGCATGCACCGGCGGCAGCGTACAAGCCGACGGAGCAGGATATCGCTGCGATGGCCGCACGTCCGGGTATCCGCCGCGCGTTGGCATTATTCCAGCTCGACGTGCGCCTGGAAGCAGTGCGCGAATGGCTGTGGGCGATCCGCGGGCTCAGTGACCGGCAGTTGCTGGCCGCGGCCGAGGTGGCACGGCGCAACTCGGTCTACGACCGTGCGATCAACACTGCCGAACGCACGGTGTTCGAACATGACTTCGGTCTGCGTTATCTGGCGCCATACCGCGACCAGCTCAAGGCCGCAGCACGCCAGCTCGACCTCGACGAGGCCTGGGTCAACGGTCTGATAAGGCAGGAGAGCCGTTTCATTGCCCAGGCCCGCTCGCGCGTCGGCGCCAGCGGCCTGATGCAACTGATGCCGGCCACGGCGAAATGGGTTGCCGGCAAGATCGGGCTCAAGGACTGGCAGTGGTCTCAGGTCACGGAGATCGAAACCAATATCAGCCTCGGCACCTATTACCTGCGCCATGTGCTGGACACCCTCGACGGCAGTCCGGTGCTGGCCTCTGCCGCCTATAACGCCGGACCGGGCCGGGCGCGCGCCTGGCGCGCCGGAGAGCGCATGGAGGCGGCGATTTACGCCGAGAGCATTCCCTTCAACGAAACCCGGGATTACGTGAAGCGGGTAATGGCTAATTCCAGCTATTACGCACACAACTTCAGCCTGCAGGCGCAGTCGCTGCACGGGCGCATCGGGGTCATCGAGCCGCGGCGGCGCGACCGCGAAAAATCCCTGGGGGACACACCGTAACAGCAGCGCGGAGTGATGAATGATGAACGATGAGCTAAAAACAAAAAGCAATGGCAGCGACGCCACCCAAGGGATTCCGTTCATCAATCATCGCTCCGGGCTCATCGCTGTAATCGGCGGTTCGGGCTTCGTCGGCCGCCATATCTGCCAGCAGCTCGCCGCGCGCGGCTACCGCGTGCGTGTGCCGACGCGCGACCGCGAGCGCGCGAAGTCGCTGATCCTGCTGCCTACTGTGGATGTCGTGCGCGCCGATGTTCACGATCCGGCAGCCCTCGCTGACGTCATCAGCGGCTGCGATGCGGTGATCAACCTGGTCGGCGTGCTGCACGACGCACGCGGGCCGCACGGCTTCGCCGCAAACCATGTCGAACTGGCGCGCAAGCTGGTGGCGGCCTGCCGCGAAGCCGGCGTGCGGCGTTTCCTGCAGATGAGCGCGCTGGCCGCGGCACCGGATGCGCCCAGCGCCTATTTGCGCAGCAAGGGTGAGGCCGAAGTCATCGTGCGCGAGTCCGGACTCGATTGGACGATTTTCCGGCCGTCAGTGATTTTTGGACCCGAGGACAGCTTTCTGAACCTGTTCGCCGGGCTATTGCGGCTGCTGCCGGTGCTGGCGCTGGCCAGTCCGCAGGCGCGCTTCCAGCCGGTTTATGCCGGCGACGTCGCCGCTGCGTTCGTGCACGCGCTTTCCGACTTTTCCAGCATCGGCCGCAGCTACGATCTGTGCGGCCCGCGGCGTTACACGCTGCGCGAACTGGTGAGTTGGGTCGGGCGCACCATCGGCAAGCCGCGGCCGGTGATCGGGCTCAACCGGTGGCTGTCCTACTGTCAGGCCTTCGCGATGGAACTGCTGCCGGTGAAGCTGATGACTCGCGATAACCTTCGTTCTATGGAAATCGACAGCGTCAGTGATAGCCCCTTTCCCTTTGGCATCCATCCGCAGTCGCTGGAGGCGCTGGCGCCGTCCTGGCTCGCGACGAACACGCCGCGCGCGCGTTATGACCGGATGCGCAGACGCGCCGGGCGCTGAGCCGGTGCCGCCAAGCCGGCCGTGAATCTCACCGCGGGGTTGCTGCCTGCGCAGTGGCTGGCGGCTCTTTGGGCGCTGTGGTTGCTGACACTGCTGCCCCTGCTGGTGCGCAGTACCTGGCGTCCGCTGCGTGATCCGTCGCGCCTCAATCTGTGGTGCGCAGCCATCGCCATCGTGTTTACCCTCTGGACCATCCGCTCCGGCATCAAGCCCGGGCTCGGCATTCACCTGCTTGGGGCGACAGTGTTGATGCTGATGTTCGGACCGCGGCTGGCGCAACTCGCGCTCTACGTGGTCACTGCCGCCGCGGCGTTCGCCGGAATGGGCGACGCAACGGCCTATCCGGCGAATGCGCTGCTTGCCGGCGCGATCCCGGTCTGGGTCTCGTACCTGCTGTTGCGGGCAGTCGAACGCTGGCTGCCATCCCAGCTGTTCGTGTTCATTTTTGCCGGCGGCTTTTTCGCCGGTGCGCTGGCGATGGTGGCCAGCGTCGTTACGGCGGCGGGTCTGCATGCCCTGGCCGGTTCGTATGCTTCTGCCTACCTGGCGGAGTACTATCTGCCTTACGCCCTGTTGCTGGCCTGGGGTGAAGCCTTCCTGACCGGAATGTTCATTGCCTTGATGGTTGCTTATTACCCGCAATGGGTCCTGATGTTCGACGACCGGCGTTACCTCGCGCGGCGCTAAGCATGGCGATCAGGACCTATATCGTCGGCGGCGCGGTGCGCGACGAAATGCTCGGCCTGCCGGTGCAGGACCGCGACCACGTTGTTGTTGGCGCCACACCGGAGGACATGCTGAAGCTCGGGTATCGCCCGGTCGGTCGGGATTTCCCGGTGTTTCTGCATCCCGAGACCCACGAGGAATACGCGCTGGCGCGCACCGAGCGCAAGACCGCTCCCGGCTACCACGGGTTTGCTTTCCACGCCGCGCCGGACGTCACGCTGGAGCAGGACCTGCAGCGCCGCGATCTGACCATCAACGCGATGGCGCGCGACGCAGACGGCCGCCTGATCGACCCCTGCCGCGGCGCCGAGGATCTCGGAGAGGGCATCCTGCGCCATGTCAGTCCGGCTTTTGCCGAAGACCCGGTGCGCATCCTGCGCGTCGCGCGCTTTGCTGCGCGCTTCGGCTTCGCGGTCGCGCCTGAAACGCAGGCACTCATGCTACAGATGGTCGAGGCCGGTGAAGCTGACGCGCTGGTTGCTGAACGGGTGTGGCAGGAGTTGGCCAAGGGGCTGATGGAAAAAACACCATCGGTGATGTTCACGGTGCTGCGCGAATGCGGCGCGCTGGCACGGGTGCTGCCGCAGGTTGATGCCTTGTATGACGACGGCGCGATCGACGAAGTGCTTGCGGCGCTCGACGCTGCGGCTGCGTCAAACGCGCCGCTTGAAGTGCGCTTTGCCGCGCTCGCGCGCGGGCTTGAACCCGAGGCAATCGATGCCCTTTGCACGAAACTGCGCGTACCCGCGGGCTGCCGCGACCTCGCCCTGCTGGCATCGCGTCACGGCAATGCGCTGGCTGACGCTGCTGCGCTGGACGCCGGCGAATTGTACGACGTGATGGATGCGGCCGATGCCTGGCGCCGCCCGGAGCGTTTTCGCGATCTGATCGAGGCGGCACTCGCCGGCGAGCACGAAGCGCGGATTGCACGCCCGCGGTTGCTGCGCACGCACGAGGCAGTGCTGGCAGTGGATACCGGCGCGGTGGCACGCCGGCAGTCCGGCGCCGCGGCGATCAAGGCCGCAGTGGCTCAGGTGCGTCGTCAGGCCGTCGCAGACGCAGTAAAACAAGCCAACACAAACAAATAGTTACGGAGAACAGCATGATCGACTTCTATACCTGGAGCACTCCCAACGGCCGCAAGGTATCCATCATGCTCGAGGAATGCGGCCTGCCGTACCGGACGCATGCCATCAACATCGGCCAGGGCGAGCAGTTCAAGCCCGGGTTCCTCGCCATCAATCCGAACAGCAAAATCCCGGCGATAGTCGACCCCGAAGGACCCGACGGCCAGCCGATCGCGCTGATGGAATCGGGGGCGATCCTGATTTACCTCGCCGGCAAGACCGGGAAGTTCCTGCCGCAGGCGGTGCGCGGACGTTACGACGCGCTGCAGTGGCTGATGTTCCAGATGGGCGGCGTTGGCCCGATGTTTGGTCAGGTGCACCATTTCCTGCGCGCGGCGAAGGAACCGGTGCCGTATGCGATCGAACGGTATGTCACCGAAACGCGGCGGCTCTACGGCGTGCTCGACAAGCAGCTCGCCGGCAACGAATGGCTGGCCGGCGGCGAATACACCATTGCCGACATGGCGACCTACCCCTGGGTCGCGCGCCATGAATGGCACAAGACCGATCTCAATGACTTTCCGAATGTGAAGCGCTGGTTCGACGCGATCTCGGCGCGGCCGGCGGTGCAGCGCGGGATGGCGGTGCCGAAAATCTAACGACTGCTCTGACCATGATCTTCGGGAAAAAGAAATCCGTGCCGAAGAAGATTTCCGGGTCCATCGGCACGGTATTTCCCAGACAGATTCCAGTGACCCGGTATGACGGCGACTTTGCCGTATTCGAGTCGGCCAAAGTCGCCGTCAAGGTCTGGTTGCCGGAACCCATCGACCAGATTTTGCGCGAACTCGCGGAGTATTTTGCCCTCAGCCGCACCGAACTGATCAAGCAGACGCTGTTTATTTATGTTTACGGCCGTTATCGCTTTGAGCAGATGCGTTTGCAAAAGGAGGGATTCTTCCGGCCGCAAACGATGTTGTCCCGTTCCGGGGCTATGTTTTCCCGCTCCGGTGACCGCACCAAAAATCCCTTGCGAAAACTCTCGAATAAAGAGCAGGAAGAGTTGAAGAGGCAGGTCGAAGAGAAGGTTGAAGCAAACGACTGGGACGGCGACGAACCCGTAACCCAGCAGTCTCTCGGCAAAAATTTCCTCAATTACAAGGTGTGGATGCCGACGCTCCTGCGCGACGATGCTGCCCGCCTCGCCGATCACGCCGGGATCAAGCTGTCGCATTTCATCCGCGAAGTGCTGATCTCCACCTATATGGGCCATTTGCGCCTGCCGGAGCGCGATGAAATGTTACGCGGCCTGCCGGAAACGGACGGCGGATAGGCATGTGAAGCCCTTCTCCCTTCGGGAGAAGGGTGGGGATGAGGGAAAAGCTTTGTAAATTCATAACCGGCCCCAGTGGGTATCCCGGTAGCGACCCTACCGGAAATAATAGGGGAACTTTGCCGCAGGTCGGGCCCGGGCTGGTTAAATTGGCACATCGTCTTCAAGCCCGGTGCAACATGCCCGCTACTGCAACATCCCGAGAAGCGAAATCTCAAAGCCAACAGGCTTTGCTGCCGCTGCTGCAACTGCGCGCGCAGCACGCGCCGGGCTTGTTCGGATTCGAGCGTCTGAACAATCCACATCCACGGGCACAATCCCTGCGTGATGCGGCGACACCGGTCGTGTTCCCGGAAAAACTCGCGCACCATCTCGGCCGCCCGCAACAGCTTGCCGATCGCTGGTTGCCCGTCGCCGTGCCCGACACACTGGCCCGTGCTTTTGGCTGTGACGCATCCATGGATGCAGGACGTGCGTTGCTGCGCCGCCGTCTGGCCGACCTTTGTGGCCGGCTCGATGCACAGCTTGAATACGCGCCGCGCGTGACGCAGCAAGGGCCCTGCCGACTGATCACGGTATTCCGTCATGTAGGGTTTCAGGTGGATTACGTCTCGCGGCGTGTATCGGTTGCTCGCATCGATGCGCGGGGCAATGCGCAGACACTGGATCTGGAGGTTGAGTTGGGCGTGCCGCTTTGCACGTCTTACTGGCTGCGCTGGATCATCGAGGAACTGCGACTGGGCGTTGTTACCGGACAACGACCATTATTCGTGACGGAACGGCAGGCTGCGGCCCACGACAACTGGCTGATGGAAACTGCTTACCGCTTGCTGCGCGGCGATCCGCGGTTTGTCTGGCTGCGGCGGGAAGGACTGCCCCACGCGCTGGGGCTGGATCGTACCTTGTCGGCGTTCGCGGTTCATGCCCGTCAGGCGCGTGGCGCCGGGAAAATGCCGCGCAGCACCTACAACCTGGTCTGGCGCCACGAGCAGCTGTTCCGCCAGGTCGCACGGGAAAACCCGCAACTGCTCAAAATGCTTGAACTGTTTTTGCGTGAAGGGCGGCTCCCGCTCAAGGCGGACCCGGTGGCGGAAATGCGTGATTACTTCCGGGCCAAAGGTTGCTCGGAGGCGGCGTGGCGATATGTTCACCGCCACGGCGACCGGCTGTTCAGCGTGGCCTGCAGTATGGCCACCAATAATGGTTTGCTGCATGTGTGCCTGTCCTACCTGCGCACCTTGGATGCCGCCGGATTGCCGCCCCCGCCGCCACCCACGCTGGCGCGGGCGTGGTTTCGCTGTTACATCCCCGGCGGCAGGGACCGCCTGCTGTTTTTCACACGCTGGTGTGCCGTGCATCCGACGGTGATCCGTGTGCTGCTGCTGACGGCGGATGCGCGGCGCCGATTCCCCGAGTTTTCCGCTTTTGTCAGCGAAGCGACCGGCGTCCTGCATTGGGCCATGGCCACCGGACACGTGCTGACCAAATCCCAGGCCCGCGCCGGATGGCGCTGGCTGCGCCGCAACTGGCAGGGCTGGTATCTGGCGACGCAGCGGATCGAGGGCATGCGTTATCAGGGTTGGGGCTTCCCATTACCGCAAACCGTAATCGGTCGTTTTGAGGTCCTGCCCTTGACCAACGGTGCCGCACTGATCGAAGAAGCTTATGTCATGCGTAACTGCCTCGATCTCTATGCGTCGCGTTGCGAGTCCGGCGACGTGCGCCTGTTCTCGGTGCGTTGTGCAGAAACCGGCCGGCGCATCGCCACACTCGGGCTGGGTGCTGATTGGGTGGAGGGCGGCTGGCATGTGCTCGATATCCGGCGTTGTGCCAATCGGCCGCCGACAGTTGAACTGCAGCGGTTGGCGGTGGAAGTGGTACAAAGATGCAATGCGCGCTGCAGTGTGGGCCGCAATGCGCCTGACGATAAGCGCAGATAAAATAAATGCAAGCCATTGATTTTATTGTATATTATGAAAGCCGCCAATCTTTGCCTGAAGGTGGGTATCGCATCATCACTGCGCCAACAAAGCTGCGTGTCCCGGCCCGCATCCGCCGCGGATGAGCGCGCAATTTTAAGATCACAATTTGTGATCTTAAGATGGCCAGCCCCCTATATAAAAAACTTTTAAAATCAATAAGTTACATAGATTTCAGGCAATATTCCAGTTGTGAATCGACCCGTATGGCTTGCTCGCGGGGAACATTTGCCTTGCTTGCTAGTCTACCTAAGACCTATAATTTTTATAGGTGAGCCCAAAGATACGATTGCTGGAACTGACGGGGACTCGCGCCTTGCAGATCATCCGCGAGGCAGCGAAGGATTCGTCACGGGTTTATCTAACCACTCATGCGCAGCAACGCATGAGCACAAGAAAAATCACGCTGGTTCAGCTTTTGCGCGTGTTGCGCTCGGGCCGGATCAGCGAAGGGCCGGTACGGGAAATGACCAAAGGAGGATGGAAATGCACGGTGGAACATCACACGGCGGGGGATTCAGTCGGTGTGGCAGTGGCTATTGAGTCGATTCAGTCGACAGGGGTTACTGTCATTACGGTGTATCACATAACCGATTAGGGTCTTGCTATGTTGAAGTACACGGGGTGCGGATTGCGGAACGTCTGGCTGCAGAACGGTTACGCGAAGAAAAAGACGCCATACGGCGATGCGGTGGCGATTCAGAACGCGGAGGGCTTGCATCGCGCCCTGGCGAAGGCCATTACGCGCAAACCGAAGATGACGGGTGCGGAGTTTCGTTTCATCCGGAAGGAACTTGATCTTTCGCAGGCGGCGCTGGGGCGCATGTTCGGTTTCGAAGCGCAGACGATTGCGCTGTGGGAGAAGAACAGGCAAAGGGTGCCCAAGCTGGCAGACAGGATGCTGCGGCTGATTTATCGCGAAGACGCGGAAGGCAACGTGAAGATCCGGGAGTTGATCGATCGCGAAAACGACCTTGATCGCATAAGCCACGAAACGGACAAGATGATTTTTGTGGATACAGCGCGCGGCTGGGTGCCCAAGGCAGCGGCCTGAAGTTTTGTCCGGGTTGGGCGTGATCGTTGCCGGCTCAGCGCCGCGCGTGGCGCTGCAGCAGGTTGACGATTTCCTTTGTGTCGAGCTCGGGCTGAGTGCGCAGCGCGGGGATACCGACCACGGTATTGGCCCAGGCCATGTGCTGCTGCATGCGTCGCACCACCGAGGGCCATTCACGCGCACTGTGGCGCTGCGGGTCCGGCAGGGCATGGCATTGCGAGCAGGCGATGCTGTAGATCTGTCCGGCGCGCGTGCCCAGTGCCGGATGTTGCGGATCGATTTCACGCTGGCCGTGTTTGCGCAGATAGGTAATCAGGGTTGCGGCTTCAGCATTGTCGGGCGCGGTGACGCCGGCCATCATGTCCTTCATCAGTGGGCCCATGTTGCCTTCGCCGCGCATGCGCCAGAGCATGCGCTCGACCACCGGCTGCCAGCGCGCAGGAGTATGCATCTGCGGGTTGGGCAGGTAATGACACTGGATGCAGTAACGTGCGGTCAGGCGTGCACCCGCCGACTGCGGTTCGGGCAGCTGGCCGGGCTCCAGCGACGGCGGCAGCAGACGCTCGAGCATGCGGCCGTGGGGGCTTTGCGACCAGAGGTATTGCGCGCGTTCGGCCGGGCTGTCCTGCGCGGCTGCGCAGGACAGGAAACCGAACAGGACGACCGAGGTCAGGGCACGGGACAACAGGAACGGCATCGCGGACCACCTCCAGTGCGAAACCGGATTCGCGGCTTATGTTACACCGGCAGCCAACCGCGCAAGGCCTGCCAGATCAGCAGCAGCGCGATCGCAAACAGCGCCCGGCGCAACAGCCGGCTGTAAGTCTGTGCGCTGATGTGTGCCTGCAGTTTCATGCCCGCTGCCATGCCGACGAGCGCGATCAGGGTCAGCGGAATGTTGGCCAAGGCCGCGCTGACAAGGATTTCGCCGGCGACGCCCAGCGTTGCCGCCTGCACCATCTTGCCGCCGAGAAAACACAGATTGAGAATCTGAGTCATCACCGTGGCTTCGACGCCGAGCAGCATGAAATAGATCAGCAGTGGCGGCAGCGAATTGTTGACGCTGCCGGAGAAAAACCCGCCGGTCATGCCGAAGGCGAAGGCCGACCAGCGCGGATGTCGGCCGAGCCAGCTCCAGTCGAGCTTCGCCATCTGCTGCTGGCAGAGATAGGCGATGATCATCAGCGCCAGCAGCAGGCGTATCGGTTCCTGCGGTGCCAGGATCAGGAACTGCGCGCCGAAGAAGGAGCCGATCAGCACCCAGATCGCCACCGGCCAGTATTTGCCGAGGCTGGCGCCCCAGTTGCCGCCACGTACCACGCTGATCAGGTTCACGGTGAAGTTCGGCAGCAGGTTGAGCACGATTGCAGTCTTGACGTCGAACATCAACATCAGCAGCGGCGTCGAAATGGCCGGGAAGCCGAAACCGAGCGCTCCCTGGGTCAGTCCGGCGAGAAACAACACGCCGGCTGCAGCCAGTCACAGCGGATCGGAAAGAACCAGTCCGGAATCCATGGATGCTCCGGCTACAGCGTGTGCGAGCGGTCGCCGCGGCGGAAACCCTGCAGCGGCACGGGAAGGTTTTTGCCGAGTGCAATGACCTTGAACAGCTCGCCCATTTCCGCCGGCGACAGCAGTTTCTGCGCCTGTGCGGCGAGCGGCGCGTAACGCAGGACATCGCTGGCCGGCACTTCGGCCAGAAGTTCGGTGATGCCGCCGTTGATCAGGAACTGCGCCTGGCTGGCATAACCGAGCAGGTCGAGCTGCGGCGCGCTGCGCGCAATGGCGCTGAAGTCGACATGGGCCGTGATGTCCTGCAGTCCAGGCCACAGGAAAGGATCGCCGTGGGCATGGTGGCGGTAGTGGCACATGAGGGTGCCGCGGTCGCGCTGCGGGTGGAAAAATTCATGCGCCGGGAAGCCGTAATCGAAAAAAAGCAGCAGCCCGCGCTGGAGGCGCTGGCCGAGGTCGGCAACGAGTGCCTGCATGCCCAGCCCGATTTCCGTTTCATAAGCCTCGGGCAGTTCCGGCACGGCGGCGGCGAGGGCCGGGAAGGCCTCGCGGCAGGCCCAGCCGAAGCGGCCGTCGCCATCGACGGTCACGCCAAGTTCCTGCGCGCATCCATCGACAATGCGGATGCGGTGCACTGGCAGTGCGTCGAGAACTTCGTTGGCGATGATTACTGCATCGATGCGTTCGGGCAGGCTGTCCAGCCATTGCACGCGTGCGGCGAGCCGTGATGTTGCTTCTGCGATGCGCGCCTGCTGGCGTTGGCGCAGGTCGGCACTGACTTCGAGAATGCGATACTGCTGCGGCAGTCGATCAAGTGCGTCGAGTTCGGTGAGCAGGGTTGCGGCGAGCGTGCCGCTGCCGGCGCCGAGTTCGATGATGTCGTCCATGCCCGCATTGATCAGCGGGGCGATCTGCCGCGCCAACACGCGGCCGAACAGGGGTGACAGTTCGGGTGCAGTGATGAAATCGCCCGCGGCGCCGAGCTTGCGGCTGCCGGCGCTGTAATAACCGAGTCCCGGCGAATACAGCGCGAGTTCCATGTAACGCGCAAAGCTGATCCAGCCCCCGGCGGTCATGATGTCGTCACGGATCCGGGTCTCCAGGCGGGCGCTCAGGGCGAGCGCATCGGCGGCGGGCTGCGGCAGTGCGGAATGCGCTTGTGCTGAAGTCACCGCGGGATATTACGCTAAAATAAACAATGAATTACACGAGGCAAACAAGGATGGGCGGCAGTTGATGAGCACTGTATTGGCAGGCAAGACGGTGCTGGTCACCGGCGCTGCGCGGCGCGTTGGCGCGGCGATCTGCCGGCGTCTGCACACGGTCGGTGCCGCAGTGGTCGTGCATCACCATCGCTCCGCGGAGGATGCGCAGGCTCTGGTGCAGGCATTGAATGCGGCGCGTGCCGGTTCGGCGGTCGCAGTGCGCGCAGACCTGCTCGATACCGCAGCGTTGCCGCGGTTGATCACCGATGCGCTGGCCCTGAACGGACGGCTCGATGCGCTGGTCAACAATGCTTCCAGTTTTTATGCGACACCGGTGGGCGCCATCGACGAGCAGGCCTGGAACGATCTGATGGGTACCAATCTGAAGGCGCCGCTGTTCCTGTCGCAGGCGGCTGCGCCGGCCTTGCGTGCGGCTGGTGGCTGCATCGTCAACATCATCGACATCCATGCCGAACTGCCGATGAAGGACCATGCGGTGTACACCGCGGCCAAGGGCGGGCTGCTGGCGCTGACACGCTCGCTGGCGCGCGAACTGGGCCCGGAAGTGCGGGTCAATGGCGTGTCGCCGGGTACCATCATCTGGCCGGAAGGCGGGGACTGGCAGGACGAGGACGCGCGCCAGCGGATCGTCAGCCGCACGGTGCTGAAACGCACCGGCGAACCAGAAGACATTGCTGCTGCCGTCGAGTACATGATGACCGCGCCTTTCGTCACTGGCCAGATCCTCGCTGTCGACGGCGGCCGCAGCATCGTTGCATGATGTACTGAACGCCACATACGGAGCACCTGTCGCGGATACCGCGCAGGGGCCGGAACGGATTGCCATGGATAGTCAGGTCATACACATTACGCCGCGCAGCAATCGAGAGCGCCGCGACCACTATGAGTCGAACAAGCTGGTCAAGCGCCTGCGCCGGCAGGCGGGTCAGGCAATCGCCGATTACGGCATGATTGCCGAGGGCGACAGGGTCATGGCCTGTCTCTCCGGCGGCAAGGACAGTTATGCGCTGCTCGACATCCTGCTTCACCTGCGCAGCCGTGCGCCGGTGACTTTCGACATCGTCGCCGTCAACCTCGACCAGAAGCAGCCGGGATTCCCGGAGCATGTGCTGCCGGAATACCTGACGCGGCTGGGCGTGTCCTTTCATATTGAAAACCAGGACACCTACAGCATCGTCAAGCGGGTCATTCCGGAGGGCAAGACCATGTGTTCGCTGTGTTCCCGGCTGCGCCGCGGCGTGTTGTACCGCGTCGCCGGCGAGTTGGGCGCGACCAAGATTGCGCTCGGGCACCATCGCGACGACATCCTCGAGACCTTCCTGCTCAACCTTTTCTACGGCGGCAAGCTGAAGGCGATGCCGCCGAAGCTGGTGTCGGACGACGGTCGCAATGTGGTGATCCGGCCGCTGGCCTACTGCGACGAGCGGGACCTCGAGGCTTATGCGCAGCTGCGGCAGTTTCCGATCATCCCCTGCACGCTGTGCGGCTCGCAGGAAAATCTCAAGCGCAAGGAAATGAAGGCCTTGCTGCGCGAGTGGGAGAGGCGCCATCCGGGACGCGTCGAGACGCTGCTGACCAGCCTGCAGAACGTCAGGCCGTCACACCTGCTGGATCGGGAGCTGTTTGATTTTGCCGCAGTGCGGGCAACCGGCTTGCCGGTTGCCGACGGGGATACTGCATTCGATGCCGAGTAGGCGACGGCACACAGCGCCGCCGCCTGCTGGGGAAGGCCTTAGAAATCCGGCTTGATGTTGTACTCTTTGACGGCCTTGCTCCAGCGCACGATCTCGGCGCGCATGAACTTGTCGAATTCAGCCGGGCTCGTCGGCACCGGATCGTAGCCGCGGCTGCGCAGCATGTTCCCGGTTTCGCCCTTCAGCACCGTGGTGACGGCCTTGTTCAGGGTAGCGATGGCCTCTTTCGGCATCTTGATCGGCCCCATCAGGCCATACCAGCCCGAGATCGTGAAGCCCTTGTAGCCCGACTCGACCAGTGTGGGCACGTCAGGCAGTTGGGCAGCGCGTTTTGCCGTGGTCACTGCGAGGCCGCGCAGCTTGCCGGCCTTGATCTGCGGGATCGCCGCGCCGGGGCCCGAGAACAACGTCTGCACTTCGCCGCCGACTGCCGCAGCCACCGACGGGCCGGATCCGCGATAGGGGATGTGCACGAGCTTGATGCCTGCGGTCTGGAAAAAGGCTTCCTGCGCGATGTGCGCAGTCACGTTGCCCGAGCCGAAGTTCATCGCACCGGGCTTGCTTTGCGCGAGCTTGATGAATTCCTGCAGGGTATTGGCCTGGATGCTCGGATGCACGGTCATGATGTACGGCTGCTCGATCAGCTGGCTGATGCCGGCGAAATCGCGGGCGATGTCGAAGCTGAGGTTGGTCATCAGCGCCGGTGCTACGGCTGTTGCACCGATCTCGGCGATGACCACCGTGTAGCCATCGGGATTGGCGGTTGCTGCAATCGCCGTGCCCAGACTGCCTTGCGCGCCACCACGGCTGTCTAGCAGCACTTGCTGACCGAGTTCTGCGATGAGTGCGGGCTGCATCATTCGTGACACCAGGTCGGTGCCGCCGCCCGGAGGGAAGGGCACGATCAGGCGAATGGGTTTGTTGGGAAAGGGGCCGCTTTGGGCGGCGACGACGGGCGCGGCCAGTGCCAAAGCAATGGCGACCAGTGGCAGGCAGGTTTGGCGTTTCATCGAGCAATCCTTGTTGCAGTTGGAAAAGGAGAGTCAACGACATTATAACGATTTGATGACAGTTTGATGTAAGCTTATATATTTAAAATAATCAATAAAATCAAATAGTTACAGCGTTTATCCGGCGTTAAAGTCGGCTTGTCAAAATAATTTTGCCATGATAAATTGGCGTCCGTTCCCCATTGCCACTTTGTCATTAGTTTCCATTTTGAATCCGATTCCGTTTTGCCGATGAATTGCGCTGCCCGTCTCGTCGAACTGTTCGGCAGCCAGGCTGAAGTGGCACGCCGCTTCTGTCTGGATCGCGCCGTGGTCAACCACTGGGTCAAGTCGGGCTATGTGCCGGCGCGTTGGGCCATGGAGGTCGAGCAGGTCACCGGCGGACAGATCACCGCTGTCGACGTGTTGAACGAGGCCACCTCGCGCAAGCCGCTGAAGCTCAAGTCGCGGCCGGACGGAGAGAATTTTTTCACCAACACCACCCCAGGGAGTGAATTCACCATGGACAAGTACGCGCCGAGCAAGCGCATCAACTCGTTTCACCCGCCGCAACGCACGCTGATGGGCCCCGGCCCGACGGAGATTCATCCGCGCGTGCTGACCACGATGAGTCAGCCGGCGATCGGTTATCTCGACCCGGTGTTCGTCGAGATGATGGAAGAGCTGAAATCGCTGCTGCGTTACGCCTACCAGACCAAGAACCCGCTGACCTTCCCGATCTCCGGACCGGGCTCGGTGGGCATGGAGTATTGTTTCGTTAACATGGTGACCCCCGGTGACAAGGTCATCGTCTGCCGCAATGGTGTGTTTGGCGGTCGCATGATCGAAAACGTCGAGCGCTGCGGCGGCACGCCGATCGTGGTCGAGGACAAATGGGGCGAACCTGTTGATCCGCAGAAACTCGAGGACGCGCTGAAGAAAAACCCCGATGTGCGCTTGGTTGCTTTTGTGCATGCCGAGACTTCCACCGGCGTGTTGTCGGACGCCAAGACCCTGGTCGAGATCGCGCACAAATACAATGCGCTGACGATTGTCGATACCGTGACTTCGCTGGGCGGCTCGCCGGTGCTGGTCGACGAATGGAAAATCGACGCTGCTTATTCCGCCAGCCAGAAATGCCTGTCGTGCACCCCGGGCTTGTCGCCGGTGACCTTCTCCGAGCGCGTGGTCGAACACGTCAAGGCGCGCAAGGACAAGATCCATTCCTGGTTCATGGACATGAACCTGCTGCTCGGTTACTGGGGTGAAACCACCCGTACCTACCACCACACCGCACCGACCAATTCACTGTTCGCGCTGCACGAAGCGCTGCTGCTGATCCGCGAAGAAGGCCTGGAGAACGCCTGGGCGCGTGTGAACCGACACCACACCGCGTTGAAGGCCGGGCTCGAAGCCATGGGCCTGAAGTTTCTGGTCAAGGAGCCTTATCAGATTCCGCAGATGAATGCGGCGCTGTGCCCGGAAGGCGTCAATGAAGCGGAAGTGCGTAAAACCCTGCTCTCCGAGTTCGGCCTGGAAATCGGTGCCGGTCTTGGGCCTCTCGCCGGCAAGATCTGGCGTTTCGGTCTGATGGGCTACTCCTGCCGACCGGACAACGTGATGCTGTGCCTGTCGGCGCTCGGTTCGGTGCTCGAGGATATGGGTCATGACGTGCATGTCGGCGACGCGGAGGCGGCGGCGCATGCGGCCTATGCCTCGATGCACGCCAACGCGGCGCAGGCGAAGAAGCGCAAGGCGCCGGCCAAGGCCGCCTGAGCGTTCCTCGTCACAGTAGATGGCCGCCTCCGGGCGGCCTTTTTACTGCGGCAGTTGCAAACTCAGATCAGAATCGCAGCGAGTCCCAGCAGCAGGCCCATGCTGACCACGTCGGTGGCGGTGGTCAGGAAAATGCTGGATGCGGTGGCGGGATCGAAGCCGAAGCGCTTCAGCGTCAGCGGCACCATCGCTCCGGCGACGCCGCTGGCGACACAGCTGCCGACCAGCGCGATCCAGACCACGATACCCAGCAACAGGGCGTTCGGATTGTTCTGGTAAGTGGCGACGACGTACATGCCCAGTGCCGCCACCAGTCCGGTGGACGCGCCGTTCAGCGCGCCGAGTGAGGCTTCCTTGATCACCAGCTTGCGCTCCGCACCGGCCTTCAGCTCACCCAGCGTCATCCCGCGCAGCGTCACCGCCAGCGCCTGGCAGCCGGTGTTGCCGGACTGCCCCGCGAGAATCGGCAGGAACAGCGCGAGGATCACCAGCCGGTCGACCGTATCCTGAAAAACAGCCACCACCGCGCCAGCGACGAAGGCCGTCAACAGGTTGATCTGCAGCCAGGGATGACGGAACCTGAAACTGCTTTTCAGCGGCGTCGCCAGCCGCTCCTCCTTCTCGACACCGACCATGCTGCCGACCTGCGCGGTGATCTCGAAGGCCTGTTCGGCGAACATGGTCTGGCCGCGCATCAGGCCGAGCAGCCGGCCTTCGCTGTCGCAGACCGGGTAGACCGGGTAATGGCGGTCGAGCACCAGCTTCATCGCGTCGGCCAGCGGCAAATCCGGTGTCAGCGTAAAAGGGTTGCGCAGCATGATTGATTCAAGCGGTGCATTGTCGTCTGCGAACAGCAGGTCGCGCATGGTAACGATGCCGAGCAGCCGCCCGCTGTCGTCGATGATGTAGCCGTAGGTGATGAAAGCGGTGCGCACCAGCGGGCGTAGCTGTTCGATGGTTTCGCGCACCGACGTCTGCGGCTGGAACACTGCGCGCACCGGCTCCATCATGCGGCCGATGCTGCCTTGGGAAAACTGCTGGTTGGTGCGCCACTGCGCGACGGTCAGCTCCGGTGCAGCATGGACAATGCCGTCGACCAGCCCGCCGGGTAATTCGGCCAGCACGTCCTGGGTCAGCGCAGGGGGGAGGTTCTGCAGGACTTCGGCGATCAGCGCCGCCGGGTACTCGGCGAGAAGAGCCGCGGCTTCGGCGGGAGATCTGGCCTTGGCTGCGAGAGCGAGTGTCCGGAGATCCGTGTCTTGCGGATTTTGTTGTTCCTGCGTCATCGTCTTCTCCCTCGATGTGGCGGGCGCGGCTGCGCCAACGGGAGTATAACGACGGGTGGCGCCATTTGCGGAGGATCAGGGCCGGGCCGCAGCAGCAGCAGCAGCGCGACGACAGCTACAAGCCGAGCCGTTGCCAGATATTCGTGGTGAGTCCCGCCTGGTTCATCGTGTAGAAGTGCAGGCCGGGCGCGCCCGCCGCTAGCAGGTCGTCACAGAGTCGTGTCACCACGTCGAGGCCGAAGGCGCGGATCGAGTCGCTGTCGTCGCCGTAACCTTCCAGCTTGCGGCGCATCCAGCGCGGGATTTCCGCGCCGCAAGCGTCCGAGAAACGCGCCAGCTGCGAAAATTTTCCGATTGGCATGATGCCGGGAACGATCGGCAGCGACAGGCCCATTGCCGCGCATTCATCGACGAAGTGGAAATAACAGTCGGCGTTGTAGAAATACTGGGTGATGGCGGAATTCGCACCGGCTTCGACCTTGCGCTTGAAATTGAGCAGGTCGTCCCGCGCGCTTTTTGCCTGCGGGTGGTATTCCGGGTAGGCCGCGACCTCGATGTGGAAATGATCGCCGAACTCGGCGCGGATGAAGGCCACCAGTTCGTTGGCGTACTGGAATTCGCCGGCCGTTGCGGTGCCTGAGGGCAGGTCGCCGCGCAGGGCGACCAGATGGCGTATGCCCTGCTCGCGGTAACCTTGCAGGATGTCGCGGATTTCCTCGCGCGAGGAGCCGATGCAGGAAATGTGCGGCGCGGCGGCATGGCCGGCGGCGCGCAGGTCGAGCACTGCGCGCAGCGTGCGTTCCCGGGTCGAGCCACCGGCACCGTAGGTTACCGAAAAGAACTTCGGATTGAGCTGAGCCAGCTGCTTCGCAGTCTGCGCGAGCTTGTCCATACCCTCCGGCGTGTTCGGCGGGAAGAACTCGAAGCTGAAACTCCGTGAGGCGTCAGGCGTCAGGCGTGAAAGGTGGCGTGTCGGGCGAGGCGTGTTCATGGTGGGGTCGTCTTTCGGATCGAATTTATCAAGCCACCCAGGAGACCGAAAACAGTTTCGATTGACGAGAAAACCGCGTTATCAGGCTCAATGTAGCGCAGATTGCGGGCGATGATCAGCTGCGTTTCCAGTTCGCTGAGCGATCCCCGCGCCATGTTCAGAAAGTGGAGGAACTCCTTGCTTCCGGAGCGTGCCGCACCCTCTGCAATATTGCTGGCAACGGACACGGCGGATCGCCTGATTTGCGCAGTCAGGCCGAATCGCTCATCCGCCGGCAATGCCTGGGTGCAGAGATAAACCGCCTCCACGAGCTGAACGGCCTGTTGCCAGGCCATCAGGTCGTGGTGCGCACGCTTCACCGGCATCTCCTCACTCCTGCCGCCATACTCCTGGCGCATCAATACCGGTAGTGTTCCGGCTTGTACGGACCGTCAACGGGCATCTGCAGGTAGTCGGACTGCTTCTCGTTGAGCACCGTCAGTTCCACGCCGAGTTTCTTCAGGTGCAGGCGCGCGACTTTTTCGTCGAGGTGTTTCGGCAGTACGTAGACCTTGTTCTGGTATTTGCCGCCCTGAGTGTAGAGCTCCAGCTGTGCCAGTGTCTGGTTGGCGAAGGAGCTCGACATCACGAACGACGGGTGGCCGGTGCCGCAGCCGAGGTTCACCAGGCGACCTTCAGCCAGCACGATGATGCGTTTGCCGTCGGGGAAAATCACGTGATCGACCTGCGGTTTGATGTTTTCCCATTTGTATTGCTTGAGGCTGGCGATTTCGATTTCGGAATCGAAATGGCCGATGTTGCAGACGATGGCGTTGTGCTTCATCCGCTTCATGTGATCGTGGTTGATCACGCCGAGGTTGCCGGTGGCAGTGACAAAAATGTCCGCCTTGTCGGCGGCGTAGTCCATGGTCACCACGCGGAAACCTTCCATTGCCGCCTGCAGCGCGCAGATCGGATCAACTTCGGTGACCCAGACCTGGGCCGACAGTGCGCGCAGCGCCTCTGCGCTGCCCTTGCCGACGTCGCCGTAGCCGCAGACCAGCGCGACCTTGCCGGCGACCATCACGTCGGTGGCGCGCTTGATGGCGTCGACCAGCGACTCACGGCAGCCGTAGAGGTTGTCGAACTTGGACTTGGTCACCGAGTCGTTGACGTTGATCGCCGGGAAAGGCAGGCGCCCCTCCTTTTCCATTTGATAGAGGCGGTGCACGCCGGTGGTGGTCTCTTCAGTGACGCCCTTGATGTTCTTCTCGATGTTCGAGTAGTAGCCGGGTTTTTCCTTAAGACGTTTACGCATCGCCGCGAACAGCACGACCTCTTCCTCGTTGGTGCCTTCCGGCGGCAGGGTCTTGTTGCGCTCGTGCTGCGCGCCCAGCGTCACCAGCAGTGTGGCGTCGCCGCCGTCGTCGAGGATCATGTTGGGCGTGCCACCGTCGCTCCACTCGAGAATTTTGTGGGTGTATTCCCAGTAGTCCTCCAGCGATTCGCCCTTGTAGGCGAACACGGGGATTCCGCGCACGGCGATCGCGGCGGCGGCGTGGTCCTGGGTCGAGAAAATGTTGCAGGAGGCCCAGCGGATGTCAGCGCCCAATTCGGCCAGCGTCTCGATCAGCACAGCGGTCTGGATGGTCATGTGCAGCGAACCGGCGATACGCGCGCCCTTCAGCGGCTGTTTGCCCTTGTTCTCTTCGCGGATGGCCATCAGGCCGGGCATTTCGGTCTCGGCAATAGCGATTTCCTTGCGGCCGAAATCGGCCAGCTTGATGTCGGCGACCTTGTAGTCGGCGGTTTTGGTGTTCATGTAAAACTCCTGGATGGTTGGCGGGCGCCGTTTCCAGCACTGCCGCCCGAGCCTGGCCGGCGGGGTTCCCGCCGGTCGCAGCGCCCCTCGGGGGCATGCATTCAAGAACTGCAATAAAAAAGCGCTCGCACCGTTGCCGGTGCGAGCGCCGTTGATTCTTGCTGAGCCTGGCCGGCACAGGGTTTGAAAACCCGCCGGTCGCAACGCTCCTCAGCGGGGCGGATTATAGCTGATGCGCTGCGAGGCGTCGGCTTGCCCTAAGACGCTTCATAAGTATTTGTTTAAAATGATTTTATAAATGGCGACGATGACTCTGGCTGCACTGTTCGGTGCACTGGCTCTGCTGCTGCACCTGGCCGGCTATGCCTGGTATGCAGTGGGCATACTGCGCGGGCGCACGCGGCCCAACGCTGCGAGCTGGTTCATGTGGCTGATCGGGGCCTGGGTCGAGTACCGCACTTTCGATGCGATCGACAGCCACTGGGCGACTTCGGCGCTGCCTTTGGCCTGCTTTCTCGGCTGCTGCGCGATATTTGCGCTGACGGTGGTGCTGCAGTTTGCGAAGCGTGCCGCGGGTTCGCGCGAAGTCGTCTATCAGCCCGCGCGCGGGACGGACTACCTCGCCGTCGGTTTCGACCTTGGTGCCTGGGTGCTGTATGCCGCGACCGGCGGCGCGGTCTGGGCGAACACGCTGGCGGTGACCACCTCGATCGTCAGCTTCATTCCGATCTGGAAATCCACGCTGCGCCACGGCCACGAAACACCCGGCCCGTGGTTCGTCTGGTGCGCGGCCTATCTGGCGATGTTCGGCGCGGTGCTGAGCGGGACCGGCACCCAGGCGTTTGCGCAGAGTGTCTATCCCGTCTATTACTTTCTGCTGTCGGCGGTGGTCGCGGCGCTGACCTTTGCCGGGGTGCGCGAGCGTTTGCGTCGGCGCCCGGCCTGAAGCGCAAACAAAAACGCCGGCATGTGCCGGCGTTTTTGATGCAGCGCTGAGACTTATTTGATGCCGGCGTCGGCCTTCAGTGCAGCGGCCTTGTCGGTGTGTTCCCAGGTGAACTCCGGCTCGTCGCGACCGAAGTGGCCGTGCGCGGCGGTCTTGGTGTAGATCGGGCGCAGCAGGTCAAGCGCCTGGATGATGCCTTTCGGCCGCAGGTCGAAATGCTTCTCGACCAGCACGGCGATTTTTTCATCGGCGATCTTGCCGGTGCCGAAGGTGTCGACCAGCACGCTGACCGGGCGCGCGACGCCGATGGCATAGGCGACCTGGATTTCGCACTTGGTGGCCAGTCCCGCGGCGACGATGTTTTTCGCGACATGACGCGCGGCGTAGGCGGCCGAACGGTCGACCTTGGACGGATCCTTGCCGGAGAACGCGCCGCCACCATGGCGGGAATAGCCGCCGTAGGTGTCGACGATGATCTTGCGCCCGGTCAAGCCAGTGTCGCCCTGCGGGCCGCCAATGACAAAGCGCCCGGTCGGATTGATCAGGTACTTGGTGTCCTTGGTGATCATGTTCTTCGGCAGCACGGGCTTGCAAACCTGCTCGATGATCGCGTCCGACAGTTCCTTGTGGCCGATGTCTTCGCGGTGCTGCGTGGAAATGACTACCGTGTCAATGTGGTGCGGCTTGCCGTCGACGTAGCGCACGGATACCTGCGACTTAGCATCGGGACGTGCCCAAGGCAGGCGGCCGTCGCGGCGCAGCTCGGCGTGGCGCTCCATCAGGCGGTGCGAGTAATAGATCGGCATCGGCATCAGTTGCGGGGTCTCATCGCAGGCGAAGCCGAACATCAGGCCCTGATCGCCGGCGCCCTGGTCGAGGTCGAGGCCCTTGCCTTCGTCCACGCCCTGCGCGATGTCCGGTGACTGCTGGTCGTAACACACCATCACGGCGCAGCTCTTGTAGTCAAAACCGATTTCGGAGTCGTTGTAACCGATCTGCTTGATTACCTGGCGTGCGACCTTGGCGTAATCGACGCGCGCATCGGTGGTTACCTGGCCGGCGAGGACGACAAGGCCGGTGTGGGTCATGGTTTCGGCGGCGACGCGGCCGTTCTTGTCGGCCGCCAGGATGGCGTCGAGGATGGCGTCGGAAATCTGGTCGGCGATCTTGTCGGGATGTCCTTCGGACACCGACTCGGAAGTGAACAGGAAATTGCTCATGGGCTTGGACGGTTCGATCACGTTGAAGGTTGATGGATACCGGACAATTCGCTGCAGGGCCCGGCAAAAAGGCCGCTAGAATAGCATATAACCCCCGATTTCTTAACGGAATTCCCTCTGGCAACGATGGTGCTGAAGCTGATGCGGTGCTGCGCGCGTATGCCTTTGGCCGGACTGCATTTTTTTGGCTCTGGTCTGGGCTGGCTGGTCTATGCGCTGTCACCGACGTACCGCCGGCGGCTGCGCGAGAACCTCCGTGCGAGCGGCCTGTGCGCGGACGAGTCCTCGTTCCGGCGCACGCTGCACGCGGCCGTGGCCGAGGCTGGCAAGGGCATCACCGAGCTGTGCCGGGTCTGGTTCGGCCGCGACGACGAGATCGACGCCATCGTGCGCTGCGACGACTGGAGCGTGGTCGAAGCGGCGCAGCGCAAAGGCCGGGGTCTCATTTTCCTGACGCCGCATCTCGGCTGTTTCGAGATTGCCGCCCTTTATGGCGCGCGGCGGCTGCCGCTGACCGTGCTCTACCGCCCGCCGAAGCGCGCGGCGCTCGAGCCGCTGATGCGGGCAGGCCGTGCCCGCGCGCAGGCACGGCTGGCGCCAGCAAACCTGCAGGGCGTGCGCCTGCTCTACAAGGCGCTGCGCCGTGGCGAGGCGATCGGCGTGCTGCCCGATCAGGCGCCGGGCGTCGGCGAGGGCGAATGGGCGGATTTTTTCGGTCGCACCGCGTACACGATGACGCTGGTAACCCGCCTGCAGGAGTCCACCGGCGCCGCGGTGGTGATGGCTTTCGCCGAGCGCCTGCCGGGGGGCAAGGGCTACCACCTGCAGCTGCAGCGTGTGCCGGTGCCGCTGCCACCCGCGGCGCTGAATCGCGCAGTGGAGGACGTGATCCGGCGCTGCCCTGCGCAGTATCTGTGGGGTTATAACCGCTACAAGGCGCCTGCCGGCGCCTCAGTGCAAAGTGCAAAGCGCAGAGTGCAAAATGAAGAATAGCCGGCGCATCGGGGATCGGGTTTTCATTTTTCATTCTGCATTTTGCATGATGCGTTGCCTGCTTCCATGACTCGTCTCGGCCTCGCCCTGATCTGGCTGCTGCACTGGCTGCCGCTGTCGCTGCTGGCGCCGCTGGGCCGCGCGGCCGGGCTGCTGCTGCATGCGCTGGCTGCGGAACGGCGGCGTGTGGTGATGACCAATCTCGAGCTGTGTTTTCCGGATCTGGGAGATCGCAAGCGCCGCGAACTCGCGCGCGAACATTTCGCCGCCTTTGCGCGCAGTCTGCTCGAGCACGGCATCCTGTGGTGGGGCAGCCGCGAGCGTGTGCTGAAGCTGGTGCGCGTCGAAGGTCTCGAGCACTGGCGCGCAGTGCGCGACCGGCCGGTAATTTGGCTGGCGCCGCATTTTGTCGGCCTCGATATGGGCGGTATCCGTTTGACCGCGGAGTGTCCGCTGGTGTCGGTGTACAGCAAGCAGAAGAACGCGGCCTTCGATGCCGTGTTGCTGCACGGGCGCACGCGACTGGGACCGACCGAACTCTACTCGCGCCAGGACGGCATCCGGCCGGTGGCGAAGGCGATCAAGGCCGGGCTGCCTTTTTATTACCTGCCCGACATGGACTTCGGCGAACGTGATTCGATTTTTGTACCGTTCTTCGGTGTGCCGGCGGCGACCATCACCGGACTCGCGCGCATCGCCGAGCTGACCGGCGCCGTAGTCGTGCCGGCAGTGACCACTCAGCTGCCGGGCAGCGCAGGTTATGTGCTGCGTTTCCATCCGGCCTGGGAGAATTTCCCCAGTGGCGATCTTGCCGCCGACACGCGGCGCATGAACGCCTTCATTGAGGACCGGGTGCGCGAGATGCCGGCGCAGTATTACTGGCTGCACAAGCGTTTCAAGACGCGGCCCCCGGGCGAGGCGCGTTATTACTAAGAATGCCTAACAAAATGACTCTTTGTGCGCCATACCCGTAGCCCGGAGGGAGGCCGCAGGCCGGAGTCCGGGAACACAGCGGCTCATTGCGACGACTGACCCGGATTCCACTTCGTTACATTGGGCTACAGCCCCGTAATGCACACCTTGACGGTAGGGCGGAAAATTATTTTGTCAGGCATTCCGAGTTGATAAGGGACGGCATAGAGCCGCTGGCCGCAGCCGATGTCGAAGCGGTTGCCGCGCTGGCACGCGCGATCTGGCATGCGCATTATCCGGGCATCATCAGCACCGCGCAGATAGAATACATGCTGGCACAACGCTACGATCCGGCGGTGATCCGCGAGGAGCTGGCGCAAACCGGTGTGTGGTGGTTCGTGCTGCGCATGGATGGCGAAATCGTGGCCTACATGACACTGCAGAAGGAAGGCGATGCCGCGCTGAAGATCGACAAGCTCTACGTGCGGCCCGACCTGCAGCGCCGCGGTTGCGGCGGGCGGCTGATCGCACAGGCGGAAATACTGGCGCGGCACGAGGGTTGCCGTGAGCTTGTGCTGGCGGTGAATCGCGGCAACACGAAGGCGATTGCCGCCTACCGCAAACACGGTTTTGCCGTGCGTGAGGCGGTGGTGAAGGATATCGGCGGCGGATTCGTGATGGACGATTACCTGATGGCGAAAGAACTGAACCTGAAATGAGTCTGAACATGTTCGAGAATCCCGATGCGCAGGCGCGCTGCGCGCTGCTGAAAAAAGTAAAAACCATTGCCGTGGTCGGCCTGTCGCCGAATGCCTCGCGGCCGAGTTACGGCGTATCGAAATCGATGCAGGAATTCGGTTTCCGCGTGATCCCGGTGCATCCTGCGGCAACCGAAATTCTCGGCGAGAAGGTTTATCCGGCGCTGAAGGACATCCCGGAGCCGATCGACCTCGTCGACGTCTTCCGCAGCACCGAGTTCATTGACGGCGTGGTCGACGAATGTCTGGCGCTGGGGCTGAAGGCGATCTGGATCCAGGAAGGCATCGTCAACGAACCGGCGGCGTTGCGCGCGCAAGCCGGTGGCATGACGGTGGTCATGGATCGCTGTATATATCGCGACTACCGCGATCAGTGCCGCTGAACACATGTCCTCCATGCCTGCGCTTGCCGATACTGCGTCGCCCGCTGCGCCGCTCCTCGCCTTACATGGAGGTAATGTCTCGTCGCGTGCTCGCGGGCTCCTTGTCTCGGCGGCGCTCGGCAGATGGATGACACGGGTTCAGATGGGAATGACCCCATGAAACTGACATTCACCAAGATGCAGGGCCTCGGCAACGACTTCGTCGTTGTTGATGCCACGCGCTCGCCGGTGGTGCTGACGCCGGCGCAGCTGCGTTTCATCGCCGACCGCCATTTCGGCGTCGGCTGCGACCAGCTGCTGATGGTCGAACCCGCGCGCTCCGCGGACACGGATTTTTACTACCGCATATTCAACGCCGATGGCGGAGAGGTGGAGCAGTGCGGCAACGGCGCGCGCTGTTTCGTGCGTTATGTGCACCAGCGCGGGCTCACGGACAAGAAGGTCATCCGCGTTGGTACCCTCGCCGGCATCATCGAGCCGCGGCTGGAAGCGAATAGCGAAGTCACCGTGAACATGGGTGTGCCCCGGTTCGAGCCGGCGCAGATCCCGTTCACGGTGCCGGCGCGGCTGCCGCTGTATGATCTGGCCGTAGATAAAAATATCATTAAAATCAATGCTTTATCCATAGGAAACCCGCATGCAGTGCAAGTCGTTGCTGATGCTGACTCAGCACCGGTGGCGACACAGGGCCCGCTGATCGAAGCCCATCCGCTGTTTCCGCAACGTGTCAATGCCGGCTTCATGCAGGTCGTTGATCGTGGTCACATCCGCCTGCGCGTTTACGAGCGCGGTGCCGGCGAAACGCTGGCCTGCGGCACGGGAGCCTGTGCCGCAGTAGTGGCCGGTATCGAACGCGGCCTGCTTGATGCGCGGGTTACGGTTTCGACGCGCGGCGGCGACCTCGTTATAGTATGGTCCGGCGCAGGCCAACCGGTGCTGATGACCGGGCCCGCGGTGACCGTGTTCGACGGCACCGTCGAACTGCCCGACTGAACAAATCCAGAACGAACCGCAAGGAACATGATGAAGCCCGACGACGTTGCCGCGTACCTGAAGGAACACCCGGAGTTTTTCGAGCAATACGCGGAAGTTGTCGCCGACGTGTTCATTCCGCATCCCCACGGCGGACGCGCGATCTCCATCGGTGAGCGGCAGATACTGACACTGCGCGAACGCGGCAAGCAGCTCGAAGGGAAGCTTTCTGAGATGATCCAGTTCGGCGAGGAAAACGACATCATCGGCGAGAAGGTGCACCGCCTGGTGCTGGCGCTGGTCGGCGCACGCGACCTCGGCGCGCTGCGCCACGCGGTCGATTTCAACCTGCGCGAAGATTTTGCGGTACCGCATGTCGCTCTGAAGCTGTGGCATCCGGGTGCAGCCGATGCGGTGTCGGAGGCGACGCGCGTTTTTGCTGCCAGCCTGGGGCACCCGCACTGTGGTCCGCTGGCCATGGCTGACACCGCAGCGTTTTTCGGTGAAGCCGCGCCGCTGCTGAAATCGTACGCCTACGTCGCCTTGCGCGGCGCCGACACCTTCGGCCTGCTCGCGCTGGCGAGCGAGGATGCGCAGCGTTTCTATCCCGAGATGGGCACCCTCTACCTGACGCGCATCGGCGAAATCGTTTCCGCCTGCCTGCGGCGCCAGTTGGAACCGGCGTGACTGCCCGCGGGCGAAAATCTCCCGAAGCGTCCGCTGCGCCGATACTTCCGGCTTCCGCCGAACAGCTCGCCGGCTACATCCGCCACCTCACCCACGAACGCCGGCTGTCGGCGCATACCGCCAAAAATTATCGGCGCGACATCGAATCCCTGCTGCGTTTCGCTGCCGACCGGCTGCCCGGGCAACTGACTGCGCACGACATCCGGCGCGGCATTGCGCAGTTGCACGGTCGTGGCCTCGACGGCCGCAGCCTTGCGCGCATGCTCTCCGCCTGGCGCGGTTTTTACCACTACCTCGCGCGCGACCACGGCGCTGCGCACAATCCCTGCATCGGCATCCGCGCGCCGAAAAGCGCGAAGCGCCTGCCGCATGCGCTGTCGCCGGACGAGGCGCGGCAGTTGATGGAGCTGGCGTCTGATGACGCGCTGGTCGTGCGCGACCGCGCGATCCTCGAGCTGTTCTATTCCTCAGGCCTGCGCCTGTCGGAACTGACAGGTCTCTCGCCGGAGGATGTCAATTTCTCCGATGCTACGGTGCGGGTCACCGGCAAGGGCAGCAAGACGCGTATCGTGCCGGTGGGCAGTCATGCGGTGCAGGCGCTGCAGGCTTGGCTCGCACAGCGCGCGACGCTGCCGCAGGCCGATGCTCAGGCGCTGTTCGTCAATCTCAAGGGCCGGCGCCTGGGACCGCGCACAGTGCAGTCCTGCGTGCGGGCCCGCGCGCAGCAGCAGGGCATTGCCGCCCGCGTCCATCCGCACATGCTGCGCCATTCCTTTGCCTCGCATGTGTTGCAGTCGAGCAGCGACCTGCGCGCGGTGCAGGAAATGCTGGGCCATGCCAGCATCTCGACGACGCAGGTGTATACCCAATTGGATTTTCAGCATCTTGCGAAGATTTACGACGCGGCACATCCGCGGGCGAAACGAAAAACTTAGTGCGCACAAATAAAACTCCCTCTCCCCCAAAGCTTTGGGGGAGAGGGTTGGGGTGAGGGGCGGCCAAAGGCTTTTTGTCATGCGGCCTGAAAAGTCGACACCGCCCCACTTATGCGGACAGAGGGACAAGAAAGGTTTTTGAATTGCATCGACTCATACTCAAACCCGGCCGCGAGAAATCGCTGAAACGCCGGCATCCCTGGGTATTCTCCGGGGCCATCGCGAAAGTCGAAGGCAAGCCGCAGCTCGGCGATACCGTCGAAGTGCGTTCCGCCGACGGTGCCTTCCTCGCGGTCGCCGCGTACAGCCCGGAATCGCAGATCCGCGCCCGCGTCTGGTCGTGGACCGCGGGCGACATCGACGCCGGGTTTTTTGCGCAACGCGTCGCGCGCGCGGCGGCAGCGCGCAGTGTTTCCGCCGGCGAAGGCACGCGCCTGGTGCATGGTGAATCCGACGGCCTGCCCGGCGTCGTCGCCGACCGTTACGGCGACACCGTGGTCGTTCAATTGCTCAGCGCCGGCGCCGAACGCTGGCGCGGCGCGATTGCCGATGCGCTGGTGGCGCTGCCCGGTGTCGCGCGCGTGATCGAGCGTTCGGATGCCGACGTGCGCGAACTGGAAGGTTTGCCGCCGCAGTCCGGCCTGCTGCGCGGCGAGCCCGCGGCGGGCCCGCTGTCGGTGCGCGAACACGGCCTCGAATTCGCGGTGGACGCCGAACAGGGCCACAAGACCGGCTTCTACCTCGACCAGCGCGACAACCGCCTGCTGCTGCGAGGGCTCGCCAGTGACAGGACCGTGCTCGACTGTTTCTGCTACTGCGGCGGTTTCGCGCTGAACGCGCTGGCCGGCGGTGCAAAGTCAGTCACCGCGATCGACAGCTCAGGCCCGGCCCTGGCGGCGGCAAAGGCCAATGCCGGGCGCAACAAGCTGCCGGGTGACGGGCAAACAGCGGAATGGCTCGAAGCCGACGTGTTCAAGACCCTGCGCAGCTTCCGCGACGGCGGCCGCAAGTTCGACATCATCGTGCTCGACCCGCCGAAACTCGCGCCGACCGCCGCCCATGCCGAAAAGGCCGCGCGCGCCTACAAGGACATCAACCTGCTCGGCTTCAAGCTGCTCAATCCCGGCGGCCTGCTGATGACCTATTCCTGCTCCGGTGGCGTCAGCCCGGACCTGTTCCAGAAAATCGTCGCCGGCGCGGCGCTGGATGCCGGGGTCGATGCGCGCATCGAAGGCTGGCTGCATGCTTCGGCGGACCATCCGGTGGTGCTGAATTTTCCGGAGGGGGAGTATCTGAAGGGCTTGGTGTTGCGGGTCGGGGTTTAGCGTTTGCAGTCACCCGCGCGGATTGCTCCTGCGGGCGTCCGGTGCACTGCCGCGTGGCCAGGTTTCACTTTGGCGGTGTCTTGGCTAGCCGGTCCGCCATGCGCGTTTGCCAGCCCGGCCCCGTCGCGCGCCAGCGCTCGATGACGCTCTCGGGCAAGCGGATGGATATGAGTTTTCTCGGATTTGCAGAGCGGGGACGCCCCCCTTTGTTGATCTTGCCGCGGGCGAGCATGTCATCCGTCAGCTCCGGCAGTTCGTCGTACTCGTGCCGCTGAATGACGTGGGCGTCCACGCGCTTCAGGTCAGAGCCCAAGGAGTGTCGCGAGACGCGCTTTTTCGCGGTCATTTGCTTTCCTCATGCTGAAGACGTGACGATCCGCGCCACGCGGTGTATAGCCAACGACAACGATCCTTCCGCGTAGAAAACCGAAGCAAATGATTCGGGTTTCACCGTAGTTCCTTCGCTTGTCCTCGACTTCAAAAGTCGTCCCTGAAAACACCAGTGTGGCGTCCTTGAAATCGAGGCCGCGTTCAGCAAGGGTGGCCGCGCGCTTTTTCGGATCGAAGGTGACTGCCATAGGTTATTGTAGCTACGGAAACAGACCCTTGCAACAGGCTGTCCGACTGCTCGAACAATCTGACCTGTTCCAGAAAATCGTCGCCGGCGCGGCGCTCGACGCCGGGGTGGAGGCGCGCATCGAAGGCTGGTTGCATGCCTCGGCGGATCATTCGGTAGCGCTGAATTTTCCGGAGGGGGAATACCTAAAAGGTTTATTGCTTCGGGATAGTGCTTAGCGGTTATTTAAGTAACTTAGCCACGACACTGCCGAACCAGAGAGACGACAGTTGAGCGATTTGTAAGGCGCTCAGCGGAGGAGAGGCTGCGCTGGCGATTCATGAAAGCATGTGGGATATTAGCTTCAGCTACGATAGTTGCCCCCGTTTTGATGCCCACTTACCGATAAAAACCACAACTCTGGGCGCAAGAATACGCAGCCATCTGGCAAAGTGTTCGTTGACGCACTGTTCAGCTATTCTGGTATTTGGCACTTTGTCTTTTCTCGTGCGGCAGCGAACAATATTGCAGTAAGCGATATCTTGCAAAGTCAGTCCACATTCAGAGATAGGAAAGTAGTGGCCGTGCACAGGCCATTGGGGAATAAACGCATCAAGAACTGCTGTAAGTTGTGCATAGCGTTCTGAAGTTGGTTCGTCGCGAAGGGCACGGAGCGCGGCGGTGTATGAAAGGTCTTTTTTGTCCAACGACTTGGGCGTGCCGGGATTCTGACCGACAAGTAAAACCCGAGCGGTGTTGTAATTCTTCCCAATGTATCCAGGCTGCGGGACGTTCTCGTCAGAGTCGCGTAGCAAATTACCGTCCGTTGTGACCGAGCAACGGGAGCAATTAATAATGTTCGCAAACTCGATATGCCAGTTGATCGGAGCGTTCATTAAAGGATTAATTTTCTCGCCGCGCCGGCGGCACGTTATCAATCCCGCCCTCATGCCAGGGATGGCACTTCCCCAGTCGCTTGACCGTCAGCCAGGCTCCCTTGATCGCCCCGTGCGTGTCGATGGCTTCCCGCGCATAAGCCGAGCAGGTCGGCCAGAAGCGGCACTGCGTGCCGAAGAAGGGCGATAGCAGCAGGCGGTAGGCGTCGATCAGCAGGATCAGCAGGCGTTTCATCGGCGGGAGTATATAGGCGTAGCAACAGCCTCCTGATTGCAACAAGGTTGCGAAAACCAAAAGGGACGCCTATGATCGCAACTTTGTTGCAATAATGCGGTTGCACTGAAACACTGCTCCCCCCGATGTGGGGCAGGCGTGGGTATGCAAACAAAGTCTGAATATAAATAATTGTTTTAAATGAATAATTCATCTGGTTGTTTGATCCGCGTAGGCCTGTGCTTTAATCCGGCAATCCACACGAATACTGCCGTGAAAACCCACGCTTCTGACATCGCCGAAGAATCCATACGCCGCACCGGGGCGCGGACGACGCGTCCGCGCATCGCAGTGCTTACCGTATTGTTCGCGGCGGAGCGCGCGCTCACGCATACAGAGGTCGAGTCGCGGCTACCGGCATCACTCGGGGTTAACCGTGTGACTATTTACCGTGTGCTGGAGTGGCTCACCGAGCGGGGTCTGGCCCACAAGATTGCCGGAGATGATCGCGTCTGGCGTTTCAACGCTGCGGAGCACGCGCATCGCGGACCGCACGCGCATTTCCAGTGCAGTGACTGTGGGCACGTGTTGTGCCTGGATCCGGTTACAAGCGGCCCTGCCGTGAAATTACCCGTCGGTTATCGCCAGCAGCGAGTCGAGCTGACAGTGAAGGGGCTGTGTGCCGAATGCGGACCCGTTCGCAGGAAGGCCGGAGCGCACCTGCATCCGCACTGAGCAATCAGCCATTCCGTTTTTTTTGCCCAGAAACGCAACTCAATTGCAATAACGGGAGATCGTCATCGATACCGTTTTTTACTGGATTCTCGCTGCGACGCTGGCCGGTGGTGTGCTGAGCCTGCTGGCTGCCGGGTTGCTGTCGTTTGCGTTGCTCTCGCGCTGGCTCGCGCCGATGGTGAGTTACGCCGCGGGTGTCCTGCTCGCCGCCGCCTTCCTGCACCTGCTGCCGGAGGCGTTTTCCCAGGCTGACAGCATCGAAGGTTTGTTCGCGGTAACGCTCGCCGGACTGCTAGGATTTTTCCTGCTGGAGAAGGCGGCGCTGTGGCGCCACGGCCATGATCACGTTGGCGAGAGCACTGGCCACAACAGCCGGACCGGAATGCTGATCGTCATCGGTGACGGTTTCCATAATTTCGTCGACGGCATCCTGATCGCTGCCGCGTTCATGACCGACACCGCTCTGGGTGTGGCGACCACACTGGCCATCATCGCCCACGAAATTCCGCAGGAAGTGGGTGATTTCATGGTGCTGCTGAACGCCGGCTACAGCCGCCGGAAAGCGCTGCTGCTCAATTTTGCCTCCAGCCTGATGTCGATTGCCGGCGGTGTGCTGGGCTACTTTGCCCTGGATGACGCGCGCGAGGCGACGCCGTACGTGCTGGTGCTCGCCGCCGCAAGTTTCATCTACATCGCCGTGGCCGATCTGATCCCGGAGATGCATCGTCGCAGCGATATTCGCAGCAGCGTGCTGCAGATCGTGTTCATCGCGGCGGGTATCGGCACCATCCTGCTTTCCCATATGTTCCTGCATTCACACTGAGGGAGCCATTGAATTCCATCAGCTACCTGAGAATCGAGAGGCGTGGCCAGGGCATGTTCGTCTGGCTGGCCTCGCGCATGGACATCGCCGCATCGTGGTCGCAGGCCGGCGGCGTCTGCCGGCATGCAGCCGCGGGACTGTGGTGGGTGGCGGTCGAACGCGAAAACTGGCCGCAGGACGAGGAATACCGCAAACTAATCGATGCCAAGTGGGTCGAAACCTGGGGCGATCGCCGGCAGGAGCTGGTGTTTATCGGTATCGGCATGGACCGGGAAGCCATCGAAATGTCTCTGGAGGCTTGCCTTCTGAACACAGTCGAGATGGCACAGGGCCCGGCTGCCTGGAGTTCATATCCTGATCCCTTTCCGGTCTGGACTCGCATTGAGGAGGAATAGTTTTGTTCGAATTGCAAGGCGTAAGCCATGCCTACGATGAGGCCGAAGTGCTGCACGTCGATGCCTGGCAGGCCGCACAAGGCGAGCACTGGCTGCTGCTGGGGCCTTCGGGCAGCGGCAAGACCACGCTGCTGCATGCGCTGGCCGGCATCCTGCGGCCGGCGGCCGGCACGGTAACCGTGGCGGGACAGGATCTCGGCGCGCTGGGCGCGCAGCTGCTGGACCGCTTCCGCGGGCAACACATCGGCATCGTGCTGCAGCGGCTGCACCTGATCCCGAGCCTCGACGTCGCACACAACCTGATGCTCGCGCAGTACCTCGCCGGACTGCCGCAGGACCGGCAGCGCGTCGATGAGGTGCTCGCCGGACTCGACCTTGCGGACAAGGGCAGCGCGAAGCCGCACGAACTGTCTTTCGGCCAGGCGCAGCGTGTCGCCATCGCACGCGCGGTGGTCAACCGTCCGCAGCTGCTGCTCGCCGATGAGCCGACCTCCAACCTTGACGACGCGCGCTGCCTGCAGGCGCTGGAGTTGCTGCAGGCGCAGGCCACAGCCTGCAATGCGACGCTGCTGATCGCCACCCATGACCAGCGCATCAAGTCGCGTGTCGCACAGCATTACGATCTGGGGGCGCGGGCATGAATATCGCAACCGTCGGTTTTTCGTACATGCGCGCGCGGCCGCTGGCGACGCTGCTCAATGTGCTGCTGCTGGCGCTGGGTGTCGGCACCATCGTGTTGCTGCTGCTGACGACCCACCAGCTCGAGGAGCGCATGCAGCGCGACGCGCGCGGCATCGACCTCGCCGTCGGCGCCAAGGGCAGTCCGATGCAGATCATCCTGTCGGCGATCTACCACATCGATGTGCCGACCGGGAACATCTCCTGGAAGGAAGCGCAGGAGATTTCGCGCCACCGCATGGTGAAAAAAGCCATTCCGCTGGCGCTCGGCGACAGTTACCGCGGCTATCGCATCGTTGGCACGACGCCGGATTATGTGGCGCACTACGGTGCAAAAATCGCCGCCGGCCGGATGTGGCAGGCGCCGATGGAGGCGGTGCTCGGCGCCGAAGTCGCCGCGCGCACCGGCTTCGGCGTCGGCGCCGAATTCCACGGCGTGCACGGTCTCGGCGACAGTGGCGGGCATGCCCATGAAGATCATCCGTATCGGGTCGTCGGCGTTTTGGAACGCAGCGGCAGCGTACTCGACCGTCTGGTACTGACGTCCTACCAGAGCGTATGGGTGGTGCATGCCGAGCACCATGACATCAAGGACGTGACCAATATCGAGCAGCAACTCGGCGATGACGAGAAGGAATTCACTGCGCTGCTGCTGCAGTATTCCTCTCCGCTGGCGGTGGCCATCCTGCCGCGTTACATCAACAACAACACCGGCATGCAGGCGGCGTCACCGGCGTACGAGACCGCACGGCTGTTCAGCCTGATCGGCGTCGGTGTCGATGTGCTGCGCGCCTTTGCGCTGGTGCTGATCCTCAGCGCCGGTCTGAGCGTGTTCATCGCGCTCTACAACGCGCTCAACGAGCGGCGTTACGACCTGGCGGTGATGCGCACGCTGGGCGCGAGTCCGCGCCGGTTGCTGCTGCTGCTGCTGTTCGAGGGCCTGTTGCTGGCGGCCGCCGGTGCCGCGCTGGGCTTGGTGCTCGGTCATGCGATGGCGGAAGTTCTGGGCCATGTGCTGAAAGCGGCGCAGCAGATCGAGATCACCGGGTTTGCCTGGGTGATGGAAGAACTCTGGGTCGTCGCGCTGGCGCTGGCCACCGGCATCTTGGCCGCGCTGCTGCCGGCCTGGCGCGCCTATCGCACTGATATCGCCGGCACGCTGGCCCGGGGTTGAAGTTACTGGAAATTTTTATGCTGTTTTTTTACATCGAAAGGAAAGAACATGAAGCTGAAATTGTTCGCAGCACCGCTTATCGCCGCCCTCATCATATTTGGAGGCCTGCCGGTCCATGCACAGCAGAAGGGCGATAAGCCGCACAGCGCCGCGGAAATCAAGAAAGACGTTGCCGATCACCGCGCGATGGCCGAGGCCCACCTCAACGCGGCGAAATGCCTGGAAGGCGGGAAGTCGGAGAAGGAGTGCCACGCCCAGCTCGCCAAGGATTGCAAAGGACTGGCGATCGGGAAATACTGCGGCATGAAGCATCGCCACTGACTAATTTTTTAAGTACTTGATTATAAAGGAATTTTATGAAAACCTGGATGATTGCGATGATGTTGGCAGCGGCCATTCCGGCGGCTGCCCAGGGTTTTCAGCCGGGTTCCGGCGAGTTGATGAAGCGCGATCCTGACGCCAACCTGCCGCCTTCGCCTTATGCGGCGAAGCCGCTGCCCGAGATCAAGGGCGTGGTGTCGTGGAAGACGCTGGCCGACGTGAAGACACTGAAGCAGAAGGACCGCTTCATTCCCGACTTCGGCAAGAGCGTGGCTGCGCTTGATCGCCAGGAAGTGAAGCTGCAGGGTTTCATGATGCCGCTGGAAATGGGTGATCGGCAGAAACGTTTTCTGCTGGTGGCCCTGCCGCCGACTTGCGCCTTCTGCATGCCCGGCGGCCCCGAGCAGGTGGTCGAGGTACGGGCCAAGACGCCGGTGAAATACGGTTTCGAGCCGATCGTCATCTCCGGGCGCCTCACGCTGCTGCGCAATGACGAGATGGGGCTCTATTACCGGCTGACCGATGCCGCAGCCGTTGGCAGGTAAGCAGTGAGCAATGCCTGGCTGCGGCGCCCGCCGCGCCCGCCGCGCCTGCTGCATGCGGCGCTGATCGCGCTGCTGCTGTTTGCCCAGCATGGCGCGCTGACTCATGCGCTGCTGCATGTTGCCCATCATGGCGTAGCGGAGGCGCATGCCGCGCATGCTCATGGTCATGCCCATGAGCATGACCATGAGCCCCCCTTCGGCGAGTGGTCAGCAGACTGCGGATTCGACCTTCTTTACAGCGAAGTCCTCGGCGGCGCCCCCGGTGGTTACCGCAGCGTCGCTACTGACGCTGCCGGCGCGGTACTGATTGCTGCGGGCAGTGTCGCAACAGCAGGAACCTCCACGGTTCCTTACGATTCCCGCGCGCCACCCGCACTCTCCTAGACGCATTCCCGGCTACCGCCGGTCATACCTTTTTTTCCGGATCAAGCGCGCCCTTGAGGCTGCGCTCGGCCTGTCACGTCTATTGGAGAACATCATGTTGAAATTGAAACGCCAGTCTTTTGCGCTGGCCGCGATGGCGGTTGCTGTGCATGCAGCAACCGTACATGCGCAAGTCGCCCCACCGGCGACGACGCTGCCCGAAGTTGTGGTCACCGGCAACCCGCTGGGCAGTGACCTGTTTGAACTCGCTTCCCCGGCATCCCTGCTGCAGGGTGACGAATTGTTCCAGCGGCGTGGCAACACGCTGGGCGACACCCTCGACGGCTTGCCCGGCGTCGCGGCCACCGGCTTCGGTCCCAATGCCAGCCGTCCGGTCATCCGCGGCCTCGATGGCGACCGCATCCGCATACTGCAGAACGGCGCGGGCACACTGGATGCCTCGTCGCTCAGTTTCGACCACGCCGTCGCCGTCGACCCACTGGTCGTCGAGCGAGCCGAGGTAGTGCGTGGGCCTGCAGCCCTGTTTTATGGGGGCAATGCCGTTGGCGGCGTAGTCAACGTCATCGACAACCGCATTCCCCAGGCCGCGATCCGTGGCGTCACAGGCCGTGTCGAGACGCGCTTCGGCGGCGCTGCGCGCGAGAAGGCAACGGGTATCGTGTTCGAGGCCGGCAACGGCAGCCTTGCCCTGCACGCCGATGTCCATACCCGCGACACCGATGACCTGCGCATCAAGGGTTTCGCGCGATCGGCGCGCTTGCGTGCCGCTGATCCCCAGCCGGTCGAAGCGGAGGGCGTTTTGCCCAACAGCGCGTCGCGATCCGACGGTGGCGCCATCGGCCTGTCGCATACCTGGGCCCAGGGTTATGTCGGCATCTCGCGTTCCGGATTCAACACCAGGTATGGCACTGTGGCTGAACCCGACGTGACCATCGACATGCAGAGCAGCCGTTGGGACCTCGCCGGCGAAGTGCGCGAACTGGGACAGGCGATCCGTTCCCTGAAATTCAAGATGGGCCACACCGATTACGAACATACCGAGCTCGATGCGGGTGTTGCGGCGACACGTTTCCGCAACAAGGGCAAGGATCTGCATGTCGAGGCGGTGCACGGTGAAATAGGCCCGTTGCGCGGCGCGATCGGCCTGCAGCTAAGGGATTTCGATTTTTCGGCGCTGGGTGCCGAGGCCTTTGTTCCGGGGACCAGTACCAACGCAAAGTCGGTGTTTTTCTTCGAGGAATTGCCGCTCGGCAGCTTCAAGCTGACTTTCGGCGGCCGCCACGAACGCACCGAGGTCGGCAGCGAAGGCGGCGGCGCCGTACCGTTTGGCGCCGTCGATCCGCGTTTCGGTGCTGCGCAGACGCGCAATTTCAGCGGCAACAGCGGCGCGCTGGGTGCGGTGTGGGGCTTCATGCCGGGTCTGGCGCTGGCCGTGAACGGCAGCTACACCGAGCGCGCACCGACCTATTACGAGCTCTACGCCAACGGCCCGCATGCTGCCACCGGCGTTTACGAAGTGGGCAACAGCACTTTCGGCAAGGAGAAGTCGAAGGCCATCGACATTTCCCTGCGCCTGAAATCCGGGAAACACTCGGGCAGCATTACCGTGTTCAACAACCGTTTCAGCAATTACCTCGGGCTGTTCGACAGCGGCAACACCCGCGGTGCAGACGGCGAACTGAATCCGGCCGATGCCGGCGACGGCACGTCGCTCAACACCGGCGAGGAAATCCTGCCGGAGTTTGCCTATCGTGCGGTGTCGGCGCGTTTCCGCGGCATCGAGGGCGAGGCGCGCTTCCGCATGTTCGAACGCGGGGGCACCCTGGATCTGCTGCTCCATGCAAGTCATGTGCGCGCCGACGACCGGAGTAACGGACGGCCGTTGCCGCGCATCGCGCCCTGGCGTTATGGCGTCGGCGTGGAGTATCGCCGCGACCGCCTCAGTGCCCGCGTCGATGCGACTGTGCATGACGGCCAGGACCGCGTGGCCACCGGTGAGCGCCCTACCGACGGTTACACGATGCTCAATGCCGCGCTGACCTACCGCCTGCCGGCGAATGGCCTGCGTCTGGAAGCTTTCCTGCGCGGGATCAACCTGCTCAACGAGGAAGCACGCAACCACGTGTCTTTCCTCAAGGACGTCGCGCCACTCGGCCGGCGCAGCGCGCTGCTCGGTCTGCGCGGGCAGTTTTAGAGTGCCTGACAGGATGAAATGAGCGTTGCGCTGCCTGGTGTGCGCTCTTAGTAATGTTCCTGCCGTCGCGGGCTTGCAGTCGGGCCCGCGGCGGTTTGTCGGGCGTCGCCGATCTGCCGGATAATGCCCTCCCTTGATCCGCGCGACCCCCATGGCCGACCGATTTCGCATTTCCCGGCACACGCTGGCCATCTGCCTGCTGGCGAGCGTGGCTGCGCATGGCCTGCTGCTGATCTTTGTGCCGGGATGGCGGGTGTCAGTGCCCGCACCCGCACCCGCACCCGCGATGCCGCTGCTGGATGTAGTGATGGTGGCATCCGAGCCACCGGCGACAGCGCTGCCACGGAAGGCGGCAGCACCGGCTGTTCCTGCCACATCTCCGTCAGTGCCGCGCAAGAAAGAGCCGGTGATCGCGCGGGAAGCCGCGGTACTGCCCGTTGCCCCGGTGCCGGAACTCGCAACCGCAGCTGCGCCTGCACCTGCGTCCGCAGCTGCACCCTCATCGGTGGAGCCATCTCCATCTCCTCCCGCAACATCTTCCGCGCCGATTGCGAAAGCGACCCCGCCCGTGATCACGCCGCCCGCTTTCAATGCGGCGTACCTGCGCAATCCGCCACCGGCTTATCCCGCGCTTGCGCGGCGCAACGGCGAAGAGGGCACAGTGCTGCTGCGGGTGCTGGTCGGGCGCGACGGCACGCCATTGAAAGTCGAGGTCGACCAGTCGAGTCGCTCGCGTGCGCTCGACCGCGCGGCGCTGGATGCGGTGAAGGATTGGCGTTTTGCACCGGCACGGCGCGGTGTGGAAAACGTTGAAGCCTGGGTGCGTGTGCCGGTATCGTTCCGTCTGGAGTCCTGATCCGCAACCGGGTTGAAATGGGGGTGACCGCCCTCATCTGACTGGGGCAGGCCAGCCCCGTACCGCTGCATCCTCCCAATAATCAAGAGCTTGCATCCCATGACCGATACAGTTTTTCACGGCACGACCATTCTTTCCGTCCGGCGCGGTAACCACGTGGCGCTCGGCGGCGATGGCCAGGTGACACTGGGCAACATCGTGATCAAGGCCACCGCGCGCAAGATCCGCCGCCTCTACCAGGACCGCATCCTTGCCGGATTCGCGGGCGGCACCGCCGACGCATTCACCTTGTTCGAGCGCTTCGAATCGAAATTGGAAAAGCACCAGGGCAACCTGATGCGCTCCGCAGTGGAATTGGCCAAGGACTGGCGCACCGACCGCATGCTGCGGCGCCTGGAAGCCATGCTGTTAGTGGCTGACCGCGAACATTCGCTGGTGATCACCGGCAATGGCGACGTGCTGGAGCCGGAATTCGGTCTGGTTGCCATCGGCAGCGGTGGTGCCTATGCCCAGTCCGCGGCCCGTGCACTGCTTGAAAATACCGATCTTGCACCCGCCGACATCGTCAAGAAGTCGCTGGAGATTGCCGGCGATCTCTGCATTTACACCAACCAGCAGCATCTGATTGAGGTGCTGGATTAGTCAGTGAACAGTGAGCGGTGAAGGGTAAGCAGTAAGTAGTGAACCGACAGTAACAGAAGCCGTCCAATCCACCGCTCACCGCTCACCGCTCACCGCTCACCGCTCACCGCTCACCGCTCACCGCTCACCGCTCACCGCTCACCGCTCATGCCCATGACCCCCATGACCCCGCAGGAAATCGTCCACGAGCTCGACAAACATATTGTCGGGCAGAACGCCGCCAAGCGCGCGGTGGCCATTGCGTTGCGCAACCGCTGGCGGCGGCAGCAGGTGCCGGACCCGCTGCGCCAGGAGATCACGCCGAAGAACATCCTGATGATCGGGCCGACCGGGGTCGGCAAGACCGAGATCGCGCGGCGCCTGGCGCGGCTCGCCAATGCGCCGTTCATCAAGGTCGAGGCCACCAAATTCACGGAGGTGGGTTATGTCGGGCGTGATGTCGACACCATCATCCGCGACCTGGTTGATGCGGCGATCAAGGACGCACGCGTCGAGGCGATGCGCCGGGTCAGGCACCAGGCTCAGGATGGGGCTGAGGAGCGCGTACTCGACGCGCTGCTGACGCCGGCACGCGATGGCGTTCCCGATACCGAGTCGGCGACACGCCAGAAATTCCGCAAGATGCTGCGCGAGGGCGAACTTGATGTGCGCGAAATCGAGATCGAGTTCGCCGCCGCGCCGGCGCAGATGGAAATCATGACCCCGCCGGGCATGGAAGACCTGACTTCGCAGCTGCAGGGCATGTTCCAGAACCTGGGCGCGGGCAGGCGCAGGATGCGCAAAATGAAAATCGCCGAGGCGATGAAGCAGCTGATCGACGAGGAGGCGGCAAAGCGCGTCAACGACGAGGAGTTGAAGCTCGAGGCCGTCACCAATGTTGAGCAGAACGGCATCGTGTTCATTGATGAAATCGACAAGGTTGCCACCCGTTCCGAGGTGTCGGGCGCCGACGTTTCGCGCCAGGGCGTGCAGCGTGACCTGCTGCCTCTCGTCGAGGGCACGACAGTGACCACCAAGTACGGAATGATCAAGACCGACCACATCCTGTTCATCGCCAGCGGCGCATTCCACCTGTCGAAGCCCTCGGACCTGATTCCCGAACTGCAGGGCCGCCTGCCGATCCGCGTCGAATTGCAGAATCTCACGGTCGACGATTTCGAGTGCATCCTCACCAGCACCGACGCCTGCCTGATTCGCCAGTACGAGGCATTGATCAAAACCGAAGATGTCGAACTGGTGTTCACGCCCGATGCAGTGAAGCGGCTGGCGGAAATCGCCTGGCAGGTCAACGAACGCACCGAGAACATCGGCGCGCGGCGGCTGCACACGGTGATGGAGCGCCTGCTCGAGGACCTGTCCTTCAACGCCGGCCGGCGCAAGGAGACGGTGACCATCGATGCGGCCTATGTCGATGCGCGGCTGAAGGACCTGGCACAGAGCGAGGACCTCGCGCGTTACGTGCTGTGATGTCTGCGACGCGGCGTTTGACGCGTTTCTCAACCGGCGCGTAACATCCGGCCCCATGCGCCTGTTCATCCACCGTCGGTTGATCGCCGGGAGCGCCTTGCTGGCGTTCCTGTTCGCGACCGCATTTCCGATGCTCGCGGTGGCGCGTCACGCCGTCGATCCGACGGCCTACGCGACGATCTGCCGTGTCGATGTCAGCGTCACGGGCGAGGCGTCTTTGCCGGGAGCGCCACATAACAAACTCCAGTCCGCGCATTGCCTGATGTGCCTGGCCACGGTATTGCCGCCTGTAGCGATACCGGTATTCCAAGTAGTGGCGTTGATTCCGGAGCTGCTTTTGCCTGCGGCCCGTTCCCCATTTGTTGTTCATGATTCCGCGGCATTGCAGCCACTGCATCCGCGCGCACCGCCGCGCGCCTGACAGTCCCGCTTGGATGTCCGCGCACTCGCCGTGCGTCGTCGCGTCGCTCCGTGTTCGCGGAGATATAATATAAGTATTTGTTTTTAAAGGATATTTTATGTTTCATCGCAATTTACTGAAATCCGCAGGCTTGCTGCTGGCCTTACTTTTCGCAGCGGCCGCACAGGCACAAACCGTGACCGTCAGGGACGCCTGGATCCGCGGCACCGTGCAGGGACAAAGTGCCACGGGTGCATTCATGGAACTCAGCGCTAAAACCGATGCGCGACTGGTTGCGGCTTCCAGCCCCGTCGCAAAAGTCACCGAGGTGCATAACATGCGCATGGAGAACGGAGTGATGCGGATGTTCCCGGTCGCCGGCATCGATATTCCCGCCGGCAAAAGCGTCAAGCTCGCCTCTGGCGGTTATCACGTGATGCTGATGCAGCTCGACAAGCCGCTTACTCCCGGCGACCGCGTTCCGCTGCTGCTGACTTTCGAATTGGCGGACAAGAAGCGCGAGGCTGTCGAACTGTCAGTCGAAGTGCGTGACCTCAAGGGTCAGCCCAAAAAGAGCCATCAACACCACTGAAGTGCTCAGCGGCTGATGACCACCGGCTTCGCGCCCAGCGTCTGGCCGGCGCGTTCCGCTGCATCACGCGCGGCGGCATCGCTGGCATAGGGTCCCGCCTGCACGCGGTAGAGGCCGTCGCCGTGGTGGATGCGCAGCGTGCCGGCCAGCCACTCGGCCTGGGACTGCAGTCGCGCGAGGTAGGTTTCGGCATTGGCCTGCACGCCAAAGGCGCCAAACTGCAGCCAGCTACCGCCCGCGATGGCTGTCGTGGTGGCAGGTGCTGGGACTGGAGTACTCGCAGACAGGGGTGCAACTGCAACCGGCGCCGCGGGCGGGAGCGCCGCGGTTTCGACGACAGGTGCGGGTGCAGCTGCGGTGGCTACGGGCGGCACTGCAGCAGGTGTGATGCCGGGGATGATGCTCTCCACTTCAACCATGCCGCTGCCGGCGCCGAGGATGCCGATCCGGTGCGCCGCAGTGTAGGAGAGGTCGATCAGGCGGTCGCCGATGAAGGGGCCGCGGTCGTTGACGCGTACCACCACCGAGCGGCCATTGGCGACGTTGGTGACCCGGACGTAGCTCGGAATCGGCAACACAGTATGCGCAGCGGTCATCGCGTACATGTCATAGGGCTCGCCAGAGGCTGTTGACTTGCCGTGATAGCGCCGGCCGTACCAGGTGGCGATGCCGCGCGCCCTGTAGGGCGCGAGTCGGGTCATCGGCGTGTAACTGCGGCCCATGACAGTGTACGGACGCTGGGTGCCGCGATGCAGCGGTTCGACCCTCGGCACGGCATCGGGAATTACGTCGAGATTCGCTGGCGCATTGGCGCCGGGTCCATCGTCGAGGTAATAACCGCCGCCGCGTGTCGGAGCTTCCGTGCTGCCGCCTGGCGCGCGTTCGATGCCGCCGCGCTTCGGGGCGCTGCCGCAGGCGGTGAGAAGGGCGGCAAGCAGAAAAACCGCCGCCCAACGATGACAAGGGCACACTTGAAGCGAAGCAGTGATGAACGATGAGCGATGAACGCACCCTCCCGTTTCCCGCTCATCACTCATCACTCCGCGCTCCTCACTGCTTTTAATCATGTCTGAACCAGTTTCTTGTGGGTATTGATGCTCATCAGGATACCGAAACCGAGACAGATCGAAACCAGCGAAGTTCCGCCGTAGCTGACCAGCGGCAGTGGTACACCCACTACGGGCAGAATGCCCGACACCATGCCCATGTTGACGAAGGCGTAGGTGAAGAAGGTCAGTGTGATGGCGCCCGCAAGCAGCCGCGAGAACAGCGTGGGCGCATTGGCGGTGATCACCATCGCGCGGCCGATCAGGAACAGGTACAACGCGAGCAGCACGGCGTTGCCGAGCAAGCCGAATTCCTCGGAGTACACCGCAAAAATGAAATCGGTGGTGCGCTCCGGTATGAAGTCAAGGTGGGTCTGGGTACCGTTCATCCAGCCCTTGCCGAGAATACCACCCGAGCCGACGGCGATCGTCGACTGGATGGTGTGGTAACCGGAGCCCAGTGGATCGGTGGTCGGGTCGAGCAGTGTCAGCACACGCTGGCGCTGGTAATCATGCATTACCGACCACAGCAGTGGCAGGCTCGCACCCCCGGCAACGGCCAGCGTCAGTATGATCCGCCACGGCAGGCCGGCGAGGAAAATCAGGTAACCGCCGCTGGCACTGATCAGCAGCGCAGTACCGAGGTCGGGCTGGCGCAGGATCAGCGCGGCCGGGATTGCCAGCATCAGCGCGGCAATCGCGTAGTTGCGCAGCTTCAGCGAGGCCTCGTTGCGGTTGAAGTACCAGGCGAGCATCAGCGGCACCGCAATTTTCATCAACTCCGAGGGCTGGATGCGGGTGACGCCGATGTTCAGCCAGCGCCGTGCGCCATTGACCACCTCACCGGCCACGGCGACGCCAACGAGCAGCGCACAGCCGGTGAGGAACAGTGGAACCGCCATCCGCATCAGATAATGCGGCGGGATGTTGGCAAAAACCCACATCACTCCCAGCGCGACCATCATGTTCATGAGCTGGCCGGAGAGCCTGACATAGCTGCCGTTGGCCGCGCTGAGCAGGGCCACCAGGCCGGTGAACATCAGCAGCAGGATAGCCGACAGCAGCACGCCGTCGATATGCCGGGTCGTGAAGATCAGCAGGCGCCGCAGGATGATCGGCATCAGTCAGTCACCGCCGGTTTTGCGGGGAGCTTGCCGAGGATGTGGTAATCGAGCACCTGGCGCGCTATCGGCGCGGCGGCGCGCGCGCCGAAGCCGGAATTCTCCGCAATCACCGCCAGCGCGATGGTCGGGTTGTCCGCAGGTGCGTAGGCGATGAACAGGGAATGGTCGCGATGGCGTTCAGCGACGCGGCTCTCAACATACTTCTCACCTTGCTTGATGGCGATGACCTGTGCGGTGCCGGTCTTGCCGGCGGCGACGTACGGCGCATCGGCAAAGACCCGCGCCGAAGTACCCTCCTTGTTGACGCCGACCATCGCGTCCTTGACCACCTTGAGGTGCTCCGGTTTGAGGGTCAGATCGCGCAGTGGATTCGGCTCCACCGGCGTCTTCTCGCCGCTGCGGATGTTCTCGACGTAGTTGACGATATGCGGACGGTACATCACGCCGTCGTTTGCCAGAGTTGCGGTGGCGGAGGCGAGTTGCAGCGGGGTGTAGCTGTTGTAGCCCTGGCCGATGCCGACGCTGATGGTTTCCCCGGCATACCATTTCTGCTTTAAGCGCCGCAGCTTCCACTCGGTTGATGGCAGCACGCCGGCGGATTCTCCGGCGATGTCGATGCCGGTGCGGCTGCCGAAGCCGAACAGCGCCATGAACTTCGCGATCGGATCGATACCGAGCTCGTTGGCGAGCGTGTAGTAATAGACGTCGGAGGACACGACGATAGAGCGGTGCATGTCGACCGCGCCCAGCGGAACCGGTCGCCCGTCGCGGAACCGGTGGCCGCCGAACATGAAGAAGCCAGGATCGCTGATGATCTGCTGCGGCGCGCGCTTGCCGTAGAACAGTGCTGCCAGTGCCATGAAGGGTTTGAAGGTCGAACCCGGCGGATAGGTGCCGGCGGCCGCACGGTTCAGCAGCGGCTTGTCGGGGGAACCATTGAGTTCGCTCCAGCTTTGCGGGTCGATGCCGTCGACGAACAGGTTGGGGTCGAAGCCGGGCTTGCTGACCAGGGCCAGCACGCCGCCGTTGCGCGGGTCGATTGCGACCAGCGCACCACGGCGGTTGCCGAAGGCCTGGTAGGCGATTTCCTGCAGCTGCGCATCGAGGTTGAGCACCAGGTTGTTGCCGGGTACCGGTGGCGTGCGCGACAGCACGCGTACCGCGCGTCCTCCCGAATCGACCTCGACCTCCTCGATACCGGTGGTGCCGTGCAGGGCCGCTTCGTAACTCTGCTCGAGGCCGGTTTTGCCGATGTAGTCGCTGCCGCGATAGTTGGCGAGGCGGCCGGATTTCTCGAGTTGTTCGACTTCGCGCTGGTTGATGCGTCCGATGTGTCCGACGACATGGGAGAAAATTTCCCCCTGAGGATACTGGCGGAACAGCCGCGCCTTGGCTTCGACGCCGGGAAAGCGGTAGCGATGCACGGCGAAACGCGCGATTTCCTCGTCGGAGAGCCGGGTGCGTATCGGCAGGCTCTCGAAGCGCTTGCTCTCCTCGAGCAGCTTGCGAAAGCGCCGGCGGTCGCGCGGCGTGATCTCGACGATGGTGGCCAGCTCGTCGATCGTGGTCTCAAGGTCGCCGGCCCTGGTCGGCGTGATTTCCAGCGTGTAGGCCGAATAGTTATGGGCAAGCAGCACGCCATTGCGGTCGAATATGACGCCGCGATGGGGGGCGACCGGCAGCACCGAGATGCGGTTGGCTTCAGCCAGCGTGCTGTAGTGGCCGTGCTGAACTACCTGCAGGTAGAAGAAACGCAGGAACAGCAGGCCGAACAGCAGCAGCACGAAACCTCCGAGCAGCACCAGCCGCCAGCGGAAACGTTGCAGTTCGCGTTCCGAGTCCCGGATCTCGATGCCGGGATTTATCGACAGTTCAGACACGGTCGGGATCGGGGCGCGGCCGTTGCGGCAGCTTCAGGAGGTAGTACAGGACGGGCCACAGCGCTGCGCCGGTGAAGCTGCCGATGAAGTAGGCGTACCCGGGGAAGTCCGCGCCGGCCAGCGCCCGCACCAGCATTACGACGAAGTCGGTGAACAGCAGCAGCGGGATGACGTGGAGGATCTGCTGGGCCAGCGAAAAACGCTGCACGCGGCGGTGCAGGGAGATGCCCGCGTAGGCGAGGATGCTGTAGGCCAGCGCATGCTGGCCGAAGAGGCTGCCATCGGCGATGTCCATCAGCAGGCCCAGGCTCCAGGCAGCTAGGAATCCGATTTTGCGCGGCTCTTCGATACACCAGTAGAGCACGACCAGTGCGACGAAATCCGGCACCAGCCAGAGTGCCCATCCTGACCAGGGCAGCAGGTTGGCCAGCAATGCGGCCACCAGAGTCAGCATGATGAAGCCGGGCTTCACCGGCAGCAGTAGCTCCTGCGGAGTCATCGGCTGTGCGGCCATCAGGATTTGCCCTTTTTCTTTTTTGCCGGTGCGGCAGCGGGCTCGGCCTCTGGCCGCTCCGGTTGCGCGGGCTGCGGACCCAGCACCAGGACCTGGGTGCCGGCGCTGGGCGCGGCGAGGGGTTTGCAGGCAATGCTGGCAAACAGGAAGGCGGTGTCACGCTCGACCCGTGTCACCTCTGCTACCGGCAGGCCGGGCGGATAGGTGCCGTCGATGCCGGAAGTCACCAGCTGATCGCCGGTCTGGAAGTCGGCAGTCAGCGGGATGAAGCGCAGCTCCAGCCGGCCCTCGTCGCCGGTGCCGGCCATGACTGCGCGCTGGCCAGTGCGCACATTGAGTACCGGCACCAGCTGTCCCTTGTCGGTGATCAGGGTCAATTCGGACAGCCAGGGATAGACCCGGGTGATCTGGCCGATGATGCCGACATGATCAGCCACTGGCCGGCCGGCCTCGATGCCGCCCAGCTGACCCTGGTTGATCATGACCTTGCGTGAGAACGGATCGCGCGCGGCGTAGAGGATTTCGGCAGCCACGGAGGGCGTGGTGAGGTGTTCACGCATGCCGAGCATGCCGCGCAGGCGCGTGTTCTCTTCTTGCAGGGCGGCCGTGCGTTGTGCGGCCATCGCCAGTTCGAGGTTGTGCGAGGACAGACGCTGGTTGTCTTGGCGCAGGGCGGCATGGGTCACAAAAAAATCGGCAATGTGCTTACCCAGCGCTGCCGGTGCCGCGGCGATGCGCTGCAAGGGATAAAGAATCACGCCGACGGCCTGTCGCAGCGGTGTCAGGTAGTTGAAGCGCGCGTCGGCGATCAGCAGGACCGTGGACAGCATGGCGAAGATCATCAGGCGTGCCAGCGGCGTGAGCCCGGTGCGGAACAGCGGCGGCGGCGTGTGTTCCATGAAGCGTCAGTCGGCGGCCGGAAATGCGGCCGGCCCGCCTTCGCTGCCGCTTAAGGCAAGGGAGCGAAGGCGGGCCGGCGGAAATGTCATCAGTCGTTGGCGAAGATGCTGCCGAGGTGTTCCAGTTTTTCCAGCGCCTTGCCGGAGCCGCGCACGACACAGGTCAGCGGGTCTTCGGCGATGATCACCGGCAGGCCGGTTTCTTCCATCAGCAGGCGGTCGATGTCGCGCAGCAGCGCGCCGCCGCCGGTGAGCACCATGCCCTTCTCGGCGATGTCGGCGGCGAGTTCGGGCGGCGTCTGTTCCAGCGCCGACTTCACTGCGGAGACGATACTGTTCAGCGGATCGGTCAGCGCTTCGAGGATCTCGTTGCTGGAGATCGTGAAGCTGCGCGGGATGCCCTCGGCGAGGTTGCGTCCCTTCACTTCCTTCTCGCGCACTTCGGAACCGGGGAAGGCCGAGCCGATTTCCTTCTTGATCATCTCTGCCGTCGTTTCGCCAATCAGCATGCCGTAATTGCGGCGGATGTAGTTGATGATCGCTTCGTCGAACTTGTCGCCACCGACACGCACCGAACCCTTGTAGACCAGGCCGCCGAGCGCGATGACGCCCACTTCCGTGGTGCCGCCGCCGAGGTCGACCACCATCGAGCCGGTGGCCACACCCACCGGCAGATCGGCGCCTATCGCTGCAGCCATCGGTTCTTCAATCAGGTAGACGCGCGAGGCGCCGGCGCCGATCGCAGCATCGCGGATCGCGCGGCGTTCAACCTGGGTCGATCCGCAGGGCACGCAGATGATGATGCGCGGCGACGGTGAAAAAAACTTGCTCTGATGTACGCGCTTGATGAACTGCTTGATCATCTGTTCGGTGATGATGAAGTCGGCAATCACGCCGTCCTTCATCGGGCGGATCGCAGTGATGTTGCCGGGCGTGCGGCCGAGCATCTGTTTTGCCGCGAGGCCGACTTCCTGGATGACCTTCTTGCCGTTGGGCCCGCCTTCCTGGCGGATCGCTACGACGGAGGGTTCGTCGAGCACGATGCCCTTGCCGCGGACGTAGATCAGCGTGTTCGCGGTGCCGAGGTCGATGGCAAGGTCGTCGTTAAAGTAACTGCTCAGAAAACCGAACATAAGGTCTTTCGTATTAAAGGATTTTTGGTGCATTCCGGTGCCGGCCGGGGCGCCAGTATGATAACCTACACCGCCTTCCTTTTTAACGGTTTTTTCACTCTGGCGATGGCCATCCAGCTCGATGATGTACGACGTGCCGCGCACCTTGCGCGCATCGCCGTTGACGACGCCGAAGCCGAAGCCGCGCTGGCTCAGCTGACGCGGGTGTTCGGACTGATCGAGCAGATGCAGGCGGTGGATGTTTCGGGAATCGAGCCGATGGCGCATGCCCAGGATCTGGTGCTGCGTCTGCGCACCGATGAGGTCACCGAAGCCGACCAGCGCGAGCGTTTCCAGGCGGTTGCACCGGCGGTCGAGGCCGGTCTCTACCTGGTGCCGAAAGTGATTGAATAACGGAGTCCAGGCCCCGGGTTTTGCCTTGGGCTGACGTGTTGCGATGTCGAACGCCACCCTCAAAGACCTCTCCATCCGGCTCGCCGCCGGGGACTGCTCCAGCGTCGAATTGACGCAGGAATTTCTCAATAAAATCAATATTTTGGGAAATGATCTCGGCTGTTTCATCACAGTCGATGCCGAGCGCAGCCTGACGCAGGCGAAGGCTGCGGACGCGCGCCGTGCCGCCGGGAATGCCGGACTGCTGACTGGCGTGCCGCTGGCGCACAAGGACATTTTCTGCGCGGAAGGCTGGTTGACCACCTGTGGGTCACGGATGCTGTCGAACTTTGTGTCGCCGTACGACGCGCATGTTGTCGAACGCTGCAACGCCGCAGGTATGGTCACCCTGGGCAAGACCAACATGGACGAGTTCGCGATGGGCTCGTCGAACGAGACTTCGTATTTCGGCCCGGTACGCAATCCCTGGAACCACGACACTGTGCCCGGTGGCAGTTCCGGCGGCTCGGCGGCCGCGGTGGCGGCGCGCCTCGCACCGGCAGCTACCGGCACCGACACCGGTGGTTCGATCCGCCAGCCCGCCGCGCTGACCGGCATCTGCGGCCTGAAGCCGACCTACGGGCTGGTGTCGCGCTACGGCATGATCGCCTTCGCCTCCAGCCTCGACCAGGCCGGACCGATGGCGCGCACAGCCGAAGACCTTGGCCTGCTGCTGAACGTGATGGTTGGGCACGATCCGCGGGATTCGACCAGCCTCGAGCGGCCGGCCGAGGACTACAACCGCGATCTGGCAAAGCCCTTGAAAGGCCTGCGCGTCGGCTTGCCCCAGGAATTTTTTGCCGAAGGGCTCTCTGCCGGGGTGCGGCACGCAGTCGAGGCAGCGGTCGGCGAGTACCGGAAACTCGGCGCTACCGTTGTCGATATCAGCCTGCCCAATATGGAACTGTCGGTGGCGGTGTATTACGTGCTGGCCCCGGCGGAAGCCTCGAGCAACCTGTCGCGCTTCGACGGCGTGCGCTACGGCCACCGTGCCGCCGCATACACCGACCTGCTCGACATGTACAAGCGCAGCCGCGCCGAGGGTTTCGGCGCGGAAGTAAAGCGCCGCATCCTGATCGGCACCTACGTGCTGTCGCATGGCTATTACGATGCCTATTACATCCGCGCGCAAAAACTGCGGCGGCTGATTGCCCGGGATTTTGCCGAGGCCTTCAAGCAGTGTGACGTCATCATGGGCCCGACCAGCCCGACCACCGCGTTCAGGCTTGGCGAGAAAAGTGCCGACCCGGTGCAGATGTACTTGTCCGACATCTACACCATCGCGGTGAACCTGGCGGGATTGCCCGGCATGTCGATCCCCTGCGGCTTCGACAGCAGCGGCCTGCCGGTGGGCTTGCAGATCATCGGCAATTATTTTGATGAGGCGCGCATGCTCAACGTCGCCCACCAGTATCAGCTGGCAACCGACTGGCACCAGAGGGCGCCGGCTGGCGCCCAGTGATGAGCGATGAATGATGAGCGATGAGCTGAAAATCATCATGGCAAGTGTCCGCCCGTCCCGGAGTGATGAGCGATGAAATGGGAAGTGGTCATCGGGCTGGAGACCCATGCGCAGCTGTCGACGGTGTCGAAGATTTTCTCGGGCGCGCCGACGGCCTTCGGCGCCGCACCCAATACCCAGGCCTGCGGCGTCGACATCGCGCTGCCGGGTGTATTGCCGGTGCTCAACACCGGCGCAGTCGAGCGCGCAATCCGCTTCGGTCTCGCTGTCGGCGCGAAAATCAATTCGCCCTCCATTTTTGCGCGCAAGAATTATTTCTATCCCGACCTGCCCAAGGGTTATCAGATCAGCCAGTTCGAGAAGCCGATCGTCGAGGGCGGCAGCGTCACCATCCAGGTGGGCGATGCCGAAAAAACCGTGCGCCTGACGCGCGCCCACCTCGAGGAGGACGCCGGCAAGTCGCTGCACGAGGATTTTCGCGGGCAGACCGGCATCGACCTCAACCGCGCCGGTACGCCCTTGCTGGAAATCGTCACCGAACCCGATATGCGGTCGGCGGATGAGGCAGTGGCTTACGCGAAGGCCCTGCATGCGTTGGTGCGCTGGATCGATGTCTGCGACGGCAACATGCAGGAAGGCTCGTTCCGCTGCGACGCGAACGTGTCGGTGCGTCCTGCCGGTACGCAGGAACTCGGCACCCGCCGTGAAATCAAGAATCTGAACAGCTTCCGCTTCCTGCAGCAGGCCATTGAATACGAAGTGCGTTGGCAGATCTGCGAAATCGAGGATGGCCGCACCATACAGCAGGCGACCGTGTTGTTCGACCCGGAAACCGGTGAAACGAGGATGATGCGCACCAAGGAAGACGCGCATGACTACCGCTATTTTCCGGATCCCGATCTGCTGCCGCTCGAGGTGACTGCCGAGCGCATCGCCGCGGTACGTGACGCGATGCCTGTGCTGCCGGAGGTGCGCCGCGAGCAGTTCTGCGCGCAGTTCGGATTGACGCCGTACGATGCTAGCCTGCTGACCGCAAGCCGGGAACTGGCTGACTATTTCAGTACGGCCGCCGAGGGGGGCGACGAAAAAACCGGAAAGTTGTGCGCCAACTGGATCAGCGGGGCGCTGAGCGCGCGCCTGAACGAGGAGGCTCTGGACATTGGCCAGAGCCGTGTTACGGCAAGGGAGCTGCGTGGACTGGTTGACCGCATCGCCGATGGCACGATATCCGGCAAGATGGCCAGAGACGTGTTTGATGCCATGTGGGCCGGCGAGGGCGATGCCGACGCGATCATTGCGGCGAAGGGGCTCAAGCAGATTTCAGACGGCGGTGAAATCGAAAAAATCGTCGATCAGGTGCTGGCTGCGAATGCCCGGCAGGTCGCCGACTTTAAGGCCGGCAAGGAAAAGGCCTTCAACTCGCTGGTGGGGCAGGTGATGAAAGCCAGCCGCGGCAAGGCCAATCCACAGCAGGTCAACGATATCTTGCGCAGCAAGCTCGCCGGCTGAGCCGGCGTCTGCTCATTTTTTCGGAGCAGGTTTGGTTTCCGCAGTCGACGAGCCCGGCGCGGCGCCACCTTTCAGCTCAATGAAGCGCGCTTTTTGCTGGGCGTAGATCGTGGCAATTCTTTCCTTGTCCTTTTCCCGCTCCGCGATGCGCGTCTTGACGCGCTCCTCTGCTGCCGCGGAGTTGCTGAGATCGTCCTTGACGTTGTCCGGAACCTTGCCGCGTTTCTCGAAGCTGGCGTAGCGCGTCTTTTGCGCAGTGTGCGCATCGGCGGCATTCCGCAGCTGGGCCTGCAGCTGCTGGATCTGCAGGTCGACCACCTGCAGTTCGCGATCGCGGCGGACGTCGATCTCCTTTGCCGCAGTGTAAGTGTTGACCAGCGCGGTGTCCTGGCGGCGTTGCTCGGCAATACGGCGGTCCTCCTCAACCTTGAGCGCGGCTTTTTTCTTTTCCTCTTCCTTCAGTCGCGCAGCCTCTGCGGCGGAGACCGTGGTCTGGCGGGTGAGCCCGCGGCTGTCCAGGGTCTTCGACTCGTTCTGCTGGAATTCCGGCGGGACGCGATCGCCGCAGCCGATGACCTTGCCGGACTTGTCTTTCCAACAGACGATTTTCTGGGCCGGGGCCGGCAGGGCGAGCAGCGCCGCTGTGGCGATCACGGCAATCAGGGGCAGGGAACTCAGGCGTTCAGACATCATGCACTCCATACTGTTTTCGGTAGGCGGCAACCGCAGCCAGCTGCGCTTGCATGCCCTTTTCGTTGCCCAGATATCCGATCAGGTCGTCCAGTGTCGCGATGCTGATGACCGGAATGTCGTATAACTTTCCGACCTCCTGCGTTGCCGACAGTTCCGTGGCCCCGCGCTCCATGCGGTCAAGCGCGATCAGCACGCCGGCGGGGGCGGCACCGGCGGCGCGGATCAGGCCTACCGATTCACGCACCGAGGTGCCCGCGGAAATCACGTCGTCGACGATCAGCGCACGCCCCGCAAGGGCTGCGCCGACAACGCTGCCGCCTTCACCGTGGTCCTTGGCTTCCTTGCGGTTGTAGCTGAACGGGACATTGCGCCCCGCATCTGCAAGCGCGATGGCCACTGCGGCGACCAGGGGTATGCCCTTGTAGGCGGGGCCGAACAGCATGTCGAAAGGCAGGTCCGCTGCGGAAATCGCTTTCGCGTAGAATCGGGCGAGCTCGCGCAGCGAACTGCCGTCGCAGAACAGGCCGGCATTGAAAAAATACGGAGACATACGTCCGGCCTTGGTCTTGAATTCACCGAAGAGCAGGACCCTGGTGCTGATGGCGAAACGGATGAATTCCTGTCGGAAGCTGGCGGCCATGATGAATGAAGGTGCCGGCGTGCCCACGGCAAGTTGATTTCGGCAGCACAGGCGGTGGCACGGTTCCGCCGGATCGAGAACGATGAAAATTATAACTCTGAATCTCAACGGAATCCGCTCGGCAGCGCGCAAGGGGTTCTTCGAATGGCTGCTGCGGCAGCGCGCGGACCTGGTGTGCGTGCAGGAAATAAAGGCGCAAGCCGCCGACATGACCGCGGAGCTGCTGGCGCCTGTCGGATATCACAGTCATTTTCACTACGCTGCAAAAAAGGGCTACAGCGGAGTCGGCATCTATTCGAAAACTGCGCCGGACCGGGTCGCCGCCGGCTTCGGCGTCGCCGAGTTTGATGACGAGGGACGTTATCTGCGTGCCGATTTCGGCGGGCTGTCGGTGATTTCCCTCTATCTGCCCTCGGGGTCCAGCGGCGAGCACCGCCAGGCCTCCAAGTTCCGCTTTCTTGACGCGTTTTATCCCCACCTCCGGCGCCTGCGCAAGTCAGGACGCGAAGTGGTGCTCTGCGGCGACTGGAACATCGCGCATCGCGAGATCGACCTCAAAAACTGGAAAGGGAACCGCAAGAATTCCGGCTTCCTGCCCGAAGAGCGTGACTGGATGACGCGGATTTTCGATGAATTGGGCTGGGTCGATGTCTACCGCCGGCTGCATCCGGACGCGACCGATGCGGCGTACACCTGGTGGTCGAACCGTGGCCAGGCCTGGGCGAAGAACGTCGGCTGGCGCATCGACTACCAGATTGCGACGCCGGGCATCGCAGTGCGGGCGAAGCGCGCGGCGATCTACAAAGATGAGCGGTTCTCCGATCATGCGCCACTCACCATTCACTACGACGGTAATTTTCCTTGAGCGGTCTCCGCCCCTCCTGGAGCGAGACGCTGCTGGCCGTGTTCAGCGGCCGCATGCTGATTGCGTTGCTGATGGGTTTTGCCTCCGGCCTGCCACTGCTGCTGATCGGCTCGGTGCTGCAGGCCTGGCTCAAGGACGGCGGCGTTGACCTCACGCGAATCGGGCTGTTTGCCCTGGTTGGGTTGCCGTACACGCTCAAGTTCCTGTGGTCGCCGCTGTTCGACCGCTTTGCGCCGCCGCCCGGCAGGCGCCGCGGCTGGCTGGCGCTGACCCAGTTCGCCGTTGCCGGCGCGCTGCTGCTGCTTGCCGCGACGCAGCCGTCCGCTGACGAGCTGGGCTGGGTGATGCTGGCCAGCCTGCTGGTCGCGCTGTTTTCCGCGTCGCAGGACATCGTCGTCGATGCCTATCGCCGCGAAAGCCTGCAGGAGGCGGAACTGGGACTGGGCTCGGCGATGTATGTGAACGGCTACCGCCTGGGCATGCTGCTCGCCGGCGGCGGGGGACTGATACTCGCCGACTGGCTGTCTTTCGGCACGATGTACCGCATCATGGCCATGTGCATGATCGCCTGCATCGCGGTGACACTGCTCGCGCCAGAGCCGCCGCTGCCCGAAGGCCGGCCGCGCACGCTGCGCGAGGCCGTGGTGCTGCCCTTCCGTGACTATTTTTCACGACAGGGCGCCTGGCTGATTCTCGCCTTCATCCTGCTCTACAAGCTTGGCGATACCATGGCTTCGGCGATGACCACGCCTTTCTATCTGGACATCGGCTACAGCAAGACCGAGATCGGCACCGTGGTCAAACTGTTCGGCTTCTGGGCGACCATTGCCGGCGGCACGCTGGGCGGGCTGTGGATAATGCGCGTCGGCACTCACCGCGCGTTGTGGCTGTTCGGTTTCGGCCAGATGTTGTCGACGCTGGGTTTTGTCGTGCTCGCGCTGATGCCGCACCACGTCGGCGCGCTGGCCACTGTGGTGGCCGTCGAGAACCTGACAGCCGGCATGGGAACGGCGGCATTCGTCGGCTTCATGGCCGCTCTCACCGATCGTCGATTCACTGCGACCCAGTACGCGCTGCTGTCGAGCCTGATGGGCGTGCCGCGGGTGCTGCTGTCGGCGCCCACCGGCTGGTTCGCGGAGATTCTCGGCTGGCCGGGTTTCTTCCTGCTCTGCACACTGATCGCGATTCCCGGGCTGCTGCTGCTGCGCCGGGTCATCGCGCTGGCGGTGGCTCAGCCGGAGAAGTGATAGACGGCGAGTTCACCGAGCAGGTTGGGCAGTAGATGCACCGGCCTGCCGCTGCTCAGCACCGCGCGGCGAACGATGCGGATGCCGCGTTCCTCGCAGAAACGCTCGAAATCGGCGATCGTGCAGAGGTGGATGTTCGGCGTATCGAACCACTCGAAAGGCAGCTTGTCCGATACCGGCATGCGTCCGCGCAGGACCTGCAGGCGGCTTTTCCAGTGGCCGAAATTGGGGAAAGTGACAATACCGGCGCGACCGACACGGAGCATTTCGCGGACGATGCGTTCGGTGTTGTGCATCGCCTGCAGTGTCAGCGACAGCACGACGAAATCGAATGAGCCGTCGGCGAATTCGGCCAGTCCACGCTCGAGGTCGCCCTGGATGACATTGACGCCGTTGTTGACGCAGGCGAGCACTTTGCCGTCATTGATCTCGACGCCGTAACCTGTGACACCACGCGACTGCTGCAGATATTTCAGCAGCGTGCCGTCGCCGCAGCCGAGATCAAGCACATGGGCATCGCGGCTGATGCATTGCGCGATTGCGGCAAAATCGGGCCGCTGGCTGCCGTTGGCGCCGGTCATGGCCGGATCTCCGCGGCGACGCGGTTGAAATAGGCGGCCACCAGCCGGTGATAACGCGGGTCCTCGAGCAGGAAGGCGTCGTGGCCATGCGGCGCGTCGATTTCCGCATAGGTCACGCGGGCGCGGTTATCGAGCAGCGCGCGGACGATCTCACGCGAGCGTTCCGGCGAAAACCGCCAGTCCGTAGTGAAGGACACCACCAGTATTCCCGCGGAAACGTCCTTCAGCGCCGCCGACAGCTCGCCGCCGCAGGCGAAGGCAGGATCGAAATAGTCCAGAGCCTTGGTGATGCGCAGGTAGGTATTGGCGTCGAAGTAGTCGGCGAACTTGTTGGCCTGGTGGCGCAGGTAGGACTCGATCTGGAATTCGGTGTCGAAGGTGTAGCCTGGTTTGCCGTGTTTCAACTGGCGACCGAACTTGCTCGCCATCTCGTCGTCGGACAGGTAGGTAATGTGTCCGACCATGCGCGCGACGCGCAGCCCGCGCTTCGGCGCGGTGCCCTGCAGCTGGTAGGCGCCGCCATGGAAGTCCGGATCGGTGATGATGGCCTGGCGGGCGACTTCATTGAAAGCGATGTTCTGCGCAGAGAGGTTGGGGGCGCAGGCGATCACAATACTGTGGCGCAGCCGGTCCGGATAACGGATCGTCCAGGCCAGTGCCTGCATCGCGCCAAGGCTGCCGCCCATCACCGCCGCGAAGCAGCCGATGCCAAGATGATCGGCAAGCCGCGCTTGAGCGTCGACCCAGTCTTCAACGGTTACTACCGGGAAATCGCCGCCCCAGGGCTTGCCGGTGTCGGGGTTGATGCTCGACGGCCCGGTGGAGCCGTGACAGCCGCCGAGGTTGTTGACGCCGATGACGAAGAAGTGGTCGGTGTCCAGCGGCTTGCCGGGGCCGATCATGTTGTCCCACCAGCCGGTATTGTCAGAGTCCTCGTAGTAACCGGCGACATGGTGGGAGGCGTTGAGAGCGTGGCAGACCAGCACGGCATTGCTGCGGCCCGCGTTCAACCGGCCGTAGGTCTCGTAGACCAGTTCATACTCGCGCAGCACCGAGCCGCCGCGCAATTTCAGCGGGTCGGTGAAGCGCGCGATTTGCGGACGGACGATTCCGACCGAGGCGGTATGTGTGTCGTTACTGGCCATAAAAAAACCCCGAAGCCTGCGCGCCGGGGTTCCGAGAACTGCTCGTCTCTTTAGCCGGATTTATTACGCGCCCGCAAGCTGATCTCAAATCGGCGCGACAACTCTGCGGCTAACTTACCTCCGGTGCCCGGCCTTGTCAAATTGGCCTGTTCAGGCGTTCAGTTTGTCGAGCATGAGGTGCAGCCTGCCGGGATCGGTTGCGCGCAGCATGCGCCGCGCAAATGGCGCGGTTTCGGCGAGGTGGGTTTTCAGAACGCGCTGTTTGACGTCGGGCAGGTGCGCGGAGTGCATCGAAAACCGGCGCAGACCGAGCCCCAGCAGCAGGCGCGTAAGCGCCACGTCACCGGCCATCTCGCCGCAGACCGATACCGGGATGCCGACTTTGCCGGCGGTCCTGAAAATGTGCCCCAGAACCATCAGGACTGCGGGATGCAGCGGGTCGTAGAGGTGGGCAACCGTGTCGTCGGTGCGGTCGATGGCGAGCATGTACTGGATCAGGTCGTTGGTGCCGACCGACAGGAAATCCAGGCGCTTGGTCAGAAGGCCCAGTGCGAGGGCGGCTGCGGGGATCTCGACCATGCCGCCCACCGGCACATTGCGGTCGTAGGTGATGCCGTCATCATCAAGGCTGCGCTTCGCCTGCTCCAGAAGTTGCAGCGCCTGGTCGACTTCCGATGCGTTCATCAGCATCGGGATCAGGATTTTCAGTTTTCCATGGAGCGAGGCCCGCAGCATTGCGCGCAACTGGGTGATGAAGCGCTTTGGTTCGGTCAGGCACAGCCGGATCGCACGCAGGCCGAGAGCGGGGTTGGTGGCCAGTCGCGCACTGTCGTCGATCTGCTTGTCGGCACCGAGGTCATAGGTGCGGATGGTGACCGGCCGCCCGTCCATCTCCTCAAGGACCTGGCGATAGGCTTCGAACTGTTCATCCTCGTCGGGCAGGTCAGGACGGTTCAGGAACAGGAATTCGGTGCGAAAGAGGCCGATGCCGGTGGCGCCACCGTCGAGTGCCAGCGCAACGTCGCCCGGTAGTTCGATGTTGGCGTGCAATTCGACATCGATGCCGTCGAGAGTGCGTGCGGGCGTGTCGCGCAGCCGCCGCAGCTTCTGCCGCTCCAGTCCGAATTCACGCTGCAGCAGCTGGTACTCGGCGAGCACCTGCGCATCGGGATCGACGATGATCACGCCCTGGGTGCCGTCGACGATGATGATCTCGTTTTCCCGCACCAGCTGGCGCGCGTGATGCAGCGCGACGATACAGGGTATGTTCAGGCTGCGGGCGACGATTGCGGTATGCGAAGTGACGCCACCGAGGTCGGTGACGAAACTTGCAAACTGGTGCTGCTTGAACAGCACGACATCGGCGGGCGACAGGTCATGGGCGACCAGCACCAGATTGCGTTCTGAATCGCCGGCCGGCGGCGGCGCGTAACCCGGTTGTCCGGAGAGCGCCTTCATCACGCGTTGCGCAACCTGGATGACGTCGGTGCGGCGTTCGCGCAGATAGCTGTCCTCGATGGTGTCGAACTGCTGCAGCAGTTCATCGGTCTGGATCTTCAGTGCCCATTCAGCATTGCAGAACTCACTTCGGATGATCGTGCGGGGCACAACCGACAGCGTCGAGTCGGCCAGGATCATCAGGTGCAGATCGATGAAGGCGCCGAATTCGGCGGGTGCACCGGCCGGAACCGTGCCGCGCAGCTGCTCAAGTTCGTCGCGCACAGTTTTTACGGCGGCATCAAAGCGCGCTGACTCATCGGCGACCTGTTCCGCCGGTATGTCGTAATGCGCAACCTCGAGTTTGGTGTGCGAGACGAGGTGGGCATGGCCGATGGCAATGCCGCCGGACACGCCGATGCCGTGGATGGTGAGACTCATGATGGAAGCCGGGTAACTCTTGGTTGTTGTAAAGGCGGAATGCCAGTCTGCATTCTGCCCGTTGCCGGCCAGCCCCTCAATGCTTCCCGGTCATTCTCCTTCGCCGAAGCGGTCGGCGATCAGCTGTTGCAGTGCCTGCAGCGCAGAGGCTTCGTCCTTGCCGCTGGTTTCGATCAGGATAGTCGATCCCTTTGCCGCGGCCAGCATCATCACGCCCATAATGCTTTTTGCATTGACGCGCCGGCCGTTGCGGCTCAGCCAGATATCACTGGAGTAGCTTCCGGCAACCTGGGTGAGTTTCGCGGAAGCCCGGGCATGAAGGCCGAGCTTGTTGATGATCTCAGCTTCGTGTTGCAACATTTTGAACGGTGGTGAAAGTTGGGGGCACCCTAAGCACACCTTCACAGCCGCCGCTGATGGCCTTGGTCATCATTACCGACAGCGTCTTGTCGCGGTAGGTCAGGGCGCGGATCAACATCGGCAGGTTGACGCCGGCGACGGCCTCGATCCGGCCGGGAATCACCAGCTTGGCGGCGATGTTGGACGGGGAGCCGCCGTACATGTCGGTCAGCAGCAACACCCCCTCGCCCTCGTCCAGGTCCTTGATCATTTTGCGGGCCTGGGGCACCAGCTGCACGGGATCGTCCTGAGCAGTGACGCCCAGTTGGCGCAGCTTGGGTGGGCGTTTGTTAAGCATGTGGCAGGCGCAATGGATCAGACTCTCACCGAGGGTGCCGTGGCTGATAATCAAAATGCCGATCATGGGTTTGCGAGGCTACTGTCACGAAAGCGCCATACTTTACGCCGCCTTTTCTTGCGCCGCAACATTACTGTCACCCGATCACGACAGCAGTCACGGCAAAAGCATTTTTTCCAGTTTATTCAAGAACATGGCGGCTACGTTAAAGCCGGTCTGGTCGGTGATTTCCTGGAAACAGGTGGGGCTGGTGACATTGACTTCAGTGAGATGGTCGCCAATGACATCCAGTCCGACCAGCAACAAGCCAGCCGACTGTAGCTGCGGCCCGAGGGTTTCGGCGATGAGCCGGTCGCGTGTCGTCAGTTCGCGCGCCACCCCGGTGCCGCCTGCCGCCAGGTTGCCGCGGGTCTCGCCGGCCTTGGGAATTCTTGCGAGGCAATAGGGCACTGCTTCACCGCCGATGACCAGGACACGCTTGTCACCGTTGACGATCTCCGGGAGGTAACGCTGCGCCATGATCGTGCGCGCACCCTCTGCTGTCAGAGTTTCGATGATGACATTGAGGTTGGGGTCGCCGGCGCGGACGCGGAATATTGAACTCCCGCCCATGCCGTCCAGCGGCTTGAGGATGATGTCGGCATGCTCGCCGAGAAAGGCATGCAGCAGTTCGGTGCGGCGGGTAACCAGCGTCGGCGCGGTGAATTCGCTGAACCTGGCGATGGCCATTTTTTCGTTGTGGTCGCGAATGGCTTGCGGCCGGTTGAACACCCTTGCACCGCGGCCTTCGGCGATCTCAAGCAGATAGGTGCTGTAGACATACTCCATGTCGAAGGGCGGATCCTTGCGCATCAGCACCGCGTCGAAGCGTTCCAGCGGAGTCTCTTCGGGAGGGTCGAGTCGGTACCAGTCCGGCTTTTCCCCGGTCAGATGCAGGCGTGCGGCGTTGCCGGTGACGACATTCCTGTGCCAGGCCAGGTCGCCCTGCTGCATTACGTAGAGTGCATGGCCTTGTGCCGCCGCCTCACGCATGATTGCGTAGGTTGTATCTTTTTCGAGCTTGAATTCGTCGAGGGGATCGACGATGAACGCCAGTTTCATGGCGCCGCGCGCAGCAGCACCGGCACCGGATTCTCGGCGGCTTCAACCATGCGTTCGATCTCGATGGCTGCAGCGAGCAGCGCAAGTCGCCCGATCACGCCATAGGAGTAGAAGCGGTTGGGCGGGCAGCCGGGATCGTTCGGATTCGGCGAGGAGCAGGGCTCGTCGAAGGCAAGCGGAGCAAACTGCATCCCCGGCGCATTCAGATTCTGGTCCTTGCCGCGCTCGGTGTGTACCCGGTAGAAGCCACCGACGACGAAATGGTCAATCATGTAGACCACCGGCTCAGCAACCGCGTCGCCGATGTTCTCAAAAGTGTAGACGCCTTCCTGCACGATGACGTCGTGAACCTCGAGGCCTTCCTTGACCACAGCCATCTTGTTGCGCTGCTTGCGGTTCAGACCCTTCACTTCGGAAGGATTCTTGACCGTCATGATTCCCATGCCGTAAGTGCCGGCGTCGGCCTTGACGATGACGAAGGGGTCTTCGGTGATGCCGTATTCCGCGTATTTCTTGCGGATGTCGCCGAGGATCTCCGACACATAGCCTTCGAGGCATTCCTCGCCCTGCCGCTCGCGGAAATTGATCTTGCCGCACTTCTCGAAATAGGGATTGATCACCCAGGGATCGATGCCAATCAGCTGCGCGAAGTCCCGGGTCACGTCGTCATAGGCCGCGAAATGCGCGGACTTGCGGCGCGTCGCCCAGCCAGCCAGTACCGGTGGCAGCACGGTCTGCTCGAGTCCCTGAAGTATTGCCGGCACGCCGCTCGAGAGATCGTTGTTCAGCAGCACGACACAGGGATCGAAATCGGCCACTTTGAGCCGGTTGCCGTCGCGGCGCAGCGGCTCCAGCCTCAGCGTGCCGCCGTCAGGCAACGCGAGGTCGGTCGGCGCCGTGATCTCCGGCAACAGGCTGCCGATGCGCACCTCCACGCCCGCGTGTCGCAGGATCGCTGCAAGTTTCTCGACGTTCTGCAGGTAGAACTGGTTGCGCGTGTGGTTTTCCGGCACCAGCACGATGCCATGCGCCTCCGGGCAGGCTTTCTCGATCGCGGTCATCGCCGCCTGCACGCACAGCGTATGAAAGTCCGGATTGAGGTTGTTGAATCCCCCGGGGAACAGGTTGGTGTCCACCGGCGCCAGTTTGAACCCGGAGTTGCGCAGGTCGACCGAGGCATAGAACGGCGCGGCATGCTCCTGCCACTGGCTGCGCAACCAATGCTCGATGTCGGGTGTGGCCCTGAGGATATGGCTTTCAAGCTCCTGCAGCGGCCCGGTCAGCGCGGTGGTGAGGCGGGGTACAGTCATGGCCGGCATTGTAGCCGATCCCTCGGGCCCCTCCGTCCCGGGACGGAAACCCAAAAAAACGGGCGCCCGAAGGCGCCCGTCTGTTTGTTACAGCTTGCAGCGTTAGTTGTTGTAGGCGGTTTCACCGTGCTCGTTAATATCGAGCCCTTCTGTTTCCGCTTCCTCGCTGACCCGCAGGCCGACGATGACGTCGATGACCTTCAGCAGCACGTAGCTCACGACGCCGGTGTAGACCAGGGTGAAGGCCACACTGATCACCTGGACGGTGAGCTGCTCACCGATGCTGGTGATGTCGCCGCCGAAGCCGGTGCCGCCGAAGGAGGGCGCGGCCAGGATGCCGATGCCGATCGCGCCGACGATGCCGGCAATGCCGTGTACGCCGAACACGTCCAGCGAATCGTCGTAGCCGAGCATCCGCTTCAGGCTGATGACTGCCCAGAGGGAGATTGCACCCGCGGCGATGCCGAGGATGATCGATCCCATCGGGCCGGCATTGCCGCAGGCCGGGGTGATGGCGACCAGTCCGGCGACTGCACCGGTAGCGATGCCGAGCAGGCTCGGTTTGCCCTTGACCATCCACTCCAGGAACATCCAGGTCGCTGCTGCTGCGGCCGTGGCGAGCGTGGTGTTGATCATCGCGAGGCCCGCGCTGCCGCCGGCGGTGAGCGCGCTGCCGGCGTTGAAGCCGTACCAGCCCACCCACAGCAGCGAAGCGCCGATCAGCGTCATGGTCAGGTTGTGCGGGGGCATGGCCACGGTGCCGTAGCCCTTGCGCTTGCCGAGCACGATCGCGGCCACCAGACCGGCGATACCGGCGTTGATGTGAACCACGGTGCCGCCGGCGAAGTCAATCGCACCCATCTCGCCGATCCAGCCGCCGCCCCAGACCATATGCGCCATCGGGACGTAGCAGACCGTCAGCCAGGCCACCATGAACAGCAGCACCGCGGAGAACTTCATGCGCTCTGCGTAGGCACCAACGATCAGGGCCGGCGTGATGGCAGCGAAGGTCAGCTGGAAGTTGGCAAACACGTACTCGGGGATGGTGTCCTTCAGCGAGTCGGCGGTCATGCCAGCGAGGAACAACTTATCCAGTGTCCCAATGAATTTCCCGTCGCCGGTGAACGCCAGGCTGTAGCCGTATACCGCCCAGAGCACGGCCATCACGCTGAATACCGCAAACACCTGCATCAGGACGGACAGGGCGTTCTTGGATCTCACCATGCCGGCGTAGAACAGCGCGAGGCCGGGAATGACCATCATGGTGACGAGCACGGTGGCCAGCAGCATGAACGCGGTGTCGCCACTGTCCAGCTTCTTGGCTTCTTCCGCGGGCGCTGCAGCGGGTGCGGCGGCCGCCACTGCGGCCGGAGCGGCAGCAGGAGCTTCCGCGGCTGGCGCTTCAGCAGGCTTGTCCTGTGCCATGGCCGGCGCTCCGGCAAAACCGAGCGCGCCGAACAGGGCCAGAGCTGCGATTAATTTTTTCATCTTGTTCTCCAATCAAAGGGCGTCCGCGCCGGTCTCGCCGGTGCGGATGCGGATCACCTGTTCGAGCTCGGAGACGAAAATCTTGCCGTCGCCGATCTTGCCGGTGTTCGCGGATTTTTCGATGGCTTCGATCACCTGCTCGAGCAGTTCGCTCTTGATCGCCGCCTCCACTTTGATCTTCGGCAGAAAATCAACCACGTATTCAGCGCCGCGGTAGAGTTCCGTGTGCCCCTTCTGCCGTCCGAAGCCCTTGACCTCGGTCACGGTGATACCGGTCACGCCGATGGCGGACAGGGCCTCCCGTACTTCGTCTAGCTTGAACGGCTTGATGATTGCCGTAACGAGTTTCATGTTGTGTCCCCGGTTGTTGGGGGGCGGGCGTTCCGCCCGGCCCCGGATGACTATGAGTGCTTAGAAAGTTTTCGACAGGTAGACGGTGACCGTGTCCTTGCCGAGGAAGCGCGAACCTGCTGCTGCCGGGTTGGTGTAGAAGGCCTTCTGGGCAGCATTCATGTCGGTGCCGGTGAAGAATGCGCCGATAGTGAAGCTCTGGGGCAGTTCGTAGGAGGCGCCGATCTTCCAGTCGTCATAAGACGCGCAGGTATTGTTGGAGGTGTTCGCGCCGCAAGCGTTGCTGGTGCCTTTGAATTTCTGGATGCCGTAATGGGCGCTGAGAGTCAGCTTGTCGGTGACCGGGAAGTTCGCGCTCAGGTCGAAGTAATAGGTACCGTCACTGTTGGCTACCCCGAAAGTCTTGTTGTTGATGCTGTGGGAATACTTGGCGGACAGCCATTTCCAGGTCAGGGCGCCATACAGCTCCAGCGTGTCGGCCTTGATGTTGCCGGCAGGGATCGTGCCCGGGTAGTAATATTGCAGCAGGCCGATGTCATAACCGAAATCGCTCTTGCCGAAGGTGCCTTTAAAGCCGCCGTAGAAATCCATTTCCAGGCTGCTGCTGCTATAGGCCGTTGCGTCAGTCAGCCAGCTGACATTCGACATCCAGGTGCCGGCGTAAAAGCCGCTGGAGTGGCTGTAATCGAACCCGCCCTGCAGCGCCGGATCCTTGTTAGTCTGGGCGAGCCCGCGGAAAATATACTGGCTGTAGATGCCGACGTTGCCGGTCACCGTATGCGGCGAATCGGCAGCGGAGGCCAGTGCGGGAGCGAAGGCGCCAGCAACGAGTCCGGCGATAATGGTCTTCTTAAGCATGTTGTTCCCTTTCATGAGTGTTGGCACATGTGCAATAAAACTGCCCTGCACACTCAGCAGGTACCGTGCCAGATAAAAAGTTGTTAAAAAACAATGTATTACGGTAAATTATAAACAGGGTGTGAATTACATCTGCACCACGACGGTGCGATGCGCTCAGTCGATGCACCAATCTGGCGTTAGCCATGCCCCAGTCTGATGCGTACCATGTGGACAATGCACCTAGGCATTCTTGGTAGACTCAGCCGAAACTGAGGGTAGAGGCACATGGACCAAAAACTGCTCGATGAAATCAATGAAAAAGTGAAGGCAGCGCTTGCTCAGGGGCCCGCGGCCGATCTCGACAAAAATCTAAGGGCCATGCTCGGTGGCCTGTTCAGCAGGCTGGACTTGGTAAGCCGCGAGGAATTCGACGTGCAGCGCGAAGTCCTGCTGCGGACGCGTGCCAAACTGGAAGCACTAGAAAAGAAGGTGGCCGAGCTCGAGCAGACGGCGTCCCCTGCGGCCGGTTCCGCTCAATAGCGCCGCGCAGCGTCAGCCGCGGGGCCGCGGCGGGCGTTTAGAAGATTCGATTCCCCAAGAAATGCGCTGATCCCAAGTGTCCCTGGCCGTTTTGTACAGCCGTGCCCTGTCGGGCATGGATGCCCCGTTGGTGACGGTCGAGGCCCATCTGGCCAATGGCCTGCCGTCTTTCACCATCGTCGGTCTGCCCGAGGCTGAGGTGAAGGAAGCCAAGGATCGTGTGCGGGCCGCTCTGCTCAATGCCCGATTCGAGTTTCCGGCGCGCCGCATCACCGTCAACCTGGCGCCGGCCGACCTGCCCAAGGAGTCGGGACGTTACGATCTCCCGATTGCACTGGGCATATTGGTGGCCTCCGGCCAAGTGCCCGGTGACCGCGTCGCCGGATTCGAGTTTGCCGGGGAGCTGGCACTTACCGGAGAGCTGCGCTCGGTGAGGGGTGCTCTGGCAATGGCGCTGGCGGTGGCGCGTGAGGGCAGGGCTTTTGTGCTGCCGGCAGCCAGCGCTGCCGAAGCTGCGCTGGCTGAAGGTGCGGCGGTTTATGCCGCCACGACTTTGGGCGAAGTGTGTGCGCATCTCGCGGGACGGGCCGAACTGCAGCCTGCGCAGGCGGCTGCGGCAGTCGGACAGTTCGAATATCCGGACCTGCTCGATATCAAGGCGCAGTTGCAGGCGCGGCGCGCGCTCGAAATTGCTGCTGCCGGTTGCCACAGCTTGCTGATGGTGGGCCCTCCGGGGACCGGCAAGACCATGCTTGCACAACGGCTGCCGGGCATACTGCCCCCGATGACCGCGGCCGAGGCTGTCGAATCCGCTGCGGTCCAGTCACTGGGCTCGAACGGATTCGATGTGCGGTCATGGCGCCGCCGGCCGTACCGCGCGCCCCATCACACGGCCTCCGCAGTTGCCCTGGTCGGTGGTGGAGGCACGCCGCGGCCCGGGGAAATCTCGATGGCGATGCACGGCGTGCTGTTCCTCGACGAATTGCCGGAGTTCGAGCGCCGCGTGCTGGAGGTGTTGCGCGAGCCCCTGGAATCCGGCCGCATCACGGTGTCGCGCGCGGCACGCCAGGCGGACTTCCCCGCGCAGTTCCAGCTGGTCGCGGCGATGAATCCCTGTCCCTGCGGTTACCTCGGCCATTACAGCGGGCGCTGTCGTTGCACGCCCGACCAGGTCGCGCGTTACCGCGGCCGCATTTCGGGCCCGCTGCTCGACCGCATCGACCTGCAGATCGAGGTGCCGGCGATGCGGGAGGACGAGCTGACACGCGGCGGTGACAGCGAGTCCTCGGCGACCGTGAGGGCGCGCACCGGTGCGGCCCGCGAGCGGGCACTGGCGCGGCAGGGTGTGCCCAACGCCCGGCTGGCGGTGCGCGAGATTGATCGCCACTGTGCACCCGATGCCCGGGGCGAGGCCCTGCTCAGGCAGGCCATCACGCGGCTCGGGCTGTCGGCGCGGGCCTATCACCGGATACTGCGCGTGGCGCGTACCATCGCAGACCTCGCCGGAGAAGCCACGCTATCCGGCCAGCACATCGCCGAAGCAATCCAGTACCGCAGGCTCGACCGCGCATGAGCGCGGTGCCGCGGCACTCCGCGCCCATTACCTTGCCGCTGCTCGCGATGATCCTCGCCGCGCTGGCGATGATCGGCCCGTTCACGATCGACACCTATCTGCCGTCGTTCCCGTACATCGGCAGCGATCTGCGGGCGACACCTGCGCAGCTGCAGCAGACACTCAGCCTCTACTTGTTCACCCTGGCATTGATGACCCTGTTCCACGGCACCCTGTCCGATTCCTTCGGACGCCGGCCGGTCATTCTGGTGAGCCTGTTGCTCTATGTCATTACTTCCGCGGGCTGCGCACTGGCCACCAGCCTGCCGCAACTGCTGTTATGGCGCGCAGTGCAGGGACTGTCGGCGGGCGCCGGGATCATCGTCGGGCGTGCCATCATCCGCGACAGTTTCGCCGGTCCGGAGGCGCAGCGCCTGATGTCCCTGGTGACGATGATATTCGGCATTGCGCCAGCGATTGCGCCGGTGATCGGCGGCTGGCTGCAGGGCGCCTTCGGCTGGCGTTCAGTGTTCTGGTTTCTTACGGCCTATGGCGCCGTGCTGTTTGTCGTTGTCCTGCGCCGGCTGCCGGAAACCCATCCGCTGCCGGCACGCCAGCCTTTCCGTGCAGCGCCCCTGTTCCACAATTACCTCAGCCTGGGCAGGGATGTGCCGCTGTTGCTGCTGTGCCTGACGGTGGCCTTCAACTTCGCCGGGTTTTTTCTCTATGTGGTGTCCGCTCCCGCGGTGATCTACGACCTGCTGGGCCTGACCGAGCGGCACTTTGCCTGGCTGTTCGTGCCCGGCATTGCCGGGGTCATGCTGGGCGCATTCCTGTCCGGTCGTCTTGCGGAACGCCTGAGTCCGCGTCGCACTGTGCTGGCAGGCTATCTGATCATGTGCATTGCGGCCGCCGTGAATGTCGCGTATTGCGCGCTGTTTCCGCCGGCCCTTCCCTGGACTGTACTGCCGGTGATGCTTTACACCATCGGGATGGCGCTGGCGATGCCGAGCGTAACGTTGATCACCCTCGACCGTTTTCCCCGCCTGCGCGGCATGACAGCCTCATTCCAGGGATTCGCACATAGTCTGTTCGCGGGCATCACGGCCGGCGTGGTGTCGCCGCTGGTGTCTGGCAGTGCGTTGACGCTCGCCATGAGCATGGCCGGCCTGCTGCTGCTCGGCGGCCTGGCATGGCTGTGTTATCTGCGTCTGCAGCAGGACGGTCGCTGAGTCAGGAGGATCCGCGATGCCGGTCCGCGCGCGGCGTTCAAGGTGTGGAGCCGCCGCGGCTCAGCACTGCTCCCAGGGCAAGCCGGCGAAGCGCCAACCGGTTTTCGATCCGCGATGGTGGTCGTCGTCGAGTTCGCCTTCAAAGCCGTGCAGCACGTTGTAGACCTGCGTGAAGCCGGCTTCCTCCAGTGCATGGCCGGCGTCGAGCGAGCGGTTTCCACTGCGGCAGATCACCACGATCGGCCGGTCGACGCTGGTGGCTTTTTTGACATGCGCCACGAAATGCGGATTGATTTCCCAGTTCGGACCGTCGTTCCACGCGACGTGGATGGCGCCCACGGGATGGCCGACAAACAGATATTCCATCTCGCTGCGGCAATCGATGAACACCGCGTTGGGATTCTGTTTCAGGAATTCAAAAGCCTGTTTCGGTTCCAGGTGTTTCATGGCTTGAGCGGATAGTCGGTGATCGGGAAGGAGGCATTATAGGCGGGCCCGGATGATGACGTAAGCCCATGATAAAATTCGCACTTTCGAAGAATCCCTGCGTCACTCCCGCCCCATGACCTCCCGCATCCAGCAACTCCCCGGCCTGCTCGCGCGCCGCATCCTGATCCTCGACGGTGCCATGGGCACCATGATCCAGACCTACAAGCTGGACGAAGCCGCCTACCGCGGCCAGCGCTTCAAGGACTTTGCGCACGAGGTCAAGGGCAACAACGACCTGCTGGTGCTGACCCAGCCGCAGATCATCCGCGAGATCCACGAGCAGTACCTCGATGCCGGCGCCGACATCATCGAGACCAACACCTTCAACTCGACCTCGGTCGCCATGGCGGATTACCACATGGAAGACCTGGTCTACGAGATGAATGTGGAGGCGGCCAGGCTCGCCCGTGCCGCCGCCGATACCTACGAGAAAAAGGACCCGTTGCGGCCGCGCTTCGTGGCCGGCGCGCTGGGCCCGACCAACCGCACCGCGTCGATCTCGCCCGAGGTCAATGATCCCGGCGCGCGCAACGTGACCTTCGACCGGCTGGTCGAGACCTACACCGAAGCCATTCATGGCCTGGTCGATGGTGGCGCCGACCTGTTCCTGGTCGAGACCATTTTCGACACGCTGAATGCCAAGGCCGCGCTGTTCGCGATCGACCAGTATTGCGCGGAACACCGGCTCGAGATGCCGATCATGATCTCGGGCACCATTACCGACGCCTCGGGCCGCACGTTGTCGGGGCAGACGCCGGAAGCGTTCTGGAACTCGGTGCGCCACGCGAAACCGCTGACCATCGGACTCAATTGCGCGCTGGGCGCCAAGCTGATGCGCCCGTACATCGAAGAGCTGTCGAATATTGCCGACACCTTCGTCTGCGCCTATCCCAATGCCGGCCTGCCCAATCCGCTGGCGCCGACCGGTTATGACGAACTGCCCGATGACACCGCCGCCTACCTGCTCGATTTCGCGAAAAGCGGTTTCGTCAACGTCGTCGGCGGCTGCTGCGGCACCACGCCGCCGCACATCCGTGCCATCGCGGATATCGTCAAGAACGTCGCGCCGCGCACGGTGCCGGTGATCGAAAAGAAAACCCGGCTGTCGGGCCTTGAGCCGCTCAACATCGGCGATGACTCGCTGTTCGTCAACGTTGGCGAACGCACCAACGTCACCGGCTCGCGCGCCTTTGCCAAGCTGATCCTCGCCGGCAATTATGCCGAGGCGGTGTCGGTCGCGCGCCAGCAGGTCGAGAGTGGCGCCCAGGTCATCGATGTCAACATGGACGAGGCGATGCTCGATTCGAAGGCGGCAATGACCACCTTCCTCAACCTGATTGCCTCCGAGCCTGACATTTCGCGGGTTCCGGTGATGATCGACTCCTCGAAGTGGGAGGTGATCGAGGCGGGACTGAAGTGCGTGCAGGGCAAGGCCATCGTCAAGTCGATCAGCATGAAGGAGGGTGTCGAGCCCTTCAAGCAGCAGGCGCGGCTGGCCAAGCGTTACGGCGCGGCGGTGGTGGTGATGGCTTTCGACGAAAAAGGACAGGCCGACACCTACCAGCGGCGCATCGACATTGCGAAGCAGGCCTACGACATCCTGGTCGACGAGATCGGTTTTCCAGCCGAAGACATCATCATCGACCCGAACATCTTCGCCATCGCCACCGGCATCGAAGAGCACAACCGCTACGCCATCGACTTTATCCAGGCCACGCACTGGATCCGCAAGAACCTGCGTTATGCGCGGGTCAGCGGCGGCCTGTCCAATGTGTCGTTCTCGTTCCGCGGCAATGACCTGGTGCGCGAGGCAATCCACACCGCCTTCCTCTACCACGCGATCCAGGCCGGGCTGACCATGGCCATCGTCAATGCCGGGCAGATCGGCGTTTACGACGAGATCCCCAAGGATCTGCTGGAACACGTCGAGGATATCCTGTTCGACCGGCGCCCGGATGCCGCGGAGCGCATGGTGGTTTTGGCCGAGACGGTGAAGGGCAAGGGCAAGGTCGTGACCGAAGACCTGGCCTGGCGCAACGCGCCTGTGCGCGAGCGCCTGACCCACGCGCTGGTCAAGGGCATCACGCAATGGATCGTCGAGGACACGGAAGAGATGCGGGCGGAAATCGAGGCGCGCAGCGGCCGTCCGATCGAGGTCATCGAGGGACCGCTGATGGACGGCATGAACGTCGTCGGTGACCTGTTCGGCGCCGGCAAGATGTTCCTGCCGCAGGTGGTCAAGTCGGCGCGGGTGATGAAGCAGGCGGTGGCACATCTGATTCCGTACATCGAGGCGGAGAAGGCGCGGCTGGGTGACGTCCGTGCCAAGGGCAAGATCGTGCTCGCCACGGTCAAGGGCGACGTGCACGACATCGGCAAGAACATCGTTGCCGTGGTGCTCCAGTGCAACAACTACGAAGTCGTCAACATGGGCGTGATGGTGCCCTGGCAGCAGATTGCGGAGGTCGCCGCGCGGGAGAAGGCCGACATCATCGGTCTCTCCGGACTGATCACGCCGTCGCTCGAGGAAATGGCGCACAACGCGCGCGAGATGCAGCGTGCCGGCATGACCATCCCGCTGCTGATCGGCGGGGCCACGACTTCGCGGGTGCATACCGCGGTGAAGATCGCACCGCACTACGCCGGTCCGGTGGTCTGGGTGCCTGATGCCTCGCGCAGCGTCAGTGTCTGCTCGAGCCTGCTCTCGGACGAGCACCGCCTGGGTTACCTCAACGACCTCGCCGCCGACTACGAACGCGTTCGCGAACAGCACGCCGGCAAGAAGGGTCCGGAATTGATCCCGCTGGCCGAAGCGCGCGCCAACGCGCATGCCATCGACTGGAAAGCGTACACGCCGCCGAAGCCGCAGATGCTCGGCCTGAAGCCGCTGAAGAACTACGACCTTGCCGAGATCGCCCGCCACATCGACTGGGGCCCCTTCTTTCAAACCTGGGACCTCGCCGGGCCGTACCCGGCAATTCTCGACGACGCCGTGGTCGGCGTAGAGGCGCGCAAGGTGTTCAATGATGCGCAGGCGATGCTGAAAAAAATCGTCGAAGGCCGCTGGCTGACCGCCAATGGCGTCTACGGCCTGTTCCCGGCGGCACGGGTGGCGCCCGAGGACATCGCGATATATGCCGACGAAGCGCGCCAGAAGCCGCTGATGGTCTGGCACAACCTGCGCCAGCAGAACCGCAAACCCACTGGCCGCGCCAACCAGTGCCTCGCTGATTTCATCGCGCCGGCCGATTCGGGCGTGCGCGACTACATTGGCGCCTTCGCGGTGACCGCGGGCATCGGCATCGAGAAGCACCTGGAACGTTTTGAGAAGGCAAACGACGACTACTCGTCGATCCTGCTGAAGGCGCTGGCTGACCGGCTGGCCGAGTCTTTCGCCGAGCTGTTGCATCTTCGCGTGCGCCGCGAGTTCTGGGGTTATGCGGCGGACGAGGCGCTCGAAATCCCCGCGCTGATCGCCGAAAAGTACCGCGGTATCCGCCCGGCACCGGGTTATCCGGCCTGCCCGGACCATACCGAGAAGGGACCACTGTTCGATCTGCTGCAGGCGCCGCGCGTCGATATCCGGCTGACTGAATCCTTTGCAATGTGGCCGGCGTCCTCGGTCAGTGGTTTTTACTTCTCGCATCCCGACGCACAGTATTTCGCCGTCGGCAAGATCGATCGCGATCAGGTTGCGGACTACGCGCGGCGCAAGGGCATGACGCTCGCCGATGCCGAACGCTGGCTGGCGCCGGCGCTCGGCTACAACCCGGCTTGATCACGCCTGCGGCGCGTTATCTCGCGCTGGCCGATGAGGGCCGCAGCGCGAGTTGGCGTTACCTGCTCGGCATCGCGCTGCTGGTCCCGATCTGGATCGTCGGTGGCGTTTATGCCTACACCGTGGCAATGCAGCTACCGCTGGGCGCGGTCACTGAATTCGTCGCGATCAATGCCAGCGTGCTGATGCTGCTGGCAGGCGTGGTGGCCGTCACCGCGCTGCTGCATCGCCGGTCCTGGCGCACGTTGGTGACGCCCTCGCCGCGCGTGGACTGGTACCGGATACTGCAGGGTGCAGCGGCATGGGTGGTGCTCGCCGCGCTCTTCTGTCTGGTCGAGAGCCTGCTTTATCCCGGTCGTTATGCCTGGAGCTTCGAGCTTTGGCGCTGGCTGCCCTTTGTTGCCGCGGCGCTGCTGCTGACGCCGCTGCAGTGCGCGGCGGAGGAATTGGTGTTCCGCGGCTATCTGATGCAGGCTGCCGGCCGCCTGTGCCGCCATCCCGTCGTGCCGGCCCTCTTCAGCAGTGCCGTGTTTACGCTGCCCCATCTCTACAATCCGGAAGTGGCGGCCTACGGGCTCGGAATCATGGCAGCCAACTATTTCGCCATGGGACTGTTACTCGCTGTGGTCACGCTGCGCGACGGCAGGCTTGAGCTGGCGATCGGTGCACATGCCGGCAACAACCTGTTGCTGGTCCTGTTCGTCCACTACGAGGATTCGGTGTTCGAGACGCCTTCGGTGTTTACCGCAGGCGCGCTCGATCCCGTATATTCACTGGTGACGCTGCTGTTGGGCGCAATCCTTTTTTACGTCTGGTTTTTCGGCAAATTGCGGGCAAGGGAATGACGGAGCATTTTTCGCAGGACGATGTCGCGCAGTTCGCGCGCGAGGGCTACCGCATCGTGCGCGGACTGCTGCCGGTGGAGGCGCGCAAGCGCATGCGCGCGATTGCCGAGCGCGACCTTGCCGCGGCGGCGGCGCCGGTCGAATACGAAGCCGACACCCACTATCCCGGCGCGCCCGAATCGCGTGATGCGCCGGGTGGGCGTACCGTGCGCCGGCTGTTGCAGGCCTATGCCCGTGATGTGGTGTTCAGCGAATGGGCGACTGCGGCGCCGGTCGCCGGGCGCCTGCGGCAACTGCTCGGGCCGCGGATCGCGCTGGCGCAGGCCCATCACAACTGCGTGATGACCAAGGATCCGGCATACAGCAGCCTGACCAGCTGGCACCGCGACATCCGCTACTGGTCCTATACGCGCCCGGAACTGGTGTCGGTATGGTTTGCGCTGGGCGGGGAACGCATCGACAACGGTTGCCTGCTGCTGTTGCCCGGCACGCATGCCATGGATTTCGACGCCTCGCGCCTCGATACGGCGCAGTTTCTGCGCACCGATCTTGCGGAGAATGCAGCCCTGCTGCGCACGCAGATCGCTGCCGAACTCGAGCCGGGCGATGTGCTGTTTTTCCATTGCCGGCTGTTTCACGCCGCGGGCCACAACCGCACAGCACGGACCAAGTTCTCCGCGGTATTCACCTACCGCGCCCTCGACAATGCACCGCTGCCCGGTTCGCGGTCGGCCGGCATACCTGATATTGTTTTATAAGTATTTGATTTTAAACGGTATTTAATGCAACTTCACGCGTGGCTCGGTGCGCCGCGTGATCATCCGTGCCAGCGTGTCGAAAAACACCTTGGCAAAGCCGTGCAGCGCGTAGAGATGCATACGGTACAGCGACACGTACATGAAACGCGCAAACAGGCCTTCGATAAACAGGCTGCCGCCGACCAGTGCGCCCATCAGGCTGCCTACGGTTGAATATTCACCCAGCGACACCAGCGAACCGAAATCACGGTAGGTGAAAGGCCGCAGTGTCTTGCCGGCGAGCCGGCGTTCGAGGTTGTCCGCGAGCCGCGTCGCCTGCTGGTGTGCAGCCTGCGCGCGCGGCGGCACATTGTGTTCGCGACCGGGCCAGGCACAGGCCGCGCAGTCGCCCAGCGCGAAAATATCGGCGTCGCGCGTGGTCTGCAGCGTGTCCTTCACCACCAGCTGGTTCAGACGGTTGGTTTCCAGGCCGCCAATATCCTTCAGGAAATCCGGCGCCTTGATGCCGGCGGCCCAGACCGTCAGTTCGGCGGGAATTTTCCGGCCGTCGGCGAGCACCACGCCATCGCGCTCGACTGCGGTGACCCGGGCGCCGGTCAGCACCTGCACATTGAGTGCGCCGAGCAGATCTGTGGTGGATTTCGACAGCCGTTCCGGCAGTGCCGGCAACACGCGCGGCCCGGCCTCGATCAGCGTGATGCGGGTGTCACGCCCGGCATCGATTTTTTCGAGCCCGAAGGCGACCAGTTCGCGCGTCGTGTGGTGCAGTTCCGCGGCCAGTTCAACACCGGTCGCGCCGGCGCCGATGATCGCGACCTGCAGTTGCTCCGGGCGCAGCGGCTCGGGCTGGGCATTGGCGCGGATGCAGGCATTGATCAGTTGGTTGTGGAAGCGTTCGGCCTGCGGCGGCGTGTCGAGGCTGATCGCATGCTCGCGCGCCCCCGGTGTGCCGAAATCGTTGCTGCCGCTACCGACGGCGATGACCAGCGTGTCGTAAGAAATCTCGCGTTCGCCGATCAGCAGGCGGCCGTCCTCGTCGTGGGTTGGCGCGATGCGCACCATCCGCCGTTCGCGATCGAGCCCGCGCATTGCACCGAGCTGGAAACGGAAATGGTGCCAGCGTGCCTGCGCCAGGTAATCAAGCATATGCTGGTCGACGTCCATGCTGCCGGCCGCAACTTCGTGCAGCAGCGGCTTCCATAAATGGGTGCGCGAACGGTCTATCAGCGTGATCTGTGCCTGCCCGCGGCGGCCGAGACTGTCGCCCAGCCGCGTCGCGAGTTCAAGGCCGCCGGCGCCCCCGCCGACGATGACGATGCGATGCGGAGTTGCAGTGTGAGCGGCCATGCACGGGCTCCGGCTGTGATGCCTGGAGGAGTATCGCATGGGGTTAAGATGCCGGCATGACGCGAGGAAACCAGCCTGCCGATTACCGGAGCATTGCCGCAGACTATGACCGCAGTGCCCGGCGCACGATGGCTTTGCGCAGACGCACGATCGCACATCTCCGGCTGCAGCCTGGCGACACCGTGGTCGATGCCGGCTGCGGCACCGGCCTCGGCTTCGATCTGTTGCGTAGTGCGGTGGGTGCATCGGGCCGGGTGATCGGGGTCGAGGCCAGCCCGGAGATGATGGCGCTGGCCCGCCAGCGTGTGGTCGCTGCCGGCTGGGACAATGTGCTGCTGGTTGAATCATCGGTCGAATCTGCGCACTGGCCGGTGCCGGCCAATGCCTTGCTGTTCAATTATGTTCACGACATCCTGAGATCTCGTGACGCGCTGGACGCGGTGTTCTCCCAGACCCGGCCTGGTGCCCGCGTCGCGGCCGCCGGCATCAAACACCCGCCGCGCTGGCTCGACCCGCTACGCCTGTATCGCCGCTACAAGTCACGCAGCTGTTACACGCGCCACGAAGGACTCGACCGGCCCTGGGATTTGCTGGAGCGTCGTGTGCCTGGCCTGCAGGTCGAACCGACGCTGTTCGGCACCGGCTATATCGCATGGGGAACTTTCGATCCGCGGCACATGAAATAAGCACCTGCTCCCGGTGCTGTTGTAAGGTCGCCGCAACAACTGCGACTCAAGATACGGGCCCCTTAGCGACTCCGGAAAATCCGATGGCCGTCAAACGAATACTGGTGCTGTTTCCCAAGGACTGGGATAGCGCGGAACTCGAACATCCGCGCTATCGCGGCCGCTACGAATTTCTGCTTGAAGGCTTCGATCTTTTCCGTTTCCCCGAAAGCGCGCGACTGCTTTTTTTCGATGCGCGTCGCTACATCGACCGCCTCGAACGCCGCTACCGCGGCCGCCTCGAACGCCGCTACCGCGGCCGCATCGACGGCGTGATCAGCAACAACGAGCATTTCGGCGCCCTGATTGCCGCGGTGCTTGCGCAGCGACTGGGGCTGCCGGGCACCGATCCGGCGGTGGTGATTGCCGCACAGCACAAGTATTACGCGCGTTGCCTGCAGCGCCGCATCGTGCCCGGAGCCGTTCCGGAGTTCGAGGCCTTGCCGTACACCGGCGGACCGGTGGCGCCGCCGCAACTGGGATTTCCCTGTTTCGTGAAGCCGGTCAAGGCAACCTACTCGGTGCTGGCGCGGCGCATCGACAACCCCGGGCAGCTGCGTGCGCTGACTGCATTTTCTCCGCTGGAGCGCCTGGTGCTCGGCCGGCTGGTGAAGCCTTTCGATGACCTGATGCCGCTGTACACGCCCTTCGACATCGGCGCCCGCGCACTGGTCGCGGAACAACTGCTTGAAGGCGTGCAGGTCAACATCGATGGCTATGTGCACCGCGGACGCGTCACCGTGCTCGGCATTGTCGACGAGGTCATGTACCCCGGAACCCAGGCCTTCATGCGCTTCGAATACCCCTCACGCTTGCCGGCGGAAGTTCAGGAACGCATGGTTGCGCTGGCGGAGTGCCTGCTCGCCGGGATGGATTATGCCCACGGTTTTTTCAACATCGAACTGATCCACGATGCGGCGAGCGGTGCGATCCGCATTGTCGAGATCAACCCACGCATGGCCACCCAGATCGTCAATCTCTACCGCCGGGTCGACGGTTGCGACCCTTACTCGATGCTGCTGGACCTGGCCACCGGAGAGACGCCGCGCTTGGTGCGCGGAGCCGGCGAGTTCCGCACGGCGGCAAGTTTCGTGTTCCGCCGTTTTGATGGCCGACCGCACGGACCGCTGCCGAGCCGAGAGCAGATCGAAGCCGTGCACCGGCGTTATCCGGACGCGCGACTGATGTTTTACCTGAAGCGCGGTGTCGGCCTGGCGCGCGAGATGAAATGGCTGGGCAGCCACCGTTATGCCGTGCTCAATCTCGGCGGGCACGATGCCGGGGATCTGCAGGCGCGCTACGAAGCGATTCGCGATGCGCTGGCGCTGACGCCGGAGGCGACGGCAGACACCCGCCTGATGGCTTCTTCCGCCTGAAGCAACTGTCGCGCGCCCGCGGCCTGCAGCTTTGCGGCCGTGTTCCCGCCGCCCGCTATCACGCCATCCGCAGCCTGCATCTGGCGCTGCAGCCGCGCGCGCGCATGGCCCGGCAGCACGTCGAACCATTGCGCCGGCGCGATGCACAGCTGCAGCGCTGGCGTGACGCTGCCGGTGATCCCGGGCTGCCGCAGCACGCGATCAAGCGCCTCCGGTTCTGCAGCGCCGTCGACGGCGATGATCAGCAGCTGCGGACGCTCACGGCGCAGCAGTTGCACGATGCCCGTCTGCAACATTACCTGGCCACTGCAACATGCACAGCCGTTGACAACGGCAGTTGCGATGCCGCTATCGGTGAGATCCCGGGCACTGCCGCCGCCGTCGTTGTCGAGCAGCGCCCAAGTGGTGTTCGCAGGACGCATTCCGACAAGCGCAACAAGGAAGCGGCGCTTGTCGGCGCCGGTCAGTCCGGTGACGAGGCAGGCGGGTACGGGAGACATCTGCTCATTATAGGGCCGTGCGCTTTTTACGTTACAATGCGTATCGAATAAATATCAATTAAAACATATGGTTACGATACGGCCTCAGTGCCACCGTTACTGACCACACGGAGTATTGCTGACTGCCTCCAACGTGTTCATGACCTTTGCCCGGTACGGCCACCTGAAACATTTCATGAGTGAGGCGTGAGGCGTAAGGAGTAAGCAGTTTGGGATGACAAGATTAGGAACATTCCTCACATCTCACGCCTTACTTCTCACCCTCCTCTGCTATCCTCCGCACCCATCATGCACATCCATATCCTCGGCATCTGCGGCACTTTCATGGGCGGGCTCGCCGTGATCGCGCGCGCCGCGGGCCACACGGTCACCGGCTGCGATGCCAATGTCTATCCGCCGATGAGCACCCAGCTTGAGGCACAGGGCATCAAGCTGATCACCGGTTACCAGGCAGATCAGCTGGACCTTAGTCCCGATCTGTTCGTGATCGGCAACGTGGTGACCCGCGGCAATCCGCTGATGGAAGCCATACTCAATCGTGGCCTGCCCTATGCGTCGGGTCCGCAGTGGCTGCGCGAACATGTGCTGCAGGGGCACTGGGTGCTGGCGGTGGCGGGCACCCACGGCAAGACCACCACAAGTTCGATGCTGGCCTGGATTCTCGAGCATGCCGGCCTCCATCCCGGCTTTCTGATCGGCGGCGTGCCGCAGAACTTCGGTATCTCGGCGCGATTGACCGAGACGCCGTTTTTCGTGATCGAAGCTGACGAGTACGACACCGCATTTTTCGACAAGCGCTCGAAATTCGTGCATTACGCGCCGCGCACCCTGGTGCTCAACAATCTCGAATACGATCACGCCGACATTTTTCCCGATCTGGCCGCGATCGAGACCCAGTTCCACCACCTCGTGCGCACCGTGCCCGGCAACGGGCTGATCGTCGCCCACGGCGCGGAGCCCGCGCTGGACCGGGTGCTCGCGCGCGGCGCGTGGACGCCGGTGGAACGTTTCGGCGGAGAGGGCGCCTGGCAGGCGGGGGAGCCCGACGACGGTGGCGCTTTTGAGGTGTTCCATGAAAACGCTTCGCGTGGCCGTGTGCTGTGGGACTTGCTCGGGACGCACAACCGGATGAATGCGCTGGCGGCGATTGCCGCCGCGCGCCATGCCGGCGTGCCGGCGGCTGGTGCGGTCGATGCGCTGGGGCAATTCAAGAATGTGCGGCGGCGCATGGAAGTGCGCGGCACGGTACGCGGCATCACGGTCTATGACGACTTTGCCCATCATCCGACGGCGATTGCCACCACCATCGCCGGGCTGCGACGCAAGGTCGGCAAGGCGCGCATTCTTGCCGTGATTGAACCACGTTCGAACACGATGAAGCTCGGCGTCATGAACCAGGCCCTGCCCGGCAGCCTTGCCGGCGCTGATCTGGTCTATTGCTACGGCGGAGGGCTGGGTTGGGATGCCGCGGAGGCACTTGTACCGCTTGGCGACAAGGCCACGGTGCACGATGATCTCGGACAGATGGTGACAGCGATCACCGCGGCTGCGCGCGATGGCGATCATGTGCTGGTGATGAGCAACGGCGGCTTTGGCGGCATCCATGGCAAGCTGCTCGAGCAGTTCGCGCACTGATCATGGCCAACATACCGGATGACGCAATCGGCGCATTCTGCCGCCACACCCATGTTGCGCTGAAAGGCTCCGGCAGCGGCCCGCTCAAGGGGCTCAGCTTCGGCGCCAAGGACATCTACGACATCACAGGTCATCGCACTGGCTTCGGCAGCCCCGACTGGCTGGCGACGCATGAGCCTGCGACGCGCACCGCGCCGACCGTGGCGACGCTGCTCGCGGCCGGGGCCGACATGCTCGGCAAGACCCAGACCGACGAACTGACTTACAGCCTGAATGGCGAGAACGCGCATTACGGCACGCCGGTGAACGTCAACGCGCCGGGACGCATTCCCGGCGGCTCTTCCAGTGGCTCTGCAGCAGCGGTCGCCGGTGGCTTGGTCGATTTTGCGCTGGGCAGCGACACCGGCGGTTCAGTGCGCGCGCCGGCGAGTTTCTGCGGTGTCTACGGCATCCGGCCGACTCACGGCCGCGTGTCGCTGGAAGGCGTCTGCGCGTTGGCGAAAAGTTTCGACACTGCGGGGTGGTTCGCGCGTGATGCGGCGCTGCTCGAACGCGTAGGCCGCGTGCTGCTCGGTGATGTGCAGGCGTCTGCACATGGCTCCGCGCTGCTGGCCGAAGATGCATTTGCCTTGCTGGATTCCGCGGCGCGCGAGGCGCTGCAGCCGGCGCTGGCGCGCATCGGCGTCGTGCTCGGTGCTTTCCGGCAAGTCACGGTTAGCACGGAAGGTTTGCCGCAATGGTTCCAGGCGTTTCGCGTGCTGCAGGGCGCGGAGATTCATGCCCAGCTCGGTGACTGGGTCGCGCGCGTGAAGCCGAAACTCGGGCCCGGCGTGAAGGAGCGTATCGAGTGGACGGCAACGATCACGTCTGCGGAGGTCGCACAGGCGCAGCGCTTGCGCGATATGGCACGAGCGCGCATGGACTCGTTGCTCTCCGGCAACGCCGTACTGGTATTGCCGACGCTGCCCGACATCGCGCCGCTGCTGAACACGCCGCCGGCGCAGCTCGACGATTTCCGCGCGAAGGCGATGAGCCTGCTGTGCATTGCCGGCCTTGCCGGCCTGCCGCAGGTGACGCTGCCGCTGGCGACGCTGAAGGGCTGTCCGCTGGGGGTGTCGCTGCTTGCCGGTCGTGGCAATGACGCAATGTTGCTGGCGCTGGCGCGTCGTATTGCCGCCTGAACCGGTGCTGGTCTACGTCCACGGCTTCAACAGCTCCGCGCTGTCGTATAAGGCCGGCCTGCTGCGCGAGCACATGGCGAAGCTGGGGCTGGCCGATCACTACACTTGTCCTGAACTGTCACACCGTCCGGCACAGGCCATGGCGCAGCTGGTAGAGCTCATTGCGCCGTGCGATCCGCGTGGCGTCACTTTGGTGGGCTCATCACTCGGCGGCTTTTACGCGACTGCGCTGGTCGAACGTTTCGGTGCACGTGCGGTGCTGGTCAACCCTGCGGTGCGGCCGTACGAACTGCTCGCCGGGTTTCTCGGCCCGCAGAAAAACCTCTACACCGATGAGGCCTACGAACTGACCCCGCAGCACATAACCGAGCTGCGCGCGCTCGAGGTGGAAACCATCACGTCGTCGCGTTACCTGCTGATCACGGCCACCGGCGACGAAGTGCTGGATTATCGTGCCGGTGTCGAGCGTTATGCCGGCTGCGAGCAGATCGTGGTGTCGGGCGGCGACCACGGCTTTCGCGAGTTCTCCGATTACCTCGACACCGTTATCGCGTTCTGGCAGAGCGGGCGCGTATAATTCGCGGCCCTGCTGCTGGCTGTTAAATCGCAGTCCAGACGCTCGCTTTTTCAGGTTTTCCCCCTCACCCCCGGCCCCTCTCCCAATGGGAGAGGGGAGATATTGGCGGCACGCGTTCTGATGGCCGCGTGCGCGAAAGTTGGAATGAACGTTTTTTACGAAGAAAGCAGCGAGTTCAAGGTTGGCCTGGTATTGGCCGATAACGATACTTCCTTGCAGGTCGAGGCGCCGCACGGCAAGCGCGCCAAGGTGAAGTCTTCGGCGGTGCTGCTGCGTTTCGAATCGCCGGCGCATACCGCGTTCATGGCCGAGGCGCAGCGCGAGGCGGATGCTATCGATGTCGATTTTCTGTGGCAGTGCTGTGGCACCGAAGAGTTCAGCTATGAGGGCCTGGCCACGGAGTATTTCGGCCACTCGCCGTCCGCTGCGGAGTCCGCGGCCGTGCTGATGCGCTTGCACGGTGCGCCGATGTACTTTTACAAGAAGGGCCGCGGTCGTTACAAGGCGGCGCCGGAGGATGCGCTGAAGGCAGCGCTGGCCAGTGTCGAACGCAAGCGGTTGCAGGCCGAAGCCAAGGCGGCGTATGTGGCGGAGCTGTCTGCGCAACGCCTGCCTGAAGCCTTCAAGACGCTGCTCGACCAGCTGCTTTACAAGCCGGACAAGAACGGCATTGAATGGAAAGCGCTGGAGGAGGCTGCGGCAGCGGCGAAGCTGACGCCGGTGCGCCTGCTCGAGCGCTGCGGTGCCTTGCCCGACATCCATGCCTGGCACCTGAACCGTTTTCTGCACGAGCATTTCCCGCGCGGCGCCGGATTTCCCGAACTGCCGCCGGTGCCGCTGCCGGAAGGCTTGCCGCTGGCCGAGGCCGAGGCTTACAGCATCGACGACGCGACAACGACCGAGATCGACGATGCGTTTTCGCTGCAGGCGCTGCCCGGCGGCGCGCGGCGGCTCGGCATCCACATTGCGGCGCCGGCGCTGGGCATCGCACCAGATTCGCCGCTGGAAGCCGTGGCGCGCGAGCGTCTGTCGACGGTGTATTTTCCCGGCAGCAAGATCACCATGCTGCCCGATGCTGCGGTCGAGGCCTACACGCTTGCGGCGGGGCGCGAGTGCCCGGCGTTGTCGATCTATTTTGATATTGCCGCGGATTTTTCGATCCTGTCGCACGAGACCCGGATCGAACGCGTGCGTATTGCCGGCAACCTGCGCCATGATGCGCTGGAGCGGGTGTTCAACGCGGAGGCACTGGCCGCCGGTGGCGCCATCGACCATCCGCAAGGCGAAGCGCTGGCCTGGCTGTGGCAGTTCTCGGGTAGCCGGCTGCACACGCGCAAGGGTGATGTGCCGCTGCGGGAAGATCGCCCCGAGTTCACCTTCCAAGTGGACGCCGCAGGCCGCGTAACCATTGGCCGGCGCCCCCGCGGCACACCGATTGACCAATCGGTCGCCGAACTGATGATCCTTGCCAACAGCACCTGGGCCGGCGAACTGCATACAGAGGGCCAGCCGGCGCTGTATCGCGTGCAGAGCGGCGGCAAGGTGCGTACCAGCACGGCAGCCGGACCGCATGACGGGTTGGGTGTCGCGCAGTACCTGTGGGCGACATCGCCGCTGCGGCGGTATGCCGATCTGGTGAACCAGCGCCAGCTGATCGCGCGCGCGCGCGGCGAGCCGCCGGTCTATGCCGGCAAGGACACTGCGCTGCTGGCGGCGATGCGCGATTTCGAGGCGGCCTACGAAATCTATGGCGAGTTCCAGCGTGGCATGGAGCGCTATTGGAGCCTGCGCTGGCTGCAACAGGAGCAACTGACCGTGGTCAGTGCCACGGTGATCCGGGAAAACCTGGTGCGGCTCGAGGCAGTGCCCATAGTCCAGCGCGTGCCGTCGCTGGTGAACGCCTTGCCCGGCGCGCGGGTCGAATTGGCGGTCGGTGTCATCGACCTGCTGGATCTGGGTGTCGAACTGGAGTTCAGCACAGCCCTCGAACCCGTCTGATGTAAGTGGATACCAACCCTACGCCTAACTCTAGAGTCCACTTTAAGCAACAACCTTAATTATCTGATAATTAAAGTTTTTATTGTTATTTTTCCGGCCTTGTCTAGAATAGCTGCATGAGTCCGAAGCCCCTTGCCCGAGTGTTGGACCTGCCACGTCGCGCGAAGCATCCGCGCCGCAGCTCCTGGGCGAGCGCGGTGGACCGGCTGGACGCGCGCGTTGCAGAAATGGAGCGGCGCATCGCCGATTTCGACCGCCGCTATGCACGGATGACCGTCCGCACCCGTTTCGGCGCTGCAGGTACGGTGTCGTTCCTGCTGCATGCCTTCGTGATATTCGGGCTCAGCTTTACGGTGCCCGAGCTGCGCCAGTTGCAGAACACCGCGCCGCCCCTGGAAGTGGTGCTGGTCAATGCGAAATCTCCGACGAAGCCGGCGAAATCCGATGCGCTGGCCCAGCACAGTCTCGATGGCGGCGGCAATGTCGATACTCCGCAGCGCGCGCAAAGCCCTCTGCCGGCGATCACCAGGGATAACCAAACCGCTGAACTGCAGCTCGCGCAGAAGCGGGTGGCGGAACTGGAACGGGAGGCCCGCGAACTGCTGACCAAAAAGGGCGCGAAGAGCGAAGTGGTCAGCAGCCCGGACAAACCTGCGCCGCAGGCGTCCGAAACGGCGCCGACGGTGAATGCCACGGACCTGGTGCAGCGCAGCCTGGCCATCGCCCGGCTGGAAGCCCAGATCAGCAAGGACTGGAACGCCTACCAAGAGCGCCCGCGTCGCAAGTTCATCGGGGCGCGCACCCAGGAATACCGGTTCGCGCGCTATGTCGAGGACTGGCGACAAAAGATCGAGCGCATCGGCGAGCTGAATTACCCGCAGGCAGCGCGCGAGCAGCGCGTCTACGGCAGTCTGGTGGCTACCGTGTCGATCAAGGCGAACGGCAGCCTGGAGCGGGTGCAGATCGACCGTTCTTCCGGCAGCAAGCTGCTTGACGAAGCGACCGTGCGCATCGTCACGATGGCGGCGCCGTACTCGGCCTTTCCCGAGAACATTGCCCGCGACACCGACATCCTGCACATCACCCGCACCTGGACTTTCACGCGGGCCGATCAGTTCGTGAGCCAGTGAGCGCGCAGTGAGTGATCGATACGCGGTGATCGGCAACCCGGTCAGCCACAGCAAGTCGCCGCTGATCCATGCTGCATTCGCGCGCCAGACCGGCCAGGACATCCGCTACGACCGCCTGCTTGCGCCGCTCGACGGCTTCGAAGGTTCAGTGCGCCAGTTTTTTCACGAGGGTGGCCACGGCTTGAACGTGACGGTTCCGTTCAAGCGCGAAGCCTGGAATCTGGTCGACCACTGCGAAGGCGGCGCGCTGGTGGCGGAGGCCGTGAATACCATCAAGCGCGAGGGCGGCGAGCTGCTGGGATACAACACCGACGGCATCGGCCTGGTCACTGATCTGGAGCGGAACCTGGGCGTCGCGATTGCCGGTCGCCGGGTGCTGCTGATGGGGGCTGGCGGGGCTTCCCACGGCGTGCTGCAACCCTTGCTGGAATGCCGCCCCGGGCTGCTGGTCGTCGCCAACCGGACGCCGGGGCGGGCCGAGTCGCTGGTACGCCATTTCCACAAATTTGCCGCGCTGGCGAATCAGGGGCTGGCCGCGAAGCCGTATGACGCACTCGCCGGAACGCGGTTCGATCTGGTGATCAATGCCACGTCAGCGAGTCTCGAAGGCGCGATGCCGCCCTTGCCGGATGACCTGTTCGCGCCGGGCGCATTGGCCTACGACATGATGTACGGCCGCGAAACGGCCTTCCTCGAATTTGCGCGCGCACGCGGCGCGGCCTGTACCGATGGTTTGGGCATGCTGGTCGAGCAGGCGGCAGAGTCATTCCGCATCTGGCGCGGCGTCAGGCCGCAGACCGCGCCGGTGATCGCGCAGCTGCGCGGCGGCGCCTGATTCCCGTCCATGAGATTCCTGCTGCGCTGGATCTGGCGCATCATCCTGATGGCGCTGATCACGCTGACGGCGCTGCAGTTCTGGTTCCTGATTCACGTCTGGCACTGGAACAGCCACAACCCCGAGAGCACGGCTTTCATGCGAGCGCGCCTGCAGATACTGCAGGAGGACGATCCGCGCGCGCGGCTGCGTCACCAATGGGTACCGTACCAGCGGATTTCCATACACCTCAAGCGCGCGGTGGTGGCTGCCGAAGACGCGAAATTCGCGACCCACAATGGTTTCGACTGGGACGGTATTCAGAAGGCCTACGAGAAAAACCTGCGCGAGGGCGAAATCGTCGCCGGTGGCTCGACCATCACTCAACAATTGGCGAAGAACCTTTTTTTCTCCGGAGAGCGGGCTTGGTGGCGCAAGGCGCAGGAGGCCGTGGTTGCGGTGATGCTTGAAACCGTGATGAACAAGCGGCGCATACTCGAAATCTATCTCAATGTCATCGAGTGGGGCGATGGCGTGTTCGGCGCCGAGGCCGCGGCGCGTCACCACTATGGTACGACCGCGGCCGCACTCTCGCCCGAGCAGGCAGCACGCCTGGCTGCGGTGGTGCCGAGCCCGCGACGTTATGGACCGGACAGCAACACCGCCTATCTGCAGCGTCGTACCCAGACCATATTGATGCGCATGAACGGCGCACAGCTGCCCTGAACGTGCGCCGGGGGGGGCGGCTTCCGTCCGTTGTGCGTCGCGGCACGTTTCGACTTTGTGGTGGACGTTTTTGCCGGAAGCACAGTTCCTGTTGACCGTTGCCATAGGGCAGCATAATCTGCCGTTCGCGCATTCCTTTGCGTGCCCATGCGGCAATCGACCGCAGGCCAGAAGATTCAATCGGGGAACTCAGACACTGCCGTGCGCAACCCTGCGTGGGCGTAGTGTCGTACCAATCAAACCGCTGAGGAGAAGTCATGGCGCAACTGAATATCAATGGCCGCAATTACGAGGTGAATGTCGAAGCCGATACCCCGCTGCTGTGGGCAATCCGCGAACACGTCGGTCTGACCGGCACCAAGTATGGCTGCGGCGTAGCGCAGTGCGGCGCCTGTTCGATCCACCTCAACGGCGAAGTCGTGCGCTCCTGTGCGCTGCCGGTCTCCGCGGTCAAGCCTGGCGATCGCATCACCACCATTGAGGGCCTGTCGAAGGACAGCTCGCATCCGGTGCAGCGCGCCTGGGCGGCAATCGACGTGCCGCAGTGCGGCTACTGCCAGTCGGGCCAGATCATGGCGGCTGCGGCGCTGCTGGCGAAAAAGCCGAAGCCCACGGACAAGGATATCGACGAGGCGATGACCAATATCTGCCGCTGCGGCACCTACCACCGCATCCGTGCCGCGGTCCACATGGCCGCCAGCGGCAAAATTGCTGCTGCCGATGTGCTGACCACCGATCAACAGAACGCCTGAATCGGGGAGAGACGACATGAATGACTCGATGAACTCCGGGCATACCCCGAAAATTTCCCGCCGCAAATTCCTCGTCGGCAGCGCCGCCGCAGGCAGCGGCCTTGTGCTGGGTTTTCACCTGCCCTTCGGCATCGGCAGCGCCGCGGCCCAAGGTGCCGCGGCGGACGCGGAGGTGAATATCTGGGTGGTGGTGAAACCCGACGATACCTGTGTTATCCGCATCGCCCGCGCCGAGATGGGCCAGGGCACGCTGACAGGCCTCGCCCAGCTGGTGGCCGAGGAACTGGAATGCGATTGGAAGAAAGTCAGTACTGAGCAGATTACCGCCGGCCAGAATCTCGCACGCAAGCGCGCCTGGGGCGTAATGTCGACCGCGGGCAGTCGCGGCATCCGTGAATCGCAGGACTACGTACGCCGTGGCGGTGCAGCGGCGCGCATGCTCCTGCTGCAGGCGGCGGCCAACGAATGGAGCGTGCCGGTCGGCGATCTGCGTGTCGCTAGCGGTGTGATCACCCACGCCGGCTCCGGCCGCAGCACCAGCTACGGCAAGGTGGCGACAGCGGCGGCGAAGCTGACGCCGCCCGATCTGAAAACCATTCAGCTGAAGCCGGTCAAGGACTGGAAAATCGCCGGCAAGGGCCTGCGTCGGCTGGATACCGCGGACAAGCTCAACGGTGCCAAGGTCTACGCCATCGATCTGAAGATGCCCGACATGCTGCACGCGACAGTCAAGGACTGTCCGGTCTACGGCGGCAAGCTGGTGAGCTTCGACGAGTCGAAGGTAATGGGCATGCCCGGCGTCAAACGCGTGTTGCGGGTCAACGACAGCACCGTCGCGGTGGTGGCTGACACCTGGTGGCGGGCGAAAAAGGCGCTGGATGCGCTGCCCATCGTCTGGGACGAGGGCCCGCATGCCAAGGTCAACAGCGCGTCGATCGCGAAACACCTGGCATCGGGCTTGACCTCGAACGACGCCTTCGCCGACATCGACACCGGCGATGCGCCCAAGGCCATTGCGGCTTCAGCAAAGAAGATCGAGGCCGTCTACAGCGTGCCTTTCACCTCGCATACCACGATGGAGCCGATGAACTGCACGGTAAAGCTGTCGCCGGATAAATCGGAAATCTGGATTCCGACGCAGAACGCCGAGGCTTCGCTCGCTGCGCTGTCCTCGTCCTCGGGCCTGCCTCTCGACAAATGCGAGGCGCACGTAATGGATCTCGGCGGCGGTTTTGGTCGCCGCATCGGTAACCAGGACGTGGTGCGCCAGGGTGTCGCGATCGCCAAGGCCTTCCCCGGTCAGCCGGTGAAGATGGTGTGGAGCCGCGAAGAAGACCAGGCGCACGATTTCTATCGCCCCATTGCCCAGGCACGGATGGCGGCGGGTGTTGATGCCAAGGGCAATCTGACCGGCCTGCATATCCGGGTATCCGGCCAGTCGATCAATGCCTTCGCCAATCCGGCTGCGATCAAGGACGGCAAGGACCGGCGCCAGCTGCAGGGCCTCTGGCCGACGCTGGAAGGTGACGCCCAGATCGGCTATACCCACGCCAACCTGCGTACCGAGTACGCAATGCGCAACACCCATCTGCCGGTGGGCCCGTGGCGCGGCGTCAATACCAACCAGAACGGTATTTTCCTCGAATGCTTCATGGACGAAGTCGCGAAACTCGCCGGCAAGGATCCGCTGGAGTTCCGCCGTGCGCTGATGAGCGAGCGTCCGAAGCACCTCGGTGTGCTCAATGCCGCCGCCGAGAAGGCCGGCTGGGGCAAGCCGCTGCCGAAGGGCGTATTCCGCGGCATTGCCCAGTTCATGGGTTACGGCAGCTATTCCGCAGCGGTGGCCGAGGTGTCGGTGAGCTCCAAGGGGGAGGTCAAGGTGCATCGCTGCGTGTTCGCGCTCGACTGCGGCAACGTGGTCAATCCGGACCAGACGGCAGCGCAGATCGAGGGTTCCGTCGCCTACGGCATGACCACGCTGCAGAGCGAGATTTCGGTGGCCAACGGACGCATCGTGGAAACCAACTTTCACAATTTCCGCGTCATGAAAATCGCCGAAATGCCCAAGGTCGAAACCGTGTTGGCGCTGACCCATGACTTCTGGGGCGGCGTCGGCGAACCGACGATCTGCGTGGTGGTGCCGGCGATCCTCAATGCCATCCATGCCGCAACCGGCAAACCGGTGCGCAGCCTGCCGCTGTCGAAGCAGGGACTGACGCTGGTCTGATCCGGGGCGCGATGCGCGTTCCGGCCTGGGGCCTGCTATGTGCCGTGACGGCCGCCTGTGCCGCGCCGCCGCCGCAGGCCCTTGTTGCGTACCGGGTCGATGGTGATGCGATCCTCGCGCCGCTGTCCGCGTCGCCGGCCGATCCGCTGCGCGGCCGCGACATCATTGCCGGGCGCGACGCCAACTGCCTGCTCTGCCATGCGGTGCCCGAAACCGGGCAGCGCTTCATGGGCAACATCGCACCGCCGTTGTCGGGCATCGGCGCGCGGCTGTCAGCGGCCCAGCTGCGGCTGCGTATTGTTGATCAGTCGCGCTTGAACCCGGAGACCGTGATGCCGTCCTACTACAAGATCGACGGCCTGAACCGGGTGGCCGCCGCCTGGCGCGGCAAACCGGTGCTCAGTGCCGGACAGATCGAAGACCTGGTCGCTTACCTGCAAACCCTGAAATAATCCGCTGATGCCTGATCGCCGCCGATTTCTGCTCACCAGCACCGCGCTTGCCGGCGGTCTGCTGTTCACGGGTGTCGCTGCTGCACAGCAGAATCCGCAACGCATCGCCTTGCTGCGCGAGGTGACCGGCGGTGCGCCAGTGAATGCCGGCAGGGTCACCGTCGATACGCCGCCGCTCGCCGACAATGGCCACTCGGTGGCAGTGCGCGTGCTGGCCGACAGTCCGATGACTGCGGAGGATCACGTGCGCCGCATCACGCTGCTCGCCGAGCGCAACCCGCGGCCGGTGGTCGCGAGTTTCACGCTGGGTCCGCACTCCGGCAGGGCGGAAATTTCCACGCGCATCCGGCTCGCTGACATCCAGGACGTGCTGGCACTGGTGCAGTTCTCCGACGGCAGTTGGTGGATGGGCGGGGCGCATGTGATCGTCACCGAACTCGCCTGCCTGGAGGGCTGAGATGTTATCCCGCGTACAGGTGCCGGCCAGCGCGCGACGCGGCGAGATCGTCCAGCTGCGCATAGCCATCCAGCATCCGATGGAAACCGGCTACCGCCCCGATCATTTCGGTCGGCGCATTCCGAAAAACGTGATCAACACCCTGGTCTGCCGCTACAACGGCGTCGAGGTGTTCAGGGCCGAGATGGGCTCGGGCATTGCGGCGAACCCCTTGCTGCAGTTTCCAGTACGGGTACAGGACAGTGGAGAATTCGTGTTCGAGTGGCGTGACGATTCGGGCGAGCAGGGTGAGTCACGCGCCGTCATCACCATCAGTGCCGGCTGAAAACGGACCGGCCGCGCATCACGCGGCCGGTCAGAAGTTGCCGGGGGATCATTGCGCCCCGGCGCAAAGCAAATTACTTCTTGTCTTTGCAACGCTCGTGGTCCGGTGTTTTTTTGCAGTCGACGGGTTTTTCCGCGGACTGCTGCGGCGTCGTGCTCACGGTAGTGCCGGCAAAAGCTGCGCTGCTCACGGCGAGTACGGCAGCTGCGGCGACGGGAAGGGTGAACTTGCGGAGATGTTTCGTGCTCATGGAGGTACTCCTTTTGGTTTGCAAAAATACAGACTTGGTTGCCTGCCACTGGATATGAGCGTATTCCGTGCCAGGTCTAATAGTTGTTTAAAATCAAATGCTTAATGTATTTTCTCGGTGGCGGTGTTGTTGGGCAGAGGCAACAGGCATCCGACAGCGATGCGCCAAGCTGCTGAATCGCATGTGTTTTTTACTGTCTCCGCTGCACAACGTCTGTGCGATTTGTTGCGTCGTGTTGGTTGCGCCGGCACTCGCACAGCACGAGATCACACCGACAAAACCCAGATCCGGTTTGGAATTTGCCAGTCCGGATATCCGCGCCATGCAGGCTGATGATTTCGCCAATCCCGGCATGTTGTGGGTCACGCGTGGCGAAAAACTCTGGAGCGCTCCCGCAGGACGCAGCGCGCAGTCCTGCGCGAGTTGTCATCGCGATGCAGCCACCGGCATGAAGGGTGTGGCGGCGCGTTATCCCCGCGTCGAAGGTGCGAACTCAAAAGTGGTCAGTCTCGAAGTACGCATCAACAGGTGCCGCACTGAGCGGCAACAGGCCGATCCGCTGCGTTACGAATCGGAAGAGTTGCTGGCATTGACAACCTATGTCGCGCACCAGTCGCGCGGCCTGCCGCTGCAGCCCGCAGCGAAGGAGGACCAGGCTGCGCTGCAACGCGGCCACGAGATTTTCCATCGGCGCCAAGGCCAGATGAATCTCGCCTGCACCCACTGCCATGTGCAGAACGCCAGCCGCAAGCTGCTCGCCGACACCATCAGCGAAGGCCACGGCAATGCCTATCCGGTCTACCGGCTGGAATGGCAGGCAGTCGGTTCCCTGCAGCGGCGGCTGCGCGCCTGTTATTTTGGCGTGCGTGCTGAGCAGCCGGCCTTTGGTGCGGACGAACTGCTCGACCTTGAACTGTATCTCGCGCGCCGCGGCGCGGGTCTGAAAATGGAGACGCCGGGGGTGCGGCGTTGACAGCCGGCGCTTTGGAATACATCGGGGAAAAATGAAACGCAGACGATGGTGGCAGTACAGCCTGTTGCTGGCGGCATTTCTGGGCGCCGGCTGCGCGCAGTTGCCGGGCGGCTGGGTCACGCTGATTGACGGTGAACGCGGACTGGCAAACTTCGCACGCAGCGGCGACGCCAACTGGCGTGCCGAAGGCGGCGCGATTGTCGCCGATCGCGGCAGCGGCATGGGCGGGTACCTGTTGACCCGGGAGCCCTATGCCGATTTCGAACTGCGCGCCGAGTTTTTTGCGGTGGCCTCTACCAACAGCGGCATCTTTCTGCGCTTGTCCGATCCCTCGAACATTACACCCATGCACGGCTATGAAGTGAATATCTATGACGACCGGCCCGGCCCCGAGTACGGCACCGGGGCCATCGTCGGTTTCGCGCGCGTTCCGGTGCCCACTCAGCACAAGGCTGGCGGGCGCTGGAATGTGCTCGAAATCCGCGCCGAGGGGTCGCAGATCAGGGTGCGGCTCAACGGGGTGCAGACCGTGCAGTTGCGGGACGGCCGTTTCTCAGCGGGGCCGATCGCGCTGCAGTTCGGCAATGGTTTCGACGACCGACCCGGCGGCCCGATCCGCTGGCGCCGGCTGGAAATCCGCCGGCTTTAGGTCTGCGGCGCGCCAGTCGCTTCGGACGCCATGCGCGCGAAGTTTTCGTAGAGCCCCCAGTCGAGGGCATGGGCCTCGAGGGTCTGCGGATGCCACATCCGCCGCGGCAGCCGGAAGATGTCGCCGCCGTAGACATGCAGGCCGACGGCCGGCTCGCTGCCGATGCATTCCGCGACATGCGCCGTCTCTTCGCGCATGTTGAGGATGGAACCCCGCTCCAGCGTGACCTCGCTCGCCCGTCGCAACGCGCCGCCTTCGGTGCGGTAGAGCGTGTTCTTCTCCTCTCCCGACAGCAGCAGGATCGAGGCCCAGGTGCCGTGGTCATGCGGGGGAGTGCGCCGGCCGGCGGGGAAACGCACCTTCAGCAGCGTCAGGTCCGGTGCGCGGTAGAACACCTGGTTCGCGTTGCCGCCGGTGCCCGGGATGTAGTCCAGCGCCTGTTCGATCTCGGCCGCGCGTTCGCTCAGGTTTTCCAGTACTTCGCGCATCGCCGCCAGCGGGTTGGCGCTGTCGCGGGCATGTGCGCAGAGGGTGACGAGGTCATGTGGTTTCATGGGGTGCCTTGATCCCGATTATTCACGGAAACCGTAGCCCGCAAGGACAAGGGAACACTTGAAGCGAAGCAGCGCAGCAGATTGCGGGGGATTGAGTCCCGTAGTTCACTTCGTTTCATGCGGGCTGCGTTTTCCGGCAAGGGTGCCAAAAAGGGAATACCTTTTCGACATCCCCTCAACTTTCACGCAGTCATGTGCTGCGGGCCTGATTGCCAGCGGCCAATCAGCGCAATCCGGCGTTGATCTTTTCCAGCGCCGCCGAGCCCGGGCAGAGGTCCTTCGAGCCGAGCTGGTTGAGCGGAGTAGGCACCGTATTGATGTACTGATGCAGGTCGGCGGCCTCGGGCGAGAGGTAGAGCAGGCCGGTGACGATTTCGCCGACGGCTGCGCGTTCCTGCACGTAGTTCATTGCCTTGATGCGGTCGGTGGGATCGAAGTCGGCGGCGAGTTTGCGCAGCTTGAGGATGGAGCCGTCATGCTGGACGATGTTGATCAGTTCGCCCGGCTCATAGTCGGCGGTGATTTCCTCGCGGCTTTCGATGAAGTCGAGGCGGTTCACTGCGGCATTGTGCTGGCGCACGTAATCGTAGGACTTGGTCGAGCCTTCGTGGTTGTTGAAGGCGACGCAGGGCGAGATGACATCGATGAACGAGGGGCCGGGGTGTTTGATCGCGGCCTTGATCAGCGGCACCAGTTGCTTTTTGTCGCCGGAGAAGGCACGGGCGACGAAGGTCGCGCGCAGCAGCAGTGCCATGCCGACCAGGTCCACCGGTTCGTCGGGGTTCAGCACGCCGCGTTTGGATTTTGAGCCCTTGGTCGCGGTGGCGGAAAACTGGCCCTTGGTCAGGCCGTAGACGCCGTTGTTCTCGACGATGTAGACCATGTTCACACCGCGGCGGATGCAGTGCGCGAACTGGCCCAATCCGATCGAGGCCGAGTCGCCGTCGCCGGAGACGCCGAGGTAGAGCAGCTCGCGGTTGGCGAGGTTGGCACCGGTCAGCACCGAGGGCATGCGGCCGTGCACGCTGTTGAAGCCGTGAGAATTGCCGAGGAAATAGTCCGGGGTTTTCGAGGAGCAGCCGATGCCTGAAAGTTTGGCGACGCGGTGCGGCTGTATGTCGAGTTCCCAGCAGGACTGGATGATCGCCGCCGAGATCGAGTCGTGGCCGCAGCCGGCGCAGAGCGTCGAGATCTTGCCCTCGTAGTCGCGGCGGGTGTAGCCGGCGGCGTTGGGGGCGAGCGAGGGGTGGTGCAGTTTGGGTTTGGCGATGTAGGTCATTTTTTAAACTCGTTAGGAGTGAGGGGTGAGAAGTGAGGGGTGAGAAAACCTGAAGGCCACCCAATCTTCATTTCGCAATCCTTTATCCTGATCAAGATGCTTTCTTCAGCGGCACGACGCTGCGCGCGCCGGCATGCTGTGATATCTGGTCGACGATGAAGCGCGCGGTAATCGGCGTGCCGTCGTAGTGCAGCACCGAGATCAGCCGCGACGGGTTGATCTTGCCGTCAGTGACCATCAGGGTTTTCAGCTGGGCGTCGCGGTTCTGTTCGATCACGAACACCCAGGGATGCGAGGCCACAAAGTCGGCAACCTCGTCGGCGAAGGGGAAGCCGCGCACGCGCAGGGCATTGACGTGGATATTCTTTTCCGCCAGCAGATCAAGCGCTTCCTGCATCGCCGGGCTGGTCGAGCCGTAGAAGATTGCACCGAAACGCGCTGGCTTGTCGGCCGGGTAGAGCAGTGGTCTTGGCACCAGTGACTTTGCCGTTTCAAACTTGCGCATCAGGCGCTGCATGTTGTCGATGTAGTCGGGGCCGGCTTCGGAATACTGGGCGTAGCGGTTCTTGGTGGTGCCACGGGTGAAATAACCACCCTTGGTCGGGTGGGTGCCGGGATAGGTACGGAAAGGGATACCGTCGCCATCGACGTCGAGGTAACGTCCGAAATCCGCACCGGCCTCCAGCCGTTCGTAAGTCATCACCTTGCCGCGGTCGTATTCCCTGGTGTCATCCCAGGCGAAGGGGCGGCAGAGGCGGGTGTTCATACCGATATCGAGATCGGTCATCACGAATACCGGTGTCTGCAGCCGTTCGGCGATGTCGAAGGACTGCGCTGTCATCTCAAAACACTCGGTCGGGTCTTCCGGGAACAGCAGCGGGTGTTTGGTGTCGCCGTGCGAGGCATAGGCGCAGGCCAGCACGTCGGACTGCTGGGTGCGTGTCGGCATGCCGGTCGAGGGGCCGCCGCGCTGCACATCGACCAGCACCACCGGGATCTCGGCGAAATAGGCGAGGCCGATGAACTCGGTCATCAGCGAGATGCCGGGGCCGGAAGTCGCGGTGAAGGAACGCGCACCATTCCAGCCGGCGCCGATGGCGATGCCGATCGAGGCCAGCTCGTCTTCACCCTGAATGATTGCGTACTTGTTCTTGCCGCTGTCGCCGTCCACGCGCAGCTTCTTGCAGTAGGCCATGAAAGCTTCAGCCACCGACGAGGACGGGGTGATCGGGTACCAGGCGCAGACCGATGCGCCGCCGTAGACGGCACCCAGCGCCACCGCGCTGTTGCCGTCGGCAAAGATGCGGTCGCCAACGTTGTCCGCGGCCTTGATGCGGATGCCCAGCGGGCAGGGCAGGTTTTTCAGCGCGTAATCGCGGCCGAGATGCAGCGCCTTGAAGTTCGACTGCAGCAGCGCCTCCTTGCCCTTGTATTGCTCGGAGAACAATTGCTCGATGGCTTTGGGGTCGATTTCCAGCATCGCCGACAACGCGCCGACGTAGATGATGTTCTTGAACAGCTGGCGCTGGCGCGGGTCGCTGTAGGTGGCGTTGCAGATCTCCGTCAGCGGCATGCCGATGCGCGTGATGTCGCTGCGGAACTTGCTTCCAGGCAGCGGCTTGGAGTTGTCGTAGAACAGGTAGCCGCCAGCCTCGATTTCCTTGAGGTCGTTGTCCCAGGTCTGCGGGTTCATCGCCACCATCAGGTCGACGCCGCCGCGGCGGCCGAGGTAACCCTTCTCGGTGACCCGTACTTCGTACCAGGTCGGCAGACCCTGGATGTTCGAGGGGAAGATGTTGCGCGGGCTGACCGGCACCCCCATGCGCAAAATTGAACGCGCGAACAGTTCATTGGCCGAGGCCGAGCCCGAGCCGTTGACGTTGGCGAACTTGATGACGAAGTCGTTGGTGGCGGTGATGGGTGTCATTAGTAGTGTGTGAAATTCAAAATCTTTTAGCCACAGAGGACACAGAGTTCACAGAGAAAACCCGCAATCTGGAGCCTTGGTTTTTGCAGTTCTCTGTGGTCTCTGTGTCCTCTGTGGCTGCTTTTGACTTTGCTTTTGATCCTGATTCAGACGCTCAAGCCGCCTTGCGCTGCGGCTTGCGGCAGCCCGGGCCGGCGTGGGTCATCTCTATAAGGTACTTTTGCATGTCCCAGGCCCCCGTCGGGCAGCGTTCGGCGCAGAGGCCGCAGTGCAGGCAGACGTCTTCGTCCTTGGCCATGATGCGGCCGGTCATGCGCAGTGTTTCCGAGACGTAGAGTCCCTGCTCGGGGTGTAGCGACGGCGCGGTCAGGCGCTGGCGCAGATCGGCTTCCTCGCCGTTCTCGGTGAAGGTGATGCAGTCCATCGGGCAGATGTCGACGCAGGCGTCGCATTCGATGCACAGCTTCGGCGCGAACACCGTCTGCACGTCGCAGTTCAGGCAGCGCTGGGCCTCGGCGAAGCCGGACTTGGCGTCAAAGCCGAGTTCGACCTCGACCTTGATGCTTTTCAGCGTCAGCTTCTGGTCCTGCCACGGCACCCGGTTGCGCAGCGCTGCGGAGATGTCGTTGTCGTAGCTCCACTCGTGGATGCCCATTTTCTGCGAGATCACGGTCACCGCCGGCAGCGGACGATCCTTCAGGTCTTCGCCGCTGAACATCTTGTCCATGGATACCGCGACTTCGTGGCCGTGGGCTACCGCCCAGATGATGTTTTTCGGGCCGAAGGCGGCGTCGCCGCCGAAGAAGACTTTCGGATTCGTCGATTGGAATGTGATCTTGTCGACCACCGGCATGTTCCACTTGTCGAACTCCACGCCGGCGTCACGCTCGATCCACGGGAAGGCGTTTTCCTGGCCGATGGCGACCAGCACGTCGTCGCATTCAACAAACTGTTCCGGCTCCCCGGTGGGCACCAGGTTACGCTTGCCCTTGGCATCGTATTCCGCTTTGACCTTCTCGAAACTCATGCCGACCAGTTTGCCGCCCTCGACCTTGCAGGACTTCGGCACCAGGAAATTGAGGATGGGGATGCCTTCTTCGATGGCATCTTCCTTTTCCCAGGGGCTGGCTTTCATTTCTTCGTAACCCGAACGCACGATGACCTTGACGTCTTCACCGCCGAGGCGCTTCGCCGAACGGCAGCAGTCCATTGCAGTGTTGCCGCCGCCGAGGACGATTACACGTTTGCCGATTTTTTCAATATGGCCGAAGGACACGCTGGCCAGCCAGTCGATGCCGAGATGCACGTTCTTCGCGGCTTCCTTGCGGCCCGGTACATCGAGATCGCGACCACGCGGTGCGCCGGTGCCGACCACTACCGCGTCATAACCTTCGGAGAGTATTTTTTTCAGGCTGTCGACGCGGGTGCT
>JAUXYA010000018.1 GCA_030684405.1 Burkholderiales bacterium | reverse complement strand
GCGCGGCCGAAATTTGTCGAGACGTTCCTCAACAGCCTCGCCAACTGGGATTTTGCGGCTAAGAATTTCGGCTGAGCCGAGTTGGCTATTGAGGATTACGTAACTGAGCGACACTTCTCCCTCATCCCCCCCCGTCTGCTCCGCTTCAAGTGTCCCCTTCTCCCGACGGGAGAAGGGCTTTGCATCCCTCTCCCTCCGGGAGAGGGATCGAGGGTGAGGGAAACATGTCGGAATAGATATGCCGTGTCATGGGGTTTGGTAATTCTCAATAAGCTGCGTCGGCTGAGCGGTATCAGCTGAAAACCAAAGCCCGGCACTGCCGGGCTTTTTTACTCGCTGCAGGCTTCAGCGCGGTGGCGGTGCTTTTTCCAGGCCTTCGATTTTCATGCCGGGCCCGATGCCGCGTTTGAGAAACCAGCCAAGGTTCATTTCCAGCGCGTAACGCACCGGCTTTTTCGCGGTGTGCGAGTCGCGGGTGTGCGGCTGCATATCCTCGATGTTGACGATCACGCCGGCCTCGTCGATAAAAGCCACTGACAGTGGAATGTAAGTGTTCATCATCCACATGCCGTGGTGGGCGACGTCACGGAACACGAACAACATGCCGCGGTTCTCGGGCAACATGCGCCGATGCATCAGGCCCTGCATGCGATGGGGGTCGGTGCTGGCGACTTCCGCAGCCAGGCGGTGCTTGCCAATCGCGAGTTCGATCTGCGGCATCGCGGCGGTGGCCGCCCCGGCAAAGCAGAACAGGGCGATGAACAGCAGGCGTTTCATGCACAGGCTCCGGGAACGCTGCGGATCAGCCAGCCGGCGATGGCATCGCGCAGTTCCGGCACGTCGCCGATGGCCGGCAGCAGTTCGATGGCGAGGCCGGGATTGCTGCGGCGGATCTCCGCGAGCAGATTCGGTACGTCGTTTTTGAGATGGCCGCCCTGCGCCATGAACAGCGGCGCAACCCTGATGTTGCGATGGCCGGCGGCGACGAGTTCGGCGATGGCTTCGGGCAGCGCCGGTCCCTGGAATTCGAGGAAGGCCAGCTTCACCGCGAGGTCGCTGCGGTCGGCGGTGACGCGGGCGGCGATGGCGCGAAAGGGCTCCGCCCACTCGGGGTCACGCGCGCCGTGGGCGAAAAGAACCAGCGATGAGCGATGAGTGATGAGTGATGAACTCAAGCTTGTCTCCACTGTTTGGAGGCGTTCATCATCATGCTCTGCCGCTGCTGCCGAAGCCGCCGGCGCCGCGATGCGAGGCTGCGAAGTCTTCGACGATGTTGAAGGCGACTTGCACGACGGGTACGACCACCAGCTGTGCCAGACGTTCCAGCGGATTGATGGTGAAGGCGGTGTTGCCGCGGTTCCAGGTAGAGACGAAGAGCTGGCCCTGGTAATCGGAGTCGATCAGGCCGACCAGGTTGCCGAGCACGATGCCGTGTTTGTGGCCGAGTCCGGAGCGCGGCAGGATGATCGCTGCGAGCCCGGGATCGGCGATGTGGATGGCCATGCCGGCGGGAATCAGTTCGGTCTGGCCGGGCTGCAGTGTCAGCGGCGCTGCAACGCAGGCGCGCAGGTCGAGGCCGGCGGAGCCCGGCGTGGCGTACTGCGGCAGCTGGTCGCGCAGGCGCGGGTCGAGAATCTTGACGTCTATGGATTTCATGGGAGGCGGTGAGCGGTGAATGGTAAGCGGCAAGCGGGGCGCAAACCGCAGACTGCGATTAACGGGATTTTCGGGCTTTTCCGCTGAGGAGTCCGGCAATGTGCGCAATGATCTGCCGCGCCACGCTGTCCTTCGCCGCGCGCGGCAGGCGGTGGGTGCCGGCATCGTCGAGCAACGAGACCTCGTTGTCGTCGGCGCCGATGGCGTCCTGCGCAAGGTTGGCGATCATCAGCTTCACTTTCTTGCGCCGGCGTTTTTCGTCGGCGTAGGCATCGAGGTTGCGGCTTTCTGCCGCGAAACCGACGCAGAACGGCGGTTTCGGCCGCGTGGCAACCCAGCCGAGGATGTCCGGGTTGGGCACGAAGCTGAGCGTCAATGCGGCTTCGTCGGTCTTCTTGATCTTGTGCTCGCGCGGCTTGCTCACGCGGTAGTCGGCGACGGCGGCGACGCCGATGAAGATGTCGGCTTTCGCGACGTGCTTTTTTACGGCCTCGAACATTTCTGTCGCAGTCTGCACGCGTTCGACGTGGGCCCCGACCGGTGCGGCGAGGCTGACCGGGCCGGAAACCAAGGTGACTTCGGCGCCGGCGGCGATCGCGGCGCGGGCGATCGCATAACCCATTTTGCCCGAGCTGCGGTTGGTGATGCCGCGCACCGCATCGATCGGCTCGAAGGTTGGCCCTGCGGTCATCAGCAGGCGTTTGCCAGTGAGGGTTTTCGGTTCGAGGAAGGCGCTGATGGCTTCGGCGAGTTCGGCGGCTTCGAGCATGCGGCCCATGCCGGTCTCGCCGCAGGCCTGGTCGCCACTGTCGGGGCCGAGAACAATAACGCCGTCGCGTTTGATCTGGGCAACGTTGCGCTGCGTCGCCGGGTGCTCCCACATCTGGCGGTTCATCGCCGGGGCGACGATCAACGGGCAGTCCCGCGCGAGGCACAGCGTCGACAGCAGATCGTCGGCGAGCCCGTGCACACACTTGGCGATGAAATCTGCAGTGGCTGGCGCAACGACAATGGCGGCCTTGTCGCGTGACAGCTCGATGTGGGGCATGCCGTTGGCGATGCGCCCGTCCCACATGTCGGTGTAGACCGGATGGCCGGACAGCGCCTGCAGCGTTGCCGGCGTGATGAAGCCGCAGGCGGCTTCGGTCATCACCACATGCACGTCAATGCCGCGGTCGCCCAGCCGGCGCACCAGTTCCGCTGCCTTATACGCAGCGACACCGCCGGTGATCCCGAGCAGGATTTTCTTGCGTCCGTTTTTTCCTTGAATATCAGTCACGTAGCGCTTTCCACAGCGAGGGGATGGCAAGTGTAACCGTACATCCGGAAACGGGTAAACCGAGCCCCGGGCAGTGCGTTCTGTAATAACTCACAGGGGAGTAATCCGAACATGGCAATCACCGACTGGCCGCTGGACGAGCGCCCGCGCGAGAAGCTGCTGGCCAAGGGGCCGCAGAGCCTGTCCGACGCCGAACTGGTCGCCATTTTCCTGCGCACCGGTGTGCGCGGCAAAACCGCGGTCGAAGTGGCGCGCGAGCAGCTGCAGCGTTTTGGTTCGCTGTCCGCGCTGGCCGGCGCAGCCAATGAGGCTTTCTGTGCGAACCCCGGCCTCGGTCCCGCGAAGTACGCCCAGCTGCAGGCGGCGCTGGAAATCGCACGGCGCACGTTGCGCGAGAAGCTTGATGCCGGCGCGGCGTTGAGCGGTCCGGGCGCGGTGCGCGACTACCTGCGGCTGATGCTGCACGCGCGGCCGCACGAGGTGTTCGTTGTGGTGTTCCTTGATGCCCAGCACCGCGTGGTGGCTTCGGAAGAAATGTTTCGTGGCACCTTGACCCAGACCAGCGTCTATCCGCGCGAGGTGGTCAAGCGCGCCCTGCATTTCAACGCCGCCGCGGTGATCCTGGCCCACAACCATCCCTCGGGCGTCGCCGAACCGAGTCGTGCCGACGAGGCGCTGACAGTGGCGCTGAAGCAGGCATTGGCGCTGGTTGACGTGAGGGTACTGGACCATTTTGTCGTGGCCGGCGACGGCGCGCTCTCGTTTGCAGAGCGCGGATTACTATAACCAATTGTTTTTATTGAATAATTTGTATTTCCCTGAAATGACCCGGTTGGCTCTTGCGGGTTGAGGCGAAGGGTGGTTCCGGTGTATGATCCGCCCTTTTCAGAATTTGCGGAGCACAGCCATGCCTCGGGTCTGCGACGTCACCGGCAAGAAGCCGATGACCGGGAACAACGTTTCCCATGCCAACAACAAAACGAAGCGGCGTTTTCTGCCCAACCTGCATAAGCGCCGGTTCTGGGTCGAGAGCGAAAACCGCTGGGTGAGTCTGCGCGTATCGAGCGCCGGCCTGCGTACCATTGACCGCAAGGGCATTGACGTCGTGCTCTCCGACCTGCGCGAGCAGGGCATGAACATCTGAGGAGCAGACCATGCGTGACAAAATCAAGCTCGAATCCACCGCCGGCACTGGCCATTTCTACACCACCACCAAGAACAAGCGCACGATGACCGAGAAGATGGAGATCAAGAAGTTCGATCCCGTCGCTCGCAAACACGTGATGTACAAAGAAGCCAAGATCAAGTAAGCGCCGCGTCAGCGGCAATGAAGAACCCGCCGTCAGGCGGGTTTTTTATTGCCGCAAGAAACGCTCATCGGGCAGACACACCGTATAAGGAATCCAAGATCAACGGGCAGGAATCGCGATTTCATGCGTTGGGCAAAACGCATGAAGGGCGGACAATGCACGTTACATTCACCATGCGCCAGGACAACACGCTGATTCGTGTGATCTCGGCTCGGGACATGCACCGGAAGGAAAGGAGCATCTATGAGCAAGCAAGCTAAGCCGCTGCCGAAGTTCAAGAGCGCGGGGGAAGAGCGCGCCTTCTGGGAGGCCAAGGGCAGTGACTCGACGGAATATCTAGACTGGGCGAAGGCTCAGCGCGTCGTACTGCCGAACCTGAAACCCTCGACCAAGACCATCTCGCTGCGCCTGCCACAGCACCTGCTCGACTCGATCAAGGTGGCAGCCAACGCGCGTGATGTGCCATATCAGTCGCTCATCAAGGTTTGGCTGCAGGAAAAGATCGAACGTCATTGATCGTACAACTGGCGGCATTATCTCGAGATATTGCGACGCAAGCCCGGTGCGTAACCAACTCCAGTGCGGCAACAACCATCAGCCCACTTTTTTGCGGAAGAAGACTGCCGCTGCTATTTGCAGTGGATAGCTGAAGCGGCCAATAAATACGTCTGCCGTATTTACGTTCTGGCAATACCGGCTGGCTTCACGCCCAGTTTCAGTCGCCCGTCTTTTTCGCTTCGAGCTTAGCCTTGAGGTCGGCGAAGGGATTGTGTGTTGCTGCCGGCAATTCTTTTGCGGCGTCACTGCGCCCCGCCATGTCCTTGACCTTTGAGTGCTCATGCTCATGGCAGTAAGTGCATAACAATTCCCAGTTACTGCCGTCCGGCGGATTGTCGTCGTGATTGCCGTTCTTGTGATGGACCTCGAGCAGTTGCAGGTTCGCATGGGTGAAGGTGCGCGCGCAGCTCCCACACACCCATGGATACATTTTGAGTGCCTGCTCGCGGTAACCCGCGGCGCGGCGGTCTGCGTTGCGCCGCGCATCGAGGATCACCTTGTCCAGGCGGTCTTTGCTGGTGCTCATGTCCGGGATGATAACGCTGGCTTGCAATGGCGGGAATTTGGGCGGCCAGAATCAAAAACGACCATCCCTGTGGGGTTATGTCTTGCAATCGAACAAGTCAGCGTTGTTTGAGGAATCCGCCGCGCCCGGCGTCGTCCATCAGCGAAGGCGCTCAGCCATCACACTGTGGGACAAACTCAGCATTGCCGATTACTTTTGACGGTGGGATGCGGGCGTTCGTGATTCTGGTGCGTGGTGTTCGCAAAATAACAAGACAGTATGACGTCTCGTGTCAATTTTATGGCACTCATGTCTGGCCAGCGGTACCAGGTGGATTGAACATGCTAATCACATGTTTTTAAATGAATCTCCAAGGGTGCGCGTTGTATTCCGTATGGAATTCGAGGGTCAAACTTATCAAATTGTTAGATTTGACTGCATCCCGCTTCGCTTACAGCATCACAAAACAATAAATGGCCGGCAGCGCAATGCTGCGGCCTTGCACAGGGGTGTGTGCATGCGGCAGGAGAGGCATTACTGCGGCAAGAGCAAAGCCGGGCCGTTCTGGCGCTGGCGGGCGGGTTTTCTTTTTCAAACGAATCGTTTCTCACGGACTTTGATTGCTGATCCCCGAAGCGTGTTGTCGGCAATTGTGCGCGGATGTTTGATCAATGCGTTTTTTGTTGACGGGCGATTTATGAATGCAAGACCTGACCCCAATCCTTTCGCGCTATTCCGGGCGCACCTCGATGAACCTGCGCTCGCTGTGATCCGGGCGGCGGTCAATCGTGGCCAGCCGGTGGTGGGAGATCATTTCAAGGAACAAGTGGCAGCAGCACTCGGGCGGCGTGCGCTCGCGCGCAAGCAGGGGCGTCAGCGAGAAGACGTGGCTGCGCAGTTGCCTGGGCAAATGGGATTGGATTTATAGGGGGAGAGGATGCGCAGAAAAGAAATTGACTCCGGTATCTTTGATTTTTCTTGGCGGGAATGTATGAGTGCAAAACCTGACCCCAAGCGGGCGCTTCTTTCCCATGTGATTTGGAGGGCCGCAGCATGATAGGACTCATCATTTTGATTGTCGGCGTCATTTACCTGACTGTGCTTGTGGCAGTCACGCGCGCGGCCTATCGGGGGGCAAAAAACAAAGGGTTTTCCAAAGCCAAGTGCCGATTTGCAGCGGCGGGAGGGTTTCTAGCGTTGTATTTGCCTATTTTCTGGGATCACATTCCGACGGTAATTGCGCACGAGTATTACTGCACCAAAGACTCCGGATTCTGGATATATAAAACTTTGGATCAGTGGAAAACCGAGAATCCGGGGGTGGCAGAGACACTGTTAGCGAATAAATCGGTTGTGACAGTTCCAAATGCTTATGTGCTTAACCATCGGTTTAATTGGGCAGTTTATGAAACCCGTTACTTTCCGATCAATCATATGACCCGTACCGAGTGGCAAGTGGTTGACAGCAAAACAGAGGAGATTCTTGCGCGTTACGTGAATTATTCGGCCTCGCATGAGAAGCGTCAGGCTGGCTGGACGGGATGGAAGTTTTGGCTGGATAGCCCATATTGTATTTCTGCTCGTAAAAATGAAGATGCTTTCAGGTTGTTTCGTGACGGCTTCAGAGGGGAGCGAAAATGAATTCAACTGCAAAAGCATATCAGTTGACCCTATTGGCTGAAGCGGCATATGCGAATTTTTTGAGTAACGCTGGAGCGTTGTTGGTAAATAATGATGATATTCAAACTGCTCTTATAGCCATCGGTTTTTCCTCCAACCAGGAGGCCCCTGCACAATCCACTCAAGCGACTACCTTCGTCTCGCAATGGCGGATAGTCGATCAATACACCGCGCCGTTTGTATTGGGTTTTATCGGGACTGGATTTTCAGGCACGCTGTTTCAGAACAACCAGACTGGTGAGTATGCATTGGCGATTCGTGGAACCAACGATATCGCAGCCGATATATTGGGTGCTGATCTCGGGGATATCGTTGCGGACGGCGTAGCGATTGATCAAGTAGTTGAGATGTACAACTATTGGCAAAGTCTGACGCATAGCGGCGTTTATCAAGCCAAGAGACTCGTTACCTTGTCGCTGGAGACAGCGGAACTGAACGCAGCTTACGTCTTGGGCGGATCGGCCGGACTTGCCTATGAGGCGCAGTTGCGTGCTCGTACTGATGTTGTGATTGACTACCCTTCACGTACGGTAAGGACCATTCAACCTGTCCAATCCACTCAACTGAGCGACCCCAGGCTGCATTCAGGTAGTGGTGTGTTGACCTTGGCTGCAAATGTGGAAGTCTCCGGGCATAGCCTCGGCGGGCATTTGGCTATGGCGTTTTCAAGATTGTTTCCCGGCAATACCGAAAACGTTATTGCCATTAATGGCGCGGGCTTCAATTTTGCTAACACCAATGTCAACAATCTCATCGTTATGCTCGGCGGTGCCCCTAGCTTTGACGCCAGTAAGATTTCAAACGTCATTGGTTCGGCAGCGCCGAATGTCGTATCTCAAGACTGGCTGTTCCTGCAGCAACCAGCAGGGCGACAAGAGATTTACACAGAAAGTGCAAGCCCTAGCACGACTTTCGGTCATAGCTCTTCGCAGATGACGGACTCTCTGGCTGTCTACGACCTCTTCATCAGACTTTCTGCGCAAGTCCGCAACAGCACCCCGACCGAAGCGCTGACAATGTTAAGGCCGCTGTTCGAGGCCGGTAGCGCCCAGGCCGACTCATCTCTGGAACGCGTCGTTGACGCGCTGGTTAATCTTTTCGGTTGGGATTTTCCGCCGCTAGCCGGGAGCCTGAACAACAATCGCGAGGAATTCTACAGACGCATCGTTTCCCTTCAAGCGATTACAAAAAATCTTTCTGACAATAACCCAGGAATGCATGTGGACGTGCTCACGGCAGGGTCAACTACTGCGGAAAGCATGGCCTCGCTGGCCTCCGGTTCGGAGGCAATCGCCTACCGCTACGCCCTCAAAGCTCTCAACCCCTTTGCTGTCGTCGGTGACAATTCCCTTTATTCGATTCACAACCAGAACGGCGAACTTGATCTCTACAATCCCGTTTATAAAACTGGCAATCTAACCAGCGATTGGCTCGCTGACCGCGCAGAGTTTCTTGCGCAGAAGAACATCACAAACATTGCCGATGTGACGTCCATCATCAGTCCGGAGTTTGGCATCGACAACCGCACGCAATTCATTGATGTGGCGAGCAGTTATGCACTTACGCTGTCTGAGGTCGAGTTGCCGGCCCACAGCGTTTCGGCGCGACAGATCGCCTTTGGCTCCGATGCTTCCGAATTTCTGGAAGGAGGCTCTAAATCAGACAAGCTCTATGGCAATGCCGGCGCTGACTATCTGCGCGGAAAACTGAATAACGACCACCTCGAAGGCGGCGCGGGGCTGGACGTATATGAATACAACGGCGGCCAGAGCTTTACCGGGAATTTGGCAAACGACGGCAATGACACCATTCTTGATACCGACGGCAAAGGCGTCCTGCGCTACGTTTTCAACGAAGGCGGTCTGGCGGGGATTGGCGCCAAAAGCACCTCCACCATCATCCGCGACGCCAGCAACCGCGTCTCGGGCACGCAGTGGAACAGCGCCGGCGGTAAGTTCACCTATCAGCGCAGCGGGAGCGATCTGGTGGTCAGCATCAACGGCGACGCTGGCGGGCAGATCACATTAAAGGATTTCAAGGAAGGGGATTTCGGCATTTATCTCCTTGACGAACAGCGCGAGCTTCCGGAGACCACGCGCGATATTTTGGGTGACAAGGGGTATGTCGAAAGCGCAGGCCAGAGGACGCAACTGAAAGGGCCGGGCGGCGTGCCGCTGACATATGCCGCACCTGACTTTATCAGTCCTACGCTTTATCGGACCTATGAGCAGTTGGCGCTGGCCGAACCCATTCCGGCGGACTGGCACCACCCACAACTTTCCTCGCCGTATGTGCTCCACCACACGATGGTCAACGGTTCGGTCACGACAGAGTTCTACGCATTGCCGGTGACACTGGAATACCTGTATGTGGCCGAGGACGATCTGGGCAACCTGCAGCGCACGTCTGACGATCAGGCGGGCGAAGAGGATCGTCTTTATGACGGCGCGGGAAATGACCGGATCGCCTCGGGAAGCGGCAATGACCGGATTGATGCCTTTCGGGGCGGCGCGGATTTCATTTCCGCAGGGGCGGGGCGTGATGTGGTTATCGCCAGCGATGGGAATGACGTCATCGAGGGTGGTGCGGACGGCATGGCGACCCTCGGTGGGATGGTGACGGCGGGCGGCGACATGATCGCCGGTGGTGCCGGGAACGATGAAATCTACGGCGACTTGAGCATTGCCTTGTCTCTGGCTATTCAGCAGGGTGAGACGGCGACGGCATCCCATGTGATCGGAGATTTCCTGTCGGGTGGGGCGGGGAATGACTGGGTGGTCGGTGATGCAGGCAACGATCTTCTGGCTGGGGGTGATGGCGACGATATTCTGGTTGGCGGGGCAGGGCATGACAACCTGCTTGGGGATGACAACCGCACGGCGCAGGATGCGGGATGGAGCGTGGTGCGGCAGGTCAGCGGAAACGAGGTAACCGGGCGCGTATATCGGATGGTTTTCAGCGGCACTGTGGAGGTTTCCGGCAGTGTCGAAGGGCGGGATGTCATATACGGCGGCGGCGGGGACGACTGGGCCTTTGCCGGGGGCGATGATGATTTCATTGACGGTGGCAGCGGCGAGGATGTGCTATTCGGCGGTGCTGGTTCCGATGTGGTGATCGGTGGCTTGCACAACGATGTGCTGGTCGGTGATGGCGCCGAGGTGCCGATCGAACATCATGGCGATGATTATCTCGATGGTGGTGCGGGGAACGATACGCTCTTTGGTGAGGGCGGAGATGACGTGCTGGTCGGTGATGCGGGTCAGGACATTCTACGTGGCGGCGACGGCAATGACATCCTGATTGGCGGAACGGGTGCCGATATCCTGATAGGCGGTGCCGGCAAGGATATCTACGTTTTCAATCGCGGAGACGGAACGGATACCATTTTTGATACTGCTGAAGCTGCCGGCAGTCCAAATGCTAGCGTCCTGATATTCGGCGAAGGCATCAGGAAAAGCGACGTCAAATTCGGTCCCGGCAGCCTGATGATCGACCTCGGCCCTTCCAACCCCGACGATCCCCTCGCAGGCAACGACCAGATCCACTTCGAGAACTTCAATCACGATTATCCCGAGCTCACTGCGGCCATCGGAGAAATCCGTTTTGCCGACGGGACTTCGATGAACTATGCCGATATCCTGGCGCAGGGTTTCGACATTGACGGCACGGCATTGGACGATGTCGGTCCTGCGGCACTGATCGGCAGTTCGATCACCGACCGCATTCGCGGTTTTGCCGGCAGCGACGAACTTGAGGGGCGCGACGGCGACGATGAGCTGATCGGCGATGGCGGTGCGGACCGGCTGGATGGCGGCAACGGCAACGATGTGCTGGATGGCGGCTCCGGCAATGACTGGCTGGCCGGAGGCATGGGCAGCGACGACTATCGGTTTGTCAGCGGCGACGGTCTGGATACGCTGACGGAGGGTTCCCTGTTCGTGCGCGGGCTGTCCGATCCGGAGCATGTGGACAGGATCATGTTCGGTGAGGGGGTGTCGCGGGAGCAGGTGTTCCTGCTGCGTTCGGCCGACGGTAACCTGAGCGTGCGTTATGGCGTGGGCGATGAAATCCTGGTCGAGGGGCAGTACGGCACGGTGGGTGCGGATATCGAGCGCATCGTGTTTGCCGACGGTCAGACCATCGAAAAAACCGAACTTGATGCCCTGGAGGTCGGGGTTCTGGATGGCACTGGCGGCAATGACGAGTTGTACGGTACTGCGGGTAATGACGTCCTGCGAGGGCACGAAGGCGACGATTATCTGGATGGTGGGCCAATACCCGAGCGCAGGTTATCCGGTATGACACCGGTCACCGGCAACGATGTGCTGGATGGCGGCGGAGGAGCCGATACCTACGCCATGTACTGGGGCATGGGGGCGGACCGGATCATCGATGCCGCCGATGGCGAGACCAATACCCTGCAACTGCTGGGCGGCGCGACTTTTGACAGCGTTAAAACTTCGCGCGATGGCGGGGATCTGCTGGTGACGATGCGCGGTTCAACTGACGGATCGAGGATCGAGGGATTTTTCTCCAGTGGCGGCGCGGCTTCGTGGCAGATCAGCAGCGAGGCAGAGGGCAGTCAATCCCTGCTGGATCTTTATGATGCGCAAAGCACATCAGCCAACGCCTACGCCGTCGAGGCGATGGCCGATTACAAGCAGCAACTACTGGGAGAATGGCGTTCCCGGGGGCAGTCGAGTTTTGATTTACCGACCCATGTTTACGTCAGATCGAGCTGGTCGCAGACGATATCCGAATGGACCCGACTGATTCCCGCTTTGCCCGAGCCGATCGTGCAGACGCAGACCATTGTCAATGATCCGGTGACCTCGACGACGATCAATGGTTATGCGGTAAGGCAGGGTAACCGTTTCCGTCCGCTTTCGTTAAGCGGGAATTCGGCGTTCCAGCTTCATGTGGAGCCGGTCGTATTCATCCGGGAATCCGACGACAACCATATCGAAGTGGAGCAATCCCCAGGCGGGTCGATGATTTCGCAGTCATATACCTATTTCGCAGGAATCAGCGGCCCATTCGACAACGAACGCAGTTATTCGTACACCAGTGGTTTCATGGTCAACAACGTGACCGAATCCAGTTACGAGGCGTGGATTCCGCTGTTTTTGCGTGAGGACGGAACGGGAAATTTCAGTCTGAGTCATCACCAGATCACCGAAAACCCGGTCATCGAGGAAATCGTTGCCGGCGCCGGAAACAATACGATTGTAGGGACCTTGGGAAGTGTGGGCGACCATGTGGCGTTGATCGATGCCGGGGCTGGAGATGATTTTATTGAGGCCGGACAGTACGATTTTGTGTTTGGTAATGAGGGTGATGACGAGATCGTTGGCGGCGCCTACGCCTATGGTGGCGACGGTTTCGACACTTTATCCGGCGGCAGCTTTCTGGCCGGTGGGGCTGGCAGTGATGTGCTCAGGGGCGGAGAGGGTGAAACCACTTTCCATTTCCGGTCGGATGAGGCGGGGTGGGACTGGGTCGAGGACCGGAATGGCATTTCGCTGAACGAATTTGCAGTGAAGGCGGGCCTTGTCGATTCGCACTCCAATTTGATTTATGGCGGCAAGGTTCGTTACCTCAACAGTGAATATTTGTATGAGGATGCGTTCAGGAACTGGGTCAGCAGAAATCCGTCATGGCCCGGTTTTTCTCGTGTGGAACTGGATCATGGGCTTCCCTACCATGAGTCGCCGCAGGGCTTCTATGTTCTGGGAAATTCCAGTGGGTTTCCACGGGGCGTTCCGGATGAGCTGGCCAGAGGGCTGGCGCCCGCTTGGGGTGATGGGTACTACTCCTGGGTATTCAACTCTGTAGAAGACATGATGCGGGATTTCGCGGAGATCGGTTTTTCCTTTAACCCTGCGGAAGTTCAGTGGGTTCCGGGAGTGGCTGATCTGGCGGAATTTACGGCTGACAATCACGAGGCGCTTAGGCCTTTTTTTGATCAAGGTGTCCTGGAAAGGGATGTGCTTGAGCTGGCTGATTTTCGGTCGGGAATTGATTCCTTGGAGGTTGGTTTTGTACCTCCGGGGGACGTTGATGGGGGTAGGGCGCTGCGCCTCGTCTGGGGCGAAGACAAGGTTATCGATATCGAACTGCCGTCCGCTGGCGATCTGATCGGACATGGCATTGAGGAAGTACGTTTCGGAGGAGCCTCGTTCTATATCGACGATATGGTGGAGTGGGCGGAGCAATCCGGAGTCATTGGCACACCATTCGAAGACTACTTCATTGGTACAGATGGTAATGACGTCATTCGCGGGCTCGGCGGATGGGACTTCATCGACGGCGGTGCTGGTGATGATTATCTGTCGGGCGGTTCCGGGGCTGACACTTTTTTCTTCTTCGAAGGTGCCGGGTCGGACACCATACTCGACGGCGATGCAGAGGATGTCATTGAATTCGACGCCGGTATCACATCCCCGCAGCTGCACCTCGGCTTGGGCTCCCTTCGTCTCGGTTATGGAGCGTCGGGCGACCAGATTTTGTTCGAGGGATTTGATCCGGACGACGTCTACGCCAATGCCTTGTTTTCGGTGCTGCAGTTCTGGGATGTCGAAGAGGTGGAACTGCCCGATGGGTCTCCCGATTTCGTCTGGACGCTGGTTGAGGAATTGACTTACGAACAGGTGCTGGAGCGTGGTTTCGATCTTGCCGGAACCACGGGGAATGATGTTCTGCGCGGCACCAATATCCATGATCGTTTCGAGGGGGGTGTCGGCAACGATGTGCTGACAGGTGGCGCTGGCAGCGATACCTACTTCTTCAGCGCGGGTGACGGGATCGACACGATCAACGATTTTGTGGAGTCCGGCAAGCTGAACCGGATCGTGCTGCGGGATTATCTGGACGTCGACATCATCGGAAGCAGGGAAGGCGAGTACGTGATCCTGCGCGTCAATGGGTCTGATGACGAGTTGCGGATTCGCTGGGATGACGAAACAGGCCTTGGCGTCGATGAGGTCGAGTTTGCCGACGGCACGCGCTGGGACCGGGCTTACCTTGACGCTCTGGATGTTTCGGGCAATCTGCCGCCGGTGGTGGCGATGCCGATCGGACCGGTGTTTTTTGACGAGGATGCGGCCTCGGGTTTTGTTGTACCGGCGGGCACATTTCAGGATCCGGATGCGGGAGATACCCTGGGTTATTCCGCCACGCTGGCCGATGGCGATGAACTGCCTTCCTGGCTGTTGTTTGATCCGGAGACGCGAACGTTTTCAGGCGCGCCCGGGAATGAAGACGTCGGCACATTCCAGATCCGGGTCACTGCAACCGATGCGGCCGGTGCATCGGCATCCCAAACCTTCAGCCTCTCGGTGCTGAACATCAACGATGCACCAGTGCTTTCTGCAACACTGGCGGATCAGAGCGCGTTGCAGGGGCAGTCTTTCAGTTTTGCGTTGCCCGCGGAGAGCTTCGCCGACGAGGATGTTGGTGATCTGCTTACTTTTACCGCGACACTGGGCAATGGTGCGGCCTTGCCCGAGTGGCTGGTTTTCGATGAAGCCTCCCAGAGGTTCAGCGGTGTTCCCGGCAATTCAGATGTGGGCACGCTGAATGTCAGGGTCACGGCGACTGACAGTGACGGTGCCTCGGTGTCCGACACCTTTGCGCTGACTGTCGCCAATATCAACGATGCACCGGTGTTAGGAAATCCGCTGGCCGACCAGTCGGTGACCGTGGGTGCCTTGTTCAGCTATGTCGTGCCGGCCAACACCTTCTCCGATGCGGATGCCGGCGACAGGCTGACCTTGTCCGCGCGGCTTTCCGGTGGCGGTGCCTTGCCCGGGTGGCTGAATTTCGACGCCGCGAGCGGCACATTCAGTGCGACATTTAGCGGTATTCCCTCGGCGTCCAATGTGGGCGTGCTGGATGTAGAGGTCGTGGCGACCGATGCCGCAGGTGCCGCGGAAAGCGATTCTTTCACGCTGACAGTCAATTCCGCACCCGGGCTGGTACTGACCGGTACTGCCGGCAGTGACGTGCTCGAGGGGGGCTTCGGCAACGATTTGATCGACGGCCTTGCGGGTACGGATCTGATGATAGGCGGTGATGGGGACGATATCTACACGGTCGATCACGCCGCCGATTCGATCGTCGAACGTCCCGACGAAGGCCGGGACAAGGTGCTGAGCAGCGTGACTTATACGTTGCCAGATGAAGTTGAAGATCTGACGATTACCGGCACCGCTAACCGCAACGCCACGGGAAATGCGCTCTCGAACGTCATCACCGGCAATGCGGGCGCCAACCGGCTGGATGGCGGCGCGGGTGCCGATGTGCTGGTCGGTGGACTGGGCAACGATACCTATGTTGTCGATGACGCGCTCGACGCGGTGTTTGAGGCGGCCTCCGCGGGCACGGATACCGTGCTGTCATCGGTCAGCTACGCGTTGTCTGCCAATATCGAGCACCTGACCCTGACGGGCCACGCAGCCATCGATGGCACCGGTAATGAACTGGCGAACACGATCACCGGCAACGACGCGGCCAACAATCTTCTGGGCGGCATGGGCAACGACCGCCTGGTCGGCGGCGGGGGCGTCGATACGCTGGCCGGTGGCCTCGGCAATGATACATATGTTATTGATTTAATTGATGATTATTTGATCGAATTTGCGGGGGAGGGCACGGATACCGTGCAGGCGCCGTTTGACTACACGCTGGCTGAGCATTTCGAGAATTTGGTGCTGACCGGCAATGCACTGGCCGGCACGGGCAACACCGTGGCAAACCGGCTGACGGGCAATGCACTGGCCAATATGCTGTCGGGACTGGATGGCAACGATATTCTCGATGGCAAGGCAGGTGCCGACATCCTGATTGGCGGCATGGGCAACGATACCTATGTCGTCGACGACGTGGCCGATGTGACTGTGGAGCTGACCGGCGAGGGCACCGACACCGTGCAGGCCGGCGTGACTTATGTGATCGGTGAACACATCGAGCGGCTGGTTCTGACCGGCAATGCGGCAATCGACGGCACGGGTAATTCGCTGGACAATCGGCTCACCGGCAACGCTGCGTCGAACACGCTGTTTGGTCTCGACGGTAACGACGTTCTTGACGGCAAGGGGGGTGCCGATACCTTGATCGGTGGCCTCGGCAACGACAGCTATATCGTTGACCAGGCGGATGATGTTGTCGTCGAGTTTGCTGGCGAGGGTATCGATATGGTGAGCTCCAGCGTCAGCTACACCTTGTCGGAGCATGTGGAGAACCTGACATTGTCCGGAAGCGGAGCTGTCGAGGGCACGGGCAATGTGCTCGACAACCGACTCACCGGCAATTCTGCGGCCAATGTACTTTACGGGCTCGACGGCAACGACACTCTCGACGGCAAGGGCGGATCGGACACCCTGATCGGTGGGGCGGGCAATGATGTGTATGTCATCGACAGCCTTGAGGACGTGGCCGTCGAATATGCCGGAGAAGGCATCGACACCGTCCAGACCGAGCTGGCATGGACGCTCGCCGATCATCTGGAAAACCTGACCCTGACGGGGTCGGCCGCAGCCGATGGAACTGGAAACGCCGCCGACAATATCCTCATTGGCAATGCCGGTGCCAACGTGCTGAGCGGCCTTGACGGTAACGACCTGCTGGATGGTGGTGCCGGCGCGGATACCCTGATTGGTGGCGCAGGTGATGACCGTTATGTCGTCGACCGGAGCACCGATGTGGTGGTCGAGGCGGCGGGTGAAGGGGTCGACACGGTCTACAGCCGGGTGACCTGGACGCTGGGCGCTCATATCGAACATCTGGTGCTGACCGGAACGGCCAACATCGCAGGCACCGGTAACGAGCTTAGCAACAGCATTGCCGGCAACGCCGGCAACAACACGCTGGACGGCGGTGCCGGCGCCGATTTCATGGCTGGTGGGCTGGGCAACGACACTTATGTGATCGATGACGCCGGCGATGTTGTCTCCGAGTCGGCGGGGGGCGGTACTGATGCCGTCAGGACTGCCTTGACCCACGTGCTGGCGGATCATGTAGAGAACCTGACGCTGACCGGCACGGCAGCCGTCGATGCTACGGGCAATACGCTCGACAACCTGCTCACGGGCAACAGTGCAGCGAACGTGCTGATTGGCCTTTATGGCAACGACACGCTGGATGGCAAAGGTGGCGCCGATGTGATGTATGGCGGTGAGGGGGACGATGTTTACGTTATCGACAATGCGGGTGACGTTGTCATTGAACTTGTTGGCGAGGGAACGGATACCGTAAGGTCGTCCATGAATCATGTTCTTGGCGCTCATGTGGAGAATCTTGTGTTGACCGGCTCCGCGAATCGCCATGGCACCGGAAATGAACTGGACAACATAATCGCCGGTAACATGGGAGCCAATATTCTCGCGGGATTGGCAGGCAACGATTCGCTGGCCGGCGGGCAAGGAAATGACACCTACCGCTTCGATCCAGGCTTTGGACACGATGTAATCCTGGAAGAGGACGTCTCCACTGGCAATGTCGATCGCATCCTGTTCGGAGCTGGGATTGCCCAAGCCGACATTGAGTTGGGCCGCTTCAACGACGATCTGGTCGTGCACACCACTGACAGGCAGAACAGCGTCCAGGTCCTCAACTGGTTTACCTCCGATGCTAACAAGGTAGAGCGCATCGAGTTTCTGAACGGTAGTGCCTGGGATATCCCTTTCATTAGCGCGCGGGCCATGCGCGAAGTGGATATGCCGGGACTTCTTCGTGGAGACGGCCGGGCTCTGGTGTTGACCGGACAACTGGGTAACACAGTGCTGGAGGGGGCGGATGGCGATGATGTTCTGACGGACATGGACGGGAACAATCTGTTCTCCGGCGGGGCTGGGAACGACTCGCTGAGCGGCGGTTTAGGCAGCGATCTTTTCGCTGGAGGATCCGGGAACGATACGATCAACACAGGCGGGGGACTTAATGTGATCCTCTTTAACGCCGGTGATGGTGTCGATACGATTTATTCGGATGCGGGTGCCGCCAATACCCTGTCCCTGGGCGGTGGTTTGCAATATTCCGACCTGTCCTTGTCCCGGGAAAACGATGATCTGATTCTCGGTTCCAGTGCCGACGACAAGGTGATTCTCAAGGATTGGTATGTCGGGCAGCGCAGCCTGCTGAATCTGCAGGTGATTCTCGACGCGAGCAGCGAGTTTGACGAGAGTTCGGCCGACCCGCTATACAACAGTCGTGTCCAGAATTTCAATTTTCTCGGGCTGGCCGCTGCCTTTGATGCGGCCCGCGCGGCCAATCCTGGATTGTCGAGTTGGGCGCTGGGTGATGCGCTGACCCAGTTTCATCTTTCGGGTACGGACGGCGCTGCATTTGGCGGTGATCTTGCCTACTGGCACGGAAGAAATGACAGTTTTTCCGGAATTGGCCTGAATGCTGCGCTCGGTGTTGTTGGTGCTGCCGGATTCGGTGCTGAGGCGCAGTCCCTGCGGCCGTTCTCCGGGCTGCAGGAAGGACTTGTTCACCTGAGCTGAAGTCCATGTCGAAATCGAGCCAAGGAGTGTCCCCAAGAGATTTCATGGCACCGCTATTGCGGATTCAGCACACGCCGCCTTCGCCCTTGTCGAGTTGGCTACTCAGAGGGCTTCTGATTTTTTTCGGTTGCCTGCTGGCATGGGCGGTTTTTGCCCGTCTGGATATCGTGGCAGTGGCTTCAGGAAAACTGGTGCCGCAGTCCTACTTGCGCATCGTGCAGCCGATGGAGCAGGGTGTTGTACGGGAAATTCTGGTGAAGGAGGGGCAGCAGGTCGAGACAGGGCAGGTCCTGATGCGCATGGATCCCAGGCTGCTTGAAGCCGACCATCGTGTCGTCGGGAGCGAATTGAATTTCAAGCTTCTTCAATTGCGCCGGATCGATGCGGAAATGACAGGGACGCCCATCTTGAAGCTTGCCGACGACGATAACGTGCTGTTCCGACAGGTAGATGCACAGTATCGTGCACGGCGCGACGCCCACCAGGACGTGACGGATCTGGAAAAAGCCAGTTTGCTTAAAGCGCAGCGCGATCTGCGGGCTGCACGTGAGGTTGAGAGCAAGCTCCAGCAAACGGTTCCCCTGTACAAGGAAACGGCCGATGGCTGGGCTGATTTGGCCAGGCAGGGATTCGCCGGGAAGTTGATGGCTCAGGAGCGGATGCGCGTGTATCTCGAAAGTGCGCAGGATCTCAAGGCGCAATCCGAGAATGTCGCGGGCTTGCAGGCCCTGATCTTGCAGGCAGAGAAGCGTTTATCTCAGGCCAGTTCGAACTATCGGCAGCAGTTGCAGAAAGAGCGTGTGGACACGGCCGCTGAAGCGCGTCGACTGGAGGAAGAGTTGGTCAAGCAGCAACACAGATTCGGACAGATGGAGCTCCGGGCGCCACAGGCGGGTATCGTCAAGGACCTCGCGACACACACGGTTGGAACGGTGGCTGCTCCAGGGACAATATTGATGACCTTGGTTCCGGTGGGGGTGCCTCTGGTGGCTGAGGTTTGGATTAACAATGATGATGTGGGTTTTGTGAAGCCGGGACAATCAGTCAGGTTGAAGCTGTCCGCGTTCCAGTTTCAGAAATATGGCATGGTCCAGGGTGAAGTCCTGAAAGTCGGTGCCGATGCAACTGAAAGTCAGGGCGCGGCAGCGGTTGGCGTGGAGATCGGACGCAATCGAATTGGGCAGTCTCTGTCCTATAAGACTATTATCGAACTTGGATCCCAGGAACTTATCAGCGGTAGCGCCAAATACCCCTTGAATCCTGGCATGCAGGTCGCTGCGGAAATTCATCTGGGGACACGCACGGTACTGGAATATCTCCTTTCCCCGGTGAGCAGGGCGTTTCATGAGGCCGCACGGGAGCGTTAAATGGATTTCGTTTCAGTGTCCTTAATTTCATGAGGTGGCTTGTATGATTTATCTGGTTATCGGCCTGCTTTTCTTTCTGGGTACGCACTCGATGCGGATTGTCGCCGATGGCTGGCGCACCGAGAAAATCGAGGGTATTGGCGAACTCGGCTGGAAAGGCATCTATTCGCTGTGGTCGATTGCCGGCTTTGTCGTACTGGTATGGGGCTATGGCGAGGCGCGGCAGGTTCCCGTTATTCTCTACGATCCGCCGTTGTTCACGCGGCATATTGCGGCGTTGCTGATGCTGCCGTCTTTTGTGCTGCTTGTGGCGGCCTATGTGCCACGCAACCACATCAAGGCGGCTGTCGGACATCCCATGTATGCCGGCGTCAAGCTCTGGGCCTTTGCGCACTTGCTGTCGAACGGACGTCTCGCCGACGTGATCCTGTTTGGAGCGTTCCTGGTGTGGGCGATTGCCGGGTTCGTTGCCGCTCGGCGGCGTGATCGCAGGGCCGGCACGGTGTATCCGTCTGGAACGGTCATGTATTCCGCGCTGACAGTGATTGCCGGATTTGTTCTGTGGGCGGTGTTTGCGTTCTGGGCGCACCGCTGGCTGATCGGGGTGGGGCCTTTCGGCTGATGGTATTGATGAGGGTCGCCGGGTCAGCGCCTGCCTGAGGTTTCTTTTTCTTCTCCAGGGTGACGAGGAGTTTGCAGGCGATTTCGAGCGTGTTGCGGGTTGATGCTAGGTTTCCGCTACACGCTTTCACGGCTTCTTCCGCGCGCTTGCGCAGGGTTTTTGTGTCGATCAGCCTGTCTGCCCGGTCTTGACAACCAAGGTAACTTACTGACGAAATAACAAAAATATCAATTAAAACAAGTAATTAATGTTGCGCTGGGCCGCACGTGGGATTCCACCTTATTCGAGAAGTTTTAACCGCTGTACCTTGCCCGACGGCCCCTTCGGCAGTTCATTCACGAACTTGATGATCTTGGGCGTCTTGTACTTGCCGAGTTCCTGTGCCGAGAACGCCGCGAGCGCTTCTGCCGTACATTCGGTGCCGGGTTTGAGGATTACGCAGGCCATGATTTCCTGGCCGTAGTTGGGATCGGGGATGCCCACCGCCGCGGCTTCGAGCACGGCGGGATGTTTGAGCAGGGCTTCGTCGATCTCGCGCGGTGCGATGTTTTCGCCGCCCTTGATGATCAATTCCTTGATGCGGCCGGTGACGAAGACGAAGCCGTCCTCGTCCATGAAGCCCAGATCACCGGTGTGCATCCAGCCGTCCGGTTTCAGCGTCTTCGCGGTGTTCTCCGGGTCCTTGTAGTAGCCGGTCATCACATTGTCGCCGCGCACCATCAGTTCGCCGGGCGTGCCGGGCGGTTGTTCCTTGCCGGTGGCGGGGTCGATGACTTTTGCTTCATTGCCGTAAGCAGTGCCGGGGCTGCCGATCTTGCGTTTTTTCGGGTCGTACGGATTGGTGAAGCAGGGCGCGTTGGTTTCGGTCATGCCGAATGTTTCGATGATGCCAATGCCGAATTTGTCTTCGAAGGCGCGGTGCAGTTCCGGCGGCAGCGGGGCGGAGGCCGAGCGGCAGAATTTGACGCGCGAGACGTCGAGTCCTTTTTCCCTCGGCGTTGGCGCGTTCATCAAATAAGCGATGATGGTCGGCACGACATTGACCCAGGTGCACTGGTATTTGGCGACCAGTTCCCAGTAGCCGCTGACGCTGAAGCGGTGCGGCATCACCACGCTGCCGCCGTGCACCAGCGGGGCGACGGCGGTCACGATCTGGCCGTTGATGTGGTACAGCGGCATTGCGCAGAGCACGCGGTCCTGGGCGGTGAGTTCATGCGCGGCGCTGGTGTATTCACCGCCGGCGCAGACGCTGCGGTTGGAGAGCACGCAGCCTTTCGGCTTGCCGGTGGTGCCGGAGGTGTACATCAGCAGCGCGTCGTCGGCTTCAGCGACTTCAGGCAGCGTGATTTCGGGCGATACCGCAGGGTCGAGGATTTCCGTCGCGTCGGGGTCGATGGCGACGACGATGATTTCGCGCGGGATTCCGGCGAGGGCTTCTTGCAGGCGCCCGGCAAATTCTTCGCTGGTGAAGACGACGCGGGTGTCGGAATGCTCCAGCACGTAGGCGAGCTGCGAGGGTTGGGCCAGCAGGTTCAGCGGCGCGACCATGAAACCGCCATACATCACGCCGATCAGCAGGCGCGCGGTCTGGTAGCCGTTGTGCAGCATCAGCGCGACCTTGTCGCCTTTGTTTAGTCCCTTGCCGAGCAGGAAGCGCGCGAGATTGCGCGAGTCGCGCTGCAGTTGCGCATAAGTCATCGTCGCGCCGGTCTCCGGCGCGATCAGCCAGGTCGCGCCGGGTTGCTGCGCGTCGCGGGTGTCAACGATGTGGCGGATGGTGCGCATCAGCGGCGGTGAATGGTAAACGGTGAATCGTGATTGGGAAAAACCAGGCTGCGGGGATGCTAGATGCGGTGTTTTTTTCGATAGTCACCGAAGATCTCGTCCACCGAGGGCTCGCGCGGCGGGATCGTGCGCACAATGCGCGTGGTGTTCATGAAGTGCCGGTAATTGAGGTTCTCTGAGAAGCTGTTGCCGCCCCAGGTGCCGCAGCCCATGGTCAACGAGAACGGCAGGCCGTTGTCGAAGTTGCCGCCGTTGGCGATGGCATGGGCCTGGTTGACAATTACACGGCAGACCGTCATCTCAATGCCGAGCCTCTGAATGTGCTCGTTATTCTTTGTGTGGATGCCGCAGGAGTGGCCGTTGCCCTGGTAGGCGTAGATTGATTTCAGGATGTCGAAGGCGTGGTCGAAGTCGCGCGCCTTGTAGATCGCCATCACCGGCGAGAGTTTTTCGCCGGAGAAGGGGGCGGACTGGCCGAAGCCGGATTCCTCAACCATCAGGCATTTCGCGCCGATGGCTTCGGCGCGGGTCAGGCCTGCCACGTCACAGATTTTGCGGACTGACTGGGCAGTGACTGCGGGTGAAAGTTTCCCGCCGGGGAACATCGCGCCCTGCAGGGTTGTTTTTTCTTCCGTGGTGAGCAGCGCGCCACCGGCTTTTGCCAGGGCCTCGAGCATGCGGTCATACACGGCAGCGTGAATGATCAGGCTGTTTTCAGAGGAGCAACTGGTGGCATTGTCGAAAATCTTAGAGCGCATGATTTTCTGGGCGGCAGCGTCGAGGTCGGCGGAGTCATCGACGATCACCGCGACGTTGCCGGCGCCAACCCCCAATGCCGGTGTGCCGCTGGAGTAACCCGCGCGCACGTTGGCCTGCGATCCGGTGATCACGACAAGGTCGCACTGCTTCATCAGTTCCTTGCTGAGTTCCTTGGTTACCGGATGTGGCAGCGTTTGCACCAGATCTGCGGGTGCGCCTGTTCGCGCGAACTCGGCGTGGATGAAATCGAGGAGTTTGGCCGCGGTCGAAAAACCTTTGGGCGAGGGCGACAGAATGACTGCATTGCCGCATTTCAGTGCGTTGATGATGTTGTTGGCAGGTGTGGCGCCGGGATTGGTTGAAGGTACGACGGCGGCCACGACACCGACGGGGCGCGCGATTTCGGTGATGCCCAGTTCCGGCAGCTCCCTCAGCACGCCGGTGGAGATCGCACCCTGCAGATCACGCATCAGGCCCAGCGTCTTGCGGTGGTTCTTGTTGATCTTGTCGTCCACCGTGCCCAGCCCGGTGTCGCGCACGGCAATTTCCGCGAGTGTGCGGTTGCGCGAAGGCTCCATGATCGCCCAGCCAGCCGCCATGGCCAGTTCGTCGAGTTGCGCCTGCGAATAGCGTTCGATGGCTGATTGCGCCTTGCGCGCCCGCGCAACAAGGTTGGCAACCGTTTGCGCGGCAGCGGAGATGTCGGATTGCGGATACGTGGCAGCCATTTTCGTTCCCGTCTTTTTGCCCCGGGCCGGATTACGGCCACCGCGGGCGTTATGGTTCGAATGCCGCCATTATAGCCAGTGGCTGCAAAGGTCTTGCAGTGCTGCCTTCGCGCTGTCCGAGCCGGGCAAAAGTTGTTAGACTCGCGGTTCCCGAAAAAAGACAACACCAGTTTATGAAATGGCCGACAAAAAGTATTTCAAATTTAATGGGAAGATCGTTTTCGTCGGTTTCGGTTCGGTCGCGCAGGGCGTGTTACCGCTTTTGCTGCGCCATATCGACATCCCTCGAGAGCGGATTTCGATCATCACAGGGCATGACCGTGGCCGCGCCGAAGCAGAATTCTTCGGCATTCGTTACGAAGTAAATCCCCTTACGCGCGAGAACTATCGCGCGATCCTCGATTCTCGCCTCACCCCCGGCGATTTCCTGATCAATCTTTCGGTTGACGTGGCGAGTTCCGCGCTGATCGAGTATTGCTGTGAGAAAGGTGTTCTTTACACCGACTCATGCATCGAACCTTGGGCTGGCGGCTATACCGATCCCTCCGTGTCCGCTTCACGGCGTTCCAATTATGGCCAGCGCGAGGATGTTCTCGATCTGCGCAGGAAGTATCCGAAAAGCTCGACTGTCCTTCCGACTCATGGCGCCAACCCGGGCCTGATTTCACACTGGGTCAAGCAGGGCTTGGTGAATCTGGCGCAGGATATCCTTGGAAGCAGCGACATTCCGAAATCCCGGGATGAGTGGGCGCAGCTCGCGATGGAACTCGGCATCAAGTCGATTCACTGCTCCGAGCGCGATACCCAGGTCGCCCCGATCCGCAAGCGCCCGGGAGAATTCGTCAACACCTGGTCGGTCGACGGCTTCATAGGAGAGGGCTCGCAGCCCTGTGAGCTGGGCTGGGGCTCGCACGAAAAACATTTCCCGCCGGAAGGCCGGCACCACGATTTCGGATGCAAGGCTGCGATTTACCTGGATCGTCCCGGCGCTTCGGTGAAAGTGCGCACCTGGACCCCGGCGGCAGGCGCCTTCCACGGTTTTCTGATCACTCATGGTGAGGCGATTTCGATCGCGGATTACCTGACCGTGAAGAAGGGCGAGGAGGTGGTTTATCGGCCTACCTGCCATTATTCTTACCACCCCTGCGACGACACGGTGCTGTCTGTTAACGAGCTGGCAGGGCGCAACTGGATTGGCCAGGAGCAGCGCAGGTTGCTGCGCGATGAAATCAGCGGGGGCAACGACGAACTCGGTGCCCTGCTGCTGGGGCACAAGAAGGGCGCCTACTGGTACGGCTCGCAGTTGTCGATCGAAGAGGCGCGCAGCCTGGCGCCTTACAACAATGCGACGAGCCTGCAGGTTGCGGCAGGCGTGCTTGGCGGCATTGTCTGGGCAATGGAGAACCCGCAAGCCGGAATCATCGATCCGGACCACATGGATTTCCGCCGGGTGCTGGAGGTGGCCAATCCCTATCTGGGCAAGCTGGTCGGTGCGTATTCGGACTGGAACCCGCTACAGGGCCGCAATCATCCTTTTGCCGAAGACCTCGATACCACGGATCCCTGGCAGTTCAAGAACATCCGGGTTGTCTAGGCGTCTCGGGCGGCACGAAACGGGTCGCGCCGCCGTCGTTGAGACGCTTCAGTTCAGCGTGATTTTCGCATCTGCGACGATGCGCTTGAATTTGGCGATTTCCGAGCGTACCAGCTCGCCCAACTGCTCAGGTGTGCCGCCAACCGGGTCGACTCCGAGATCAGCCATACGTCCTCTCATATCGGCCGTTTTGACGTAAGCCGAGATTTCTGCGTGCAGCCGGGTCACGATGGCGCCGGGCGTGCCGCGCGGCACGAAGATCGCCCACCACTGGCTGACCTCGAAGCCGGGCATCCCGGACTCGTCAAATGTCACGACATCCGGGAATGCGGCGGAACGTTTCGCTGAAGTCATGCCAACCGCGCGAACGCGCCCACTCTTGATATGCGGGGCGGCGACCGGCAACGCGAGGAAACCGCTGGGGGAGTGTCCGCCCAGCAGGTCGGTGATCTGTGGCCCGCCACCCTTGTAGGGAACGTGCAGGACATCCGCACCGGAGAGCAGTCTCATCCATTCGCCCGCCATGTGCTGGGCGCTGCCGGCACCGATGGACGAGTAACTGAGTACCCCGGGCTGCCGTTTGGCGAGCGCAATGTATTCCTTGACGTTCTTGGCCGGCAGCGATGGGTGTGCGACAAGCACCAGCGGCGAGACGCCGATCTGCGTCACCGGCACGAAGTCCTTGATCGGGTCGTAGTTCATTTTCGGGTAGAGCGCAACATTGAGCGCAGCTTCCCCGGAGGTGCTCATCAGGATCGTGTAGCCGTCGGGCGCGCTGCGCGCGGCGATTTCTGCGCCCACCATGCCGGAGGCGCCACCGCGATTTTCGACAATAATCGGCTGACCCAGTTTTTCGCCGAGATTGCGCGCAATCGGGCGGCCCAGTATGTCAGTGCCCCCGCCGGGCGGGTAGGGAATGATCATGCGGATCGGTTTCGAGGGATAAGGCGTCTGCGCTGCAACGCCGCCTGCGACTGCGAACAACACCAGCGATACCAGGGCTCGTGCGAACATGGTTCTCCTCCGCGTTGGTTTGGTGATGCTTGCGCCGGTCTGTTTTTTCTTGTGGCCCCGGCGCTCCGGGCGAAGATTAGATGAGATGTAGCATCTGGCGCAAGACGGTATTGTCATCCGGCCGGAAGATGTGCTTGATTACAATACACTTTTGGATTTGGGGGGCGCCATGAGCATGACGCACGGTGAGGATTGCATGACGGCCCCTTCAGCCTGGGTACTGCGTTGGGCGCATTTGCTGCGCGAAGGTGGCAAAGTGCTTGACGTGGCTTGCGGCAGCGGACGGCACTCACGTTATTTCGCGGAACGCGGACATGCCGTAGATGCAGTCGACCGCGATTCGTTGGCGATTGCGGGCCTTTCCGGTCTTTCCGGGGTTTCGGCGTCATGCGCGGATATCGAGAACGGGCCTTGGCCCTACCCCGGGCGGCACTATGCTGCGGTGGTGGTCACTAACTACCTGCATCGCCCCTTGTTTCCCTTGCTGATGGCGGCCTTGGAACCCGGCGGCGTGCTGATTTATGAAACATTTGCGCAAGGCAACGAGAAATTCGGTCGTCCGTCAAACCCGGATTTCCTGCTGCGGCAGGGTGAACTGCTGCAGGTGGCGGGCGGGGCACGGGTGGTGGCCTACGAGGATCTGGTGGTGGAGGATCCCAAACCGGCAGCGTTACAGCGGATTTGTGCTGTTCTCCAGAGATGACCAGATCAGGGAAAAACCTTTTTATTTCATGTGGTTTTCGCGGTGCAGCAGGACCCTTGGCAAATTGACCGGGTAACCTGCAGCCGGTAAAATCCTACGGTTTAATCGGACCGGACCGGAAATGCGGGTCAAGTTTGTAGCAGGCAACTGGAAAATGAACGGCAATCGGGCTTCCAACGAAGCTCTTTTGACGGCGCTGGTGCCTGTTTTGGCCGAAATTTCCGGGGTGGAAAACGTCATCTGCCCGCCGTTTGTCTATCTGCAGCAGGTGCATTCGCTGATCGGCGGCACAAAAACCGCGTTGGGAGCTCAGGACCTTTGCCAGTTCGGCAATGGCGCCTATACCGGCGGCGTGTCGGCGGTGATGTTGAAGGACTCCGGCTGCAGTCATGTGATTGTCGGGCATTCGGAGCGCCGCGCCTTGTTCGGGGAGGCGGATGCGGTGGTAGCAGAAAAGTTTGCGCTTGCCCGCGAGACGGGTCTGGTGCCGATATTGTGTGTTGGCGAAACGCTGGCGGAACGCGAATCGGGGGCTACCGAGCAAGTTGTGGACAGGCAGTTGCAGGCGGTGATGCAGCATTGCGGCGCGGCGGCACTGGGGGATGCGGTGGTGGCTTACGAACCGGTATGGGCCATAGGCACCGGAAAAACTGCGACCCCGGAGCAGGCGCAGGCGGTGCACGCATTCATCCGCGGCCGTATAGCCGCAGCGAATGCTGCGGTTGCTGCTGAAGTGCGCATCGTCTACGGTGGCAGCGTCAAGGCCGCCAATGCGGAGCAATTGTTTGCGATGGCGGACATCGACGGTGGCCTGATCGGTGGCGCCGCGCTGGTAGCTGAAGAATTTGCTGCGATCTGCCGGGCGGCAGCGCAGAAACTTTGATCGAGGCGGGAATGTCATGGAAGTTATGATTCTGGTGGTACACGTCCTCTTGGCACTGACCATCATTGTCTTGGTGCTGTTGCAGCATGGCAAGGGCGCCGACATGGGGGCCGCATTCGGCACCGGGTCCGCTGGCAGCGTCTTTGGTTCCTCCGGGTCGGCCAACTTCCTGAGCCGCACCACTGCGGTACTGGCGACCTTGTTTTTCCTGACGAGCATAGGACTGACCATCGTGTCCGCAAAGGGCGACAAAAACAAGGGGCTCATGGCTAAGCCGCTGGAATCGGCTCCCTCGCCGGCCTCTTTGCCGGCACAGATCCCGACGCCACCGCCATCGGTTCCTGCATCCGCGGTTCCGGTGCCCGCGCCGGCGGCAGCGGGCGACCCAAAGGGCGGAGATGCGGCGGGTTCAGGCAAGTAAGGGAAAGCAAGGTATTCAGGCAGTCAGTTCGGTTCGGAAGTCAGTTTTGGTCGACGTGGTGGAATTGGTAGACACGCCGTCTTGAGGGGGCGGTGGCGCAAGCCGTGAGAGTTCGAGTCTCTCCGTCGACACCAGATTAAAGTAGTGCAGGCGTTCCGGTAGCAACGGGGCGCGGATTGTGCAGAAAACATCGCAGAAGGCGGCAGATGCTGGAAGGTTATTTCCCGATCCTGATGTTTATTGCCGTGGGGCTGGCCTTCGGCGTAGCCCCGGTTGCCGCTGGCTGGGTTGCGAGCCGGGTAGTCGGTTCGCACAAGCCGGACCAGCAAAAACTTTCACCCTACGAATGCGGCTTTGAGGCCTTCGAGGACGCGCGCATGCGTTTCGACGTGCGCTATTACCTGGTTGCGATCCTGTTCATCCTGTTTGATCTGGAAATAGCCTTCCTTTTTCCCTGGGCTGTGGTGCTGCAGGAAATCGGCCTGTTCGGATTTTTCTCCATGATGTTCTTCCTGGCCATTCTGGTTGTTGGCTTTATCTATGAATGGAAGAAAGGGGCGCTGGAGTGGGAGTGAAAATGCGAGCTACGCGGCGAGGGGCCCCGCTTGCGGGGATCGACGCTCAAGGGAGCGTTTTCGGGTGCCGACGTCTTGGTGCGGGGAGCCTGCACAGGCTGTCCGGAGGCGCCGGCGGGGGTCTTTGCATTTTAGGTTCGAGGTGACCCATGGGTGCCGTTGAAGCCATCAATCAGGACCTGACCGAGCGCGGATTCTTCACCACGTCGGCCGACGCACTGGTGAACTGGACGCGCACTGGCTCGCTGTGGCCGATGACCTTCGGCCTGGCGTGTTGCGCGGTGGAAATGATGCATGCCGGCGCTGCGCGTTATGACCTCGACCGTTTCGGCATCGTGTTCCGGCCCAGCCCGCGTCAGTCGGACGTGATGATTGTCGCCGGTACGCTGTGCAACAAGATGGCGCCGGCACTGCGCAAGGTTTACGACCAGATGGCAGAGCCGCGCTGGGTGATTTCGATGGGTTCCTGCGCCAACGGCGGCGGTTATTACCATTATTCCTACTCGGTGGTGCGCGGCTGCGACAGGATCGTCCCCGTGGACATCTACGTGCCGGGCTGCCCGCCGACGGCTGAAGCGCTGCTCTACGGCATTATTCAGCTGCAGAACAAGATTAAACGCACCAACACCATTTCCCGCTAGCCTCACCAGCCGCCAGCTCACCTTCATGACCGCCCACCTTGAAACCCTGACCGCCGCGCTGCAGACCGCGCTCGGCGACAAACTCGTCAGTGTCACCACGGCGCTGGGCGAGGTGACTGTGGTGGTCAAGGCAGAACACTTGCTTGCTGCCGGCACAATTCTGCGTGATGTACCGGAACTGGCGTTCGAGCAATTGGTGGATCTTTGCGGTGTTGATTACCAGGACTACCGCAAGGTAGCAGCTGCGGATGACAGTGGCGAAATCGATATGGCTGTTCCCGAGGGCGGTGCGCTGCCGCAAGAGGGCGCTGCTCCCGCGGTGGATGGCATGTCGCTCCAGCCGGCCGGGATAGTGCCGCCGGTAGAAGGTCCGGTGATCGGCGGCCGATTCGCCGTGGTATATCACCTGCTGAGCATCGTCCATAACCGGCGGGTGCGGCTGCGCGTGTTTGCGCCGGACGACGGTTTCCCGGTGGTGGCGTCGGTGCTTGACCTGTGGTCATCCGCCAACTGGTACGAGCGCGAGGCTTTCGACCTCTACGGCATCATGTTCACCGGTCACCCCGACCTGCGCCGGCTGCTCACCGACTACGGCTTCATCGGTCACCCCTTCCGCAAGGATTTTCCGCTTTCGGGCAACGTCGAGATGCGTTACGACCCCGAGCAGCAGCGCGTTATCTATCAGCCGGTGACCATCGAGCCGCGCGTGATCACGCCGCGGATCGTGCGCGAGGAGAACTACGCGGATTCCGAAGGATTCCGCAAGGGATGAGTTTGTCTGAAAACCATTTGCCACAGAGGACACAGAGAACGCAGAGATAAGACAAGAAATCGGAACGTTGCGGAGAAGGTTTCTCTCTGTGGCCTCTGTGCTCTCTGTGGCTGAACTGTTTTTTTAATGGCCGAGATTAAAAACTATACGATGAATGTCGGGCCGCAGCATCCGGCGGCCCACGGCGTGCTGCGACTGGTGCTGGAGCTCGACGGCGAAGTCATCGAACGCGCCGATCCCCACATCGGACTGTTGCACCGCGCGACCGAGAAGCTTGCCGAAAACAAGACCTTCATCCAGTCGGTGCCGTATATGGACCGCCTCGACTATGTGTCGATGATGGCCAACGAACATGCCTACGTGATGGCGATTGAGAAGCTGCTGGGCATCGAAGTGCCGGAGCGCGCCCAGTACATCCGCGTGATGTTCGACGAGATCACCCGTCTCCTGAATCACCTGCTGTGGCTGGGTGCGCACGGTCTGGACATTGGCGCGATGACGATCTTTCTCTACTGCTTCCGTGAGCGCGAAGACCTGTTTGACGTTTACGAGGCGGTGTCCGGCGCGCGCATGCACGCGGCTTATTACCGCCCGGGCGGCGTCTACCGTGACCTGCCGGACACGATGCCGCAGTACACGGCCTCGCGCATTCACAAAGCCGCGGCGGTCAAGGATCTCAACGAAAACCGCCAGGGTTCCCTGCTCGATTTCATCGAGGATTTCACCAGACGGTTCCCGACTTACGTCGACGAGTATGAAACCCTGTTGACCGACAACCGGATCTGGAAACAGCGCACCGTCGGCATTGGCGTAGTGCCTCCCGAGCGTGCACTGTCGCTGGGTTTTACCGGCCCGATGCTGCGCGGCTCGGGTATTGAATGGGATTTGCGTAAAAAGCAGCCGTACGAGGTTTACGACCGCATGGAGTTCGACATCCCGGTGGGCGTCAACGGTGATTGCTACGACCGCTATCTGGTACGCATCGAGGAAATGCGGCAGTCGAACCGTATCGTCAAACAATGCGTCGACTGGCTGCGCAAGAACCACGGCCCGGTGATGGCCGACAGCCACAAGGTGGCACCGCCGTCGCGCGTGGCAATGAAAACCAACATGGAAGAGCTGATCCACCACTTCAAGCTGTTCACCGAGGGCATGCACGTGCCACCGGGCGAGGCTTATGCGGCGGTGGAGCATCCGAAGGGCGAGTTCGGCATCTACCTGGTGTCCGACGGCGCCAACAAGCCGTACCGGCTGAAAATCCGCGCACCGGGTTTTGCCCATCTCGCGGCGCTCGATGAAATGGCGCGTGGCCACATGATTGCCGACGTGGTGGCGATCATTGGCACCCAGGACATCGTGTTCGGGGAAATTGACAGATGAGTGAGCAATGAACGCGCCCCTGATGTTGTCTCCCGAGTCACTGGCGAAAATTGATAAGGCCGTGGCCAAGTATCCGCCTGAGCGCAAGGATTCGGCGGTGATGGCGGCGCTGACCATCGCCCAGGCCGAGAAGGGCTGGCTGTCGGCCGAAACCATGGATTTCGTCGCGCAGTATCTGGGTATGCCGCCGGTTGCTGTGTACGAGGTCGCGACGTTTTACACCATGTACAACCTGAAGCCCGTCGGCAGACACAAGCTGACGATCTGTACCAACCTGCCTTGTGCCTTGCAGGGTGCGACCCACGCTGCGGAACACCTTAAGAAGGTGCTGGGCATCGGTTTCAACGAAACGACCGCGGATGACCGCTTCACGCTGAAAGAAGGCGAGTGCATGGGCGCCTGCGGCGACGCGCCGGTCATGCTGCAGAACAACCACACAATGCTGTGCGCGATGAGTCCCGAGAAGATCGACCGGCTGCTGAAGGAACTCGAATAATGGGCCTGCCAATCCCTCCCTTCACCGGCGACATATTCGGGCCGGACGCCCTGATCATGAAGGGTGTCAACGGCAGCAACTGGCGCCTGAAGGACTACGAGGCGCGCGGCGGTTATTCGGCGCTGAAGAAGATTCTCGGCGAGAAAATGCTGCCCGAGAACATCATCAACGAACTCAAGAAGTCGGCGCTGCGCGGCCGCGGCGGCGCCGGATTTCCGACGGGCCTGAAGTGGAGCTTCATGCCGCGCCAGTTCCCGGGACAGAAATACCTCATCTGCAATTCCGATGAGGGCGAACCGGGCACATTCAAGGATCGCGACATTCTTCGCTACAATCCGCATATCCTGATCGAAGGCATGATCATCGGCGGTTATGCGATGGGCATCACCGTGGGCTACAACTACATCCACGGCGAGATCTGGGAGGTCTACGAGCGTTTCGAAGAAGCGCTGGAAGAGGCGCGTGCCGCGGGTTACCTCGGTGACAGGATTCTCGGCACCGATTTCTCGTTCCAGCTGCATGCCCACCACGGTTTCGGTGCCTATATCTGCGGCGAAGAGACCGCGCTGCTGGAGTCGCTGGAAGGCAAGAAGGGCCAGCCGCGCTTCAAGCCGCCGTTTCCGGCGAGTTTCGGCCTCTATGGCAAGCCGACCACGATCAACAACACTGAGACCTTTGCCGCAGTGCCGTGGATCATCAACAATGGCGGAGATGCTTTCCTCGCGCTGGGCAAGCCCAACAACGGGGGCACCAAGATATTCTCGGTGTCCGGCGACGTCGCACGGCCCGGCAATTTCGAGGTGAAACTCGGTACGCCCTTCGCGCAGCTGCTGGAGATGGCAGGCGGCATGCGCGACGGCAGGAAACTGAAGGCGGTGATTCCCGGCGGCTCGTCGATGCCGGTGCTCCCCGCCGACATCATGATGGCTACCGACATGGACTACGACTCGATCGCCAAGGCGGGATCGATGCTGGGCTCCGGCGCTGTGATCGTGATGAACGAGACGCGCTGTATGGTGAGGTCGCTGCTGCGACTGTCGTACTTCTACTACGAGGAGTCCTGCGGCCAGTGTACGCCCTGCCGCGAGGGTACCGGCTGGCTCTATCGCATGGTCGACCGCATCGAGCACGGCAAGGGGCGGCCCGAAGATCTCGACAAGCTCGACAACGTGGCGCAGAACATCCAGGGCCGCACGATCTGCGCACTGGGCGACGCCGCGGCGATGCCGGTGCGGGCGTTCCTGAAACACTACCGCGACGAATTCCAGCATCACATCGACCACAAGAAGTGCCTGGTCGCTCCTTATATCTAGGCCGACGCCATGCTCGAAATCGAACTAGACGGCAAGCTGATGGAAGTGCCCGAAGGCAGCACGATCATGGATGCGGCCAACAAGGCCGGCACCTTTGTGCCGCATTTCTGCTATCACAGGAAGCTGTCGATCGCCGCCAATTGCCGCATGTGTCTGGTGCAGGTCGAGAAGGCGCCGAAGCCCTTGCCCGCCTGCGCGACGCCGGTCACCAACGGCATGAAGGTGTGGACGCACTCGGATACCGCCGTCACTGCTCAGAAGGGCGTGATGGAGTTCCTGCTGATCAACCATCCGCTCGATTGCCCGATTTGCGACCAGGGCGGGGAGTGTCAGCTGCAGGATCTTGCCGTCGGCTACGGTGGCAGCGAGTCGCGTTACGAGGAAGACAAGCGCGTCGTCGCCAACAAAATCCTCGGTCCGTTGATCTCCACCGACATGACGCGTTGCATCCACTGCACACGCTGCGTGCGTTTCGGCCAGGAAATCGCCGGCATCATGGAATTGGGGATGATTGGCCGTGGCGAGCACTCGGAAATCATCACCTTCGTCGGTAAAACTGTGGATTCCGAGTTGTCCGGAAATGTCATCGACCTCTGTCCGGTCGGCGCGCTGACCTCGAAACCTTTCCGCTACAGTGCCCGCACCTGGGAGTTGACGCGCAAGCCCTCGGTCAGCCCGCACTGCGGCCTCGGCTCCAACCTCACGCTGCAGATCAAGCAGAACCGCGTGATGCGCGCGCTGCCACGCGAGAACGAGGCGGTCAACGAGTGCTGGCTGTCGGACAAGGATCGTTTCTCCTATGAGGCACTCAATTCCGAGCAGCGCCTGGCGAAGCCGCTGCTGAAGCGCGATGGCCGCTGGCAGGAGGTCGAGTGGCCGGTGGCGCTGGAATTCGTTGTTTCCGAGTTGAAGCGCATCAAGGCCGCTCACGGTGCCGAAGCCGTTGGCGCGCTGGCGACGCCATATCAGACACTGGAAGAGTTGCACCTGCTGCAGAAGCTGATGCGTGGTTTCGGTTCCGGCAATGTCGATTTTCGCCTGCGCCAGACCGACTTCAGCGCTGATGGCAAACGCGCCGGCGTGCCCTGGCTGGGCATGAGCATCGCCGACTTCGCGCAACTTGACCGCGTGCTTGTCGTCGGTTCCACACTGCGCAAGGACCATCCATTGCTCGCGCAGCGGCTGCGCCAGTCGACCAAGAAAAAGACCGAACTCAGCCTGATTCACGCTGTTGATGACGATCTGCTGATGCGCGTCGCGCACAAGGCGATTGCCGCACCAGCACAGTTGCCGCAGGTGCTGGCGCAGGTGGTTAAGGCTGCTGCAGAACTCAAAAACGCAGCGTTGCCGGAGGTGGTGCGCGGCGCAGTGGCCGGTGTGACGGTGAGTGATGCCGCTAAACGCATAGCCGAAAGCCTTGTTTCGGGTGCAAAGGTCGGCGTGTTCCTCGGCAACTTCGCCGAACAGCATGCCGCCGCGGCCACGCTGCATGCACTGGCACAGGCACTGGCGCAGATTGTCGGGTGTCACTTCGGTTTCCTCGGCGCAGCAGCGAACAGCGTCGGCGGTTATGTCGCCGGCTGCGTCCCCATTCCCCTCACCCCCAGCCCCTCTCCCAAGGGGAGAGGGGCTGCTAATACTTCCCTTCTCCCTCCGGGAGAAGGGGCGGGGATGAGGGTAAACGGCAAGAACGCGCGGCAGATGACTGAGACACCGCTGAAGGCTTACCTGCTGCTGGGCGCCGAACCGGAACTCGATATGGCCAATCCGCGCCAGGCGATCGCAGCGATGAAACAGGCGGAACTGGTGGTTGCGCTGAGCCCGTTTCAACATGGTGCCATCGAATACGCTCATGTAATGCTGCCGATCGCGACGTTCACAGAGACAGCCGGTACTTTCGTCAGCACCGAAGGCCGCGTGCAGACCTTCAACGGCGTGGTCAAGCCGCTGGGTGAGACGCGTCCGGCGTGGAAGGTGCTGCGAGTGCTCGGCAACCTGCTCGGACTGGATGGCTTCGAGCACGATGGTGCCGACGACGCGCAGCGCGAAGCTCTCCACGGAAAATCAGAAATATTCAATAAAAACAATGAATTGAAATTAACTGTCGGAGCATTGCCGAATCCCGAGACCGGCGTTGCGCGGATTGCCGAGGTGCCGATTTACGCGGCTGATGCACTGGTGCGGCGCGCGCCCAGCCTGCAGAGGGCCCGTGATGCGCTGCCGCCGCTGGCGCTGATGAACCGCACGCTGGTCGATCGCCTGGGCCTGGGCGATGGCGATCTGGTCCGCGTTTCCCAGGACGGCGGCGAAGCACTGCTGCCGTACATGGTTGCTGACGGATTGCCGGCTGACTGCGTGCGCATCGCGCTGGCACGCGCGGAGACCGCGCAGCTCGGTGATGCGGCGGCGCCGCTGACCCTCGAACGCGTCGCACAGGCGCAGAAGGCGACCGCGTGATGATCGATTCACTGCTCGCCTATCCGCAATCGCTGCTGGGCCCGCTGTGGCCGGTGCTGTGGACGCTCGCGAAAATCCTGATGATCGTGGTGCCGTTGATGCTGTGCGTGGCCTATCTGACGCTGTGGGAGCGCAAGTTGATCGGTTTCATGCAGATTCGCATTGGCCCGAACCGCACGACCTTCTTCGGCATCCGCTGGCTCGGCGGCCTGGCGCAACCGGTCGCCGACGGCCTGAAGCTGCTGCTCAAGGAAATCATCGTGCCGACCGGCGCCAACAAGTTCCTGTTCGTGCTGGCGCCGATCATGGCAATAATGCCGGCACTGGCGGCCTGGGCGGTGGTGCCGTTCTCGCCGGAACTGGTGCTGTCAAACATTGATGCAGGCCTGCTCTATCTGCTGGCGATGACTTCGCTTGGCGTCTACGGCGTGATCATTGCCGGCTGGGCCTCGAATTCGAAGTACGCCTTCCTTGGCGCAATGCGTTCCGCCGCGCAGATCGTCTCCTACGAGATTGCGATGGGTTTTGCGCTGGTCGGCGTGTTGATGGCGGCGCAGAGCCTGAATCTCGGGGAAATTGTCATGGCGCAGCAGGGCGGGGCGGGTTTCCTCAGCTGGTTCTGGCTGCCGCTGTTCCCGCTGTTCCTGACTTACCTGATTTCCGGAGTGGCCGAAATCAACCGCGCGCCTTTCGATGTCGCCGAGGGCGAGTCGGAGATTGTCGCCGGATTCCATGTCGAGTATTCCGGCATGACCTTCGCGGTGTTCTTCCTTGCCGAATACGCGAACATGATTCTGATCTCGATGCTGACCGCGATCCTGTTCCTTGGCGGCTGGTTGTCGCCGTTCCCTGCGTCCTGGGGTGTGCTTGGCGCGTCCAGTTTTGGCTGGCTGATCCTGAAGGCCTTCCTCGTGGTGTCCACCTTTATCTGGTTCCGCGCCACCTTCCCGCGTTACCGCTATGACCAGATCATGCGCCTGGGCTGGAAGATCTTCATCCCGGTGACACTGGTGTGGATTGTCGTGCTCGGCGCCTGGATGCAGACCCCCCTGTGGATATGGTGGAAATGAGACGGTGATGAGGATGACGGCCATCCGCAAATTTTTCAGCACTTTCCTGCTCTTTGAGCTGCTTAAGGGCATGGCGCTCACCGGGCGCTATTTCTTCGCGCGCAAGATTACCGTGCAGTTCCCGGAGGAAAAAACTCCGCAGAGCCCGCGCTTCCGCGGGCTGCACGCGCTGCGTCGTTACCCGAACGGCGAAGAGCGTTGCATCGCCTGCAAGCTCTGCGAAGCGGTATGCCCGGCGCTGGCGATCACCATCGAATCCGAGCAGCGCGAGGACGGTACGCGCCGTACCACGCGTTACGACATAGATCTCACCAAGTGCATCTTCTGCGGCTTCTGCGAAGAGTCCTGCCCGGTGGATTCGATTGTCGAAACACGGATTTTTGAGTACCACGGCGAGAAGCGCGGCGACCTGATCTACACCAAGCCGATGCTGCTGGCGATTGGTGACGCCTGTGAAGAGCAGATCGCCAAGGACCGTGCTACAGACGCAAAATACCGGTAAACGTGAACAGTAAAGAGACAGGAGTGAAGAGTAAAAAGCCGAAAGCGGAAACCTTGCGCGTATCGCAGGTTGACGCCTCACACCTCACTCCTCACGCACAACAATGACTTTCCAAGAATTCATCTTCTGGTTCTTCGCGGCGGTGCTGATATTTGCCGCGCTGCGCGTGATTACCGCAAGGAACCCGGTGCACGCCGCGCTGTTCCTGGTGCTCGCTTTCTGCACTTCCGCCGGCATCTGGATCCAGCTCGAGGCGGAATTCCTCGGCATTGTGCTGATCCTGGTCTATGTCGGGGCGGTGATGGTGTTGTTCCTGTTCGTGGTGATGATGCTCGACATCAACCTGACGCGGCTGCGCGAGGGTTTCTGGAGCTATCTGCCGGTGGGGGCGGTGGTTGCCCTGCTGCTGGTCATCGAGATGGCGCTGGTGCTGGCCGGGCCGTATTTCGGACTGGCCGAGGCACCCCGTCCCGAATCCGCCCCCTCGGGTTACAGCAACACTAAAGAGTTGGGCAGACTGCTTTATACCGACTACGTTTATCCCTTTGAGCTGGCGGCGGTGATACTGCTGGTCGCCATAGTTGCCGCGATCGCGCTGACGCTGCGTCGCCGCAAGCACGCCAAACACATCGACCCGGCGCAGCAGGTGGCCGTACGCCGTGAGGACCGCGTGCGCATCGTTTCGATGCCGGCCGAGAAGAAGGAGGACGGGGCATGAGCATCTCCCTGTCGCATTACCTCATCCTCGGCGCGATCCTGTTCTCGATCTCGGTGATCGGGATCTTCCTGAATCGCAAGAACATCATCGTGCTGCTGATGGCGATTGAGCTGATGCTGCTGGCGGTTAATTTGAATTTCATCGCGTTCTCGCATTTCCTCGGTGATATCGCGGGCCAGGTGTTTGTGTTTTTCATCCTGACCGTGGCTGCCGCCGAATCAGCGATCGGCCTGGCGATCCTGGTGGTGCTGTTCCGCAACCTGCGCACCATCCATGTCGAAGACATCAACCAGATGAAGGGCTGATGCGGCGATGACCGAAATGCAGAAACTCTACCTGCTGGTACCCCTGGCACCGCTCGCCGGCGCGGTCATTGCCGGGCTGTTCGGCTGGGCCATTGGCCGCCGCGCCGCACATGTCGTCACTATCCTCGGCATGGTGGTGTGCCTGGTTGCGTCCTTCCTGGTCTACCGCGATGTGATGGCCGGCAATTTGTTCAACGGGCCGGTCTATACATGGCTCGTCTCGGGCAATATCAGGTTCGAAATCGGCTTCCTGATTGATCCGCTGTCGGCGACGATGATGATGGTGGTGTCCTTCGTGTCGCTGATGGTGCACATCTACACCATCGGCTACATGGCCGGTGACCCCGGCTACCAGCGCTTCTTCTCCTACATCTCGCTTTTCACCTTCTCGATGCTGATGCTGGTGATGAGCAACAATTTCCTGCAGCTCTTTTTCGGCTGGGAGGCAGTGGGCCTGGTGTCGTACCTGCTGATCGGCTTCTGGTACAACCGGCCCACTGCGATTTACGCCAACCTGAAGGCTTTCCTGGTCAACCGTGTCGGCGATTTCGGTTTCCTGCTCGGCATCGCGCTGATACTGATGTATTTCGGGACGCTGGACTATGCCGCGGTGTTTGCCAATGCCGGGCGGCTCGCCGGCAACAGCATCGAACTTTTCCCGGGTGTGGAGTGGTCGCTGATCACGGTGATCTGCATCCTGCTGTTCATCGGCGCGATGGGCAAGTCGGCGCAGTTTCCGCTTCATGTCTGGCTGCCCGACTCGATGGAGGGCCCGACGCCGATCTCTGCGCTGATCCATGCGGCGACCATGGTGACCGCCGGCATCTTTATGGTCGCGCGGATGTCGCCGCTGTTCGAGCTGTCGGAAACCGCACTGTCCTTCGTGCTGATCATCGGGGCGATCACCGCCTTCTTCATGGCGCTGATCGCCACCGTGCAGTACGACATCAAGCGCGTGGTGGCTTACTCAACACTGTCGCAGCTGGGTTACATGACCATGGCACTGGGCGCCTCGGCCTATTCGGCAGCGATTTTCCACCTTTTCACTCATGCCTTCTTCAAGGCGGTGCTGTTCCTCGGCGCCGGCTCGGTGATCATCGCGATGCACCACCAACAGGACATGCGCAAGATGGGTGGGCTGGCGAAATACATGCCGATCACCTATCTGACTGTGCTGATCGGCGCCATCGCCAACGCCGGCTTGCCGCCCTTTGCCGGGTTCTTTTCCAAGGAAACCATCGTTGAAGCGCTGCGTTATGCGACGGTGCCGGGTGCCGGATTCGCCTATGTGCTGGCTGTGGCCGGGGTGTTCGTCGGCGCTTTCTATTCCTTCCGCCTGGTGTTCTACGCCTTCCACGGCAAGGAGCGTTTTGCCGATCCGCAGCATCCGGACGTGAAAGCGGCGGATGCAGAGGCGGCGGCGGCGGGCCACCACGACGACCACGGCCACGACGAGCACGACGATCACCATGGCGAGGCGCACAAGCCGCACGAATCGCCCGCGGTGGTGTGGATGCCGCTGGTGCTGCTGGCGATTCCCTCGGTCTGCGCCGGCTGGTTCATCGGCAGCTTCGTCTACGGCGACTATTTCGGCAGCGCAATCACCGTTAATCCGGCGCATACCGCGATGGCAGTGATGGCGCAGAACTTCAATGGTGTTTTCGCCATGATGGGCCATGCGCTGGGCACATTGCCGTTCTGGCTGGCAGTGGCCGGTGCCGGCACCGCCTGGTTCCTCTATATCCTGCGGCCGGAACTGCCGGCCAAACTGCGCCGGAAGTGGGGCGTGGTGGTGACGATACTGATGGAAAAATACGGGCTTGACCGCTTCAACGACTGGTTCTTCGCCGGCGGCGCGCGTGCGCTCGGCACGGGCCTGTGGAAGGGCGGCGACGTGGCGCTGATCGACAACGTGATGGTCAACGGCTCGGCGCGCCTGGTTGGTTGGGTTGCTGCCGTAGTGCGGCATGTGCAGTCGGGTTACATCTACCACTATGCCTTCGCGATGATCATTGGCTTGCTGCTGCTGCTCACACTGGCTTACAGCCGCTGAAACCGGGAATGAAGAGTTGATGATGCAGGGATTACCGTTACTGAGCCTCGCCATCTGGGTGCCGATCATCGCCGGCTTCGCAGTGCTGTTCACCGGAGGTGACCGCAACGCACAGGCGGCGCGCGTGATCGCGCTGATCGGCGCGGTTCTCGGCTTTGCGGTCACGATTCCGCTGTACACCGGTTTCGATCTCCTGCAGGCCAGCTTCCAGTTCGGCGAACTGAAGCCCTGGATCGAGACCTTCAACATCAACTACCACCTCGGGATCGACGGCATTTCGCTGCTGCTGATCCTGCTCAACAGCTTCACCACCATCCTTGTTGTCCTGGCGGCATGGGAGGCGATCCAGACCCGCGTCGCACAATACATGGCAGCGTTCCTGGTGCTGTCGGGGCTGATGAACGGCGTATTTTCCGCCCTCGACGCGATGCTGTTCTACGTGTTTTTCGAGGCGACGCTGATTCCGATGTTCATTATCATCGGCGTCTGGGGCGGACCCAATCGCGTCTATGCGGCGATGAAGTTCTTTCTCTACACACTGCTCGGCTCGCTGCTCTCCCTGGTTGCGCTGATTGTTCTTTACAACGCTGCCGGCGGCAGCTTCGCGTTCCTCGATCTCTATGCGACGCCGCTGCCGATTATTATACAAGTACTTGTTTTTATTGCATTTTTTATGGCATTTGCCGTGAAGGTGCCGATGTGGCCGGTGCATACCTGGCTGCCCGACGCCCACGTCGAGGCGCCCACCGGTGGCTCAGTGGTGCTGGCTGCGATCATGCTGAAGCTTGGCGGGTATGGTTTTCTGCGTTTGAGCCTGCCGATCGTGCCCGATGCCAGCATCCTCCTTGCTCCGGTGGTGATCGGGCTGTCGCTGATCGCGGTGGTCTACATCGGGCTCGTCGCACTGGTACAGACCGACATGAAGAAGCTGATTGCCTACTCGTCGATTTCGCACATGGGTTTCGTCACGCTGGGCATCTTCCTGTTCAACGCCCAGGGCGTCGAGGGGGCAATCATCCAGATGATTTCCCACGGCTTCGTCTCCGGCGCACTGTTCCTTTGTGTCGGCGTGCTTTATGACCGCATGCACTCACGGCAGATTGCCGACTACGGCGGCGTTGCCAACCGCATGCCGGTGTTCGCCGCGCTGTTCATGCTGTTCGCGATGGCCAACGCAGGCCTTCCGGGCACCAGCGGCTTTGTCGGCGAATTCCTGGTGATCATGGGTGCAGTCAAGGTCAACTTCTGGTTCGCCTTTGCTGCGGCGATCACGCTGATCTTCGGCGCTGCCTACACGCTGTGGATGTACAAGCGGGTGGTGTTCGGTCCTGTCGCCAACAGCAATGTCGCGGAACTGAAAGACATCAATGCCCGCGAATTCCTGATCCTCGGCGTGCTTGCCGTGCTGGTGCTGGTGATGGGGGTCTGGCCGCAGCCCTTCGCCGAGGTGCTGCATGTCTCCGTCAGCGAACTGCTGACTCACGTCTCATACAGCAAACTGCCGGTGCAATAGGCCGAGTACAGGTAAAAACGATGGAATACATCACTCCGCTGTGGCCCGCTTATCCCGAGTTGTTCCTGCTCGTGATGGCTTGCATCATCCTGATTGCCGACCTTTTCATCAGCGACGACAACCGCATCGTTACCTACAGCCTGACCCAGGCGACTCTGGCCAGCTGCGCGCTGCTGACCTTTTTCACCGGCAACGCCGAACCGATCTACACCTTCAGCGGCATGTTCGTCGACGACCTGATGGCTGATGCGCTGAAGCTTTTGACCTGTGTCGCGGTAATCACCACTCTGGTCTACGCCCGTGCATATACGGTTGCGCGCGGCATGTTTCGCGGCGAGTTTTTTGCCCTGGTGCTGTTCGCGACTCTGGGAATGATGGTCATGATATCGGCCAATCATCTGCTGACGCTTTACCTGGGACTTGAACTGCTGTCGCTTTCGCTTTATGCGATGGTCGCGCTGCAACGGGATTCGGTGAAGGCGACCGAGGCAGCGATGAAATATTTCGTGCTCGGCGCGCTGGCCTCGGGCATGCTGCTTTACGGCATGTCGATGCTCTACGGCGCCACCGGTACGCTGGAAATCACGCAACTCGCGCAGTTGTCTGCGGAGGACGTGCGGTCGCAGGCGGTGCTGGTGTTCGCGCTGGTGTTCATTGTCGCCGGCCTCGGCTTCAAGCTCGGCGCGGTGCCTTTCCACATGTGGGTGCCCGATGTTTACCAGGGCGCACCGACGGTGGTGACCCTGTTCATCGCTTCGGCGCCGAAGTTCGCCGCTTTCGCGATTGTCATGCGGCTGCTGGCGCAGGCCCTGGGTGCAGACGCGCTGTTCGAGGAATGGCGGCAGATGCTGCTGATCATGGCCGTGCTGTCACTGGCAATCGGTAACCTGACGGCCATCATGCAGACCAATCTGAAGCGCATGCTGGCGTATTCGACGATTTCGCACATGGGCTTCCTGCTGCTCGGCGTGCTGTCCGGCTCCCTCGATGGTTACGGCGCGAGCATGTTCTACGTGGTGGTCTATGTTCTGATGACGCTGGGCGCTTTCGGCGTGATCCTGCTGCTCAGCCGCGGCGGCTTCGAGGCGGAGGATCTGGATGATTACCGCGGACTCAACCAGCGCAGCCCCTGGTACGCCTTCCTGATGCTGCTGCTGATGTTCTCTATGGCGGGCATTCCGCCGACTGTCGGTTTCTACGCCAAGCTCTCAGTCCTGCAGGCCGTCGTGCAGGTCGGCCTGTGGTGGGTGGCTGTCATTGCCGTGATGTTCTCGCTGATCGGCGCGTTCTACTACCTGCGCGTCGTCAAGCTGATGTACTTCGATGCTCCCCGGGATACCGCTCCGCTCAGCGCCGGCGCTGACATGCGTGCGCTGCTTTCTGTGAATGGACTCGCGGTACTCGTGCTCGGCATTGCGCCGCAGCCGCTGATGGTGCTGTGCATCGAAGCGGTCCGCGCTTCGATTTAGATGATGACCATGGACTGGAGCACTGCAGCGCTGTTGCTGCTGGCCGTAGTTTTCGCCAACCTGCCATTCCTGACCGAGCGAATCCTCTTCGCCGTGCCGGCGCCTGCCGGGGGCAAGTCCCCGGGCTGGCGTCTGCTTGAACTCGTCGTGCTGTATTTTATTGCCGGCCTCGCAGCCTGGCTGATGGAGAGCAGAGCGGGACAGGTGCATCCCCAGCGCTGGGAGTTCTATGCGGTTACCGGTTGCCTGTTTCTGGTGTTCGCCTATCCCGGTTACGTTTACCGCTACCTCTGGCGCAAGCCGGGCCTGTGAGCTGAAGGAGTTGCCGGTGGCGGAAGAGGGAAAGGGAGGGGGAGATTTCAGCGAAACCACTCTCGACTCCGAGCCGGTGTTCGACGGCGTGCTGTTGCACGTGCGCCGCGATGCCGTGCAGTTGCCGAACGGTGCCCGGGCCACACGGGAATATATTCGCCATCCCGGTGCGGCGATGATCATCGCCATGCCGGACCCGGATACCATCGTGCTCGAGCGCCAGTTCCGCTACCCGCTGGCGCGGCATTTCATCGAGCTGCCTGCCGGCAAGATCGATCCCGGCGAGGATCCGTTGGCGACCGCGAAGCGCGAGTTGCGCGAGGAATGCGGCTACGCCGCGACGGACTGGCGCCATCTTGCGACGCTGCACCCCTGCATCTCCTATTCGGACGAGCGCATTGAACTCTATCTCGCCCGGGGATTGAACCATGTCGGTGCCGCACTCGATGAGGATGAATTTCTGGAGGTGATGACCGTGCCGCTGGCGCGAGCGCTGGAATGGGTGCGCGACGGGTCCATCACCGAGGCGAAGGCGGTTACCGGCCTGCTGTGGGCCGAGAAGATACGCAAGGGGGAGTGGTAGGACGCCTGCCGCCGTGTCAGGCGCGCTGCGCGCCGCGGCTGCGGCGTCGGGCCACGTCTTCGCCGAGGCGCGACACTGGTTGCAGAAAACGCCCCTGCGCGTACAGTGTGCCGGCCTCTTTCAGCAATTTCAGTGTTTCAGCATTTTCGACGCCCTTGGCGACTACCTGGCGCTTCAGGTCGCGGGCCAGTCCGTTGACGGCTTTCATGAACACGCGGCTTTCCGAGTTCTCGTGCAGGTCTTGGGTGAAGCTCGCGTTGATCTTGAGGTAATCGACTTCGAAGCGCTTCAGGTAATAGAACGAGCTGAAGCCGGTGCCGAAGTCATCGAGGGCGAAGCGAGAACCCAGCGGCCGCAGCTGGTCGATGAAGGACGCCGTAGCGTCGATGTTTTCCATCGCCGCCTTTTCGCTGAGTTCGAAAACCATGCGTTCGCCTGACACGCCGGATTCCCGCATGATCTCGACGAACTCTCCGACCCAGGCGCGGTCGGAGATCGACGCTGCCGAAAGGTTGATCGAGTAGCGCTGCAACTGCCGGCTGCCCTGCTCATGGATGTGCGTCAATACGCGTGTCAGAACACGCTGATCAAGCGCAGGCGCGTAACCCATCGATTCCGCGGTGCCGATGAACTGCCGCGCCTCGGCCCACTGGCCGTCCTCGTCGCGAATGCGCAGGAAAATTTCCTGGTGCACGGAAACGCCGGTTCGCAGTTGCACAGCCGGTTGCACATACAGCGCAATCTCGTCCTGATCCAGAGCTTCGGCGATGAGCCGTGACCAGTGGGTGCGGCGGTGGCTGGCCCGCAAGGCGTCGGATGCAGGATTGAACAGAGTGACACGGTTTCGGCCCTGATCCTTGGCCTGATGGGTCGCTGCATCCATCGCGGCGAGCAGGCCTGCCCAGTTGTCGCCGTGCAGAGGGTGCAGGGCCACGCCGATTGACGCGGTGATGCTGGATATGACGCGGTTGTGTGAGGATTCAAGCCGGTAGTTCTGAACGGCAGCGAGCGCGATCGCCGCCGCAGCCTGGGCTTCCTCCCGGCGCGCATCGGGGAGGTGCAGCGCAAACTGGTCTTCGCCGATGCGGAACAGTTCGCCGTGGCGGTCGCGGGCGACGCTGCGCAGTACGCCGGCAAGGCCCAGCACAAGCTGGTCGCCGGCGCCGTGTCCGAAGGACGCATTGACGCGCTTGAAATGGTCCATGTCGATCATCACGATCGCGCCGGGTTGCCCGGATTGCAGTGCGACCTCGACCTGCCGCTGCAACGCGCTGCGGTTGGGAAGGTCGGTCAGTGCGTCGTGAAGTGCGACATGCTCGGCGCGCCGTATCGCGAGGTGCTGCTCGGTGACGTCGCGGGCAGTGCCCCGAATACCGAGCATTTGTCCGCTTTCATCGCGGGTAATGCGGGCATTGATGCCGATCCAGCGGTCTTCGCCCCGCGCCGTGGTGAGGTGGGTGACGTGGTTCTGCACTTCACCGCCGCGGCGCAGGGTGGACAGGAAACGGCGGTTCGGCACATGCGCGCCGTTGGTCTCGAAGTTGAAAAAACAGCGCCCGATCAGATCCTTTGGTGCCAGACCGAAGATCTCGTGGGCGGCGGCATTCAGATAGGTAAACCGGCCTTCGGCATCGGTCTGCCAGATCAGGTCGTGCGAGGTTTCGACAAGATCACGGTAACGGCCCTCGCTTTCGATCAGAAGCTGGATGATCCGCCGTTTTTCGGCTAGCGTTTTCTTGACGCTGGCCAGTTCGCGGGAGGTTTTCTCGGCAAAAGCGCCGCCATTGGCCTGGACCAGACGGTCGATGACTTCCCGGGGATAGCGGCGATGACCTCCCTCCGTACGCAGGGCGCCGAGAATGCCCTGTTCATCCCAGCGCCGGAGCTTCTGCGCCGAGATGCCGAGCAGCCGCGATGTCTGCTCCATGGTGTAGGAGTGCTCGTGTTCGGACATATCCTCGGTCTTGCCTTGCCCCTGGGCCCGGGATGGCCTTTTCCGCAGTGTAACAGAGCCCCTCTGGCGATGCTTTTTCATGCAGTTCTCCGCCGCTCAATGGACCACGGCCGGTTCCTGCAGGCCGTTCTGCCGCGATACCAGCCGCTGCATCAGTTTCAGGTCGCGGGTGGTCAGGCGCAGCGCCGCGTCGACCCAGACGCCGACGACGTCCTCAAGCTCCTCGAAGGTGATCTGGTGCACGCGGCGGCGCACTGCGGCAAGTGCGGCCATGCCGTTGCGCGAACGGGAGCGCTGCTTGATCAACGCGTTGACTGCGGCATCGCCTTCGCCATCCTCGGCCACCACGTCGATGACACCCAGAGCGCGCATTTCCTCGGCGGTGTAAATCTTTCCGGAGGAGATGATGGCTTCCGCTGCGCGCTGGCCCACCTTGCGGTCGAGGAAGGAGTAGGCGCCCATGCCCGGGAACAGGTTGAACAGGATTTCCGGGAAGCCGAAGCGCGAGCCCCGCTCGGCGATGATGACGTCGCTCGACAGCGCCGCTTCGAAGCCGCCGCCCAGGCATTCGCCTTGTACCAGCGATATGGTGGTCACCGGTAGATCGTGGCCGACGTAGTTGCGGTAAAGCACGTCGATGCAGGCGCGGCCGTAAGTTGACAGCGCGTTGCGGTCGCGGTTGTCGATTTTCTGGCGGAACAGGTCGAGGTCCCCGCCGAGGTTGAAGACCCCGGGCATGCCGGAGGCGAGGATCACGTAATCGATCGGCTCGCTGCTGTCCCCGCAATCGATCGCTCCACCGCTTTCCGCGACAAAGCTGTAATAGGCGCGGATGTCGGCGAGCAGGCCGGGATTGAAGCAGGGACGCGGAGCCGCTGTCCAGCGTGACCACAAGGCACGGGTCTGGCGGTCGAAATGAGCGTGCAGTTGCGGCGAGAAGCGGAACTCGAGGTGGGCGTTGAAATCCGGACGAACTGCGGCGTGGTGGACGTCGATGACGGCTGCCGGGACTTGCATTTCCATGATGTATCTCCTAGTTAAGACGTTGATCGAACGGGAAGCACGGTGCTTTCCCGAGAATGATTAAAGGTCAGGATGCATTGGCCGGCAAATCTAACAAAGTGAGAGATTTTAAAAATAATAAATAAAAACATATAGTTACATTCATGATGGGGCGTCAAACCGCCATGGATGGCAGCAATGCGCAGCGCTGTACGCCATGGCTTGTGGCCCGCCCCGCGACGATCCGCGCGGTGGCGGTCATGTCGAACTGTTTGACTCGCGAGGGATGAGCCGTTAAAACCATGCGCTGGTTAGGACATCCCCCCGACACGCGTACTGTTATTACGAATGCTGCGCGCCATCCTGAAGCTGCTGCTGGGCCTCCTGTTCCGAGTGCGCGTCGTCGGCCACGCCGATGCGCTACTCCACGGACGGCCGCTGGTGCTGGCTAATCACGATTCCCTGCTCGACGCCCTGCTGGTGGCGTTGTACCTGCCCGGTGCCCCTTTGATCGTATTGCCACGTGCCCTGGCCGGGCACCGCATCGCTGCATTGGTGCGACGATGTACTGAGTGTGTAGAACCGGGCGATTCCGGCGGTGCTACGGTCAAGCGCCTGCTGCGGGCGGTGCGCGCGGGACGCCCGGTGGTGATGTTCCCGCAGGACCGGGTAAGCACCACGGGCAGCACGATGAAAGTCTATGGTGCTGCGGGTGTCATCGCGTTGCGTGCCGAGGCCGATGTCATTCCGCTGCGCATCCAGGGCACGCTGTACACGCGCTGGGCGGCAACCGGCCTGCGCTGGCCGCGGCAGCGCTTTCCACGGGTGACGCTGCAACTGCTACCCGTCAAGCGTTTCGCGGCGCCGGCTGCCGGTGAAGGGTCGCGGCGCCAACGCATCAACGACCATCTGCAGGGCATCATGCAGCAGGCGATGGCGGCGGCCGAGCCGCGGCGCTCGCTGTTCCGGGCGCTGCTGGACGCCGCCGCGCTGCACGGGCGCCGCACCCGCATCTTCGAGGATGTCCGCGGCCAACTCACCACCTATGCCGACCTGCTCAAGGGATCATTTGCGCTGGGCCGGCTCACCGCGAAGTTCACGCAGCCGGGGGAACGTGTCGGCGTGCTGATGCCGAACATCGGTGCCACGGTCTGTCTGGTCTTTGGCCTGGCATCCCGCGGCCGTGTCGCAGCAATGCTCAATTACTCCAGCGGCGCCGAGTCGGTGCGCGGGGCTTGCGCGGCAGCCACTATCCGTACGGTGATCACCTCGCGCAGCTTCGTCGAGGTCGCGCGCCTGCAGCCGCTGCTTGATGCGCTGTCTTCCTGTCGCATCGTCTACGTCGAGGATCTGCGCGAGACGATGGGGCTCGCCGACAAGCTGTGGATCCTGCGCGCGCTGCTGCATCCGCGCAGCGCCTTGCCGGAGACGGATCCGGCGGCCACTGCGGTGGTGCTGTTCACTTCAGGATCAGAGGCACGTCCCAAGGGCGTCGCGCTGTCGCAGGACGGCATGCTGGCTTCGATGGCGCAGCTGCGCGCGGTGATCGATTTCGGACCTGACGACAAGTACCTCAATGCGCTGCCGATGTACCACATATTCGGACTGGTGGTCGGCACGCTGATGCCGCTGCTGACCGGGACGCGTCTGTTCCTTTACACCAATCCGCTGCATTACAAGGTGATTCCGGAGTACGCCTATACCCGCGATTGCACCTATATTTTCGGCACCAGCACCTTTCTCGGCAATTACGCGCGCCAGGCCCACGCCTACGATTTTTACCGCATGCGCTTCGTCATTTCCGGGGGTGAGAAACTGCATCCCGAGGTTGCGCAGCAGTGGTTCTCGAAGTTCGGCCTGCGTGTGCATGAGGGCTACGGTGCCACCGAGTGCGGCCCGGCGATGGCTTTCAACGCGCCATTGACCTATCGCGCAGGGACGGTGGGCCGCTTCCTGCCCGGTATCGAATACCGGGTGGTGCCAGTGCCCGGCATCGAGCAGGGCGGGGTGGTCCATGTGCGTGGCCCCAACCTGATGCAGGGTTACTTTTTCCACGAACAGCCGGGCGTGCTGCAGGCGCCGCGCTCCGAGGTCGGCGAGGGCTGGTACAACACTGGCGACGTGGTCAGCGTCGATGGCGACGGTTTTGTCACCGTGCTTGGTCGGGTCAAGCGTTTCGCCAAGATCGCCGGCGAAATGGTATCGCTGGAGCGCGTCGAAACCATCGCCTACCACGCTTCGCCCGGATTCAAGCATGCCGCGGTTGTCGAAATGACGCGCTCGGGCGAGAGCACGGTGCTGCTCACCACCGATCCTGCGCTCGACCGCATCGCGCTGCAGCATGCGGCGCGTCAGATCAATGCGCAGGAACTGGCGGTGGCGCGGCGGGTGATCAAGGTCGACAACCTGCCGCTGCTCGGCTCGGGCAAGATTGACTACGTGACCCTGAAGGATATGGTGGTCCTGTGAGTGTCGCCGCGGCTCCAGGCAGGCCTGTGGTGATCGCGCAGTTCTCCGACCTGCATGTTGTGGCTGGGGCACGCGACGGTTTCGGTACTGACACCGTCAGCGGACTGGAGCGCTGCATCCGTCACCTGCGTGCTCTCGACAGGCCGCCCGACCTGCTGGTGGCGAGTGGCGACCTCGTCGATCAGGGCGAGCCCGGTGAATACGCAAGATTGCGCGATCTGCTGTCTGCGCTCGAAGTGCCGCTGTGCCTGATGCCGGGCAACCACGACCGTCGTGCGCCGCTGCGGCAAGTCTTTGCCGACCACGACTATCTGGGTAGCTCCGGCCGTATGCATTTTTATCGCGACGTGCGCGGACTCCGGGTAATCGCGCTGGACAGCGTGATCGAAGGGCGGGAGGGCGGCGACCTTGACGAGGCCCAGTTGCAGTGGCTCGACAGAGTGCTGGCGGATCGGCCGGCAATCCCCGCCCTGATATTCATGCATCATCCACCGGCGGCCACCGGTTTTTCGCGGATGGATCGTATCGCCGTGGCTCCGGAAAACGCAGGGCAACTGGGTGCCATCGTTGCGCGTCATCGCCAGGTCAAGGCTGTGTTGTGCGGCCATGTGCACCGCGGGGTGCAGGGGGTGTGGCAGGGTGTGTTGCTGTCGGTCTGTCCGAGCACCGCGTTTCAGGCGAAGCTGCGGCTGGGGGCGGGGCGCTTCGAGGCCGATTTGCAGGAGGCCCCGGCGTACCAGTTGCATCACTGGGATGGCCAGGCGCTGGTCACGCACACGGTTACTGTTTGAGGAGAAACACGATGGCGCAAATGCAGGAGGATGGCGGCAGGCAGCCGGTGTTGGTGTGGGATGTCGCGGTCAGGGTATTCCACTGGATGCTGGTGCTGCTGCTCGGGTTCTCATGGCTGTCGGCGGAAATGGACTGGATGGACTGGCATTTCTATTCCGGATACGCCGCATTGACGCTGATTCTGTTCCGGATACTCTGGGGCTTCGTCGGCAGCACCCACGCGCGTTTCGGCGATTTCCTCTACGGTCCTTCCGCCATCATTGCCTACCTGCGCACACTGCCCTCGCGAACTGCGGCAAAGTTCGCCGGGCACAACCCGCTGGGCGGCATCAGCGTCGTGCTGATCCTGCTTTGCGTGCTGGTTCAGGCAGGCACGGGGCTATTTGCCAATGATGACATCCTTTATGAGGGACCGCTTTACAAGCATGTCAGCAAGGATCTCAGCGATTGGCTGACGACCATCCACAAGTACAATTTTGATGTGTTACTGGTGCTCGCAAGCGTGCATGTCGCCGCCGTACTTTATTACCTGTTCTGGAAATCTGAAAATCTGATCAAGCCGATGTTCACCGGCCGCAAACAGCTACCGCAGGGTGTCGTACCTGCGCATGTGCAGATTCGCAGCCTCGGCCTTGCCGCTACGCTGCTCGCTTTTTGCGCGGCAGTGGTGTGGTTTCTCGTCAACAGCTGAACATGGTCACTTCAATAAAAACACCCGATGCGGTGCATCGGGTGTCTCAACAGCTTCAACTACAATCGGCTAATCGTTTTGTTTGATCGGTAAACCTGTTTTGAGGCGGATCACCGACACGCGGCTCAGTCGCGGTACGAGGGATCGATGCGGTCGAGCTTGCGCAACAGCGCCGGCCATTCGAGCAGGCCGAAGCGGCGGCGCACGCCGGGGAGCATCATGTTGTTGGTGTATTGGGTGACTTCCTGCGGCGGCAGTTGCAGTTCGGTGTTGCAGGACAGCGCCATCACCTGCAGTTCGCAGGCACGCTCGAGGCGGAACATGTTGTTGAAGCACTCTGCAATGCTCGCGCCCACGGTCAGCAGACCGTGGTTGCGCAGAACCATCGCTTCGCGGTTGCCGAGGTTGGCAACCAGGCGCTCCCGCTCCTCGAGGCGCAGGGCGACGCCTTCGTAGTCGTGGTAGGCAATGTCGAGGAAGCGCATCGATGACTGCGCGATCGGCATGATCCCGCATTTCATCGCAGACACAGCCATTCCAGGAAGCGTGTGGGTGTGAATGATGCACTCGACGTCGTGGCGGGCCGCGTGCACGGCACTGTGGATCACGAAGCCGGCCTGGTTGACACCGTATTCGGTGGCATTGAACAGCACATTACCCTCGAGGTCGATTTTCAGCATCGAGGAGGCGGTCATTTCCTCGTAGAGCATGCCGTAGGGGTTGATCAGGAACTCATTGTGGGTGCCCGGTACCCGTACCGAAATGTGGTTGGCCACCATCTCTACCATGCCGTATTCGGCCATCAGCCGGTAGCAGGCGGCGAGGTTGACTCGGGCTTCCCATTCTTCCTTGCTCACCTGCTCGCGGACAGGCTTGTTGATCTTGATCGCGGGTGCATTCATCGTCGTTCCTCCATGGGGTCTTGCCGAATTTTACGCCCGGGGCTTACGGGCGCAAGCGAGTGCGTTCACAGTCTGGAATGGCGCCGCCGTCACAGCGCCTTGGCATGGGCGCCGGCACTGCCGCCGGCGAGTTTGCCGAACACGGCGCCGGAGGTGAGGCCGGTGCCGCCGGGGTAGTTGTGATAGAACAGGCCGCCGACCATCTCGCCCGCGGCGTAGAGCCCGGGGATCGGTTTGCCGGCGGTGTCCTCGACATTGCCGTCGCCGTTGACCTTGACTCCGCCGAAGGTGAAGGTCACGCCACAGGTCACGCCATAGGCCTCGAACGGCGGTTGTTCGATGGTCAGCGCCCAATTCGACTTGTTGACCTTCAGGCCTTCGGTGCGGCGGCCGTCCTTCACAGTCAGGTTGAACGGGATATCGGTGCGCACCGCTTTGTTGTAGGCCTTGATCTCGCGCAGGCAGGCTTCGGCGTTGACACCTTCGAGTTTCTTTACGAGTTCCTCGAGGGAGTCAGCGCGGACCTTGGTCACCTGCTTGATGCGGTATTCGTCGCGCAGCAGGGGGATCGACTGCGCGTCGAAGACCTGCCAGGCAAACATTCCCGGCTGGTTGAGCACCACTGCGCCATATTTGGCATAGGTGTAATTACGGATGTCGGCGCCTTCGTCGACGAAGCGCTCGCCGTTGGCGTTGATCATGATGCCGATCGGATAGCTGTGTTTCTGGAAGTTGTCGCCGACGGCGAGGTCGCCGAAGGGCGGCGCGTTCAGGTCCCAGCCCACGGCGTGGCAGCCTGACCAGTGGCCGTAGGGCAGCGCGCCGGCCTCCATTGCCATGCGGATGCCGGCGCCGGTATTGAAACGCGTGCCGCGCACCTTGGCGAGGTCCCATCCGGCGCCGAGGTAGCGCGTGCGCATTTCGGCATTGGACTCGAAACCGCCACAGGCCAGCACTACGGACTTGCAGCGGATTTCGACGCTCTTGCCTTTATGCCGCGCTTTTACGCCTATGACGCAGCCGTCGTCATCCTGGATCAGGCCGGTGGCCGGGGTTTCGTAGAAAATGGTAATGCCTTCGCGTTCGCAGGCCTTGTGCTCGTTTTCCACTAGGCCCGGTCCGCCGCCCCAGGTTTCCGCGGCGAGGCCGCCGAAAAACTTGAACTTGCCGTCGACTTTCATGGCCTGGCGGCCGAAGCTTGCCTGGAATCTCACGCCTTTCTTGCGCATCCACGCCAGCGTCTCGAGGCTGCGCGAGACCAGGATTTCGCAAAGGTCAGGATCGGTGCGGTACTGGGTGATGCGGCCCATGTCGTCATAAAACTGTTCTGCGGTGTAGGTGCCGAAGTCGGCGCTGTCGATCTCGGCCTGGGTGAGATCGGGCACCAGTTGTTTCAGGTCGTCCACACCATTGAACAGCACGCGCATCGCGCCTGCGGTGTAACGGCTGTTGCCGCCGCATTCTTCGATCGGCGCGGCTTCCAGCATGATGACTTTGCCGCCGGACTCGCGGGCGGCGAGGGCGGCACAGGCGGCGGCATTGCCGGCGCCGACAACGATGACGTCGGGATTTCCGAAAATCGAATCACTCATGGGTCTGTGGTCTCGTAAAAGGTCGGTTGAAACAATGGATTGCAGGTCAGTGGTCGATGCCGGCAGGACGCGAATCATCGCCCGACAGCAGTGAATAGTTCACCGCGCGGCCGACGCCCTGGCGGAAACCCTCTAGGCGGAGGATCTGCCCTGGCGCGATGTTGGCGAGGTTCACGTCGCGGCCGAAATCGCGCAGCATCTGCACGTGCTGATGCGGGAAACAGTAGGGGTCGGCTTCGATGACTACGTGATCGAACCAATCCTGCACAGACAGCGTTTTCAGGCTTTGCGGCGCATCCTTGGCGAGCAGGTCCATTTCGCATTGCTCGACAGTGACGTGGTGGATGCCCTGGGCGGCGACCGCGCGCACGATACCCTCAAGGTAGTCGAGGCTCAGCGGATCCTCAGGGTTCTTGCGGCCGAATTCATAGACGACCTTGATGCCTGCCTTCTGGAAGAGGTCGATCATCCGCGCGCGCTCGTCTTCGCTGAGCGTCACGTAGTTTTCGGAGATTTCCAGCCCGGGGATGGCCAGCCTCTTGAGCAGCGCGATCAGACCGTCGAGTTCGTTGCGGTGCCAGGCGTATTCGAACAGGATGCCGCCGGCAAAGGGCATCACCCCGGCGTCGAGGTAAAGCTTCGTCGTACGCTTGACGGTCTCGCCGGGGATCAGCAGCGCGTTCATCGCGTAGATCTTGGCGTAGTCAATGTAATCTGCCGCGACGTCGAGGAGGTCGGCGATGCCGCGCTCGCCGCCGGTCCAACCGAAGGTATCGGGCCCGAAGTCGATCATCGAGGTGATGCCGCGGCGGCGCGGTTTGGTGCTGCGTTGGGGCAGGGCGAGTTCTATCACGGTATCGCGGTCGGTCATGGTCTGGTTGGCCTGCAGTCGTTGGCCGCGGCAAGGGCGCGGGCGCGGCAGCGAAGCGGCTGCCACTCGTTAACACGAAATCCTGCCGAGCTCAGCTCGGGAGCATTCCCACTGATCGTCCACTAATCGGACTAAGCAAGTATAGCCGATGGCTTTTCACCATTCAGCCAATAGTCCGCTCTGCGGACAGCAATTGACCGTTCGCCGTTGCACTCATGAAATGAGTGCAAACAGGCCTTAATGCAGTGTCTTCGTGGCAGGTTCGGGACCGCCAGCGGCGCGCATCGAAGCAGGCGCCGCAGCGGCATGATGCGCGACCATGCGCCAGCCGCGCTCGGTGCGCTGGTAGACATTGGTCGCGATCATCGGCTGTGGCGTGCGCGACTGGCCGGCAACCGTGATGTGCTCGTAGACGCTGTGCACCGCCAACATTACTGTGTGGATGTGCTGACTTTCACGCAGGTTGAAACGGAGTTCCTGGCCGGAGGCGAAAATCCCGCGCCAGGATTCGCGGATGTTTTCGATCCCGCTGATGCGCGCGCCGCCAGGATGGACGCAGTAGCTGTCATCGTCATCTGACCACACTTCCATCATCGTCTCCAGGTCACGCTTGACGAAGGCTTCATAGAAGGCCGCTTCGGCGTCCTGCGGCGTCGCGAACAGCGTTTTCTTCACGGCTGTGCTCCTGCGCGAATCAGGCACCGATTTTAGCAAAATCGATTTCGGCGAAAACACGGTCTGGAGAGATTTCTTTTAGGCAACGCAGGTGTCCCAGAGGGCAGTCACGCTCAAAGCAGGGGCTGCATTCGAGGCTCAGGGAGAGCACGCGCACATCCGCGCCCAGCGGCGGCGTGAAGCGGGGCGAACTGGATCCGTAGAGCGCAATCAGCGGGCGGCCGACGGCAGCCGCGACATGCATCAGCCCGGAATCATTGCTCACCACCAGCCGGCTCGCAGCGAGCAGGTCTGCAGCCTCGGCAATGTCGGTCCGGCCGCAGAGATTGATGCAGGCATCTCCCGATTGCTGCCTGATTGTCTCGGCGACCGGTTCATCCTTCGGGGAGCCGACCAGCCATACGGCGAATCCACGTGCAGCCAGCGTTTTGGCCAGTGCGGCGAAATGCGCTTCCGGCCAGCGTTTTGCCGGGCCGTATTCCGCGCCCGGACAAAAGGCGACCGCGGGTTGCTGCGGATCCAGACCCAGCCGCGCCAGCAGTGCCTCGCGGTCAGCGGCCGTCGACTGCAGTTCGGGGCGCGGCAGCGGCTCGGGCAGTGGGCTGCCGGAAGGCAGGCCGAGTGCCGCGAAGCGCTGGACCATTTGCGGAAGCGCCTGCACGTCGAGCTGGCGCAGGTCGTTGATCAGCCCCCAGCGCGCTTCACCGCGAAATCCGCGGCGCTGCGGGATGCCGGCGAACCAGGGAATCAGCGCCGATTTCCATGAATTGGGCAGCACCACTGCAAGGTCGTAACGGGCCGCACGCAGCGCGAGACCGAGACGGCGGCGTTCGACAATCCGCAATGCGCCGTGACCAAAGGGATTGTTGATGCCCTGCCGCACTTCAGGCATGCGCGCGAGCAGGGGCAGCGTCCACGGCGGTGCGAGGTAATCGATCTGCGCGCCCTGCGTCTGCTGCAGCAGGCGCAGGAGAGGCTGCGAGAGTATGGTGTCGCCGACCCAGGATGGACCGACGACGAGGATATTCATTGCCGGTGGTAGGCCTGCAGGCGAAGCGGCAGGCCGCCCGCGCTCAGTGCTGGCCGGCCGCCGCGCCACCCTTCAGGGTGTAGCGGGTGCCGCAATATGGGCAGAGCGCTTCGCCGGTCATCTCCACCGGCAGGAAAACGCGGGGGTGCGCATTCCACAGCAGCATCGCCGGCGTCGGGCAGTGCAGCGGCAGGTCGGCGGCAGTGACTTCGATCAGGCGCGACTTGTTTTCGGCGGGCTGGGTCATGGCAATGTCAGGCGGCAACCGGAGACAGCCAGTCGCGGTGCTCCGCGGTTTTGGCATTCACGCAGTCGAAGAATTTCTTCTGCAGGCGTTCAGTAATCGGTCCGCGCCGTCCCTCACCGATGGTGCGGCCATCGACCTCGCGGATCGGCGTCACTTCTGCTGCAGTGCCGGTGAAGAAGGCCTCGTCGGCGATATAGAGGTCGTCGCGGGTGATGCGTCGGGCCGAAACCTCGTAGCCCATCTCGCGGGCCAGTGTGATGATCGAGTCGCGGGTGATGCCGATCAGCGCGCTGGTGAGCTCCGGCTCATATAGTTTTCCGTTCTTGACCATGAACAGGTTTTCGCCGGAGCCTTCGGCGACGAATCCGTCGACATCGAGCAGCAGGCCCTCGTCGTAGCCGTGTTCGGTGGCCTCCAGATTGGCGAGGATCGAATTGGCGTAGGTGCCCGAATACTTCGCGCGGCACATCGAGACGTTGACATGGTGACGGGCGTGGGAGGAGGTTTTGACGCGTATGCCTTTTTCGAGCGCCTCGGCGCCGAGATATGCCCCCCAGGGCCAGGCCGCAATGGCCACGTGAACCCTGGCACCCTTGGGCGACACCCCCATTTTTTCCGAGCCGTAGAAGGCGATAGGCCGGATGTAGCAGGATTCCAGCTTGTTGGCGCGGACGACCTCCTTCTGCGCTTCCATCAGCACTTCCCGCGAATACGGGATTTTCATCATGTAGATGTGTGCTGAGTTGAAGAGTCGGTCCGTATGCTCCTTCAGGCGGAAGATCGCGGTGCCGATGTCGGTGTTGTAGGCACGCACGCCCTCGAAAACTGCCAGGCCGTAGTGCAGGGAATGGGTCAGGACGTGAGTCGTCGCATCGCGCCAGGGCACCAGTTTCCCGTCGTGCCAGATTTGCCCGTCGCGATCAGCCATGGACATGCCGTATTTCTCCAAATAGGTTCAATGATGATGCAGCAGATGACCTGGAATGTTGCCCGGGGTTCGGTGGTCGCGTGTTCCGACAGTTCCAAACAGCCGCTCGCCAAGTGCTGCGGTGACCGGACGCTCATTTTAGCCGATTTGCCAGACGCTGCCGATGCCGGCGCTGCCGTGGTGGACGCTGCTCGAGAACGTTTGGGCATGAGCCGTTACCGGATACAATAAGGCTTCGAAGCAAAAAGGGGGTTGGCCCGGCCGGATTCCGGCTGGACCATCGGGGAACGAGATGCTGACAAGGCTGCGCGCCTGGCTCAACGGCCTGAGCGAGCGCGTTATCAACGAGCACGACAGCGAGCAGGAAAAGCTCAACAAGACGCTGCTGATTTTTGCCTGCGGCCTGATGGGCTTTGGCTCGGTGCTCTGGCTCGCACTGTACTGGGCGATGGGCATCAAGTTCTCGACCACGGTGCCGCTGGCTTACCTCGCTGTGTCCGCGACCTCGCTCGCCTATTACGTCTACACCCTCAATTTCGCGATATTCCGGACCCTGCAGGTCAGCCTGTTCCTGTTCATGCCCTTCATCATGCAGTGGAGCATCGGCAGCTACGTCAGCTCCTCTGGTGTCGCGCTGTGGGCGTTGCTGGCGCCGGTAGGCGTGATGATCTTCCAGGGCGCCCGGCAGTCACTGCCCTGGTTTGCCGCCTATATCGTGCTGACCGGGGTATCAGGATTTTTCGACTACTGGCTGACCTTCGGTGTTGAGCAGGGCGTCACGATGCAGAGCATTGCGGTGTTCTTCACCCTAAATTTTGCCGCGATGTCGACCATCATGTACCTGCTGATCAGCTTTTTCGTGCGCCAGCGCGACATACTTGCAGCCGATGTCAGCGAGCAGAACCGGCTGCTGCGCATCGAGCAGGAAAAATCCGAGTCGCTGCTGCTGAACATCCTGCCGGCGCCCATCGCGCGGCGGCTGAAGGAGCAGCAGGGCATCATCGCCGACGGTTTTGCGGACGTCACCGTGATGTTTGCCGACATCATCGACTTCACGCGGCTGGCCGAGGAAGTGCCACCGAAGGCGATGGTCGAGCTGCTTAACGAAGTGTTTTCGAAGTTCGATGCCATGGCTGATGCGCACCGAGTGGAGAAGATCAAGACCATCGGTGATGCTTATATGGTGGCCGGCGGGTTGCTCGAGCACGACGGCGTCGATTTTGCGGTGGATGCACGCGACTATACGGTGGCAATGCTCAGGCTGGCCCTCGAAATGCGCCAGTACATGCAGCTGCTGTCCGAGAAAAAGGGCATGAGCCTGAACATCCATATCGGCATCTGCACCGGCCCCGTAGTCGCGGGGGTGATCGGTACCCGAAAATTCATCTACGACATGTGGGGCGACACCGTGAACACCGCGAGCCGGGTTACCGGGGAGGCCAAGTCCGGCATCATCTACGTCGACACCATGACTTATCGCCGCTCCCGCGTCCAGTTCGATTATGAAGGACCGATCCAGATCACCGGCAAGGGAAAGGGTGTGATCGAGGTCTACCGCCTGATCGATGTCGCGCCGCACCTGCGCGACGTTACGGTCTAGTCCCGGTCCTGCCCGGGCAGTCTCCCGGCGTTTCCGAACAATTTGCTCCATAGCGCCCTGACAGCCGCCGCCGCTACGGTAACCGTGACGGGCTCGACCCTGGCGTAACGCTCTCCGGCCAGTCGCAGCTGGTGCTGCAGCTTGCGAAACTGGCGGTAGGCTGAACGCACCGCTTCCGCTTCGTCTTCGCCGATAAGGCCCAGGCCGCCCGCGGCCTTCAGCAGCGCGAGATTTCCGGCGTTGGCGGAGAGTCCGGGGTGTTCATGAGCATGGCCCAGCACCAGGTACTGCACCATGAACTCGACGTCGATGATTCCGCCGGGATCGTGCTTGAGGTCGAAGAGGCCGCTGGCATTGGGATGCGCCTCGAGCATTTTCCTGCGCATTTCAATGATTCCTTCGCGCAGTGCGCCATCTTCCCGCTGCTTGCGCAGCACGCTGATCCGCAGGTCCTCGAAGTCACGGCTGATCCCGGGGTCTCCGGTCACGCTGCGGGCCCGGGTCAGTGCCTGGTGTTCCCACAGCCAGGCCTGTTCGAGCTGATAGCGGCGCAGGCTGTCCAGCGGCGTGACCAGCAGTCCGCCGGCGCCGTCCGGACGCAGCCGAAGATCGGTTTCGTAGAGCACCCCGGCGGTGGTGGTGCTGGTCAGCCAGTAGTTGATGCGCTGGGCCAGTCGTGCGTAGTTTTCGGCGGCTTCCGGCGCGGGATCGTCATATACGAACACGATATCGAGATCCGACGCGTAGCCCAGTTCCTTGCCGCCCAGCTTGCCGTAACCGACGATGGCGAACAGCGGTTCGTCGCGGTGGCGCTGGCGTAGTCCCAGCCAGGACAGACGCAGCACCGCGTCGAGGATCACGCAGGCGAGGTCGGAGAGGTGGTCGCTCAGCGTTTCCAGCGGCAGCTCGCCGGCGAGGTCCTGGGCAATGAAGTGTAGCGTATGGGTGTTCTTGAAGTGCCGCAGCAGGTCCATCTGTCGTTCGATGTCTCCTTGCGCTGAATCCAGCCCCTCGTGCAGCGTCGCCTTCAGCACTTTCCAGTCCGGTGCGGCGAGCAGCGTACGGGCATCGAGTAGTTCATCGATCAGGATCGGGTGACGAGTGATGTACTGGGCGACCCAGGGGCTTGCGCTCATCAGGTCGGCAACGCGGTCGAGGGCGTGCGGATATTCGTGCAGCAGTGCGAGATAGGCTTCGCGCCGGCTGATGCTCTCGAACAGCGCCAACAGGCGTCCTGCAGTATCGTCCGGGTTGCGTCTCGACGCTGCGGCCGCGATGGCCGCGGGCACCAGCCGGTCGAGCCGGCGCTGGCTGGCTGCCGGCATCTGACGGTAGCGGCTGCCGTTGCGAAACAGGGCGAGTTGGCGCGACAATTCGCCGCCGCGCGCAAAGCCCAGTCCGGCCAACTGTTCCGCGGCAGCATCGTCCGCTTCGCCATTTTCCGGCTGCTCCTGCCACAGTGCCGCAAGGGGATGCTCGTCGCCGGCGTCGCTCTCGGCGAAAATGGCCTCGAAGTGCCTTGATACGGCGTCACGGTGCCGGGAAAGTTCGGCGAGGAAGGCGTCCGTGCACGGGAAACCCATGCTTTCGGCCAGCAGCGCGCGTTCCTCATCCTGCCACGGCAGGTCCTGGGTCTGCTGGTCGTCACGGTACTGCAGGCGGTGTTCGAGGTTGCGCAGGAATACATAGGCCGCAGACAGCTCGCTGACGGCATCCGGTGCAATGAAGCCACGTTCTCCCAACACCGCGAGCACCGGCAGCGTCGACTGCTGCTGCAGCGCGTGTTCGTGTCCGCCGCGGATCAGCTGGAACACTTGTGCGATGAATTCGATTTCGCGGATGCCGCCCGGCCCGAGCTTGATGTTGTCCTGGCGGTCGCGGCGGTTGACTTCGTGCCGGACCTGGCTGTGCAGGCTGCGCATCGATGCGAAGGCGCCGTAATCGAGATGGCGGCGGTAGACGAAGGGCCGCACCAGAGCGAGCAGGGCGTCCTGTTGGTCGCCGGTCAATGGCCGGCCCTTGATCCAGGCATAACGCTCCCATGCCCGCCCCTGGGTGATCAGGTAGTTCTCGAGCATGTCGAAGCTGACGACCAGCGGTCCGCTGTCGCCGTACGGCCGCAGTCGCGTGTCGACGCGGAACACGAAGCCGTCCTCGGTCCACTCGCTGAGAGCGCCGATCAGGCGGCGTGCGAGCCGGGTAAAGAATTCATGATTGCTCAATGGACGACCGCCGTCGGTTTCGCCTTCCTCCGGGTAGACCAGTACCAGATCAATGTCCGAAGAGGCATTGAGTTCCGCGCCGCCGAGCTTGCCCATGCCGACCACATGCAGTTGCTGGGCTTTGCCGTCCGTTGCGCCGCGCGGTTCGCCGTGCACCGCGGCGAGGTCAAGGTGCAGTTGCGTCACGGCCTTGCGTATCACGACTTCGGCAAGTGTGGTTACTGTGGCGACGACTTCGCGCAGGTCGGCGAGGCCGCCGAGGTCGCGCGCGATCAGGCGCGCCAGCGTCCGCTGGCGCAGTCGCCGCAGTGCGCGGCCGAGGCTGCGGTCATCTCCGATGCCGCCGTGATCGAGTTCCGCCTGCATGTCGGCGGCAGTGAACGCGTGAGCGAGTTCCGGCGTCGAAATTACATTCGGACTGGCCGCGAGCAGTCGCTGCAGATACCGGCTGTAGCGCGCGGCGCGGGTGATCGGGTCGCCCGCATCGCGCTCCCGGGTGCTGTTAGCGGATATCATGGTCGGTGCCCACGAGTTTCGCGTTAAAATGGCTAAGCTGTTGTTTCACATCCGCATTTTATATTTTTTAGGCCCTACATGGCGCTTGCAGCAACCCGCAACTGGATTCTCGGCAGCTCACTGCTGATTTACCGGGTGCTGACCTGGGCGGTGCTCGCCGCCGGCCTCTTGTTCGGCACGACGGTGCTGGTGTTGCGTTACTGGATATTGCCCGACATTTCCAGTCACCGGGAGTCGATTGCACAGGTGCTGAGCGATGCGACCCGCCAGCGCATAAGCATCGGCGCCATTTCCGCCAACTGGGACGGTCTGCGCCCACAACTCGCGCTGTCGCAGGTGGTGGTGCACGATGCAGAAGGACGTCCGGCGCTGGAGTTGCCGCGGGTCGATGCGACGTTGTCCTGGCGCTCGGCGCTGCGCCTGCAGGTGGATTTTCATTCTTTGGACATTCACCAGCCTTCGCTGACGGTGCGCCGGGACAGCAAGGGTGGCATTGCCGTGGCGGGCATCGCGATGGATCTCGAAGCGGGCAGCGGTGGCGGTTTTTCGCGCTGGCTGCTGTCGCAGCGTGATATCGAAATCCATGATGCAAGGCTGATCTGGGATGACGAAATGCGTGCTGCGCCGGTATTGCGGCTCGACCAACTCCAGTTGCGCATCGTCAACAGCGGCAGGCGTCACCGGATCGGCCTGCGCGCGGTACCGCCGGCCGCGCTGGCTTCGCCGCTCGATGTCCGGGCCGATTTCAGGGGAGAGGATTTCAAGTCGCTGGCGGCTATGCAGAATGGCCAGCTGTTCGTGCAGGTCGACCAGGTCGACATCGCGGCCTGGCGACAATGGATCGATTTCCCGGTGCAATTTCCACAGGGGCAAGGAGCGCTGCGGGCCTGGCTCAGCTTTGGCGGCAGCGAACTGCAAGGGGTCATTGCGGACACGCTCTTGCGCGAGGTCAAGACCCGCCTCGGCAGCACCCTGCCGGAGCTGGAGATGCGCGAACTGGGAGGCCGCTTCTCCTGGAAGCGCATGGCAGACGGGATGGAGATCGGCACCAGCAAGCTGGCGTTCACCACCGGTGACGGACTGGTGTTGCCCGCGGTGGATCTTTCGCTGAAGCTCGGCGGTGCCGGCGAATCGGGTTATGCGCACGGCGAACTCCAGGCCAATGCGCTGGAGCTCGCGCCGCTGCTGCAGTTGGCGGACCGCCTGCCCCTGGATCCGCAGCTGCGCAAGTCATTTGCGGCATATGCTCCGGCGGGCGCGCTCTATGACCTCTCGCTGCGCTGGAATGGTCAGTGGCCGCGGCCCGCGACCTATACCCTGCGCGGCCGCTTCCACGAACTTTCGCTGCGCCGACAAGGGGCGATTCCCGGCTTTTCCGGGTTCAGCGGCAACATCGACGGCAATGAAAAGGGCGGCACCTTGCACGTGACAACCCAGAAGGCCGCGCTGGAGATGCCGCAACTGTTCCGCGAGCGTCTGCGCTTCGATACCCTCTCCGGCCAGCTTGCCTGGTCACAGGTGGCAGGAGGAACAGAGCTGCGGTTCAGCAACTTTGCCTATGCCAATACCGACCTGGCGGGAACCCTGTTCGGTACTTACCGGACTGTTGCCGACGGTCCCGGTGTCGCCGACCTGACCGGACATCTGAGCCGGAGCATGGCGCAGCGGGTGACGGCGTACCTGCCTCTCACGGTGGCGAAAAGTTCGCGCGGCTGGCTGGATCGCGCGTTCACGGCCGGCAGTTCCGACGATGTGCGTTTTCGCCTGAAGGGAGACCTGCGCCATTTTCCCTTCACCGACGAGCGCAACGGACTTTTCGAAGTCGCAGCCAAGGTTCGTGGCGGTACCGTGTATTACGGCGAAAGCTGGCCGCGCATCACGGATATCGAGGGCGATTTCCTGTTTCGTGGATCCCGCCTTGAAGTGAATGCGCGCGAGGCGAGAATCGGCAATGTGCGCCTGGCCAAGGTGCGGGCGCAGATCCCGGACCTGCTGCACAACGAAGAACAGTTGATCATAGGTGGCGAGGCGGAGGGGGCCACTGCTGATTTTCTGAAGTTCATCGCGGAAAGTCCGGTCAGCGCGATGATCGACGGATTTACCGAAAGCATGCGCGCCGAGGGGCAGGGCCGGCTCGGTCTGAAACTGCAGCTGCCCTTGCAGTCGCTGGAGAAGAGCAAGGTCAGCGGCAGCTACCAGTTCATCAACAACCGGCTGGAGTCTGAGCCCGGGTTTCCGCCCCTGGAGCAGGTCAACGGCCGGCTCGAGTTCACGCAGGACAATGTCCGCGTGCCTGCGGCGACTGCAACCTTTCTCGGCGGCCCGCTGAGCATCACCGCGGGCAGCCAGCGCGACGCCGCAGTCAGCATCCAGTTCCAGGGGCGCATCAACGCCGATGCCGTGCGCCGTGCGGGCAGTATCGAATGGCTGCGTCATGTCCGTGGCGCCACCGACTGGCGTGGCACGCTGACCATGCGCAACAAGCGCGTCGACCTGCTCGTCGAATCGACTCTGCAGGGGCTTGCGGTAAACCTGCCTGCCCCCTTCACCAAGTCCGCTTCGCAGGTGATGCCGCTGCGCATCGAGCGGCGCTACACGGGGCCGCGCGAGGAGCGCATCGCGGCCGTGGTAGGTGATGTTGCCAGCGCGGTGCTGCACAGGCGCGGCGAGGGCAGAGATGCACGTATCGAGCGCGGCACCCTGAGGTTCGGCGAGGGTGCTGCGAAAGACCCGCAACAGCCGGGTATCGCGGTTTCGGGGGTGATCAAGGCACTGGATTTCAGTGAGTGGCTGGCGCTTTCCGGCGACACGGAAGCGCAGAATGGCGGGCTCGCGCTGACCTCGGTGGACTTGCGCATCGATGAGTTGCGGGTCTTCGAACGGCGTTTTGCCGATATCGGCATCAAGGCCGCGCAGCAGGCCGGCCAGCTGCAGGCGAGTGTTCGCGGTCGCGACATTGAGGGCAGTATTGGCTGGCGTGCGCAGGGCAAGGGCCGGCTCACGGCGCGGTTGCGCCGGCTCAACCTGCCCGCCGCGGAGTCTGCGGCGTCCGCTGCTCCCGCACAGTCCCCTGCAGCTGCGGAGTCCAAGGCCCCCGAGCTGCCGGGCCTTGATGTGCAAGTCGACGAACTGCTGGTCGCGGGGAAATCGCTGGGCAAGCTTGACCTGCAGGCGGTGCCGCAGCAACGCGACTGGCGCATCGAGCGCCTGACGCTGATCACACCCGAGAGCCAATTGAATCTCGACGGGCTGTGGCAAACCTGGCTGACGCGACCCCGGGTGCAGGTCAACGTCCGCCTGGATGTCAACGACGTCGGTCGCCTGCTGACCCGCTTCGGCTATCCCGAGGGTGTGCGCCGCGGCCTCGCCAAACTCGAAGGCAACCTGTCCTGGGCGGGCAGTCCGCAACGCCTGGATTATCCGACGCTTAACGGCAATTTCGTGCTTGATGCGGGCAAGGGGCAGTTCCTCAAGCTCGATCCGGGCATCGGCAAGCTGTTGGGAATTCTGAGCCTGCAGTCGCTGCCGCGGCGCATCTCGCTCGATTTCCGCGACATATTCAGCGAAGGGCTGGCGTTTGACGAGATCGTCGGCGCGATCAAGGTTGCCAACGGCATTGCCAGCACCGACAACCTGCGCATTACCGGCCCCGCAGCGCGCATCAACATGTCAGGCCGGGTCGATCTCGCAAAGGAGACGCAGCAGCTGCGCGTGAAAATCAACCCGCAGCTGTCGGACACCTTCTCGGTGGCCGGTGCGCTGATCGGCGGTCCGATCGCCGGACTTGCCGCCTTCGTCGCACAGAAACTGCTGCGGGATCCGCTGGACCAGATCGCCGGCTACGAATATGACGTCACCGGCACCTGGGCTGATCCGGTGGTCGCAAAGGTCGAACGCCCGCAACCGCCCCAGGAATCTTCGCCATGAGGGGTGTCCACCGTCTGGCCGTGGCAGTGCTGCTGCCGTGCTGCGCGGCTGCCGCGGAGTTGTCGCCCGAACTGTGGGACCGTCCGCGCTCGGCTTCCGCAGTAATGGCGCAGGGTGCGATCCGCCAGGTGGTGGCGGAGTACCATGCCCGTCCCGCTTCGCGCCTGGTCATAGTCCATGACGGGCGGCAGGCCACGCAGATGCAGGCCGAGGAGCTCAGGGCCTGGCTGGTGGCGCTGGCGGTGGACGCGGAACGCCTGTCATTGCGAGCCGAGTCTGCCGCAGCGGGCTTGCGTATCGAGGTTGTCGATTGAACGGAATGGAAACGGGTGGAGAGCTATGGGTACCAGGCTGAGATCAACCAGAATGCAGAAGAAGGGAGGGGAGCCGGAGCGCATGGAGGCTGGCACGACGCGGATCGCCGCGGTGCAGATGGCATCGGGTCCGCGTGTCGACGCTAACCTGCGGGAAGCCGCGCGCCTGATCGAAATCGCCGCCGGGGAAGGCGCACGCCTGGTCGCGCTGCCCGAGTATTTCGGCATCATGGGCATGAAGGACACGGACAAGGTCGCCGTGCGCGAGGAATTCGGCAGCGGGTTGATCCAGGACTTTCTTTCCGCCACCGCGCGCAGCCTCGGTATCTGGCTAGTCGGCGGCTCGGTACCGCTGGCCGCTTCGTCGAAGGACAAGGTGCTCAACACCAGTCTGGTCTATGACGACCAGGGCGAATGCGTGGCGCGTTACGACAAAATCCATCTGTTCGGCTTCGAGATGGGCCAGGAGAAGTACTCGGAAGAGCGCACCATCGAGCACGGCAAAAAAGTCGTCGCCTTCGATTCGCCCTTTGGCCGCATTGGCCTGTCGATCTGTTACGACCTGCGCTTTCCCGAACTCTACCGCGCGATGGGCGAGGTCGACCTGATCCTGATTCCAGCGGCGTTCACCGAGACCACCGGCAAGGCACACTGGGAGACGCTGATTCGCGCCCGCGCCATTGAGAACCTCGCCTATGTGCTGGCGCCGGCGCAGGGCGGTTATCATGTCAACGGGCGGGAAACCCATGGCGATTCGATGATCGTCGACCCTTGGGGCGTGGTTCTCGATCGCCTGCCGCGTGGTTCTGGTGTGGTTGTAGCCGGCATGAACCGTACCCATATACAGCGTCTGCGCCGGAGTTTGCCGGCGCTCAGTCACCGCACGCTGAGATGAATATATAAGTATATGATTTTATTGATATTTTTATTGGAGTAATGGTCGATATGCAAGCTGCCAACATTTTCGAAACCGCCAGCGCCTTGCTGCTGGCGCCCCATGCGCTGGATGAGGGGAGGCTGCAAGCGGTTTTCGGCCAGATGCTGGCGCATCGCGTCGACTACGCAGACCTTTATTTTCAGTACTCGCGCAGTGAGTCATGGAGCCTCGAGGAGGGCATCGTCAAGTCCGGAAGTTTCAATATCGACCAGGGCGTCGGCGTGCGCGCCGTGAGTGGTGACAGGACGGCTTTTGCCTATTCCGACGACATCAGTTTCGAGGCCTTGCAATCGGCGGCGCAGGCGACGCGTGCGATTGCAAGGCAGGGTGGTGATGGCAGCACGGCGATTGCGCGGCGCGGCGCGGCGCTCTCGCTCTATGCGCCGCAGGATCCGCTGGCGAGCCTCGATGCGCCGGAGAAGGTGGCGCTGCTCGAACGTCTGGAACGCATCGCACGTGGACTTGATCCACGGGTGACTCAGGTGATGGCCTCCCTCGCCGGCGAGTATGAGGTGGTGATGGTCGCGCGCAGTGACGGCATGCAGGCCGCTGACGTGCGACCGCTGGTGCGGTTGTCGCTGCAGGTCATCGTCGAAGCCAATGGACGCCGCGAGCAAGGTGGCGCCGGCGGCGGTGGCCGCTTCGATTATGGCTACTTCACCGAAGACGTTCTGCGCGAATACGCGCAGAAGGCGGTGCAGCAGGCGCTGGTCAACCTCGACGCGCGGCCGGCTCCGGCGGGCACGATGACTGTAGTGCTGGGACCGGGCTGGCCCGGCGTGTTGTTGCACGAGGCGGTGGGTCACGGTTTGGAGGGCGATTTCAACCGCAAGGGCACCTCGGCGTTCAGCGGCCGCATAGGTGAGCGGGTGGCGGCGCCCGGCGTCACCGTCGTCGACGACGGCACGATGGCGCGGCGGCGTGGCTCGCTGAATGTCGATGATGAAGGTAATCCAACACGGCAAAACGTGCTGATCGAGGACGGTGTGCTGCGCGGCTATTTGCAGGATGCAATGAACGCGCGCCTGATGGGTGTGGCGCCGACCGGCAACGGCAGGCGCGAGTCCTACGCGCATGTGCCGATGCCGCGCATGACCAACACCTATATGCTCAACGGAAATCGCGACCCGCAGGAAATCATTGCTTCGGTGGATCACGGGCTCTACGCGGTCAATTTCGGTGGCGGACAGGTCGACATCACCAGCGGCAAGTTCGTGTTCTCGGCATCCGAAGCCTGGATGATCGAGAACGGCAAGCTGGCCTATCCGGTGAAGGGCGCGACGCTCATCGGAAACGGTCCGGACGCGCTGACGCGGGTAAGCATGATCGGCAACGACATGCGTCTCGACTCCGGTGTCGGCACCTGCGGCAAGGAAGGCCAAAGCGTGCCGGTGGGCGTGGGCCAGCCGACACTGCGCATCGATGGCCTGACGGTCGGCGGCACGGCCTAGGCTGGCACCGGTATTCGTTTATAATGCATTGAATTTAATGGAAACTTGGGATAGCAATGCTGCATCAGACTGACGATCTGCGGATCAAGGAAATCAAGGAACTGACGCCTCCGACGCACCTGCTGCGGGAGTTTCCGCTTAGCGAAAAGGCGGCAAACGTGACCTTCGAGGCACGCCAGGACATCCACCGCATCCTCCATGGCGCCGACGACCGCATGCTGGTGATCATGGGCCCGTGCTCGGTGCACGACGTCAAGGCGGCAAAGGAATATGCCGGCAAGCTGCTGGAGGCGAAGAAAAAGCTCGCTGCAGACCTGCTGGTGGTGATGCGCGTGTATTTCGAGAAGCCGCGCACCACGGTGGGCTGGAAAGGGCTGATCAATGATCCGAATCTTGACGGCAGCTTCCGCATCAACGACGGACTGAAGATTGCCCGTGAGCTGCTGCTGGAACTCAATGCAAGCGGCATGCCGGTCGGCTGCGAGTTCCTTGACATGATCACGCCGCAGTACATTGCTGACCTCGTGTCCTGGGGTGCGATCGGCGCGCGCACGACCGAATCGCAGATCCACCGCGAATTGGCATCGGGGCTGTCCTGCCCGGTCGGGTTCAAGAACGGCACGGACGGCAATATCAAGATCGCCATCGACGCGATCCGTGCGGCGCAGGCGCCACACCATTTCCTGTCGGTGACCAAGGCAGGCCACTCGGCGATCGTATCGACCACCGGTAACGAGGATTGCCACCTGATCCTGCGCGGTGGCAAGGCGCCGAACTATGACGCTGCCAGCGTCGATGCGGCAGGTCGTGGCCTGGCGGAAGCCGGTATTCCGGCGCGCATCATGGTCGATTTCAGTCACAGCAACAGCAGCAAGAAGCCGGAGAAACAGGTCGACGTCGGGCAGGATGTTGCGCGGCAGGTTGCCGGAGGGGATGACCGCATCTTCGGTGTGATGGTGGAAAGCCACCTGAAGGCCGGACGGCAGGACCTGGTGCCGGGCAAGCCGCTGACCTATGGTGTCAGCATCACCGATGGTTGCATCGGCTGGGAAGAGAGTCGGACGCTGCTCGAAACTCTTGCCGATGGCGTGCGCAAGCGCCGGCTGAAGGCGGTCGCGGCGGACTAGCCGTGATGTACGGGACATAAACCACAGGCAGCTTGCCCCAGGCTGACGCCACCATGGCCCAAGATGATCCCGGAACACTGACCGACCAAGGCAAGCTCGCCAAGCTGGAGCGGGTCGGAGCGGGCTCGGCCATTGCTGATGAAATTTTCGGGCTCGTCGGCAAATCGCAGTTTTTCGCCGAGTTCTCCAAGGAAGACATTTCCATATTGGCCGGCTATATGGAGGTCTATCGCGCCCAGCCCGGCGAAATCCTGATCCGCGAGGGCGACGAGGGCGATTTCATGGTGCTGATCGTCGACGGGGAGGTCGATATCCTGAAAAGGAGTCATCGCGCCGAGCAGCAGCACATGACCAGCGCCGGGCCCGGCATGACCCTGGGAGAGATGTCGATGATCGATGGCGAACCGCGCTTTGCGACCTGCATGGCCTCGCAGCTCACGACCTTCGCCGTTCTGACACGCGACAACATGGCCAAAATCATTCTCGACCATTCCGGGCTCGGCTCGAAAATACTGGTGAAAATGGTCACCATGCTGTCCCTGCGGCTGCGCCAGACCAGTGCCCGCCTGCTGCGGGTAATGGAAGAGGCGCGGCAGTAGACACGGTGAAGCGAAAGTCGGGCGACCCCCGGCGCAGCGCTGGCGCAGGACCGTTGACGATTGCCGGTGTCCTGTCCGGTCAATGGCTGCCGGTCTGCGTGCTGGTCATCTTTACGGGCGTGGCGGCTCACGCACATGGCGAGCCGGTTACCGTGACGGACGATCGCGGCGTGCTCATTCACCTGCAGCAACCGGCGCGGCGCATCGTTACCCTGACCCCGCATCTTACCGAGCTGGTTTTTGCCGCCGGTGCCGGCGACCGGCTGGCCGGCGTGGCACGATTCAGTAACTACCCTCCGGAAGCCAGGGTGCTGCCCGTGGTGGGCGATGCGCTGCATGTCGATGTCGAGCGCCTGCTGGCGCTGAAAACCGACCTTGTGCTGGCTTGGCGCAGCGGCACGCCGTTGGAGACTGTGGCGCGGATCGAGCGCGCAGGCTTGCCGGTATTCGTGTCCGATGCCAAGCGGCTGGAGGACGTCGGGCGCGCCATTCTGGCTGTGGCTGCACTCGCAGGGACCAAGGAGTCCGGTGCACGGGCAGGCGCGGCATTTGCGCGTGGCCTGACCGAATTGCACGCGGCGCGGCACCAAGGTAAGCCGCTGCGGGTGTTTTATGAAATCTGGCCTTCCCCGCTGATGACCGTCAGCAAAGAGCATGTGATCAGTGAAATCATAGCTCTTTGCGGCGGGGTCAATGTTTTTGGCGGCCTGTTGCCGCTGACGCCTGAGGTTTCTCTTGAGGCCCTGCTTGCCGTGCGACCCGAGGTGGTGCTTGGCGGAACCTCAGCGGAAACCCCCGCTGCCTACGCGGCGCGCTGGGCTGCGCGGCCGTTGCCATTATCGGCGCTGCCGGCGCATTACATCGAACCTGACCTGATCCAGCGGCCGACACCGCGACTGCTCGATGGCGTGCGTCAGGTCTGCGCGCATCTCGAATCGGTGCGCGCGTCGCGGCGCTGAGCCTTAGCTGCGGTTGCGCCCCTGCTGCCACAGGACGTCGCCGTTGCCGTCCACGCGGTTGCAGACGCGGGCCAGCACGAACAACAGGTCGGACAGGCGATTGAGATACTGCAGCGGCAGGGGAGGCAGGCTTTGCTCATCCGCCAGTGTTGCCAGCGTGCGTTCGGCTCGGCGGCACACGGTGCGCGCGACATGGGCCAGTGCGGCTGCCCGGGTGCCACCAGGCAGCACGAACTCGCGCAGGGAGGGCAGGTCGCCGTTGAGGAGTTCGATGAGGCTTTCCAGTCGTAGAACCTGCGCTGCGCTGACCAGGGAGTGTCCGGGCAGACTGAGCTCGCCGCCGAGGTCAAAGAGGTCGTGCTGAATATCCGTCAGTGCGTCGCGAATGTTCCGGGGCAATTGCTCGCACAGCAGGACGCCGATCGCGCTGTTAAGCTCGTCGACATCGCCCATCGCAGCCACGCGCACGCTGTTCTTGCCGATGCGCTCACCGGACGAAAGCCCCGTGGTGCCGTCATCGCCGGTCCGGGTAACTATTTTTGAAAGACGGTTTGCCATGATGGTCGCGCCTGGGTTGCAGTGGGCGCACATTATAGGCGCAGTGCCGCCGGATGCAGGACATCGCCGGCGGCTATTTGCCGGTTTCGGGTTTATCCCCGTCCTGTGTCGGTGCCTGCAGCGGGAAAAATTTCTCGTCGAAGGCGGGATCGTGCAGCCACTGCGAGATGGCTTCCAGCGCCATGTCCTCAGTGCGAAAAAAATTCTGGGTTCCGATGATCGCATAAAGCCCGGTTTTCTCCATGATGCCGAGCACCTGCCGTTTCAAACCGCTGAACACCATCGTGACATCGTTTTCCTGCAGGCGCCGGGCGAGGTGCCGGATCATTTCTTCGCCGGAAGCGTCGAGCTCGTTGATGGAGTCGCCCACGATCAGGATGTAACGCGCCTGCGGGTGTTTCGCGGCCTGGTCGAGGATGACATCCTCAAAATAGGGCACGTTGGCGAAGAACAGGGAACCGTCGAAACGGATGGCAATCAGGCGTTCGCTGGTGGGCAATCCGAACAGCTGGGCGTCGCGCAGCGTGCCGTCAGGATGGCGGCCCAGCACGGCAACCCGCGGTCGCATGGTGCGGTAGAGGTAGAGCACGATTGCCAGCGTTGCGCCGATCAGAATGCCGGTATCGAGGTGGGGAGCGAAGCTGAGCGTGGCGAGGAAGGTCACAACGGCGGCGATGCCGTCATGCCGGTGGGCTTTCCAGGCATGCAGCAGCGCCGGGAAGTTCACCAGATTGAACACGGCCAGCATGATGATTGCCGCGAGGGCGGCCTGCGGCAGGTGGTAGAGCGCCGGGGTAAACAGCAGCAGCGTCACCAGCACAATTGCTCCGGCGACCACTGATGACATGCCGCTGACCGCGCCTGCCCCAAGATTCACCGCGGATCTCGAGAAGGACCCGCTGACCGGGAAGGCCTGGAACATGCTGCCGACGACGTTGGCCAGTCCCTGGCCGACCAGTTCCTGATTGGGATCGATGCGCTGCTTCGTGCGCGTGGCCATCGACTTGGCAATGGAAATGGCTTCCATGAAGCCGATCAGCGCGATGATCATTGCGGTCGGCAGCAGCTTGACGAGGGTATCCCAGTTGAACCGCGGCAGAGCCGGGCTCGGGATGCCCGAGGGGATGCTGCCGACTACCTCGCCACCGCCCTTGACACGGATGCCGTTGTTGTCGAGGGTGGTTATGGTCCAGCGCCGGCCGTCGGTCAAGACGCCAGGCTCTGCGGTTCCGGCCAGGTGATAGGCGATATTGCCCGAGTCGTCAGTGACGCGGCTGAAGCGCAACCTCCGCAGTTCGGCAAAACGCACGCGCTGCTCGGCTTCGACCGCGCGCAGTTCCAGTTTGAGGAATTCGAGGTCGGCATTGAGAGTAATCAAGCGCGGGTGCCCGCGGCCGCTGCTGACCACCAGGTCATCTATCTGGCCCGTCTTTGCTGCAGTTTCCTGGCGCAGTACCCCATTGCGCGCGGACAGGCCGATCATGGAGTCGATCACGTTGCGCACCTGGGGGTCACGGAAGTCGGCGGGTCCGGCATCGGCATTACGCTCGAAGCCGATTGCCCAACTCAGTGCGGTGGTCAACGCTACCGCGATCAGGACGCCGGGCCATTGCGGCTGGTAGCGTCGCACCAGCAGCATCACTGCCAGCGCGAGCAGGCCCATGGCGAGCGTAGGCAGGTGGGTGTCGCCTGCCCGGAGCAGCACGTCCCAGACATCGGCGAGGAAGCGGTCGGAGCGTGCGCTGTGCACTCCCAGCAGCTTGTTGAACTGGGACAGCGCGATGATGATCGCTGCTGCATTGGTGAATCCGACGATGACCGGATGGGACAGGAAGTTGACTATCGCACCAAGCCGGAACAGGCCCATCGCCAGTTCCATGATTCCCACCATCAACGCCAGCAGGATGGCCAGCGCGATGAACTGTTCGGTGCCGGGTGCCGCGAACTGGGCAAGTGCCGAGCCAGTCAGCAGCGCAACCAAGGCTACCGGCCCGGTGGCCAGCTGGTGTGATGAGCCCCACATCGCACCTATGATCACTGGCAGGAAGGCTGCATACAGTCCGTAGTACGCAGGCAGGCCGGCGAGCTGGGCATAAGCCATGGACTGCGGTATCAGCACCATGGCCACGGTGGCGCCGGCGATGGCGTCCGCGCGCAGGGATTCACGACGCAGCGGCAACCAGCGCAGAAAGGGGAGCATCCGTTCGTACAGTTTCATGGGGTCTCTTTATTGTCGTGCTTTGCGGCATCTGCGCGGAGTGATCCGTCAGGCAGGCTGTTTTGGCAGTCCCGAAAAATGCGCAGCCTGCACTCGCGGCAGGTCGCCGTGTCCAGTTTAGGGTAAATGGTTGCAAGAGCCGGGCGCTTGACGGCAAAGACGTGGTCTTCACCGATGTCGCGCATGTAGCCGCCCTGCTGCAGCAGGCGTATCACCTCGTCCTTGATGCGGTAGAAATACAGGCCGCCGCCGGCGCGCCGCCGGCGCTTGGCCTCGTGGGCCAGCATCTCGGCGCCGGCAACATCGACAAAGTTGATGCCGCTGGCAACGATCAGCAAGTGTTTCTGCGGCGTGCGCTCACCGTACTGTTGCAGCACTTGCTGCACATGGTCCACCGCGCCAAAGAACAGTGATCCATTGATGCGCACGCACTTGAGCTGGGGACAGTCGGGCAACCCGGTGTCGGCGGAGTAGTGGTAGCTGCCCTCCTCGGGGTCGGGCTTGACGTCGAGTATTACCGGATGCGAGGTGCGTTTCAGGTAAAGCATCAGCGACAGCAGGATGCCGGCGTAAATGGCGAATTCCAGCTGCACAAACAGCGTAGCCAGCAGCGTGATGCCGAGGACTATGCTTTCCGGCAGGCTGGTGCGGATGATATTGCGGATCTGCGCAACGTCGATCAGCCCTCCGGCGACCAGGAACAGGATGCCGGCCATGGCCGGCACCGGCAGAAACTGTACCAGCGGCGCCACCAGCAGCACGATCAGCAGCAGGAACACTGAAGCGAGCACTGCCGCGAGGGGCGTACGCGCTCCGGCCTCGTAGTTGACCCCGCTGCGGTTGAACGATCCGCTGGAGGCATAGGCTGAAAAGAAACTGCCGGCAATGTTGGACAGACCCTGCCCGATGAATTCCTGGTTGCCGTCGATGCGCTGCTCGGAGCGCACGGCAATGGCGCGCGCGATGGACACGGCCTCGGTGAGCCCGAGCATGGTAATTGCAACGGCGATGGACGCGGTTTTGCGCAAGGCCTCAAGCGAAAAATCAGGCGCAGTAAACTGCGGAAAAATCCCTGAGAGCGCCTTGACAGTCTCGATCTGACCGCGCGCGTCCAGCTGTGGGATCAGTCCCAGTGCAGCGGTATAGAGGGTGCCGGCAATCATGGCCACAATCATGTAGGGCAGGCGCCTGTAGCGCCGCCGCACGAACACGCCGACCAGCAGGGTAAGCGTGCCGACCGAGGCCACGTACCAGTTGATCTGGTCGAGGCCGGCCACTGTCAGCTGCAGGGTCTCGGCGAAGGAAATTCCGCGGGGCATCGGGATGCCTAGGAAGTGCGGCAGCTGCGTGCTCATGATCAGCAGGCCGGCGCCAGCGGTGAATCCGAGCACGACAGTGTGGGAAATGAAGTTGACCAGCGCACCCATTCGTGCCAGCCCCATGGCCAGTTGGAAGATACCGGTGAGGAAAGTCATCATCAGCACCAACTGGATGTATTCAGGCGTGCCGGGCACGGCGATGCCGCTCATCGTCGAGTAAATGACGATCGAGATTGCGGTGGTCGGCCCGGAAACCAGGTGCCAACTCGATCCGAACAATGCGGCGATGACCGCAGGCACCATGGCTGCGTAGAGCCCGTATTCCGGAGGCAGCCCGGCAATGGTCGCAAAGGCGACGCCCTGTGGCAGCACGACCGCTGCACCGGTAAGGCCGGCCAGCGCGTCGGCGCGCAGCGTCCGGCGGTCGACCATCGGCCACCATTTCAGGAACGGAAAAAACCGTACCGCGAACGCCAGCAGTTCGGGTGCAGAAAGTGATGGAAACTTCAATGGGATTCCCGATGCGACTGCTTCGATTATCAGACATAGCGCCCCGGCGCGGCAATCAGCTAATTTTGATGGGCAATCAGCGAATTTTTTGGGCTATAATTCCGGCGCTGCAACGTCCCAAAACAGGAAAGAGCGCTTTCATGAAACGGATATCTGCAATCAGCTTCTGTCTGGGGCTGGCCGCGCTGTCACCCATCCTCGCCAAGGCCGCCGAAGCCGATCCGGTTGTCAGCAGGGAAAAAGTTTCGATGTGCATCGGTTGTCACGGCATTCCCGGTTACAAGACCGCATTTCCCGTCACTTACAACGTGCCCAAATTGGGCGGTCAGCATGCGGCGTACATCGTCAAGGCGCTGCAGGCCTACAAGACCGGTGACCGCACGCATCCCTCGATGCGTGCCATTGCGGCCGGCCTCTCCGAAAAGGACATGGCGGACGTTGCGGCTTACTACGCCGCACCGGGGGTTCAGGCGGCTTCGAAATGAGGGACGGAATGATGATCAGCAAGAGAATTTTGTGGGTCGCCGGATTCGCGGCAATGTTTGCCGGCATCACTGCTGCGCAGGCCGGCAATCCGGCTGCAGGCAAGGAAAAGTCCAAGAGCTGCGCCGCCTGCCATGGGGCTGACGGCAACAGCACGGTTCCGGATTTCCCGCGACTTGCCGGGCAGCACTACGATTACCTGGTGAAGGCGCTGTCCGACTACAAGTCCGGCGAGCGCAAGAACGCCATCATGGCGCCACTTGCCGCCAGCCTGTCCAAGCGCGACATCGAAGATCTGGCCGCTTTTTACTCGCGCCAGCAGGGGCTGACGGTCAAGTACTGATCGGACCCGTCCACCGGACAAAGCGCGCCGCGGAATCGCCGGCGCGTTTTTTTTGCCTGTCCTACCCGGTCTTGTCACGAAAATCGCAAAGATCCCGGATTTGGCACACGGAACAGCGCGGGCTGCGTGCGGTGCAGACATAACGGCCGTGCAGGATCAGCCAGTGGTGAGCATGCAGGCGGAATTCCTCAGGCGTCACTTTCAGCAGTTTATTCTCGACCGCGAGAGGGTCTTTGCCGGGTGCGAGGCCTGTACGGTTGGCAATGCGGAAAATGTGGGTATCGACGGCGATCGTCGGCTCGCCGAAGGCGATGTTGAGCACGACATTCGCGGTCTTGCGGCCGACACCCGGCAGTGCTTCCAGCGCTTCGCGGTCCCGCGGCACTTCTCTCCCGTGACGATCGAGCAGAATGGCGCAGGTGGCGATGATGTTCTTTGCCTTGGTGCGGTATAGGCCGATGCTCTTGATGAAGGGTTCGAGGCCGCCGACCCCCAGTTCCAGCATTGACTTCGGTGTATTGGCTTTTTTGTAGAGTTGTCGGGTCGCGAGGTTGACGCTTTTGTCGGTGGCTTGCGCTGACAGTATTACCGCCACCAGCAGTTCGAACGGCGTCGAATATTCGAGTTCGCCGCGCGGCTCGGGATTCGCGGCGCGGAACCGCTCGAAAATCGCCTGGCGCTTTAAAGGATTCAATTGGATTCGGACATGGCTTCGACAGGTGAGCGTGATTATAATGGTCCGTCGAACCTCGGGAGCTTCTCGGTGGCTTTAATGCTTCGACGGGTGACAGGTACTGCATGCCGGCGGTGGTTGGCGGCCTGCCTGCTGGTGGCGTTTGCGCAGGCGGTGCCGGCCGAGCCGGTCACAATCGAGCGGGACAGCGTGGTTCGTGCCGAGCCGCGGACCGATGCGGCGGCAGTCGCGAATTTTGCCAAGGGTGCTTCCGGAGAGGCGCTCGCCCGCCAGGGCGCGTGGGTCCAGGTCAGGACGGCGACGGCGACCGGATGGCTTTACTCCTTCAATGTGCGCTTCGGCGCAGCGCCAGCGTCAGCCACGGAAGGATCTGGCGCGGGTTCAGTGCTGGGGCGTGTTTTTGCGCCGCGCCAGAAGGTCAACGTCACCGCGACGATAGGCATCCGTGGACTCGACGAAGAGGATCTCAAACAGGCCCGGTTCGATGGCGGCCAGCTGCAGGCGCTAGACGGTTTTGCCGCCAGTCGCGAGCAGGGCGAAACGCATGCCCAAGGGGCCGGACTGCAGGCGACCCGTGTCGATTACCTCTCGCAACCTGCTGCTGCGGATCAGGGTGCCGTGGGCGGTGCGCCATGAACCCGCTGTGCCCTATGCGCATGCCGGTATTTGTCGTCCTGATGGGCGCGGCACTTGCGGCGCCTGCCCAGAACATAGACCTCAACCGGCTGTTCAGCATTGGCCGCGACGCGGTGACGGCAGTGGCCGGCGTCAGCGAGCAGGAGGAACAGGCCATGGGGCGCGAGATCGCCGGCCGCATGCTGGGCGCCGCGCCGCTGGTCAACGATACCGAGCTGCAGAGTTATGTCAACCGCGTGGGGCGCTGGGTTGCGGTGCAAAGCGAGCGGCCTGATCTGCCCTGGCGCTTCGCAGTGATCGACGCCGTGTCGATAAATGCATTTGCTGCCCCCGGCGGGTATGTGATGCTGACGCGAGGGCTCTATGAAATCCTTGACAACGAGGCGCAGCTTGCCGGTGTGCTCGCCCACGAGATCGCGCACATCGTGCGCCGTCACCACGTCACGGTGATGCAGAAGAGCGCCGCGCTGTCTGCCGGTGCGCAGCTCGCGCAACGTGACAACCGTTCGGCGCTGCTCAACAACATGATAGGCACCGGCGCAGAAGTGTTCGCCCGTGGGCTCGACAAGAGCGCGGAATACGAGGCGGACGCGATGGGGGTGGTACTGGCCGCGCGCGCCGGCTACAACCCCTTTGGCCTGGTCGACGTGCTGCACAAGCTGGCCGCGCGCGGCCGCGCCGACGGCTCCCTTGCCTTGTTGTTCAAGACCCATCCGTTGCCAGGCGAACGCCTTGAACAGCTGGGCGCGGCGCTGACACCGGTGCTTGCCAGACTCCCGGCCGGTCGTGAACTCGATATCCGCCGCGTGACGGCAACCGCAGGAGCGATGCGCGCGGCCAAACCGCTGCCTGCGGACGGTGCACGCGGCCTTGCCGAGCAGCCGGTAGCGCCCGCTTCGCAGCCGCCGAAAGGCGGCATCGGCATCGATCCGGCGCAGTTGTTGCGCGGAATTTTTGGCCGCTGAACTTTTCGTCTAGGGTTTTGCAACGATACGCGCGCGTGCGCGCGAAAGCGCACGGTCGAGCATTGCGCGTTTGCGCGCCGCCGCAGGCGTGGCGGTTGCTGCGACCGCTTTCCGGCGGCGCGGCGATTTGCCGGCGAGGCGTTGTTGGCGAGCGAGGTAGCGCTGACGCAGTCGCCCGGCCGCTTCCCGTTGCCGCTGGCGATCATGTGCTGCGCCGGTAGGCGCGATGGCGATGCAGTCCACCGGGCAGGGCGGCAGGCACAGGCCGCAGCCTGTGCATTCCACGGCGATCACCGTATGCATCAGTCGCCGCGCGCCGACGATTGCGTCCACCGGGCAGGCGGTAATGCACAGCGTGCAGCCGATACACTCGGCCTCGTCGATTACGGCGACCGCAGGCGCAGCGGTGACACCGCAGGTCTCGTCCGCCGGCATCGCGTCTGTTTCAAGTAGTGCGGCCAATTCCGTGATGACGTCGGCGCTACCGGGCGGGCAGCGGTTGATCGAAGCCGTACCCGCAGCAATCGCCTCGGCATAAGGCCTGCAACCGGTGAAGCCGCACTGCCGGCACTGGGTTTGCGGCAGCAGCTCATCAATGGCATCGACCACCGCGTTCATGACAGGACTTCTGCCGGCGCAACGAAGGGCAGGCCGAGGTCGCCGGCGAGTTCGGGGTGGGTTACGTGGCCCGAGCAGGTCTGCAACCCGGCGGCGAGATGGGGGTCACGCAGCACCGCTTCGCGCAGGCCCTGGCTGGCGATGGCGAGCGCGTGGGGTAGCGTGGCCTGGGTCAGCGCCAGCGTTGCGGTGCGTGCCACCGCAGAGGGCATGTTCGGAACACAATAGTGGACGATGTTTTCCTCGACATACAGCGGTTCGGTGTGCGAGGTCGGGCGTGAGGTTTCGCTGCTGCCGCCCTGATCGATGGCGACATCCACGATCACCGAGCCCGGCTGCATGCGCCGCAGGTCATCGCGGGTGATCAGCTTCGGCGCGCGTGCGCCGGGCAGCAGCACTGCGCCGACCACCAGGTCCTGCTCCGGCAGCAGTGCGCGCAGCGCCTGCGGTGTCGATATCGCAGTTTTGAGGCGACTGCCGAACACTGACTCCAGGGCTGCGAGACGCGCGGCACTGCGCTCGAGCAGCGTGACATCGGCACCCATGCCGATGGCGATGCGCACAGCGTTTTCGCCGACCGTGCCGCCGCCGATGACCAGAACGTTGGCGGGCAGCACGCCCGGCACGCCGCCGAGCAGCACACCGCTGCCGCCGTTGGCCATTTGCAGTGCCCAGGCGCCGACCTGCGGCGCAAGGCGTCCGGCGATCTGCGACATCGGCGTCAGCAGCGGCAGGCGCCCTGCAGCGTCGGTGATGGTTTCATAGGCGACGCAGCTGACACCGGCCTGCAGCATCGCATCGAGCAGTTCCCGGTCGGGCGCGAAGTGGTGGTAGCCGTACACGATCTGCCCCGGTCTAAGCAGCGGGAATTCGCTGCGCTGGATTTCCTTGACCTTGATCACCAGTTCCGCGGCATAGATGTCTTCTGCCGAATCGACGATGACGGCACCGGCGCCTCGAAAGGCGTCGTCGCCGAAACCCAGGCGCAGGCCGGCAGCACGTTGCACCCGCACGACATGGCCCGCGGCGACCAGCGCCAGCACACCGTCCGGCGTGGCGCCGACGCGGTATTCGTGGTTCTTGATCTCTTTCGGGATGCCGATCAGCATGGGTGTTCCTTCCGGATGGTGTCGACACAGTCGCTGACCAGCGCGGGGCCGCTGTACACCAGTCCGGTATAAAGCTGCACCAGGCTGGCTCCGGCGCCGATCCGCGCCGCCGCATCTGCGCCACACATGATGCCCCCAACGCCGATGACCGGCACTGCGTCGCCAAGCGCTGCGGCGAGCTGGGCGGTGATTTTCTGCGCTTGCGCGGTCAACGGCGCGCCGCTGAGGCCCCCGGTTTCGCGACCTTGCGGCTGTTGCGCTACGGCGTCGCGGGCAATGGTGGTGTTGGTGGCGATCACGGCATCGATGCGGTAGGTCACCAGGAGTTCAGCGATGGCAGATACCTGCGCCGCTTCAAGGTCGGGCGCGATTTTCAGCGCCAGCGGTACGCGTCTGCCGTGACGATCGGTGAGCCGCTCACGCTCATCGCGCAGCGCCGAGAGCAGCTGACCGAGTTCGTCGCCCTGCTGCAGTTGGCGCAGATTCTTGGTGTTCGGTGAGGAGATGTTGACGGTCACGTAGCTGGCATGTTCGTAAACCTTGCGCAGGCACGCCAGATAATCTTCGGCGGCGCGCTCGATCGGGGTATCGAAATTCTTGCCGATGTTGATGCCGAGTACGCCGCGGAAATGCGCACGCCTGACGTTGGCAACCAGCGCATCGACACCGTGGTTGTTGAAGCCCATGCGGTTGATGACTGCTCGGGCGGCAGGCAGGCGGAACATCCGCGGTCGCGGATTGCCGGGCTGGGGACGCGGCGTCACCGTACCGATCTCGAGGAAACCGAAACCCAGTGTCGCCAGCGCATCGATGTAATCGCCGTTCTTGTCGAGGCCTGCGGCGAGGCCCACGGGATTGGGAAATTCGATGCCCATTACCTTGCGCGGCCAGGGGGTGACTCGCGGCGTGCAGACGCCGGCAAGACCGCTGCGCGCGGAGAGCTTCAGTGATTCGAGGGTCAGGTGGTGCGCCGATTCGGCGTCCAGCGCGAACAGCAGGGGTCTGAGCAGTGTATACATGCGGGCATTGTACCGGCCCCGGCGGGGACTGGCGTCAAATCAGTCAGCGAGCGGCTGCCAGCGGCCCTCGATGAGACCCTCCATCGGCTGGAACTGGATCTTGTAGGCCATTTTCCTGCTCTGTCCGATCCAGTATCCGAGATACAGAAAGGGCAGGTCGAGTTGCCGACACAGCTCGACCTGCCAGAGAATGTTGTAGGTGCCGAAGCTTGCCCCGGCCGCATCCGGATCGAAGAAGGTATAGACCGAGGATAAGCCGTCCTGCAGGTGGTCGATGATGCTGACGATGCGCAGTGTGCCGTTTTCGCGGAACTCCACCAGCCGCGAATCGACATTGCTCTGGAGCAGGAAGTGCCGGTACTGCTCGCGGCTGTCCTGGTCCATGCCGCCTCCGGCATGGCGACTGGCCTGGTAACGCAGGTACAGCGCGTAGTGTTCGGGGTTGTACTTGAGATCGAGTATCCGTGCCTCGAGACTGCCGTGGCGTTTCCAGGCGCGCCGTTGTGTACGGGTGGCGCGGAAGTCCTCGACGTTCACCCGCACCGGCACACAGGCCCGGCAATGATCGCAATGTGGCCGGTAGGTGAAGGCGCCGCTGCGGCGAAAGCCGGCGCGCACCAGCTCACTGTAGACCGGGCCGTCGATCAGGTGGCTGGGCGTGGCGACCTGCGAGCGTGCCATGCGTTCCGGCAGATAGCTGCACGGGTACGGTGCCGTCGCATAAAACTGCAGTACCGATAGGGGAAATTCGGAAAGGTAGGTCACGGATGCGTAATCATTTTATCGGTGTTTCGTCAGTAAGCCAGGCACCAGCCGGCGCCGGATAGTTTACCAATTCGGCGAGGCGCCGCGAAAATTCATCCCGCGGGATTTCTCGCGCGCCGAAACGTGCAAGGTGCGCGGTGTTCATCTGGCAGTCAATCATGCCGAACTGCCGGTTTTCAAGCCGGCGAACCAGGCTGACAAGCGCAATCTTGGAAGCGTCCGCCACCCGGGTGAACATGGATTCCCCGTAGAACATCCGGCCCAGCGCGATGCCGTACAGCCCGCCTGCGAGTTCTCCGTCAATCCAGGTTTCGACCGAATGCGCATGTCCTCTGCGGTGCAGCGCGCAGTATGCGCTGATGATGTCTTCCGTGATCCAGGTGCCAGCGCTATCGTGGCGTGGTGCCGCGCAGGCGCGCATCACGATGTCAAAGGCGGTATCGATGCGGATTTCAAAGTCGCGGCGACGCAGTCGCTTCTCGAGCGAGCGCGGCACACGGAATTCCTCCGGGAACAGCACCATGCGCGGATCCGGGCTCCACCACAGCACCGGCTGGCCCTCGCTGTACCAGGGAAAGATGCCGCGGCGATAGGCCCTGAGCAGCCGCTCCTCGGACAGTGTGCCGCCGGCTGCCAGCAGGCCGTTGGGCTCATGCAGTGCCTGTGACAGCGGTGGGAAAGGGTCGTCGTTTTCCAGCCAGGGGATCATGGGAGTCATTTTAAAAGGACAACCCTGCCGGCGTGCAGGGTATTTGATATGGGTCAACATGTGCGGATGACGCCCTGTTTAGGATCACACCATCCACTCACGTTCCAAACCTATCTACAACTGGGAGATGCAAATGAAACGATGGTCATGGCTGCCGGCATTGCTGGCACTCAGCATGGTGGCTGGTGTGGTGCAGGCCGCACAGGGCGACTGGCTGGCGCGCGCGCGCATCATCAATATCAATCCGGATGCCAGTTCTTCGGCACTGAACCTCAATGCCAGTACCGAAACCACGCTGGAACTCGACTTCACCTATTTCCTGACCCGCAGCATCGGCCTTGAACTGATCCTCGCCACGAAGAAACACGAGATCACTTCGGCCGGCACCAAGATCGGCTCTGTGGCGCTGCTGCCGCCAACGCTGACCCTGCAGTACCATTTTGCACCGGACAGCGCGTCGTTCCGTCCCTATGTGGGTGCCGGGATAAACTACACCCGCTTTTATGACATCAATCTTCTTGCCGGTGCTGCCACGGTCGATAAAAGCAGCTGGGGTGGTGCGCTGCAGTTGGGCGTGGACATACCGCTCAACAAGACGTTTTTTCTCAATATCGACCTGAAGAAAATCTGGATCGATACCGACGTCAAACTGACCGCGACCGGCGCCACTGCAGCGAACTTCAAGATCAATCCGCTGGTACTCGGGGTGGGTGTAGGGATGAAATTCTGATGGCGGATACATGACGGCGATGACGCCGTTTTCCGGGAAACACCCCGCGGCGGATTCCGCCGCGGGGTGTTTCCATTGCGGGTTGCCCGTCGGCAATGCCGCGTTTCCGGTACGCGTGGAGGAAGTCGAACGTCCGACCTGCTGCCGCGGCTGCCAGGCGGTCGCTCAGACCATCATTGGCAACGGCCTCGGCGCGTATTACCGCAACCGCACGGCAATGGCGCCGTCAGCGCAGGGCGCGACAGCCGTCCCGTCGGAACTGGACGTGTACGACATGCCCGAGGTGCAGCGCAACTTCGTCAGGGATGCGGACGAGAATGAGAAGGAAGCCTCGCTGCTGATCGACGGCGTGACCTGCGCCGCCTGCGTCTGGCTGATTGAACAGAGCATCGCGCGCCTCACTGGCGTGTCCGCGGTTTCTCTGAACTATGCGACGCGGCGCGCCCGGGTGCGCTGGGACTCCCGCGTTACTGCGCTGAGCACGATCCTCGGCGCGGTGTCCGGGCTCGGCTATTCCGCGCATCCCTACGATGCGGGGCGGGCTGAGGAGCGATTGCGCCGCGAGCGCGGCGTCCTGCTGTGGCGCCTTTTCATCGCCGGCTTCAGCATGATGCAGGTGATGATGTATGCGGTCCCGGTGTACATCGCCAAGGGCGCGATGACGCCGGATATCGAGCAGTTGATGCGCCTCGCCAGCTTCGTGTTGACGCTGCCGGTGGCCCTGTGGTCGGCGATCCCTTTTTACGACGGCGCCTGGCGCGACCTGCGCCGGCGGCGCGTCGGCATGGATGTACCAGTCACGCTGGGCATCGTGATTGCCTTTGCAGCCAGCGTCTACGCGACATGGACGGCTTCCGGAGACGTCTATTTCGACTCGGTATCGATGTTCGTGTTCCTGCTGCTTGGCGCGCGCTTCCTCGAAATGGAGGCAAGAGCGAAGGCGGTGAGGACCCAGGAGCGCTTGGTGCGCCTGGTGCCGGCCACCGCCGAGCGGATTTTGAAAGACGGCTCCGGCGAGCGTGTGGCCGCCGCAGCACTGCGTCCGGGAGATCTCCTGCGCGTGCGCCCGGGCGAGGCGATTCCGGCCGACGGCATCGTCGTCGAGGGCAGCAGCAAGGCGGATGAGGCGCTGCTGACGGGTGAATCGCGGCCGGTCGCCAAACGTCCCGGCGACGCGCTGACCGGCGGGGCGATGAATCTTGACGGCGTGGTGACGATGCGGGTCACCCGCATCGGCGAAGAGACCGTGCTGGCCGGCATCGTGCGCCTGATGGATCGTGCGCAGACCGAAAAGCCGCGCATCGCGCAGCTCGCCGATCGTGTCGCGCGCTGGTTCGTGACCGTGCTGCTGGTGCTGACGTTGACGACTTTTGTGGTCTGGTGGCAGATCGATCCGCAGCGCGCCCTGTGGGTCGCAGTGGCGATGCTGGTGGTGACCTGCCCCTGCGCGTTGTCGCTGGCCACGCCCGCTGCGCTCACCGCGGCGACCGGTTCGGCCTACCGCGCGGGGGTGCTGGTGACCCGCGGCACCGCGCTGGAAACGCTGGCGCGTGCGACCCATTTTGTGTTCGACAAGACGGGTACGCTGACCAGTGGTCGAATGGCGCTTGCCGGAATAAGAACGCTGGCTGCAGAGTCGTCCGCGCAATGTCTCGCGCTCGCTGCGGCGCTCGAATCCTGGTCCGAGCATCCGGTAGGCCGCGCGCTGGTGGCTGCAGCCAACGGCGTGCATCCGGTGGCCAGCGGCGTGAGCGCCGTCACCGGTCAGGGCATCGAAGGATCCGTGGGCGGACGCTTGCTGCGTATCGGCAGCCCCGCTTATGTGGCGGCCTTGCACGGACAGGCACTGCCGGCGGATCTGGAATGCGTGCCTGACGCCATCGCCGTGGTCGCGCTCGGCGATGACAAGGGCTGGATCGCACTGTTCCTCCTCGACGACGTGGTGCGTCATGATGCGGCAGGTCTGGTCCACGCCCTTATGGCAGGCGGCGCGCAGGTTTCGCTGCTCTCCGGCGACCGCAGGCAGCGGGTTGCACATACCGCATTCGAACTCGGCATCACGGATTACGCCGGAGGGGCGACGCCGGCGGACAAGCTGGCTTATGTGGAAAAACTGCAGGCACAGGGCGCGGTGGTTGCAATGATCGGTGACGGCGTCAATGACGCGCCGGTGCTGGCCCGGGCGCAGGTGTCGATCGCGCCGGGTAGCGGCACCGAGCTTGCCCAGGTCAGTGCCGATATCATCCTGCTGAGTGACAGGCTCGACGTGCTGGCCGAAACCGCGCGGGAAGCGCGCCGCACGCTGCGCGTGATTCGCCAGAACCTGGGCTGGACCATGGCCTACAATGCAGTGGCTCTGCCGTTGGCCATGGCGGGCCTGGTGACGCCGCTCATTGCGGCGGTCGGCATGTCGACGAGCTCGTTGCTGGTGGTGTTGAATGCGTTGCGGCTTGCGTCGCCGGAAAGATAGGTCGGGACTGGAATGGACATCCTCTACTTGCTGATTCCGCTGAGCGTGGTGCTGGTGTTCGCCATCGGCGCCGTCTTCTGGTGGGCGCTGAAGAGCGGGCAGTTCGACGACATGGAGGGGCCCGCTCACCGCATCCTGATGGATGACGACGAGCACAAGGGGTAACATTGCGCGTCCATAGCCTCTGGACATCGTCCACGGAGCCTCAGGTGTCAGTCCCATTGCCCCGCCCGAAGCTGAGCGTAAAGCTGTTCTGGATGGCCATTGTTTTCTTGGCGGTGGCGCTGACCGCCGTCGGCTTCACGCTTTATGAATCCTGGAAGCTGGAAGGCGGCGCTGCAGCTATCAACGACATGGGCAGCGAACGCATGCGCTCTTACCGCATTGCCTATTTGCTAACAGAGAGCGTGCGCACTGGCGATCCGGCAGTGCATGAGCAAATGCAAACCGAAATTCGACGCTTCGAGGATGTGTTAGCCGTGCTCAAAGCGGGTGATCCGGTGCGGCCGCTGCTGCTGCCTCAGGATCGTGAAATTCTGGCCGAGTTCAATGTTATCGAAGAACACTGGTTCAATACGATCAAGCCGATGATTGTGCATGCAAATACGACGGGGCGTTCTGAAAGCCTGAATAAGCTGCGTACCGAGATTGACGTGTTTGTGGGAATCATCGATCAGGTGGTGCGGCTTATTGAGGCCAATAACGCTCGTATTATTGCGATTCTGCGCTACATGCAGTTCGGTCTGATTGCGTTATCCCTGGTCGGCGCCATAACGCTGATATATCTGATGCTTCTGCTGGTCGTTCGTCCGGTAGCCAGCTTGTCGGAAGGAATGCAGCGCATGGCCGCAGGTGAATTCGGCGCGCGGCTGCCGGTGGAGACCCGCGACGAGTTCGGTGAACTGGCGGAGGGCTTCAATCGCATGGCCAGCCGGCTGCAGGATCTGTACGTCACGCTTGAGGAACGGGTTGCCGAGCAGACCCGTGATCTGGGCGCGCGCAACCGTGAACTGGCAACGCTGTACGAGGTGGCCCGCCTGCTCAATGAGCCGGCCACGCCCGAAGAGCTTTGCCGCAATTTTTTGCGCCGGCTGATGATTTTGCACGGTGCCGCCGGTGGTGCAGTAAGACTGGTTGATACTGGCACGCGCAGCCTCCATCTCTTTGTGCACGAGGGGCTGTCCGCAGCATTTGCGTCCGAAGAGCGCTGCGTTCACATGGGGGAGTGCCTGTGCGGCGTCGCGGCGCAGACGAACCGCAGTGCGGTGGACGTACTGGACAATATTGCGCCTGACGTGGCGGTCGATTGCCGCATGGCTGGTTACCGTACTGTGGCCACATTCCCGATCCGGTTCAAGCGCGAACTGCTGGGGATCTTCAACCTGTATTTCACCGGTCTGCCTGCCATCAGCCGGGAGGATCGAAAGCTACTCGAAACCCTGGGGCAGCATCTGGGTGTCGCCATCGAAAACCAGCGCCTGGCTTCGCGTGACCGCGAACTTGCGGTTTATGAGGAGCGCAGCCTGCTGGCCCGGGAATTGCATGATTCGATTGCGCAGTCCTTGGCATTCCTGAATATCCAGGTGCAGATGCTGGAAGATTCACTGGCGCGGAACGCGCGCAGTGAAGTTGCCGAAGTGGTCGAGCGCATTCACGAAGGCGTGCAAGAGAGCTATGACGATGTGCGTGAACTGCTTGTTCATTTCCGCGCCCGCGTGAAACAGGAAGAGGATATTGGTGTGGCATTGGAGCGGATGCTGGTGCGTTTTGGCGCACAGACCGGACTTGTAACGGGATTTTCGGACTCAGGCACTGGCGTGCCGTTGCAGGCAGATAGTCAGTTACAGGTGCTGCATATCTTGCAGGAGGCGCTGTCTAACGTGCGCAAACACGCGGGTGCAACACGTGTCGATCTTGCAGTGCAACGCGATGGCAGGTATCGGTTTGCGGTGACTGATGACGGATGTGGCTTTGTTATAAAGGGTGCTCCCGATGTATCTGAGATGCATATTGGTCTGCGCATCATGCGGGAGCGAGCTTTGCGTATCGGGGCACAGCTTGAAGTCGAGTCGCGTCCAGGCAGTGGCACCGTGGTAACGTTAATGTTGCCTCAGGGCCAAGGCACTGATGGCAGCGAGGTGACTCAGCGTGAGGTGCATGCATGAGTGGGAGGCTTCGGGTTTTGCTGGTCGACGATCATGAATTGTTTCGCAGTGGTGTGAAAGCATTGCTCGCGCGCCAGGCTGACATCGAAGTCGTTGGCGAAGCCGCGAATGGACTCGATGGCGTCAAACAGGCCCGACAATTGAGACCGGATATCGTGCTGCTTGATTTGCATATGCCGGGCGTGAGTGGGCGAGAGGTCGTGCGTGCTCTGACCGAAGAGTTACCTGGGACCCGTGTGTTGATGCTGACTGTATCGGAAGATGCTGAAGACCTTCTGGATACGCTACGTGCGGGGGCTGCGGGGTATCTGCTGAAGAACATCGATACGGATTATTTTATGGATGCCATTCGTCGCGCGGCCGATGGCGAGTCTGTAGTTTCGCCGCAAATGACCAGCAAATTGGTGCGCGGTTTGCAGGCTGGTGGTAACGAAGCTGTTGCACGGCAGTCGGCGGACAAGGGAAAAATCAGTCCGCGTGAGCGAGAAGTGCTGGTGTTACTCGCGCGTGGAGCAAGCAACAAGGAGCTTGCGCGTGAACTTGATCTTGCCGAAAGCACGGTCAAAATCCATGTGCAGAATATTTTGCGTAAGCTCAACCTTAACAGCCGGGTGCAAGCTGCAGTTTATGCGGTTGAGCAGGGAATGGCTGAAAATAATAAATAAAAACAATTAGTTAGGACGTGTTATGCCCCGCTGCTAGCGGTCTGACTAGTTATTTCGAACGAGTCATTGCCGGTTTCCTAGGTCTTCTGCGCTACCGGCCCCATCTGTTTAGTGAATGTCGCCGCTGTCTTGCGCGCGCTAACTTTGATCGCATCAACTGCGAAAGGAGTGCGCCATGGCGTCTCAGACTTACAGGCAATGCTTGGCACCGGGCTTAGATGCTGCCGCGTTCGGGGAATAGCGTCATGGAACTCATGCTTGCCTACGACCACTCACGCAACTCACGCATCGCACTCGATATTGTTAAGCGGCTGTTTGCCACCGAAAGACCGAATGTCACGCTGATTTCGGTAATCGAGGTGCCCGGCAGCACCAGTAGCAGCGAGGACGAGATGTTCCGGCAGCAGTACCAGGAGCAGAAGGACGGCGCCGAAAAGGCGGCGGCCGAGTTGGTTGCTGCTGGCTTTACCGCCAAGGTGCTGTTCGCCGAAGGCGACGCGCGCAAGATGATCCTGCGCGCCACTGAAGAACGCCGGCCTGACCTGCTGGTGATCGCGCGCCATTCCCACAAACCCGACAGCAACTTTATCACCCGTCATCTCGACGCTCTGGTTGAGGAGTTCGACCACATGACCTTCGGCTCGGTCAGTGCCTTTCTGGCACGTCGGGCGCAATGTCCGTTGCTCATCGTGCCCACACATACACAGTGAAGCGGAGAGCGAGCCAAATGCTGAGCACAACTATTTTCACTGAGACGAATCATGCAAGTTAGTGACCTGTTTCGTTACAAGAACCCTGAAATAAAGGCGCTCCACCTGACGTGGATCGCCTTCTTCATTTGCTTCTACGTATGGTTCAACATGGCGCCGCTGGCATCCTCGATGCTGCGCAGCGAGGGTTGGTTGACGCGCGACGACATCCGGCTGTTCGCCATTGCCAACGTGGCGCTGACGATCCCGGCGCGCATCCTGATTGGCATGGCGCTTGACAAGTGGGGTCCGCGCCGCTGCTTTTCCTTGTTGATGGTGATCATGGCGCTGCCGACGCTGGCATTCGCATTTGGCGAAAACAAGACGCAGCTGCTGGTCTCGCGCCTGGTGCTGAGCTCGGTCGGTGCCAGCTTCGTGGTTGGCATCCACATGACTGCACTATGGTTCAAGCCGCGCCACATCGGCTTCGCCGAAGGCTTCTATGCCGGCTGGGGAAATTTCGGTTCGGCGGGCGCGGCAATGACGTTGCCGACCATCGCCTTGTTGTTCTTTGGCGGCGCCGACGGCTGGCGCTGGGCAATTGCGACCTCGGGCATCGTGATGGCGGTCTATGGCGTGTTCTACTGGTTTGCCATCACCGACGGGCCCACGCCCGACACGCAAAAGAAGCCGCGCAAAGTCGCGGCGCTGGAGGTGTCGAGCTGGCGTGACTTGGTAATGCTGTGCATCTTTATCGTGCCCCTTGTTGGAATACTGTCGATCCTGGTTTACCGCGTCCAGAAGATGGGCTACATCGATAGCATGATGGCGGGTCTGTTCTACGCAGTCATCGCGGCGGTGGTGCTTTATCAGATCGTGCAGGCGCTTCGTATCAATGTCCCGATCCTGAGGAAGGGCGTGCCTGCTGATGACAGATACCCATTCAAGTCGGTGGCGGCGCTCAACGTTACCTACTTTGCAAACTTTGGTGCCGAACTTGCAGTGGTGTCGATGCTGCCGATGTTCTTTGAGCAGACTTGGGGATTGGGTGCGGCGGCGGCCGGCGCGATCGCGGCCAGCTTCGCTTTTGTGAACCTGTTTGCCCGGCCGATGGGCGGCTTGGTTTCCGACCGTTTCGGCAACCGCCGCTTCGTGATGATGGCTTACATGTTCGGGATCGGTATTGGCTTCGTGCTGATGGGTCTGCTCGACTCGAGTTGGCCACTGGTCGTGGCTGTTGCTTTCACGATCGGGTGTTCGTTCTTCGTGCAGGGTGCGGAGGGCGCGACCTTCGGAATTATCCCCTCAATCAAGCGTCGCCTGACGGGTCAGATCTCGGGTATGGCCGGTGCTTACGGTAACGTCGGCGCGGTGTTCTACCTGTTCGTGTTCACACTGGTCACGCCGCAGCAGTTCTTCTTTATTGTCGCGGCCGGTGCATTTATCAGCTGGGTGGTGTGCTACTTCTGGCTGATGGAGCCCGAAGGCGGTTTCAGCGATGAATACGTGATCTCGTCGGTGGACAAGGCAATTGCACTTGAGGCCCAACAGAAAAAGCAGGCTGAGGCCGATTTGGTCAGTCTGCTCCAGGGCAGCGACAAGGTGGAACTGGTCGATCAGGGCGATGGCCTTCAGCTCACGGCGCGCTTCCGTGGCATTAAGGAGTTGCAACAGGTGGTAGATCGACTCCGGCTACAGAAGTCAGGCGCTACTTGATATATGCGAACGCCGGAGTTGCGGCGAATTTATAAAATCAGAGCATTGGAGTTAACATGAAAAAAGAACAATCAGGTTCAGCGGGCAGCGAGAAACTGACTGTTTACAATTCCGCAGACATTGCGGAGTGGAATGTCGAAGACAATGCCTTCTGGGAAGCCAAGGGCAAGGGCATTGCCAACCGCAATCTGTGGATATCGATTCCCAACCTGCTGTGCGGTTTTGCCGTGTGGTTGATGTGGGGAATGATCACGGTGCAAATGATCAACCTCGGCTTCCCTTTCAAGCCGGCAGAGCTGTTTACCCTGAGCGCAATCGCCGGCCTGATGGGCGCGACCCTGCGCATACCCGCGTCGTTTTTCATCCGGCTTTGCGGCGGTCGCAACACCATATTCCTGACCACCGCGCTTCTGATCATTCCGGCTGTCGGCACGGGCATCGCTCTGCAGGACAAGACCACACCACTGTATGTGTTCCAGTTCTGGGCGTTTTTGTCCGGCATTGGCGGCGGCAATTTCGCCTGTTCCATGTCCAATATCAGTGGTTTTTTTCCCAAGCGCGCACAGGGAACGGCACTGGGGCTGAACGCGGGGCTGGGCAATTTCGGCGTCACCACCATGCAGGTGCTGATCCCCCTGGTGATGACCGCTGGCGTCTTTGGCGCGATTGCGGGTGAGCCGATGACGCTGCTCAAGGATAGTGGCTGGATATTCGGCAAGATCCTTGCCGGGACGCCCACGTTTATACAGAACGCCGGATTCGTCTGGGCGGCCATTCTGGCGCCACTGGTGATTGCGGCCTGGTTCGGCATGAATAACCTGCTGCCGTTATCTCCCAACTATGGCGGCACGCTGGCTGCTTTTTCCAAAATCATTTACCTGTGGGGAATTACCTTCCTAGTTGGTGGCCTGGGACTCTACCTTTACCTGCCCGAGCCTGTCGGTCTCGGTTTGCTCAACATGTGGGTGGCGTTGCCGCTGATCATGATTGGTACGCTGCTGGCGATGAAGCTTGCCGCCTTTGGCGAAATGAAGGGAAATATTGCCAAGCAGTTTGAAATTTTCAGCAACAAGCACACTTGGTCGATGACGGCGCTGTATATCGTTACTTTCGGCTCGTTTATCGGCTTCTCGATGGCACTGCCGCTGTCGATCACCGTGATCTTCGGCGTCAGCCATGTGCCGGATGCTGCCGGTGTCATGCAGCACACCATGAAAAACCCCAACGCACCGTCCGCGATGACTTATGCCTGGATCGGCCCCTTCGTCGGTGCGCTGATCCGCCCCTTGGGCGGCTGGGTTTCCGACAGAGTCGGTGGTTCCATCGTCACCCAGATCATTTCGGCAGTGATGGTAGTGGCCTCCGCTGCGGTGGGTTATGTGATGCTGCTAGCCTACAAGTCTCCGACGCCGGAAGAGTATTTCCTGGTGTTCATGGTGTTGTTCGTCGTGTTATTCGCGGCCACCGGCATCGGCAACGGCTCCACCTTCCGTACCATCGGCGTGATCTTTGACCGGCAACAAGCCGGACCGGTGCTGGGCTGGACTTCAGCGGTTGGTGCCTACGGAGCATTCGTCGCACCGGTGGTGATTGGCAGCCAGGTCAAGGCCGGCACGCCAGAGTATTCGATGTACGGATTTGCAGTGTTCTACGCTGTGTGCCTGGTGCTGAACTGGTGGTTCTACCTGCGCAAGAACGCGTACGTCAAAAATCCCTGATCATCGAATAAGACAGAAAAGCGGATGCGTAATGCGTCATGAAATCCGAACCCCTGACCTACTGGGAGCCCGAGAACCCCGAGTTTTGGGCTCGGCAAGGGGCGCGTATCGCACGCCGCAACCTGTGGATCTCGGTGCTGACGCTGATGCTTTCCTTCGCAGTGTGGATGATGTGGAGCGTGGTGGTGGTCAATCTTCCACATGTGGGGTTCCGCTTTTCCACCAATCAGTTGTTCTGGCTGGCGGCGCTCCCCGCCCTGTGCGGTGCGACGCTGCGTATTTTCTACGCATTCATGGTTCCGATGTTTGGCGGTCGGGTGTGGACCACATTGTCCACTGCGTCGCTACTGCTGCCGGCATTGGGAATCGGATTTGCGGTACAGGATCCGGACACCACTTATCCCACACTGCTGCTGCTGGCACTGCTCTGCGGACTGGGCGGCGGCAATTTTGCCTCCAGCATGGCCAACATCAGCTTTTTCTTTCCTGCGACACAGAAGGGAGTCGCGCTGGGATTGAATGGAGGCCTGGGCAATCTCGGGGTGTCGGTGGCGCAATTTGTAGTGCCGCTGGTGATCGTCAGCGGCCTGTTTGGCGCAATCAGCGGCGCACCGCAAATGTGGAGCGGATCGGGTGCAACCAGGGAGATCTGGCTGCAGAACGCCGGATTCGTCTGGGTTCCGGCCATTGCACTGGCTACTCTGGCAGCCTGGTTCGGAATGAACGACATACCCGGAGCGCGGGCATCGTTTGCCGAACAGTCCGTAATTTTCGTGCGCAAACACAACTGGCTGATGTCATGGCTGTATCTCGGCACCTTCGGATCTTTTATCGGTCATTCGGCCGGATTTCCATTGTTGCTGCAGACGGCGTTTCCAGCGATCGAGGCTACGCAGTACGTGTTCATCGGACCGCTGGTTGGTGCGCTGATGCGCCCGGTGGGTGGCTGGCTGGCCGACCGCGTGGGCGGGGCGCGGGTCACCTTCTGGAATTTTCTGGTCATGGCACTTGCGGTGGCGGCCGTGCTGTTCAGCCTGCCGTCCGCAGATCACAGCGGAAACCTGCCCGGATTTCTGGCGGCATTCCTGCTTCTGTTCTTCACCACGGGTATCGGCAACGGCTCCACGTTTCGCATGATCCCGGTCATTTTTCTCACCGAGCGCAGGCGTGCCGCCGAGGGCAAGGACGCATCGGTGGAGGAGCAGGCCGTCAGGGATGCAAACAAGGAGGCTGCGGCAGTACTCGGCTTCACGTCGGCGATTGGCGCCTACGGCGGTTTTTTCATTCCCAAGAGCTACGGCACATCGATAGCAGTCACTGGAGGGCCGGAGGCTGCACTCTATGTGTTCATGGTTTTTTACTGCACCTGCATCCTGATGACCTGGTGGTATTACTCGCGCAAAAACGCCGAGATGCCGTGTTGAGGGGAATGATGGAGGCAGCAGATAGTGCAGGGTAATCGCGATACAACTTCAAGTCGCACGGGTTTCAAATCTGACCATTCACGAATCACGAGGTGCACATGAGCCATTTTCTTGATCGACTGACCTACTTCTCCAGCCCGCGGGAGTCTTTTGCCGACGGTTTCGGCGTGGCCAACGGCGCAGACCGTACCTGGGAAGACGCCTACCGCAACCGTTGGGCGCACGACAAGATCGTGCGTTCCACTCACGGCGTGAACTGCACCGGGTCGTGTTCATGGAAGATCTACGTCAAAGGCGGCATTGTTACCTGGGAAACCCAGCAGACCGATTACCCGCGTACACGTTGGGACATGCCCAACCATGAACCGCGCGGTTGTTCTCGAGGTGCCAGCTACAGCTGGTATCTGTACAGCGCGAATCGCGTGAAGCACCCGCTGGTACGTGGCCGGCTGTTGAAACGCTGGCGGGAGGCGCGGCTGGGCAAGTCGCCTGTTGCGGCTTGGGCTGCCATCGTTGAGTCCGAGGAATCGCGGCGTGACTACCAGTGTGTGCGCGGGCTCGGCGGTTTTGTGCGTGCGAACTGGGACGAAGTCAACGAAATCGTTGCCGCAGCCAATGTCTACACGATCAAGAAATACGGGCCCGATAGGGTGATCGGCTTTTCACCAATCCCGGCGATGTCGATGGTGAGTTATGCCGCCGGCAGCCGTTATCTGAGCCTGATCGGCGGCGTGTGCATGAGTTTTTACGACTGGTATTGCGATCTGCCGCCAGCCAGCCCGCAGGTCTGGGGCGAGCAGACAGACGTACCTGAATCCGCGGACTGGTACAACTCCGGTTTCATCATTGCCTGGGGTTCAAATGTGCCGCAAACGCGCACTCCGGACGCGCACTTTTTCACTGAGGTGCGTTACAAGGGGACCAAGACCGTCGCGGTGACCCCGGACTACTCCGAAGTGGCCAAGCTGGCCGACATCTGGCTGCATCCCAAGCAGGGTACTGATGCCGCGGTGGCGATGGCGATGGGCCATGTGATCCTCACCGAGTTCTATTTTAAGAAACGCAGCGCCTACTTTGATGATTACGCGCGCCGCTACACTGACCTGCCGATGCTGGTGATGCTCAAAGCGCACACCTTGCCCAACGGCGACAAGGTCATGGTGCCCGACCGTTATGTACGAGCCTCTGATTTCGAGGGCCAACTGGGCCAGGCCAACAATCCCGAATGGAAGACCGTGGCATTGGGCGAGGACGGCACAGTGGTACTGCCCAACGGCGCCATCGGTTTTCGCTGGGGCCCCGATGGCCGCGCCGACCAGGGGCAGTGGAACCTCGAGGCGAAGGACGCGCAGCAGGGCAATGACGTCAGGCTCAAGCTGTCGTTGCTCGAAGGCAGCCCGCCATCCGTGGATACCGCCAGGGTCGGGTTCCCCTATTTTGGCGGCATCGTCAGCGAACATTTTCAGAACAGCGCGCTGAGCGGCGAGAACGCCGACGTGCTGGTGCGCACGGTCCCCGTGCAGCGCATCGCGCTGGGCAAGGCTGGTGAGCAAGGCGAGGTGCTGGTCGCCACGGTGTTTGACCTGCAGGCCGCCAACTACGGCGTCGCACGGGGCCTGCCCGGTGAACTGGCGGCAGACAGCTATGACGATGACACGCCGTACACGCCGGCATGGCAGGAGCGCATCACCGGCACACCGCGAGACCAGGTGATCGCCGTGGCCCGCCAGTTTGCCGAGAATGCCGAGAAGACACAGGGCCGGTCGATGGTCATCATCGGCGCGGCGATGAATCACTGGTATCACAGCGACATGAATTACCGCGGCATCATCAACATGCTGATGATGTGCGGCTGCATCGGCAAAAGCGGCGGCGGCTGGGCGCATTATGTCGGCCAGGAAAAACTGCGGCCACAAACCGGCTGGACCGCGCTGGCATTTGCACTTGACTGGATACGCCCGCCGCGCCAGCAGAACAGCACCAGCTTTTTCTACGCCCACACCGATCAGTGGCGCTACGAGAAGCTCGGCATGGCCGAAGTTCTGTCACCGCTGGCTGACAAGCAAAAATTCGGCGGCAGCATGATCGACTACAACGTGCGCGCGGAGCGCATGGGCTGGCTGCCTTCCGCGCCGCAACTGCAGACCAATCCGCTGCAGGTGGTGCGCGATGCGCAGGCTTCGGGCATGGATCCCAAGGACTATGCGGTCAAGTCGCTGAAGGACGGCTCACTGCAAATGAGCTGTCAGGATCCGGACCATCCGGCCAACTGGCCGCGCAACCTCTTCGTCTGGCGCTCCAACCTGCTCGGCTCCAGCGGCAAGGGCCATGAATATTTCCTCAAGCATCTGCTGGGCACCAGCCACGGCGTGCAGGGCAAGGATCTGGGTGCGGACGACGCCAAGCCGGAGGAGGTGGTTTGGCATGACCAGGCGCCGGAAGGGAAGCTCGACCTGCTGGTCACGCTGGATTTCCGCATGAGCACCACCTGCCTGTACTCGGATATCGTGCTGCCCACCGCCACCTGGTATGAGAAAAACGATCTCAATACCAGCGATATGCACCCGTTCATCCATCCGCTGTCGACCGCTGTAGACCCGGCCTGGCAATCACGCAGCGACTGGGAAATCTACAAGGGTTTTGCCAGAAAATTCAGCGAAGTCTGCGTCGGCCACCTCGGCGTGGAAAAGGAACTGGTACTGACGCCGCTGATGCACGACACCCCCGCCGAATTGGCCCAGGCTTTTGACGTGAAGGACTGGAAACGTGGCGAGTGCGAGCTAATTCCCGGAAAAACGGCGCCGCAGATAACCGTGGTCGAGCGTGATTATCCCAACGTCTATAAACGGTTCACTGCCCTGGGCCCGCTGATGAACAAGCTGGGCAATGGCGGCAAGGGCATCGGCTGGAACACCCAGACTGAAGTGAAGCAGATCGGCGAACTCAACGGGCTGGTTACCGCTGAGGGTGCCAGTTGCGGCATGCCGAAGATCGAGACGGACATCGACGCCTGCGAGGTGGTGCTGCAACTTGCGCCCGAGACCAACGGCCACGTCGCTGTCAAGGCGTGGCAGGCGTTGGGCAAGCAGACCGGCCGCGAGCATGCCCATCTCGCGCTACACCGGGAAGACGAGAAAATCCGTTTTCGCGACATCCAGGCACAGCCGAGGAAGATCATCTCATCGCCGACCTGGAGCGGCATCGAGAGCGAGACTGTCTCCTACAACGCCGGTTTTACCAATGTGCATGAGCTGATACCGTGGCGCACGCTGACCGGGCGCCAGCAGTTCTACCTCGATCACCCGTGGATGCGGGCGTTCGGCGAAGGACTGGCCAGCTATCGTCCGCCGGTGGATTTGAAGACCACCGCCGGCATCCATGGCGTGAAAAGCAACGGCAACCCGGAAATCCTGCTGAACTTCATCACGCCTCACCAGAAGTGGGGCATCCACTCCACTTACACCGACAACCTGATGATGCTCACGCTGAGCCGCGGCGGGCCGTGCATCTGGCTCTCCGAGGACGACGCGCAGCGGGCCGGCATCGTCGACAACGACTGGGTGGAACTGTTCAATATCAACGGCGCCATTGCGGCACGGGCGGTTGTCAGCCAGCGGGTGAATCCCGGTATGGTGATGATGTACCACGCGCAGGAAAAAATAGTGAACACCCCGGGGTCTGAAATCACCGGTGCGCGCGGCGGCATCCACAACTCGGTGACGCGGATCGTGTTGAAGCCCACCCACATGATCGGCGGTTATGCCCAACAGAGCTACGGTTTCAATTACTACGGCACCATCGGCACCAACCGCGACGAGTTTGTGGTCGTGCGCAAGATGGTCAAGATCGACTGGTTGGACACGCCGGTCGCCGATGAACTGATCCGCCCGGTGCAGGCGCATGGAGAAGTCGCATGAAAATTAGAGCCCAAATCGGCATGGTCCTGAATCTGGACAAATGCATCGGCTGCCACACCTGTTCCGTGACCTGCAAGAACGTGTGGACCAGCCGTCCCGGCATGGAATACGCGTGGTTCAACAACGTGGAAACCAAACCTGGCATCGGTTATCCCAAGGAATGGGAAAACCAGGACAAGTGGAACGGCGGCTGGGTGCGTCGCTCTGACGGCTCAATCGAGCCGCGGCAGGGCGGCAAGTGGAAGCTGCTGATGAAGATCTTCGCCAATCCCAACATGCCGCAGATCGACGATTACTACGAGCCATTCACCTTCGATTACGGTCATTTGCAGAGCGCGCCGGAGATGAAGGCCACACCGACCGCACGGCCGCGCAGTCTGATCACCGGCAAGCAGATGGACAAGATTGTCTGGGGCCCGAACTGGG
>JAUXYA010000013.1 GCA_030684405.1 Burkholderiales bacterium | reverse complement strand
GTGCGGCCGCCCCCTGCTCATTGTTGCGGTTAAACTGCGCAGATGAAATCCTATCCCCATCCGATCATCGCCCGCGAGGGCTGGCCATTCATCGTAATTGCAGTGGCTCTTGCTGCCGGCATTCAGGCTTTTGCCGGATTTGCCTGGGCGGCATTCCCGTGGCTGATCGTGTTGTTCGTGATCCAGTTTTTCCGCGATCCGGCACGCAGCATCCCGTCGGAAGCGGGCGCTGTGCTGTCTCCTGCGGACGGGCGCGTCGTCTCCGTTGAGAAGACGCGCGACCCCTACCTCGAGCGTGATGCGCTGAAAATCAGCGTGTTCATGAATGTCTTCAATGCGCACTCTAACCGCAGTCCGGTTGACGGTTCGGTGGAGAAAACCTGGTATTTCCCGGGGAAGTTTGTGAATGCCAATCTCGACAAGGCCTCGGCTGAAAATGAGCGTGCGGTGATCCACCTGCGCACCGCAGATGGCTGTGACGTGACCTGCGTGCAGGTTGCGGGCCTGATCGCGCGGCGCATCCTGTGCTACGCCAAAGAGGGACAGGTCCTTGCGCGGGGCGAGCGTTTCGGGTTCATACGCTTCGGTTCGCGCGTCGATGTCTACCTGCCGCTGAAGTCGCTGCCAAAGGTGAGCGTCGGTGACAAGGTGTATGCGACCGAAACCGTGCTGGCGATGCTGGCCTGACGCATCAGCTGCGACTAGTTTAAGATTGCGGCTATGGCCGAGCTCAAGGAACACAAGCAGTTCATCAAGTCGCGGTTTGCCCGCCGCGGCATCTATTGGCTGCCGAACATGTTCACGATTGCCGCCCTGTTCGCCGGCTTTTACGCGATCGTGCAGGCTGTAGGAGGCCGTTTCGAGCATGCGGCCATAGCCATCTTCGTGGCACTGGTCCTCGATGGGCTCGATGGCCGGGTGGCACGGCTGACCCATACCCAGAGTGCATTCGGCGCCGAACTCGACAGTTTGTCGGACATGGTCTCCTTTGGCGTGGCGCCGGCGCTGGTGGTCTACGTCTGGGCTTTGGAGGATTTTGCCGCGATGCAAACTGTCCCTCTGCTCGGTCCCTGGTTGTCGACGAAACTGGGCTGGATTGCGGCGTTCGTCTATTGCGCCTGTGCGGCATTGCGGCTTGCCCGGTTCAATACCAACATCGATGTGGCCGACAAGCGCTTTTTCCAGGGGCTGCCCAGTCCCGCAGCAGCGGCGTTGGTCGCCGGGCTGGTGCTGGCGATGACCGAATACCAGGTGAAGGGTACGGAGGTAAAGTGGCTGGCCTGGGGGCTGACGCTGGTTGCCGGGCTGACCATGGTCAGCAACCTGCGGTTCTACAGTGGCAAGGACATCAACCTGCGCAAGAGCGTCCCTTTTTCGGTGGTGGTGGCCATTGCCCTCGGTTTTGTTCTGCTGATTTCTTTTGCCAACACGCTACCCGAGTTGCTGTTTACGTTGTTTGCCCTTTACGGACTGTCGGGTTATGCGCTCTGGGTGTACGACCGTTTTCGCCGCAAATCGCCGGCTGAGCCCAAGCCGTGACGGGCTTGCAGGCTCCGGAAAAAGCCGATATATTCATTTCATCATGTCAAGTTTTGTGCAGACCCTGAAGTTTTCCCTGCTTGCCGCGCTAGCGCTGGCCGGTCTGCTGCTGCGCGGCCGCGCGCGCTAACCCCCCCTCATTCCACTTGCAGTTCCCAGTCCGGCGCCAATATCGGGGCCGGAATCCACGATTTACGGTCATGCGCCGCGCGCGGACCGGCAACAGCAGAGGCAGCCATCATGGCCAAGGAAAAACTGATCATATTTGACACCACCATGCGCGACGGCGAGCAAAGCCCAGGCGCGTCGATGACCAAGGATGACAAGCTGCGCATCGCGCGCCAGCTGGAGCGCATGCGCGTCGATATCATCGAAGCCGGGTTCCCGGCGGCGAGCGACGGTGACTTCGAGTCGGTGCAGGCGGTGGCCCGCGCCATCAAGGACAGCACGATTTGCGGGCTGGCGCGCGCGAACGAGAAGGACGTCCGGCGCTGCGGAGATGCGGTGCGGGTTGCCGCGCAGCCGCGCATCCATACATTCATCGCAACTTCGCCGATCCATATGGAAAAGAAGCTGCGCATGGAACCGTCCCAGGTTATCGACCAGGCCGTGCGCGCCATCAAGTGGGCACGCGAATATACAGACAACGTGGAATTTTCGCCGGAGGATGCTGGACGCTCGGACCTGGACTTCCTCTGCCGCATCCTAGAGCAGGTGATCAAGGCCGGCGCGAGGACCATCAACGTGCCGGATACCGTGGGCTACACGCTGCCCGACCAGTTCGGACGCTTGATCAGGAATCTGCGTGAGCGGATTCCCAACTCCGACCAGGCTATCTGGTCGGTGCATTGCCACAATGACCTCGGGCTTGCCGTTGCCAACTCGCTTGCAGCCGTGCAGAACGGGGCACGCCAAGTGGAGTGCACGATCAACGGCCTCGGCGAGCGCGCGGGGAATGCTTCGCTGGAGGAAGTCGTCATGGCGGTGCGCACGCGCCAGGACGTTTTCGACTGTGACACCGACATTGATGCCACGCAGATCGTGCCTGCGTCAAAGCTGGTTTCGGGCATCACCGGCTATCCGGTGCAGCCAAACAAGGCGATTGTCGGTGCCAACGCCTTTGCTCACGAGTCGGGGATTCACCAGGACGGCGTACTGAAGCACCGCGAAACCTACGAGATCATGAGCGCCGAATCGGTGGGCTGGACCAACAACCGCCTGACGCTCGGCAAGCTCTCCGGGCGCAATGCGTTCAAGACGCGGCTACATGAAATCGGCGTCGAGCTTGAGTCGGAGGAGGCGCTCAACGCGGCATTCAAGCGGTTCAAGGAATTGGCCGACAAGAAGCGCGAGATATTCGATGAGGATCTGCATGCGCTGATAACCGAGGAAAACCTGGAGCATCTCGAGAACGAGCGCTACAGCCTGGTATCACTGACCGCGCATTCCGAAACCGGAGAGCAGCCCTATGCCCGCCTCATCATGTCGGACGGCGGCAAGGAAAGACCGTCCGAAGCACAAGGCAGCGGCCCGGTCGATGCGGCGTTCAAGGCGATTGAAGCCCTGGTGCACAGCGGCGCGGAACTGCTGCTGTACTCGGTCAATGCCATCACAACCGGCACTGACGCGCAGGGCGAGGTGACCGTGCGGCTGTCGAAGGGCGGGCGTATCGTCAACGGCCAGGGTGCGGACACCGACATCGTGGTGGCTTCCGCCAAGGCTTACATCAATGCGTTGAACAGGCTCTTTGCGGGAATCGAGCGGCTGAATCCGCAACTCTGATCACCGGTGGCGAGCTCGGTGCGCTACGCGCCGTGCTCAACCCTCTTTCCGTCCGGCGCGCAGATGGGCGATAGCGGCGCCGAAAAAGGCCAGCGACAATGCGATTTCCACCAGCGCAATCTGTGCGCTCGTTCCGCCGTCCGACCACCCGCGGACCACGCCTTCCATGAAATAGGCGAGGATCAGCATGGTCGAAACGCGGTACGTGTAACTGTGTCCGCGTGCGATTCCAGGCAGTATCCAGAGCAGGGGCAAGACCTTCAGCGCAAGCCAGGAGCCACCTGGGCGCAACGGCGCGAGCCAAAGCTCCCAGGCAAGGCAGAGCAGGATCAGCGCGCTGAGCAGCAGGGTGGCGGCCTGACGCCAGCGGCGGGCGGCCCGAGCCGCGCTCATGACGAAAGTTTCAGCGCGGTTATAGCAAGGCGCCGGCCGAGCAGCAGGCAGAGCTTTTTTTCGTCATCGGAAACCGGGAGATCGGCAGCCGCGCCGGCGAGGTGGCTGGCACCATAGGGCGTTCCGCCGGTCGTCGTTGTCAGAAGTTCCGGCGCTGAGTAGGGCAGGCCGACAATCAGCATGCCGTGGTGGAGCAGCGGCAGCATCATTGATACCAGTGTGGTCTCCTGCCCGCCGTGCAGGCTGGCCGTCGAGGTAAACACGGCGGCGGGTTTTCCGCAGAGGGCACCCTTCAGCCAGAGTGCCGAGGTCGAGTCCCAGAAATACTTCATCGGGGCTGCCATGTTGCCGAAGCGGGTCGGCGAGCCGAGCGCCAGGCCAGCGCATTCCTCAAGATCCCGCGATTCTGCATAAGGGGCCCCGGAGTCCGGGACGGGGGGTGCGGTGGCCTCACTGACTGCCGATACGGAAGGTACCGTGCGCAGGCGTGCAACGGCGCCTGCCTGCTCGACGCCGCGCGCAACCAGCCGCGCCATTTCCAGCGTCGCGCCGTGGCGGCTGTAGTAAAGGACCAGGATTTCCTCCATGTTGCTGCCGATTCCGTGTTGCCGGTCTTAGTGCACCGTGCTGCTGCCGGCCGGCGGAACATATCGCCAGTTGCCATGCCAGGCGTGCAGCACCATGTTTGGATATTCGGCCTTGCCGAGGCTGCCGTTGTAGCGGCCCAGTGCACGGAAGAGGTTGCCCTTTTCGATGTCGAGGTAGTGGCGGAGGATGGTGCAGCCGTAACGCAGGTTGGTCCGCAGGTGGAACAGGTTGTGGTCGGCGGCACCGATCAGTTTTGCCCAGAACGGCATCACCTGCATGTAACCACGAGCACCTGCGCTCGACACGGCATATTTGCGGAAGGCACTCTCGACCTGGATCAGTCCCAGCACCAGCTGCGGGTCCAGTCCGGCCCGCTTGGCCTCGTAGTGAACGGTGAGCAGGAACTCTTCGCGCTCGACGCGCTGCGGCATGCGCCTCGCGAGGCGTGGCGACATCGATGTCAGCCAGGCGCGCGCCTCCTGTTCATCGTCGAAGGCCAGTACAGGAACCGCTTGATCCGAGATGGCGCGGTGCAGGGTGGCCCTGACGCTGGCCGACAGCGGTTCGTACTTTTGCGCGCCGCCATGGCCCAGCGGCGAAGCCAGTGTCAGTGATACTGCCAGAGTGACTGTGATCAGCCCACGCATACCATTGATTTTATTATATTTTTTGCTTCAGTGCGAGGAAGGTTACGCGGCTGTGCATCGCGCCGGCCCTTGTATTCGAACTGCCCTTCTTTCAGGCCGCGATCGCCGACGACGAGACGGTGGGGCACGCCGATCAGTTCCATGTCAGCAAACATCACCCCCGGCCGTTCGTCACGATCGTCGAGCAGCACGTCGATGCCTTCCGCGGCGAGTTCGGCGCAAAGCTGATCAGCTGCAGCTCTGACCTCCGCATTCTTGTGATAACCAATCGGGGTAATCGCGACTGCAAATGGCGCGATCGCCTGCGGGAACATGATGCCGCGTTCATCGTGGTTCTGCTCAATCGCCGCGGCGACGATGCGGGTGACCCCGATGCCGTAGCAGCCCATTTCCATGATCTGTGTTTTGCCGGATTCGTCGAGGAATCCGAGCTTGAGCGACTGCGAATACTTGCTGCGCAGCTGGAAGATGTGGCCGACCTCGATGCCGCGGCAGATTTCCAGCGTGCCCTTGCCGTCGGGGGAGGAATCGCCGCTGACGACGTTGCGGATGTCTGCAAAGGCAGGTTCCGGAAAATCGCGGCCGATATTGGCGCCGGTGTAATGGTGGTCGTCGGCGTTGGCGCCGATGACGAAATCGGCCATGGCCATAACTGCCCGGTCAACGATCACCGTTCCCTCGAATCCAGCGGGACCCAGCGAACCCGGGCTCGCGCCGAAGGCGGCGCGGATGGCTTCGGCAGCAGCGAACGCCACCGGCTGCTTCAGCTGCGGCAGCTTGCTCGCCTTGATCAGATTCAGTTCATGATCGCCGCGCAGCAGCAGCAGCACCGGACGACCGTCGGCACCGTCAACGATGACGGCCTTTACGGTGCGATCTGGGGGCAGCTTGAGAAACCTGCACAGCTCATCGATGGTCTTGACTCCAGGGGTGTGCACTTTCTGCAGCGGCTGCGTGGCTGTCGGGCGCGGCATTGCCGGGGCCACGGCCTCCGCCAGTTCGACATTGGCCGCGTAGTCGGATTGCGGACAATAGGCGATGGCATCCTCGCCCGAATCGGCGAGCACGTGGAATTCATGGGAGCCGGTGCCGCCGATCGAGCCGGTGTCGGCGGCGACCGGGCGGAATTTCAGGCCCAGCCGCGTGAAGATGCGGCTGTAGGTATCGTGCATGTTGCGGTATTCACGCACCAGATCGTCGTAGTCGGCGTGGAAGGAGTAGGCGTCCTTCATCACGAACTCGCGCCCGCGCATGACGCCGAAGCGTGGACGGATTTCGTCACGGAACTTGGTCTGGATCTGGTAGAAATTCAGCGGCAGCTGGCGGTAGCTTTTGACCTCGCGCCGTACTACGTCGCTGATGACTTCCTCGTGGGTTGGGCCAAAGCAAAAATCGCGCTGGTGGCGATCCTTGATGCGCAGCAGTTCCGGACCGTACTGTTCCCAGCGTGTCGATTCCTGCCACAGTTCTGCAGGCTGCACTGCCGGCATCAGCAGTTCGATGGCGCCGCCGCGGTTCATTTCTTCGCGGATGATGTTCTCGACCTTGCGCAGCACCCGCAGCCCCAGCGGCATCCAGGTATAGACGCCGCTGGTCAGGCGCTTGATCAGCCCGGCTCGCAGCATCAGCTTATGACTGATGACCTCGGCCTCTGAGGGCGCCTCTTTCAGCGTGGAAATGAAAAACTGCGAAACGCGCATGCCTGTTCCCGATCAGATAAAACCCTTATTCTACCGAACCTTACGAATACGCCGCCCCTGCAATCGATGAAATTCATGCCCAAATGGCGCCTGCGCAAACCCGCCGAGGATGCCAAAACCGTCTATGTCAGCGAGAAATTCGGCGTGCGTTCCCTGCATATTGGCAGCGACACCGTACAAAGCGCGATGCGTATCGCGCGGCCCTGGGACCTCGAGCTGTCCTACACGCGGTCGATGATGGCCTGCCTGCTGTTCCGCGAGGACCCGCGGGATGTGCTGATGGTGGGCCTGGGCGGTGGATCGGTCGCCAAGTACGTCCATCACCACCTGCCGCAGGCCAGAGTGCGGGTTCTTGAGCTTGATCCGCAAGTCGTGGCGATTGCGCGGCAATGTTTTCTGGTGCCGCCGGACGCCCCTCGTTTCGAGGTCATCATCGGCGACGGTGCGGAATACATGGCAAGGGCTGACATCACTTCTGAATTGGTCATGGTCGATGGTTACGATGCCGAGTCCCATGTCGAGGCACTGGCCACCCGGGAGTTTTATCGGCACTGCCGGGAACGACTCGTGCCGGGGGGCATGCTGGTGGTCAATCTCTGGGGTGGGGATCGCCAGTTCAATGAAGTACTCAAGCGCATCGAGGCCGAGTTCCCGGCCGGGAACCTGTGCCTGCCCGCGCGCAAGCCTGGTAATGTCATTGCTCTCGGCTTCCGGGATTCGCCAGGGCTGCTGCGCTGGCCCGACCTACGGGCGCGCGCGACGGCGCTGGAAGTGCGGTTCGGACTTGAGTTTCCGCTGTTTGTCGAGGGATTGCGCACGATGAATCGCTGCGATGCCGACTTTCTCTATCCCTGAATTCAGGAGCGAATCCGCATTGATATGTGGGCTTTCAATGCTCGGGGATTTGTGAAAAAATCGATTCCATATGATCAATCAATCCGGGGATGACCATGATCGACCGAGATGGCTATCGCCCCAATGTCGGAATCGTACTGTGCAACGCGAAGAACGAGGTTTTCTGGGGTAAGCGGGTGCGTGAGCACTCGTGGCAGTTTCCGCAAGGCGGAATCAAGGGCGGCGAGAGGCCCGAAGCGGCGATGTATCGTGAGTTGCACGAAGAAGTCGGGCTCATGCCCGAACATGTGCAGGTGCTTGGCCGCACTCGGGACTGGCTGCGCTACGAAGTCCCGGAACGCTGGCTGCGCCGCGAATGGCGCGGCAACTACCGTGGACAGAAGCAGATCTGGTTCCTTTTGCGCCTCGTCGGCCGTGATTGCGATGTTTGCCTGCGGGCGACAGAGAAGCCGGAGTTCGACGCCTGGCGTTGGCACGAGTATTGGGCGCCGACGCTGGATGTCATTGAATTCAAGCGCGTGGTCTACGAGCAGGCGCTGAATGAACTGTCCCGTTTCCTCGCGCGTCGGCCGGCACAACGGCGGGGAATTCGCAGCCCATTGGTCGGTGTCTAGATCTCATTCCAAAAACGCCCGCGTCGCCAGGACGGAGTTGCCCGCTGCGTTCTCCTTGTCCGTCCGTTCCAGTAGTGCTTCGTCGAGGCCTCGCGGGCGCCCTGTCCTGGCAGGCTTTTGCAATGGGTTCCGGGTGTCCCGTTGCCGGCGCACCGGCTTCTTGTCCAGTTTGTTGCTATCGTCGTTGCGGCCTGTCTAGCGGTCAAAATGTTGACTCCGGCGCAAAGTTCGATTTACACTCCATTCACACATTAGATTTAGTCTAAATATCTGTGTGGTAGGTTGTTCCGGACGGCGCAATGGCGCATAGGTATTAATGTAACCTATTGATTTTAAAGGAGTTTTTATGCAGCTCAAGAATTCGAAAACCCACGGAAACCTGAAGGCCGCGTTTGCCGGTGAATCTCAGGCGAACCGCCGCTATCTTTATTTCGCAGCGAAGGCGGACGTCGAAGGCCAGAACGATGTCGCAGCGGTGTTTCGTTCGACCGCTGAAGGTGAAACCGGCCATGCTCACGGCCACCTCGAATACATGGAAGCTTGCGGTGACCCCGCGACCGATCTGCCGATCGGCCGCACCCGCGAAAACCTGAAAGCCGCGATTGCTGGCGAAACCCACGAGTACACCGACATGTACCCGGGCATGGCGAAGACCGCCCGTGATGAGGGTTTCGGCGAGATCGCCGACTGGTTCGAGACTCTGGCGAAAGCCGAGCGTTCGCACGCCAACCGTTTCCAGAAAGCCTTGGACGGCCTGGCCGACTGATCGATCTGTAAAGGATCGCCAAGCAGAAAGGGGCGCGGATGCGCCTCTTTCTTTTCATCCCCCTACTGAGCACGACATCCGACCATGACCGTACGCGAAGGTAGTCTCGAGGCCCCAACCCGGCACCCCCTGGACTGGAAGTCCGAGGATTTCTACCACGAGGACAAGCTCAATCACGAACTCGAACGCGTGTTCGATATCTGTCATGGTTGCCGCCGCTGCGTGAACCTGTGTACCGCGTTTCCGAAGTTGTTCGATCTTGTCGATGAAAGCCCGACGCTCGAAGTCGATGGTATTCCGAAGAAGGATTATTGGGAGGTCATTGACCGCTGCTACCTCTGCGATATGTGCTACATGACGAAATGCCCATACGTGCCTCCGCACGAGTGGAATGTCGATTTTCCACACCTGATGCTGCGCGCCAAGGCGATCAAGTTCCGCAAGGGTGGAGCCAGCTTTCGCGACAAGCTATTGTCGAACACCGACGCGCTAGGCAAGCTGGCCTCGATCCCGGTCGTGGTGCAGATCGTCAATGCCGCGAACAAGGCGGCGCCGGTGCGCAAGGTCATGGACAGCATGCTCGGTATCCACAAGGATCGTGTGCTGCCGGAATACGACAGTGCGAAGTTCCGTTCGACCGCGAAGCCCGATGCCTCCTTTCCGGTGAAGGACGGCAAGCAGACCCCGGGCAAGGTCGCGATTTTTTCGACCTGCTACGTCAATTACAACGAGCCGGGGATTGGCCATGACCTGCTGAAGATTCTGGCGCACAACGAAGTGCCCTCAATCGTGGTCGAGAAGGAAGCCTGCTGCGGCATGCCCAAGCTCGAACTGGGTGACCTCGAAGCAGTATCCCGCAACAAGGACATCAACATACCGCCGTTAGCGAAGCTGGCGCGCGACGGCTACGCGATCCTGACTGCGGTGCCGTCCTGCACGCTGATGTTCAAGCAGGAACTGCCGCTGATGTTCCCTGACGATCCCGATGTCAAGGCGGTGGCGGAGGCGATGTTTGACCCCTTCGAATATCTGGTGCTGCGCCACAAGGACGGTCTGCTGAAGACCGGTTTCAGCAAGGCGCTGGGCAAGGTCTCGTATCATATTCCCTGCCACCTGCGGGTGCAGAACATGGGCCAGAAGACGCGCGAACTTCTGGAAATGGTACCCGCAACCAAGGTCACCACCGTTGAGCGCTGCGCCGGCCATGATGGCACCTGGGGTGTCAAAAGCGAGTACTTCGAGCAGTCGATGAAGATCGGGCGCCCGGTATTCCGCCAGATGGGCGACGCTGCGCCGGACTACATCAGTTCGGACTGCGCGATCGCTGGCCGCCATATCCAGCAAGGTATCGGCGAAGGGGCCGCGGGAAGCGGCGCCGAGAAGCAGCATCCTATTACCCTCATACGCATTGCCTACGGATTGTGAGATTGATCATGCCGCAAATTACCCGAGAATCGCTGATGCCCCTCGAGGCTTACGCCAAGGTCCGCCCTGAGTTCCGCGCGAAAGTGATGGCGCACAAGAAGGATCGCGCCCTGCACCTTGGCGGCAATGTCACTCTGATCTTCGAGGACGAACTGACCATCCGCTATCAGGTCCAGGAAATGCTCCGTGCCGAACGCATTTTCGAAGACGATGGAATCAATGACGAGCTCGAAGCCTATAACCCGCTGATTCCCGACGGCAGCAACTGGAAGGCCACAATGATGATCGAGTACCCCGACGAGAACGAGCGCCGCGCCTGGCTTGCCAGGCTGATCGGGATAGAGGACAAGGTTTGGGTCCAGGTGGCCGGTGGTGATCGAGTCTACGCAATCGCCGACGAGGACCTCGAGCGCGAGAATGCGGAAAAAACTTCCTCGGTTCATTTCATGCGCTTCGAACTGAGCTCCGCAATGGTCGCGGCCCTGCGAGGGGGTGCGTCGCTGGCTGCAGGCGTTGATCATCCGAACTATGCGGTGGTTGTGGATCGTGTGCCTGACGCGACGCGAGCCTCGCTGCTCACGGATCTCGCCTGAAGCATCCCGGCTCTGAGCTCCCGCGATCTGTCCGCGGACGCTACAATCGGCGCATGAACATGTCGACCAAGCCGTTTTACGTTGCAGTAATCGCTGCATTTCTTTCCACTGCCGCGCTTGCCCAGTCGCAATGGGAGGGTTGGGATTACACATTCGACCGGGAAATCAAGCCCTGGGCGGAAATGCAGACGCAGTTGCCGGCGTATCCCAGCGACAGCACCTTGCTGCCGATTGACGTCAGTGCGGCAACGACACACCGCTTTTTTGTTGATGAAAAGTCGGTTTCTACGGGCAGCGATGGCGTCGTACGCTACACACTGGTGATCAAGACCTCGGGCGGTGCGACCAACGTGTCCTTCGAAGGCATACGCTGCGAGACGCGGGAGCAGAGATATTATGCGCTCGGCCGTGCCGACGGCAGCTGGACGCGCGCCCGCGATCCGCGGTGGCGGCGCATCAAATTTCAGCAGGTGAATGCCCACCACATCACACTCTACGGTGAGTATTTCTGCCGGGGCAAGTTCGTGATGGGTAACACGGCACAGCTCGTGCAGGCGCTGCGCCGCGGGCCCGACCGATCGCTGCGGACGAACTAAAAGACTTTACGTTTACAGCAGGACCAGGTTATCCCTGTGGATCAGCTCGGGCTCATCGACGTAGCCCAGTTTCGACTCGATCTGGCTGGACGGTGTGCGCAGTATGCGACGGGTCTCCGCATGGCTGTAATTGACCAGCCCCCGGGCGATTTCCCGCCCGGATTCGTCGAGGCAGCTGACAACCTCGCCACGCTCGAAATTCCCTTCGGCGCTGGATACACCCACCGGCAGCAGGCTTTTACCGTCGATCAACAGCGCTTTAACGGCACCCGCATCGAGCGTGACCTTGCCCCGCACCTGCAGATGATCGGCCAGCCATTGCTTGCGCGCTGCGACTGTGGCCTGCCGGGCAAGCAACTGCGTGCCCAGGCGCTCGCCGGCGGCGAGCCGCAGCAATACCTCAGGTTCGCGGCCCCAGGCGATCACGGTATCGGCACCGCTGCGCGCAGCCCGCTTGGCGGCGAGGATCTTCGTCAGCATGCCGCCGCGGGCGATCGCGCTTCCGGTCGATCCGGCGATACTCTCAAGATAGGGGTCGCCGGCATCGCCGTCTAAAATTAATTTGGCTTCCGGGTCCCTGCGCGGATCAGCGCTGTACAGGCCTTGCTGGTCGGTGAGTATGACCAGGGCATCGGCTTCGATGAGGTTGGTCACCATGGCTGCCAGGGTGTCGTTGTCGCCGAAGCGGATTTCATCGATCGCGACCGTATCATTTTCATTGATCACCGGGATGACGCCGAGATCGAGCAGTGTGCGCAAGGTGGAACGCGCGTTCAGATAACGCTTGCGATCGGCGAGATCCTCATGCGTAAGCAGGATCTGGGCGGCGAGAAGTCCATGGCCGCGGAAACAGGATTCGTAAACCTGGACCAGTCCCATCTGTCCCACGGCCGCCGCCGCCTGAAGCTCATGCAGTGCGTGCGGACGACGGGTCCAGCCGAAGCGCTGCATGCCTTCAGCAATCGCTCCGCTGGAAACGAGCACAATCTGTCGTCCTTCCTTGCGCAGGCGCGCGATCTGCTCAGCCCATCCGGTCAGCGCACCATGATCAAGGCCGAGGCCGGCATTCGTCACCAGTCCGCTGCCGACCTTGACGACGAGCCGCCGCGCTTTCCGGATGACCGATTCCGGGGTCCGGGATTTCATGATGCCTTGTCCGGTGCAGCGGTTTTCCGGCGGACTGTCTTGTGCGCCTGCGGCGCGGCAGCAATCTGTTCCATCACCGCGTAAACCAGCGCGCGGCAGCCGTCACCGTTGATTGCAGAAATGCCGAAACTCTGACGCTGCGCACCGAGCTGTCGCTTCAGCGTCCGCACCAGCGCTTCGCGCTTGTCTTCGGCGACCAGGTCGAGCTTGTTGAATACCAGCCAGCGCGGCTTGCGGTACAGCGCCTCGTCGTACTTGCGCAGCTCGCGCACAAGGGCCTTGGCTTCACGCACCACGTCGGCATCCGGATCCGGAGGCGCCACGTCGATGACATGCAGAAGCAGCCTGGTGCGTGACAGGTGGCGCAGGAACTGGTGGCCGAGTCCGGCACCTTCGGCGGCGCCCTCGATCAGTCCCGGGATGTCCGCAACAACGAAGCTGCGGTTGTCATCGACCCGCACCACACCGAGATTGGGCTGCAAGGTGGTGAATGGATAATCGGCGACCTTGGGGCGTGCCGCCGAGATCGCGCGAATCAGTGTTGATTTGCCCGCGTTGGGCATGCCGAGCAGGCCGACGTCGGCGAGCACCTTCAGTTCCAGCTTGAGGAGGCGCGAGATGCCCGGCTCTCCCACTGTGAACTGCCGCGGTGCGCGGTTGGTGCTGGACTTGAAATGGAGATTGCCCAGGCCGCCGCGCCCGCCCTGGGCCAGGGTCACGCGAGCGCCGTCATGCGCGAGGTCGAACAGGGATTCCCCGGTTTCGGCGTCGCTGATCACGGTGCCGACCGGCATGCGCAGCACAATGTCCTCGGCGGCGCGCCCGAAGCAGTCAGAACCCATCCCTTTCTGGCCGTTTTTCGCACGGTGAATCCGCGCGTAGCGGTAATCGATGAGCGTGTTGATGTTGCGGTCGGCGACCGCGTAAATACTGCCGCCGCGCCCGCCGTCGCCGCCATCAGGACCGCCGCGCGGCACGAATTTCTCGCGGCGAAAGCTGGCGACGCCGTCGCCGCCCTTGCCGGCATGGACTTCGATGCGCGCTTCGTCGATGAATTTCATGGGGTTCCTGAAATAAAAAGGCCCTGTCGTTCAACAGGGCCTTTTCGGAAATGCACCGGGTGATCAGGCGGGAACGACGCTCACGGTCTGGCGCTGCTGAGGACCTTTTTCAGCAAACCGCACGTGGCCATCGACCTTTGCGAACAGCGTGTGGTCACGGCCCATGCCAACGTTCTCGCCGGCGTGCATGCGGGTGCCGCGCTGGCGCACAATAATGCTGCCAGCCGGAACCAGTTCGCCGCCGAAGCGCTTGACGCCAAGCCGTTTGGATTCCGAGTCGCGGCCGTTGCGTGAACTGCCGCCTGCTTTTTTATGTGCCATTCGAGTGCTCCTTAGCCTGCAATGCCCGTGATTTCGAGCTCGGTGAAGTTCTGCCGGTGGCCCTGGGTCTTGCGGTAGTGCTTGCGCCGGCGCATTTTGAAAATGCGCACCTTGTCGCCGCGACCCTGCGAAAGGACTTTGGCGGTTACCGCAGCGCCCGATACCAGCGGTGTGCCGAGCTTGATGCTGCCGTCCTCGGCAACCATCAGAACCTGGTCCAGGGTGACTTCAGATCCGACATCGGCCGGCAGTTGCTCGACCTTGATTTTGGTGCCGGCGCTCACACGGTACTGCTTGCCACCGGTCTTGACTACCGCATACATTGGATAACCCCTCAGAACCACGGAAAGCCGCGGATTATACAAGCCGGCGTGCCCACAGTCAAAGCTTACTGCATCACCGCCGGATATCGATAGCTTATGAAAATCAAGGGATTAGGGCGGACCCCAGGCTGTCTGGCGGGGAGCCGGCAGCGCCTGCAGGCGGAGGAATTGTTATGATCCGCCTTTTTCCCGGCTTCCAGTGTTTCTCGAAAAACTAGGCGAACTGCTTGCCACTGACATGCAGGCCGTGGATCGCGTCATCCGCGAGCAGCTGCATTCCGATGTCGTGCTGATCCGGCAGGTGGCCGAATACATCATTGGCGGTGGCGGCAAGCGCCTGCGTCCCGCACTGGTGCTGCTCTCTGCCGGGGCGCTGGGTTATCGCGGCACCGCGCATCACACCCTTGCGGCGGTCGTCGAATTCATACACACCGCGACCCTGCTGCATGATGACGTCGTCGACGAATCATCGCTCCGCCGCGGTCGCCCGACCGCCAACACCCTGTTCGGCAACGCGGCGTCGGTGCTGGTCGGCGATTTCGTCTACTCGCGCGCTTTCCAGATGATGGTAAATGTCGATGACATGCGTGTGCTGCGGGTGCTCGCGGATGCAACCAACGTCATTGCCGAGGGGGAGGTTCTGCAACTGATGAACTGCCGGAATGCGGATATCAACGAGGCAAGCTATCTGCAGGTTATTCGTTACAAGACGGCCAAGCTGTTTGAAGCGGCCGGACGGCTGGGCGCGATTATTTCCGGGGCACCACTGCAGGCCGAGGAAGCAATGGCGACCTATGGCAGTCACCTGGGCACCGCGTTTCAGCTGATCGACGACTTGCTCGATTATTCCGGCGAAACCGGGGTCATTGGCAAGAACGTCGGGGACGACCTCGCCGAAGGCAAGGCGACGCTGCCGCTGATCCGGGTCATGCGCCACGGCTCAGCCGAGGAGGCAGCGGTGGTGCGGCGCGCTGTGGAGACCGGAGATGGAGCCGACCTTGAGGCCGTGTTGGCGGCGATACGCCGGTCCGGCGCGCTCGATTACGCGCGCCGTCAGGCCGAGGCCGAAGCCGGGGCTGCCTGCGCCGCACTTTCCGCCATCCCGCCCACTCCGTACCGGGATTCTTTGTTACAATTGGCGTCGTTCGCGGTGACGCGGACGCATTGACCGAAAGGGCACGTGAAACGTGCCCTTGTTGTTTGTATAGGGTTTGTATCGCCGGTCGATGTCATTCGGGGTGTAGCTCAGCCTGGTAGAGTACTGCGTTCGGGACGCAGGAGTCGGAGGTTCGAATCCTCTCACCCCGACCACCAATTTCTGGATGTCTGCCGGATTTTGCAGCAAATCCGGCCTGTTTTTCCCGACTCCGGAGTCTTCAGATGGTTCGCGTCGCCCATGGCGACGGGGCAGCAGTCCTGCCGTGCAGGTGCCGCACACCGCGTAAGTTCCTACTCACTCCCTCTGCGCGATGCCTCCCTGCGCTGGTGCGATGACGAGCCCCCCATGTTTGAACTGCGGTGTTCGTCGCGCTGCGGCTGCGTTTCAAGAGGCACTAAATCGTCGACCTCACCGCGACCATCGAGGGCTACAATCCGGTGTCACATTTTCTGGAGGCGCTGGCCGTGGGCCCGGAACTGGCGCGCGTCTGAGAACCTGCGCCGCAGGGCGGGGTTCAGCGTCGCGTATGGCGGGTTCTCCGGTTTGCATGGATATCGATGGTCAAGTATCTGCTTGTTGTAATCGTGGTGGCACTGGCGATTTGGCTGCTGCGTGGCCAGCGTCGTCGCCGGCGCGCGGATGAGCGGCCCGTAGCACCGCCGCAGGACATGGTGGCTTGCGCACACTGCGGCGTTCACTTCCCGCGTGGTGAGAGCATGTCCGCAGGCGGCCGCCAATTCTGCTCGGAATCGCACCGCGACGAGTACCGTCCGCAGCGCTGAGATTGCGCTTGAACACACCATCACAATCGTTTTCGAAGATGCCCGGAGAGCCCGGCCACATCCGTCACGCGCCTGAGACCTACTGGCGGTCGCTGCTGCTGTTCAACGGTTACCGGCTCGCTGCCGCGCTGCTGCTGCTGTTGGCCGCGGCGTTCTGGGGCTCCACACTGCAGTTCGGTTCGCGCGACATGCGCCTGTTCCTGCTCGCGGCCGCAAGTTACGCCGCTTTCGCGCTCGCGATGTTTGCGGTCATCCGCACCCGCGAGCGTTTTACATTGCAGCTCGCGATCCAGGTGGGCGCCGACATCGGGTTCGTGATTCTCCTGATGTACGCCAGCGGCGGGCTGTCGAGCGGCCTCGGCCTGCTGCTGCTGACCTCGCTTGCCGCCGCGGGGCTGGTGACCCGCGGCCAGTTGACCCTGTTCTTCGCCGCAATCGCGACCATCGCGATACTGCTTGAGCACACCTACGAGGTGCTGCATTTTTCCGAGAGCGGCGCCCAGTATGCGCAGGCAGGGCTGCTGTCCATTGCCTATTTCGCGACTGCCTTGCTGGCACATGCCCTGGCGACCCGCTCGATCGCGAGCGAGCGGCTTGCGGCCCAGCGCGAGATCGATCTTGCCAATATGGCGCAGGTTAACCAGCTGGTGATTCAGGACATGGAGCATGGCGTGATCGTGGTCGACGGCGCCGGTATCGTGCGCCAGGTCAACACTGCAGCTGAGCGCATGATCGGCGGCATGCGCGGCGGCGGCGTGGTGGCGCTGCGCGACCGCGCACCGGCGCTGTACGAACGAGTGGAGTCCTGGTTGCGCGACCAGCAGGGCCAGGAGTCGCCCGACGCCTTTGAGATTGGAGCCAACCTTCGCGCACGCCTGGTGCCGGTGGCGCCGCGCCGGGGCGCCGGTGCCGTCATTTTCCTGGAGGACCTGGCACGCCTGCGCTCGGAGGCGCGGCAACTGAAACTCGCGGCTCTCGGCCGGCTGACCGCCAACATCGCGCACGAGATACGCAATCCGCTGGGGGCTATCAGTCATGCTGCCGAGTTGCTGCAGGAGGAATCCGGAGTTTCCGCTGGGGCCCAGCGCCTGACAACCATCATCCATGACAATACCCGGCGCCTCGATCGCATGATCAACGACGTGCAGACGCTCAATCGCGGAGAACGCGCGAAGCGCGAGCGTTTCCACCTCGGCACCTATCTGCGCGGCTTCGTTGAGCAGTTCAACTCCACCGAGAAGCTGCCCGGAGATGTCATTGAGCTGCACCTCGCCGACGATGTGGATGTGATGTTCGACCGCGATCACCTCAACCAGGTGTTGTGGAATCTGTGCAGGAATGCACTGCGTCATTCCCGCCGCGGTCCGGGGAGCATCCGGCTTGAGGTGGCGAGGACTGGCCGCGGCAATGCAGTAAAATTGGATGTGGTCGATGACGGCCCGGGCGTGCATCCGGAATCGCGCAACAAGCTGTTCGAGCCGTTTTTCACGACAGCTCCCGGCGGCACCGGGCTGGGCATCTACCTCGCCCGGGAAATCTGCGAAGCCAACGGGGCCGCGCTGGAATATGTCGATGCGGCAGGCGGCGCGCGATTCTCGGTAACCTGCGCCGCCGGGTAAACAGGAGAAGCCATTGGCCACTGGGCAGGTGTTGGTTGTCGATGACGAGGCGGACATTCGCGAGCTGCTCGCCATGACGCTGATCCGGATGGGACTGGAGCCGCACTGCGCCGGCAGCGTATCCGAGGCCCTGTCGCTGCTGGGTGGCAACAGCTTCGAACTGTGCCTCACCGACATGCGCCTGTCCGATGGCGACGGCCTGTCCATAGTCGAGCACATCACGCGTAATCATCCCACCCTGCCGGTTGCGGTGATCACTGCGCACGGCAGCGCCGAGAACGCGGTGGCCGCGCTGAAGGCGGGCGCCTTCGACTATCTGGGCAAGCCGGTGTCGCTGGACCAACTGCGCGCGCTGGTCAGGTCGGCCCTGAAGCTGCCGCGCCCCGGCGGCGATCGCCGGGATGACGACCCTGCGACGCAGCCGGCAGCGGGTGTGCCTTATCTCATTGGTGAATCCCCGTTGATGGGGCAGGCGCGGCAACTGATCGGAAAGCTCGCGCGCAGCCAGGCGCCGGTACAGATCCGCGGTGAATCAGGCAGTGGCAAGGAACTGGCTGCCCGCCTGATTCACCTCAACGGTGCGCGCCGCGAAGGACCCTTCCTGGCCGTCAACTGCGGGGCCATTCCCGAGAACCTCATGGAGTCCGAGTTTTTCGGTCACCGCAAAGGTGCGTTTACCGGGGCACTTGCCGACCACGACGGATTTTTCCAGGCTGCCGACGGCGGTACGCTTTTTCTCGACGAGGTCGGCGACCTGCCGCTGTCGATGCAGGTCAAGCTGCTGCGCGCGATCCAGGAGAAGCGCGTGCGCAAGGTGGGGTCGACCAGCGAGGAGCCGGTCGATGTGCGGATCATCAGCGCCACGCACCGCCATCTGGCGGACGAGGTTAAAAACGGCGCCTTCCGGCAGGATCTCTATTACCGCCTCAACGTGATCGAGCTGCGCATGCCGGCCTTGCGCGAACTGCGCGAGGACATTCCGCAGCTCGCCGCGGCGATACTCGAGGGCCATGCGGTTGATGGCCGCGTGCCCCGCTTGTCGGTACCGGCCGTGGCGGCCTTGCAGGATTATCATTTTCCCGGCAACGTCCGCGAGCTCGAGAACATCCTCGAACGGGCGGTGGCCCTGACCAGCGGTGACGAGATTTGTGTTGATGACCTGCAACTGACGCACGAGAGTGCCGCCGCGCAGGAAGCAGACATCGACGGCCTGCCGTTACCCGAGCGCCTCGAGGCCATCGAGCGCAGGGCGATCATCGATGCGCTGGAGCGCACGCGCTATAACCAGACCGCGGCCGCCAAGTTGCTCGGCATATCCTTCCGTGCCTTGCGTTACCGCATCCAGCGCCTGGGAATCCGGCAGGAGCTGGATACCAGGCCCTGATCTGCCGCATGAACATCGACGCTGAAGGGTTGATCGACGGGGCAGAATACATCCCGTCCCCGAACTGTGACGAGCGGCCCGCCGGAATGGGCGTGGAGTTACTGGTTATCCACAACATCAGCCTGCCCCCCGGCGTCTTCGGCGGTGATGCGGTGATTGACCTTTTCCTGAATCGCCTGGATCCGCGGGCGCATCCCTATTACGAAACCATCGCCACCCTGCGCGTTTCAGCGCATTTTTTAATCCGCCGCAACGGCGGGCTGCTGCAGTTCGTGCCTTGCACGAAACGGGCGTGGCACGCCGGACAGTCGTCGTGGCGGGACCGCGAGCGCTGCAACGATTTTTCGGTCGGCATCGAACTGGAGGGCGCGGATGACCAAGCCTACAGCGATGCGCAGTATGAATGTCTCGCCGCGCTGGCCACGGCGCTGTGCGCACGTTATCCCATCGTAGCCAGTGTCGGTCACTCCGACATCGCGCCGGGGCGAAAAACGGATCCCGGCCCTGCATTTGACTGGCGACGTTATGCCTCGGGGATCAGCAATAATATTGTTTAAAAACAATTAGTTATAACGTTTTCCCCGGCATATCTCGATTACTGCCGGTGTCGTTAGCTCCGCGCCGGCTGGTTCCGCCCCGGAACATCGTGCCGTAATCCCTCGCTGCCGCCATTCCTGCTCTTTTTTTGTGCAAATAATCCGGTGCTTATGGACGTCTCCTGCTGTTTCTCAAGAACTATTAAAAAAAACGTCAAAACCTATTGCGGATTAAAAATTCGGCCACTAGAATTGGTCGAAATTCATGCGCCAACCACAACATATTGTGGTTGGCGGGCCGGGAGCTGTGTTGCTGCCGAGGTTATAAAACCTAAAAAAATCAAGGAGTAACGATATGCAAATCGCCGCAGAATCCACCCAAACCCGCGATGTCCCGCAAGCCGAGCCCGCAGAGGAGGCGCAACGGGAGGCGGCTTACGCGCAATACAGGATCATCCGTCGCAATGGCGCAGTAGTCGGTTTCGAGCCGGCGAAAATCGCCATCGCGATGACCAAAGCCTTCATCGCGGTCAATGGTGGCCAGGGCGCAGCGTCGGCCCGCGTGCGCGAGCAGGTGGCTGCACTGACCGCAAGCGTTGTCAGCGCACTGATGCGCCGCCAGCCCTCCGGCGGCACCTTCCATATCGAAGACATCCAGGACCAGGTGGAACTCGCGCTGATGCGCATGGGTGAACACCACGTGGCCCGCGCCTATGTGCTCTACCGGGAAGATCGTGCCCGCGAGCGGGCGCGCCAGCGCGAGGCGCAACCGGCGGCAGTGGCGCAGCGCGAGAACGTGGTCAACGTCACCGACGGCGGCGTTACGCGCCCGCTCGACGTGGCGCGCATCACGGCGCTGGTCGAAAGCGCCTGTGCCGGCCTCGGTCGTGATGTCAGCGCGCAGCCGATCCTCGACGCGATGCAGCGTGACCTCTACGACGGCGTGCCCATCGAGGAGGTCCGCAAGTCGCTGATCCTCGCCGCGCGCGGCCTGATCGAACAGGATCCCAGCTATAGCTATGTGACTGCGCGCCTGTTGATGCATACGATGCGCCTGGAGACGCTGGGCGAGGAGGTGACGCAGGAGGAGATGGCCACCCGTTACGCCGCCTACCTGCCGGAATTCATCCAGAAGGGCATCAAGGCCGAACTGCTGGACGAACGCCTGGGACATTACGACATGAAGGCACTGGGCGCCGCGCTCGATCCCCAGCGCGACCTCAAGTTCGCCTATCTCGGCCTGCAGATCCTGTATGACCGTTATTTCCTGCACATCGAAGGCCGCCGCATCGAACTGCCGCAGGTGTTCTTCATGCGCGTGGCGATGGGCCTGGCACTGAACGAGCCGGAGAGCCAGCGCGAAGCGCGCGCGATCGAGTTCTACAACGTGCTGTCGAGCTTCGACCTGATGAGCTCGACCCCGACGCTGTTCAATTCCGGCACGCGCCGCTCGCAGCTCGCCAGCTGCTACCTGACCACGGTATCCGATGACCTCGACGGCATCTACGAAGCCATCAAGGAAAACGCGATGCTGCAAAAATACGCCGGCGGCATCGGCAACGACTGGACCCCCGTACGTGCGCTCGGCGCCTACATCAAGGGCACCAACGGCAAGTCGCAGGGCGTGGTGCCCTTCCTGAAGGTCGTAAACGATACGGCCGTGGCCGTGAACCAGGGCGGCAAACGCAAGGGTGCGGTGTGTTCCTACCTTGAAACCTGGCACCTCGACATCGAGGAATTTCTCGAGTTGCGCAAGAACACGGGTGATGACCGCCGTCGCACCCACGACATGAATACCTCGAACTGGATTCCGGATTTGTTCATGAAGCGCGTGATGGAGGGCGGCGGCTGGACGCTGTTTTCGCCGTCCGACGTGCCGGACCTGCATGAGAAATTCGGCAAGGCCTTCGAGAAAGCCTATGTCGAATACGAGGCGATGTGTGACCGCGGCGAGATGAAGCTCTACAAGAAGGTGCCGGCCAATCAGCTGTGGCGCAAGATGCTGACCATGTTGTTCGAGACCGGACACCCGTGGATCACCTTCAAGGATCCCTGCAACCTGCGCTCGCCGCAGCAGCACGTCGGTGTCGTACACAGCTCCAACCTGTGCACTGAAATCACGCTCAACACCGGCCCTGACGAAATCGCCGTGTGCAATCTGGCGTCGGTAAACATGCCGGCGCACCTGGACCTGTCCACCGGCCTGCTCGACATGGAGAAGCTGAAGCGCACGGTGGCCACCGGCATGCGCATGCTCGACAACGTGATCGACCTCAACTTCTACAACGTCAACAAGGCGCGTAACTCCAACTTCAAGCACCGCCCGGTAGGCCTCGGCATTATGGGTTTTCAGGACTGTCTGCACATGCTGCGCATTCCCTATGGTTCCCCCGCTGCAGTGGAGTTCGCCGACCGTTCGATGGAACAGGTGACCTACACCGCTTACTCGGCTTCGTCCGACCTGGCGGAGGAGCGCGGCCCGTATTCGACCTTCAAGGGTTCGTTGTGGGATCGTGGCATCCTGCCGCTGGATTCGCTGAAGGTGCTGGCCGATGAGCGCGGCGGGTATGTTGAATGCGACATGTCCACGAAGCTTGACTGGGCCGCCCTGCGCAGCCGCATCCAGCGCGTCGGCATCCGCAATTCGAACTGCATCGCGATTGCGCCGACGGCGACCATTGCCAACATCACCGGCCTGTCGCAGTGCATCGAGCCGACCTACCAGAACCTTTACGTCAAATCGAACCTGTCGGGCGAATTCACGGTCGTCAACGAGTTCCTGGTGCGCGACCTGAAGAAGCTCAACCTGTGGGACGAAGTAATGATTGCCGACCTCAAGTACTTCGACGGTTCCCTGGAAAAGATTGACCGCGTGCCGCCGGACGTGCGCAGCCTCTACGCCACCGCCTTTGAAATCGACGCCAGCTGGCTGGTTGAATGCGCGGCGCGCCGGCAGAAGTGGATTGACCAGTCGCAGTCGCTGAACATCTACATGGCGGGTGCTTCCGGCAAGAAGCTTGACGACACCTACAAGCTGGCCTGGCTGCGCGGCCTGAAGACCACTTATTACCTGCGCACGCTGGGAGCGACTTCGACGGAGAAATCGACTTCCAAGGCGGGGCAGCTCAACGCGGTGCCGACGGACGGCGGACTGGCCGATGAACAGCCCAAGGTGTGCTCGATACTCGATCCCGAGTGCGAGGCTTGCCAGTAGGCGCAGTTTTGCAGGGCACGAATCAGGGACGTGGTTAAGCGGAATATTGAACGGCAGTTGTTGGATCAGGGTTTGCTTCACCGGTGCGGCAGTGGTTCACCCACAACAGCAATAAAGAGCCGCATGCACCGGAAGGTGTCCACCCACAACGCTAATAAAGGAGACTGAAGATGCTGCAATTCGAAGACTCGGTGGCCGCGGGAGCGGGCTTGGCAAAACAACCGCTGATGGCGGATCTTGCGCCGTCACAGGCTCCGGCCGAGGAGCAGTTGCGACGCGTCAACGTTGCCGACAAGCGCATCATCAACGGGCAGACTGACGTCAACCAGCTGGTGCCCTTCAAGTACAAATGGGCCTGGGACAAATACCTGTCGGCTTGCGCGAACCACTGGATGCCCCAGGAAATCCAGATGAGCCGCGACATCGAACTCTGGAAGAATCCCAACGGGTTGACCGAGGACGAGCGCCGCATCGTCAAGCGCAACCTCGGCTTCTTCGCCACGGCCGATTCGCTCGCCGCCAACAACCTCGAGCAGGGCACCTACCGCCACATCCCCGCACCCGAGTGCCGCCAGTTTTTGCTGCGTCAGGCCTTTGAAGAAGCGATCCACACGCACGCTTACCAGTACATCGTGGAGTCGCTGGGTCTGGACG
>JAUXYA010000012.1 GCA_030684405.1 Burkholderiales bacterium | reverse complement strand
GGAGGTATTTGTTTCCCTTCTCCCCTCGGGAGAAGGGTCAGGGATGAGGGAAGGGGAGGGGGAAGGGAGGCTCGTGCCGCCGCTTGCCGCGGCGGATAAGTTATATCGGAAGGCAAAACGCACGCCGTAGCTTTTGCCGATCCAGTTCGCCTGCATCGCTTTCACCCGCTCCGGCCAGCCGGGCAGCGTGTCGAGCGCCGACAGCAGTTCGTCGGCGTATTTGGTGATCGCGAGGTAATAGCCGGGAATTTCGCGCTTCTCGACGGTGGCGCCGGTGCGCCAGCCCTTGCCGTCGATGACCTGCTCGTTGGCGAGTACGGTCTGGTCCACCGGATCCCAGTTCACCACCTGGGTCTTCTTGTAGGCGATGCCTTTTTCCAGCAGGCGCAGGAACAGCCACTGGTTCCAGCGGTAGTAGTCGGGGCTGCAGGTCGCCAGTTCGCGGCTCCAGTCGATGGCGAAACCCAGCGACTGGAGTTGCTTGCGCATGTAGGCGATGTTGTCCCAGGTCCACTTCGCCGGCGGCACGCCATTGGCCATAGCCGCGTTTTCCGCCGGCAGGCCGAAAGCGTCCCAGCCCATCGGTTGCAGTACGTTGTAACCCTTCATCCGGTGGTAACGCGTCAGCACGTCGCCGATGGTGTAGTTGCGCACATGTCCCATATGCAACTTGCCCGAGGGATAGGGGAACATCGACAGGCAGTAATATTTCGGCTTGCTGCCGGTTTCGATGGCGCGGAAAGACTGCGCTTCGTTCCAGAATTTCTGCGCGTCGCGCTCGATGATCTGCGGGTTGTATTTTTGTTGCATGATGCTGATTTGGCGGAGAAAAGTCGCGAGAGGCGACCGCAAGAAATGCCGGGGGGCGGAAAGCCGCGATTATAAACGACGCTTCCGCTGTCGGCCCGGTTCCGTTCGAGGGAGATGCATGGTGTTACGCAGCCTGCTGTTGTTGGCGTCGTTGTTGCTCGCCGGGACGGCCGTGGCCCGCACCGTCACCGTCGAGGCAGTGCTCAGCCCGGCATGGGTTGAACGCGCGGGCGGTGCGCGTGAACCACTGCAGCCGGGTCAGCTGCTGCGGGATGGCGATCGCGTGCTCACCGGCGGCGGCGCCCGCGCCCTGCTGCGGCTGGCCGAGGGCAGTGCGGTCAAGCTTGGCGAAAACGCCCGCATGGGTGTTGAGCGCCTGTCCGACCGCGGCGTTGCTGCCGAACGCGTAGTCAGCGGCACTCTCGACGTGCTGCAGGGGGCTTTCCGTTTCACCACCCGCCTGTTCGGTTCACCCCAGGCGCGGCGTGACATCAATATCCGCATCGTCACGGTGACCGCCGGCATCCGCGGCACGGATATTTGGGGCAAGTCTTCGCCGGAGCGTGATGTGGTGTGCCTGATCGAAGGCCGCATTTTCGTGCAGCACCGCGAGCAGGCATTCACGATGCAGGATCCGCTGTCGTTTTTCATCGCCGGGCGCGACGGTTCGCGCCAGTCGGTGGCGCCGGTGCCGGAAGCGCAGCTGAAGGAGTGGGCTGAGGAAACCGAAATCGCGCCGGCCAGCGGCGCCAGCCGCAGCGACGGTAAACTTCGTCTGACACTGGCCGCAGCAGCGGACGAAGCCACGGCGAGCGCGCTTGCTGAACGCCTGCGCACCGGCGGTTATCCGCTGCGACTGCGCGCCTACCGCGCTGCCGCGGGCCTGCGTTACGAGCTGTACGTTGACGGGCTGTCCAGCGCGGAGGATGCGGCCGTCCTCGCCGCTGCCTTGCGCCGCGCCGGCCACATGCCGTAGCGCCGAGGGCGCGGAGGTCGCCGCGTATAATCCGGGCTGCCCATACTGCATCACGCGATGACACCCTCCTTTCTTTCCGGCCTCAACGACGAGCAACTCGAAGCCGTAACGCTGCCGCAGCAGTCGGCACTGATCCTCGCCGGTGCGGGCAGCGGCAAGACCCGCGTGCTGACCACGCGCATGGCTTGGCTGATCCAGACCGGGCAGGTGAGCCCGATGAGCCTGCTTGCGGTGACTTTCACCAACAAGGCGGCGAAGGAAATGCTGACGCGGCTGTCGGCGATGCTGCCGATCAATACGCGCGGCATGTGGGTCGGCACCTTCCACGGCCTGTGCAACCGCATGCTTCGCGCGCATTACCGCGAGGCCGGCCTGCCGCAACTGTTCCAGATCCTCGATACCCAGGACCAGTTGGCGCTGGTCAAACGCCTGATGAAGGCGCTGCACGTCGACGAGGAACGTTACCCGCCGCGTCAGGCGCAGTGGTTCATTGCCGCGCAGAAGGAAGAGGGCAAACGCGCCGACAGGGTCGAGCCCTACGACGATTTTTCGCGGCGCATGGTCGAGTTCTACGCCGAGTACGACCGCCAGTGCCAGCGCGAGGGCGTCGTCGATTTCGCCGAACTGCTGCTGCGTTCCTATGAGCTGCTGGCGCGCAATGAGGCGCTGCGTGAACATTACGCAGGGCGTTTCCACCATATTCTGGTCGACGAATTCCAGGACACCAACCGCCTGCAATACCGCTGGCTGCAATTGCTGGCCGGCCAGCACAATGCAATTTTCGCGGTCGGCGACGACGACCAGTCGATCTACGGCTGGCGCGGCGCTTCCAGCGCCAACATGCAGGACCTGCAGCGCGACTTTCGTATCGAAAAGGTCATCAAACTCGAGCAGAACTACCGTTCCCAGGGCAACATACTCGATGCTGCCAACGCGCTGATCGGACACAATCGCCGCCGCCTCGGTAAAAACCTGTGGACTGCCGAGAGCAAGGGCGAGCCGTTGCGGGTATTCGAGGCGGTCACCGATTTTGAAGAAGCGGCCTACGTCGTCGATGAGGTGCGCAGCCTGCGTGCCAGTGGCACACCACTCTCCGACATCGCGGTCCTCTATCGGTCCAACGCGCAGTCACGGGTGATCGAGCACGCGCTGTTCACCGCCGGCATGCCGTACCGGGTCTATGGCGGCCTGCGTTTTTTCGAACGCCAGGAAATCAAGCACGCGCTGGCCTATCTGCGTCTGGTCGCCAACCAGGAAGACGACGGCGCGCTGCTGCGCATCATCAACTTCCCGACTCGTGGCATCGGCAACCGCAGTCTCGAGCAGCTGCAGGGCATGGCGAGGGAAGCCGGCATGAGCCTGTGGGCGGCGGCCTGTGCCAACACGCTGTCGGGCAAGGCCGCTTCGAGCATTGCCGCGTTCGTGAAGCTGATCGAAACCATGCGTATTGCCACCGCCGGGCTACCACTGCCGGAGGTGATCGAACACGTGATTGAGCACAGCGGCCTGAAGGGGCATTACCGCAACGAGAAGGAAGGTGCCGACCGCATCGAGAACCTTGACGAACTGATCAATGCCGCGGCGGTGTTCGTCGACGAGCGTGCGACGCGGCTGCCGGCCGAGGGCGCACCGCCCGAAGAGATGGACGAACTCACGGCATTTCTCGCGCACGCGGCTCTGGAGGCGGGCGAACACCAGGCCGTAGCCGGAGCCGACGCACTGCAGCTGATGACCGTGCATTCGGCCAAGGGCCTGGAATTCCACGCGGTGTTCATCACCGGGCTGGAAGAGGGGCTTTTCCCCCACGAAAACAGCATGACCGAAGCCGACGGCGTCGAGGAAGAGCGACGGCTGATGTATGTCGCGCTGACGCGGGCGCGGCGCAGGCTTTATCTGATTTTGGCGCAAAGCCGCATGTTGCACGGGCAGACGCGTTACAACGTGCCTTCACGGTTTTTCCAGGAATTGCCGGAAGCGCTGCTGACCCGGGTGAACCATGTGCGGCAGGCACCGATCCATGCCCGCCACCCGTCGCCTGCCTACGGTGCCCGCGGTGCGGCGCGCCCTGGGGCGGCGTCGCCGTCAGCGGTTCCGCGCGATTTTCCCTGGCGCATCGGCCAGGCGGTGACCCACGTCAAGTTTGGCGCAGGGGTGATCGTCAGCGCCGAAGGCGGCGGTGCCGACGCCCGGGTGCAGGTGAACTTCCGCGATTCCGGGCTGAAGTGGCTGATGCTGGAATATGCGAAACTGATTGCCGTTTAACAAAGTTAATAAAATCAAATACTTGAATCTATTTGCCGCCGATGAACGCCGACACACGCCGATCGGATCAAAACCATGAAAGTGATTGACTGAAAATTCAGCGCAGTTACCGGCGTCCATCCGCGTTCATCGGCGGTAAAAAATTTCAGGATTCCATTGTTTCCGATGCCTCTGCCGGTGCCGCAGGCGCCACCGGAAAGATGTCCTTGTAGCTCGCATAGATCGAGCACACCAGCACCGGCAGCAGCACGATCAGGCCGAGCATCAGCGGAATCGATGCGATCACGACCAGCATCAGACCGAGCACGCCATAGACCAGAAAAGGCAGCGTGTTGCGCCAGCAGGCGGAGAGCGAGAGCCGCATGGCGGCCATCGGCTGCAGGTTGTGAAACACGATCAGCAGTGGTGCGAACCATACCGCCATCAACACCGGCAGGAATACTGCCGTGCCGATGGCCACACCAGTCAGCAGGCTGCGCAGTGCGCTGCGCATGACCTCGATGTCGCCGCCGGACTTGCCCAGCAAGGCCTCCATCGCCGAACTGCCGGCGACGCTGAACATCACCGCTACTGCCATGATATTGCCGACCAGGTAGATGCCGCCGACGGTGATCAGCGGGTTGGCGTGGGTCTTGAAGGCGGCGAACAGCTGGGCGATTTTCGGCTCATCGTCCTGATCGGTGGTGCGGCAGGCCAGCATCAGGCCGGCAAAGAACACCGGCGACAACAGGTTGATTGCCAGCGCACCGAAAAGCGGCACCATCACCGCGGCAAACCAGATGACCGCCATCACTACCAGCAGCGCGATCCAGGTCAGCGGCTGTTTGCGGAAAATCCTGAAGCCTTCGGCAATCCATTCCCAGCCTCTGCCGGCGGCCACGGTGTTGATCTGCATGTTTGCGTTTCCTCCCGGGAAGATTATAGGCGCGGCCGGAAAGCCTTTCAGGCGGCCAGCCCCGGCAGCCTGTGTTCGTCGCGGATGCGCAGTTCAAGGATGCAGCGGAAATGTTCCGGATCCTTGGCATGGGTCAGTTCACCGGGGCGCGGTAAATGGAAATCGTAGAGCCGCGAGACCCAGAAGCGCAGTGCACCGGCGCGCAGCATCACCGGCCAGGCGCCGCGCTCAATGGGCGTCCAGGGGCGGACTGCCGCATAGGCGTCGAGGAAGGCCCGGCTTCGAGCCGCGTCCAGCGCGCCATCGTTGTCGATGCACCAGTCATTGACCGCGATGGCGACGTCGTAGAGCAGCGCATCAGTGCAGGCAAAATAGAAATCGATGACGCCGGCGACCTGCCCGCCTTTGAACAGCACGTTGTCGCGGAACAGGTCGGCGTGGATTGTGCCGCGCGGCAGGTCGGAGAAGCGGTACAGCGACTGGAAGCGGATTTCCTCCTGCAGCAGCACCGCTTCGCTGTCCGGCAGGAAGGGCAGGATTTCCGGCAGCACGCTTTTCCACCATTTCGGTCCGCGCGGATTGTCCATTTTCGCCGGATAGGACTGTCCGGCGAGATGCAGCCGGGCCAGCACGGCCCCGATGGCGGCGCAATGGTCCGCATCGGGCGCGGTCATGTCGGTGCCTTCGAGGCGCGCCACCAGCGCTGCCGGCTTGGCGTTGAGCGTGCCGAGATAGCCTCCGCCCCGGCTCGCCACCGGGTGCGCGCTGGGCACGCCGCGCTCGGCGAGGTGGGCCATCAGGTTCAGGTAGAACGGAAGTTCCTGTGCCGTGAGCTTTTCGAACAGCGTCAGCACGTAGCGGCCAGCGGACGTGGTGACGAAATAATTGGTGTTCTCGATACCGGCGCTGATGCCCTGCAGGTCGATGAGTTCGCCGATGTCGTAATCGCGCAGCCAGTGGCGCAGTTCATCGGCGGTGACAGTGGTGTAAACGGACATGAATGGTGAATCGTGAACAGTGAGCGGTGAACGGTGAACGGTGAGCAGTAAACGGTGAACGGTGAGCAGTAAACGGTGAACAGTAAGCGGTAAATCGTGGGCATGAGGTGTTTGCAGTTCACCGCTCACTGCTTACTGCTCACTCTTTACCGCTTACCGCATTTTCCCCGTCGCCCGCAATGCGCCGGCAGTGATTCTAGAACTGGTGGATCACCCACATGGGCGGCCGGATGCCGCTGTCATGGGCTTCCTGACGCGAAAACTTGCCGTCGCCGCGCTCGTCGATCATGTAATACGACCTGCCGCCTGGCGGCGTCACCTTGAGCATGTAGAGCTTGCCGCCGATGCGGTATTCCTCCACGGTGTCATCGCCGCGTTTGCGGATGGTCACCTGCGGTTCCTGCGCGGAATCGAGTTCGAATCCCGGCGGGGGCGGCGGCGGCTCCGGTATCGGCTGCGCCTTGGATTTGTCTTGCGCGGCAGCCGGCAGCACTGCGGCGAGTACGGCGGCGATGATCAGGCGTTGCAGGGTGTGTCGCATCAGGGGCTCCAGTTGCCGTCATTATCCGGTTTTTGGCACGGTTGTGAAAGGCAAACGCCAGCTGGCGGGCGGCGGGTCGCGCGCCAACTCTGCGATAATCCACGGCGGTAGCGGCGCCGGAAGCGCAGTGCCTTGCGCAAGCGCCCATTTCACCTCCACTGCATGGCCTCTGCATGAAAACCCTGCTCCTCGTCGACGGCTCCTCCTATCTTTACCGGGCATTTCATGCGATCAGGGACTTGCGCAGCAGTCGCGGCGAGCCGACCAATGCCATCTACGGCGTGCTCAACATGCTGCGCAAGCTGCACAAGGATGTGCCGGCGGAATACAGCGCCTGCGTGTTCGATGCCAAGGGCAAGACCTTCCGCGATGAGCTTTATCCGGAATACAAGGCGAGCCGTCCGCCGATGCCTGACGACCTCGCGGCGCAGATCGCACCGCTGAAGGAGGCGATTGTCGCGATGGGCTGGCCGCTGCTTGAGGTCGAAGGCGTCGAGGCCGACGACGTCATCGGCACGCTGGCATGTCAGGCCGGACAAGCGGGGATGCGCGTGGTGATCTCCACCGGCGACAAGGACATCACCCAGCTGGTGACGCGGCAAGTGACCCTGGTCAACACCATGTCCAATGAAACCCTCGATGTCGAGGGCGTCGCGAAAAAATTCGGCGTGCCGCCTGAACGCATGGTCGACTATCTGACGCTGGTCGGCGATGCCGTCGACAACGTGCCGGGAGTGCCCAAGGTCGGGCCGAAAACCGCGGTGAAATGGCTGACCCAGTATGGTTCACTGGACGACATTGTCAGCAAAGCCGCGGATATAGGTGGGGCAGTGGGGCAGAACCTGCGTGACACCCTCGACTGGCTGCCGCGGGCGCGCGAACTGCTGACCATCAAATGCGATGTGCCCTTGCCGGTGCAACTGCAGGATCTGGCGCCGCAGCCGCAGAACAAGTCCAAGCTCGCAGAACTGTTCGATCGTTTCGAGTTCAGAACCTGGCGGCGCGAGCTTGATAACGGTGAAGCCGCTGTGCCCGCTCAAGTCGCGACGACGGACGATTCGCCGCCGCGCGTCCAGCACCCACGCGATTACGAGACCGTGTTGACCGATGAAGCGCTCGACGCCTGGGTCCGCCGCATCGAGGCTGCCGAATTGACTGCGGTGGATACCGAGACCACGAGTCTCGATCCGATGCAGGCGGAACTGGTCGGCATTTCATTGAGCACCGAACCGGGATGCGCGGCCTATATTCCCGTCGGTCATGTCTACGCCGGTGCGCCGACGCAACTCTCTCGCGACGCAGTACTGGAGAAGCTGAAGCCCTGGCTGGAGAACCCGCGGCGCGCGAAACTCGGCCAGCATTTCAAATACGACATGCATGTGTTCGCCAACTGCGGCGTGCAGGTCGCCGGTGTGGCCCATGACACGCTGCTCGAATCCTATGTTCTGGAGAGCCATCAGCGACATGATATGGATTCCATGGCGGATAGAATTTTATCAATAAAAACAATAACTTATGATGAGGTTACGGGGACCGGGGCAAAACGCATCGGCTTTGAGCAGGTCGCGGTCGAACGTGCCGCCGACTATGCCGCCGAGGATGCCGACATCACGCTGCAACTGCACCAGGCGTTGCACCCGCGCCTTGCCGGCGACGGCAAGCTCAGTCATATCTACGCCGACATCGAAATGCCGGCGATGCGGGTGCTCTACACCATGGAATGCAACGGCGTGCTGCTGGACGCGAAGCTGCTCGGCGAACTGTCGGCGGAGTTCGGCGGGAAGATGCTCGACATCGAGAAACGCGCGCATGAACAGGCCGGGCAACCCTTCAACCTCAGTTCGCCGAAACAGATCCAGGAAGTACTGTTCGACAAGCAGGGATTGAAACCGGTCAAGAAAACGCCGGGCGGCGCGCCTTCCACCGATGAGGAGTCACTCGCGGAACTGGCGCTGGACCACCCGCTGCCCAAGCTGATTCTCGAATACCGCGGGCTGGCGAAACTGAAGTCGACCTACACCGACAAGCTGCCCGGCATGGTCAACCGCAGGACCGGGCGCGTGCACACCAGCTACGGTCAGGCCACCGCAGTCACCGGCCGGCTGGCGAGCAGCGATCCCAACCTGCAGAACATTCCCATCCGCACCGCCGAGGGCCGGCGCATCCGTGAGGCCTTCATCGCGCCGCCCGGTTCGCAGATCGTGTCTGCCGACTATTCGCAGATCGAGCTGCGCATCATGGCGCATATCTCCGGGGACGAGAGCCTGCTCAAGGCCTTCGCTGCGGGTGAGGACATTCACCGCGCGACCGCGGCGGAGATCTTCGGCGTCGAACTTGCGGCCGTCGACGGCGAGCAGCGGCGGTATGCCAAGGTCATCAACTTCGGGTTGATTTACGGCATGTCGGCCTTCGGTCTCGCACGCCAGCTCGGCATCGAGCGCGCCGCCGCGCAGCAGTACATGGACCGCTATTTCCAGCGTTATCCCGGCGTTGCCGAGTACATGCGTGTCACCCGCGAGCAGGCGCGCGAGCTCGGCTATGTGGAGACCGTGCTCGGCCGCCGCCTGTGGCTGCCGGAAATCCGCGCCAGCAACGCCGCGCGCCGCCAGGGTGCCGAGCGCGCGGCGATCAACGCGCCGATGCAGGGCACGGCAGCCGACCTGATCAAGCTGGCGATGATCGCCGTGCAGCGCTGGCTCGACGAGGAAAAATTCGAATCCAGGCTGATCATGCAGGTCCACGACGAGTTGGTGCTGGAAGTGCCGGAAGCGGAACTGGAGCGGATCAAATCCGGGCTCACGCGGCTGATGGGGGGCGTCGCCGAGCTGGCGGTGCCGCTGCTGGTCGAGGTCGGCGCGGGCCCGAACTGGGATCGTGCGCACTGAAAGCGCCAGGCTACCGTGCTGATCCGGACCGATTCGCGAGTCGGACATGAGGATTACTAAATCCTCCGTTCCCGGCGTGGTGTGGCCGGCGCTGCCGGACGCCCGGACAGCCCGTTTGCTCGCCCTCTTGTGGCAGTTCGAGCAGTGTGAATGCTGGCCGATAGGGGAGACACTGGATCACCAGCTTAGGCAGCTTTCACTGATTGTTGATCACGCTTGGCGGCATGTGCCGTTTTACCGGGAACGGCTGGAAATGGCCGGTTGGTCTGCTGGCCAGATGCTGACCCTTGAGCAGTTGCGCAGAATCCCGGTGCTGACCCGGCGCGATCTGCAGGACGGAGTGATTGCGTTACGCAGTACAGTACTACCGCAGCAATTTGGTGATGTGCGGGAGAGCCGCAGTTCGGGCTCGACCGGGCAGCCGGTGCTGGTCCTGCGAACCGCTATTGACGGATTGCTGTGGCAGGCCAATGCATTGCGCGACCATCAATGGCATGGCCGTGACCAGACCCTGAAGCTCGCGGCAATCCGTGCGGTCGCACCAGGCGTTGCCGATCCGCCGCAAGGTGCGATTGCAGCAGGCTGGGGGCCAGCCTCGGAGGCCGTATGCGCCACCGGACCCGCGGCGTTGCTGAGCCTGAGTGCCGATATCAATACCCAAGTGGATTGGCTTAGGAGACAGGCGCCGGGATATCTGCTGACTTATCCAAGCAATCTCATGGCATTGCTTGATCATTTCGAGGCGGCCCGGGAGCGACTGCCCGGGCTACGCGCGGTTTTGACCGTAGGAGAGACGGTCAGTCTGCGGCTGCGGCAGCAGTGTCGCGAGGTTCTCGGGGTGGATATCGAAGACGTCTACAGTTCTCAGGAACTGGGTTATATCGCCCTGCAATGTCCCGTATCTGGGCAGTACCATGTGATGGCTGAAAGCGTACTGGTCGAGGTGCTGGATGCTAAGGGCCAGCCTTGCGCACCGGGCGAGACCGGCCGGCTTGTTGTCTGCAGCCTGCACAATCATGCAATGCCGCTGATCCGCTATGAACTCGGGGACTATGCCACCGTGGGCCATTCCTGCGCTTGCGGCCGAACCCTGCCCACACTGGAACGCATCGCCGGCCGCGAACGTAACATGCTGCGGTTGCCGGGCGGCGGCCAGCGCTGGCCTACCGTCGGCTTGCTGCCTTACCGGGAGGTTGCGCCGGTGCGCCGTTTTCAGATGATCCAGCACTCACTGGAAGACGTGGAAGTTCGGCTGGTGACGGATCGCGTACTGAGCGCGACTGAAGAATCACAACTCGCGCGGATGATCACTGAGGCGCTGGGCCACCCCTTCCGGCTGCAGTTTGCCTACTTCGAGGGCGAACTGCCGCGGCCAGCCAACGGCAAGTTCGAAGAATTTGTCTGCGCGATTCCCGCAGGCTGATCAGCGCAGCGCGCCGAACACTTTCCTGACGATGTTGCTGGTGGCGCCGACCGGGTTCTGACGGAAGGATTTTTCCTGCTCGGCGATCATCAGATAGAGGCCGTCGAGGGCCTTGCGCGTGACATAGGTTTCGATCGAGGCATCTTCCTGCTTGACCAGCCCCAGCGAGGCGCCCTGGCTGGCGAGGTTGTTGTATTGCTGGGCGAGGCCGACGCGCTCTGTCGCCTTCTTGACGATGGGCAGGAAGCGCTGTGTCAGCTGGGTCTGGGTAGTGCGCTTGAAATATTCCGTTGCCGCGGTGTCGCCGCCGGTGAGGATACCCTTGGCATCCTGCACCGACATTTTCTTGACGGCATCGACCAGCAGCTGCCTTGCTTCCGGCGCTGCAGCCTCGGCGGCGCGGTTCATCGACAGCACCAGCTCGTCAGCCTGGCGCTTCATGCCCATCATGCGCAGGGCACCTTCGACCCGCTGCAGGCTGGGCGGCAGCGGGATTTTGACCTTGGCATTGCCGAAATAGCCGTTTTCTGCTCCGAGAATCTTGACAGCGGCAGCGGAACCATCGGTCAATGCCTGCCTCAAACCACTGGCGGCATCGGCGTTGGAGATGTCGGCAACGCCTGCGCTGGCTGGCAGACTGGTGACAAGGCACAGCAGAAACCCGAGAATGCGTCCCATAGTCGCGTCCTTCAATTGAACCGCACCCATGAAAAAAACCGGAAACCTCATTTTAGCCGTGGTCGTCGCCGGAGCGCTAACTTTTGCCGGATTTGCGATCTGGAACGCCGAGCCGACAGCGCCCGAGGTGACCTTCGTGTCCATCGAGGGCGAGAAGATCACCACTGAAAGCCTGCGTGGCAAAGTGGTACTGGTCAATTTCTGGGCCACCGACTGCATCAGCTGCATCCGCGAAATGCCGTACATTACCGCGACCTACATGAAGTATCGCGCGCAGGGCTTCGAAACCATTGCCGTGGCGATGCGTCACGATCCGCCGAATTACGTGCTGAACTATGTCGAGAAGAACAAGCTGCCGTTCAAGGTTGCCCTGGATCCAATGGGCGAACTGGCGAAGGCCTTCGGCGAAGTGAAGCTGACACCGACGACCTTCGTGATCGACAGGCGCGGCAAGCTGGTGACGCGCATCCTCGGCGAACCGAATTTCGCGAAACTGCACCTGCTGCTGGAAGAAAAACTGAAAGAGACGTAGTTGCAAAAGGCAAAGCTAAACAGGATGGACAGGATATACAAGATAAAACCAGAACACGGTTTGCGCCGTTAATCCTGCATATCCTGTCCATCCTGTTAAACGTACTGTCTTTAAACCACACCTGCCTCATGTGCCTGCTGGTCGGCGTGGTATGACGAACGCACCAGCGGCCCGCTGGCTGCATGACTGAAGCCCATGCGTTCGGCTTCCGCCGCATACATCTCGAAAATTTTCGGCTCGACGTAGCGCAGCACTGGCAGGTGATGGGCCGAGGGCTGCAGGTACTGGCCGATGGTCAGCATGTCGACGTTGTGGGCACGCAGGTCGCGCATCACCTCAAGGATTTCCTCGTCAGTCTCGCCCAGACCCACCATCAGCCCCGACTTGGCCGGGACATGCGGAAACTTCGCCTTGAAATCCTTGAGGAGCTTGAGGGAGTGCGCGTAGTCCGAACCGGGGCGCACCTGTTTGTACAGGCGCGGCACCGTTTCGAGATTGTGGTTCATCACATCGGGTGGTCCTGCCGAGAGGATGTCGAGCGCGACGTCGAGGCGGCCGCGGAAGTCCGGCACCAGGATCTCGATGCGTGTCTGCGGCGACAGTTCACGCACCGCGCGGATGCAGTCCTTGAAGTGCTGCGCGCCGCCGTCCCTCAGGTCGTCGCGGTCGACGCTGGTAATGACCACGTATTTCAGCTTCAGCGCGGCGATGGTTTCGGCGAGGTGGCGCGGTTCGTCGGCATCCGGCGGTTTCGGACGGCCGTGGGCGACGTCGCAGAAGGGGCAGCGCCGCGTGCACAGGTCGCCGAGGATCATGAAGGTCGCCGTGCCCTTGCCGAAACACTCGCCGATGTTGGGGCAGGTCGCTTCCTCGCAAACCGTGTGCAGCTTCTGCGCGCGCAGGATGTCTTTTATTTCCTGGAAACGCGCGCTGTTGCCGAGGCGCACGCGGATCCAGTCGGGTTTCTTCAGTGGCGTTGACGGCACCACCTTGATCGGGATGCGCGCGGTTTTAGCCTGGCCTTTCTGTTTTTCGCCGGTCGTGGTCATTACAGCAGGTTCCTGATGTGGCGGATCAGCCTTGCGCCGAGCTGCGCGCGGCTGTCCGTGATGCCGAGGTCGCGGGTGCGGGTCACTTCCAGTCCCGGGTAACCGCAGGGATTGATCGCGCTGAAGGGTTCCAGTGCAACATCGACATTCAGCGCGAGACCATGGTAACAGCAGCCATTTCTGACGCGCAGCCCGAGCGCAGCGATCTTCGCGGAGCCGACATAGACGCCGGGCGCATCCGCGCGGCCTTGCGCGGAGATGCCGTAATCGGCGAGCAGGTTTATCACCGCCTGCTCCATCTGCCGAACCAGCGGCCGCACACTGATGCCGCGACGGCGCATGTCGAGCAGCAGGTAGGCCACCAGCTGGCCGGGTCCGTGGTAGGTGATCTGCCCGCCGCGGTCAACGCGTACCACCGGTATGCCGTTGTCGATGCGCGGCCAGTGTTCGGGCTTGCCGGCGATGCCCGCGGTATAGACCGGCGGGTGTTCCAGCAGCCACAGCTCGTCCGCCGTCTGTGCCGTGCGCGTCGCGGTGAATTCGCGCATCGCGGCCCAGGTTGGCCAGTACGGCACCAACCCGAGCCGGCGGACGACGAGCGGCTCTGCGACGGATGGCTGCGTTGCGGCGGCAGGAAGGGACACCGGAAGAACCCTGTGGACGGGCACGGGGCCCGTGCATTGATGGGATAATGACGCCGCATTATAGGATGATCGGGAGAACGCAGTGCGGATTCACACTCTGGCAGCAGGGCTCATATGCGTGCTGTTGGGCAGCAGCGGGATGGCCATGGCGGCGGAAGGCTCCGGCAACTACGGCAGCGCGCTCAGCCAGATCTATTTTGCACACCAGCGCCTGCTCGCGTTGCGAGACGCCTGTGACCAGGCCTTTCCGGCGCAGTCAGGAGCCAATGCCAAAGCCTATGCCGTCTGGCACACCCGGCACAAGGCACTGCTCAATGAGCTGGAGGCGCGGCTGACCCTGATGATCCGCGGCGCTTCGAAGGATGAACGCGAGTACATGCGCAATGTCGGCAAGTACGAGGGTTCGATCCTCGAATACCGCACCGGAAAGCGCGATGAAATACTCGCCCAGCCGCGCGACGGCATGGATCAGGTCTGCGTCGACTTTCGCAATTACCTGACAGGCTCGGGCTCGGATTTCCGCAAGGATTACGCGGAAGAGCTGCGCGAGTTGCGCAAGCGCAAGCTGCCGAAATAGTACGAAAACATGTCCGCAAGCGACCGCATCCTGCCCGCGACCTGCGTGCTGTGGACGGCGGCGCTGATTGCGTCGGGGATTGCGCCCTATGACCGGCTGACCTGGTTCATGGAAGTGCTGCCGGTGCTGATTGCCGCACCGCTGCTGCTGCTGACCCGGGAACGGCTGCCGCTGACGCCGCTGGTCTATGCACTGATTGCCGTGCACGGGCTGATCCTGATTTATGGTGGTGCCTACACCTATGCGCGCACGCCGCTGGGCTTCTGGCTGCAGGACCTGCTCGGGCTCTCGCGCAATCCCTATGACCGCATAGGGCACATCGCGCAGGGTTTCATACCGGCGCTGCTGGCGCGCGAGCTGCTGTTGCGGGTGTTCGGTATCAGCGGCAGGAAAATCCTGTTTTTCCTGGTGCTGTGCATCGCGCTCGCGATCAGCGCCTTCTATGAACTGATCGAGTGGTGGGCGGCGCTGCTGATCGGGGCGGAAGCCGACGAATTCCTCGCCACCCAGGGTGATGTCTGGGACACGCAGTGGGACATGTTTCTCGCGCTCTGCGGTGCATTCGCGGCACAGCTGCTGCTCGGTCGCTGGCATGACCGGCAGCTAGCGAATTTCGGCAGCGCTAAAGCACCATGACCACCATCGGGTGATCGCACAGTTCCTGGTAGAGCGCGTCGAGCTGCTCGCGCGATGTGGCGCGGATAACACAGGTCACGCTGAGGTATTTGCCCTTCTTGCTGGTCTTCATGCTCAGCGAGGCGTCCTCGAAGTCGGGGGCATGCCGCTTGACCACGGTGAGCACCGCCTGTGCAAAGCCGGGTTGGGTGTGACCCAGGATTTTCAGCGGGAAGTCGCTGGGATACTCGATCAGCGACGCTTCGGGAGTGGCGGGCGGAATGCTCAAGCCGCTTTTCTCATGTGGTCCTGCTTGAACTGCTGGTACAGCGCATGCATGCGCCGGAACAGCGGTCCGGGCTTGCCGTCGCCGACCGGCTTGCCGTCGAGCATCGTCACTGCCAGCACTTCCTTGGTCGATGAGGTGACCCAGATTTCGTCGGCATTGCGCACCTCGGCCTCGCTGACGGCACGCACTTCAACCTGGAATTCGCGGGCCCGCGCAATTTCCAGCACCACGTCGTAAGTGATGCCGGGCAGCACCAGGTGGTCTTTGGGCGGCGTCAGCAGCACGCCGTCGCGGACGACGAACACATTGCTGGCCGAGGCTTCGGTCAGCTGACCATCGCGGAACAGGATGGTTTCGGTGGCGCCGACATCGGCCGATAACTGGCGCAACAGGCAGTTGCCGAGCAGGGACACCGACTTGATGTCGCAGTTGAGCCAGCGGTAATCCTGCGCGCTGATGCAAGCGACACCGGACTCGACCAGGGCCGGGGCGGGCGTGACCAGCGGATTGCTCATCATGAACACCGTCGGCTTGACGCCTTTCGGGAATGCGTGGTCACGCTTCGCGACGCCGCGGGTGACCTGCAGGTAGACCGACTGGTCCTCGCCCGCGTTGCGCCCGACGATATCGGCGACCAGCTGCGTCCATTCAGTCTCGCTGAACGGGTCGCTGATGCGCACCTTGTCGAGGCTGTACTGCAGCCGCCGCAGGTGCTCGGCCAGGCGGAAGGGATGCTTCGAGTAGACGGGGATGACCTCGTACACCCCGTCGCCGAAGATGAAGCCGCGGTCGAGCACCGGCACATGGGCCTCTTCGATCGGCAGGAATTTTCCGTTCAGGTAGACGATTTCGCTCATGGTCGGGCCGTGGTTATCAGGGGAAAGGCTGTAGTTTAGTCCGGCGGGCTTGTCAGAACAGCAGCCGCAGGCTGTCCCAGGCGCGACCGAAAAAGCCGGCGGCCGGGACGTTCTCGAGGGCCACGACCGGCAGTTCGGCGTGGGGCTTGCCGTCGATCTCGATTTTCAGCGTTGCCACGCGCTGGCCCGGGCTTACCGGGGCGAGCAGCGGTTGCAGGCTTTCGACGACGGCTTTCACCTTGTCGCCCTGGCCCTTGGGGACGGCCACAAAGAGGTCGCTGGTGAAACCGGCCTTCAGCATGCTCGAGGAGCCTTTCCATACGCGCAGGTTGGTGACCGGCTGATTCGCGGCGTAAAGCTTGACGCTGTCATAGAACTGGAAGCCCCAGTTCAACAGTTTCTGGCTTTCGGTGACCCGCGCCGACTCCGAGGCGGCACCAAGCACCACCGACACCAGCCGGCGTTCACCGCGCCGTGCCGAAGTGACCAGGCAGTAACCGGCATTCTCGGTGTAACCGGTCTTCACGCCATCGACTGTCGGATCCAGCCATAGCAGCCGATTGCGGTTGGCCTGGGTGATGTTGTTGAAGCGGTATTCCTTCTGCGAGTACAGCGGGTAGTGCTCCGGGTAGTCGCGGATCAGCGCGACGACCAGCTTGGCAAGGTCCTCGGCGGATGAATGGAGCTGGGGGGTGGTCAGGCCCGTGGCATTGGTGAAATTGGTGTTGGTGAGCCCGAGCCGCTTGGCCTCGCGGTTCATCATCTGCGCGAACACCTCTTCGCTGCCGGCCACCGCTTCGGCAAGCGCGATGCTGGCGTCGTTGCCGGACTGAATGATCATTCCGCGCACCAGCTCATCGACGGTCACCGGCTTGTTCGGCTCGATGAACATGCGCGAGCCCGCGGCTTTCCAGGCGCGGGTTGATACCGGCACCACCTGCTCGGGCTTCAGCGACTTCTGTTTCAGTGCGCCGAATACGAGGTAGGCGGTCATCACCTTGGTCAGTGAGGCCGGTTCGAAGCGGTCGCTGGCATTGCGGCTGGCAAGCACCTGACCGCTGTTGACGTCAAAGAGCAGCCAGGCGCGGGCTTCGACGGCGGGGGCGGGCGGCTGGACCTGCGCCCAGGATTGCAGCGCAAAGATGCCCAGAAGGGCGGCGAGGAATATGCGTGTCATTGTCGGAAAAAGCCTGATTATAAAGTCGTGAGAGGAAGGGCGCCTCCATGGGGGCCCAAAAAACAGACTCCGCCGTGACTGCGGAAGTTCCGCGGGCCTTCAGCTGTCGTCGCGGCAACGGCGGATCGCTGCGCGCAGAAGCCCGAACTGCTGCTCGACCCGCCGGCAGCGCTTGCAGATCAGCAGATGGAGTCGCAGCTGCAGCCGCTCGACCGGCCCGAGAGTACGGTCCTGTCCTTGCGACATCAACTCTGAAGCATGCTTGCAAGTGCTCATCATCGGCGGGATCCGTCAAACCAGTTGAGTTCCAGGCATTCGCGCAGTGTCAGGCGCGCCCGGTGCAGCATGACCCAGCAATTGGTCGGGGTGATCTGCAGTTCCTGACAGATTTCCCCGGTGGACATGTCCATGACCTCGCGCATCGTGAATACCCGCGCGCTGCGTTCGGGCAGGCGCTGCAGGCACAGCTCGAACGCAGCGCGAAAGCGGCTGTTCTCCAGCGCCGCATCCGGATTGCCCCAGTCCGAAGGCATGCCGCGCCAGTGGCCGTCGCCGGCAAACAGCGCGTCGATGGCTTCCGCTTCAGCGCGATCGTCGTCCACGTCGAAGGCTTGTTCGCGGGCCGAGCGGCGCAGCTGGTCGATGATCTTGTGTTTGAGGATGCCGGTGAGCCAGGTGCGCAGCGAGGATTTTCCGGAAAAGCGGGCGATGCCCTCAATCGCGGCAAGCAGCGTCTCCTGCACGGCATCCTCGGCCTGCGCCGGATTGCGCAACTGCAGCTGCGCATAACGCAGCAGGTAGGCACCCTCGGCTTCGATTGCCTGGGCCTGCGGTGATGCCTTGCTCGGGATATTATGCAAAATAATGTTAAAAAACAATTACTTACGTTATTTGCCGCGAGGGTGGCCGGGTACTCTTGAAAAGCGTTACGGGGCGCCCATATTTGAAACATCGGCGCAAGTGCCGCAACAAATTCAAGGAGATGATGATGGTCAATGTTACCCGCTTTACCCCGTTTGACGACTCAGTTGACGAATTGCTGCGCGGCTTTTTCGTGCGCCCGATGGCTTTCGAAGGCGCGCCGCAGTCGGCGCAGGCGATTCGTGTGGATGTCCGTGAAAGCGAGAAGGACTACGTCATACATGCCGAGATCCCCGGCGTGAAGAAGGAAGACATCCACGTCACCATCGACGCCGAACAGGTTGCGATCAGCGCGGAGACCCGCAACGAGCGCGTAGTGAAGGACGGCGAGCGTGTGCTGCGCGCCGAGCGCCACTACGGCAAGGTCTATCGCGCCTTCACTCTGGGCCAACCGGTCGACGACGAAAAGGCTTCCGCCAAATACGCCGATGGCGTGCTTGAGCTGACGCTGCCGAAGAAACAGGCGGTGACTGCGAAGCGGCTGTCGATCAACTGAGTCAGGCAGCAGCTCCGCCTCCCGGAAGCGCAAGCCGTATTCACCCAAGCGGTGGGCCGAAAGGCCTGCCGCTTTTTTTATCGTCGGGTAAAATGAGTGAACCCTCACATTTATCCCGTTCATCTACCCTGCCTTCACGGATCATCCATGCCACTGTCCGCCAGCAACGCCGCCGCCAAAGCCAAAACCCTCGCTGAAGCGCTGCCTTATATCCAGCGTTTCCACGGCAAGACCATCGTCATCAAGTACGGCGGCAATGCAATGACCGATCCGGCGCTGAAGGAAGGTTTTGCGCGCGACGTGGTGCTGCTGAAGGTGGTCGGCATGAACCCGGTGGTGGTGCACGGCGGCGGACCGCAGATCGATGAGCTGCTGAAACGCGTCGGCAAAAAGGGCGAATTCATCCAGGGCATGCGGGTCACTGACGCCGAAACCATGGACGTGGTGGAGATGGTCCTCGGTGGCCAGGTCAACAAGGAAATCGTCAACCTGATCAACCGCTGCGGCGGCAAGGCGGTGGGACTTACCGGCAAGGACGGCGGTCTCATCCGCGCGCGCAAGCTTAAGGTGCGCGGCGCGACAGACAGCGATGACCTGGTCGACATCGGGCAGGTCGGCGAGGTCGAGAGCATCGACCCGGCGATCGTCAACCTGCTGCACACCGAGGATTTCATCCCGGTTATCGCGCCCGTCGGCGTGGGCGTCAACGGCGAGTCGTACAACATCAACGCCGATCTTGTCGCCGGCAAGGTTGCTGAAATTCTCAAGGCAGAAAAGCTGATTGTGCTGACCAATACCGCTGGCGTGCTCGACAAGGAGGGCAAGCTGCTGACCGGGCTCACCGCGCGCAAGGTTGACGAACTGTTCGCCGACGGCACCATCCACGGCGGCATGCTGCCGAAGATCGGTTCCGCGCTGGACGCGGTGAAAAACGGCGTCAACACCTGCCATATCATCGACGGCCGCGTCGAACACGCGCTGCTGCTGGAGATCCTCACGGACGAAGGCGTCGGCACGCTGATCCGCCGCCGTTGATGCCTTCGGCGGGATGCGGGCGATGACAACCCAGGTCGCGTGGATATTCGACCTCGACAACACCTTGCACAATGCTTCGCCGCACATTTTTCCACACATCAACCGTGCGATGAACGCGTATATGCAGCAGCACTTGCAACTTGACGAGCAGGCGGCAGGTGAGTTGCGGCGCCACTACTGGCAGCGTTACGGTGCGACGCTGCTCGGCCTGATGCGCCACCACGGCACCGACCCGCAGCATTTCCTCTGGCACACCCACCAGTTTCCCGACCTGCAACGCATGGTCGTGGGCGAGCCGCAACTGCGCCACGCGCTGCGCCGGCTGCCGGGGCGCAAGTTCGTATTTTCGAATGCACCGGTGCACTATGCGCAGGCGGTTTTGCGTGTGCTCGGCATTGCGAGCCTGTTCGATGCCGTGTTTTCGATCGAGCGCACGGGTTTTCGCCCCAAGCCCGATGCCCACGGTTTCCTCAAGCTGTGCCGCATCCATCACCTGCGGCCGCGGCGCTGTATCATGGTTGAGGATACGCTGGAAAATCTGCGCACCGCGAAACGGCTGGGCATGAAAACCGTCTGGGTATCACAGGCGGAGCGCGTGCCCGGATACGTCGATGTGCGGGTGCAGGGCATGGCCGTACTTTCCAGTCACGCAGCACACCTCTACTGAGGAACACATGGCACGCAGCGGCGAACGCAAGACCCAGATACTGCAGACTCTGGCACAGATGCTCGAGGGGCCCTCCGCGGAACGCATCACCACCGCGGCACTGGCCGCGCGCATCGGGGTTTCCGAGGCCGCGCTTTATCGCCATTTCCGTGGCAAGGCGGACATGTTCGCCGGCCTGATCGACTTCGTTGAGCAGACTCTGTTTACGCTGATCAACCGCATCACCAGCGAGGAACAGAGCGGTCTGCGTCAGGCTGAGGCAATCATGACCATGCTGCTCGGCTTCGCGCAGAAAAACCGCGGCATGACCCGCGTGCTGATCGGCGATGCACTGGTGACGGAGGACGAGGCGCTGCAGGCGCGCATCAACCAGATTCATGATCGCCTCGAGGCGGCGCTGAAACAGGCGCTGCGCTTCGCGGTGACGCAGAAAGAGGTGATCGAGGACGTCGACCTCAGCGCGCAGGCCAATGTGCTGATGAGCTTCGTCGCCGGCCGCTGGCACCAGTATGCAAAAAGCGGTTTCCGCCGCGATCCTGCCGAGTACTGGCAGCGGCAGTGGAAGCAGCTGTTGGAAGGCATACTCGCATGACCATCCCATTCTGGAAGAGGAGTGCATCATGGCCGACATCAAGGTAGAGCAGCTTGCGCAACTGATGCTGGGCATCGCCCGCAGCCAGCTTGCGATTCTGGATTCGATCGAGAACCTCAAGACCGGTTTCAAGACCAGTCATGCGCGGTCGATCATCGAAAGCGCTTCGCGCATCCGCTCCAATCATCCGGAGACCCTTGCGGATTTTCCGTCGCGGCTGCTGTTGCAGATGCTCGGTCGCAATCCGCCCGATGTCGAGCGCCTCACGCGTGAACTCAACCACCTGCTGAGCGGTCAGAGCACGACGCCTTCGAAGGAAACGCTGGCAGCGGAAACCGCGCCCAAGGACGCGGATTCTCTCGATATGACCTGAGGAGCGCGGCTTCAGGCTGCCCGTGATCCACACACCGGGCATGCCGGGTCGCGTTTGAGGCTGACCGCACGCAGGTCCATGGTCAGTGCATCGACCAGCAGCAGGCGTCCGGTCAGTGTCTCCCCGGCGCCGATCACGAGTTTCAGCGCCTCGGCGGCCTGCATGGCGCCGATGATGCCCACCAGCGGCGCGAACACACCCATCACCGCGCAGCGCATTTCGTCCATTTCGCCGTCTTCCGGAAACAGGCAGGCGTAACATGGCGAGTCGGCGCGACGCAGGTCAAATACCGCGAGTTGTCCATCGAAACGGATGCCCGCGCCCGATATCAGGGGCTTGCCTGCGCGCACACAGGCGCGGTTGACGGCGTGGCGGGTCTCGAAATTGTCACAGCCGTCGAGCACTACGTCAGCGGCGTCGACCAGTACCTGCAGCCGGTCCCCGGATACCCGTTCGGCGACCGCATTGATGCGGATTGCGGGGTTGAGCCCGAGCAGGGTGGCGCGCGCGGAGTCGACTTTTTTCGCACCGACCGCCGCTTCGCAATGGACGATCTGGCGTTGCAGGTTGGTGAGATCGACGCTGTCGCCGTCGCAGAGGGTCAGCGTGCCGATGCCGGCGGCGGCGAGGTACATTGCCGCCGGGGAGCCGAGGCCGCCGGCGCCGATCAGCAGCGCATGGGCGTCGAGCAGACGCTGCTGCCCCTCGATGCCGATTTCCGGCAGCAGGATGTGCCGGCTGTAGCGCAGCAGTTGGTGGTCGTTCATGACGCGAATCTAGCGGTTACTGCCGCCGGAAACAACAACGCCCGGCCGGGCCGGGCGTTGTTGATGCTGAGGGAGCGTCAGTTCGTCTTGGCGACCGAGCGGCTTTTCAGGAAGGCGATCGCCTGATTCAGCTCGTAGTCATTGGGCGAGACAATCTGGCCGGGTTCCGGACGCAGCGTTTTCTCGTCGACGTCTTGCGGCCGCGGCGCCGGGGTGAAACCATATTTCTGCGCCGACTTCGCTGCCGCTTGGGCCTTGTCGGCCGGTTTCTCGGCGACGCCCTCGGTGAGGTGCTTGGTCAGGTCTGACTCGCGCAGCTTCAGCGCCGCGCGGCTGGTGACAACGTCGTCAAGCGGTATGTCGGGCACGATGCCACGCGCCTGGATCGAGCGTCCCTTCGGCGTGTAGTAGCGCGCCGTCGTCAGCTTGATTGCAGTGTTGTTGCCCAGCGGCAGGATGGTTTGCACCGAACCCTTGCCGAAGGTCTGCTGGCCCATCACCACCGCGCGCTCATGGTCCTGCAGTGCGCCGGCGACGATTTCGGAGGCCGAGGCTGAACCCGCGTTGACCAGTACCACCATCGGCACAGTCTTGGCTGCGGCAGGCAGACGCTTGATGAAATCCTCCTTGTTGCGGCCGCGCAGGTAATGCTCGGGGCTGGCATTGAGCTTCATCCTGGCGTCTTCAGTGCGGCCGTCGGTGTAAACCACCAGCGCATCCCGCGGCAGAAAGGCCGCAGATACCGCCACCGCGCCGTTGAGCAGTCCGCCCGGGTCGTTACGCAGGTCGAGCACCAGACCCTTCATCGGGCCCTGGTTCTGCTTGAACAGGCTTTCCACCGAGCGCGCCAGTGTCTCGCCGGTATGTTCCTGGAACTGACTGACGCGGACATAGGCATATCCCGGCTCCAGCAGCGTCGACTTGACGCTCTGGATCTTGATCACTGCCCGGGTCAGCGTGACGACGATGGGATTGGTTTCGCCCTTGCGCACGATGGTGAGCACGATCTGGGTGTTGGGCTTGCCGCGCATGCGCTTGACTGCGTCGCCGAGCGACATGCCCTTGACCGAGGTTTCGTCGAGCTTGACGATCAGGTCGCCAGCCTTGATGCCGGCCCGCGATGCGGGGGAATCGTCAATCGGAGACACCACGCGCACGAAGCCGTCTTCCATGCCGACCTCGATGCCGAGGCCGCCGAATTCGCCCTGAGTGCCGACCTGCATTTCCCTGAAAGCTTCCTGATCGAGGTAGGCGGAATGCGGGTCGAGACCCGTGAGCATGCCGTTGATGGCCTCGGTGATCAGTTTTTTGTCCTCGACAGGTTCAACATAATCGCTTTTGATGCGGCCGAAAACCTCGGTAAAGGCGCGCAGTTCCTCGATCGGCAGCGGCAGCGCCGAAGGGGTGCTGCGCTGGGCGACCGCCGAATAATTCAGGCTGATCGCGACGCCGATCAGGACGCCGCCGATGACCAGGCCCAACTGACTGAATTTGCTGCGCATTTGCTGCTCCTGCCGCGATTGGCGGCTGCTGTGATTGTTGCTGATGATTACTTCAAACGGACCCACTGCATGGGGTCGAAAGGCCGTCCTTCGTGCCGCATTTCAAAGTATAAGCCCGATTCTGCATTGCCACCGCTGTTACCCACAGTGGCCACCGGCTCGCCGCCGCGTATGACGTCGCCAACCTGCTTCAGCAGAGCCTCGGCATTGGCATACAGGGTCATGTAGCTGTCGCCATGGTCGACGATCAGCAGATTGCCGAATCCGCGCAGCCAGTCCGCATATACCACCCGGCCCGCGGCCACCGCCCGCACGTCCTCGCCGGCCCTGGCGGCGATGAACAAACCTCTCCACACCACACCACCGTCTGCACGTGGACTGCCAAAACGGCTGCCAAGTTCCCCGCGCACCGGTAATGCGAGGCTGCCACGCAGCGCTGCGAAGGGGCTGCCGTCACCTGTCCCGGACGGCAGGGCGTTGTTACGGGGTCGCGGCTTGCCGGCGGGGACGGGCTTGCGCACCAGCCGGGTCAGTTGCTCTACCAGGCGAGTCAAACGGTTTTCGTTGGCCTGCAGGGCGCGCATTTCCCGCTGCTGCTTCTGGATGTCCCGCGACAGCCGCGTCAGCACGCCCGCACGGGCGCGTTTTTCCTGCTCGAGGCGCGCGCGTTGTGCGGTCTGGCCGGCGGCGATGCGGGCGATCGCTACTGCCTCCTGCGCGATTTCCGCCTGCAGGCGTTCGAATTCGCGCAGGTTCTCGCGCAGGCCGTCAACCAGGCGCGCGCGCGCACGCGCGACATGCGCCAGGTAATGCAACTGGCGCGCCATCGCATTGGGATCTTCGCGGCTCAGCACCAGGCGCAGCGCGTCGGGCTCACCCTGCACATATTGCTGCCGCAGCAGGCGGCCGAGCAGCGCCTGCTGGCCACGCATCGTGGTAGTGGCCGCATCCGCGGATTTGCGCAGCGCCGCCAGCCGGGCGTCCGCTTCGCGCGATTGCACGGCGAGCCCGCGCAGTTCGCGATTGGCCTCAGAGATCGCCTTTTCCGATTCGCGCAAGGCGTCGGAAGCCTCGCTGCGGCTTTCCTCGGCTGTGGCCAGCTTCTTCTGCAGCGCCGAAATGCGCGCGCGCAATTCGCGCAGTTCCTCCTGCGTCTGTCCCGCCGTCGCGGCAAGGGCCGCAGGGCACAGCGCCAGCCAGGCGATGAGCAGGCCCGCGCTACGCTTCACGCAAACTCGATCAGCGGACGCCCCGTCATATCGGCGGGTTGCGGCAGCCCCATCATTGCCAACAGCGTCGGCGCCACGTCCTGCAGCGCGCCGCCACCGGCGATGCGCGCCTTGCGGCCGATGTAAAGCAGTGGCACCAGGTTCAGGGTATGTGCAGTGTGTGGTTGCTGCGATTCCGTGTCGCGCATGGTCTCGGCATTGCCGTGATCCGCGGTGATCAGCACCTCGCCGCCGATGCCGCGCATCGCGTCGACTATGCGGCCGATGCATTCGTCGAGTACCTCGATCGCCCGGGTTGCCGCCTCCAGATTGCCGGTGTGCCCGACCATGTCGCCATTCGCATAGTTGCAGACGATGGCGTCGTAGCGGCGCGACTGGATGGCCTCGACCAGCCGGTCGGTAACCTCGCGCGCGCTCATCTCCGGCTGCAGGTCATAGGTCGCCACCTTGGGCGACGGCACCAGCACGCGGTCTTCTCCGGGATAGGGCGTTTCCACGCCGCCGTTGAAGAAATAGGTGACGTGGGCGTATTTCTCGGTCTCGGCGATGCGCAGCTGGCGCAGCCCCTGCTGCGACAGGAATTCGCCGAAGCCGTTGCGGATCTGCTGAGGGCCGAAAGCAGCGGGGATGTTGCTGAAGTCCTCGCCGTAGCTGGTCAGCGTGCAGTAATAGCCGAGCCTGGGCACACGTTTGGGCGCGAATCCGGCGAACGCCGGATCGGTGAGGGCCGCGGTCATCTGGCGCGCGCGATCGGAACGGAAATTCATGAACACGACAGTGTCGCCGTCAGTGATGCGCGTCGGCGCAGCTCCCGTCGGGACGATGGCCGTGGCTTTGACGAATTCGTCGGTTTCACCGCGGGCGTAGGCGGCCTTCAGGCCGGCAAGCGCATCGGCTGCGCTGAACTGCGCGCGGCCGTCGACGATCAGGTCGTAGGCGGATTCGACACGATCCCAGCGCTGGTCGCGGTCCATCGCAAAATATCGGCCACAGATCGAAGCAATGCGCGCATTGCCCAGGGCGCGGCATTTCTGTTCCAGCGCGACCAGCGAGGCTTCCGCGCTCTGCGGCGGCGTGTCGCGTCCGTCGAGAAAGGCGTGCACCAGTACCTGCTTTGCGCCCTTCGCGGCGGCGAGGTCGAGCAGGGCGTGAATCTGCGATTCGTGACTGTGCACGCCGCCGGGGGACAGCAGGCCGAGCACGTGCAGGGCGCCGTCCCCGGCCTTGCGGATGGCGGCGTCCAGCACCGGATTCTCGGCAAATTCGCCGGTTTCGATGGCGTGCTCGATCTTGGTGTAATCCTGATACACCACGCGTCCCGCGCCGATGTTCATGTGGCCGACCTCGGAATTTCCCATCTGCAGGGCCGGCAGGCCGACCCATTTCTCCGAGGCATCGATGATGGTGTGCGGGCAGGTTTTCCAGAGGAAATTCCAGTGCGGTTTGCGCGCCTGGCAGATGGCATTGTCGTCGCAGTCCTCGCGATGGCCGAAACCGTCGAGAATGACCAGCAGCACTGGTGTTATCTTCATGATTTTAAAAGACTTTTCAGAATATTGTGATGCAGTATAATTCTAAATCATTTCAACCGCTTTGGGCGGCGTCCGAGGACTCATGACAGATGTAGCAGCAGTTCGCGAGCAGGTGCTGGACCGGGACGAGCATATCGAGCAGGCTTCCCGCGCCCTCAAGGCGATGGCGCATCCCTTGCGCCTGAAGATCCTTTGCGTGCTGGGCGATCGGGAAGTGAGCGTCCAGGATATCGTCGACTGCGTCGGCACTTCGCAGAGCAACATTTCCCAGCACCTCGCAATATTGCGCGAGAAAGGCGTGCTGCGCACGCGCAAGGATGCCAACCGCGTGTATTACCGCATTGGCGACGAGCGCACGCTGACGCTGATCGGCATGATGCGAGAAGTGTTTTGCGGCCCCGAGAAGTAGCGTCTACCCGATTCCATTTCTCCTGATCCCGGGCCGCGCATGACGCTCCCGGCTCAATCAAATCTGCCCGCGCGTTTCGGCCTTGCCTGCGCGGTTCTGCTTTGCGTGCTGCCTTTCCTGCAGCCCTATCACCGCTATCCGCTGACCTCCTTCTATTCGGAATGGCTGGCCCTCGCCTGTGGCCTCGGCGTGATTGCCGTGCTCCTGGGGCGCCGTGCCTGGACCAATGCCGAAGTGCCCTGGGCGTCGCTGCCGCTGTTTGCGCTGGCCGGATTGTTGATCATTCACGGCCTTGCCGGCTGGTCGCCCTATTTCGGTCAAGCGCTGCTCGGCGCCCTGTACCTGGTGTGGGCAGGATTGCTGATCATTGCCGGACGCGCCCTGGTGCGCGCCTGCGGGTTTGAAACCGTCTGCACAGTGGTTGCGGCTGGGCTTGCCGCCGGGGCCCTGCTCAGTGCACTCATCGGCGTGATCCAGCATTTCAATCTGATCATGCCTTTTAATGCCTGGATTACGCGCCTGCACGGCCCTGCGGTTTTCGGCAACATCGCGCAGCCCAATCATTTCGCGGCGCTGATCGCGCTGGGCCTGTTCAGCGTGGCCCAGCTGCACAGCCGCAGCCGTCTGCCGCTGGCCGCAGCTGCCATCATCGTTCTGCCCATGCTGTTTGTGCTGGGGTTGTCCGGTTCACGCAGCGTCTGGCTGTATCTGCTGGCAGCCTTCGCTTTTGCCCTGCGCCTGCGCATTGCCGGGGATGCCCCCCAGACGCGCCGGCTGTTTGTCTGGACCGGTTTGTTCATCATCCTGCATTACCTGCTGCAACACGCCGCCGGCTTTGGCTGGCTCGCACCACCCCAACGCGAGGCGGTGACGGCAGTGGAGCGGCTGTTTACAGGGGCGGCCAGCGTCAGCGACCGCATCGGCTTGTGGCAGGCGGCGCTGGCCATTGCTGCTGAACATCCGCTGAGGGGCGTCGGCTGGGGCGGTTTCGCCACCGAGTACTTCCAGCATCTCGCGGGTCCCCTCGCTGCGGGGTCGCCGGGTCTCTACAACAATGTCCACAACCTGCCGCTGCACCTGCTGGTCGAAACCGGAGTCATCGGAGCCGCCTTGCTGCTGCTGCCCCTGGCTTGGGGCCTGTGGCGCGCCCTGCGCACGCGGCCGAACCCCGAGCACTGGTGGCTGTGGGCGACGCTGGGCGTGTTCGGCATCCACAGTCTGCTCGAATATCCGCTGTGGTACGCCTATTTCCTCGGTATTGCTGCGCTGCTGCTGGGGCTCAGTCCGGCACCGGTGCTGCGGCCGCGGCTGGCGCGCTTTGGCCGCCTGATCGCCACCTCGGCCGTGCTGGTGGGAGCTGCGAATCTGGTGTTTCTGTGGAACGATTACCGCGTGTTCGAACGCGCGGTACGGCCGACGCTGGAACAGCTGCGCGATGCCGGATTCGTCAACACCATCTTGCGCATCCATCGCAATGCCCTGCTGACACCCTATGTCGAACTGTCGATGGTGATGCCGCTGCCGGCGAGCGCGGAAGACCTGCAGCGCCGCCTGGCATTGAACGAGAGGGTGATCCGCTTCACGCCGCAACCGGTGCTGGTCTATCGCCAGGTGCTGTTGCTGGCCTTTGCGGGCCGCACGGCGGAGGCACGGAGCCTGCTCGTTGCAGCGCGGCGCGCCTATCCCGATGCGCCTGCCGGTTTCGAACAGCGCCTCGCGCAACTCGCGGCGGAGCAGCCGGTGCTGTTCCGTCCTCTGTTAGAATCTGCCCATACCGGCCACCGGCCCCTGCAATAACTCTTTCCCCATGGATGCCTTCATCGTTTTTCTGCAAAAAAGTCCGTTCAACATGATGTTGTTCGGCGGTGCGCTCGTCACCGGCTCAATGCTGCTGTGGCCGCTGCTGATGCGGCCCTTCCGCGCCGGCCGCGAAGTCAGCGCGCTCGAAGCAGTGCAACTGATCAACCGCAAGGACGCGCTGGTGATCGACGTGCGCGACACCGGCGAGTACGAGGCCGGACATGTTGGCGGCGCGCGGCATCTGCCCGAGAAGCAGCTCACCGAGCGTCTGCGGGAAATCGAAAAATTCCGCGAGCGGCCGATCATCATTACCTGTCGCAGCGGCACGCGTTCCCATGTTGCGGTGCAGGTCCTGCGCCGCAACGGCTTCGATCAGGCCGTAAACCTGCGCGGTGGCATCAGTGCCTGGGAACAGGCCGGCATGCCGCTTGAGAAGCGCTGACCCGGGGCGGCCGCAACATGGCTAAAGTTCGTATGTACACCACCGCTGTCTGCCCTTTCTGCCAGATGGCCGAGCAGCTGCTGCGCAGCAAGGGCGTGGCCGAGATCGACAAGGTCCGCATCGATATCGATCCTGTGCAGCGTGAGGACATGATGGCGAAGACGGGCCGCCGCACGGTGCCGCAGATCTACATTGGCGAAACCCATATCGGCGGCTATGACGACCTCTCGGCGCTGGACCGTGCCGGCAAGCTGGACCCGTTGCTGGCGGCCTGAGCGCCGGTCAACCACACAATCCAAGGAATTCATTGAATGAGCGAGCAAGCGCAGCCGCAGTTCGGCATCGAAAAAATCTACATCAAGGACCTGTCGCTGGAGATTCCCAACGCGCCGCATATTTTCCTGGAGCGCGAGAGTCCGCAAATCGAGATCAGCGTGCACAACGCGGCGAGTCCGCTGGAGCAGTCCGGCCTGTTCGAGGTCGTGATGACAGTGACGGTGACCGCCAAGCTGGGCGAAAAGACGGTGTTCCTGGTCGAGGTTGCACAGGCCGGCATTTTCCAGGTGGTCGGCCTGCCGTCTCATGAAACCGATGCGGTGCTCGGCATCATGTGTCCCAACACCCTGCTGCCCTATGCGCGGGAAGCCGTTGCCAGCATGGTGTCGCGTGCGGGGTTCCCGCCGGTGCTGCTGCAGCACATGAATTTCGAAGCCGCATACCAGGAGCGCCTGCGCCAGCTGCAGGAAGAGCAGGCGGCGCTGGCGCCAGCACCGGCCTGAGAAATGCCGCGATGAGGCGCAGGCTGATCATCGCAATCCTCGCCGGGCTGTTCCCGGCGCTGGCCGGGGCGGCCGAGTTCCGCTCCGCGGCCGAAGCTGCGGTCGTTCTCTATGACGCGCCTTCGAACAAGTCGACCCGGCAGTTCATCGTCAACCGCGGCTATCCGCTCGAGGTTCTCGTCCAGGTCGAGGGTTGGGTCAAGGTGCGCGATGCTGCCGGTACCCTGTCTTGGGTCGAAAGCAAGTCGCTGGACAATGCGCGCAACGTGTTGCTGAAAACCGCCGTCACGGTGCGCCAGAAGCCGGCCGCCGATGCGCCAGTCGCCTTCGAAGGCCGGCGCGACCTGCTGCTTGAATTGCTTGAGGGCGGCAGTGCCGGCTGGCTGCATGTCCGCCACCGCGACGGCACCGCTGGTTATGTCCGCGCAGCCGATGTCTGGGGCGGATGACACCCGCCGCGGCAAGGCGCAGTCTTCCGCGATGAAAATCGCCGTTCTCGGTGCCGGCGCCTGGGGCACCGCACTCGCCATCAATCTTGCAGTGCGCCATGCCGTGTGGTTATGGGCGCGCGATCCTGAACAACTGCGCGCGATGTCCGCTGCGCGGGTCAATACACGCTATCTGCCGGGCTGCGCTTTTCCGGAACGGCTTGCGGTGGAACCTGAACTGCCGCGGGCGATCGAGGGTTGTGCCTATGTGGTGATTGCCGTCACCGTGTCCGGCCTGCGCGCGACGCTGCGCCGCCTGCGTGAACTGAAGATTGCGGTGCCGGTGATCTGGTTGTGCAAGGGTTTTGAACGTCCGGATGCGCGCTTGCCACACGAGGTTTATGCGGAAGAGATCGGCGGAGGTCCCGCTGGAGCGGTGCTATCCGGCCCCAGCTTCGCGCAGGAAGTGGCCACTGGCCTGCCCGCGGCGCTGACGCTGGCCGCAACGGATACGTCGCTGGCGGCTGCCGCGGCGCAGGCGCTGCATGGACCGACGCTGCGCGTGTATTCGCATGACGACGTGATCGGCGTCGAAGTCGGCGGCGCAGTGAAAAACGTGATCGCCATTGCCGCCGGTGTCTGTGACGGCCTCGGCCTCGGCCTCAACGCTCGGGCGGCGCTGATCACCCGCGGCCTCGCCGAAATGACCCGCCTCGGCATGGCGCTGGGCGGTCGTGCCGAAACCTTCACCGGGCTTGCGGGCATCGGCGACCTTTTGCTGACCTGCACCGGCGACCTTTCGCGCAATCGCCAGGTCGGGCTGGCGCTGGCGCGTGGAGAGGCCGTGGCCGCGGCACAGGCCGGTCTCGGTCATGTCGCTGAAGGCGTATTTACCGCCGGCGAGGTCAGCCGCCGCGCCGCTGTGTTGGACGTCGAGATGCCGATCACCGACGCGGTGTGTCGCGTATTGGCGCGGCCGGAAAGCGCTGCCGACATCGTGCGCGGCCTGCTGGCGCGCGATGCCAAACCCGAGCACCTGGGTTTGCCCCAGGCTCGCTGAATCGCTGAACGGTTCAGGCGCCGCCGCCAAAACCGCACTGGCGCCAGGCCTCATAGACCACCACGGCTACGGCATTCGACAGGTTCAGGCTGCGGCTGTCTTCGCGCATCGGCAGGCGCAGCCGTTGTTCCGGAGGCCAGGATTCCAGCAGCGCCGCAGGCAGCCCCCGGGTTTCCGGACCAAACACCAGCACATCATCCGCGGTGTAGGTGATCTGGTCGTAGCGTGTGTTGCCGCGCGTGGTGATGGCGAACATCCGTCGTCCGCCAAAGTGGGCGGTGCAGGCCTCCCAGTCCTGGTGTATTTGCAGGCCGGCGCGCGCGCGGTAATCGAGCCCGGCGCGGGCCAGCGTGCGGTCGTTGAGCGTGAAGCCAAGTGGCCGCACCAGGTGCAGCCGTGTACCGGTGTTGGCTGCCAGCCGCATCACGTTGCCGGTATTGGGAGCAATCTCCGGCTCGTACAGCACAATGTCGAACATCCGTCGGTTCCTGCGTCGCGATTAGCGGTTGATTAGCGGTTGTTTTTGGAGTCTTAAGCGGATATCCTTAATTATCAATAACATGCGATATCTGCGGGGAAGGGCGTTTCTTGGTACGCCGCTTGCATTCCCTGCTGCATTTTGAGCGAAAACCGAATGGGCCGTCCTGAAAAAATCCGTCTTGGCGAAATCCTGGTCCAGCAGAAGCTGCTGAGCGAAGACCAGCTCAAAGCCGCGCTTGAGGAGCAGAAAAAGACCGGGCGCCGCCTCGGCCATGTGTTCATCGAGAAGGGCTTCATCAGCGAGGAGCTGATCTCGAAGGCGCTGGCGCGCCAGCTCGGCGCGGCCTACATCGATCTCAAGCACTACAACATCAAGCGCGACATCATCACCCGCTTGCCGGAAACCCAGGCGCGGCGCTTCCGTGCCATCGTGCTCGAGGATAAAGGCGAGTCGTACATGGTCGGCATGGCCGACCCCACCGATCTGACGGCTTACGACGAGATTGCGCGCGTGCTCAAGCGCGACATCGACCTCGCAGTGGTCACCGAGACTGAACTGCTGCGTGCCATTGACCGCAGCTACCGCCGCACCGAGCAGATTGCCGGGCTGGCGCAGGAACTGGGTGCCGATCTCGGCGACTCAGGCGCAATCGATTTTGCCGCGCTGGCGACGACGCCGGGCCTGGAAGAGGCGCCGGTCGTCAAGCTGTTGCAGACCGTGTTCGAGGATGCCACGCAGGCGCGGGCCTCCGACATTCACATTGAGCCGCAGGAAAAACGCCTGCAGATCCGTTTCCGCATCGACGGCGTGCTGCATCTGCAGACGGAAACCGACGCCAAGATCGCCTCCGCCGTGGTGCTGCGCCTGAAGCTGATGTCGGGGCTCGACATTTCCGAGAAGCGCCTGCCGCAGGACGGTCGCTTTGCGATCAAGGTGCGCAACACCGCGATCGACGTGCGGATCTCGACGATGCCCACGCAGTATGGCGAGTCCGTAGTGATGCGCCTGCTCAATCAGGGCAGTGGCATCCTCGGTCTCGACAACATCGGCATACCCGCCGACATGCTGGTCAAGGTGCGCGAAGTCATCCATCGCCACAGTGGCATGATCCTGGTGACCGGCCCCACCGGCAGCGGCAAGACCACCACGCTGTACGCGGCCCTCAACGAGCTGAACACGCCCGAACGCAAGATCATCACCGTTGAAGACCCGGTGGAATACCGCCTGCCCGGCATCAACCAGGTGCAGGTCAATGACAAGATCGAGCTGACCTTCGACCGCGTGCTGCGCTCCGCATTGCGCCAGGATCCGGACGTGGTGCTGGTCGGCGAGATGCGCGACGAGAAGACCGTGGAAACCGGCCTGCGCGCGGCGATGACCGGCCACATGGTGTTCTCCACGCTGCATACCAACGATGCCTCGAGTACCCCGATCCGGCTGCTCGACATGGGGGCCCCGCGCTACATGGTTGCGCTGTCACTGCAGCTGGTGCTTGCCCAGCGCCTGGTGCGGGTGATTTGCGAGAGCTGCATCGAGGATTACAAGCTGCTGCCCAACGAGCACGAGTTCCTGCGCAGCGAGCTGGGTGACGAAGTCGATCGCCATGTCTACAAGCGCGGTCGCGGCTGTTCGCATTGCAACGGCACCGGTTTCAACGGCCGTACGGGTATTTATGAAATGCTCGAAATGACCAAGCCGGTGGTGGAGGCCGCGAATCAGGAGGACGTGCAGAAGTTCATCAAGATTGCCCGCGAGCAGCTGGCGGGGCGGACCCTGCGCCACCATGCCGCGAAGATCGCTGCCGCCGGCAGAACCACGGCGGATGAGGCAATGCGCGTCAGCAGCCAGCTCGCCGACTGAACACGATGCCGTTTTTTGCCTACAAGGGACGCAACGGGCGCGGCGAAGCCGTGAAGGGCGTCCTCGAAGGTGCCGACAGCGGCGCAATCGCCGGCCAGTTGTTCGGACTCGGCATCACGCCGCTGGAGATCAAGTCCTCAGCGCCGCCGAGTGCCGATGGCGGTGGACTGAATTTCAGCTTCGGCAAACCCAAGGTCACGCATACCGAGGTGCTGCTGTTCAGCAGGCAGATGTACACCCTGCTCAAGGCCGGCGTGCCGATCATGGGCGCGTTGAAGGGGCTGGAGGAATCGACGGCCAATCCGACCTTTGCCGGAGTGGTGCGCGACTTGCGCGAAAGCCTCGACACCGGACGCGAATTGTCGGTGTCACTGGCGCGGCATCCGGAAGTGTTCGGCCAGTTCTACACCTCGATGGTCAGCGTTGGCGAGCAGACCGGCCGGCTGGAGGAGGTGTTCCTGCGCCTGTTCAATCACCTCGAGTTCGAGAAGTTCATGCGCGAACAGGTGAAATCGGCGATCCGTTATCCGACCTTCGTGGTGGCGACGATGGCGATTGCCATCGTGATCATCAACATTTTCGTGATTCCGGCCTTCGCCAAGGTTTATGCCAGTTTCCAAGCCGAATTGCCGCTGATGACCAAGATCCTGATCGGCTTCTCCAATTTCATGGTCGAGTACTGGCCGTACCTGCTGGTCGGCGCGGTGGCGGTGTTTTTTGGCGCGCGCGCCTGGATAGCCACTGCTGCCGGTCGTATGGCCTGGGACCGTTTCAAGCTGCGCATCCCGATTGCCGGCCCGATCATCCAGAAGGCGACGCTGGCGCGTTTCGCGCGCAGCTTTTCGCTCGCATTCAGCAGCGGCGTGCCGGTGACCAGCGGCCTCGGCATGGTCGCGAACACGGTGGATAACGTCTACATCAGCGACCGCATCGTGCGCATGCGCGAGGGCGTCGAGCGCGGCGAATCGGTGCTGCGCACGGCGCGCGATACCGGGGTGTTCACGCCAGTGGTGCTGCAGATGATCGCCGTTGGCGAGGAGTCGGGCGCGCTGGATGACCTGACCGGCGAGATTGCCGACCTCTACCAGCGCGAGGTCGAGTACGAACTGAAGCACCTCAGCTCGCAGATCGAGCCGATACTGATCGTCATGCTCGGCATCCTGGTGCTGATCCTCGCACTCGGCGTGTTCCTGCCGATCTGGGACCTCGGCACCGCGGCGACCGCAAAAAAATGACGGCATGAGCCGGAGCGGAAGACGGCAACGCGGGTTTTCGCTGCTGGAGCTGGCGGTGGTCGCGGTGATCCTGTCCCTGCTGCTCGGCGTGCTGCTCGAGCGGCTGAATTTTTATCAAGAGGCTGCGGAGCGCGCGCGCTTTGAAGCCACGTTGCAGGTCTACAAGACCGCGCTGCAGATTCGCCTCGCGGAACTGATGCTCGAACGCCGTGAGGGCGAGGCCCGGCTGCTGGAAGTCGAAAACCCGACACGCTGGCTGTCGGAAAAGCCGACAGATTACGGTGGCAGCTATCCGCAACAGCCGGAGCCGGGGATCTGGTACTTCGACGAAACCAGCCGCGAACTGGTGTATGTCGCAAACTCCGCGCGGAGGCTTGCGGTGGAACCGCGTAACGGCTTGAAACAACTGCGCTTCCGGGTAAAAATCATTTATCAGCCGGTGGTGGTCTCGGGCAAAACCATCCAGGCCATCGGCGGGATGTCGCTGCTGCCCTCAACACCGTTTCAGTGGTCGTGAGCGGCGCAAGGTTTCGCGGGCATGAGTTTTGCTGTAGTATCAAGCACATACATTAAACAGTTTGTGACAAAAGTCTCATCGGTCTCATCGCGTTTTTGAACTTTATTTATTTTCAGCCAATGTTAACGCGCGTACAGAGTACCGCAAAAGTTTGTGCTAAATGTTGAGAGCCCCATGATGAATAAACACAAAGCGCAGCGCACAGAGCAGGGTTTCACGCTGATCGAACTGATCGTGGTGATCATCATTCTGGCAATCCTGGCGGCAACTGCCTTGCCGCGTTTTGCCAACCTGCAGGTGCAGGCGCGGATCGCCAAGCTCAATGGTGCAGTGGGCGCCATGAAGGGCGCTGCCGCGCTGTCCCATGCCGCCTGCCTCGCGACCACGCCGCAATGCGGCGCGACGCTGCTGATGGAGGGCGTCAATGTCACGATGATCCACACCTACCCGACGGCCAATGCCTCCGGCATCGTCACCGCCGCGGGAATCAACGCCGGTCCGACTTCAGACGACGGCTACAACACCGAACTGGGCGGCCCTGCCGCCGGTGCGACGCTGCGCCTGATGGTGATGGGTAATGACCCGCAGAACTGCAGTGTCACTTACACCGCCCCGACGGCACCGAATACCTCGCCGACCTTCAGTTCGCTGGTGACTTCCGGCTGCTGAACTAATAAGCGCGTCACTGGCATGATGTTTGCAACACGTTCTTGCAGGATTTTTTGAAACCGGTTTCGATAGACAAAAAGGGAAGAACCATGAAACAGCAACGAGGCTTTACATTGGTGGAACTGATCGTCGTGATCGCCATTCTGGGCATTCTGGCGGCGACGGCAATTCCGAGATTTATCGACGTCAGCAGCAATGCGAAATCTGCGGCTGCCGACGGTCTGGTGGGCGCGATCAACGGTGCGGTTGCGTTGTGTCAGGCGCAATGGGTGGCTACCGGCAGCACTGCGGCCACTTGTACGATGGGTGGAACTGCTGTGGCGGCGACAAGCGGCATTCCGACCACCGCCGGTATTTCAAACGCACTGTCGACATTTAGTGGCTTCACCTACGCTGCACCGACCTTCTCGCTGGTCGCAGATACGGCTTGTCAGGTGACGTATGCTACGACACCGCCCTACGCGACGAAGGCCGGCTGCTGATACGAGGCTGCCGCGATCCGCACCCGGACAATGCGATCCGGGCGGACAGAAAGATGGGGGCGTGCCGGACGGCACCCCCCTTTTTTTCGGACACGGATGCGTCATGAGAACCACGGGCTTCACTCTGGTTGAACTGGTGGTCACGATCGCGATTATCTCCATCATCGCCGTCGTCGCGGCCCCGCGTTTTTTCCAGGCCAGCACTTTCGACTCCCGCGGTTTTTATGACAAGTCGGCGGCGGTCGTGCGCCTGGCGCAGAAAACCGCCGTGGCCTGGCGGCGTGAAGTGCATGTCTGCGTGACCGCGACCCAGGTGAGGGCAGGTACTGCGGCGGGATGCGCGACGCCGCTGGTCTATCCGGTCAGCGGGGGCTTGGCCTCGGAGACTGCGCCGGGCGGGGTCACGCTGAGTCCTGTGGCATTCACCTTCGACGGGCTGGGACGCCCCAGCGCCGGCATCACCATCACCTTCAGCAGCACCATCGCCGGCGATCCGGCGCGGCAGATCGTGGTTTCGGCGGAGACGGGTTATGTCATCGCGAACTGAGCGAAGGATGCACGGGCTCCGCTGTCGCGGCATTTCGCTGGTCGAGCTGGTGGTGTTCATCGCGATCATCAGCACAGCCCTGGCCGGTATCCTCGGCGTGATGAGTTTCACCACCCGCGCCAGTGCTGATCCGCTGGCGCAGAAGCAGGCGCTGGCGATTGCCGAAGCCTATCTCGAGGAGATACTGGCGGCACCCTTCACCTATTGCGATCCGGACGATGTCAATGCCGCAACCGCGCAGTCGACGGCGGCTGTCAATCCCGCGGATCCTGCGCGTTGCGCGACCACCCTCGAAGGCATGGGTGCCGAGCCCGGCGAAACGCGCAGCAGCGGCACTACGCCGTACGACAACGTCAATGACTACGCCAGCCTGCCCGCAGGCGTTCCGGCCAATGTCGACGGCACGCCGATCGGCGGCCTGGAGTCCTATACGGTGTCGGTTGCCGTGACTACGGTGGCCCTTGCGGCGAACACGGGCACCGTTGCGGCGACTGATGGCAACGGCCGTCCGCTGTCGCTGCGCGCCACCGTCACGGTCACCGGACCCAACGCTGTCACCGTCGTGCTCGACGGTTACCGCACCCGTTATGCCCCCAATGCGCTGCCCTGACCGACGATGAGCCACCTGCGCAAAATGATGGGCGTGACCCTGGTCGAACTGATCGTGGTGATCGCCATCACTTCCATCATCGCGGCGGTGGTCGCGGTGTTCATTCTCCGTCCGGTCGAAGGTTATGCCGACGCTGCGCGCCGGGCTTCGCTGACCGACGAGGCGGACACTGCTTTGCGTCGGATGAGCCGCGACCTGCGGCTGGCCTTGCCCAACAGCGTGCGGGTTTACGGCGGCGGACAGTTCGTCGAGTTCATCGAAACCAGCGGCGGTGGCCGCTACAGAGCGGAGCCCGACAGTGGCGGCGGGGGAGACACACTGGATTTTTCTGCGGCCGACAGCAGTTTTGACGCGATCGGTCCTGTGCCGGCGCTCGCGGCCGGCAATCAGATCGTGGTTTACAACCTCTACAGCAGCGGTCCGGTGTCGAACGCCTATGCCGGCGACAACCGTGCGGCGCTGACGTCCACTGCCGCGCCGCCCATCGCAATTGTGTCGAAGCTGTTTCCGGAGCCCTCGCCGGCGAAACGCTTCCGTGTCGTTACCGGGCCGGTGACTTACGGCTGCGTCGGCGGCCAGCTGCTGCGCTACTGGGCTTATCCCTACAGCCAGGATCCGCCGGGCGGGCCGGTGCCCCCGGCCGGAGGCAATAGCGCAGTGCTCGCCGGCAATGTCGGCGAATGTCAGTTCGTCTATACCGCCGGCGCGCTGACCGAGCGCATCGCCACCGTGTCCATCATCCTGCAGATCGACAGTGTTTCCGCCGGGGGCAGCCTCGAGCGGGTGCGCATGTTCCAACAGGCCCAGGTGAGCAACGCGCCATGAGCAACTGCAGCCCACTGCCACGCCGCATGCGCGGCTTCAGCCTGGTGACCGGCATATTTCTGCTGGTGGTGTTGTCGGCACTCGGCGCCTTCATGGTGATTTTCACCGGACTGCAGCAGAACACGGTGCAGGTCGACATTCTCGGTGTGCGTGCCTATTACGCGGCACGTGCCGGACTGAACTGGGCGATGTACCAGGCCCTCGATCCCGACAATCCGGGCAGCGCGACACCGGCAGCCTGTCCCTCGGGCACGATAGGCCAAGGCGCAATGGCCGGATCGCTGGCGCCGTTTTCGGTGACCGTGGGCTGCGAAACTTTCGATACTACCGAAGCGAACCGCAACATTCGTGTCTACCGGATAACTTCGACGGCCTGTAATCAGGCCTCCTGTCCCGGCACGCCGGACAATGCCTATGTCGAGCGCCGCGTCGTCGCGACACTGGCGAAGTGCAAGGACCCGACGGCGCCGCCGCGTTACGAGTGTTTATAAAAATATAAATAAAAACAATATGTTAATGAATTTCGTAAAGCCCGGCATTCCCTGCATACCCCTCTGGGAGAGGCTGGTAAGGCTGGCCGACGAACGATTCGGGTGTGCGACTCTTACCTGCGTTATCGCGGTCTGCACGCTGATTTTCTCCGGCGGGGTCCAGGCGGCGCCGACGTTCCAGGCTGCAGGGAACGCGGCCGGCGGCACCGGTGCAGTGACGCCGACCTGGCCCACGCATGTAGCAGGCGATGTCGCCTTGCTGTTCGTGGAGTCAACGGGGGGAGAGGCGGTGACGCTGTCGTCGAATGCCGCCGGGTTCGTGCAGGTCACAGGCAGTCCACAGAGCACTGGTACCGGCACCAACGGCACGCGGCTCACCGTATTCTGGGCGCGCGCATCATCAGCGGTAATGGCCAATCCCACGGTGGCCGCTCCGGGCAACCATGCTTATGCACGTATCCTGACTTACCGCGGCGTGATCAGCTCCGGCGATCCTTGGGATGTCACGGGTGGTGGCGTCAAGGCTACGGCCAGCAATTCGGTCACGGTGACCGGCGTAACCACCACGGTGCCGGACACGCTGATTGTCCAGGCCGTAGCCCATGACCGCGACAATGCCAGCGCGCATTTCAGCGGGCAGACCAATGCCAACTTGACGGGTATTACCGAACGTACTGATGCAGGCACCACTGCGGGCAATGGTGGCGGTTTTGCAGTCTGGGATGGCGAGAAGCTGACGGTCGGTGCGACCGGCAACACCACGGCGACGATTACCAACAACGTCGTCAATGCATTTCTGACCATTGCGCTGCGTGAAAATCCGCCAGTGGCGTTCTCGCACTGGCGCATGAATCAGCCGGCCGGATGGAACGGCGGCGCAAACGAGGTCACCGACAGCGGCACCGGAGGGTTTCACGGCGTTGCCGCGAGCCTCGGCACGTTGCCGACAACCTCATCGGTGAGCCCGGCGATTCCCGGCAATCCCGGCACCTGCCAATACGGCGTCTTCAACCGGACCAACAAGGATTATGTGGCATTGCCTGCCGGTTATCCGGACCTGATGTCGACGGCGGGTGGATTTACCGTGACTGCCTGGATCAATACCACCAACAGTGCCTTGCCGGGGCAGCGTATTTTCATTGATGACCAGAACAACACATCACCCGGCGGTTGGGGATTCAGTGTCGGCGAAACGAGCCGCGCCGGCGCCGGCGGGCTGCGGTTTTATTACCGGCAGCCCACCGTGGTTACGGTTGATACCGTAGCAATTCCGAGCAATCAGTGGCTGTTTGTCGCATTGTCGGTGACCCTCGTTGCCGGCACTGACGCCAGCAGCGCGACGCTCTATGCATACGACACTTCGGGCGTGCAGGTCACCACGTACACACAAGCGTTTACCTGGACTGCCGGCTCGGATGCCGGTCCGCCATCTATCGGTGGCGAGACCAACGCAGCCGGCGAAAACACCAGCGCCTTCGGTTTCAGCGGCAGTATCGACGAGGTGCGTGTTTATCAACAGCCGCTGAGCCAGGGCGGTATTGAGTTCATCCGCGGCGAAACCAGCCCTTGTGTCAGCATCGACCATTTCAGCATTTCACACTCGGGAAGCGGCGTTGCCTGCGATTCGCATACGATCACCATCACGGCGCATGACCTCGCGCACAATCCGGTGAGCGCCGGCGGTCTGGCGGTCAGTCTGTCGACCAGCAATGCGCGTGGCACCTGGACCGGCATCGTGGCCGGCGGTGGCGTGCTGTCCGATCCGACGGCGGGCGATGGTGCAGCCACCTATACCTTTGCTGCCGGATCCAGCTCCGTTCAGTTGTCTTTCCGGTATGCCAATCTGACCGCGACATCGGAGAGTTTCAATTTCAATGTCAGCGGCGGCGGGTTCAGTGAAACCTCCGGCACCGCCAATGCCGCCGACGATCCGGTGTTCACGATGGCCCAGGCTGGGTTCCGCTTCCGCAACGTGACGGATGGCAACGACATCATCCCCACGCAGATTTCGGGCAAACCGTCGAATACCGGATTCAACGCGAAGACCATCCGTCTTCAGGCGATCCGTACCGATTCCGCCACGCTGGCCTGTGCTGCGGCATTCCCGGCTGCCGGCGTGCGTAATGTCGAGATGGGCGCGGAATGCAACAATCCGTCGACCTGCGCCGGCCGCCAGGTGACGATTACCAACAATGCCGCGACCACCGCCTTGCCGACCAGCAATGACAACGGCGGTGCCGGTGCTTTGGCCTACTACGCCACCGGCGGCGGCGTGCCGCTGCTGTTCAACGCCAACTCGGAAGCGGACATCGTCATCACCTATCCCGACGCCGGTCAGGTATCGCTGCACGCGCGTTACGACCTTGATGCCGGCGTGGCGGGCTACGAAATGAGCGGAAGCTCGAATCCCTTTGTGGTGCGTCCATTCGGCCTCACCTTTCCCGGCATCGCGCACAGCAATACCGCGACCGGTACGTTGCTCGGCGCCGCCGGGGACAATTTTTCGATGACGGTACGCGCCTATCAGTGGGCATCCGACGAGGATGCCGACAACGACGGCATTCCGGATGCGGGCGTCAACATCAGCGACAACGGCACGGTGCCCAATTTTGCCGCGACGGCCACCATCAGCCGCAGCGCCAACCTGCCGGGTGTTGCGCTGGGCACAGTATCGCGCGGCCCGGCCTGTGCCGGCGCGGCGACGATTGCACTCGCTGGCGGAACGGCGACGGCGGCGGACTGGTGTTACAGCGAGGCCGGCAACGTAATCCTGACTGCCGATGTAAACAACTACATCACTGCCGGCATCAGCATCACCGGCAACAGCGGACTCGACGGCGGCGGTTCCGGCGGTTATGTTGGCCGTTTCCGGCCCAAACGGTTTGCAGTGTCCAGCGCCGCGCTGACCAACCGCTCGGTGGCGGCCTGTGCGCCGTCCTCTTCGTTCACCTACATGGACGAAGGCCTGGCGCTGGCATTCACGCTGACCGCGCAGAACACGCAGGGCGTGACTACGCAGAACTACAACGGCAGCTATGCCAAACACGATCCGACCGCGGCGGCCAGCAACAACACAAAAACGGCTTTTGATATCGGTGCGCGCAATGTTGCGCCGTTTGCCGCGCTGACTACGCGTGTGGCCGGCGGCTATGTGACCAGCGCGCCGGTGTGGGCGAACGGAGTGCTGAACGTGACTGGTGGCAATGCGGCACTGGTCAGTGTAGGGCGGCCGACACCCGACAATCCGCCGGATGGCCCCTATGCCCAGGTGCGGTTCGGCATCGCGCCGCTGGACAGCGATGGCGTGACTACGGCTTACGATTTTGATGCTGACAACAACGCGGCCAATGACCGGACCGCCGTAGGATCAATCACAGCGGTTCGTTATGGCCGGCTGCGAATGGGCGGCGCCAGCGGCTCGCAGCTGCTGGCGCTGGGTGTTCCGCTGGAGGCGCAGTACTGGAACGGCACGTTCTGGATTACCAACGTCGATGACAGTTGCACGACGCTCGCTGCGGGCAATATCGGGCTTGGCAATTACATCGGCAACCTCAATGCCGGAGAAACCACTGCAACCATTGCCGTCAGTCCGCTGCAATCTGGTCGCTCGGCGATCAGGCTCAGTGCACCGGGCGCGGCCAACAACGGCAGCGTCGATGTGGCGCTGAATCTGGGTTCAGGCGGCAGTGCCAACGCTTGTCCATCATTGACGCCCGCAGCCACTGCCGGCAACAAGGCGTATTTGCGCGGCAAGTGGTGCGGTCCCACTGCGACTCGTGACCCGGCGGTGCGGGCGCGTTTCGGCATCCAGCGCAGCAGTGACGAGGCCATCTACAGCCGCGAGGCGACCCAATGATTGGGGAACATACGCGGCCGACGCTGTTCTCACTGAACGGGAGGGAGCCGGCAGTGCGCGGGCAGAAGCCGCGGGCCGTTTAAAAAGTGTTAAAAATCAATAAGTTAATTATTTTCTTCAGGCGCCTGTCATGGGCGGCAATATTGTGCGCACTGTCGCTGCCGGCATTTTCTGCAGCACCAACTTTCCAGGCCGCCGGTAATCAGGTCAGCGGCACCGGCAATGTCAGTCCGCCTTGGCCGGCGCATCAGCCCGGTGATGTGGCGCTGCTGTTCATCGAAAGCGGCGGTGGGCAGGCGGCGAACCTGTCCGCCGCGGCGGGCTTCGTCGAAGTCGCGGACAGTCCGCAGAGTACCGGCGGCGGTCCGAACGGTACGCGGCTCACGGTGTACTGGGCGCGCGCCACCTCGTCGTCAATGCCGGCGCCGACGGTCAGTGGTCCCGGCGACCATGCTTATGCGCGAATACTGACTTACCGGGGTGTGTTTCCCACCGGAGATCCCTGGGATGTCACAGGCGGGGGCAACAAACCCAAGGCCAGCAATTCGCTGACCCTAACCGGGGTGACCACAACGGTGCCAAATACCTTGATCGTGCAGGCGGCAGCGCATGACCGTGATAACGCGAGTGCGCATTTCAGCGGTCAGACCAATGCCAACCTGACCGGGATTGTGGAGCGCTCGGATGCCGGCACAACGCAGGGCAACGGCGGCGGCATCGGGATCTGGGACGGCGTGAAGGCCACGGCCGGACCGACGGGCAACACGACGGTCAACATAACCAATAACGTTGTGAATGCATTCCTGACCATTGCGCTGAAGCCGGTGCTGGCTCCCGAACTGGTTTCGGCCAGCCTGGTATGCGGCACTTCCAACCAGGTCGAGGTGCTGTTCTCCCTGCCGGTGACTGCGGCGACAGCGCAGAACATCGCGAACTACGCACTAAGTGGCGGCGCCACGGTGTCCGCCGCGGCGCTCGGTGCCGACAACCGCGTTGTCACGCTGACCACCAGCGTGCTGGCCTCGGGTCAGTTCTACACACTGACCGTTGACAATGTGGCGGCGATCGGCGGCAGCTCCATCAATCCAGGTTCCCAAGCCACGTTTTTCTCTGAGGGCGGCTACATTTCGGGATTGCGCGGCAGCTATTTTCCCAACATGACGCTGACCGGAACTCCGGTGCAGCGCGTCGACGGGCCGCTGGATTTTGACTGGGGCAACGACACGCCGGGTGTTCCGGGTATCGGTGCCGATAATTTCAGCGTGCGCTGGGAGGGCTTCGTGATGGCCCCGGTCAGCGGCGACTACACCTTCCGTACTCGCAGCGACGACGGTGTCCGCCTGTACATCGACGGCAATCTGGTGATCGACAACTGGACCGATCACGCGGCAACCGACAACGACAGTGCGCCGATTGCATTGACTGCGGGGCAGCGCTATCCGGTGGTGATGGAGTACTACGAGAACGGCGGGCAAGCGGTCGCGCAGTTGAGCTGGAACGGGCCGGACACCGGCGGCTTCCAGTTCATACCCCGTTCCGCACTGTCGCATTTCTGCGGCGCGCCGCGTCCGTCGGCGTTTTACACGCTGGATCAGTCCGCATGGGCGGGCGCCGGTGATGTCATCGACTCCAGTGGCAACGGCTTCAACGGTACCGCGATGGGCGGTGCGGTGCCGGTGTTCGCGCGCGTCTGCAATGGCGTGCAGCTGAATGGCAGCAGCCGCTACATCCAGGTTCCCGGCCTGTCGGGCTTGCTTAACGCCACGGCCAGCCTCGCGTTCTGGATCCGCACCACCCAGACCGGCAACGATACCGGCTGGCTGGCGCCGGGGGTCAGCGGTGTCGAACTCTCGGGCGGCGCGGATGACATTTTCTGGGGCTGGCTCGACGCCAGCGGGCGCATCGGACTTTCGGTTGGCGATATCTACACAACGAAATCGACGGTGCCGGTCAATGACGGCAACTGGCGGCATGTGGTGCTGACACGGGACCATGTGGCCGGTCAGTTCCAAATCTATATTGACGGCGTGCTCAACGTCAGCGGCGCAATTGCCACCGGCGTGATCGGCACCCCGTTTTCCAGCATCGGCCGTATCGAGGACACCGGCGGTACGCCGGAATACCTGGACGGCCAGCTCGACGAGGTGCGCATCTACGACCGGGTGCTGACCGGCGCAGAGGTGGTGGCGGTCCGTGACCTGACGCGCACTTGCGAGAATTCCGTGCACCACATTCGCCTCGAGCATGACGGCATCGGGCTGACCTGCGCGCCGGAAAGCGTCACGGTCAGGGCCTGCATCGATGCCACCTGCAGCTCGACTTTTGCTGGTGCTGTAAGCACCACGCTGTCCCCCACTGGATGGGTCGGTGGCGATACCATCAACTTCAGCGGCGGCACGACAACTGTGCAACTGCGGCGCACCGTGCCCGGCGTGGTGACGCTCGGAGCCGGCACCACCGCGCCGGCGCCCGTTTCGTCGACGCTGTGTTTCAACGGGCTGACGCAAACCTGCGATCTTGATTTCCGCGATACCGGTTTCCTGTTCGGTGCAATCCCCGTGCAGACCGCAGGTACAACGTCCGCCACACATACGCTGCAGGCGGTGCGCACCGATACCCAGACCGGCGCCTGCAGCGGGCTGTTTACCGGGAACGTGCCGAACATCGAACTCGGTTTCGAATGCGTCAATCCCGGAACCTGTCAATCCGGGCAGCAGGTGACCTTCAACAACAACGGGTCGGGAACCCTTGCTGCCAACAACGCCGGCAATGTGAACAGCTGGACCACACGTACGGTTACTTTCGGAGCTGATTCGACGGCGAGTTTCAGCTTCAGTTATCCCGATGTCGGGCAGTTGCGCCTTCACGCCCGTCACAATATTGAAGGCTCAGGCAACTACATGTCCGGTGCCTCGGGCAATTTCGTGGTGAGGCCGGCAGGATTCACAGTCAGCGGAATCCAGCGCACAGCCGATGCCTTTGCCAATCCTGCGGCAGCGGATGCCACGGGCCCGGTGTTCATCCGCGCGGGAGAGAACATGACGCTGACGGTGACAGCGGTCAACGCACAGGGCAATGCGGCGCCGAACTATGGCAAGGAAACGCCTGCCGAGGGTGTGCGCCTGAACGCGGCCCTCGCGCCCGGCCTGGGGCTGAGCAGCGAGCCGGCGCTGGGCAACAGCCTGATTGCGGGATCCGCCTTCAATGCCGGTTCGGCCACCGTGAACGATGTCAGCTGGAGCGAGGTCGGCATCATCCGCATCACGCCCCAGGTCGGCGACGGCGACTATCTCGGCGCAGGCAATGTGAGCGGCACCGCGACCGGCAATATCGGACGCTTTATTCCCCATCATTTCGCGGTGAGCGCCAACGCGCCGATCTTCGCGACCGCCTGTACCGCTGGCGGCTTCACTTATGTCGGCCAGCCTTTTAATTTCGGTCCCGGGCTCGCACCGGTGTTGACCGTGGCCGCGCGCAACCTCGCCGGTGGCACCACACAGAACTACCGTGGCACCTCGCCGGCGACGCAGGCCTTCTTCAGGATCAGCAACGGCACGCTGACGGGAAAGGCATACACGGCGGCGACCGGCACCCTCGACATCAGCGGTGTTCCCGGAACCGATCCCGTTATCACGGACAACGGCAATGGCACGGCAACCCTGACCTTCGCGTCCGGCAGCGGGCTGGCGTTCATGCGCGGCAGCCCTGTGGCGCCCTTCGATGCGGAGATCTCTCTGGCGATCAATGTCATCGATGCCGACGGTGTCGCGTATCCGACAAACCCGGCGAGATTCGGACAGGCCAACCCGGGCGAGGGCATTCCGTTTTCGACCGGAAAAGCGCTGCGCTTTGGCCGTTTGCAGCTGACCGGTGCCAGCGGTTCACAGATGCTGCCCCTGCGCGTGCCATTCGAGGCGAAGTACTGGACAGGCACGTTCTTTGCAACGAATACGCTGGACAGCTGCACCGCAGTCGCAACCAACAATGTGGGTATGGGCAATTACATCGGCAACCTCAATTCGGGCGAGACATCCGTGATTTCGGTCACGCCCCTGTCTTCGGGCCGGGCTGCGATCGTGCTGAGTGCCCCCGGTGCCGGCAACAACGGCAGCGTTGATCTCGCCATTAATCTCGGTGATGGCGGAGCGGCTGCGGCGTGTCCGGCGTTTGCACCCACGACCGGCAGCCCGGGCAATCTGCCTTGGCTGCGCAGTCAGTGGTGCGGTTCGTCCCATGACCGCGATCCGGCAACCCGTGCACGATTCGGCATCCGTTCAGGTGCCGGCGAACGAATATTTACGCGAGAAAATTATTAATAAAAACAATCAGTTACAATTATCCTGATGTACAACAAACGAACTTGTATGGTACAAGCGCATGAGAATATTGAATAAACTGCGACTTTTGCGAGATCCGGAGCTACGGTTGCGAACAGCATGAACTTGTTTGGAAATAAAAGACGTCCGGGTTGGTTGTGCCTGAATCTGTATGCGGATCGCGTCGATCTTTCGCATGTGCTGTTCGAAGGCAAGCCGCGTCCGGAAATCCTGCTCTGTGAATCCTTCCACAAGGAGGGCAGTGATTTCGACACACTGCGGCGCCTGCGCAAGGAATTGCATCTCGATCGCTACCAGTGCACGACGCTGCTGAAGCCGGGCGATTACCAGTGGCTCACCGTCGATGCGCCCAATGTATCGGCCGCGGAAGCGCGGCAGGCGGTACGCTGGTCCTTGAAGGATCTCATCGACTATCCCGTCGAAACCGCTGCGGTGGATGCCGTGCGCGTGCCCGGCGCTGACGCGGCGGGCCGCCCGGCGCAGATGCTTGCGGTGGCTGCGCGCAACGAACTGCTTGCGGCTGCGGTGAAACCCTTCAGCGAGGCCGACATCGACCTCGAGGTAATCGACGTGCCCGAGTTGGCGCAGCGCAACCTCGCGACGCTGTTCGAGCAGGAGGGACGCGGGCTGGCGATGCTTTGTTTCGATGACAGCGGCGCCTTGCTGACTTTTACCAGCGGCGGCGAGCTTTACCAGGCGCGCCGCATCGACGTCGCACTGCGCGACTTCGTGGCCGGTGCCGACGAAACCGAGCGCTACGATCGCATCGCGCTGGAATTGCAGCGCTCACTGGATCATTTCGACCGCCAGTTCCGCAGTGTCTCGGTGTCGCGGCTGGTGATTTCCCAGGTGCCGGATGGTGATCGCCTCGCTGAATACCTCGGCAGTAACCTGACCGTGCCGGTGAGCCTGCTCGACCTTGAGCAGGTGATGGATTTTCCCGGCGTGCCGGAGCTGCGCGATCCGCTGCGCCAGTCGCAATGCCTGCAGATGATCGGCGCTGCGTTGCGCGAAGGAGCGGCCGTCTGATGCGTCAGTACATCAACCTGCTGGGCCCGGCATTCCGCAAGCAGCGGGAGTTCCTGACGCTGGGCCGCGCACTGGCACTGGTGGCGGTATCCGCCGTGGTGATGGCCGGCATGCATTTTTACGGCGCGCAGCAACTCGCGGGCCTGCAGGAGGAGCTCGCGTCGGCGCGCGCGCTGCTGAAGGCGCAGACCACGTACACCACGCGCCTGCAGGAGGACGGCAAGGCAAAGACCGCGAACGTCGGTCTCGAGGCCGAAGTGCAGCGTCTCGAGCTCGATTTGAAGTCAGCGCGCGAGAGCATGACAGTCCTCGAAGGCGGCGGGCTTGGCAACCGCAGCGGTTTTGCCGGTTATTTCCAGGCGTTTTCGCGCCAGGCGCTCGACGGCCTGTGGTTGACCGGATTCACGGTGGGCGGCGCCGGCGAAGTGGCGATTCAGGGTCGGGTGATGACGCCGGAGCTGGTGCCGACTTACATCCAGCGACTGAACCGGGAGCCGGTGCTGCAGGGCCGTGAATTTTCGACCCTGGAAATGCGGCGCCCCCCGGCTTTGCCGGCGAAGGATGCCGAGAGCAAGCCGGAAATCCCGCCGTACATCGAATTCGTGCTGAGCACCGTGAATGCGGGCGACAAGTCCGCGGCAGAGGGGGTGCGCAAATGATGGCTCCGCTCCTCGAACGCTGGCAGCAGTGGAGCGCGATGTTCAATGCGCGCAACCTGCGCGAACGCACATTGATCACCGGACTGGGCGTGGCGGCGGTGGTGTTGCTGGTCGACACGCTCGCGCTGTCGCCGATGGCGGTACAGCAAAAACGCCTGTCGGGGCAGCTGACCGAGGCGCGCGCGACGATCCGCGCCGGAGAGATGGCGCTGGCCGGCAGCCGTGCCCAGGAAGATCCGGACGAGGTGAAACGGCGTTATCGCGACGAATTGCGCAAGCAGATCGCGGAAATGGATGGCCGCCTGCAGGGATTGCAGAAGCAGCTGGTGCCTCCGGAACAGGTTTCGCGGCTGCTCGAAGGCGTGCTGGGCAAGGAACGCGGACTGGCGCTGGTCAGTCTGCGCAAGTTGCCGGTGCAGCTCTATCAGACCAATGGCGCAACGCAGGCCGCTGATGCCAAGGCTCAGTCTGCAGAAGGCGGGCGCGGCATTTACCAGCACAGTTTCGAAATCCAGATCGAGGGTTCATACGGCGAATTGCATGCCTACCTGAAGCGGCTGGAGACCCTGCCCTGGCAGCTGTTCTGGGGCAAGGCCGAGCTCGACGCAAGCGCCCATCCCCGGTTGCGCCTGACCCTGACATTGCATACTCTGAGCCTGAACAAGGCATGGCTGGTGGTATGAGCCTTCTAATCCTGAAACCGGGACTGGCATTTGCGGGCATGATGTGCGCCGCGACGACACTGGCGCAGGGGCTTGCGGATCCGACGCGCCCTCCGGCGTCGCTTGCGGCTGCGGCGGGCAGCGTTGCCGCAACAGGCGGGCCGGTACTGCAGTCGGTGATGATGTCGCCGACCCGCAAGGTGGCCATGATCAGCGGACAGCTGGTGGTGCTGGGTGGGCGTTATGGCACGGCGCGGCTGGTGCGACTGACGGACAGTGAAGCCGTTTTGAGGGACGGAACGGAGACAATAGTGCTGAGTCTCTATCCGCAGGTGGAGAAACGACCCGCTGACAAGGGCGCACGCGGGGGTGCCGGCGCAACGACCGGGAAAACGAAAAAATGATGATGAACAGGCGCAATGACATGCAACGCTGGATGACTGCTGCGACGATGGTCTTCGTTGCGGGCTGTGCGGATCTGCCGCATCGTCCCAATGCAGCGCAGGACACGATCCTGCGTGAACTCGAGCAGGCTGCCGCCGAGCGCAAGCCGGTGACTCCGGATGCGGTCAGCCAGGCGCTGCTGCCGCCGCTGGTGCTGGAGATGCCGCGCGCCGACGTGCAGAAGCCGGAAACCCGCTTCGATCTCTCGGTCAACAATGCGCCGGCGGGACAGGTGTTCATGGCGATCGTCTCGGGCACCCGTTACAGCATGGTCATGCATCCCGATGTGAAGGGCGAAATCTCGGTGCACCTTAAGGATGTCACGGTGATCGAGGCGCTGGAGACGCTGCGCGACCTCTACGGTTTTGACTACAACCTGCAGGGCAATCGGATTGTTGTCCTGCCTGCGGCCCTGCAGACGCGCATTTTCCAGGTCAATTACCTGCACGCGCAGCGTCGCGGCCAGACGCAGACCCGTGTCAGTTCGGGCTCGATCACCGATGCGCCGTCGAGCCCCGGCACTCCGGCTGCAGGCAGCGTCCCGGTGCCGACCACCGGGCCGACCGGTGCCGGCAACACGCGGGCTGCCGAGAGCACGCGGGTGACCACCACTTCCGACTCCGATTTCTGGGGGGACATCCAGAAATCGCTGAATGCCATTCTCGGCGGCGGCGCCGGACGCAGCGTGGTAGTCAATGCGCAGTCCGGCGTGGTCGTGGTGCGCGCGATGCCGACCGAGCTGCGCGGCGTCGAACAGTTCCTGAAGTCGATGCAGTTGATCGTCGAGCGCCAGGTGGTGCTCGAGGCGAAGATCATCGAGGTCACGCTGCGCGAAGGTTATCAGGCGGGCATCAACTGGGCCGGATTCCGTGACGGCAACACCAGCTTCGGCGCCGGCGTGCTGGCGCCGGGTGCGACCCTCAACCGCAGGGGTGCCATCAGCGCGCCGACGGCGCGTTCGGCGGATGGCACGGTGCTTGGCAGTTCGGCACTGAGTGGCGGTGCGTTGGGCGGGGTGGCGGGCGCTCTGGCGCTGGGCACCGGTGCGGCGGGCGGCATATTCGGGCTTGCGCTGCAGACCCAGAATTTTGCGGCGCTGCTGTCCTTTCTTGAGACCCAGGGCGGCGTCAATGTGCTGTCTAGTCCGCGGATAGCGACCATCAACAACCAGAAGGCCGTGTTGAAGGTTGGCACTGACGATTTTTTCGTGACCAACGTCAGCACCACGTCCAGCACCAGCGGCACCAACACCACGGTGACGCCGACGATTACCGTAGCGCCCTTCTTCTCGGGCATCGCGCTCGATGTCACGCCGCAGATCGACGGCAACAACAACATCATCCTGCACATCCATCCCTCGGTGAGCAGCGTGGTCGAGCGGCGCAAGGTCATCGACTTGGGCAGCCTCGGTTCCTTCACGCTGCCGCTGGCTTCGAGCGACGTCAACGAGACTGACACCATCGTCCGTGTGCAGGACGGCAACATCGTTGCCATCGGCGGCCTGATGCGCCAGCAGTCGGTCAGCGGCCGCAGCCAGGTGCCGGGTGTCGGCGATGCACCGGGTGTCGGCAACCTGTTCCGGCAGCGTGACTCCAGCAACGTGAAAAGCGAACTGGTGATTCTGCTGAAGCCGACGATCATCCACAGCGACCGCAACTGGCAGGAAGATCTGGCACAGACGCGGGATCGCATCCGGGCAATGGGCGCAGCGGAACCGCAACGGTGATAGGCTGGTGCCATGTACGAAACGCACTTCGGTCTGCGTGAACCGCCGTTCGGCATTACGCCGGACACCAGCTTTGCCTACGCCGGAAACTCGCACCAGGAAGCGCTGAACACACTGCTCGTCGCCGCGCGCAACGGCGAGGGTTTCATGAAGGTCACCGGCGAAGTGGGCACCGGCAAGACACTGCTGTGCCGGCGCTTCCTGGCTTCGCTCGATCCGGCGCGTTTCGTCTCCGCCTACATACCGAATCCCTACCTCGAACCACACACGCTGATGTTCGCGCTCGCCGAGGAACTGGGGGTGCAAATCGACCGCCAGGCCGACCGCCATCACCTGCTGCGCGAGCTCAACCATGCGCTGCTTGATTTTGCGCGGGCAGGAAAAACGGTCGTGGCCTGTATGGACGAAGCCCAGGCCATGCCGCAGGAGACGCTGGAGGCGCTGCGCCTGCTCACCAACCTCGAGACCGAGAAGCGCAAGCTGATGCAGGTCGTGCTTTTCGGTCAGCCCGAACTGGACGAGCGCCTTGCCCAGAAATCAATACGCCAGCTGCGCCAGCGCATCACCTTCCAGTACCGGCTGTCGGCGCTCAGCGCGGCCGAGGTGGAGCAGTATCTTGCGCACCGGCTGCGTGTGGCAGGCTATCGCGGCAGCCGGCTGTTCCTGCCGGCCGCAGTGCGACGGCTGCACCGCGCAAGCGGCGGTGTGCCACGCCTGGTCAACATCATCGCCCACAAATCGCTGCTGCTCGCCTTTGGCGAAGGCGTGCAGCAGGTGCAGCCCCATCATGTGCGCAGTGCCGTCGCGGACACGCCGGCAGCAGCCCCGGCGCCGCGTCGCTGGTGGCTGGCTGCGACCGCCGCCGTGCTGTTGGCGGGGGGCGCGTCTCTGGCGTACCTGCAATGAGCGTCATCAACCAGATGCTGGTTGAGCTCGAGCGCCGCCGCGCCTCGGGGGCCGAACGCGACCGCATTCCTGACCATGTGCGCGCCCTGCCGGATGACGCGCGTACAAACCCACTGCCGCTGGCTGGCATTGGCGCGGTGGTGACAGCTGTTGCACTGCTTGCTGTGGGTGTCTGGTGGTGGATGCAACGTCCCGCTGAACGGCTGCCGTCGCCGGTCGCTGCAGTCGTAATACCACCGGTTTCCCGGGAGATAGCGCCCCAGCCGGAGGAGTGGGTCGCGCGGCGTCTGACGCTGGATATTTCGCAACAGCTGGAGAGCCTGCCGGAGGTGCCGCCGCCGTTAGAGACTGCTGCAGTGGTGACGCCGCGCAGTGCAGCGCCAGCAGCGCCTGTAGCGCAGAAGCCGGCGGACGCGGCGCCCGTCGCGGTATCGCGTCCACCCCAGCCACTGCAACCGCATGTCGCCGCGCGACCTGCGGTGGAGCGAACGCCTGCTCCCCCGGCACCCGCAGCCGTGCCGCCGCCAGTGGAAATCGACAAGCAGGTGCGCGAGCCGACGCCGCGCCAGCGCGCGGAAACCGAATTCGCACGGGGGAGTGCGGCTCTGCACCAGGGGCAGTTGACCGAGGCGCGCAGCGCTTTCGAGAACGCATTGCAGGTCGATTCGGGCCATCACGCGTCGCGGCAGGCGCTGGTGGGCATCCTGCTCGACGCGCGTCGCCAGGCAGATGCCATGCGCGTGTTGCAGGAGGGTGTGCAGCTGGCGCCGGCACAGCATGGTTTTGCGATGACGCTGGCACGGCTGCAACTCGATAGCGGCGATCTCGACGCTGGCGTGAAGACGCTGGCGCGCAGTATCGAGTATCCGGGCGCCAGTCCGGACTACGCCGCGTTTTATGCGGGACTGCTGCAGCGCCAGCAGAAACACGCGGAAGCAGCGACGCAGTTCGAGCGCGCCCTGCGCCAGCGCGGTGGTGTCGGTGTGTGGCTGCTCGGACTGGGCGTGTCGCTGGAGGCGCTGGGTCGAAATGCCGAGGCCCAGGAGGCTTACCGCCGCGCCAAAGCCAGCGGCAATCTGACGGCCGAACTGCAGGCTTTCGCCGAACAGCGCCTGCGCTAAGCGCCCAACAGAATGAAACGCAAGTGCGTTACAGCCCGAATCGGCTGTGACGCGAGTCAGCGGCTGACGGTGCGCGCGACTACATAGCCCGTCACACGGGCCGCGCCTGCGCGCTTCAGGTTGCGTGCGAGTTCACTGAGTGTTGCACCGGTGGTGAGCACGTCGTCGACGACGGCGACATGGCAGCCTTCGAGCGAACCCAGCACGACAAAGGCACCGCGGATGTTTTTGCGGCGCGCCTTCCACGGCAGCCGGGTCTGCGGCGCGGTGTCCCGGCTCTTGATGCACAGTCCGGCGTCTACCGGCGCATTGAGCTGGCGGCCGATGATCCGTGCCAGCTCCAGCGCCTGGTTGAATCCGCGTTCGCGCAGGCGTTGTGCGGCAAGCGGCATGGGTACGATCAGGTCAGGGCGCGACCGGATGCGTCCCGCCAGCAGTGCGGCCAGTGTCGATGCGGCGGCCAGGCGTCCACGATACTTGTAGGACTGGATCAGGGTGTCCAGCGGATAGGCGTAGCGACAGGCGGCGATGACTTGATCGTAGTGCGGCGGATCAGCGATGCAGCGGCCGCAGAGTCCGGGCTCGGGCAGCGGATGCGCGCAGCTACGACACACCGCCATGTCCAGCCAGGGCAGGTCATCCGCACAGCCTGCACACAGGCCTTGGCGCTCGGCCGCGCCACCGCAAAGCAGGCAGCAACCGCGAAGCCGGGACTGCAGCGCGGCCCTCAACTTGTCAAACAATGAATTGGCCGAATTTGACAAGCGCCCCGCGGTTCGCGATAATGATAATATATAACCCATTGTTTTTATTGATAATTTTAGGAACAGCCAATCATGGACACCGTCATCGGCAGTAATCCCCTCAACGAAGCGGCGGGTGTTTCCGCCGACGCCTCGCGCTGGACCGTGGCGGCCATCGAGACACTGCTTGCGCTGCCTTTCAACGATCTGCTGTTCCGCGCCCAGCAGGTGCACCGCGAGCACTTCAATCCGAACGCGGTGCAATTGTCGACCCTGCTGTCGATCAAGACCGGCGGCTGCTCCGAGGATTGCGGCTATTGCCCGCAGTCGGCGCGTTACCACACCGGAGTCGAGAACCAGGACACGCTGTCCGTGGAAGAGGTGGTGGCCGCGGCAAGCCTGGCACGCGAAAAGGGCGCAACGCGCTTTTGCATGGGCGCGGCCTGGCGCGGCCCGAAGCAACGCGATCTCGACAAAGTGGTCGCGATGGTGAAGGCGGTGCGCGGTCTCGGCATGGAAACCTGCGCGACGCTGGGCATGCTGAAACCCGGCCAGGCCGCGCAGCTGCGCGATGCAGGCCTCGACTACTACAACCACAACATCGATACCGCCGCCGACAACTACGCCAACATCATTTCCACGCGCGAGTACGGGGATCGCATCGATACCCTGGAACAGGTGCGCGAGGCCGGGTTGCATGTCTGCTGCGGCGGCATCGTCGGGATGGGAGAGACGCGCACGGCGCGGGCAACGCTGATCGCGCAGCTCGCCAACATGGATCCGTATCCGGAATCGGTGCCGATCAACAATCTGGTGCAGGTGCCGGGAACCCCGCTGCACGGTACTGAAGCCCTCGATCCGCTGGAGTTCGTGCGCACCATCGCCTGCGCGCGCATCACCATGCCGAAGGCCATGGTGCGGCTGTCGGCGGGTCGTCAGGAAATGGGCGACGCGGTCCAGGCGCTGTGTTTCCTCGCCGGTGCGAATTCAATTTTCTACGGCGAGAAGCTGCTGACCACCGGCAATCCGGATGTCGACAATGACCGCGCGCTGTTCGACCGGCTCGGCCTGCAGCCGATGAATCCGTCCGCATCCTGAGCGGCAGGGTTTCGTTTTGTGACGCTGCATGCCGAACTGGCTGCGGAGCTGGCGGCCCGAGACGGCGAGGGCCTGCGTCGCAGGCGCAGGCTGCTGGGATCGCCGCAACGCGCGCATGTCCGCGTGGATGGCCGCGATTTCCTCGCCTTCTGCTCCAACGACTATCTCGGACTTGCCTCTGATCCGCGGATCGTGGCCGCGGCGAAAGAGGGCGCCGACCGCTACGGCGTTGGTGCCGGCGCCTCACACCTGATTCTCGGCCATGCCGCTGCGCACCACGAACTGGAGGCGGCGCTGGCAGCCTTTGTCGGTTTGCCGCAGACCCTGCTGTTTTCGACGGGCTATATGGCGAACATGGGCGTGGTCAGTGCTCTGGTCGGGCGCGGCGATGCGGTTTTTGCCGACCGCCTGAACCATGCGTCGCTGAACGATGCTGCGCTGCTGTCGCGCGCGACTTTCCGGCGTTACCCGCATAACGACCTCGAGGCTCTGGAGCGCCAGTTGCGGAACACGCCAGTGCGCCGCCGTCTGGTCATCGTGGATGCGGTGTTCAGCATGGATGGCGACATCGCTCCGGTTGTGGAACTGCTCGAAGTCTGCGCGCGCCACGATGCCTACCTGCTGATCGACGATGCCCATGGTTTCGGCGTGCTTGGCGCGCAGGGGCGCGGCACCCACATCCATTTCGGCATTCGCTCCGACCGACTGATTTACATGGCGACGCAGGGCAAGGCGGCGGGGGTGTCCGCCGCCTATGTCGCGGGTAGCGAGGCACTGATCGAAAGCCTGGTGCAGCATGCGCGCACCTACATCTACACCACGGCGACACCGCCCTTGCTGGCGCATGCGCTGCTGACGAGCCTGCAGATCATTGAGCAGGAGGAATGGCGGCGCGCGCGGCTACGCGAACTGGCGTTGCGGCTGAAGCAGGGACTGCAGGACGTGGCGTGGCGCCTGCTGCCTTCGGGCACGCCGATACAGCCCTTGCTGGTGGGTGGCAATGTCGAGGCGCTGGCGCTGTCGGCAAACCTTGCAGAAGCTGGTTTGCTGGTGCCGGCCATCCGGCCGCCGACTGTGCCCCAGGGCACTGCGCGCCTGCGCATTTCGCTGTCGGCGGACCACAGTATTGGTGATGTCGATCGCCTCGTCAGTACGCTGCGGCAGGCCGCATGAACGGCGCAATTCCGCTGGTGTTGTTGCACGGCTGGGGCGCGCATGGCGGCGTCTGGGCGGAACTGTCGGCGCTGCTCGGTGAGCGTTTTGCCGTGCAGGCTCCGGACATCGACGGTGGCGGCAGCTTCGACGAGGCGGTGGATCGTCTCGCCGCCGCGGCGCCGGCGCGTTGCGTGGTGGGCGGCTGGTCACTCGGCGGACAACTTGCGCTGTCCTGGGCGTGGCGCCACCCTGCCCAGGTCGGGCGCCTGGCGCTGTTCGCCACCACGCCCAAGTTCGTCGCGGGCGATGGCTGGCCGCAGGGCATGGCGCAAACCGAATTCGAATCCTTCACCGCAGCGGTGGAGAGTGATGCCGCTGCTGCGTTGCGCCGCTTCCGGCTGCTGCAAACCCGAGGCGACGCTCAGGCACGCACAGTCGCCCGTCAGTTGGAGCGGCTGCTCGAAACACGCAGCATCGCCGCGGCCGGGCGGTTGCTGCGGATGCTGGGCTGGTTGCGCGACGTCGATCTGCGCGCGCAGTTGCCGGATATCAGACAGCCGGTACTGCTCATCCATGGCGACTGCGACAGCCTTATCCCGCCGGCAGCCGCCGGTGCGCTGGTTGCAGCCCTGCCGGACGCGCGTGCCGCCCGTTTCGTCGGTGCCGCCCATGTACCTTTTGTCTCCGATGCTGTGCAGGCGTGCGCCCTGATAACCGAGTTCTGCAATGAATCCTGAATACACCATCGACAAGCGCGCGGTGCGGCGCGCCTTCGATCGCGCTGCGCCAACCTACGATGCCGCTGCGGTGCTGCAGCACGAGGTGTGCCGGCGCAGCCTTGAACGCCTGGACTTCATCCGCCATGCGCCGTCGCGCATCCTCGATGCGGGCAGCGGTACCGGCAATGCCTGGCCGGGACTCATCCGGCGTTATCCGCAGGCGCAGCTATTCGCGCTGGACATTGCACCCGGCATGCTGCGCCATGCGCGCGGAAGCCAACCCTGGCACCGACGGCTGCTTCGGCGCGTGCCGCGCCTGCTCTGCGGTGATCTCGAGCAATTGCCGTTGGCCGGTGCGAGCATCGACCTCGTCTGGAGCAGTCTCGCCCTGCAGTGGGTCAATGCGCTGCCGCAAGCTTTTGCCGAAATGCGCCGCGTGCTGGCGCCGGGGGGCCTGTTTCTGTTTACGACCTTTGGACCGGACACGCTGAAGGAATTGCGCGCGGCGCAGCCGGATGCGGACGGGCATACCCGTGTCAGCCGTTTCACTGACATGCATGACATCGGTGACATTTTGGTCAAGGCGGGTTTCGCCGATCCGGTGATCGACATGGAAATGTTCACGCTGACCTACGATGATGTGCGCGCGGTGATGCGCGACCTCCAGGCCATAGGTGCGCGCAATGCCACTGCCGGACGGGCGCGGACGCTGTCGGCCAAGGCCTGGCTGTCGGCCGTCGAGCGCAACTACGAGGGGCTGCGCCGCGACGGCAAGCTGCCGGCGACCTTCGAGGTGATCTACGGCCATGCCTGGAAGCCGCTGCCGCGAACGGGGCCCGGCGGCCGCCCGGTGATTGACATCAGTGTGGCTGATCGTGGCTGAGCGACCGGCAGCGACGGCGCGCGGCCTCTTCGTCGCCGGCACCGATACCGGTGTCGGGAAGACGCTGGCAGCTTGTGCGCTGCTGCACGGTTTTGCCGGACTCGGGCTGCGCACGGTGGGCATGAAGCCGGTGGCCGCCGGCGCAAAGCTCCGCAGGGGCGCCTGGCACAACGACGACGTAGCGCAACTGCAGGCCGCCTCCAGCGTAGAGGTCGCGGCACGCGCGATCAACCCGTATTGTTTTGCACCGCCGATTGCACCGCATGTTGCGGCTGCCGAAGCGGGAGCAGCGATCCGCATGTCCACGATCACCGCCTGTTACCGGCGACTGGCCCGTGACACGGACATCGTCGTGGTCGAAGGGGTGGGCGGGCTGCTGGTACCGCTGGGCCGGCGCAATTGCGCTGCGGACATTCCGCGCCGGCTCCGTCTGCCGGTGGTCCTTGTGGTCGGGCTGCGTCTGGGCTGCCTCAACCATGCGTTGCTGACGGTGGACGCAATGCAGCATCGCGGGCTCGAGTTCGCTGGATGGATCGCGAATCACGTTGATCCGCAGATGTTGCGTCGCGCGCAGAACCTGGATGCGCTGCGCGAGCGTCTCGCGGCACCGCTGCTCGGCGTACTGCGGCATGCGCGCGATCCGCGGCCTGAGCGCCTGTCCCGGACGCTCGACATAAACACCTTGAATGCGCGCATTTGAGAGGGAAAACCGACTGTTTTCATGGGGCATTTTGATTGCGATGGTCCCCTTCGGTGTGCTACAGTCCGCGCGTTTGAAAAAGGAATGGTCGGCGCCGGTGATGACACATCACGTTTTCGAGTCGATTCTGGAACAGGACGGCGCCGGGTTCACGTATTTCAGGCGCCATGCCGGTTCGCTCGAGTTGCGCACCTTTGCCTGGGTTGTCGGTTCGCTGTGCCTGTTGCTGCTGCTGGTTGCAGCAGGATTCGCGGCGGCGGGGGCCTGGATGATCATTCCTTTTGCGGGGCTGGAAGCAACCGCGCTGCTGATCGCGGCCGCGGTTTTTTTGCGTCGCGCCGGGGATTTTGAGCGCGTGGATGTGCGTGGTGACCGCATCCTGGTCGAAGTGCGGGAGCGGGGTTTGGCTGAGCAGTTTGAATTTCATCGTGGCTGGGCGCGGGTGGTAACCGGGAAGGCCGGTAAGCTTGCATTGCGCTCCCACGGTAGGACGGTGGAAATCGGACGGTATTGCAGCGAGGAGGGGCGCCAGATGCTGGCGCGCGAGTTGCACAGCCGCCTCGGCGGCCACCGGGCGTGACGGATCAATCGGGCATTTCGAGCGGGGGAAGAATGGGCATCAAGGGGATCAAGAGTTTGGCGGCAGCGGGTGCGCTGTTTTTCTGGTCGGCGGCGACCTGGGCTAATAGCCAACTGAATCATTACCAGCTTAATCTGCAGACGCCGCAAACCCTGCTTGGCGAGAAGATCTACGATCTTCACACGATCATCACGCTCATCTGCTTCATCATTTTCGTCGGTGTCTTCGGTTTCATGTTCTACGCGGTGTTCAAACACCGCAAGTCGGTGGGACACAAGGCCGCACAGTTCCACGAGAACACGGCTGTCGAAGTGGCGTGGACGCTGATTCCCTTCGTGATCCTGATCGCGCTTGCGGTGCCGGCGACCGGCACGCTGATCGCAATGCGTGATACCTCCGAACCGGATATCACCATCAAGGCCACCGGCTACCAGTGGATGTGGGGCTACGATTACCTGAAGGGAGAGGGTGAGGGCATCAGCTTCTACAGCAAGCTGTCCACCCCGCGCGCGCAGATTGACGGCAGCGATGTCGTTGGTCGCAAGGCCAATCCCAATTACCTGCTGGAAACCGACAACAATGTTGTGGTGCCTGTCGGCAAGAAGATCCGCGTGCTGACCACCGCTGCTGACGTCATTCATTCCTGGTACGTCCCGGCGCTGGCAGTCAAGCAGGATGCGATTCCGGGATTCATCCGCGACACCTGGTTCAAGGCCGAGCGCGCCGGCATCTACCGCGGCCAGTGCGCTGAGCTTTGCGGCAAGGACCACGGCTTCATGCCCATTGTCGTCGAGGTGATGGAGCCGGCGCAATACAGCGCCTGGGTCAATGCCCAGCAGAAGAAGGTGGCGGCCGCCAAGATTGATTCCAACAAGACATGGACCGCCGAAGACCTCAAGGCGCATGGCGACAAGGTCTACGCCCAGCACTGTGTGGCCTGTCACCAGGCGACCGGCATGGGCGTGCCCGGGGCTTTCCCCGCGCTGTCCGGTTCGAAGATGGTCGCGGGGCCGAAAGAGGACCAGATCAAGCTGGTGCTCAATGGCAAGCAGGGCACCGCGATGAATGCTTTCAAGCACCTGTCGGATGTTGATCTGGCGGCGGTAATGACCTACACCCGCAACAGCTGGAACAACAAAACCGGCGATATGGTCGCCCCCGCCGAAGTCAAGGCGCTGCGCTAACCGGCACGCAACGAACACAGGCTCCAGGAGACTCCCAAATGGAAGCAGCACACGCACAACACGGTCACGACGATCACGCCCACGGCCATCCCACGGGGATCATGCGTTGGGTCAAATCGACCAATCACAAGGACATCGGCACGATGTACCTGTGGTTCAGCTTCGCGATGTTCCTGGTCGGCGGCGTCATGGCGCTGATCATCCGCACCGAGTTGTTCCAGCCCGGCCTGCAGATCGTGCAGCCGGATTTCTTCAACTCGATGACCACATACCACGGCCTGATCATGGTGTTCGGCGCGATCATGCCGGCCTTCGTCGGTTTCGCTAACTGGTTGATTCCGATGCAGATCGGCGCGCCTGACATGGCGTTCCCGCGGATGAACAACCTGTCGTTCTGGCTGCTTCCTCCGGCTGCTTTGTTGTTAATCGCCGCCCAGTTCATGCCCGGCGGCGGAGCCGGAGTGGGCTGGACGATGTACGCGCCGCTGTCGACCCAGGCCGGCCCGGCGATGGACCTGACGATTTTTGCGGTCCACATCCTCGGTATTTCGTCGATCATGGGTTCGATCAACATCATCACCACCATCCTCAATATGCGCGCCCCCGGGATGTCGCTGATGAAGATGCCGCTGTTCTGCTGGACCTGGCTGATCACCGCTTACCTCGTGGTCGCCGTGATGCCGGTGCTCGCTGGCGCGGTGACGATGATCTTGACCGACCGCCATTTCGGCACCCACTTCTTCAACGCCGCAGGCGGTGGAGACCCGGTGCTCTATCAGCACATTTTCTGGTTCTTCGGCCACCCCGAGGTTTACATCATCGCGATTCCCGCCTTTGGCGTCGTGTCGCAGGTGATCCCGGCGTTCTCGCGCAAGCCGCTGTTCGGTTACGCTTCAATGGTCTATGCCACGGCCTCGATCGCGATCCTGTCGTTCATGGTTTGGGCGCACCACATGTACACCGCCGGCATGCCGGTGGAGGCGCAGCTCTATTTCATGTACGCAACGGTGCTGATCGCGGTGCCCACCGGCGTCAAGGTATTCAACTGGGTGGCGACCATGTGGAAAGGTTCGCTGACCTTCGAAACACCGATGTTGTTTGCGATCGGCTTCCTGTTCTTGTTCACTCTGGGCGGATTCACCGGACTGGTGCTGTCGATAACACCGGTCGATGTCCAGCTGCACGACACCTACTACGTGGTGGCACATTTTCACTACGTGATGGTTGCCGGCGCGCTGTTCTCGGCTTTCGCCGGCATCTACTTCTGGCTGCCCAAATGGACAGGCAAGATGTACGACGAGACACTGGGCAAATGGCACTTCTGGCTGTCGCTGGTGTTCTTCAACGTCACCTTCTTCGTCCAGCATTTCCTCGGGCTGGCCGGCATGCCGCGCCGTATTCCGGACTATGCCGTGCAGTTCACGGAGTTCAACATGATTTCGACAATCGGGGCCTTCGGCTTTGGCTTTTCGCAGTTGCTGTTCCTTTACGTCGTCGTAAAGTGCATCCGCAGTGGTGAAAAGGCTCCAGAGAAGCCATGGGAAGGCGCTGACAGCCTGGAGTGGACGCATCTGCCCACGCCGGCGCCCTGGCACAGTTTTGAAACCCCGCCAGTGCTGAAGTAAGCAATGGTTCCTGCCGAGATCAAGCGCAACAATCGGCGCACCGCTGCCGTGCTGTGGCTGATTGTTGCCGCCTTTTTCTTTGGCGTGATGGTCAAGTATTACCTACTCGCACGATGAAAACCAAACGCGCAAACCGCCGGCTGATGGTTCGATTGTCGATTTTTGCCGTGGTGATGTTCGGTTTCGGGTTTGCCCTGGTGCCGTTCTACGAGAAGATCTGTGAAGTTACCGGTATCAACAACCTGCTCAAGCCGGCCGCTGCCGTAGAGAACACCCAGATCGACAAGTCGCGCTGGGTGACACTGGAGTTCGATTCCAATTCGCACGGCCTGGACTGGGATTTCCGGCCGGTGCAGCGCAGTGTGCGCGTGCATCCGGGTGAGATGATCCAGATCGAGTATGAAGTGAAGAACAACGGCGACAAGGCGATCGTCGGTCAGGCAATTCCGAGTTACGGGCCCAAGCACGCGGCGTCATTTGTCAAAAAGCTGGAGTGCTTCTGCTTTACCCAGCAGCCGCTGCAGGCGGGCGAAGGCAAGCGTATGCCGGTGCAGTTTGTCATTGACTCGACGTTGCCTGCCGATCTCACCACGATCACGCTGTCTTACACCTTTTTCGAGGTCAAGGGTGCGTCGACGGCACCGGCAAAAAGCGGCGGGCAGGGCTGATGGAAAGTGTGATGGGCGAGAAGCCGTCCAAGGCCACCCTGTTTCAGGTGCTGCTTATGGTGCTCTCGGCCTTTCTCGGCATTCGCAAGCGCACCGAGCATGAGAAGCTCGAGGTGTCGCCGCTGCAGGTCATCATTGTCGGCGTGATGGCGGCAGCGCTTTTTGTGCTCACGGTGGTGAGCGTCGTGCAGCTGGTCATCCGCTGACCGGCGCACTGGGAAATCGATCAAAGGGATTCAGGGAGAGACAAACATGTCCAGTCAAGCTTCAGGCAACTACTACCTGCCGCAACCGTCTCACTGGCCGATCGTGGCCTCGCTTGCGCTGGGATTCCTCGGTTTCGGGGCTTCGTTCTCGGTAAACAAGATGCCGCTGGGTTATGTCCTGCTCGGCATAGGCTTTCTGATCCTGTTCTTCATGTTCGCAGGCTGGTTCACTGCCGTCGCGCACGAGTCGGAGACGGGCAAGTACAACAAGAAGGTCGATGTTTCATTCCGCTGGGGCATGGGCTGGTTCATTTTCTCGGAAGTTATGTTTTTTGCGGCGTTTTTCGGCGCGCTGTTCTACATGCGGGTGATCTCGGTACCCGACCTCGGTTCGCTGGAACACCAGGAACTGTTGTGGCCCGGCTTCAAGCCGGATTGGCCGGCGACCGGACCCGGCATCAAGGAGACTTTCTCCCCGATGGGCGCCTGGGGCATCCCGGCGTTTAATACGGCTCTGCTGTTGCTGTCCGGCGTGACCATTACCTGGGCGCACTGGGGGTTGCTGAAGAATAGCCGCTGGCAGTTGATCTGGGGCTTGGTCCTGACCATCGCTCTGGGCACGGTCTTCCTGGGTTTTCAGGTTTACGAGTATGTCCATGCCTACAACGACCTCAACATCAAGCTGAACATGGGTGCGTACGGCGCCACTTTCTACTTGCTCACCGGGTTCCACGGTTTTCATGTAACGGTGGGTACGATCATGCTGTGGGTTATCCTGTTTCGCAGCGTTGCCGGCCATTTCACTCCGGAAAGCCATTTCGGCTTCGAAGGCGTTGCCTGGTACTGGCACTTTGTCGACGTGGTCTGGCTGCTGCTGTTCGTGGTGGTTTACTGGCTTTAGGCTCAAGGCAAGCGGGTCGCGCGAACCGGAGTGAAGAGCAAAGCGCGTCGCTTACGGGGAGGGGGTCCCCAGTTCGGGGATTGAGCGCCGCGTCAAACGCGGCGTTTTTTTTCAGGGCAGGGTGCGATGTGATCTGAACGTGGCCATGCGGCCGCGGTCGAATCGGGGCAGGCCTTAGAGGCGAGTGGTGATGAGGCCGGACTGAAAGCCGATCATCAGCAGCAGGAAGAGAATCAGCGACAGCGCGACGCGAATCGTCAGCGCCTTGGCGGTGCGGGTCGTGGTGCCGCGGTCCTTGAGCATGTAATACAAAGCCGATCCCAGGCTGCCAAGGATGACGAGTATGAAGAGGATGACAATGATGCGCATGATGTTTGCGTGTCGAGTTTAACCCAAGCCGAGGCCGAGGTTCGAAGGTGCTTCCCATCGGATTTGCTGGATTCGAGTTCCGCCCCCATCTCGGGTGGACTCTGGTGGCCATTGCCGGAATCGCGTTGACGCTGGTGCTGGGTGAGTGGCAGGTCGGACGTGCCCAGTACAAGGAGGCGCTGCAGTCACGCTACGAGCTGCTCGGGCGCCAACCAGTGCTCAGCATTGGCCCCGGTGTGGCTGACCGCGACGGACTGCTGCTGAGACGGGTTGAAGTGCGGGGCACCTTTGATCCGAAGTACACTGTTTTTGTCGACAACCGGATTTACAAGCATCAGCCCGGTTTTCATGTGGCGACGCCGATGCGCATCACAGGTTCGGACCGGTATGTACTGGTCAACCGCGGCTGGGTCGCCAGCCCACGCGATCGCAGCGTGCCCGATTTGCGAACGCCCGGGGGCGAGCAGGTCGTTCAGGGCCTCGCGGTTGCCTGGAGCGAGCGCTATCTCGAGTTGTCGACCAAGGTTGCCGAAGGCAACATATGGCAAAACCTTGTCTACGAACGTTATCGGCAGGCGACCGGGCTCGATGTGCAGCCAGTCGTGGTGCAGCAGACCAGTGCCGCGGATGACGGCTTGGTGCGCGAATGGAATCGCCCCGATCTCGGCCGCAACACTCACCTCGCCTATGCATTTCAGTGGTACGCCCTGAGCCTGGCGATATTTGTCTATTACCTGGTAAGTCATGTCAAACGAACCCCGTCCGCAAAGCCGTAAGACCCTCTGGCTGATTGCAGCAGTGTGCATTGCGCCCTTCGTGCTGTCTTTTGCGGCGTATTACTTTTACCAGCCCGAGGGGCGGGTGAATTACGGTGAAATAGTCGAGGGTCACCAGATGCCCGAGACCGCGCTGAAGCTTGCCGATGGGCGGGCTTTTTCTTTCGCGCAGCTGCGGGGCAGGTGGATATTTGTCACTGTCGATGCGGCAGCCTGCGACGCCTACTGCGACAAGAAGCTGTGGCAGATCCGCCAGGTGCGCAAAACCCAGGGCAAGTATCCTGAGCGTATCGAACGCGTCTGGCTGATCAGTGACGGTGGCATACCCGGCGAGCGCGAGCGCGGTGAATACGAGGGTACCTGGTTCGTCAACTCCGCCGGCAGCGATGTGCTGAATATGCTGCCGCACGCCGGAACGGCGAACGATCATATTTACCTGGTCGATCCACTGGGCAATGTCGTGCTGCGCTACCCGCGCGATGCCGACCCCACGCGCATCAAGAAGGACCTGCAGCGGCTGCTACGCGTGTCGCGCATCGGTTGATCACAACAGTTCGTTATTATCGAGTGCCTGAAATGTATCGGAAGCTTGCCTGGTTTGCCGTGGCCTTTACTTTCGTGGTGGTGGTTGTCGGAGCTTACGTGCGTCTGGCCGATGCCGGTCTCGGATGTCCGGACTGGCCGGGTTGCTACGGCGAAATGACTCCGCATCATGCGCGCGGTGACATAGCGAAGGCGGTCGAGGAGCAGGGAGGCACTCACGGACCGGTGTCGATGAGCAAGGCCTGGAAGGAAATGTTCCATCGCTATATCGCGGGTGGACTCGGGTTGCTGATACTGGTGATCGCGGCGATTGCGTGGTTGAGGCGGCGTGAGCTCGGGCAGTCGCCGGCGCTGGCCGTCGGGATCCTCGGCCTGCTGATATTCCAGGCTGCCCTCGGCATGTGGACGGTGACGCTGCTGCTGAAGCCGGTGATTGTGACCCTGCACCTGCTGGGCGGCATGGCGTTGCTGGCACTGCTTGCATGGCTGGCCCTGCGTCAGCAGGTGCCGCCGCCGCTGCCGGCAGCGGTGACGAAACTGAGGCCCCTGGGCATTCTCGCGCTGCTGGTGGTCATCGCCCAGATCGCACTCGGCGGCTGGGTGTCGACCAACTACGCCGCGCTCGCCTGTACTGATTTCCCGACCTGTCATGGCGAATGGTTGCCGCAGATGGATTTCCGCCATGGCTTCCAGCTGGTGCGCGAACTGGGCAAGACTGCCACCGGCGCACACCTGAGTTATGACGCGATCACCGCAATCCACTGGACCCATCGCGTGGGTGCACTGGTTACGTTGGCCGTGGTCGGCTGGCTCGCGCTGCTCCTGCTGCGCAGTCCCGCGTCCGCGCGATTGGGGGCCATGCTGCTGGCCGTGCTGCTGGCTCAGGTCATTCTGGGCATTGCCAACGTACTCGGTGGTTTGCCGCTGCTGCTGGCGGCTGCGCACAATGCCGGTGCCGCGATTTTATTGGTGACCATGGTGGTGATAAACTTCGCCCTCAGCCAGAAGTCAGCCCCCTGATGTCCTCCACCGTCGTCCGTACACCGCTGTCCTCCCGCATCCAGCAGTTCTACGCGCTGACCAAGCCGCGCGTGGTGTCGCTGATCGTGTTTACGGCGGTGATCGGGATGTTCCTGGCCACCCCGGGCATGGTCCCGCCGGTAATCCTGTTGGCGGCGACGCTGGGCATCGCGCTCGTCGCAGGAGCTGCGGCTGCGGTCAACTGCCTGGTTGAGCAGAAAATTGATGCTCTGATGACGCGCACGCAGTTCCGGCCGTTGCCGCGTGGCCAGATCACCCCGCTGGAGACACTGGTATTTTCCGGCATCGTCGGCGGCATCGGGCTTGCACTGCTTTATCACTGGGTCAATGCGCTGACGATGTGGCTGACCCTGGCGACTTTCGTCGGCTATGCAATCGTCTACACGGTGATCCTCAAGCCGATGACGCCGCAGAACATCGTGATCGGCGGCGCGTCCGGCGCGATGCCGCCGGTGCTGGGCTGGGCCGCCGTGACTGGCGATGTCACGCCGCAGGCGCTGACCCTGTTCCTGATCATTTTTGCCTGGACGCCGCCGCACTTCTGGGCGCTGGCGCTGTACCGCAAGGACGAGTACGCCAAGGCTGGCGTGCCGATGCTGCCGGTGACGCACGGTGACAAGTTCACCCGGCTGCATGTGCTGCTGTACACCATCATCCTGCTGGCCTGCTCGACACTGCCTTTTGTCACCCGCTTGAGCGGGCTGCCTTACCTGTTCGCGGCTCTGGGCCTCGGTGCGGTGTTCATGTATTACGCGGTGAAAATTTACACCGATTACAGCGATGCCCTGGCGCGCCGCACCTTCCGCTATTCGATCCTCTACCTGACCTTGCTGTTTGCGGCGCTGCTGATCGATCATTATCTGCAGCTGTTCCTGTGAGAGTCCGCTGATGTTCCATTTCCGGCGCCGGTTCCTGCTGGCTGTTGCAGTAGCCGCCATGCTGGCGGCAGTGGGCTGCTCGGAGACGCAGGACGCACCGCGTTTCAAGTTGACCGATGTCACCGGCGCCTCCTTCGGCAAGTCGCTCGCATTGACAGACCACAACGGACAGACGCGCACGCTCGACGATTTCCGCGGCAAGGTGGTCACCCTGTTTTTCGGTTTCACACACTGTCCAGATGTCTGTCCGACGACGCTGGTGGAAATGGCCGCGGTGATGAAGGAGCTTGGCGCGGACGCGGAGCGGCTGCAGGTGCTGTTTGTCACCGTCGATCCGGAACGGGACACGGCGGAGATGCTCAAGCGCTATGTGCCGGCTTTCCATCCGTCCTTTCTCGGTCTTACCGGCTCGGTGGACGAGGTCACGCGGGCGGCGAAGGAGTTCAAGATTTTTTTCCAGAAGCAGAAGCTGCCTTCCGGCGGCTATACGATGGATCACTCTGCGGGCACCTATATCCTCGACGGCGAGGGCCGCCTGCGGCTGTTTGCGCAATACGGGGTCGGCGCGCCGACCCTGCTCCACGACATCCGGCTGCTGCTGAAGTAAAAAAGCCCCGGCGCTTGCCGGGGCTTCGCTGCCGATATGCCGCAGCGACGTCAGGCCGCGGCGGAGATCAGTGCCTTCATCTTGCCGAGAGCTTTTGCTTCGATCTGGCGGATGCGTTCGGCGGACACGCCGAATTCGGCTGCGAGATCGTGTAGCGTCAGCGCTTCCTTCTCGGTCAGCCAGCGCGCCATGATGATGCGACGGCTGCGCGCATCAAGGTTGGCCAGCGCCTTCTCCAGGCCTTCCCCGCGCAGCCTTGCGGTCTGCTCAGCCTCGAGCAGCGCAGCCGGCTCCGCATTGTCGGCGGCCAGATAGGCGATGGGTGCGAACTGTTCGCGCTCGTCGTCCGTTGCGGGCTCGAGTGCCATGTCCTGGCCACCGAGCCGGGTTTCCATCTCGACCACTTCTTCGGGCTTGACCCCGAGATCGCGGGCTACCGATCGCACTTCTTCGGCACCCAGCGTGCCCAGCCCCTGCTTCATGCTGCGCAGGTTGAAAAACAGCTTGCGCTGTGCCTTGGTGGTGGCGATCTTGACCAGCCGCCAGTTGCGCAATACGAATTCATGGATTTCTGCGCGAATCCAGTGCATCGCGAAGGAAACCAGGCGTACGCCCCGTTCCGGGTCGAAGCGCTTGACCGCCTTCATCAGGCCGATGTTGCCCTCCTGGATCAGATCCGCCTGGGGCAGGCCGTAACCGGAGTAGCCCCGCGCGATCGAGACCACCAGGCGCAGGTGGGAGAGCACGAGGTGCCTTGCGGCTTCCAGGTCACCGCTGTCGCGCAAGCGGCGCGCATAGTCCGTCTCCTGCTCCTGGGTCAGCAGGGGGAAGCGATTTACCGTCTGGATGTAGCTTTCCAGGCTGCCCGAAGCCGAGGGCACGGGTAGGGCAATGGCATTGGTCATGGCATTCATGGTCAAAGTCCTCATGGCAACGAGTTTAGCACTCTCATCTTATGAGTGCCAAGAAGGGCCCGGAGTTCCCGCCAAGGATGCAAAAAATAACCAATAAAATCAATATATTAAGATGGATTATAAGTGCCTAGATGACGCCGGACCGACAGCCAGGCGCCGAACCAGCCCAAGGCCGCAGCAAAGAACAGCAGGGTGATGCTGTCGCTGCCGTTGAGGTGGGTCAAACGCAGCGGGAGGCCGTAGAGCGAAGCCAGCGGCTGGAGCCGGTCGTTGAACAGCGCGAGGACTCCCCAGATCATCAGCCAGGCCGCGCCTCCCCCGGCCGCGCCGGTAATCGCGCCGAAGTAGAGGAAGGGCCGGCGGATCCAGCCATCGGTGGCACCGATCAGCTTGGCGACTTCGATTTCGTCGCGCTGGGTCAGAATCTGCAGGCGGATGGTGTTGAAGGTAACCGCTACCAACGCAAATGCGAGGGCGGTGGCGAGCAGCAGAACGGCATGGCGTCCGAGTGCGAGCAACTGGTCGAGACGGCGCGCCCATTCCGAGTCGACATGCACCTCGGCCACTTTTGGCCACTGCTGGAACTCTCCGCGCAGCGCATCGAGCGTCGCGGCATCGGCGCCGGCGGCGGTGATCACCCAGGCATCAGGCAGCGGATTGCCGGGCAGACCGGCGATGATGTCGTCGAGGCCGGTCCGTGACTTCAGCGTTTCCAGGGCTTCCGCGCGCGGCACGAAGCGGCTTGCGCTGACTCCGCTGCGGGCTTTGAGGCGCTCGCCGAGGGCGCGCGCCTCGGCTGCGGTGGCCTCTGGCGCGAGGAACACGCTGAGTTGCGGCTGCGGGGAGTAATCGCGCGCGAGTTCCTGCAGGTTGGCAAGTATCACGTAGAAGCCCAGCGGTAGTGCCAGCGCGGTGCCGATCACCGCAATGTTGAACAGGCTGGCGAGCGGCGCGCGGAGCAGGCGGGCAAGGGTGCCGGTGCAGGCGCGGCGGTGTGCTGCCAGCCAGCTAGTCATGATGCACCCGACCGCTGCGGATCTCGATTAACCGAGGCTGCAGGCGCGCCGCCAGCTGCATGTCGTGCGTGGCCAGCACCACCGTTACGCCGACCCGGTTGAAGTCGCGGAAAAGTTCGCCGATGTCCGCCGCATACCCGGCATCGAGGTTGCCGGTCGGTTCGTCCGCCAGCAGGATCGCGGGGCGGTGCACGATCGCGCGCGCGATGCACAGCCGTTGCTGTTCGCCACCTGAGAGCGTGATCGGCCGCGCTTTTTCCTTGTGCAACAGGCCGACTTTGTCGAGTGCGGCACGCGCGCGACGCGCGCCCTCGCGGCGGTCGAAACCGGTGATTTCCAGAGGCAGCATCACGTTGTCGAATACGCTGCGGTCAAACAGCAGCTTGTGGTCCTGGAACACCAGCCCGAAATTCCGGCGCAGGAAGGGAATACCCTGCGCGCGCAGCGTGCCGACATTCTGGCCGTTGACGACGACCGAACCTGCGCTGGGCCGTTCGATGGCGGCGATCAGCTTGAGCAGTGTGCTTTTACCGGCGCCGGAGGGGCCGGTGATGAACGCCATTTCCCCGGCTTCGATTGCCAGCGATACGCCGTTCAGCGCCTGATGGCCGCCGGGATAGCGTTTGCTGACGCTGCTGAGGGCAATCTGGCTCACGTGTCGAGCAGCGCCGCGACAAAGTCCTCGGCAACAAAGGGGCGCAGATCTTCCATGCCTTCGCCGATGCCGATGAAACGCACGGGGACAGCCTTGCCGCCCGTGCGGCTATGGGCAATTGCGCCGATGACACCGCCTTTTGCCGTGCCATCGAGCTTGGTCAGCGCAAGCCCGGTGACGCCGATGGCCGAGTCGAAGGCCGCCAGCTGCGCCAGCGCGTTCTGTCCGGTGTTCGCGTCGAGGACCAGCAGTACTTCGTGCGGCGCCCCGGGCATGGCCTTGTCGATGACCCGCTTGACCTTGCGGATTTCCTCCATCAGGTGCAGCTGGGTCGGCAACCGGCCTGCGGTGTCGGCGAGGACAATATCGGTGCCGCGCGCCTGCGCGGCCTTGATCGCGTCGTATATCACCGCCGCAGCGTCGCCAGTAGCCTGGGCAATCACTGCGACGTTGTTGCGTTCGCCCCAGGCGGCAAGCTGTTCGCGGGCCGCCGCGCGGAAGGTGTCACCGGCGGCGAGCAGCACCGATTTGCCCTGTGCCTGGAAGTGGTGTGCCAGCTTGCCGATCGAAGTGGTCTTGCCGGCGCCGTTGACGCCCGCCAGCATGATCACGAAAGGCCGGTGGCCAGCGGTGTCCAGCGGCTGCGCCACGCCCCGCAGCAGTTCAAGCATGGTCTCGCGCAGTCCCGCGCGCAGCTGCTCTGCTTCGGAGTAGCGTTCGCGGCGGGCGCGGGTGCGCAGGGCGTCGAGCAGGTGACCGGTCGCAGCGACCCCGACATCGGCGCTCAGCAGCACGGTTTCAAGCTCTTCGTAGAACGTCTCGTCAAGCCTGCGGCCCGGGCTGAACAGGCTGCCCAGGCGTTCGCCCAGACGCGTGCGTGTTTTGCCCAGCCCCTGCTGCAGGCGCTCAAGCCAGCCCGCGGACGCGGCGGCCTTTTCGTCGCTTTTTTTGCCGAAACCAAACATGAAAGGAGCGGTCTGACTGCTGCGGCCCGTGTTCAAGCCGCGCCAAAGACCAGATTGAGTAATCGAATTGGTTACAATTCTAACAGGGCCTTCTGCGCCCGATGCCGGCCGTCCAGGACGGAGCGGGCGACTTTCCTACAGGACATCATGAATTCAGCGATCCGTTTTATGCAGCTTATGGCGCTGGCCTGCGCGCTTCTCACGGGGCCGGCAGCAGCGGCGACGGCCGCAGGCGTTGCCGAACATGAACTGGCCAATGGCCTGCGCGTCATTGTCAAGCCTGACCGCCGCGCGCCGGTTGCCGTCACCATGGTGTGGTATCGCATCGGCAGTGTCGATGAACAGAACGGCTTGACCGGTGTCGCGCACGTGCTGGAGCACATGATGTTCAAGGGCACTAAAACCGTGGCCCCCGGGGAGTTCTCGAAGCTGATTGCGGCGGCCGGCGGACGCGACAATGCCTTCACCAGCCGCGATTACACCGGTTACTTCCAGACGATGCACAAGTCGGAACTGCCTCTGTCATTCCGGCTCGAGGCCGACCGCATGGCGAACCTTGTGTTGTCGCCGGAGGAATTCGCAAAGGAAATCAAGGTGGTGATGGAAGAGCGGCGCTGGCGCACCGATGACCGTCCGCACGCGGTGGTGTACGAGCGGCTGATGGCGGCGGCGCTGACTGCACATCCCTATCGCAATCCGGTCATTGGCTGGATGAGTGACCTCGAAAATCTGACGGTGGATGATACCCGCGTGTTTTACGAGCAGTGGTATGGCCCGAATAATGCGACGGTCGTCGTTGTCGGTGATGTCGTCCCGGAGGAAGTTTTCGCGCTGGCCGAGCGTCATTTCGGCGGGATTCCGCGCAAGACGCTGCCGCCGCGCAAGCCGCAGACTGAGCCACCGCAGTTGGGCATCAAACGGATCACCGTCAAAGTGCCAGCGGAGCTGCCCTACGTGCTGATGGCTTACCGTGTTCCCCGGCTGCAGAAGCCGGCGGAAGAGTGGGAGCCTTACGCGCTCAACATGCTCGAAAGCGTTCTCAGCGGCAACGAGGCGGCGCGGCTGCCCCAGCGGCTGGTGAAAACGGACCGCAAAGCAACTTCGGCGGGCGCCAGCTACAACGGTGTTGGTCGCGGCCCCGGATTGTTTTACCTGAGTGCCACGCCGGTGACCGGCGGCAGCGCGGCAGAGATGGAGGGGGCGCTGCGCCGCGAGATCCGGCGCATCGTCGAGGAAGGGGTCACTCAGGAAGAGCTGGACCGGGTCCAGGCGCAGGCCATTGCCGCACAGGTATACCAGCGCGATTCGATGTTTTTCCAGGCACGGCAGATCGGCTGGCTCGAAACCGTGGGCCTGTCGCACCGCGATCTCGACCTGTTTATCGAGAAGCTGCAGCAGGTCACGGCGGAACAGGTGCGGGAGGTCGCGCGCAGGTATCTGATTGATGACCGGCTGACTGTCGCCTATCTTGATCCGCAGCCGCTGGAGAAGGGCGCGCGCCGCGCAGCGCCGCCGGCAGGAGTTCGCCATGGCAACTAGAACCGTGATGCTGCTGAGAGGCTGGACCGCTGCCCTGCTGCTGTGCCTGACACCGCCGGCGCTGGCGATATTGCCGATTGAGCACTGGCAGGCGGCGTCAGGCGCGAAGGTCTACTTCGTGGCCAACCGCGATCTGCCGATGCTCGACGTTTCGGTGGATTTTCCTGCCGGTTCCGCCTACGACAGGCGCGAAAAGTCCGGCGCTGCGGCGATGACTCACGGCCTGCTGCGCCTTGGCGCCGACGGTCTGTCCGAGGAGGAGATTGCGCGCCGCTTTGCCGATGTTGGTGCCGGTGTCGGCGGCCGTTTCGACGCGGACCGCGCCGGGCTGTCCCTGCGCACGCTGTCCGATCCGGCGCGCCGCAGTGTGGCTCTGGACCTGCTCGCGCGTATCCTGCACGCGCCGCAACTTCCGGCATCGGTGCTGGAGCGCGAGAAGGTGCGCCAGATCGGCGCGCTGAGGGAAGCCGATCTCAGGCCCGACACCCAGGCCGCGCGCGCGTTCTACCAGCTGGTCTATCGCGATCACCCGTACAGTTACCGTTCCGTCGGCGAAGTGGAGACGGTCGGCCGGCTGACCCGTGACGACCTGCTCGACTTCTATCGCCGGCATTACGTCGCCGATCGCGCCGTGGTGGCGATCATGGGCGATGTCTCGCGGCAGGAAGCGGAGGCCATTGCCGAACAGCTCACCCGCGGCCTGCCGCGGGCGGGCACGGCGGTGGAGTTGCCGGCGGTGGAGTCTTTGCGGCAGGCGGTGACGCGCATCGTTGCGCATCCCGCGACGCAAAGCCATATTCTGATCGGCGCGCCCGGCATCCGCCGCGACGATCCGGATTATTTCGCACTGTTGGTCGGCAACCATATCCTCGGCGGCGGCGGTTTCGTGTCGCGCATCAACGAGGAGGTCCGGCAGAAGCGCGGCCTCGCCTATTCAGCGTACAGCTACTTTTCCCCGCAGCGCGCGCGCGGGCCGTTCATCATTGGCATGCAGACGCAGCGCGATCAGGCTGAGGAGGCGTTGGCGGTGGTGCACAAGACGCTGCGCGAGTTCGTCGCCGAAGGGCCGACTGAACAGGAGTTGCGCGCGGCGAAGCAGAACATCGTCGGCGGTTTCCCGATGCGCATCGACAGTAATCGCAAGATCCTCGAAAATCTGGCGGCAATCGGGTTCTACAAACTGCCGGTGAATTATCTCGAGACCTTCGTTGCCAACATCGAGCGCGTCAGCATCGCCGATATTCGCGAGGCCTTTGCCCGTGGTATCGACCCCGAACGCATGGTGACCGTCGTCGTTGGCGCTGATAGCGATCAGGCGGTGACGGCGCCGGACAAGCGCTGAGCGGCGCGCGCGCCGTGAAACGCTGCGAGGTCCGGATCATCGGCGGCGCCTGGCGCAGCCGGCGCATCCGCTTTGAGGAGCGTCCTGACCTGCGGCCCACGCCGGACCGCGTGCGTGAAACGCTGTTCAACTGGCTGGGCCAGGATCTTTCGGGGCAGGACTGCCTCGATCTCTATGCCGGTAGCGGTGCCCTCGGTTTTGAGGCGGGGTCGCGCGGCGCAAGGCGCGTGGTAATGGTCGAGCACGACGCAGCAGCGCTGCGCGCGCTGCAGGCGAATGCCACGCTGCTTGCTGCCAATGCGGTGGAAGTGGTGCGTGCCGATGCGCTAGAATTCTTGCGGCAGCCTCGTGAGCGGTATGACGTCGTCTTTCTTGACCCGCCCTTCGCCGACGACTGCTGGCCGCAGTTGCTTGCAGCCTTGCCCCCTTGCCTTAAACCCGGCGCACTGGTGTACTGCGAGCGTGCTGTGGCGCTGAACGAAATGCCCGGCTGGACCGTGTTCAGGTCCGGTCGTGCCGGTCAGGTCAGTCATCAACTGCTGAAAAGAGCGGAACATGAACAATAAAGCGGTGTACCCCGGCACTTTCGATCCAATGACCCTCGGCCATGAGGACCTCGTGCGGCGGGCGGCGCGCCTGTTCGGGCATGTCGTGCTGGCCGTCGCGGACAGCCGCACCAAGCGTCCGATGTTTACGCTGGCCGAACGCATTGATATCGCGCGCGATACCCTGAAGGACGCCAAGAACGTTTCGGTCGAGGGCTTTTCCGGCCTGCTGATGGATTTCGTGCGGAAGCACAAGGCGACGGTGGTGGTGCGCGGTGTGCGCGCAGTGACCGACTTCGATTACGAGTTCCAGCTCGCCGGCATGAACCGCAAGCTGCACCCGGACGTGGAAACCGTTTTCATGACGCCGGGCGAGGAGTACATGTTCCTGTCGGCTACCCTGGTGCGCGAAATCTCGGTGATGGGCGGCGACGTGTCGAAGTTCGTCTCGCCCGTCATTGCCGGGCGCCTCAAGGCGAAGATCCAGGAACTCGGAGGGCAATGATGGCACTGATGATCACCGACGAGTGCATCAACTGCGATGTCTGCGAGCCGGAGTGCCCGAACGACGCGATTTCGGCGGGTGAGGAAATCTATGTCATCGACCCCGACAAGTGCACCGAATGTGTCGGTCATTTTGACGAGCCGCAATGCCAGAAGGTCTGCCCGGTCGACTGCATTCCCCTCGATCCGGACCGTCCCGAGACGACAGAAGAACTGCAGAGCAAGTACGAGAGCCTGACGGCGCAGAAAGCGGCCTGAGCCCTAGCGGTTCTGGCAGCGCGGGCAATAGCAGGTGGCCCGCTGCCCCTGTCGCAGTTCGCGGATCGCAGTGCCGCAGCGCATGCAGGGTTCACCGGCGCGTCCGTAGACAAAAAAGCGGTTCTGGAAATGCCCGGCCATGCCGTCGCTGCCGACGTAATCGCGCAGCGAACTGCCGCCGGCGTCGATCGCCTCGCCCAGCACTGTCTTGATTTCCTGAGCGAGCCTCGCGCAGCGCGCCTGACTGACGCGCCGGGCCGGCGTACGCGGATCGATGCCGGCGCGGAACAGGGACTCGTTGGCGTAGATGTTGCCGACGCCGGCAACGACATGGCTGTCCATGATCACCAGCTTGATCGCCGCGCTGCGCGGGCGTGTTTCGCGGTACAGCATTGGACCGTCGAAATCCGCAGTCAGCGGTTCGGGACCCATGGCAGCAAGAAGAGGATGGGCCAAGGCATCCCCGGGCTGCCACAGCACCAGGCCAAAACGCCGCGGGTCGCGCAGCCGGATCACTCGGCCGCTGTCGATGACGAGGTCGAAGTGGTCGTGTTTCTGCGGCGCCGTTGCCGAGTCGACCAGCCACAGCCGGCCTGACATGCCCAGGTGCACGATCAGCGCGCCGGGCTTGCCCTGCGCCGGCACGCAGTTGAACAACAGATACTTGCCGCGGCGGGTCAGGGCTTCGATGCGTGCGCCGGCAAGTCGCTGCTCGAGTCCTTGTGGTACCGGCAGACGCATGCCGCGGTGGCGCACTACTGCACGCTGAATGCTGCGGTTTTCGACTACGGGTGCGAGTCCGCGCCGCGTGGTTTCAACCTCGGGCAATTCCGGCATTTATAAGTACTTGTTTTTATTGAGTATTTCTCGGTTTCCCGGGATGCGTCAACAAAGCCTCTCCAGCCCCTGTGAGGAAGGTGTACTGCAGGCCCTGGTCCTGACGCAGCAGCACCAGTTGCGGTACCTGTTGCAGCACCGAGATTGCGAGTGGCGCACCCTCGCGCAGCTCGATGCGTACCTCGGCCAGCGCGGGACGCCCGTCATGTGGCTCGGCACGCGCCGCGGAAGCCTGGCGCCAGCGGTCGATGAACTGCTGCAGTTCGTCCGGACCCGCGGCTACACTGGCCGGGTCGATGGCCCAGCGTCCTGCGGACTGCCGCACACGGAACTCGGGCAAGTGGATCGCGGCGGGGATTTCATGTTCCTCAAGCAGCACGCGGCGTATCAGGGCCAGGGCGCTTGCCGGCAGCGCCGCACCGTGGCGCAGCCCCAGCGCGTACACCGTGTCGCCGCGCATCACGTATTGTTCCCGGGTGACGGTATTGATGCCGCCGAAGGCGTATTCCGTGCCGTCGATGGTCAGCCGCGCCACCGGTGACAACAGGTCGAAACGGTCGAGGTCGGTGGCCGGCAAGCGCGCGTCGGGCTTCGCCTCGAGCAAAGCCAGCATGCGCTGCACCTGAAACTCGTCGGCGCGCGCGCTGAGCGGCGCCCTGATCCGCCACTGTGCATCGCGACGTTCAAGTTCAATTGCATCCTGTCCGGGGCGCTCCAGGGTTATCTGCCTGACCTGCGCCGGCGCTGTTGCCGACAGCGCCGGCGGTGTATCCGCATCGCTACCCGGCGCGAGCCAGAGCAGCAGGCCGAGCAGAGCGGCGAGCCCGATCAGCGCAAGGATGGGCAGCCAGCCGTGCTTCATATCCTGTCAGCCGGCGTTGCGCCGGCGCCACCAGACCAGGACGCCAGTGAGGACGAAGATCAGTGGCAACCCGAGCAGCACGATTGCGGCTATGGCATACAGATGCAGCGTGCCGACCTCAAGTTGGATGTCCGCTGCCGGCCGTGGATCAATGGTGACCAGCGCATCCTCGCCGGCAAGCCAGTTCATCATGCTCACGCCGAGCGCGAGATTGCCGCCGTTGCCGATGAAGCTGTTGGAGAGGAAGTGCCCGGTACCGACGACGATGACCCGCTGCTCACGGTCACCGACGGTGCGCTCCAGCGCTGTCGCGATGTTCACCGGCCCTGGAAAATCCCTGGACTTGTCGAAAGTCGACTTTGCGTCGAGCTTCCCGGTCTCGACCCAGCCGCGCGGGGCAACGTCGATCAGCGGGGTGACCCGCCAGCCGGCGCCGTCATCGGCGCCGACCTGGCGTGCGTGGGGGAAGAGGGTGTTGTATTGCAGCGTGCCGGCCACCGGATGGCGCGCGTAGTTCGCCGCTACCGCGAACACCGGAGGGCCGCTGCGCGGGGGCAGCGCGGGATCGATGACGGTGCCGGGGGTGAGGACGAGGCCCAGTTTCTCGGCGAGGGGCTGCAGGCCGCGCAGGGGCTCGGTGTCGATCAGCCACAACAGGTTGCCGCCGTGGTCGACGAAGGACAGCAGCTTGTCGACTTCTCCGGCCTGCAACTCGACCTGTGGATGCGTGACCACCAGCAGGGCTGCATTCGCAGGAACTTCCTGGGCGAGTCCGAGGTTGATGCTGCTGGTGCTGAATCCCTTCTCGCGCAGCTGCTGGCCGAAGCTGCCGAGATCGTGATTGGCGATGCCGTCGAGCTTGCGTTCGCCGTGACCGTCCAGCCACAGCACCAGGCTGTTGGCCCCGCGCAGCAGGCGCACCAGCGCATTGGCGAAGTTCTGCTCGTTGAAATCGCTCAGCGCGACCTGCTCGGAACGCCGCTGGTACTCGATGACCAGCGCATTCGGCGATCTCAGGCCAGCTTCGGCGGCTGCCTTCGGCTGCTCGCGCGGATCAACGAGCCGCAGCTCAAGGTCGCGCTTGACGCGCTGGTAGTTGCGCACCCGTTCCTCGATCATGCGGTGCACATTGCTGCCGCCGGCATCCTGGCGCACCGCGTATGCGGTCACCCGCAGCGGCCCCTGCATCTGCTGCAGCGCGCCCAGTGTCGCCGAGGACAGCGTATTGCGCGCATTGCGGGTGACGTCCTTTTCGTAACGGTACTGGTGGGCCAGGTAGGCCATAAGCGCCGTAACCACGGCGAGCAGGATCACGAAAATCCCGCTCTGGATCCTTTGCTGCCAGCGCAGCCTGCCGGTGGCCTGCATCGCCTAACCCCTGAGCCGCCGGCCGTCGAGGCGGCGGATGGTCAGCAGCAGAAAGCCGACGGCAAGCAGCAGCGCGCAGACGATGGCGTAGCTGTCGATCATGCCCCGGCCCAGCGGTTCGAAATTCTTCAGAGGAGAAAATACCTGGATGAATGCCGCAGGCAGGTGCCAGCCGCGGGCGCGCAGGCTATCACCTGCGGTTTCACCCATGAACAGCATCGCCAGCAACATGCCGAAACCGAGCAGCGCCGCCGCCATCGGCTGGGCGGTGAGGCTGGAAGCGTAGAGCCCGACTGCGGCAAATCCCGCAGCGAGCAGCAGCAGCGCCAGCGTCAGACCGGCAAGCAGTCCGAAATCAAGGCGGGTGCCGCTTGCCAGCATCAGTGGCATGGCCAGCACCAGCAGGACGATGACCAGCAGAAAGGTCATCAGCCCGGTGAACTTGCCGAGGACGATTTCGGTCATCGACACCGGTGCCGACATCAGCAGCGTCAGTGTCTGGTTGCGCCGCTCTTCGGCGATCATACGCATCGCCAGCAGCGGCACTGCAAACAGCAGCACCGCGGCGGCAGTGGCAAAGGTCGGCGCCGCGACCAATTCGGTGAAGCCGGGCGGGCTTGCCATCTGCGTGAGCTGGGGCTGGATCTGCAGGAAATCGTCGAGCCGGCGCAGGAAGCCGTAACCGAGCACGACCTGAATCACGGTGAGCACCAGCCAGGCCAACGGCGAGGCGAACAGCGCGCGCAACTCCTTAATGGCGATGGTGAATATCATGCGCGCTTGCTCATGCGGGGATGCCGGCCTTATCCGGATTGTCCTGGGTCAGGTGTACGAACACGTCTTCGAGGCTGCTGCGCGCCGGCGTCAGTTGCTGCAGCCCCCAGTTGTTGGCACCCGCGGCGCTGACCAGTGCCGCCGAGGGATCGCAGTCCGCGGCGAAGCGGATGCGGAAGCGCCCCTCGCCTTCTGCTTCCACCTGTTCGACGCCCGGAATTGCGGCCAGCGCCTCGGGTGCGGGCGGGTGCTGCAACCCGACGATCATGGTGCGGCCGCTCTGGAACTCGCGCAACCCGGCGATGGTGTTGCTGAACACGATTTCGCCGTGATGCATGATTTGCACGCGGTCGCAGACGGCTTCGACCTCGGGCAGGATATGGGTCGAAAGGATGACGCTTTGCCGGTTGCCGAGCTCCCGGATCAGCCTGCGGATGTCGAGAATCTGATTGGGATCGAGTCCGACCGTCGGCTCGTCGAGGATGACCACGTCGGGTTCGTGGACGATCGCCTGGGCGATGCCCACGCGCTGCTGGTAACCCTTGGACAAGGTGCCGATCAGCTTGCGGCCGACGTCGGCGAGCCCGCAATGCGCCATCGCCGAACTTACCGCATCGGCCAGCCGGGCCTTTGTCACCCGGTGCAGCCGCGCCGCGAGTTCGAGATACTCGCGCACGGTCAGTTCGCGGTACAGCGGCGGTGTTTCCGGCAGGTAGCCGATGCGTGCCTTCGCCAGCTTCGGTGATTCGAGCAGATCAATGCCGCAGATACGGATTTCACCGGTGCCCGGCGCGAGGTTACCGGTGAGCATCTGCATCGTGGTCGACTTGCCGGCGCCATTGGGTCCCAGCAGGCCGACGACCTCGCCGCGCCTGACGTCCAGGTCAAGCGGCTTGACCGCAAGGTGCTTGCCGAAGCTGCGGGAAAGGCCCCGTGCACAGATGGTCAGAGCGGGGTCCGTGGGGTTCATGTTGGGGGGTGCGGCGCAGTTGCCTGGCCGGAAGTTGCCTTGTGATTGGCAACGAATATACCTAATATGTGTCTCATTATGAAGGCGAATGCACTTTGCGTCGCCGCAATTCTTGCCTTTCGCCGCAGCCGCGGCGTTCTGACCCGATGAACCTGACCCGAACCGCAGCCTTGTTGGCCAGCCTTGTCCTCGCATCCTGCGCGCAGCCGCCACAGGTGTCCGACGCCGTGACCAAGCCCGCGCCCGAGACCGCAGCCAAGCCGCCGTTGCCGAAGGTCGTGACGCGCAAGCCCGAGCCGCGCGAGCCACCGCTGCCGGCCGTCGAGTTGAGCGAATCGCTGTTGTTCAAGATCACGCTCGCGGAAATCGCCGCTCAGCGCGGCCAGCCTCATGTCGCTGTGCCGGCTTTCCTTGAGGTCGCGCGCGAGACCCGGGATCCGCGTATCGCTCGCCGCGCCACCGAAATCGCCTGGAATGCGCGTTTCCTGCCGGCGGCGCTGGAGGCAGCAACGTTGTGGCTGCAGGCTGACCCCGAATCGACGCGTGCGCGCCAGACCGTGATCTCCTTGCTGGTCAACCAGTCGCGGCTCGACGACGCGCAGCCGCATCTTGAAAAATGGCTGAGCGGCGACCCGGAAAACGTCGGCCAGAACTTCCTGCAGTTGTATTCGCTGCTCTCCGGGCATCAGGACAAGGCCGCGATTCAGAGGCTGATCGCCCGTCTGGTTTCCTTCCATCCCCAGGTGCCCGAAGCCAGCCTCGCGCTGGCGCAGGCGGCATGGAATGCTGACGATGTGGCGACCGCGCTCAAGTCTTCGCGCGAGGCACTCCGGCTGAGGCCGGGCTGGGAACTCGCGGCGCTGTTCCAGGCGCAGGCGCTGCAGCGCGATTCGGTGGACGAGGCCGCTGCCTTTCTCGGTGATTTCGTCAAGACTCATCCCGGCGCGCGCGACGCCCGGTTGAACTATGCCCGGCTGCTGGTCCGCGCGCAGCGTTATCCAGAGGCGCGCAAGCAGTTCGAAATTCTGCTTGGCGAAGCGCCCAACAATGCCGAGATTGCGATGGCCGTAGCCACGCTGTCGATGCAGGCCAAGGACTACGCCGCCGCGGACACCCAGCTGCGGCGCGCGCTGGAGATCGGGGCCAAGGATCCCGATATGGTCCGTATGTATCTCGGGCAGGTCAACGAGGAACTGAAACGCGACAGCGAGGCGCTGAAGTGGTATTCGAGCATCACCCATGGCGCGCAGTTCATCCCGGCGCAGGCGCGATATGCCGGAGTGCTTGCCCGTCAGGGGCGGCTGCAGGATGCGCGCAAGCACCTGCACGGCGTCAATCCGGGAGACGTGCGCCAGCGCATGCAGCTGACGCTGGCCGAGGCGGGCCTGTTGCGCGAGTCCGGCGCCTACCAGGAGGCCTTCGATTTCCTCGGCGAGGCGCTGTCGCGCAGCCCCGACAGCCCTGACCTGCTGTATGACCATGCGATGGCGGCCGAAAAGGTCAACCGCCTCGACGTGCTGGAAGCCAACCTGCGCCGCCTGATCGCCCTGCAACCGGATCATGCCCATGCCCACAATGCTCTCGGCTACACCTTGGCGGATCGCAACCAGCGCCTGCCGGAAGCGCGCACGCTGATCGAGACCGCGCACCGGCTTGCACCCAACGACCCCTATATACTCGACAGCCTCGGCTGGGTGCTCTACCGGCTCGGTGAAAACGAGGCAGCGCTGGGTCACTTGCGGCGCGCCTATGAGATGCGGCCCGACGGCGAAATCGCTGCCCACCTCGGTGAAGTGCTTTGGATACTGGGCCGACGGGACGAGGCGCAGAAAATCTGGACCGACGCCCTGCGCGTGCAGCCGAAGAACGAGGCCCTGCAGGGCACGATCAAGCGCTTTGCCCCGGTGGTCCTGCAATCCACGCAATGAAGCTGGCGATCGCCGCACTTGCGGCGCTGCTGCTGGCGGGTTGCGCGGCGCTGTCTGGCCCTGCGGCGCCCTCCGTACCCTTCGATGCACTGGGCCGGCTACTGGTCAGCGGTGAAGGCCGCGCGTTTTCAGCAGCTTTCCGCTGGCGCCATGAAATCCCCGTGAATGAAATCTGGCTGATGTCGCCTGCCGGCACCACGCTGGCGCAGCTGCGCGCGGACGACAGCGGTGCGACGCTGACGACGGCTGACCAGCAGGAATATCGCGCGTTCTCAGCCGAGGGACTGACGCGCCGCGCGCTGGGCTGGCCGTTGCCGCTGGCCCGTCTGCAGTACTGGATGCGTGGCGCAGCGGCGCCGGATGTGGCGGCCGGGGTTGTCGAACGTGACGCCCGGGGTCGTCTGTCTCTGCTGGAGCAGGACGGCTGGCTGGTGCGTTACGCCTATCCGGAGACGGAACCGGCAGTGCTGCCGCAACGCCTGGATCTGGAGCATGGCGGCCAGCGCATACGCATGGTCATCGATGCATGGCGGGAGCCGGATACGCAATGAACGGCTCATGCGGATTCCCGGCGCCGGCGAAACTCAATCTCATGCTGCGGATTACCGGCCGGCGCGCCGACGGTTATCACCTGCTGCAGACGGTGTTCCGTTTCATCGATTTCGGCGACACGGTGTGGATTCGTCCGCGTGCCGACGGCGTCATCGCGCGGACGTCCGAATTGCCTGGGATCGCCGAGGCCGGGGACCTTGCCCTGCGAGCTGCGCGGGCGCTCAAGGCCGCGACCGGCACCCGCCTCGGAGCTGATATCCAGATCGATAAACGCCTGCCGATCGGCGGCGGTCTTGGCGGCGGCAGTTCCGATGCCGCGACCACCCTGCTGGCCCTGAACCACCTCTGGGGAACCGGCCTGCCGCGCGAGCGCCTGCAGGAGCTGGCCTTGCCGTTGGGGGCCGACGTGCCGGCTTTTGTCTACGGCCGTACTGCCTTGGCCGGCGGTATCGGTGAGCAACTACAACCACTGCCGCTGCCGCCGGCCTGGTATCTGGTGCTGGTGCCACCGGTGGCAGTGGCTACAGCCGGCGTTTTTCAGCACCCGGAATTGAAACGGGACTCCGAAGCAGTTAAAATACAAGGCTTTTCCGTGCCTGCGGGGAACGATCTGGAGCCTCTGGTCTGCAGACTGTATCCGGAGGTCGGCAGGCATCTCGCGTGGCTAAAGTCGGTTGGGGAAGGGCAGATGAGCGGCTCGGGGGCCTGTGTTTTTGCGGGTTTTTCGGACGAAGCCGTAGCGCGCAATGCCTTTCGGGCCCGTCCGCCGGAGATGCAGGGTTTTGTTGCGCGGGGTCTGGATGCGCATCCGCTGCACGGACTCGCCGACGGGATGGATGACTGAATCGCAGTGCCGGCGCCGACCCGGAGAGGGTGGGTCCGGGAGTTGCAGTTTTCGGTTGGGGAGTCGCCAAGCTGGTTAAGGCACCGGATTTTGATTCCGGCATGCGAAGGTTCGAATCCTTCCTCCCCAGCCACTTGATTTCCGCGGTGGCTTGAGTCGCCCAGGGGGTGTGAGTTGGCACTGGACAGGTTGATGGTGTTTACGGGCAATGCCAATCCGCGTCTTGCGGAGGCGGTGGTAGGCCATCTCGACATCCATATCGGACGCGCCAAGGTCGGCCGCTTCAGTGACGGCGAGGTGATGGTCGAGATCCTCGAAAACGTCCGCGGCAAGGATGTGTTCATCCTGCAGTCCGTATGCGCGCCTACCAACGACAACCTGATGGAACTGCTGGTGATGGTCGATGCGCTGAAACGGGCGTCGGCCGGGCGGGTGACGGCGGCGATCCCGTACATGGGCTACGCGCGCCAGGACCGGCGCCCGAGCTCGGCCCGGGTGCCGATAACCGCCAAGGTGGTGGCGAACATGATGACCAGCGTCGGTGTCGACCGCGTGCTGACGATGGACCTGCACTCGGAACAGATCCAGGGGTTTTTCGACATCCCCGTGGACAACATCTACTCCGGGCCGATCATGCTCGGCGACATCTGGAAACGCAATTTCAAGGACCTCGTGGTCGTATCGCCGGACGTCGGCGGCGTGGTGCGGGCACGCGCGCTGGCGAAGCGGCTGGAAGCCGATCTCGCCATCATCGACAAGCGGCGGCCGCGTCCGAACGTGGCTACGGTGATGAACATCATCGGTGAAGTCCAGGGACGCACCTGCGTTTTGGTTGATGACATGGTCGATACCGCCAACACGCTGTGTGAAGCCGCTGCGGCGCTGAAGAAACACGGTGCCGCAAAGGTGCTGGCGTACTGCACTCACCCGGTGCTGTCGGGTTCAGCGGTGGAGCGTATCGCCGGCTCGGCCCTGGACGAAATCGTCGTCACCGACACCATCCCGCTGACCGAGGCGGGGCGTGAGTGCCCGAAAATCCGCGTGCTGACAGTGTCCGGCCTGATGGCCGAGACGATGCGCCGCATCAGTGCCGAGGATTCAGTCAGTTCGCTGTTCGTCGATTAGGTTTTAAGCGGGAGCCGGTGTTTGGCCGGCTCCCTTTTTAACGCGGGGGCAGTCTGGTCGCGGACCTCCCGCATCATCAGGAGAGCAACATGAAAATTGAAGTTACTGCGTTTCCGCGCACGAGCCAGGGCAAGGGTGCGAGCCGCCGCCTGCGTGCGACGGGTCGCGTTCCGGGCGTCATTTATGGCGCTGGCAAGGATGCGGATAGTGTCGAGTTCGACCACAAGGCGCTGCTGCGCCATCTGAAGCTGGAGGCTTTCCATTCGTCGATTCTCGACATGTCGGTGGAAGGCAAGAAGGACCGCGTGCTGCTGCGTGATTTTCAGATGCACCCCTTCAAGGAGCAGGTGCAGCACGTTGATTTCCAGCGCATCGATCCGAAGAAAAAGATCCACATGGCAGTGCCTCTGCACTTCATGAACGCGGAAATTTCGCCCGGCGTGAAGGTCGGCAAGGGCGTGATCCAGCACATCATCAACGAACTCGAGATCCTGTGTCTGCCGGACGACCTGCCGGAATACATCGAGGTTGACCTGAAGGACCTCGAGCTCGACCATTCGATTCATGTGTCGGAACTCAATCTCCCCAAGGGCGTGGAGCCGCAATCGAGGCTGAAGGTGGACGATCCCGCGGTGGTCACGGTCCAGGTTCCGCGCGAAGTGGCGGTCGAGGAAATCGCGGCGCCGGTCACCGAAATCACTGCCCAGACTCCGGAAGCCGCTGCGGGTGCTGCAGCCGCTGGTGGCGACAAGAAGCCGGCAGACAAGAAGCCGGCCGAGAAGAAATAACCGTAATGAGGCCCGCCAGCTCCATGCTGGCGTGGTGGTGCACCGCGCCCGCCAGCACGCAAGCCGCTGGCGGGCGTTTTGTTTTGTAAAAATATGTTTATAAACAAATACTTAATATTATGCTTCGGTCCCCTTGCCAGGCGGCTTGCATGAAGCTCGTCGTCGGTCTGGGCAATCCCGGCAAAAAATACGAAGCGACGCGCCACAACGCCGGCTTCTGGTGGGTCGATGGCCTGGCGCACGCGGCCGGTGCGACGCTGCGCCATGAAGCGCGTTTCCATGGCGAAGTTGCGCGCATCCGCGCTTCCGCCGGTGATGTCTGGCTGCTGAAGCCTGCGACATACATGAACGAATCGGGCCGCGCGGTCGGCGCGCTTGCGGATTTTTACAAAATCGCACCGCAGGACGTCCTTGTCGCCCACGATGAACTCGATTTGCCGCCGGGCGGTGTCCGGCTCAAGTTCGGCGGCAGTGCTTCCGCTAATGGCGTGCGCAGCATCATTTCGCGGCTGGGCACGCCGGAATTCTGGCGCCTGCGCATCGGCATCGGCCATCCGCGGGAGCTCGCGGCGAACGCGCAGGAAGTCGTCGACTACGTACTGCATGTTCCATGTCTGGAGGAACGGCGCGCCATCGACGAGGCCATCACCCGCGCGGATGATGCCTGGCCGCTGATCGCCGCGGGCGACATGCAGGCGGCAATGCTCAGGTTGCACACCAAATCAGCGCCTGCGGATTCCGCGCCCCGCGGCTGAACTTTTCCACTTCAAGGTCCACACACCATGTCCCTCAAATGCGGCATCGTCGGACTGCCCAACGTCGGCAAGTCCACCCTTTTCAACGCGCTGACCAAGGCCGGCATCGCGGCGGAAAACTATCCTTTCTGCACCATCGAGCCGAACGTCGGCATCGTCGAAGTGCCGGATCCGCGGCTTGCGGCGCTGGCTGCGATCGCCAAGCCGGAGAAAGTGTTGCCTGCGGTGGTGGAGTTCGTCGACATCGCCGGGCTGGTCGCCGGCGCATCCAAGGGCGAGGGACTCGGCAACCAGTTCCTCGCCAACATTCGCGAAACCGATGCGATTGCCCATGTCGTTCGCTGCTTTGAGGACGAGAATGTTGTGCACGTCGCCGGCAAGATTGACCCCTTGTCCGACATCGAGACCATCAATACCGAGCTCGCGCTGGCCGACCTTGCGGCGGTCGAGCGCCATCTCGCCAAGTCGGTGAAGCTGGCCCGCGCCGGGGGCGACAAGGAGGCGCAGCGGCTGGTGGCCGTGCTGGAGAAATGCCAGGCCGCGCTGAATGAGGCGAAGCCGGTGCGCGCGCTTGACCTCTATGAGGAGGAACTCGCGGTGCTCAAGCCGCTGTGCCTGATTACCGCCAAGCCGACGATGTATGTTGCCAACGTGCGTGAGGGCGGTTTCAACAACAATCCCCATCTCGCCGCAGTGCAGGCCTTGGGCGAACGTGAAAAGGCGCCGGTGGTTGCTGTCTGCGCGGCCCTCGAGGCTGAGATTGCCGACATGGAGGACGCCGACAAGACAGTGTTCCTGGAGGACATGGGCATGGTGGAGCCGGGACTGAACCGGGTGATCAACGCCGGCTACGTGCTGCTCGGGCTGCAGACCTATTTCACTGCCGGCGTGAAGGAGGTGCGGGCCTGGACCATTCACTGCGGCGATACCGCCCCGCGGGCGGCAGCAGCCATCCATACCGATTTCGAGAAGGGCTTCATCCGTGCCGAGGTCATCGCTTACGAGGACTACATTGCCTGCAAGGGTGAGCAAGGCGCGAAGGAAGCGGGGAAAATGCGGCTGGAAGGCAAGGACTATGTGGTCAAGGATGGTGACGTCATGCATTTCCGCTTTAACGTCTGAGCAAAATCCCGGACTTTACAGGCATTGCCTGGAAGCCACTGGGAACAGCCGGGACCTGCGCGCGGCGCTCCATCCTCGCCGAGCGTGGACGGGCGCGGAAGACGGACGGCGACGGTGCGTGGCGATCAATCCGGCGCTGCTGGATGGCCGGGAATGACCTTCAGGGATTGGGTTTTGACACCAGAGGGTGTTGCTACTGTTGCTACCGATGCCGGGCGCGAACGCTGATCAATAGCAGAAGTAGCAACGGTAGCAGGGGGTGGCGGGCCGGAACCCGCGAATCTTCGAGTCGGACTTCTGCCATGGCGTGTTGCGGCGATCGCCCAAGGGCGATATTGTGAACATATAGTTTTTGTGCGATATTATCATCGTTATTAAGCGATATATTGACAATATCGCCTAAGGGCGATAACATGCGCCAATGGACTACCCAATTCGTTTCCCAGACCAGATCAGGCAACAGTTGCGCGCGCTGCGCAAGACCAAGGGCCTGACCCAGACGCAGCTTGGAAAGCTGCTCGGCATTGGACAGGTTCGCATAGCTGAAATCGAGCGGGACCCCTCAGTTGTGAGTGTCGCGCAACTGCTCAAGCTGCTCACCGCACTGGACGCACAGATCGTGCTGCGTGATTCTCGGCCTGACGACGCGACCAAGCCGGACACGATGCCGAAAGGCTCCTGGTGAGCACCGAGCTCAACGTCTGGATGAACGGCGAACTGGTCGGGGTGTGGTCTCGGACCCGCACGGGTGGCCATCGCCTGACCTATGAGGAAACCTGGCTGCGTTCCCCACGGCGGCGCTCGCTTTCGCTGTCACTCCCCATTGGCCCGTCACGCGAGATTACCGGAGCGCCAGTATCGAGCTACTTCGAGAATCTGCTGCCCGAAAGCGACAACATCCGTCGTCGGCTCAGCGCGCGCTTTCGCACCCGTGGCACCGAAGCGTTTGAACTGCTGACTGCCATCGGGCGCGATTGCGTAGGCGCCGTTCAACTGCTGCCTCCGGAGACTGCTCCAGAAGGATTCGACCGGGTTGACGGCGTGCCGGTCAACGATGCCGAAGTCGAGCGTCTTCTTCGCAGCGTCACCGCCGAACCATTGCCCGGCACGAGCGAAGACCCCGATGAGTTTCGCATTTCGATAGCCGGCGCCCAGGAAAAGACGGCCCTACTGTGCCGGCACGGAAAGTGGTTCCGCCCAAGGGGCGCAACCCCGACGACTCACATATTGAAGTTGCCGCTCGGCGTGGTCGGGGGAGGGCTGCAGCTCGACATGTCGGAGTCAGTCGAGAATGAATGGCTCTGCGCGCAGATTCTTCGCGAGCTTGGTTTTTCGGTGGCGAAAACCGAAATGGCGGTCTTTGGCGCGCAGAAGGTGCTTGTCGTCGAGCGCTTCGATCGCCAGTGGATGGACGAGCGATGGATCGCGAGGCTGCCTCAGGAAGATTTTTGCCAGGCGCTCGCGGTGCCGCCTGACCGAAAATACGAATCCGACGGCGGACCCGGCATTGAAGACGCGTTGAAACTGCTCTCCGGCAGCGCCTCGTCCAAAACGGACCGCGAGCAGTTCCTGTTGGTGCAACTGGCCTTCTGGCTGCTGGCCGCAACAGATGGCCATGCGAAGAACTTCTCCGTGTTCCTCAACGCAGGTGACAGCTATCGCCTGACGCCGCTCTACGACCTGCTCTCGGCCTGGCCCGTCATCGGTCACGGTGCCAACTCACTTTCCCCACAGAAAGCGCGGCTGGCGATGGGCCTGCGTGCCAAGAACATGCATTACAGGCTGGGGGAAATTCGCGCTCGCCACTATCGCGAGCTGGCCGACAAGAGCGGCGTACCGACTGTGTGGGACAAGATGCAGTCGTTGATCGAAAATGTCCCACTATCGCTCGAAGCGGTGGAAAAGCGCCTCGCATCAGACTTCCCCCGGATTCTGTGGGAGCGAGTTTCAAACGGCATGCTCTCCCAGGTGGACGTTTTCAAGAATGAGACTCCTCGGGTCCGAGATCCGAAATGAGTTGGTTCCCGTGAGTGGAAATACGGCGCAGAGCCAGGTGGCGAAAGGTTTCGCCCCTGTTCTCACCCCTCACGGTCACCTTCTCCTGGAGCGTGGTGACGAGTGGGCGCCTCTCAAACCCGATGTCGCCCTTCAATTGCAAGAGTCCTTCGACCGGGGAACGGGACATGGTCTGCTGACGCTGGGTGCGGCGTTCGTCGGCGTGCCGCTGTCTCTGGCATTCGGCTACTGGCGCGATCTTGCCGCTCGCTATGTGACCGCAGTCTGCGCCTTGGCCGATTCCGTCACGCCCGGCAAGCAGCTACGCGTCCCGCCGCCTCCGCGCGAAGTGCTCGAGACCTTGGCCGCGGCTGTGCCGCCGATGAAGGGCGCCGAGTACGCCAGCATGGAAGTGCTGATCGCCCTCTGGAACGAAATCGAGGCCGCTTTCCGGGCTGAGCTTGCCGACTCGAAATTGTCGGTGCAGGACTTCCTCAAGGCCCGGAACGCCGCCTGGAATCTGGTCGGCCGGGTTCACTTCAACCTGGCGGAAAACCGCAGGGACGAGGAAGCACCGTTCGCGTTCCTCGCAACCTACACACCTCGCCTTTCCGTGCAGGCCCGTGCACAGCACCTGCCGCTCGGCGAGGCGTTGCGGGAGTACGCGGGCGCCGCCAATCGCGAAAAGCTGCTGTCTCTGCTGCTGCCGGTGCAGCGCGCCGCCGAAAAGTGCACCTGGCTTAAGGCCATGGTCGACGCCGGTGAGATTTTCCACCCGCTGCGCTGGTCGCCGCAGGAGGCATTCCGGCTGCTCACCGATCTGCCGCTGCTCGAGTCCGCAGGCGTCGTGATTCGCATGCCAGGGACCTGGCGCGGCAACCGGCCGCCGCGTCCTCAAGTGAGCGCCACGGTCGGCGCTCAGCCGCCGGCCGGAGTTGGCCTGGACGCGTTGCTCGACTTTCGCATGCAAGTCACGCTGGACGGAGAAACGCTCACCCCGGCGGAAATCAAACGCCTGCTGTCCGGATCCGACGGACTCGCACTCATACGCGGGCGGTGGGTGGAGCTCGATCGGGGCAAGCTCGAGCGCATGCTGGAACGATTCCAAGCCATTGAGCGTAGCGCCACGGCTGGCGAACTCGGCTTTGCCGAAGCGATGCGCCTGCTCGCGGGCGCGTCCGTGGGAACGCAAGCACCCGCCGCTGGCGAGGCGAGAGATTGGGCCAATGTCGTCGCCGGCCCCTGGCTTGCAGAAACTCTCAAGCAGTTGCGCAGCCCCGAAGGTCCCTCCCGCATCGATCCGGGACGCGGCCTGAAAACACAGCTTCGACCGTACCAGGAAGCCGGTGTGCGCTGGCTTTATTTGCTCAATAAGCTCGGACTCGGGGCCTGCCTTGCGGATGACATGGGGCTGGGCAAGACGATACAGGTGCTTTCGCTGCTGCTGGTGCTTGGTCGTGAACGCGATCCCGAACGACGAACGAGCCTGCTGGTGGCGCCGGCGTCGCTGCTCGCCAATTGGGCGGCAGAGATCGAGCGCTTCGCGCCGGAATTGAAGGTGTTGATCGCACACCCATCGGCCGTGCCCATGACCGAGCTCAAGACCCTGGCGCGTGATCGCATCGATTCCGTGGACCTCGTCATCACGAGCTACGGTTCCCTGCTGCGATTGCCTTGGGCCACGACCACTCCCTGGCGCCTTGCCGTGATCGACGAGGCACAGGCGATCAAGAACCCGGGCGCCAAGCAAACACGTGCCGCAAAGCAACTCAACGCGCGCGTGCGCATCGCGCTGACCGGTACGCCGATCGAGAACCGCATGTCCGATCTCTGGTCGATTTTCGACTTCGTCAACCCGGGACTGCTGGGCAGCGCCAAGGCATTCACCGACTTCACCAAGCGGCTGGTGGATCGCGGAGAAGATGCCTATGCGCCTCTGCGCGAGCTGGTGCGACCCTACATCCTGCGGCGGCTCAAGACCGATAAGACGGTCATCGCCGATTTGCCCGAGAAAACCGAGATGGCCGCGTACTGTTCTCTCAGCCGCAAACAGGCCGCGCTCTACCAGCAGTCGGTGGAGGAACTTGCAAGCCGGCTCGATCAGACCGACGGCATGCAGCGCAGGGGGCTCGTGCTCGGGTATCTGATGCGCTTCAAGCAGATCTGCAACCATCCGTCGCAATGGCTGGGCGACGGTGCCTGGGGGGAAATCGACAGCGGCAAACTCGCGCGCTTGCGCGAGATTGCGGAGGTCATCGCGGCGCGGCAGGAGAAGGTCCTGGTGTTCACCCAGTTCCGGGAAGCGACGGGCCCGCTGACGGCGTTCCTCGGATCCGTTTTCGGCCGTGCCGGGCTGATTCTGCACGGGGAGACGGCGGTACGCAATCGCCAGAACCTGGTGCGGCAGTTTCAGGAGGACGAGACGATCCCCTTTTTCGTCCTTTCACTCAAGGCAGGTGGCTCCGGTCTCAACCTGACGGCGGCTGCTCATGTGATTCACTTTGACCGCTGGTGGAACCCCGCAGTGGAGAACCAGGCCACCGATCGCGCTTTTAGAATCGGACAGAAGAAGAACGTGCTGGTGCACAAATTTATTTGCCGCGGCACGGTGGAGGACAAAATCGACAAGCTGATCGAGTCCAAGCGGGCACTCTCGCGCGATTTGCTCGAAGGCGGCGCGGAACTGCAGTTGACGGAATTGAAGGACGACGAGCTGCTCGACCTCGTCAAAATGGACATACGCGCAGCGGCGAAGGAGGCATGACCGATGTTCTATGGGTGGAAACCATACGTTCCCGTCGCCGAGCGGCGGCGGCAGGCCGAGCGTGAGGCGGCCAAGATCAGGAAAAAGGGTGGCAACCTCACGCCTGTGGTTCTGACGGGGAATGCCATCGCGCGGACGTTCTGGGGTAAAGCCTGGTGCGAGAATCTCGAACGCTACAGCGATTACTCGAACCGTCTGCCGCGAGGGCGCACCTATGTGCGCAATGGCGCGGTGATCGATCTGAGGATTGAGGCGGGCGAGGTAAAAGCGCTGGTGAGCGGTTCCAGCATCTACAAGGTGAGCGCAAAGATTTCGGCGCTTGCGCCGGCGCGCTGGAAGGCTCTATGCAGGGACTGTGCCGGTGCGATCGATTCACTGGTGGAACTGCTGCAAGCGCGTTTTTCGCAAGGCGTGATGGAACGCATGTGCCGGCAGCAGACCGGATTGTTCCCCTCGCCGAAGGAGATCAGATTTACCTGCTCATGCCCCGACTGGGCCTCCATGTGCAAGCATGTCGCAGCCGTGTTCTACGGAATCGGGGCACGCCTCGATCAGAAACCGGAATTGCTGTTCGAATTGCGCAAGGTCGATCACACCGCCTTGATAGCGACGGCCGGAGCCGACCTGACGCTGGGCGGCAGGGGGCCGGCCGCCGGCAGGGTCCTCGCCGATCCGGGTCTCGCCCAGATATTCGGCATCGAGTTTGCGGGACCTGCGCAAGGGGCCGCGAGTCTGAAGCCTAAACGCAGGGCGCAAGGGATCTCTGAAGGGAGCGTTCAAGACAAGGCAAAACGCAAGAGGGTCGCGCCACCGCGTGCGAGACAGGCTCCACCGGCGATGAAGCGCGGCAGCAGTACAGCAGGCAAGAAATCAAAGTGAGTCGTGGCCGGACGATCCGGGGGCGCTGGGGCAGGGCACAAGGGCGCTCAACTCAAACGACCCAGAGTTTCAAAAATCGTTGATCGGTAGCGGAAGTAGCACGAGTAGCAAGGGGTGCCGGGTTGGAAAATTGAACGTTTGGTCTCGGGGTGGGACAATCCCGCCATGATTTGGAAGGCTACAAAGAGCATCCGCGGGAGCGGAAACATCTATCGGGACTTTGATGTCCCGGATGCCGACGTTCGCCAGTTGAAGACGATCCAGGCGGCGGAGATCATCAAGACGCTCGACAAAAAGGGTCTCACTGTAAGAAAGGCGCAGAGCCTCACCGGGATCGATGCCGGTGATTTCTCGCGCGTTCGAAACGCGGATTTCCGGCGCATCAGCGTCGAGCGCCTCATGGCGATGATCAACGGGCTCGGCTCACGCGTGGAAGTGGCGGTGACGTTGCGACGTGCCGAGACAAGGCACGCGGCGGCGGTGGCCTGAACCATGAAAAGCGGGTACGAAAGCGGGTACAAAACGCGCCGCCGCAGTGACATTGTGAGCAGCGGCGCGGGGTTACTGGCGCAATTGCTGTTTAACGTATGAGCCGCCCCGGGCCGCAGGTCGACACTTATTTTGAGCGCTGTTCCCGAAAGGTCTATACTGCCCCGCATTGCTTACGGGCGAGGAGGGTCCAGGACATGTTCAAATCCCTGTTTGCGCGCGCGGCGCGCACCATCGGCGGCCTTGCTGCCATCCTGATCGTCTCCGGCTGTGCCGGCGTCGGTGGCAATCACCGCTCCGGCGTCGATGTCGAGGCGATACTCAATCACATCGCCCAGGATGACGTGTCGTCACTGCGGGCGGTGGTAAACAGCGGCGTTATCAGTGTCAACGAGCGCCTGCCCGCTCCAGCTTATTCCACGGGGGCCCCACTGATTGCGCTGGCGGCGCGCGACGGATCGATCGGAGTGCTGAATTACCTGATCTCCGCCGGCGCGGATCTCAACGCGGTAACGCCGGTCAACGAGACCCCGCTGATGCTGGCCGCTTATTTCTTCGGCAGCAGCGAGAATGCCACCCAGCGCCATGATGCGGCGGTGCGCCTGCTGATCGATGCCGGTGCGAATCTGGAAAACGCCCCGCACAACTACACCCCGCTGGCCTACGCGGCCTACAACAACCGCCAGCAGGCGTTGCGCATGCTGTTGCAGCGCGGTGCGCGCGTCGACGCCGATGCCAGCAACCGCGAGGTCTACATCAACACGCCGTTGATGATGGCGGCGATACAAGGTCATCGCGACGTCGTGCGCCTGCTGCTGCAGGCGGGGGCGGATCCGCTGGTGCGGGTGCGCGGGGGGCATACCGCACGGGAATTTGCGCAGAAATATCGCCATAGTCATGTCGAGCCGCTGATCGCCTGCGCCGAGAGCCTGCCTGCCGGCCAGAACTACCTGCAGCAGTGCGAGCGCAACGCGCGGGTCGCGACCAATCCGTAGTCGCAAATCATCCCGGCCGCCGCAGCAGGACTAACGCGGCGCCGCAGCCTGCGGCTTCAGGCTGATGATCAGCACGCCGCCCAGCACCAGCACGGCACCGGTGAATTGCAGAGGAGTCACCGCCTCGCCGAGGAATGCTGCGGCAAAGGCCAGGGTTGCCATGGGGCCGATGCAGCCCACCAGCGACAGTTGGTTGGCGCCGATGCGTTTCAATCCCTCGGCCATCAGCCACAGTGGCAGGACCGTCGCGAACACCGCCAATATCGCCACCAGTTCATAGACCTCGCGCGCGACGATCAGCGCCTGCGGCGGACGGATCGCGAAAAAGTGGGCCATCACAAAGCCGGTGGCAATCAGCGAGGCGTAGGCGGAGAAGCGCATCGAGCCGAACTTGTGCACCAGGCGGCTGCCGGACACGAGATAGACGGCATAGGTCACGGCGCTCAGGAACACCAGCAGCGCACCCAGTGCGGCCAGATCGGGCCGTTCGCCCACCTGCGCTTCAGCACCGAAGACCAGCGTAATTCCGGCGTAGGACAGTCCGAGTGAGGCCAGATGCTGTCCGCGCAGCGGCAGCTTGAGGAAGGCGGCCGACATCAGCAGCACCAGCGTCGGATAGAGATAGAGGATCAGCCGACCGAGTCCCGCAGAGATGTACTGCAGGCCGGCAAGGTCGAGGAAGCTGCCAAGGTAGTAACCGAGAAAGCCCAGCGCAGTGATGCCGAGGATCTCGCGGCCGGTGAACGCGGTGTCCGGCTTGCCGGCCCACCAGGCCATCAGCGCGAACAACGGTGCCGCGAACAGCATGCGCAGAGCGAGCAGCGTGGTGGTGTCGACACCGTACTGGTAGACAGCCTTGACCAGCACCGGTTTCAGGGAAAAGGCGATCGAGCCCGCAAGTGCGCAGGCGATGCCGATGTAGAGGCTGCGCCGCTCCGGTCCTGCGGCCGGCACTAGCGCCGGCGTCCGCCGCCGAGGATCGATCCCAGCACGCCGCGGAAGATTTCCCGGCCTACCCCTGAGCCGATCGCGCGGGCCGCGCTTTTTGCCGCCATCTCAACGACGCCCTCGCGACGTCCGCCGCGTGGCCCGGTGGAGCCACCGAGCAGTTCGCCCAGTGCGCCGAACATGCCGCCACCCTGAGCGGGCGTGCCTGCCGCGCCTTTCGCGGGTTCTGCGGCGACCTGCTGCTGAACCCTCTTCGCCAGGATTTCGTAGGCCGATTCGCGGTCCTCGACCTTTTCATAGACGCCAGCCAGCAGCGAAGACTTGATCGTTGCCGCGCGCTCTTCCGCCGTCACCGGGCCGAGGCGGCTGCCGGGCGGCAACACCAGCGCTCGCTCGACGATGTGCGGACGGCCTTTCTCGTCGAGCAGGGAAACCAGCGCCTCGCCGACGCCGAGTTCGGTGATCGCGGCCTCGACATTGAGTTTCGGATTGGCGCGCAGTGTCGTTGCCGCGCTTTTCACGGCCTTCTGGTCTCGCGGCGTAAACGCACGCAATGCATGCTGCACGCGGTTGCCGAGCTGGCCGAGCACGGTGTCGGGAATGTCCAGCGGATTCTGGGTGACGAAATAGACGCCGACGCCCTTGGAGCGGATCAGCCGCACTACCTGCTCGATTTTCTCGAGAAGCGCCTGTGGCGCGTCATTGAATAGCAGGTGTGCCTCGTCAAAGAAAAACACCAGCTTGGGCTTTTCCGGATCGCCGACTTCGGGCAGCTGCTCGAACAGTTCGGAGAGCATCCACAGCAGGAAAGTCGCATAGAGCTTCGGCGCGTTCATCAACCGGTCGGCGGCGAGAATATTGATGACGCCGCGTCCCTTGCCGTCGGTCTGCAACAGGTCCTGGATGTTCAGCGCCGGCTCGGCGAAAAACAGGTCGCCGCCCTGTTGCTCGATCTCGAGCAGGCCGCGCTGGATTGCCCCGATGGATGCCGCAGATATGTTGCCGTACTGCGTAGTGAACTGTTTTGCATTGTCTCCGGTGAACTGCAGCATCGAGCGCAGATCCTTCAGGTCTAGCAGCAGCAGACCGTTGTCGTCGGCGATCTTGAATACCAGAGTCAGTACGCCCTGCTGGGTGTCGTTAAGGTTAAGCAGCCGCGCCAGCAGCAGTGGCCCCAGTTCGGAGATCGTCGTGCGCACCGGGTGGCCCTGGGTGCCGTAGGCGTCCCAGAACACCACCGGACAGGCTTCATAGATGAAGTCGGCCACGCCCAGCTGCTTGATGCGCTCTTCGATCTTTGGTTTGGGTTCACCCTTCTGCGACAGTCCGGCAAGATCGCCTTTGACGTCGGCCATGAACACCGGCACGCCGGCCTTGGAGAACTGTTCGGCCATGCGTTGCAGCGTCACCGTCTTGCCGGTGCCGGTGGCACCAGCAATCAGGCCGTGGCGGTTGGCAAGACCTGGCAGCAAATGGAGTTCGTGTTCGGATTTGGCGATCAGCAGCGGCGTGACCATGACGGTTTTCCGGGTTCGCTATGATAAAATTTCAGTCATTCTAACGGGTTATCAGCAGGAATCAGCAAGCGCCATGGCCGGACATTCGAAGTGGGCGAACATCCAGCACCGCAAGGGTCGCCAGGACGCCAAGCGGGGCAAGATCTTCACGCGCCTGATCAAGGAAATCACCGTCTCGGCGCGCCTCGGCGGGGGTGATCCCGGCAGCAATCCGCGCCTGCGGCTGGCGATGGACAAGGCCTATGACAACAACATGCCCAAGGACAACGTCGAGCGCGCGATCAAGCGCGGCACCGGCGACCTTGATGGCGTCAATTACGAGGAAATACGCTACGAAGGTTACGGCATCGGCGGCGCTGCGGTGATGGTCGACTGCATGACCGACAACCGCACCCGTACTGTGGCCGACGTGCGCCATGCTTTTACCAAGCATGGCGGCAACCTCGGCACCGACGGTTCCGTCGCCTTCCTGTTCAAGCACTGCGGCCAGATGTTGTTCGCGCCGGGTACTGACGAAGCCAGGCTGATGGACGCTGCGATCGAGGGCGGCGCCGAGGATGTTGTGACCCATGATGACGGCAGCATCGAGGTGGTTACCGCTCCGGCCGAATTTTCTGCGGTGCGCGCAGCGCTGGAGAAGGCTGGTTTCAAGCCGGAGTTGGGGGAAGTCACGATGAAACCGGCCACCGAAAACGCGCTTACCGGCGACGACGCCCAGCGCATGCAGAAACTCCTGGACGCACTCGAGGCCGTCGACGACGTGCAGGAGGTCTACACCACCGCGGTCCTCGACGAGCCCGCTTGAGCGCGGCGACGCTCCGCATTCTCGGCATTGATCCCGGCCTGCGCGTCACCGGTTTCGGAATCATCGAACAGAGCGGCCAGAAACTGGCCTATGTCGCCAGCGGCTGCATCCGCAGCGGCGACGGCGAGCTGCCGCAGCGCCTGAAGGTCCTGCTCGAAGGACTGCAGGAAGTCATCGCCGGCTACCGCCCGCAGTGCGCCGCGATCGAGCAGGTCTTCGTCAACGTCAATCCGAAATCCACGTTGCTGCTCGGCCAGGCCCGTGGCGCGGCAATCTGCGCTGCCGTCGGCAGCGCGCTGCCGGTTGCCGAAAACACCGCGCTGCAGGTCAAGCAGGCGGTTGTCGGTACCGGCCATGCACGCAAGGAACAGGTGCAGGCAATGGTCAGGCGTCTGCTGCAACTGCCCGGTGATCCCAGTCCCGATGCCGCCGACGCGCTGGCCTGCGCGATCTGCCATGCCCACGGCGGCCAGGGTTACGGCGGTGTCGGTCTCGGACGTCGGCGGCGAGCAGGCCGGTTGCGATGAGCCGTATCCTGTTCGCATGGGAGCTGGGAGCCGGGGTCGGACACCTCTCGGCCTTCCGCCAGATTGCCGAAGTTCTGCTCCGGCGTGGTCACGATTTAACTGCGGCCGTGCGCGACCTCGCCGGCGCGGCGATGGTGTTCGAGGGATTGCCGGTGCGCATCCTTCCGGCACCGGCATGCTCTCGCAATTACGGTGGCCTGGCCGACCCCCCGCTCAGTTACTCGGAAATTCTGATGCGTTACGGCTATATCGATGCCCCAATGCTTGGAGCCCTGTTGCGAGGCTGGCAGGGCCTGCTCGAACTTGCCGCGGCCGAACTGTTGATCGCAGACCATGCGCCCACGGCGCTGCTTGCCGCCCGCGGCAGCGGTGTCCGCCGTTGCACCTTCGGCAATGCGTTCTCGGTGCCGCCCGAGGTATCGCCGTCGCCGAACATGCGCGACTGGCTGGCGGTATCTCGGGAGCGTCTCGCTACCAGCGACGAGGCCGTGATCGGCACGATCAATGCGGCATTGCCGTCCGGCGATGCACCCATGACTGCGGTGCATCAACTCTTCGAAGGCAGCCGCCGGCTGTTCGTCGGCATTCCCGAACTCGATCCGTACGGACCCCGCGAACCTGCGAACTACCTCGGACTGCTGGCCGGACGCAGCGGTAGCAACCGGGTGCAGTGGCCCGAGGGGGACGGACCGCGGCTGTTTGCCTATCTGCGCCAGGAATACCCGCATATCGACAGTTGCCTTGCCGCACTGTCGGGCTGTGGCGCGCGCTGTGTCGTCAACCTTGTCGGCGGACGGCCGGATCAGGTAGCAAGGCACCGCGGGCCGCGCCTGTCGTTTACTGCGGGCCACGTCGACATGCTGGCCACGGCGGCCGAATGCGATGCAGTGGTCTGCCACAGTGGCCTGGGGACAGTGACGGCCACCCTGCGCGCCGGCAAACCGTTGTTGCTGCTGCCGGCGCAACTGGAGCAGTATCTGCTCGCGCGCAATGTCGAAAAACTCGGGGCGGGGCTGACGGTCCATCCGGAAACCGCAGCGCCTGACTTCGCTGGTTCGCTCCGGCGACTGCTGGATGAATCCGTGTATACACAGAGGGCAGAGGCATTGGCGCAGCGTCACGGCAGCGAATCCACTGCCGACCTCGTCGAGCACGCTGCGCTGCGAATCGAGAGCGCCGGGGCTGAGCTTCCGGGATGAGCCGGATTCTCCTCGCCTGGGAGCTGGGCACCGGTTTTGGCCACCTCGGCCCCTTCCTCGGGCTGGTGCCGCGTCTGCTTGAGCGAGGGCATGAACTGCATGTTGCCGCGCGCGAAATCGCCGGTGCCGCGCAGGCGCTCGGCGACTTGCCGGTCAAGCTGCATCAGGCGCCCCTGTGCCTGAACACCTACGGCGGCCTGCAGGAGCCACCTCTGAATTATTCCGAAATCCTGATGCGCTACGGTTACCTCGAGCCGCCGATGCTGGGGGCGATGCTCAGGGCCTGGCGTTCGCTGATCCGCAGCGCGGATGCCGACTTGCTGATCGCCGATCATGCGCCGACGGCACTGCTTGCCGCGCGCAGCCTCGGCATCGCACGCGCGGTGATCGGCAGTCCTTTCAACGTGCCGCCGCCAGTGGCGCCGACGCCGAACATGCGGCCCTGGGCTGCTGTGCCGACGGAGCGTCTTGCCGACAGCGACAAGCGCGTGCTGACGGCGATCAACTCGCAGCTACCGGCGGCCGAGCGTCTGGAAGCTGTTCACGGGATTTTTGCCGGTGTCGCTGCATTTTTTTCGGGCACACCGGAGCTCGATCCCTATGGTGCGCGTGATGCCGGCGACTATCTCGGTCTGCAGGCGCTTTCGACCGGCACTGCCGTTCCGCAGTGGCCGGCGGGAGAGGGGGCTCCGGTATTCGCCTATCTGCATGCGGATTATCCACACGTGGAGCACGCGCTGCAGGCCTTGGCGGCCAGCGGCGCCCGCGTGCTGGTGCATGTCTTGGGCGGAAACAATGCGCTGGCGCAGCGTCATGGCAGCGCGCGCCTGCACTTCGCGCCCGGGCTGCTCGATTTTCAGCGCGTGGTGAAGGACTGCGCCCTTTGCGTCTGCCACGGCAATGTCGGCACTACGCTGGGCATGCTGCAGGGCGGCCGTCCGGTGCTGGTGCTGCCCAAGCATCTCGAGCATTTTCTGCTGGGCCGCGCGCTGGAACGACTCGGCGCCGGCCGCGTCGTCAACCCCGACGACCCGGCCCCGGATATCGCCGCTGCGCTGGCGGCGATGCTCGGCGATTCGGCGTACAGTCGCAGTGCGCGCGCGCTCGCCACGCAGTCTGTTGGTACAATGACTGACCGGGCCATTGCCCGAATTGAAGTCTTAGCCGCACAGGGAGCAGGGTCCGCCACATGATCGGCCGCGTATCGGGACGTTTGCTGGCCAAGCAGCCGCCGCAAATCACGGTGGACGTGCAGGGCATCGGTTATGAAATCGACGTGCCGATGAGCACGCTCTACCAATTGCCGGCCACCGGCGCCGACGTCATCCTTTACACCCAGCTCGTGGTGCGCGAGGACGCGCATTTGCTTTACGGTTTCGCCACCGAGGCCGAGCGTGCGCTGTTTCGCCAGCTGATCCGGATTTCCGGCGTCGGCGCGCGTACCGCGCTGTCGGTGCTCTCGGGTTTGTCGGTGGCGGAACTGCAGGAAGCGGTGCGTGCCCAGGACGTCGGTCGCATGACCAGGATCCCGGGTATCGGCAAGAAGACCGCGGAACGCCTGTTGCTTGAACTGCGTGACCGCCTGCCCAAGGCTGGCGTACAGGCCGCTGCGGGTGCTGTCGCCGGCGGCAGCGACATTGCCAATGCACTGAGTGCGCTCGGTTATAACGACAAGGAAGTCAGCTGGGCCGTGGGCCAGTTGCCGGCCGGCGTCGCGGTGACCGAGGGCATCCGCCAGGCCCTGAAGCTGCTCTCGAAAGCGTGAAATGTTGAACCCGAGCTTCTATACGATGATTGAGGTATTTCACCCTCACCCCCGACCCCTCTGCTCCGCGTCCAGTGTTCCCTGGTCCCAAAGGGAGAGGGGAGATATTTGCAGCAATTGGTTTGAAAACCATTTGCAGGATTTTCGATGATTGAAACCGATCGCCTGATTGCCGCCGCCCCGGTTTCCGCGCAGGAGGAAGTCTTCGAGCGCGCGCTGCGCCCGAAGGCGCTCGATGAATACGTCGGCCAGGAAAAAATACGCGGGCAGCTGTCGATATTCATCGAGGCTGCGCGCAAGCGCAAGGAATCGCTGGACCACGTGCTGCTGTTCGGGCCGCCGGGGCTGGGCAAGACTACACTGGCCCACATCATCGCCCGCGAGATGGGCGTCAACCTGCGTCATACCTCGGGCCCGGTGCTCGAGCGCGCCGGTGACCTCGCGGCAATGCTGACCAACCTCGAGCCCAACGACGTGCTGTTCATCGACGAGATCCATCGCCTGTCGCCGGTGGTCGAGGAAATCCTCTACCCGGCGCTGGAGGATTTCCAGATCGACATCATGATTGGCGAAGGCCCGGCGGCGCGTTCGGTCAAGCTCGACCTGCCGCCGTTCACGCTGGTTGGCGCGACCACGCGCGCCGGCATGCTGACCAACCCGCTGCGCGACCGTTTCGGCATCGTTGCCCGGCTCGAGTTCTACACCACCGATGAATTGACGCGCATCGTCGAGCGCTCGGCAGGATTGCTCGATGTCGGCATCGATGCCGAGGGCGCGCGTGAGGTCGCCGGCCGTTCGCGCGGCACACCGCGGATTTCCAACCGCCTGCTGCGCCGGGTACGCGACTTTGCCGAGGTGCGCGCCGAAGGGCGGGTCACGCGCAAAGTGGCCGACGACGCGTTGCGGATGCTCGATGTCGATCCGGTCGGCCTCGACGTGATGGACCGCAAACTGCTGCAGGCGGTCATCGACAAATTCGGCGGCGGTCCGGTGGGTGTTGATAACCTTGCCGCTGCAATCGGCGAGGAGCGCGACACCATCGAAGACGTGCTCGAGCCGTATCTGATCCAGCAGGGCTACCTGCAACGCACGCCGCGCGGACGGGTGGCGACTGCCGCGGCTTACCGTCATTTCGGACTCGTAGTACCGCGTGCCGACGGTGCGCGCGATCTGTGGGATGGTGGAACGCAGACGCCATGACATATATCGTAAGTATTTGTTTTAATTGAATAAATATAGAAAAAAGGCGCAGAAATCCCCCCCCTCTGCTACGCCATCGGCGACTGCACTGCCACCGCAGTCGCGTCCTGTCGAAGTCCGTTCGCAACAGCTTCAACCCTTTTCCTGGCCGGTCCGCGTTTATTACGAGGACACGGATGCCGGCGGCGTCGTTTATTACGCGAACTACCTGAGTTTCATGGAACGCGCGCGCACCGAGTGGTTGCGCGTGCTGGGCTTCGAACAACCGCAGTTGGCGGCGACGCATGGCGTGCTGTTCGTGGTGCGCGCGGTGAACATCGAATACCACAGACCGTCGCGATTCAACGACAGCTTGCAGGTGACCGTGGAAGTCGTTAACGTCGGCGGCAGCCATATTCGCTTCATGCAGCAGGTGCTGCGTGGTGAAGAGCGGATCGCGCAGGCCGAGGTCGATGTGGTCTGCGTCGATACCGGCCGCTTCAGACCAGCCCGCTTGCCGCGGGAGATGCGCGAAAAGATGGAACAACAGGAATAGGGACTGGACATTGAACCCCACACTCACGCATGACATGTCGGTGCTCAGCCTGATCAGCGGCGCGAGCTTGCCGGTGCAGCTGGTGATGGCGATCCTGCTGCTTGCCTCGCTGTTTTCCTGGTACTACATTTTTCTCAAGGTGTTCACGCTGCGGCGCACGGAAAAGCAGACTGCGGAGTTCGAGCGCCAGTTCTGGAGCGGCGCCGATTTGAACGACCTGTTCCAGCGCGCGGTCAATGCCCGTGATTCCGCAGGCAGCCTCGAGCGCATCTTCGAATCCGGCTTCCGCGAGTTCACCAAACACCGCCGCGAGCCCGGCACCGATGTCGGCGCGCTGATGGACAGCACGCGGCGCGCGATGCGCGCGACCTACCAGCGCGAAATGGACAAGCTCGAATCCTCGCTGTCCTTCCTTGCCTCGGTCGGTTCGGTCAGCCCCTATGTCGGGCTGCTCGGCACGGTGTGGGGCATCATGAATTCCTTCCGCGGGCTGGCCAACGTCGGGCAGGCGACGCTGAGTCATGTCGCGCCGGGCATTGCCGAGGCGCTGATCGCCACCGCGATCGGCCTGTTCGCGGCGATTCCGGCAGTCGTCGCCTACAACCGCTTCGCCGGCGACGTGAACCGGCTGGCGATCCGCTTTGATTCTTTCACCGAAGAGTTCTCCAACATCCTGCAGCGGCAGGTGCACTAAGGAGTCGGGCCAGCGATGCTCATCGAAAAACGCAGCGGCCACCGGCTGATGAACCAGATCAATGTCGTGCCGTACATCGACGTGATGCTGGTGCTGTTGGTGATTTTCATGGTCACTGCGCCGATGATGAGTCCGAGCCAGATCGATCTGCCCTCGGTGGCCAAGGCGAGCGCGGCCAAGGTCGCTCCCCTGCAGGTCATTATCGACAAGAACGGCGACCTTTCATTCCGTGATCAGGACGGCCGGCCGGAGCGCCGGGTGAAGCTTGATGAAGTGATCACCCTGATCCGGCAGCGGCAGACAGAGAATCCCGAGCAGGCGGTAGTCATTGCCGCAGACCAGGAGGTCGTCTACAGAAAAGTGGTCGACGTCATGGACACGCTGCAGCGTAACAACGTGCAAAGAGTAGGGTTGCTGGTGCGCGCCACCCAATAAAGATGTCGACTCACGCGATCCACTCCCGCGATGAGGCCCTGGCCGGCGGGCTGGCCTTCGCGATGCACGTGCTGTTCCTGGTGCTGCTGGTGTTCGGCGTCAGCTGGCAGCACAAGCAGGTGGATACCGCGGTGATCGTCGACCTCTGGCGCGACCTGCCGGCGGCGGCGCCGCCCAAGATCGAAGCGCCGACGCCCCCGCCCCCGCCGCCGGAAGTGAAGCCGGAGCCGCCCAAGCCCGTGCCGAAGGTGGAAGCCAAGCCACCACCGAAGCCGGAACCCGCGCCCGCGCCCAAGCCGGACATCGCATTAAAGGAGAAGCAGGAAAAGGAACGCCAGTTGAAGGCGCAGCAGGAGGCCGAGGCAAAGAAGAAGCTGGCTGCAGAAAAGGCGCGCGAAGCAGAGCTCGAAAAGAAAAAACGCGCCGAGGCAGAAGTCCTGAAACAGAAGCTGGCGGCGGAAGCCGAGGCCACGCGTGTCGCCGCCGAGCAACAGAAGGCGCGTGATGCGCTGGCAGCCCAGCAGGCCGCAGCGCAGGCGAAGGTGGTCGATGAATACAAGCGCAGGATCAGCGAAAAAATCCGTCGTTTGATCGTGCTGCCCCCCAACGTGCCTGACAATGCGCAGGTGGAGTTTAGGGTAATTGTGCTGCCGGGTGGAGCAATACTGGACGCGCCCAAGCTGCTGCGCTCGGTTGGCAGCGTTCCCGCATACGATGCCGCAGTCGAACGGGCAATCATTCAAGCGGACCCGCTCCCGCTACCCCCCGATCCCGCGCTGATGAGGCACTTTCGGGAACTTAACTTGGTATTCCGGCCCAAAGATTGAACATGCCCATGTCACAAAATAAGGCCAACATGCAGTTTCCCATGGTTTCGACGATTTCACTGCTGCGCATCCTCGTGCTTGGCCTGCTGCTGGCGGCGGGTGCCGCGCGTGCCGCCCTGACCATCGAGATCACCGGTGCCGGAGCCAGCCAGATCCCCGTCGCCATCGTGCCCTTCCGCGCGGAGGAAGGGCTCGCCCAGCGCATCACGCCGGTGGTCGAGGCTGACCTTGCGCGCAGCGGCCTGTTCCGCACCGTTGACCCCGGCGGCATCAGTCCAGTGCCACATGATCCCGAGCAGTTGAACTACGAGCAATGGCGTTCGCGTGGCGCGGATGCGGTGGTCATCGGTTCGGTTGCCAAGACGGCCGATGGCCGTTATGACATCCGCTTCCGGGTGATGGATGTTGCGAAGCGCACTCAGATTGCCGGGTTTGTCTATTTCGCTTCAGAAAACCAGTTGCGGCTGACCGCGCACAAGATTGCCGACGTGATCTACGAAAAACTCACCGGCGAGCCCGGCGTGTTTGCCACCCGCATCACCTATGTCGTCAAGCGCGGTACGCGCTTTGAACTGCATGTTGCAGATGCCGACGGTTACGGCGCGCAGAGCGTGCTCAGTTCCAACGAGCCGATCATCTCTCCGGCCTGGTCGCCCGATGGCACGCGCCTCGCCTATGTGTCCTTCGAGCAGAAGAAGCCGGTGGTTTATGTGCAGTCACTGCTCTCCGGCAGCCGCCAGGCGGTGGCAGCTTTCCGCGGCAGCAACAGCGCGCCGGCCTGGTCACCGGACGGCCGGCAACTGGCAGTGACGCTGACCCGCGACGGCAACTCGCAGATCTACCTGATCAATGCCGACGGCAGCGGCGTGCCACGGCGCCTGACGCAGAGCGCAGCGATCGACACCGAGGCGAATTTTTCACCCGATGGCCAGTCGATCCTGTTCACCTCCGACCGTGGCGGCGGCCCTCAGATCTACCGCATGCCGGTCAGCGGTGGCCCGGCGCAGCGGATGACCTTTGACGGTACTTATAACGTGTCGCCGCGTCACAGTGCTGATGGCAAGAGCTTCACTTTTATCCAGCGCAGCGGCGGTCGCTTCAACGTCGCAGTTCAGGATTTCGCGAGCCGCCAGGTGCAGGTCCTGAGCGACGGCGGCGTCGACGAATCACCGAGTTTTGCACCGAACAGCAGGATGATCCTCTACGCGAGCCGCGTGAGGGGGCGTGGTATATTGGCCGCCGTTTCCAGCGACGGTCGCGTCAAGCAGCGTTTCACTGCCGATGCCGGTGATGTGCGTGAACCTGCATGGAGTCCCGTGGTCAACAAGTAATGACCTATCCCAGCGAAACCATACAGTCGACAAGGAGCTGATTAATGAAACGATATCTCGCAGTTGTAATGATGGCCGCATTGCTGGCCGCCTGCAGCAGTACACCCACCCAGGAACAGGAAGGCGCAGCCGTCGAAGATCGCGGCGCCGCGATTGCCGCGACGCCGGTACCGGCACAGAAGCCGAAAACCCAGACCACCGGACCGGCAACCAAGCCGCTGACAGACCAATCCCTGAGTGGCAACCCCCTGAAGGATCCCGCCAATATACTGTCGAAGCGCAGCGTCTTTTTTGAACTCGACAGCAATGTCGTGCGCGACGAGTTCAAACCGATGGTGCAGGCGCATGCGCGATACCTGCAGCAAAACCGCGGTCAGAAAGTGACCGTACAGGGAAATACCGATGAGCGCGGCAGCCGCGAATACAACCTCGCGCTGGGCCAACGCCGCGCCGATGCCGTGAAGCAGATGATGACCCTGCTCGGGGCGCAGTCCGAGCAGATCGAGACCGTGAGCTTCGGTGAGGAAAAGCCACGTGCCACCGGCAGCGACGAGCAGAGCTGGGCGGAAAACCGCCGCGCTGACATCGTTTATCCCAACGACTGATCCATGGTTCGCGTGATGCGTGCTGCCTTCGGCGCCGGCCTGCTCTGTGCCGGCGTGCTCGCTGCATCGCCCGCCGCGGCCTTCCTCAACGATGACGTCGCGCGCAAGCAGGTCGCTGAGCAGCAGAAGCGCGTCGACGAGCTGCGCCAGCAGACCGAAGCAATGGCAGCGCGCCTGTCCCGGGTCGAGGAGGATGCCAGGAACCAGCCGGTACTGGCGCTGGTATCCGAGATCGAGAAGCTGCGCGAGGAAATCCGCAATCTCCGTGGTCAGGTAGAGGTGCTCGGGAACAACATCGACGGCGTGGCCAAGCGCCAGCGCGACATGTACGTCGATCTCGACCTGCGCCTGCGCCGCTTCGAACAGCCCGGAGCAGCAGCGGGCGCGGTATCCGCCACCGGTGCCACGCCCGGGGGCGAGGCTGCGAAGGCTGTTGCGGGCGCGCCGGTCGCTGCCGACGAAGGCGAGGCTTACGAGCAGGCCCAGAGCCAGCGCCGCAGCGGCAACTACCCAGGGGCGATTGCCGCCTTCCAGGCTTTCATCGCCAAATATCCGAAAAGCACGCTGGCGCCGCGTGCCCAGTACTGGATCGGTGACTCGTACTTCAATCTGCGCGATTTCAGAAACGCGATCACCACCCAGCAGAAGCTGCTGAGCAGTTATCCCGACAGCACTTCGGTGCCCGATGCGTTGCTCAACCTCGCCAGTTCGCAGCTGGAATCCGGCGACAGTGCGGCCGCGCGCAAGACCATGGACGGCCTGATTGCCAAATATCCGTCCTCCGAAGCGGCGGAAAAAGCACGCCGGCGCGTCGGCAACCTGCGCTGACCCGTTCTTGCCCCCATGACTGTCATCGTTGCCGACCGCGCCGCGGAATCCGCAGAAGGACTCGCGACCCTGCGCGTCACCGAGATATTTCATTCGCTGCAGGGAGAAACCAGCCGCGTCGGCCTGCCCACGGTGTTCGTGCGCCTGACCGGCTGCCCGCTGCGCTGCGGCTACTGCGACACTGCCTATGCCTTCCATGGCGGTGAATCGCTGGCGCTCGACGACATCCTGGGACGCGTCGCCGGCCATGGTGCGAAATGCGTGACTGTGACCGGCGGCGAACCCTTGGCGCAGAAACATGCGCTGCTGCTGATGCGCCGTCTCGCTGACGCCGGTTATTCGGTGTCGCTGGAAACCAGTGGTGCGCTCGATGTGTCGGGTGTTGATCCGCGCGTTTCAAAAATCCTCGATCTCAAGTCTCCCGGCTCTGGTGAATCCGCGCGCAACCTGTGGTCGAATCTTGAACACCTGACGCCGCATGATGAGATCAAGTTCGTGATCTGCGACGAAGCCGATTACGAATGGGCGCGTGAGCAGTTGCACTCGCGTCGCCTCGACAGCCTGTGCCCGGTGCTGTTCTCGCCGGTGCATGGCCGCCTCGAGCCGCGGCAGCTCGCGGAGTGGATTCTGCGCGACGGCCTGCCGGTGCGTTTCCAACTGCAGTTGCATAAACTGCTGTGGGGGGAGACGCCTGGGCGTTGAGGGCGTGACTCAGTGATTGGGTAATGAAGTGATTAAGAGCGCGTGACAAAATGAAACTCTCCTCGACCCTCAAGGTGGGCACATTCCGGGGCTGTAGCCTGGGTGCGCCCCGAAGGAAGTCACCTTGGGTGGTAACGAAGTGGAATCCGGGTCAGTCGTCGCAATTAACCACTGTGTCCCCGGAACCCGGCCTGCGGGCTGCTTCCGGGGCTAAGGGTATGGCGCACAAGAAGTGGTTTTGTTAGGCGTTCTTATTGAGAATTACATATGTAAGTGACACGAGGACTGTGCCCCCGTCATTCCTGCGCGCCCCGAAGGAAGTCCCCCTGGGGGGCAAGCAGGAGTCCAGGGGTTTTGTATTGAAGCGAAACTGGATTCCGGTTCGCGCTACGCGCGTCCGGAATGACGGTATCTTTGTCACTGAATTATGTAATCTTCAATAATTACCGGATTACTTAATTACGCATTCCATGAAATCCGTTGTCTTGCTCTCCGGCGGACTCGATTCCGCGACCACGCTGGCGATCGCACGCAGCGAGGACCATGACTGCCATTGCCTGTCGATCGACTACGGCCAGCGCCATCGTGCGGAACTCGACGCCGCGGCACGCGTCGCGCGCGCGCTGGGTGCGGCCTCGCACAAGGTCGTGCGCATAGACCTCGGCAGCATCGGCGGGTCAGCACTGACCGATCGTTCGATCGCAGTGCCGGTCGACGGTGTGCAGCCGGGCATCCCCGTGACCTATGTGCCGGCGCGCAATACCATCATGCTCGCCGTGGCCCTGGCCGAGGCTGAAGTGCGCAGCGCGGGCCATATCTGGTTCGGTGCCAATGCGGTGGATTACTCGGGTTATCCGGATTGTCGTCCGGAGTACATGCGCGCCTTCGAAACCCTCGCCAACCTTGCGACCAAGGCCGCGGTCGAGGGCAGCCCGTTGCGACTGCACACACCGATCATCGATCTCAGCAAGGCGGAGATCATTCGTCGCGGCATTGCGCTCGGCGTCGACTACGCGCTGACCGTGTCCTGTTATCAGGCGGATGAGGTCGGCGCAGCCTGCGGCGCCTGCGATTCCTGCCGGCTACGCCGTGCGGGATTTGAGCAGGCCGGGATTGCTGACCCCACACTCTATAAAAATATCAATAAAAACAAGTAGTTATATTACCCCTCCGGTTGTATATTAGAATTTTTTAATAATCAATGGCGACCGTGCCTGCAACGGTCGGATACACAGGGAGGAGTTCATGGAATTCACCGTACACCATCAGGTGCTGGGCGCCGTATTCGTGATCGCCGCCGTGCTGGGCGCGATCGTCAACAAGACCAACTTCTGCACCATGGGCGCGGTATCGGACTGGGTCAACATGGGCGACAGCGGCCGCATGCGTGCCTGGCTGCTGGCTATGGCTGTAGCAATCGCGGGTGTTGCAGGCCTCGAGGCTGGTGGCCTGATTCAGCTCTCCAGCGATACATTCCCGCCGTACCGTACTGCGAATTTCGGCTGGCTGCGCTACCTCGCCGGCGGTGCGCTGTTCGGCATCGGCATGACGCTCGCCAGCGGCTGCGGCAACAAGACACTGGTACGCGTTGGGGGCGGCAACCTGAAGTCAGTGGTGGTACTTGCCATAGCGTCGATCATGGCCTATCTGATGCTGTGGACGCCGTTCTACGAGAATTTCTTCCATCCCTGGGTGTCTGCAACCACCATCGACCTGTCGCGCCACGGCGTGAACGGACAGGAACTGGGGGCAGTAGTTTCCGGCGTGTTCGGCCTCGAAGCCTCGCGCGGCCTTAACTCTGTGCTCGGCGCGGTGCTCGCACTGTGCCTGCTCGTTTATGTCTTCAGTTCCTCCGAGTTCCGCAGCAGTTTCGACAACCTGCTCGGCGGCGTTGCGGTTGGACTTGCGGTACTGGCCGGCTGGTACCTCACCGGCGGCCCGCTGGGTCAGGCGTGGAAGGAATATGCCGAATTCGCAACCCAGGTGCCGAGCCGAGTGCAGGTGCAGTCCTACACCTTCATCAGCCCGATGGGCGACTCCGTGCGTTACCTGCTGAGTCCCGGCAACACCACCTTGGTCAATTTCGGCGTAATGGCGCTCGCTGGTGTCATTGCCGGGTCCTTTATTTACGCTTTGCTGACCCGTAGCTTCCGCATCGAGTGGTTTGTTTCCGTGAAGGATTTTGCCAACCACGCGGCCGGCGGCGTGCTGATGGGCGTGGGCGGCGTGTTAGCGATGGGCTGCACCGTGGGGCAGGCAATCACCGGCATGTCCACACTCGCAATCGGCTCGATGCTGACCTTTATCGCCATCGTCGCCGGTGCCGCAGCTACCATGAAATACCAGTATTGGCGAATGATGCAGGAGGCCTGAGCATTTTGCCCCGTTGTCGCGGTTGACCCCCATGCCCCGCACGGTTAAAATTCGCCCCTTTTTGGGAGGTTAGCTCAGCCGGTAGAGCAGCGGACTTTTAATCCGTTGGTCGCGAGTTCGAATCTCGCACCTCCTACCAGTTTTGTTTTGAGCTTCTTGCACTTAGCCCAGCCATCGCGGTTGGGCTTTTTGCATTTTGCGACGGGATAGCGGGCAGTCTGGCGGTTGGTAACGCAATTGCCGATGCATGCTGCGGAGATCAAATCCGCGCAGGCGTCGCGCTCCACAGAACCGCGAGGAAATGGCAGGTTGTGCCGGCCATCACGAACAAGTGCCAGACCAGGTGACCGTAACGCAGCTTTGCCCCGACAACAAAAAACACGACGCCGATCGTGTAAATGATGCCGCCAAGCACCAGCCATTGAAACGCTGCGCCGGTCAAACTACCGATCAGGGGATGAACTGCCACCAGCACCAGCCAGCCAATCAGCAGGTATGAACCGGTCGAAACCACGGGACTGCTCAGCCTGCCGATCATCTTGAGTAAGAACCCAAGCGCAGCCAGCGCCCAGATAAGGCCGAACAACATCCAACCCGCGGCATCCTGTGCGACGCCCAGAGCAAACGGGGTGTAGGTGCCCGCAATGAATACATAAATCAGGCCGTGGTCCAGCTTCAGAAAAACCTCCCGGGCGCGGCCCGGCGGCAGGGCATGACACAAAACAGACGCGGCATACAACATCACCATGGTCAGGGTGAATATGCAAACACCGATGATGCCCGCGGTACTGCGCTGGGCCGGCACGGCAGCCCACATCAGCAGAGGCGCCGCAGCCATTGCCGCCAACAAACCGATGCTATGGCTCAGCGAGTTGGCAAATTCTTCGCGGTCAATGTGACTTGGCAATCGCATGCCGATAGAGCTTACACCTCATGCATGTCAGTTTGGTTCGAACCTCCTACCAATATGCTGTTTACGTACTTGAACGAAGCCCAGCCATCGCGGCTTTTTGATGTTGGGCAGAATTGCGGGCAACCCCGCGGTTGGTATCGTGAGGGTGGACCTCAGAATGCCGCTACACATATAGCTAAGAATTCTGGTCTTTCTAGTGGGGAAACGAACAGATGACCAGAACACGCCGCAAGATACTGGCCGTTCGCTGATACGGGACAATTTCACTCGATGAAAACGACACCTCAAAGGCGTTGCATTTAACGTTTCTATTTCACAGTCTTAGGAGATCCAAATGAAAAATAACTTATTGTTTTCACTCGGGCTGCGGGCGTAATCACCTCGCCAGCACTGGTTTACGCTCAGGCCAATCCCGCCACTGGGACGACTACACGAATTGGGGCTGGCTTGGTCTCTTGGGACTTGCCGGCCTGATAGGATTTAAGCGGTCAGACCGCGACAATTTGCACGGTGTGGGAAAACCCCGGGCGTCGACTTAATGCTTAAAGGTTCAGTTGGGGAATCCACAGCGCTGCCGTAGTGAATTGCTGCGAGCCGCGCTGTTTTACTGGGCGGGCGACTGAATGGGCGAGAAAACAATTCCCATAAAAAAGCGAGAGTAGGGAAAAGGGTAAATTATCGGCGACAGCAAGCGCTTATTGGCGAGGGAGGGCGGGCTAGGTTCACTGTCTTAATAGCTACTTATTGAGTATTACGTAACTGCGCGACACTTCTCCCTCATCCCCACCCTTCTGCTCCGC
>JAUXYA010000029.1 GCA_030684405.1 Burkholderiales bacterium | reverse complement strand
TAAGCGGTAAGCGGTAAGCGGTAAGCGGTAAGCGGTAAGCGGTAAGCGGTAAGCGGTAAGCGGTAAGCGGTAAGCGGTAAGCGGTAAGCGGTAAGCGGTAAGCGGTAAGCGGTAAGCGGTAAGCGGTAAGCGGTAAATTAGATCCGCGCCTTTATTTTTCGGTTCACTGTTTACTGCTTATCGTTCACCGCTCGCTCCTCACTGCTCACTCCTCACCCTTCGCATCCTCCATCATGTCCTCGTACTCCTCGCGCTTCTCCTCGATGAAGTCCTGGATCACGTCGAACAGGTTTTCATCCATCGTTTCCAGCGAATTGAGCACGCCGGTCATTTCCCAGATGGTGTACATCTCGACCGAAGTCTTCAGCGACACCTCCCACGCGGTATCGGTGGTCTGCAAGGTACGCACCGGAATCGCCTTGCGCAGCGTTTTCAGGTCGCCCTTGACCTTCTGGATGTTAGGGCCCCAGTCCGGAAAGTGATCGGGCTGGATCATGTCCGGCGACAGCTGGTTGCCGGTGGTGATCAGCTTCAGCATCACGCGGCCGAAGGGCCGCAGCACGTCCTTCGCCGACTGAAAACCGTGCTTGATCGCCACCTCGCGCATGATCGCGACCAGGCCACCGGGGGAATTCTTGAAAGGACAGCGCGCGGCGCAGGTCATGCACTGCGCGCAGGCCCAGATCTTCTCCTGCATCGCGTCGTAGATCTGCTCGACGTTTTCGGTCCACAGCAATTGCACGATTTCGCGCGGGCTGTAGTCGTAGAAATGCGCCGAGGGACAGGTCGCGGTGCAGATGCCGCAGTTGAGGCAGCCGTTCAGCTCATGGTCATAGCGGATATCAGCCTTGATATCCTCGAAGACTTCACGCATTTCCGCGTAGGTCGCCATGGCTGAACGGGTTCCCGTACCGTCTTACTTCTTTTTCATGAAAAAGATGAACTCCTTGTTCGCGGAGTCCGAGGACAGCAGTTCGTTGCCGGTCTGCTTGGAAAAAGCCTGAAAATCCTTCACCGCACCGGGGTCGGTAGCGAGGATCTTCAGCACCTGTCCGGTGGTCATGTCGGTCAGCGCCTTCTTCGTGCGCAGGATAGGCAACGGGCAGTTCAGCCCGCGTGCATCGAGTTCCTTGTCAAACTGCATGTTGGTATCGCCCCATGTAAATTAGTGTAACATTGAAAGCTAATATATGTGCTTTTCACGGTAGCCGCAATGCATTGCAGCCATCGCAGTCATTCCTGCGGCTCCGTGAATACGCCAGTTAATTATAGACTCGCAATTACGCGGTTCCGGCGCCATTGCCGGTAGCGCCATGATGGCGCAGCGCAGCATTCTTCAGTGGAACGCCAAGATGGATAAATCCGATTTTCAGGCTGACACTCGTTACACCATCACCTGGCAGCGTCCCGACGGGCGCATCGTGCCGGCCACGTTCTATGTCCACAAGATCCACGACAGCGCGATGATCGTGCGCTTCAGCGGTGCGGACGCAGCGTTGCGCAAGATCGGCTATGTGGAAGTGCAGAAAATCGTCGCCGCCGAAACCGTGCCGCCTGAGCAGCGGCGCAGCGTGCCCGCGGCCCTGCTCGACGAAAGTACCTGGCGCGACCGCAGCGAGATGGCGCACTACGCGTCATCCGCTGCACGCGGCAAATAGACCTGAAGGGCCGGCCTCAGGCCGGGGTCGCTGCCGCCCGCTGTTGCAGCAGTTCGCGCAGCTCGCGGTTGCGCGACTGCAGGTCCCGCGCCAGTTGCACCGCCACCATGTACTGCAGGTGGTGAGCGATCGGCGGCGCCAACTGGTAGAGCTTGAGGAAATCAGGTCGCGACAGCGCTGCCACCGTAACCGCCTCCTTCGCTACCGAAGTCCAGCCCGCAGGCATGTTGTCGATCAGGGACAGCAGCCCGAAGATCTCTCCCGCATGCAGTTCGCGCGCCTCATCGAGAGCGCCGCTCGCTTCATCAACGCGCGAGGTCTGGATAGCCCCTTCCATCAGCAGGTACATCGCATCGCCCGGCTCGCCCTGGGTAATCAGCCGATGTCCAGCCGGGCGCGAGGACACAGCCATCAGACCGCAGAGAGCTTCAATATGTGCTTCGGCAAAACTCTCAAAGGCCGGCAGCGTCTTCAGGAATTGTTTGATGTCCATCGGCTCAGTTCCTAGGTTCCGGGCACGCGGTCAAAAAAGGATTTGATCCAGTTCTTCCCGCGCAGCGTCGGCGAATCGTCGGACAGCGCTTCCGGCTGAGCCGGTGTGCCGTCCTTCAGTTCCGCAAACGACTTGGCTGAGGTGCGCAGGCGATCAGCCAGCATGTCCACAAAGTGCTGCAGCAACACGCTGGCCACCACGTAATTGGTCGCGATCAGGTCCTCGAAAGCCTGGTGGCGCAGACGCAGCATCTTCACCGGCGTCAGCGCAGTGACGGTCGAACTGGCGCTCTGCTCACCGCTCAGTACCGAAACCTCGCCCAGCACCTGCCCCGGACCGATGACGCCGAGCTTGATCGCCTTGCCCTTTTCCTCGACGCTGATCGACACCTCGCCCTCGAGGATCAGGTACAGCGAATCCACCGGCATGCGGTCGCGGATAATCACCCGGTTGGCCGGCAACTCGAGCCGTGTGGTGACCGCCAGCAGCTTGTCGACGTTCTCCGGGCCGAGTGCCCGCGCCCACTGCGCAAACTGTTTCTCGAATTCTTCTTTCATCGATCTGCTTCCCCGTGCATGAGGCCGCTGCGGCATCAATCGTGCATTCCGCGACCGGCGACAACCCTACCATACAACCGCGCCGCCGAATAATGAAAAACCACCGCTATGACGGGGGCAATTCATGCTCTGCTATTGAGTATTCCATAATTCATTAAGTTACCAAAGTGTAGCTTGCATCCAGCAAGCGGCAATGATCGAGGGACGCTTCTGAGCGCTCTTGAGCTCGTTGCGCGCAGTGACGTGCAACTCGTCCAGATTGTTCGGGCAGTAGTTGGCCAAGGCGTGCCGCTTGAGCCAAGCCCACATCGTCAAAATACACGATCCATAGGACTCCATTTTTCCCAGGCTACCTCAGAAAACCCCGGCTCAGAATTCAGTGGAAATCAACACGGAATGGACCGGCTCGTATATGCTTTTCGAATTCGCCGCCCATCGGAGACAGTGGCGCAGGTGGGCGAGTTGGATGCGCACGACAACGAAACATGGGGAGACTACGATGGCAGACCGCCGAATTGCGGCAGGAGGTGACGAGGCTAGAGAACCGCATCAAGAGCGCCAACCTCAAGCTCGCATGAGCCCGCACGGATCTTCGCTGGCCGCGCTCGTCCGCCTCGGCGGTCTTCCGCCAGCGGCCGTCGATAACGTCGAGATCGTCGGCTCCGATCCGGTCTGGGCAATTCGCTATCGAGTTGTCGGACCCGGCGCAGCCGCAATTGCGGCGACCGGCCTTGCCGCAGCCGAACTCTGGAAGATCAGGACCGGTCATCGCCAACACGTCCGAGTGCAAGCACGCGCGGCTGCTGCGGCGCTCCGCAGTGCTCGTTATCTCAGGATCAACGGCGAGAAGCCGCCGGACGATCCGAGAAAGAAGCTCACCGATTTTTATCGGTTGCGCGACGGCAGATGGATGTACCTCTACTGCACGTTTCCCAATCTGCGCGACCGCAACGCGGCTGTGCTCGGTGTAGCGCCGGAGCGCGACGCGATAGCCGACGCGATCGCAGCACGTGAAGGTGCCGAGCTGGAAGACCGGATTTTCGAGGCGGGCGGCGTTTGTAGCCTCGTACGCAGCGAAGCGGAATGGCTAGCGCTGCCGCAGCGGCAGGCCGTCGCGCGCATGCCACTGCTCGAGATCGTGAAAATCGGCGCGGCGCCGCCGAAGCCGCTGCCCGAAGGCGAGCGACCGCTGTCCGGCGTGCGCGTTCTCGATCTGACGCGCGATCTCGCGGGTCCGACCTGCGCACGCACGCTCGCCGAGCACGGCGCCGACGTACTGAGGGTGACACGCGAAGATCTGCCCGACATGGGCATGTCCGACTTCGACACGAACATCGGCAAGCTTTGCACGCACATCGACCTGCGCAAGCCGGCGGAGCTCGACACGTTGCATGCGCTCGCGCGCGACTGCGACGTGTTCTCCCAGGCGTATCGCCCGGGCGCACTAGCCGCGCGTGGGTTTTCGCCCGAGGCACTGGCGCGACTAAGGCCGGGCATCGTCTACGTCACCCTGAGTGCGTGGGGGCACGAAGGACCATGGCGCGACCGCCGCGGCTACGACACCGTGCTCCAGGCCGCAACCGGGTTGATCTCGCGGCCGCACGGCGAGCGCCCGGAGCTGCTGCCGGTCTCGGCGCAGGACTATATCGCCGGCTATCTGCTCGCCTACGGCACCATGATCGCGCTCGCCCGTCGCGCGCGCGAAGGCGGAAGCTGGTTCGTAAGGGCATCCCTCGCGGGCGCCGGGCACTGGATACGCGAGCACGGTGTGCTCGAGCCCGCCGAATACGCGCATCTACCACCGGAGCTGCCGTCCGACGAACTGCAGACCTTGCTCATGCAGCACGACTCTCCGATCGGCAGGCTCACGCATCTCGCCCCAGTGGTACAGATGTCGGACACGCCGGCGTACTGGTCGCGGCCGTCGGTACCGCGGGGCTACCATCCGCCCGCTTGGCCGTAACGCACCGCCGCCAAGCACCGCCTCAATCCCTTCTTGATCAGGGCGTTCGTTCCAGCCTTGCCCGACTCCGTATGGTCAAAAAAACTCCATCGTATTGAGTAGCCAATAGGGTGAGGTCGGTTGCAAATCGTAGAGTCCAACGGGCTAAGCGGCCATCTGTATTGCATAGTATTGCTGCGTGAAACCGCCAGGTGACAGATAGCCCAGTCGCGCTTGCTTTCGCATTCGGTTGTAAAAGATCTCGATGTATTCCGTGATTTCTTGCTTGGCCTGTTCGCGGGTAGCGAAATCCCGGTGATGAACCAGTTCCGTCTTCAAAGAACCCCAGCAGCTTTCCATCGGCGCGTTGTCCCAGCAGCTACCCTTGCGACTCATCGAGGCCTGCATACCGAATTACCGGAGCAACTTCTGGTAGGCATGCGCGCAATAATGGCCGCCGCGATCCGAATGGTGGATCAGCCCCTTGCCCGGCCGCTTCGCGGCAACAGCACGGAACAGAGCCTGCATCACCAACGGCTGCGTCATCCGCGCGTCGAGGGCATACCCCACCAGTTCGCCGTTGAACAGGTCCTTGATGCCGGCAAGGTAAAGCCAACCCTCGTCGGTAGCGATGTAGGTGATGTCGGTCACCCAGGCCTTGTTGGGGGCCGTGGCGGCAAACTGGCGATCCAGCAGGTTCTGGCGCCACCGGCAAGCTGTGCTTCGAATCCGTCGTCGCCTTGAATTTCCGCTTCTGCCGGCAGCGCAGGCCGAACTTCTTGCGAATGCGCTTGATTCGATGAAAGCCTACCGCGATGCCGTTGTCGGCCAGATCGGCTTGCAGACGCTCGGGACCGTAGGTCTGCCGCGTCCTTTCGTGTGCCGCCTTGATCTCGACTTCCAGACGGGCGTTCTCCTGCGCGCGCGGCGACGCCGGGCGTTTCCGCCAGGCGTGGTAGCCACTCTCCGAAACGTCCATTACCCGGCACAGGGCGGCGATGGGGTATGCCTGTCGCAGTTCGTGAATCCGTCCGTATTTCACCGCGACTCCTTCGCGAAATACGTCGCAAACTTTTTTAGCAGGTCTCGCTCCATCTTCACGTCAGCCAATTCCTTGCGGGTCCTTGCCAATTCGAGCTCCAGTTCGCTCGGCAGCCGCTGCCCCTTGCCAACTTCTGCCAGCTTGCCTTCCCGTGCCGCTCTCACCCAGTTGTCCAGACTGCTCTTCGGTATCGATAGCTGCTTTGCCGCGCGCGCTGCCGACATCCCCGTCGTCTCAACCAGCTTGACCGCCTCCGCCCGAAATTCCGGCGTGTAGATCCCCTTCGGGATCCGTTCCATCTCTGCCCTACAAATCGTCAAATTACACGATCCATAGGACTCCATTTTTTCCAGGCCACCTCAATTTATGGAAAGATCAATAATACACAGCGCGTGCTCGACCGGATGCCCTGATGGGCGATAGAATTCAGTGCACCCTCACTCACCACCGGACCCCGTATGAAACGGACAGTCGTCTCGCTGCTGGCAGGCCTTGTGTTTGCGTTTCCCCTTGCGTTCGCATTCCCGACGACTGCCTTAGCCACCCTCGAACAGGGCCTGGACGCCTACCGCAAGGGTGACTATGTCTTCGCATTGAAAGCCTGGCAGCCGCTGGCCACCAAGGGCAACCCCGACGCCCAGAACAACCTCGGCGTGCTTTACGAAAAAGGCCAGGGCGTCGAGCGTAACTTCGTCGAGTCGGTGAACTGGTACCGGCGCGCGGCCGAGCAGGGGCATGCCCAGGCGCAAAACAATGTCGGCGTCATGTACGAGCGTGGCCTCGGGGTCAAACCCGACGCCAAGGAGGCCGCAAGCTGGTACCTCAAGGCGGCCCAGCGCGGCAACCCGAACGCCCAGAACAACCTCGGCGTGCTTTATTTCAGCGGCCGCGGCGTGCCCCAGGACTACGTCCAGGCGATGCAGTGGTACCGCCGTGCCGCGGCCCAGAACAACATCAATGCCATGAACAACATCGGCGTGCTCTTCGAGCGCGGTCACGGCGTTGCCCAGAATTACGCCGAAGCCGCCCAATGGTACCGGCGAGCCGCCGAGCGCGGCCAGCCGCAGGCCCAGAACAACCTTGGCGTGCTCTACGAGAAGGGACTCGGCGTGCCGCGCGACATGAGCGTCGCGCACAATTGGTATCGCAGCGCCGCCGACCAGGGCCACGCACAGGCCCAGAACAACCTCGGTGTGCTCTACGGCAGCGGTCGCGGCGTCGCGGCCGACATGACGCAGGCCTATGTCTGGTTCAGCCTGGCCGCGGCCCGGGGCAACATCGACGCAGCGAACAACCGCGATGCCGCCGACCGCCGGCTGACACCGGAACAGCGGGAACAGGCGCAAAAAGACGTGCAGGCGTGGAAGCCCAAGCTCACCGCCAGCCGCTGATCGCCGCGTTTCGTTCCGCACCGCTGCCGGTGGCGCGGTTCACAGAGGTACCAGGGGAAAACAAAAAGTTGTTGCCGCAGCGCGTTCTGATTTGCAAGACCCGTTCCCTGCGCGCCGCGGCGCTGGTGGCGGCATTGTGCGCGCCGCTGCAGACCTGGGCCCAGACCGCGATCACGCCGGGCGCCGTGCTCGACACGGTTCCTGACCGCAAGCCCGCGCTGCCGCCAACACCGGCGGAAGTCATATTCCCGGCAAGCCGCCCCGATGCCGTGCACGACCCGTCGGCGCCGCGCTTCACGGTCAACGCCTTCACCTTCGTCGGCAACACGGTCTACACCGAGCGGCAGCTGAAGCAGCTCACCGAGCGCTTCATCGACCTGCAGCTGAACCTCTACGACCTGAACCGCGCCGCGGACACCGTGACCCAGCTCTACCGCGAAACCGGTTTCCCGATCTCGCGCGCGATCATTCCGGCGCAAAAGGTCGAGAACGGCATCGTGCGCATCGAGGTCATTGAGGGCCGGCTCGCCAACATCAGCATCGTCGGCAACAACCGCTATTCCGCCGAACTGATCTCGGCGCGCACCGGCAGCCTCCCGAAAAACGAGCTGGTCACCGTGCCGCGCCTGGAGCGCAGCCTGCTGCTGATGAACGATCTGCCTGGCCTCTCGGCGCGCGCGACGCTGGCACCGGGTGCGGACTATGGCACCACCGACATGGTCATCCGCACCGAGGAAAAACCTTACGCCGGCACCGTCTCTCTCGACAATCACGGCCGCCGCGAAACCGGCGAGACGCGGCTCGATGCGGCCTTCGACCTCAACAATCCGCTGGGCATCGGCGACCAGCTGAACCTGCGGGTCATCGAAACCCGGCACAGCCTGCTCTCGTACGGGCGCATCGGCTACAGCCTGCCGGTCTCGAACGAAGGCACCCGCCTCGGCGCCACCTACTCCAAGGTGCGGTACAACATTGGCGGCGATTTTGCCGCGCTGGGGATTTCCGGCGAAGTCACCAACACCGAACTGGTGCTGACCCACCCCTGGGTGCGCAGCCGCGCCCGCAACATCGTCTTCGGCATCGGCCTGCGCAACACCAAAACCACGCAGACCACCCTGGGAGTGCCGACCGCCGACACCAGCATCGACCTGCTGAGCCTGACCGCGCTCGGCAGCTGGGTGCACGCCGACTCCGCGACCACCAGCACGACGCTGGTGCTCTCGGGCAATGGCAAGAACAATCCGGGCAACCTGCAGAACGCCCAGCGCGCGAAAGCCGACATCGACATCAGCCACCTGCGTGCCGCCTCGAAAAACTGGGACCTCTACCTGCGCGGCAACATGGTCTTTTCCAGTGGCGCGCTGCCCGATACCGAAAAATTCTCGCTAGGCGGCCCCGGCAGCGTGCGCGGCTACCGCTCCTCCGATCTGCGCGGCGAAACCGGCTGGGTCGCCACCGGCGAATTGCGCCGCCAGTTTGTCGCCGCCAACACCGTGGGCGTATTCAACCTGTTCTACGACTGGGGCGCGATCAAGGCCGACGGTTTCACCCGCTACGACACGATACGCAGCGCCGGTTTCGGCGTCAGCGTGTTCCCGCACAAGCACCTGCGCGCCAAGGCGGAATACGCCTATCCGCAGAGCGAACGTATCTCGGGGGACCGCAAGCGTGGACGGCTGTGGTTCACCGTGAGCAGCAGCTTCTGAGCAGGAATTTTATAAATATTTGATTTTATTGGTTTTTTTATGAATCCCGAGGATGGGCTCCGGTGCAGGCTCTTGGTTATACTCGAAGCTGTCCTCACGGCCCGGTAGCGAACACAAACAACCCGTGACTGCCCAGCGAACACCACGCCGCCTCTCCGAACGCCTGCTGCGCGGCCTGCGCCTGGCGCCGGTGCCCGCAGCACTGGCGACCATCGGCTTCTGCAGCCTGCTGCTGCCCGGACTGCCGGCGCGGGCGCAGCAACTGCCCAGCGGCGGCAGCGTCATCAGCGGCAGTGCGACCATCCACAATCCCGCGCCCACCCAGCAGGTCATCACCCAGGGCAGCGACAAGGCGATCATCAACTGGCAGGGCTTCTCGATCGGCCAGGGCCACAGCGTGCAGTTCGTGCAGCCGGGCAGCGGCTCGGTGGTGCTCAACCGCGTCGTCGGCAGCGACCCCTCTGCGATCTACGGCAGCCTCTCGGCCAACGGCCGCGTGTTCCTGGTCAATCCGCAGGGCATCTACTTCAGCCCGACCGCGAGTCTCGATGTCGGCGGCCTCGTCGCATCGACGCTGAACATCAGCAACGACGATTTCCTCGCTGGCCGCTATATTTTCCGCCGTGATCCTGGCGCACCGGCCAATGCCTCGGTCATCAATGACGGACTGATCCGCGCCCGCGATAACGGTTATGTCGTGCTCGCCGGGGATTACGCCGCCAACCGCGGCATCGTCGAAGCCCGGCTCGGCACCGTGGCCCTCGCCTCCGGCGCGCAGGTCACCCTCGACATGCAGGGTGACAGCCTGATCAACCTCGCGGTCAGCGAAAAATCCGTGTCCGAACTCGCCGGGGTTGCCAACAGCGGCGAACTCAACGCCGAGGGCGGTCGCGTGATCATGACTGCAGCCGTCGCCCGCGACCTCGCCGGTACTGTCGTCAACAACAGCGGCGTTATCCGCGCCCGCGGCACCGTCGAAAAGGACGGCGCGATCTACCTCGTCGGCGACGGCGGCGACGTCAGCTCCAGCGGCAGCCTCGATGCCGGCGGCAGCCGCGGCGGCAGCGTCAAGGTGCAAGCGACAACCGGCACCACGCTTATTTCGGGAAATATCGACGCCACCGGCAGCAGCGGAACCGGCGGCAACGTGCAGGTGCTCGGAGAAAACGCCGGCGTCACCGGCAATGCCCGGATCAACGCCTCGGGCGCGAGCGGCGGCGGCACGGTACTGATCGGCGGCGACTACCAGGGCGGCAACGCCGAAGTGCAGAACGCGCAGCGCAGCTACGTCGGCGCCGACGCCGTGATCCGCGCCGACGCGACGCAGAACGGAGACGGCGGCAAGGTCATCGTCTGGGCCGAGGACGTCACGCGTTACTACGGCACGATTTCCGCGCGTGGTGGTACGCAGGGAGGCGACGGCGGGTTTGCCGAGGTGTCGGGCAAGGAATACCTCGCGTTCGATGGCAAGGTCGACGTGAGTGCCCCGCTTGGCGCCCAAGGCAGCCTGTTGCTGGACCCGACCAATATCGTCATCCAGGCTGGCGCAGGCAGTGGCGACGGACTGCTGGGGGACAGTCAGGTTCTTTTCGCCGAAGGCGGCGCCAATGAAACCGTCAGTGCGACGGCACTGCAGGCACTCACCGGCAATATCACACTCCAGGCCGAGCAGAACATCACGCTGAACAATGGCGTGAACCTCGCCCTCGCCAATCAGACGGCAGGGGAGCGGGTCGTATTCCAGGCTGGTGCCAACATCACGCTGGGCGGTGTCGTCACTACCGGCGGGGCCAGTGTGTTGATGAGCGCCGGCGATGCCGGCGCGGGCGCGCCCTCGGCGACAGCCGCAGTCAACATCAGCAGCACGGGCGGCATTGTCTCCGGAGGCGGAGACATCACTCTTCAAAGCTCCGGAAGCGGCGGCATCTCCCTTGCCGGCAACCTCACCGCGGGAACTGGAACCGTTCGCCTGGTCACGACCAACGGCGGAATAACTCAAACGACCGGAGCCATCACCGGCAATGCGCTGGGCGTTCGCTCTTCGGGGAATGTGGCCTTCCGCACCGAAACCAACGTGGCTCACAATGACGTCGCGGTATTCGCCGCGCAGGTCACGGGCGCCGGAAGCACGCTCAGCTACACGAACATCCAGGAACCGGGTGACGTCAACATCGGAACGGTAGCCGCCGATGCTCTCCCCGGCAGCCTTTTCGCCGGCGCCGTAAGCGGCGTTTCCACGAACAACGCCGATCTCACCGTCACCAGCCGCGGACAGATGACCGTCCTTGCGGGTGCCAATGTCAGCGCAGGTACCGGCACGGCCACACTACGCACACTGGACAACACGGCAGGCATCGCAGACCTCACGATCAATGCAAACGTCAGCGGCGCGAAAGTCGTCATCGATTCCGCCGACGGCATCGCACAGGATGCGGCTTCCAGCATCACCGCCACGCAACTGCTGGCGCAGGCGGCGGCCGGCAGCGCAGATGACAACGTGATACTCACCGGCAGCAACAACGTGGGCACTTTCGCTGCCGGAAAAAGCGGCAGCGCAGCGGGCAGCGGCGGCATTGGTGTTCTCGAATTCAACAACGGCGCCAACTCCCTCACCGTCGGAACGGTCGATGCCGTGTCCGGCATTACTGCCATTCCGACTGCACCGGCCATCGGACGGGTCACCCTGACCGCGGGCAGCCTCGACATCACCCAAGCCATCAGCACCGGCTCGGGCGCCGGCATCGTCACGCTGCAACCCAACACCGGCACCAACGTCAGCCTCGGCGGCGCCGCTGCTTTCGACCTGACTCAGACCGAACTCGATCTCGTAACCACCGGAACACTGCGTATCGGCGGGACCGCCGGTGCCGGCTCCCTTTCCGTCGGGTCGGCAATCACCAACGGACCGAACTGGAGCACGCTGATCCTGCGCGCCGGCAGCGGCGGCATCAGCCAGACCCAGCCGCTGACCGTGACCAACCTCGGTGTGGCAACGACAGGCAACGCCACGCTGACCAACGCCGGCAATGCTGCCCAAACATTCGCGGCAGATTTGAGTGTCGGCGGCACCGGTACCGGGGCACTTCAATATACCGAATCGAATGCATTAACTGTCGGTAACGTCGGCGTTGACGCTACCAGCGGCAACGCGACCATCGCAGGCGTCACGATCAGCGGGGTCACGACCAATAACACCAATGCCACGCTGACCACCGGCGACGCGGTCACCATCAGCCAGAACGTCGGTGTCGGCACCGGCGTGCTGACCCTCGACGTGACCCAGAACGGGGCCCTGCAAAGCGGCGGATCGGTGATCTCGACTTCCGGTGCGGGCGGCGTGCGCTTGCTGGGCAACGCGGCCAACACCAACAATTTCAGTCTCAACCAGAACAACGACGTCACGAATCTTGCGGCCGACACCAAGGGTTCTATCACGTTCCGCAACGCCTCCCCCACCACCGTGCTAACGGTCGGCAGCGTCGGCGGCACCAACGGCATCACCACCGGCGGCTCCGCGCTGACGCTGATCGCGGACGAAATGGCTTTCACCCAGAACATCACCACCGGTGGTGGCTCGGTGACGCTGACCTCGAACGATGCGGCAAGGGTGATCAACCTCGGCACCGATGCCGCTGGCCTCAATTTCACCGACGCCACGCTGGAACGTGTCGTCAGCGGCACCGGATCGCTGACCATCGGCGACAACGCCCACACCGGCTCGATTACCGTCTCCGGCGAACTGGTCAATCCGAGCAACGTCGGCGGCGGCATCGTGTTGCGCAATGTCGACAGCAGCATCAACATCAACAGCGTGCTGAACGCCGGAGCACAGGGTGTGCAGCTGATCGCCGACGGCAACGACGCCACCACGGCCACCAGCGGCGTGATCACCCAGGGGGCGCTCGGCGGCATCGTCGGCAGCACGCTGACCACCCAATCCAAGGGCGGCACCACACTGAACACCCCCGGCGCCAGCAACGCTGTCGGCAATTTCTCGGCCTTCGAGTCCGGCGGCGGCAATGTCTCATTCGCCAACACCGGCAACCTGACGGTCAGCGGCGTTGGCCTCGGCACCAACGACAATGTCGGCAGCGTCACCATCGACACCACCGGCACGCTCTCGACCACAGGTCTGATCACCACACACGCTACAAGCAGCAATGTGGCCCTGTCCGCGGGCGGAACCATGACCTTGGGGCAGGACATCAATCCAGGCAGCAGCGGTATCCTGACGCTAAGCTCCAGCGGCGCGGTTAACATGGGCGGCAAGGTCATTTCCAACGCCACCAGCGGCGGTGGAGCAGCCGGCGGCCTGCTGCTGACCCGTCGCGGCGGCGTCGGTGCCGGTAATTTCTCTTTCACCAGCACGGACAGCGATGTCGCCACCATCGCAGCCAACATCAACGGCAGTCTCAGCTATACGGATGCCACGGCGCTGACCGTAGGCAGCCTGTCGGGCACCAACGGCATCAACACCAACGGCCAAAACGTCACCCTCGTCGCCGGCGGCAACCTGACACTGAACCAGACCATCACCGCAACCGGCCAGACCATTGATCTAACCGCAGCAGGCATCACCAGCACCGGTGGTACCGTGGTCAGCAACCTGCTGGCAATCCGCGACAACAACACCGCCACTGCCGGCGTCTATGCCTTGGGCGGCAGTGTTTCCGGAATCGCGGCCAACATCAGCGGCACACTGTCCTACACCGATGCCGACGCGGTGGCGGTGACCTCGGCCGGCGGCCTGTCGGGCATCCAGACCCGGGGCGGCAGCGTCACCCTCAACAGCGGTTCCGTCACCAACGGCGCCAACCAGATCACGCTGCTGCAGAACATTGACACCCGCAGCACGCCGGGCGCGGGCAGCGTGGCGACCGGCGGGACGGTAACCCTCAACACGGCTGGCGGCGGCGTCAACCAGACCAGCGGCTCTATCACTGCGGGCGCACTGGCACTGCGGGGTTCCGGCACGTTTACTCTGGACAGTGATCCGGGCCCCGGTGGTGTGAATAATGATGTGAACACTCTGGCCGTGGGCTCCACCGTAGCCGGCGCCACGGACGGATTGATCAACGTCGCCTACCGCGACATCAATGCCGTCACCATCGGCACCGCCGGCGGCGCCAGCGGGCTGACCACACGCGGCGGCAACGCGACGGTCATTGCGGAAAACGGCAACCTGACCGTCAATACCGCCATCGACACCCGCAGCACCCCGGGCAGCGGCGCGACGACGACCGGCGGCGACCTCACGCTGACGACCCTCGCAGGCGCCACCAACATCGCGCTCAACGCCAACGTCACCGGCGACATCGTCACCTTCAACACCCTGGGCAGCATCCCGACAGCGGGCGGCGTGATCGTCAACGCCACGGTCAACACGGCCAACCTCGCCGGGGAAATCTGGCGCGGCTACGGCGCGGATGCCAATCTCAACGACAACCTGAACGCCGACACCGTGGTTATCTACACCACCAACGGTGCCGACGTCACCCAGACCGGCGGTACGATCACCGCGAACAACCTGCTGTTTTTCAGCTACGAAGGCAATTCCGTCTTCAACTTTTCCGGCGCCGGCACCAACAACGTCCAGAATTTTGCCGCCAGCAGCAACTATTTCGGATTCCCGATTTTCGGCAGCAGCGCGCAGGTCAACCTGAACACCACCGGCACGCTCAACGTCGCCAGCCTGACGCCCACCCAGTACTACACCGGCACTGCCAACGGCATTTTCAGCAACAACCAGAACGTCAACCTGACCACCAACGGCGCGCTGGCGCTGACCGCACCGGTCAATGCCGGCAGCGGCAACGTCACTTTCAACGTGCCCACCGGGGGCATCTCGCAGACGGCGGCCGGGGCGGTGACCGCGAACACCCTGTCTCTCAACACAACGAATTCGGTCAACCTGGGCGCCGCAAGCAACAACGTCACCAACCTCGGCAGCAGCAACATCACGATCAACGATGCACTGTTCCGCTACAACGAAGCTGACAGCGTCAACCTCGAATCGATCAGCGTCACCAACCCCGGCGCGGCGACCATCAACATCACTGCTGGCGGCGTGATCACGCTGCCCGGGGGCGAATCGCTGTCGGCAACCAGTGCTGGCAATGTTGCAGCGGCCAATGTCAGTCTGAGCGGCAACCAGGGCGTGGTGCTCAACGGCGCGATCAGCGCCACCGGTGGTGGTGCCAGCAGCACGGTCAACGCCGGCGTCACGCTGACCAGCAGCAGCGGCCCGGTAACGATGAATGCAGCCGGTTCGATCACGGTTACGGACAATGGCCCGGCCACTGCCGCCGGCAGCGCCCCCCACAGCGCCGAAGTCATCATCACCTCCGGTTCGCGCAGCGCGACGGTCTTCACCTGCCTGTTCTTCGACTCCTGCAACGCCACCGTCCGCAACATAACGGCGACCTCGAACAACGGCCGCGCGGTGATCGACGTCTTCGGCCAGGGCGACAACTCCACCGGCGTCAACGTGGTCGGCGCGCTGACCGCCCAGGGCCAGACCAGGCCGCTGATCCGGCTAAGCACGCTGACGGAAGACAACAACGACAACATCCTCGCCAGCTCGGCGATGAGCATCGGCGCGCCGCTGACTGTGATCTCGACCTCGAGCACTGCGGTCAACACGCTGGGTGACAGTGTCCTCGGCGGCATCTCCATCGACGGCCGCGACATCACCGTCGGCGCGAAGCTCGAGTCGCGCCACCTCGACGGCGTATCGCGGGCGCAGGACGGCATTTCGATCAACACGCGCAACAACCTCGCGATCAACGCCGACATCGTCACCACCTCCAACGGCGGCATCGGCATCACCACCGGCAGCAACGGCACGGTCGCCGGCCTCGGCATCATCGAAGCGCAGAACGTCAACCTGGTAGCGCCGAAGAGCCAGGGCAATTTCAACGTACGCACACGCATCCAGCCGCCGGCCGGCATCACCGGCACCGGCAACCTGAACGTGCTGGGCGGCGACGTGATGCGCATCGACAACCTGTCCAACACCACGCTGATCGCCGCTCTGGGCTTCATCGACCGCAGCCAGAGTCCGGCAAATCCGGATCTGCCGATCGGCGACCTGACGCTGAAGACCGCGGGCACGCTGCAGATCGCGACGCTCGACGCCTTTAACCAGGCGCGTTATGACCGCAACGGAATCTTCGGGCCGAAGGTGCCGGTGAAACTGGAACTGGTCTCCAACAATTTCGTGGTCTTCCCCGGTTCGATCACCACACCGCACTGGGCGGAGATCACGCTGCGTCCGTACACCGACACCGCGGAAATCTTCGTGCGCAACAACCTCGACCCCGCGCTGCCGGGCGTGGTGTTCACGGCGGCGCCGGTGCTGGGCCTGCTGCAGCAGTTCCATCCGGACGCCAAGCTGATCATCGGCGGACCAAACCACAAGGGCGACGTCACCGTCGGCGGCGACGGCCTGTTCCGCCTCGGCAACATGCATCTGGTGTTCGAAACCGGACAGAACGGCAAGGTGGTCAGGAATTTCTTCAGCAGCAACGGCAACGTCTACCATCCCGAGCCGGTGATCGCCTTTGGCCTCCTCGGTTATCCCGGTCCCAACGTCAACGACGGCATCGGCCAGCTGACTTCCGACCGCGTACAGTTGATCGAAGCCGGTTTTTTCCAGCCCGATCCCGGCGTCACCATCAACGGCGCCTGCCCGGCGCCCTGCCCCGGCGGCAGCATCGGCCAGGGTACGGTCGTCGTGAGTGGCGATGGCCCGGGCGGCGGTGGGGGTGGCGGCGGTGGCGGTGGCGGAGGGGGCGGCGGGGGTGGTGGCGGCGGTGGCACCAGTTCCGGCGGCACCGACCTCGGCGGCCCCGGCGCGACCGGCACCGGTACTGCGGCCGGCACCGGTGGCACCGGTGGTGGTGGCTCGACGACGCCGGCGGACACTACGGAAAGCGGCGGCGCCACCGGTGGCACTCCGACCGACGGCACTGGCGGTGGTGCGGTGGCCGACGGCGGCGGCACGCTGTCCGGTCCGGCCGATGGCGGCGGCACGACTACCACTTCAACCGACACGACGCCGGTCGAGGACGGCGGCGGCATACTCGCAGGCGATGGCACGACCGGCCCCGGTGATGGCACCACCCCGGGCGACGGCACTACACTCGCCGGTGATCCGAGTGATCCCTTCAGCGGTGGTGGCGGTGGCGGCGGCACGCCCAGTGGCGACCCCGGGGGCACCACGACTGATCCGACAACAGGTGGCGGTCCCGATGGCGGCGGCACGCTCGCCGACGGCAGCACACCTGGTGGTGATGGCACTGGCCTCGCAGGCGGTGGTGATGGTCCCGGCGGTCCCGGCGGTCCCGGCGGCGACGGCACCGGCATCGACGGCGGCCCCGGCCCGGGCGGTGACGGCACGGATACCTTTGGCGGCGGCGGTTCCGGCGGCGGTGGCCTTGCGGGGGATTCGACCTCCGGCAGTGGAACTGACGGTATCGCCGACGGCTCCGGCGGCGGCGGCTTCGGTGGTGATGGCGCCACAGGTGGGGGAGCGCTTGCTGGCGGCGACGGCACCGGTGGCGCCGGTGGTCCCGGCGGTGATGGCGGAATTACCGACGGGTTGGCAGGTGGCAGTGGCAATGGTGGATTCAGCGGTGGCGCCTCTGGTGGTGGCGCGCTGGCTGGCGATACCGGCGGCGGCGCCGGAGACGGTGACTTTGCCGGCGCCGGCAGTGGTGGCGGCAGTGGCTTCGGCGGTGATGGCACAGGCCTCGGAGGCGATGGCTTTGCCGGCGGCGCAACTGGCGGCGGCAGCCTCGCCGACGGCTCGGGTAGTGCTGGTGGCGGCACAGGGATAGCGGGCGGCGGTGCCGGAGAGGGCATCGGTGGCGGCGCCGACGGCACGGCCGGCGGCAGCGGTGGCTTCATCACCGGCGACGGCAGCGGACTCGCGGACGGCGGCTTCGGTGGCGGCGCCGGTGGCAGCGGCAGTTCGGGCAGCGGCCTTGCCGGCGGCGATAGTGGACTGGCGGGCGGCAGCGGCGGTTTCCTCGCCGGTGACGGCGGATCTGGATCTGCCTTCGGCGACGGTTCGGGCAGCGCTGGCGGTAGCGGTATCGCAGGCAGTGGTACGAGTGCCGGTGACGGCAGCAGTGGTGGCAGCGGTTTCCCCGGCGCGGGCACCGGCGATGGCGCGACGGGCACGATCACTGCAGCCGGCGACGGCAGCGCGCGCGACGGTACCGGTCTGTCCGGGGATTTCCGCGGTGGCGCTTCCGGCGGTGGTGCAGCCGTCGGCCCCGGCGAAGCGGGCGAGGGCGAGCGCGGCGATGCGGGACGCGAACGCAGCACTGTGGCGCGCAGCGGCACCGACACGACGGGCGAATTCCGCGGTGGCGGCTCCGGCGGTCGCGCAGCGGCGGATGCCGGAGAAGACAGCGGCCGCGGCGAGGCAAAAGATGGCGAGCGCGAGCGCTTTTTCGAAGATGAGCGCGAGGCTCAGCGCATCCGTCTCGTCGGCGGCAACCGCCTGATCTCGGTGCAGGGCGAAGGCGTCAACCTGCGCACCGGCAACCGCGCACCGGCAGCGAATCCCGCGCGCTGAGCGCGCTCAGGGCTTAGGCGGCGTTTCCTGGAATTCGCGCAGCGGCGCGCGCAGCGGCTTGCCCTCGATGGGATCGCCCTGCACATCGCAGGGTCCGACGCGCTTGCCGTTGATTTTCTGCACGACCTGCATCTCGGCGGGATACTGCGACACCGTGGTCACGGTGCCGGTGACACGGTTGCCACTGAACACCATGCGGCCGTGCCCACTCATCTGCGCCACGCTCTCCGAGCAGCTCAGGGTCCAGGTCATCACGTCCCTGTGAGTGCGCAGGTTGGTGGCGCGGCAGGGCGCACCCGGAGGCGCGAGATGGGGTTGGAAACTGCGCTTGGTGAAACAGCGCGTGTAGTAATACGGCGGCGGTGGCCTGACCTGCATGCCGCTGATTTCCGTGGTCACCGTGACGTGCCAGTTGCCGTCGTTGAAGTTCATCGCAGCGGCCGGCGAAACCAGCAACATCCCGCACAGCAGCAGCGTCGTGTGCCGGTAAAAATTTAAAATATTCATTAAAAACAATTACTTATGGGGCCTGTGTGACCGGACTCTGCATGCGCACCGTAGCCTTCGAGGTGATCGGGATGCGATAGCCGCCGACATTCCAGTCAATCCCGGGAATGGTGGTGGGAATTTCCGGGAAGGAGAACGAAGACAGGAAACCCGAGCCACCCGGCACGTAGCTCGCAAGCTGGGTGAGCAGACTGTCGATCTGGTCGTTGATATCGGCGCAGCGCTGACCGGCAAGCCCGGCCGGCGTTGCCGCTTCCGAATAGTATTCAGCGGCAAGCACCTTCTCACCGACAAAACCGAAGTACAGCGAATAGATCACGCGGTTGACGATGGGCACGATCAGCCGCGTGCAATAGGTGACTTCGATCGTCAGCAGATTGGCGTCCTGCACGCTCATGCCGCCCTTCGCGGTGGTCGGGCGGTACATCAGGTTGTCGTTGGGTATCTCGGTGCCCGATTCGGAGTCAGCCTTATGCGCGTTGTAAGCGTCAGCGGTCGGGTTGAGCACGCGGATTTGCGTGTTCAGCGGATTAAAAGCCTCGATCGCGGCAATCGCACGCGCCTTGACCAGGTCGAGGTAATCATCTTTCTTGCTCATGAACAGCGGCGTCATGCCCGCGGCGAGCGCATCCTTCATCGGATTGGTCTTGGCGTTTTTCAGCGCGCCCTGCCGCGCCGCCATGAAGGTCGCGTAGTTGAGGGTCGACTTGGCCTGGTAGATCAGCGCGAACTGGAAGGCGCCGAGTACCAGCAGCAGCAGTGTCGGGTAGATGATGATGAACTCGACCAGCGCCTGGCCACGGCGGCGCTGCCGGTGCCGCGAAGCGGCGTTATTTTTTTGCGCCGGCTTCATTCTTCCTGACCGAGGGCAGGCCCGGCATGCGCTCAAGATGGCCGATCATGCGCTCGCTTTCGGTATTGACCAAGTCACCGGGCGCGGAATGGCCGTAGGCCTGCAGCAGCGCCGCCCAACCCTGGCGCAGGCGCACAATGCCGAGGTTGTACCAGGCGCGGTGTTCGGTGTTGTTGATCGACAGCACGCGCTGGTAGGCATCGGCCGCGGCATCGGGCCGGTGCGCGCGGGCGTAGAGATTGCCGAGGCGGAACCAGATTTCGGGGTCGTTCGGTGTCTTGCGTAGCAGAGCCATGTAGAGCTGCTCCGCTTTCGCGTCCTCGCCGGACTCGTAGGCGAGCTGCGCATCGTTGCTCAGCTGGAACAGGTCGCTGCGCTGTGGCATGTCCGGGTTGCCGGACATGCCCGCGCAGCCGGTGAGCAGCAGCCCCAGCAGCATCGCACATCCGAATTTTTTTGCCCGCATCCCGGGTAAGCCGCTCATCGTCCCTCCTCCCGCCAAACCAGTACGTCGTCGAGCCGGATGCCCGTTTTCTGCAAAGCGCCGGCCGCCATTTCCAGCGTTGCGTGGCCCTGCAGGCTGGCGGAAAACCGCCCGGGCTTGAGGCCCTGCACCAGCTTGCACACCCTGCCACGGCGGTCGACGTAGACCAGGTCGAGCGCATAACTCATGCCGATGCAGTGCACCGAGCGGCAGGGTTCGAGCAACAGTCCCTCGCCCTCGCCGAGCCGCGGCCGGCCCAGCAGCCCGCGGGCGCGTTCCCAGGCGTTCTCCGCCTTCCATACCCGGCTGACCACGCAATGCTTGCCGCTTTCACTGAACAGGGCGCCCAGCAGCACCGTCGCCGCCTACACCACCCCGGAATTGAGGAATTTCATCACGATCGGGAAACCGAGCACAATGAATGTCACCGGGAATATGAACATCATCAACGGACCGATCAGTTTCACCGGTGCTTCCATCGCCAGCTTCTCCGCGCGCTGGAAACGCTCGACGCGGCGCTGTTCGGCCTGGCCGCGCAACGCGGCGCCGAGACTGGCGCCCATCTTTTCAGCCTGGATCACGGTGCCGACAAAACTTGAAATTTCGACCATCTGCAGCCGCGACTCCATCCGCCGCAACGCATCGGCTCGCGGCAGGCCCGAACGCAGGTCGCGCACGACCATGTAGAACTCGTGCTTCAGCGGGCCGGGCGGCCCCTTGTCCATCGCCTGGCTGATCGCGCCGGTCATGTTGAGCCCGGCCTCGACCGCCATCGTGATGAAGTCGAGGTACGAAGGCAGAGTGCGCTGCACCGCCTTGGCGCGGCGGCCGCGCACATCGGAGAGCCAGATGTCGGGATAGAAATAACCGAGCACCAGCCCCATCAGCAGCATGTTGGTCGACGTGGTTTCGAGCAGCCGCAGCGAAATCCACACCATGCCGAAGCCGCCGAGCGTCGACAGCAGGCGGATCGCGTAGAACTGTTCGGCATTGACCAGGTAGCTGACGCCGGTCATCGCCAGCCGCTTGTGCGTGCGCTCGAGCGCATCGGGCGGGATGAACTGGCACAGGTGATACTCGACGAAACGCACCACCGGCCACGACAGGCGCAGCAGCGGCGGCAGCGGGTCCATGTAGGCGCGGTCCTCGTCGGGAACCTCGCTCTTCAGCTTCGGCAGGCCGATCGCGAAGATCAGCACCGCGCCGCCGATCAGCAGCGCAATGACCATCGGCAGCAGGGTTTCCATGTTCATACGTCGATGCTCACGATCTTCTGGATGGCCATGTAGCCGACCACTTCCATCACCGCGATGACGGCGAGAGTTGCCCAGCCGACGTAGGTGTTATAGAGCGGCGCCATCGCCTCGGGTTCCATGTGCGTCAGGATGAACATCAGGAACAGCGGCAGACTGGTCATCACCAGACCCTGCATCTTGCCCTGCGCGGTCAGCGCCTTGATCTTGCCTTCCATCTGGTGCTTCATGCGCAGCGTGTCCGCCAGCGTTTCAAGGATGTCGGCAAGATTGCCGCCAACCTCGCGCGAGATGCGCATGCCGGAGACCACCATGATGAAGTCCTGGATCGGCAGCCGCTTCTCCATGTTCTTCAGCGCAGTGTCGAAGTCAACACCGACGCGCTGCTCGCGCAGCAACAGGTCGAACTCCTGCGCCAGCGGCGGCCGCTGCTCCTTGACCATGCTTTCCATCGCCACGGTCAGGCTCGCGCCCGCGCGCATGGCGCCGGACACCATCAACAGCGCATCGGGAAGTTGTCGCTCGAATTGCGTGAAGCGGCGTTTCTTCAGCCAGTTCACCCACAGCTTCGGCAGGATGATGATGATGATCGCGGCGCCGACCACCAGCACCGCGTTGCCGGTGAAACCCCACAGCAGCGCCGGAACGATGAACATCGCGGCGATGTTGTAGTAGAACAGCTTCTGCGGATCGACCGCAATGAACATGTCGCGCAGGCCGCCCTCCTCTTCCGCCTGGCGCGCTATGGTCTGCTTCTGCTTGGTGAGCAGATCGCGGACAACCTGGATGATCGACCAGAAGACGACGATGCCGATGAAGGCGAGCACCGCCAGCAGCACGTCGAGGTTTTCGAACATCAGGCGCGGCCCTCAGGCTTGAAGATGCTGAGGTCGACCGGGATGCCGCGCTGCTGGAGTCTCTGGTAAAGCTCCGGAATGTTGCCGGTAGCGATAAAACGGCCCTTGATCTTGCCCTTTTCGTCGTAACCGTCCTGTTTGAAGAGGAAGATGTCCTGCATCTGGATGACATCACCTTCCATGCCGGTGATCTCGGTGATATGCGTCACCTTGCGCGAGCCGTCGGGAAAGCGGCTCTGCTGGATGATGACGTGCACGGCGGACGCGATCTGTTCGCGGATCGCGCGGATCGGCAGGTCCAGCCCCGACATCAGGGTCATCACCTCGAGGCGGGCCAGACAATCGCGCGGCGTGTTGGCGTGCGCCGTGGTGAGCGAACCGTCATGGCCGGTGTTCATCGCCTGCAGCATGTCCAGCGCCTCGCCGCCGCGGCACTCGCCGACGACAATGCGGTCGGGACGCATGCGCAGGCAGTTCTTGACCAGGTCGCGGATATGCACCGCGCCCTTGCCCTCGGAGTTGGGCGGGCGCGACTCGAGCGAAATGACGTGCGGCTGCGACAGCTGCAGTTCCGCCGCGTCTTCCACGGTGATGATGCGCTCGTCCTCGGGTATGTAGTTAGACAGCACGTTGAGCAGCGTCGTCTTGCCCGAGCCGGTGCCTCCGGAAATGACAATGTTGCAGGCATGCAATACCGCCTGCTCCATGAACTTCATCATGTCGGCGGTGATTGACCCGAAGTTGATGAGGTCCTTGTCCCTGAGCTTTTCCTTGGAAAACTTGCGGATGGTGATGTTGGCGCCCTTCAGCGCCAGTGGCGGAATCACCGCGTTGACGCGGGAACCGTCCTTCAGCCGCGCGTCCACCATCGGCGAGGACTCGTCGATGCGACGACCCAGCGGCGCAACGATGCGCTCGATGGCACCGACCACGGCCTTTTCGCTGGAGAAGGTAATCTCGGAAAGCGTCAGCTTGCCGGCACGCTCGATATAGATCTGGTCATAGCGGTTGACCATGATCTCGGTCACCGCCGGATCAGCCAGCAGGTCTTCGAGCGGGCCGAGACCGACGACCTCGTCAAGCACCGCCTTGCCGATGCGCGTCTTGTCCAGATGCGCGGGGAAAGCCTTGTCGGTAGCGATGATCTCGTCGATCATCGTCTTGGTGGTCTCGCGCAGTTCCTGCTCGGCCATCCGTGACACGTCAAGCCGGCGCAGGTCCATGGCCTGGATCAGCTTCATATGCACCATGTTGCGCGCGGCGTTGATTTCCTGGATCGCCTTGGCCGTAGGTGAGGGTTGCGCCGCAGGTGCAGGCGCAACGGGTGCAGGTGCCGGTGTCGGTGCCGCTGCAGGTGCCTGGGCAGACGCGGCGGCCGGTGCAGCAGGGGCGGCGGCTGCCGCCGGTTGCGCCGCAGGTGCTGCCGCGGCCGGCGCGGCACCGTTTACCACCTTGATGTGATAGCCGCCGATAAGGATAGTGTCGTCGGGTTTCAGCGGCCCATACGTGCCATCGATGTTCTTGCCGTTGACCTCGGTACCGCCGATGGCGCCGTGGTCCTCGAGGAAAAAGCCGTCGGGACGCTGGCGGAGGGTCGCGTGCTTCTTGCCGACCGACCAACCGCGCACGACGATCAGGTTTTCGTCTCCCTTGCCGATGGAACAGGCGTCAATCGCGCAGTCGACTTTCTCTTTTTGCCCCTTGGGACTCGTCACTTCGATCGAAAACATCCTGCTTGCACCCCTTCAGTCAACAATGCCTTTTTTGCCGATGAACCCCTCGTACCGCTCGCGCAGATCCTTGCCCCTTTCGATCCGCTCACGGTTGAGTGTGGCGCTGGGATCAAAGACCTGCGGTGTCACGAACACCACCAGATCACTGCGGTTATTGCGGAAATTGGTGGAGCGGAACAGGGAACCGAGAATCGGCAGGTCGCCGAGCCAGGGTAACTTGTCGACTTGGTTGGAAAGATCGGCATTAACCAGCCCGGACATGACAATGGTCTGGCCCGTCTTGACATTGATTTCCGAGTCGGTCTGCCGAGTCAGGAAGCCGGGGTTGCCCTGCACTGATGTCGCGGGATCGATCGAGCTCACCTCGGTCTGGATGGTCGCAACGATGTTGCTGTCGGCGTCAGCCACCGGCTTGATGGTCAGCTTGATGCCATAGTCCTTGTAGGTCACCGACGGTGGATTCAGACCCGACGCCGGAATGACAATGGGAATCTGGCCGCCGGCAAGAAACTTGGCCTCGCCTCCGCTGCGCGTGGACAGTTCAGGCGTTGCGAGGATGTAGGCGTCACCATTGGTCACCGCAAGGTTGATGCGCGAGGTAATGCTGGTGGCGATGCCGAGGTAACCCACCGGCGGGCTGACCCGTGGCGGCAAGCCCGGCAGAATCGGCGCTGCGGTTCCCGGCAGGGCATTGGGAGTAGAGCGGCCGGGTACGGCAGCTGCCAGCCCCGGATCGGACTGGCGCGCGGTGAAACCACCGGAGGTCACCAGGTCCCAGGCAAAGCCGGCTGCGGGTCCGGTAATCGACTGCTGCCACTGAATGCCGAGGTTCTCGAAAGCGGAACGGCGAAATTCGATCAGCTGCACCTTGAGGTAGACCATCTTGCGCATCGTGATGTCTTCCTCGCGCGCCATGTTCAGCACCTGGGGAAACTTGCCGACGGCATTGCTGATCAGCTGAAGGTTGGCCTTGGACGTTGCTCCGCTCACCACGGCGTGGTTGCCGACCTGCTCAACGCGCATGCCGGGAATGACGCTGAGGATTCTCCTCAACTGGACCACGGCTTCGGCCACATCCGCGGGAGAAATACGCACTGCGTACTTGCGCAGGCTGCCGTCCTTCAGCCAGATAAACAGGCTGGTGTCGCCGGCGGCCTCCGCCAGCAGCACGATCTCGTTCTCGAGAACATTGGTCGTGAGCAGGCGGCCGTTGCCGACGGCGACGCGCGCCACCTTGCCGGTCGGCAGTGTGCGCACTTCGCCATGGAACATGGAAATAAGGCCGGTTTCGGCGGCGGGCTTGGTCTGCGCCGCAAGCGGCGCGGATAGGCCGAAGGACAGCAGGACGAGAAAGCTGATGAATACGTGTTTGAACATGGTCGTTGTCCCGGGACTCGTGATTACTTCGCGCCAGACGGCGGCTGGAGGTAAGGCATTGCTGCAGCGGGCACGCCCGGCGGCAAGGCCGGGGCGCCGGCCGCAGCCGGCGCAGCAGTTGCCGGCACGCCGGGAGTTCCCGGCGCCGGCGGCGCCAGCCCGGGCACATTGACGGTGATGGTGTTGCCGACTCCGCCGCCGCCCTTGCCACCGATGATGTACTCGATCGCGGAACCGTCAACCTCGTTCGCTTCGTCGAGGATGTAGCCTTTTTTCAGGAGGTTCTTGGTGTTGATCCTGCCGAGGCGAACGATCTCCTCGTCGGGCTCCTTGCGCAGCACCGCCCGTATGCGGCCCAGCTGCTGCGCCAGTGCAATGCGCGCGGCCTGATCGGGGCTGACCTCAAATGTCAGGTTGGAGTAGCGCACGACGCCCTGGGGCACGCCGGGCTGCGGCGCGGTGAAGGCGTCGGACTTGCGCACGGTCTGTCCTGTTGCGATCACCTTGACCCGCTGCAGCAGCAGCGAGATCTGCTGGTTGTTGCCGCTGGAGAGGTCGGACAGGTCGGGCATGATCAGGAACAGGTCGACCAGGTTGCCGGGCCGCACCATCTGCGCAATCGAATTGAGCTCATCGATATCGATCGTGATGGCACGGCTGCCTTCGGTGATCAGCGAGGAGAAATCCCTGCCCTTCTCCTCGATGTCCGATGCACGCAGCGGATGCCCGCGCTCGACGTTGCGCAGCAGCTTCGCGCCGTCGAACTTCTCGAACATGTCGGGCGTCAGCATGTCCGAGCCGACAAGGTCAGCCGGGATGCTGCGTCCGGCCACCACGTCGCCGCTGATCGAGCTGCCGGCGGGCAGGTTGCGCACGGGCACCACGACCCGCGCGACAGGCCCCCCCTTCGCCTTCTCGGCGAGTTCTTCCTGGATCCGCCTTTCCCTGACATCCAGGTATTGCTTGGTCAGCCAGGCCGCCGCCAACGCCATGATTATCGCGATGAACAGCATGAGCCAGGTACGGTTGATGCGATCGAGTCGGAGTGCCATTGGGGACCTGTTACAGGGGAGTTATGTTATTGGAGAAGGAAATTGCCCACGAATAGGCGCCAAAAAAGTCCTTCAGCGCCTGAACCACATCGCCGACCGCGGAACGCACCACGCCCGACTCATCTTCGTAACTGATCAGCACAATGACTACCAGCATGACCACCAGTGTGTACTCGACGCTGGCCTGACCGCCTGACCGGAGACGTCCCCGCAGGCTGCGGCGGACGTTGCGGCCTCCCGTATCGTTTTTGTTCATGGCCTGTCCACGAATGTAGCCAGCACATTGGTGCCGGCCTTGCCTGGGGTTATCGTGAGGTTGGCTTCATGATAACCACGTTTCATCACCAGAACGTGTGAAATGCCCTTGCTGCCCTCCACCGGACGATCGATCACCGCGGTCCAGCCGTCGTCGGCCATCACGCGACGGTAAAAGTTCAGATTGGCGTCCGGCGAATAGCTGTTGCTCAGCAGTATCGTGCGACCGGTCTTGCCCGTATCGAAGTGGTCAATGTCGTTGAGCACCTTGCTGCCGTTCATGTTGGGAAATCCGGCACCGGCGGCTTTCGCCTGTCCGGGCTCGGGTTTGGTGGTGACACCCAGCAGTGCCTTCGCGCCGCGGCCGTGAGGCTGCACCTGCACGGTATAAAAACAGCCACGGCGCAGGGTCGCAATCACCGGCGCGCCCGCAACGTCGTACTCGTGAAAATACGGTGGCACATCACCCCAGCGCCGCTTGTAGAACTCGATGACCTGCTGCGGCGTCTGCTCGGTTGTGAGTTCCTTGATCTGCATCGGCACGCCGTTCATGCGGATGTTCTCAGCGATCCATTGCAACTGGCCCACATGCGGAACCGGAAACTCCGGGCAGGGCGGCGGCGCACGATCCTGCGCCGCAAGCTGCAGCGAACATGCGGCAAGCACGGCAGCCAGAGTGGCCCGTGCATAGATTCCGCTTGCGGTTGAGATCACGGCAGCCATCAGTTGCCCAGCCTGTCCGGCGGAACCTCGTCCACCTCAATCTTGCCCAGTTCGAGCACAGTCGGCACCAGTTCCGGCGTGAAGGGCACCAGGATCCAGCGCACCGCATCGAGCACAGGGTTGCTCAGGATCGAGGTCGGAGTCAGGCCCTGAACCTGCTTCTTGACGTGCGCCGCGCCGTTGGCGCCCCAACCGTTGGCGAGAATGACGTTCTTGTCGGATATCGACAGGTTAAGCCGCGCCGGGTCAGCGCCGGCACCGCTGCCCAGCACCTCGCTGATCACCGAGGTGGTGTTGGCCACGTTCAAGGTCGCGGTGCCTTCGTAGAGACCCTTGAACTCAAGATTGAACGGCCCGATGGCATTGGCCACCGAAACCGCGAAGCCGAGGATGGTGTTTGCCGTGCCGGGGGAGTCGTTGTTGGTGATCGAGTTCGCGGTTCCGCCCAGCATCGCGGTGCCGGTGCGGTCATGCCACAGGTTGCTGTTGAGGAATTTCGCATCCATCTCCGACTTGATGGTGCTTTCGTTCTTGTCGTTGCCTTCCCAGTCGCCGCTACCGGATGCCGTCTGGCCATACCAGACCGTGCGCTCCCAGGCGTTGTAGCGGGCCGCCTGGATCGTCGAAGCTTTCATGTCGGCGTACTTGCCGAGCAGCGGGATGATCAGGAACAGCGGGATCAGAAACAGCACGGCGCCGATGACGAACTCGGTGAGCGCCTGGCCGGAGCACGACCTGCCCGAAAATGCCGCGCGCGCGCCGGTCACGGGAAACTCTGCGTCAGGATCGACGCGCCCTGTTCGAGCAGGCTGTTGGGCATCAGCCGCGCCTGCCAGTAGGGGTTGTAAAGGCTGCCATACTCGGTCTTGCCGTCACCCCGCGGAAAAAGCTTGGTCGGGCGCGCAAAATACGACTGCGCTTTCGACAGCGCCTTGATCTTGTTGTCCTGGGTGCCGTCCGCCAGCCACAGCTGCCCGGTATCGCCGCCACCGATATTCATGCCCGGCGAACTGCTGATCGCGATGTTGCTCATCGGCTTCTCGACCTCGATCAGCAGCTCGGGACCGCTGGTGTTCTGGTTCGCGGTCGCCGAGGCCTGGTTGCGGTTACTGACGTCCCAGTACTTCTTGAGCCCGGCATTGCTGTCCAGCGTCGCGCCGGTGCCGTTGCCGACGTTGATCCAGCCCGGCACCATGGTCAGCGGATTGACAAAAGTGGAGCCGTAGGCTTGGGCAAAATTATGGTTGAAGTTGCCGCTGGCAGGCTGCAGGTCGTTGTTGGAGCCGGCAAGCGCCGCGCCGTAGCCCTGGGGGGTCGGAATCGGAATCGGGATCGGCACCGGAAAGGGCACGAAGATCCACACCATCAGGATGGTGAACAGGCCGGTCGCATCGGCGCCGGTCCAGCTCTTCATGTAAGTGCCGCTCTTGTTCTTAAGCTCGGTGCCGCCGCTGTGGTACATGATCATGAACATCGTCCCGAAGTTGCCGGGAATGGCCTTGGTCGGGTCGATCAGTATCGGCAGGGGCCAGGGGTAGCTGCGGAAATTGTAGAAGCCGTCCTGGGAATTGAAGATCACATTGGCCTGGCGGTCCTTGCTTGACCCGGACTTGTTGTCGTCGTTGCCGCTTTTCGTGGGGTCGTAGTCGCTGGTGAAGTCATAGACATCCAGTGCGTGTTTCGCGGCGAAGCCGATCTGGGTCAGCGAGGTGCTGAGGGAGGCATTCGGATCGTTTTTCTCGATGACCTCGATGACGGTTTCTGGCACCGTAAGGATCATCGCGATGTGGTAGGCCGTGGAGCCGTAGTACAGCGCATCAATCAGCAGGTCGAGTACCGTCACCAGCGGACCGGCAATGGCATTCATCACCGATTCGATACCGCCAGCCGCGGTGCGCACCACGTTCCACACGGTGGTCCACATCGCGCTGAGCGCGGACAGGCTGGCGAAGGTGTCGGGCACCCAGGTGAAGGGGCCCGATTTGTAGACACTGTCGAGGTTACGCGCCCAGGACCGCAGGCCGACGACCTGGGCAACCGCGACCTGGTTGGCGATCATCGCCCGGTTTGCATAAGCGGTGAAGTTGTAATCCCGCGCCTCGGTGAGCGCGCCACTGTATGCGGCGGCATCCGCCGTGTTCTGCAGTTTCATTTTCTGGGTCGTGATCTGGGCCACGTTGTACAGCAGCAACAAGCCCAGCAAAACAACCACAGTGGTGACGCCAATGAACGCCAGCGCCTGGCCGCGCTGGCGCGTATGCAATGGAAAACGTCGCCCCCTCCCGGGGCGAGGTCCAAGCATCCCCTGTCCCGACCGAACTGCCGAAAGCGCTTACTTGCTTACGGTGTTCTCGTAGTCACCCATGCCCTTCTTCTTGGTGGCATCGGTGGAGGCTTCCTTCGCAGCGTCCTGCGCGCCTTTGATCTCGTTGGTCGCCTTCTTGCCCGAGAGTTCCTGCGCCATGCCGGCCGTCTGCTGGCGGACGGTCTGCCCGAAGAAGCTGTAGACGCCGATGGCGGCGATGGCGATCAGCGCCACGATGATGATGTACTCGGTCATGCCCTGACCGCGTTGCTTGATGAGTGCCGACGTCCTGGAGATGAAGTTCATGACTGACTCCTTGTGAATTTTTGTGCTGCAGCGGTTTCCGCAGTTTTCCCTGTCCATTCCGAATCCGGAACAGTGCGCAGAATCCTAGCACAACCTTCCGGAAAATATCCCGGCGGGACTATAGAATCCCGGTGAAAGACAGCCGCAGAATTCCGCAAGGGGAAAAAATGAGCCGCCGACGCGATTTTCAAGCCGGCAGGCGTCGGTACATCAAAAAACGCTGATATTCCTCTCGGTGAGCAGCTGTGAAAGGCGCAGATTGGCCGACGCAAGCCTGTCAACCAACAGTTCGAGAAAAGCGCCGTTGAAGTGGTGACGACACAATTCGGAGGCCTGCGGCAAGGTTTCCGCGCGGATTTCGATGGCCACGACCGTGGTCGTCGCCACGACGCTCGCCGAGCGCTGGAACTTCTGCTTGCCGAGGTAGGCCATCTCTCCGAAACATTCTCCGCTGCGCAGCGTATTCAGCAGCCTGCCCTGCTTGCGCACTTCGACTTCCCCGCTGGCAAGGATGAAAAAGGAGGAGCCGATATCCCCTTCCTGGATCAGCACGGCCTTGGCCGTCAGCGTCCGCCAGGTCGCCAGCCGCAGCACCTCCCACAGTTCGACGTCGCTGAAAGTGCGAAAAAAATCGAGCTTGCGCAGGGTATCGAACTTTTCCGCCTCGGGCATGCCTTCGCGCGCGCGGACCCGCGCTCCGCCAAGCACATCGACCAGGTCTCCTGCAAGGTCGCCCCAGGTCTGGTAGCGGTCGGCAGTGTTCTTCTGCAGCATGCGCAGGACGATGGCGTCGATCGTCGCAGGCACCTCGCTGCGGAAGCGGCTGGGCGGCGCCGGGTCCACATTGATGATCTGGTAGATGATGCTGTAGTTGTTGGTGCCGAGGAAAGGCAGCCGGCCGGTCAGCAGCTGGTAAAACACCACGCCCAGGGAAAAAATGTCGGTCTGGTACGTCAGCGACTGTTCGCGGACCTGTTCCGGAGACATATAGGCCGGCGACCCCACGCCGGTGATCTGCGTCGAGTCGCTGGCCGCATTCAGGGCGGCGCCGAAGTCAGATATCTTGATGTCCGATCCGCCGGACAGCAGGATGTTGGCCGGCTTGATGTCGCGATGGATTACACCTTCGCGGGCCGCATAATCCAGCGCCCGTGCGCACTTGTAGATGATTTCCAGCACCTGCGGCATGGGAAACAGGTGATCGACGCGGGAATAAGGCTCCAGCGTCGAGCCATCGACGTATTCCATGACGATATAGCTCGCATCCTCATCGGCTGCGGCGTCGTAGATCGCCACAATGTGGGGATGCGACAGTTTGCCAGCAAGGGAGGCCTCGGTGACAAACAGCTTCCGGTAACGCCGCCCGTGCTCCTCGTCGCCCAGGGCCTCGGGAAAGACAGCCTTAAGCGCGACCTCGCGGTCCTGGAAGGGATCGTAGGCCTTGTAGACGACGCTGGTGGCGCCGCGGCCAATCTCGCGGATGATTTCGTACTTGCCGATCCGCCGCGTTTCCGGCGGAAATGGAACGGTTCCCGTGCCCGCTTCGGTGCCCATCAGGAGAAAGTATCACTAAACCGGCAGGCCCGCCGCGCTGCCCGGATTTGCGCGCAGGCCAGCCATCAGCGCTTGCGCTCCTGCTCGAGCTGGATCTTGCGCATCTCGCGCAGACGCGCCTCGGTCGCAGAGAGCTGGTAGAAATCTCCCTGACCCGACTTCAGTGCAATTTGCAGTTGCTCGATGGCGGCGCCGATCTGGCCACTGCGGAAATAAGCCTCGCCTTGGGCACGATGCTGCATCAGGCGGTTGCCCAAGCCGGCATAGGCCTGCGCCTGGATGCGGTACAGCCGCGCATCGCCCGGCTGCGTCTGAATACGTGCACTAACCAGCTTGAGGGCTGCATCCGCCTGTCCAGCCTGCAACATCTGTTCAGTCTTGCCGTAGAACAGCGCCCGACTGCCGGGATAGGCGCGCAGGGCTTCCTGATAGCAGCGCGCGGCGTCGGTTATCCGGCCCGCAGCATCGGCCAGCCGGCAGGCCAGATTCTCTATGATGGGACTGGCCGTTCCGCGCAAGGCCTCCATCTCCTTCTGCGCCCGTGCGAAATCGCGGGTGCGCAGGAGGCTCGCCACGAGGCCGTAACGACTCGCGGTTTCGGACAGGAATTTGCGCTCCGCAAGACTTGATTCGAAAAACGCGACGGCCTCCCGCGGCGTATCGGACTCGGCGCGCAGCTTGGCGCGGATCAATTGGAAATCGAGAGTATCCGGCACCTGACGGTAGGGCAGGTTTTCGATGCGGTTCTGGATGTCCGCGATCCGCTCAAAAGTCAACGGGTGGGTACGCAGGTAGGAAGGTGCGCCGCCCTCGTAGATCCGTGTCGCCCTTTGCAGCCGCTCGAAGAAAATTGCCATCCCGCGCGGATCGAAGCCGGCCCCTTCCAGCAGTTGCAGGCCGACCCGGTCCGCCTCGCGCTCATTGTCGCGCGAAAAGTTAAGTTGGCTCTGAATCACGCCGGCCTGGCCAAAGGCCATGGCCGCCTCGCCAATCTGCGAATTCGACCGCGCGGCGAGTATCGCGATGGCCAGTGCCGCGATCGACATCAGTTGGCTCTGGTTCTGCTGGTTGATCATGCGCGCAATGTGGCGCTGGGTCACGTGGGCGATTTCGTGCGCCACCACCCCGGCCACCTCGGACTCGCTTTGCGCGGCCAGGATCAGCCCGGTGTGGATGCCGATGAATCCGCCGGGCAGCGCAAAGGCATTGATCTGCGGATCGCGCACCACGAAAAACTCGAATTCCTGGCGCGAGGCGTCGCTGCGCGCAAGCAGCCGCTTGCCGAGGCTGTTGACGTAATCGGCGGCCTCGGGATCGTCGTAATAGGCAGGATCACGGCGGATCTCCCGCATGATGTCCTGCCCAAGCCGATACTCGTCGGCGGGGGAAATCGCGCTTGCGGATACATCGCCGAGTTCCGGCAGTGCCTGTGCCAGCACGCGCGGCATGAATCCGAGTAGCAGCAGCAGCAGCAGTCGTAGAAGCATGGTGTTATGATAATTTGCCGCAGCCGGAGTTCCAATGAAAAAACAATCTCTTACAAGCGGTCTCACGCACTTCGACGGGCGCGGACAGGCGTGGATGGTCGATGTCGCGGAAAAGGCCGAAACGCGACGGGTGGCGAAGGCGCACGGGAGAATCGTGATGCAGCCGGCGACCTTGCGGCTGATCATGTCGGGCGACACCAAAAAAGGCGACGTGCTCGGCATCGCCCGAATTGCCGGAATCCAGGCCGCGAAACAGACTTCTACGTTAATCCCGCTGTGCCATCCGCTGGCGCTGACCCGGGTTGAAGTGGGTTTCGAGATCGACCGCCGGCGACATGCGGTCAACTGCGTCGCCACCGCGGAAACCGTCGGGCGCACCGGCGTCGAAATGGAAGCGCTGACCGCGGCCAGTGTCGCGCTGCTGACGATCTACGACATGTGCAAGGCCGTGGACCGCGGCATGTGCGTGGACATGCTGCGGCTGGAGGAAAAACGCGGTGGCAAATCCGGAGACTGGAAGGCGAAGGCGCGTTCCTCCCCGAAGTGATCGCCCTGCTGCCATGCAGCGCGCTACATGCCCCGAATCCATAAGCCGGGTCGATAGCCCAATTGATGCCGCAAATGCGTAAATTGTTGATGGACAATCGCCACCACGTTCGCTACGATAAAACTTAAGCGTCGGCTTATATTCCTTTGCGCAAGGGGTCAGACCGGCACGAATCGCAAGTTCCTGAAACGGCACCTGCGCCATGGTTTTTTACGAAAATCAGCAACAGGAGGAGTCGTCATGAAGCATCTACGTCGTGGATTTCTGAAATTGGCAGGCGGCAGTGGCGCGCTGGTCACGCTCGCCGCTACCGGCCTGCTCAAACCCTCTGCCGCCTGGGCCGCCCCCTGGAACAAGAACGCCTTTGAGTCCAAGGCGACTGCCGACGTCATCAAGAACCTGGGTGCGAGCACCCTGATCGAGAGCAAGGACATCACGATCACGGCGCCCGACATCGCCGAGAACGGCGCCATCGTGCCCGTGGCCGTCACCAGCCGGATTCCGAACACCCAGAGCATCGCCATCATCGCGGAAAAAAATCCGTTCCCCTTGGCCGCCAGTGTTGATTTCTCCGGCGGCGGCGAAGGCTATGTGTCAACGCGCCTGAAAATGGGTCAGACATCGGACGTGCGCGCGATCGTCAAGGCCGACGGAAAGTTCTATACCGCCGTCAAGGAAGTCAAAGTCACGGTCGGCGGCTGCGGCTGACACACCCCGACCAATCGAAAAAAAACAGAGGAGACGGCAATGGCTGACCCGATGAGAATCCGTGCCACGCTGCAGGGCGACACTGCGGACGTGCGCATCCTGATGCGACACCCTATGGAAACCGGCACCCGCAAAACGGCGTCCGGCGTGGTTCCGCTGCATTTCATTCAGAGCGTCATCGTCCAGCACAACGGCAAGACGGTAATGGACGTGCAATGGAACCAGGCCATTTCCCGGGACCCCTTTCTGGGCGTGCGCGTAAAGGGTGCCAAGATCGGCGACAAGATCACCGTCACCTGGACTGACAACAAGGGCGATAAACGTACTGACGAAGCGACAGTCGTGGCCGGCTCCTGACGAACCGGTCGTCCCGCATTACCCGAAACAAATACAAATAAGCAGGAGGAGATTATGGTGAATGTGCGCGGAATCCGCTTTACCGCATGCGTCTCTCTGTGCCTCGCGCTGACGCTACCGGCGTCGGCCACGGCACAGGGTGACCTCTCGGTCGGCCGTAAAATGCTGATGGAGGACAATCCGGGGGAGTTGTGGGTAGACCAAGGCAAGTCCCTGTTCTATCAGAAACGCGGCCCCAAGAACGTGTCGCTGGAGCAGTGCGATTTCGGCATGGGCCCCGGCAAGCTGGTGGGCGCCGCAGCCCGTCTGCCGCGCTACTTTGCTGACACCGACCGTGTCGAGGATCTCGAAACCCGGCTGCTGACCTGCATGACGCGGCTGCAGGGCTTTGACCGCGACCAGTTGATGAAGCAGGCGATCAGCGCACCCGCCAGCAAGGGCTCGGACATCGAGGCGCTGGCGCTGTACATCACTTCGCGTTCCAACGGCATGAAGGTCAATGTCAGGCTCAGCCACCAGAAAGAATACGACATGTACAAGGCCGGCGAATACCTGTTCTACCGGCGCAGCGGGCAGACCGATTTCGGCTGCGTGCAGTGCCATGGCGAGCCGAACCAGCGCATCCGCCTGCAGGACCTGATCCACATGACCAGCAAGGCCGGCGCCCAGGAAGTCTCTTCGACCTGGCCCGCCTACCGCGGTTCGCATTTCGTCGTGCGCACCATGCAGTGGCGCCTGAACGACTGTGTCTGGCAGATGCGCCTCCCGGATCTCAAGTATGCGACGGATTATTCGATCGCACTGACCACTTACCTCAACCGCCAGGGCAACGACGCCGTCATTCAGGTGCCCGGCTTCAAACGCTGACGAGGGGGGAGGAACAATGAAAAAGACCAGCATACTCAAATGGGTTGCCGTCGCCGCAGCCGGCGCGATCGCCGCAGGATGTGCCAGCTATCCCGACGAAGCCACCACCCGCCAGGCGGCGGAAAAAATGGTGTATGACGCCTTCGCCTTCTCGCCGGCGCACAAGGGCCGGCTCGACCAGGACCGCTCGCAGCAAATCTGCAGCAAGATCGGCGACGCCAAGCTGACCCAGGCGGAGGCGGCGGAAATCGTCAAGCTCGCACGCGCATCGATCCAGTATCCGGCCTCCGGCAAGCTCTACGGCGACTGGAAAGTGGGCGACCAGTTGGCCCATGACGGCGCGGGCGACCGCATCCGCAACGGCAAGACCGAGAACCGCAAGGAAAACGGCGGCCTGTGTCAGAACTGCCATGCGCTGGCACCCGGAGAAATCAATGTCGGCAATGTCGGGCCCTCGCTGACCGGATACGGCAAGCAGCGCGGCAACTCCGAAGCCGTGGTGAAGTACACCTACGAGAAAATCTACAATGCCTGGGCCTATTTCCCGTGCTCCAACATGCCGCGACTGGGCACGACGAAGCACCTGACACCGGAACAAATCACGCACCTGGTCGCTTACCTGATCGATCCGCAGTCCCCGATCAACAAGTAAGCGCCGTTATCGCGACACGACAGAGGCTTGGGCGACCAAGCCTCTTTTTTTCGGAGCCCGCACCATGCATCTTTCACGCCGCGAATTCATGCAAATCATGGCGGTCGCCGCTGCCCAGGGACTGCCGCTTACGGCCGGATCGGCGCTCGCCGCCGCAGCCAGCGGCACGCTGTACGACCTCGGCAAGGCGCAGTCCAACGTCACGCTGATGCACATCACCGATTGCCACGCGCAACTGCTGCCGGTCTATTTTCGCGAACCCGACGTCAATATCGGCATTGCCGATGCCCGCGGCCGCCCGCCCCACGTTGTCGGCGAAGCACTGCTGAAATATTTCGGCCTCAAGCCCGGAACCCGCGAAGCTCATGCCTTTACCCACCTCGACTATGTCGCGGCCGCCCGCAGCTACGGCAAGGTTGGCGGATTCGCTCACCTCGCGACGCTGGTCAAGCAGGTTCGTGCCCAGCGCCCGGGGGCACTGCTGCTCGACGGCGGCGACACCTGGCAGGGTTCTGCCACTGCGCTGTGGAGCAAGGGCCAGGACATGGTCGAGGCCGCGAAGCTGCTGGGCGTGGACATCATGACCGGGCACTGGGAATTCACCTATGGCGCGAAGCGCGTGGAGGAAGTCGTCAACAAGGACTTCAAGGGCCGCATCGAATTCCTTGCCCAGAACATCCGCACCGCGGATTTCGACGACCCGGTATTCCGCGCCTACACCCTGCGCGAGATCAACGGTGCGCCGGTAGCGATCATCGGTCAGGCTTTCCCCTACACGCCGATCGCCAACCCGCGCCACATGGTCGCCGACTGGACCTTTGGTATCCAGGAAGAACGCCTGCAGCGCGTGGTCGACGAAGCGCGCAAGAAAGGCGCACAGGCAGTGGTGCTGCTGTCGCACAACGGCATGGACACCGACATCAAGCTGGCATCGCGGGTCTCCGGCATCGATGCCATCCTTGGTGGGCACACCCACGACGCGGTGCCGCAGCCGGTTCCGGTCAAAAACCGCGGTGGCATAACACTGGTCACCAACGCCGGTTCCAACGGCAAGTTTCTCGGCGTGCTTGAGCTCGACGTGCGCGGTGGCGGCGTCAAGTCCTCGCGTTACCGCCTGCTGCCCGTCTTCGCCAAGCTGCTCCCGGCTGACGCGGAGATGACCACGCTCATCCGCAAGCACCGCGCACCCTACGAAGCCAAGCTCGGCGAAAAACTTGCGGTCAGCGAGGGCCTGCTGTTCCGCCGCGGCAATTTCAACGGCAGCTTCGACCAGCTGATACTGGATGCGCTGCTGGCCGAGAAGGATGCGGAGATCGCGTTCTCGCCGGGTTTCCGCTGGGGCACGTCCATCCTGCCCGGCGAGCCAATCACCACCGAAGACATCATGAGCATGACGGCCATCACCTACCCGCAGGTGACCAGCAGCAACATCACCGGCGAGAACCTGAAAAACCTGCTGGAAGACATCTGCGACAACCTGTTCAACCCCGACCCGTACTTCCAGCAGGGTGGCGACATGGTGCGTGTCGGCGGACTGCAATATGCCTGCGACCCGACCCAGAAAATCGGCAGCCGCATCAGCGACATGCGGCTGAAGGGCAAGGCAATCGAGGCCGGCCGCAGCTACAAGCTGACCAGCTGGGCGCCGGTCGCCGAAGGCGCCTCGGGCGAACCGGTATGGGATGTCGTAACCCGTTACCTGCGCGCGAGGAAAGTGATCAAGCCGCCGGTGCTCAACCGGCCGCGGATCATCGGCGTTGACGGGAATCCGGGCATCGCGGCCTGAGACGGCAAGATTGCCGCTTATTCGATCCTGCCCTGGGTCCAGAATCGCGGCATCAGGTTCGGCAGGGCCGGGTTTTCCGGCGGATAGGCGGCCAGATAGGCTACTTCGCGCTCGGCAATACGGCCGATTTCCGGCGTAACACCCCACGCCACCACAATGGCCGCGGTCAGGGTCATGGCCGCCAACGCGGTGCGCCCGATGATCCCGCTATACGCAGTACGTCCGCGTTCCTCGAAATAGAGCCCCATCGCCCAGCCGCAGAGCAAAGCCAGCAGGGTCTGGCTGACCGGCATGACCAGGACGCCATCGACCATTGCCTGCGCCGCGGCACCGGACAAGGCCGCCAGCAAGGCTACCTGCACCGGCACCCGCGCGCCGTTATTCGCCTGCACCACCCGCCGCACATGCGCGGCGAAAGTCAACCCGGCCACGGCGCAAAGTGAAGTCAGCAGCAGCGCGGCAGGTATTCCCCATTCCGCCAACCACTGCAGCACGGCATTGTGTGGATGCGCCGCAATCCGGGAAGCGGTATGCGCATAGTGCATCGGACCAATGCCCAGCCAGGGCTGATGCCATGAAAAATGCAGCGCCTCGGCCCACAATACTTCGCGCAAGGACAGCGACATGATCTCGCCGCTACGGTGCAGGTAGACCGCAGGCTGCGCCAGCCACTGCGGCACCAGCAAGACAAACACTCCGTAACAAACTCCCCCACCGATCAGCGCGGCGAGCTGCCAGCGCATCCACTGGCGGCCTGGTTGGCCAGCAAACAGCAACACCGCAACCATTCCGACCAGCAGTGCCACCCAAGTGCCGCGCGACCCGGAGCCGACCACCAGCATCCACCACGCTATCGGCACACTCCAAAACAAAATGCGCCGCACCAGGGTCGTTCCCCACCACATCGCAGGCAGCAGCAAAAAGGGCAGCAGCATGGTCTGCAGATAGCCAAAAAAGCGGACATTGGAGAATCCGTGATACAGCTCCAGCACATTGAATGCCTGTCCGTACGACGGACCTGCCAGCAACATCGTCAGATAAATAACGGCACTGGAGACTGCATAGGCTGTCGCGGTCGAAAAAAACAGAATTACCAACCAGCCATCGAATTTTCCGCCGTACGTCCGCCGCTGCTCTGCCACGGAAAAAATCACTATCAGCAGTAGCCACAGTAGCCCCCACTCCAGCAATGCCCAGCGCGGCAACGCCGCCATTACACTCGAAGCCAGCCCCAGCAGAAATGCCGTCGACCAGGCACATCGCGTCCACGGCTGTAGGCATGACCACGCATTGGTCACTCCACGCCAGTGCGCCGGCCACAGCATCAGGCCCAGCAAAACGGTCAGCAGGAGCAGTTGTCCCAGCCGCTGCCCGTCATGCCATTGCAAGCTGGGTGCCAAATCCACGTTGGACGCAAGAAAAACGAAGGCGGCGAGGCATACCGTGATCCACGGCAAGTTGCGCCACTCGATCCGGCCCGGCAGTTTTGCGGTGCTGTCCATCGGACCTCAGAAAATCCACAGTTACGACGACGGTCATTACAACTGGAATCCTGCGCAATGCAAGCGGGCTGTTGACGCGCAGTCGCGCAACTGTCGCACGAAAGCCTTACGGTACAAAAAAAACCCCGGTTGCCCGGGGTTTTTTCAGAGCCAGTATGTATCAGGTGCCCACGCCAGTTCTGGATTTGTTGCAGCCGCCACCGTTGGTGTAAGTCCAACCCACCGATGATCCAGTCAGATTCGCAGCGATCAACACCGTGCAGTTACCAACGCCAGGCGTGCCGGTGATCAGGATACCGTTCGCGTCGTACGACAGTGCGGAGATGTTGGCGGTAGGCGCCGGGAGAGTCAGCGCGCCAGTGGAACTGCGCACTTCGTCCGTGGTATCGCACTCGGCCATCTGGCCCGCATTGTTCTGCAGACATTCGGCAATCGCCGTCTTGAAGGCCTGGACGCGGGCTAGATTGTCCTGCCACTTGGCACGGGTGATGTAGTCCTGGTACTGCGGAATCGCAATCGCTGCCAGAATGCCGATGATCGCCACGACGATCATCAGTTCGATCAGCGTAAAGCCCTTTTGCAGATTTTTCATATGATGCTCCCATAAAGTTAAACACGGTAATGCCGGGCATGGCCCGCCAGTCCTTTAGAGCAAGTCCCGTACCAAAGTGCGCTGGTAATGTAGGCAACGGCAGCTGAATTAACTAACTTATTGATTATATTGATATATTTGTAAATCCAGTCTTATTTTCAGAGGAGGTCTGTGAACTGGATCACGGACTATATTGCTTCGTCGGGCCCACAAATTCCATATGTCAGCGGCCCGGTTTCGCCCATCCAGCAGAGCGTCACAAACTGACAAAGATTGTCAGTTTTTAGCTGTTCGCCTGATCCTGCAGTCGACCCTGGATTTCGGTAATGACGGGCTGCCATTCACCGCGCTCGGACTGCCGAAACAGGCGCACCGCAGGGTACCAGGGCATGGTGTCGCGCTCTAGACCGTAACGCCATTCTGGAATCCGTGGTGTCAGCACCCACGCCGGCCGACCCAGCGCCCCGGTCAGATGAATGATTGAAGTGCAGACGGATATCACCAGATCGAGTGCGCTGACCAGTGCCGCTGTCTCGTCATAATCCCCGTCGATCGCCTCGGGCCAGTCCGTGATGGCGATCTTTTGCGCGGAGGCAAACTCAGCGATTTCGGCGCCCCGATCTCCGTATTGCAGATTGACCCAGTGCACCCCGGGCACCGACAACACCGGCAGCAGCTGTGTCAAATCCAGTGATCGACGCCCCCGCCGCGTGACTGCTACGCCACCGCGCCAGGAAATGCCGACCTTGAGCCCGGGCCCCAGCGCAGCAAGCCGCTGCCGCCAATGCTCAACCCGCTGCGGATCGGGTTTGAGATAGCCGCTGTGTGCCGGGAATTCCTGTAATCCATTACGGAAATGACGCGGCAGGCTGCCGGCATAACTGTAAACATCGACCGACGCCCCCGGATCAGTACGTTCCCGGGTGTTCAAATCCGGCAGGGGGTGGAAGCGGGCACCGGGAAAGGAACGGGCAAACAGACGCTCAAGACGCGGGTCGCATTCTATATGACACTGTGCTGACTGCCTGAGCAGATCGGGATAGCAGGAGGCATACATGATCTCGTCCCCCAGCCCCTGTTCCCGCATGATCAGGATAGTCCGACCCTGCAGAGCCCTGCCGTTCCAGCGCGGCTCACAAGACCGCCATGCCTTGAACCGGTTGATATTCAGGCGCTGCTCGAAATCCTCCCAGCCCTCGCGAAAGCGCCAGCGCATCAGGTGGATCAGACTGATGTTGTAACGAGCCGTCACGGAATCGGGCTCGAGTTTCAGCGCCCGGCGGTGCGCAGCCAGCGCCTCTTCGGGTTGACCCAGCTCGAGCAGCGCGTTGCCGAGGACTGCATACGGTGCCGATTTGTCACTGCGCAGCCGTAATGCCTTCCTCGCCGTCGCCACGGCAGCCTCGAGATCGTCCACGCCATACTGCGCCAAGGCGAGGCAGCACAGCGTCTCAATACTCTCGCCGTTCTCCGCAATGGCGCGTTGAGCCAGCGGCAGCATCTCGCGGTGCTGGCCGACACGGTCCAGCCCGGTACACAGGCGGATCAGCAAATCCTGGCGTTCCGGCGCAAACTCCAGGGCCGCAAACAGTTCAGTCAATGCGTCACGGTCACGCCCCCTTGCCTGCAGCACATCTGCCAGCACTTCGCGGAACCGGGCCTCGGCAGGCTGCGCGGCCACCGCATCACGGGCATGCCTCTCGGCGGCCTCGTGGTCTCCGGCTTCGAAGCGGATCGTCGCCAGATCCCCATGCGCGTCCGCGAGATCGGGGTCCAACTCCAGCGCAGCCTGCAGCAGGCGCTCGGCCTCGGCGTGGCGCTGCAGCGCCATCAGCGCACGACCGCACAGGTGGCGAGCCTGCGCGCTTTGCGGCTTCCCGGCGATCACTGCCTCGCAGGCCCGGACCGCGTCCTCGTAGCGGCCCGCGTTGAATGCTTCAATCGCCGGCCCCAGGCTGGTCACAGCCTCCTGTTCGCGTGCGGCCCTTGCAGCATCGGCGGGCGCCCGCCACAGGCCGGTCAGCAGATTTTTCAACATGCGCATCAGTTTTTTCCTGCACTTCTGGCCGCAAATGGAAATCCTTCAGGCAGCCCGGCCTTCTGCGGGGCTACACCTGCAGGAACATGCTTGGTATTCTCGCATTCTACACAGGCGATTCTTTCATCCCGCTCAAAGGAATGTGTCATGGGTCTTTTCGGATCGGCTTCAGGGAAACAGGTGGATGAGTTTGCGCGCGGCCTCGTCGACACGGTCATGACTCTGCGACCGCCGAAAGGAAAGGCATCCTCCGGAAATCCCGGGGTTTCCCTCAAGACACTGGAACCAAAAGTCGATGCGCTGTTTGAAACCGCAACCGCTTTCCGCCAAAAACACAAGCTGGGTCTCTATAAAAAAGCCCGGCTGGCCAATACTTTCCGCTGGGAAATGAAGGAGCGCGGTTACGACGACGCCTTCATCGAGATGATCACCGAGAAACTGGTTGTTGCGGTGTCGAAGAAGGACTGATCGTCCGCAGTTATTGCGCCGGTGGCGACCGGTAGCCGGGGATGCGCGCGACATCAACGATATCGATCTGCTCCGGATCGAGGTATTCCCTGGCGTATTTCTCGTAGACCTTTTCCCACATGAAAATGTCGAAGAGGTCGGGATCGACATGGCCGTTCAGCTTGAACTTGCCGAGTATGGTGAGCGACTCCGTCAGCGTCTTGCCTTTTTTGTAGGGCCTGTCCTTCGCCGTCAGCGCCTCGAAGATGTCGGCAATGCCCATGCAGCGCGCCTGCACCGACATCTGCTCGCGGGTCAGCCCGCGCGGGTAACCCTTGCCATCCATGCGCTCGTGATGGCCTCCGGCGTACTCGGGCACCTTCTTCAGGTGCCGCGGCCAGGGCAGCGATTCGAGCATCTGGATCGTGACTTCGATGTGATGGTTGATGATCTGGCGTTCGGCCGCAGTGAGCGTGCCTGCGCGGATGGTCAGGTTTTCGAGCTCGTCCGCGCTGAGGAAGGGTACCAGGCTGCCGTCTGCACGCTGCCAGGTGTGGCGGGCGGCGATCGCCCTGACACGCTCGACGTCGGCATCGGTCATTGACTCGCCGCCGACGTTGGCGCGGCGCAGGAATTCGCGGTCCTCTTCGAGTGTCCGCAGCAGGGCTGCCGTCTGCTCCGCCGAGGCGTGACCGCTGAGCCGCGCGATTTCGGAATCACGGCGCAGAACCTCGAAACGGGTGTCGATCAGGTCGATCCGGTCATAAATGGTCTGCAGCTTGGTGGCCTTGTCGACCACGTGCACAGGCGTGGTCACCTTGCCGCAGTCGTGCAGCAGTCCGGCAATTTTCAGCTCGTAGCGATCACGCTCGCTCATCGCGAAATCGCGCAAGGGCCCCACCTTGCAGTTGTTCACCGCCTCCGCCAGCAGCATGGTCAGCATCGGCACGCGCTCGCAGTGCCCGCCGGTGTATGGCGATTTGTCGTCGATCGCCGCGTTAATCATCTGGATGAAGGATTCGAACAGTGCTTCAAGGTGGTTAATCAGCAGCCGGTTGGTCAGCGCGATCGCAGCCTGGGAAGCCAGTGACTCGGCGAGCTTCTGGTCGTCGTCGGAAAACGGCACGACTTCACCGCCGGCACGCTGTTTGGCGTTGATCAGCTGGAGGACGCCGATGATCTCGTCCTCGTGATTCTTCATCGGCACCGTCAGGAAGGAGGTCGAGCGATAGCCCGTCTTCTTGTCGAAATTCTTGGTGCCGGAAAAATCGAAGCCGGCTTCGGTGTAGGCGTCGGCGATATTAACCGAACAATCGTGGTGAACCGCGTAGGCGGCAACCATGCTGTGGATTGCCCCGCCGTCCCGGTCGTAGAGGTTGACCGGGTAGAACGGGATATCTTCGCCGCTGGTGCCGCCCATCGCGATGCCCAGCGTGTCGTTGCGCATGATTTCGAAACGCAGGGCCTGCCGGTCCTCGGTCATCCGGTACAGCGTGCCGCCATCGGCGTTGGTGATTTCCTTGGCTGCGACAAGGATCGCCTCGAGCAGGCGGTTGATGTCGCGCTCCTTGGACAGAGCCGCGCCGATGCGCAGCAGTTCCGACAAACGGTGAGAGAGTTCACCCTGCGCCGGCGGGGCTTCGATGGAGGTCATGACTGCGGACAAGGCGTGCCTACTTGATGCAGACCGCGCGCACCTGCTTCATGTCGGTGATGCCCATCAACACCTTCTCGATGCCGTCCTGCTTCAGCGTGCGCATGCCGTCATCGAGCGCGGTGGCGACCATCTCGGCGACCCGCGCGTGCTCCTGGATGTTCTTCTTCAGCGGATCGGTGCCGACCAGCAGTTCGTGCAGGCCAACGCGACCCTTGTAGCCGCTGCCGCCGCAGACCTCGCAGCCCACCGGGTCGTGGATTACCAGCTTGCCGTTCTCGTTGCCGTATTCCCGCACCCACTCCTCAAGCACCTTCTCCTCGCTCGCCTTGGGGTCCTTCTTCCAGCTATCCGTGTTCTTCAGTTCCAGCGAGAACTCGGTTAACAGCGCATGGATTTCTTCGGGTGTCGCCTCATGCGGCTTTTTGCACTTGCCGCACAGCCGCTTCGCCAGGCGCTGCGCCAGGATGCCGAGCAGCGCGTCGGCGAAGTTGAAGGGGTCCATGCCCATATCCAGCAGGCGGATGATCGATTCCGGCGCGCTGTTGGTGTGCAAGGTAGCGAACACCAGGTGGCCCGTCAGCGAAGCCTCGATGCCGGTGCCGGTGGTTTCCTTGTCACGCATCTCGCCGACCATGATGATGTCCGGATCGGCGCGGAGGAAAGCCTTCATCGCCACCGCGAAGGTCATACCGGCCTTCGGATTCATCTGCACCTGGCGCAGACCCTTCTGCGTGATCTCTACCGGGTCTTCTGCGGTCCAGATCTTGGTGTCCGGTGTGTTGAGATAGCCGAGTACCGAGTGCAGCGTCGTGGTTTTGCCGGAGCCGGTCGGGCCGCAGACGAAAAACAGGCCGTAGGGCTTGGACACGACTTCCTTCAGTGTCTCCAGGTTGTATTTGGTCAATCCCAGCTTGTCGAGCGGGATCGGCTCGCCGGCTGCGAGGATACGCATCACGATGTCCTCGACGCCGCCGGCAGAAGGTATCGTCGCCACCCGCAGTTCGATGTCGAGGGGGCCGAACTTCTTGAACTTGATTTTGCCGTCCTGCGGGCGGCGGCGCTCCGAGATATCGAGGTCGCACATGATTTTCAGTCGCGCCACCAGCGCGCTGCGATAACTTGCCGGAACCTGGATATAGGGCTGCAGCGAACCGTCGCGGCGGAAGCGGATCTCGGTCTTCGCCTTGCCGGGATAGGGCTCGATGTGGATGTCCGATGCCCCCATCTGGTAGGCATCGATGATGATCTTGTTGACCAGCTTGACCAGCTCGTTGTCAGCTGCAGCAGAGGCAACATCATCACCGCCCGTGCCCTCACCTTCGGTCTCTTCATCCAGCGTACCGAGCATGTCCTCGATGTTGCCGGAATCCTCGAGCCCGGTACTGGCGCCGAACATCTGGTCCAGGGTGCTGACAAATTCGCTGTTGGTGGTCACCCGGAAGACAATCTTGCTTTTCGGGTAAACGTTGCTGACCATCCGCGAAGCCTTGACCCGCTCGGGGTCGGTGGTCATCACGACGATGCCCTCCTTGGTATCGTCCAGCGGAATCCACTGGTTGGTCTGGCAGAACTCGCGGTTCATGTTCCTCATCAGGTCCGGCGGCTTGATACGGTCCTGCTTGAACGGCTCGTAGGGCACCCCGAAGTAGCTGCCGAGAGCATCGCCCAAGGCCTGCAGCTTGACCTGGAATTCGCCGGTCAACACGGTCTCGACATCAAGGTTCTTGCGCCGCGCCGAGCGCTGCGCGAGCTCGAGCTCCTCGCCGGAAATCACCGCGTTGGTCACCAGTCCGTCGTACTTGCTGCGCACCTGCATCATCGGTCCCTGGCGCTGGCGGAACGCGATCGCCAGCGTCTCCGTCAGGGACTGCACGCCCTCCTCCATCATCGGCGGGAACGGCGTGCCGGACTTGTTGTTGATGATCTGCACAACGCCGATGAGGTCGCGGCTCTTGGCCTCGATTACCGGAGCCACCAGCATCTGCTTGGTGCGGTAGCCCGTCTTCGCGTCAACAGCCTTCAGGAAGTTGAGCTGGCCACTGTGCGACTTCAGCTCGACGTCGTCATAAACGTCGCGGATGTTGACGATGCGCTTGCTCGCGGCAACGTAACCGGCGACGGACTGCTCGTTGATCGGCAGCTTGATGTCCTTGAAGGAATTCAGCCCGGTCTTGACCTTCGAAATGATCGAGCCCTTGTCCTCGCTCAGCAGGTAGATGGTGAGGCGGTCGGCATTGAACAGGTTGCACAGTTCCTGCGACAGCTCGAGGATGATCTCGTCGATGTTCTTGGTCGCGTGGATCTTGTTGGTGACAGCCTGCAGTTTCTGCTGGAAACTGAGTTTCTCAGCCAGACTGTCTGCCGCTGACGCCGCCGGTTTGGGCTGGAGTACTGTGCTCATGGTCACCCCTTTTCTTTCCGCTGCTTCCTGTGCCGGCGCGAATTCCGGGAATGCCGCGCCGGATGACTCAGAACTCGAAAACCTGGTCCTGTTCCAACATTTTCACGTGGCGCTGCGGCATCCGTGCCGCAATCTCGCCCATGATCGTTTCCGCTTCCCGCGGCTTGAAGTGTGTCACATAAATGGCCGGATTCAGTTGCAGCCCGGCGAGTTCCTCGGCGAGCAGGCCCGGACACAGATGTTTGGAGACTACCGCAAGTTCGCGCTCGGCGTCAGACATCGCGGTCTCGATGATCAGGTATCGTAAATTATTGATTTTATTGACATATTTTAACATCTCTGGATGGCGCGTGGTATCCCCGGTAAAGGCCAGGCTGCCAGTGCCGGAATCCAGGTGAAAACCGACCGCGGGGACCACGTGGTTGGCCGGAAATGGCGTGATGCGGCGACCGCCCCCGAGCACTACCGCCTCACCGGTCTGCAACGGCATGCAGTGCAGCACCGGATTACGCTCGTCGGGAATTTTCCGGAAATCGGGCCAGATTTTCCAGTTGAACAGGTGTTCGCCGAGGATGTCGAGGGTCTCGGGAATCGCATGCAGGATCACCGGCTGCGCGCGCTGGAAACCCACGGTGTCGAGCAGGAAGGGAATGAAGGCGACGTGATCGAGGTGCGAGTGCGTCAGGAAAATGTGGTCGATTCGCGCCAACTGCTGCAGCGACAGGTCGCCGACCCCGGTGCCGGCGTCGATCAGCACGTCGTCGTCGAGCAGCATGGAGGTCGTGCGCAGCTCGCCGCCGATGCCGCCACTGCATCCCAGAATGCGCAACCTCATCATTTGGTTTCGAACTTGTGCACGCCTTTCCACTCCGCCTCCGGCGGATGGGCACGGTATGTGGCAATGCGCTCGATAAACACGTCGTAGAGGTAGGTTTTCACCGCAGTCTTCTTGAGGTTGAGCAGCTGCAGCTCGGCCTTGTCCCAGTCCTGGGCACGGTAGTAGCGCAGGGCCTGCTGCCAGAGTTTGATCTCGTCGAGCATATTTTGTTCAACCTCGCCCTCGAGACCCAGCGGTTCGTAAATGGTGATGGGCTCGTCCTTGCCCTTGACCTGCACCATGTCGATCTCGCGCAGGACGACGCCCGAGATCCGTTCCTTGGTTTCCTGCCCGATCAGGATGCCTGCGCCGTATTGCTTGGTGATGCCCTCAAGCCGCGAGCCGAGGTTCACCGCGTCGCCCATCACGGTGTACGCCTTGCGGATCTTTGAGCCCATGTCACCGACGCGCATGATCCCCGAATTGACGCCGATGCCGATGGCGAAAGGTGGCCAGTTCCTCGCGTGGAACTTCTCGTTGAGCACCTTCGCCTGTTTCATCATGTCGAGCGCCGCCAACACGGCATTCTGCGCGTGGTTGGGATCGGGCATCGGCGCTCCCCAGAAGGCCATGATCGCGTCGCCGATGTACTTGTCGAGCGTGCCGCGGTGGCCTTCGCGGATCACCAGGCTCATCGTCGTCAGGTAATCGTTGATGTAGACCGACAGGTCCTCGGGTGACAGGCTTTCCGAGATCGTCGTGAAGCCGCGTACGTCGGAGAACAACACCGAGAGTTCCTCGGCCCGCGGTGCCATGTTGAACTGCTCCGGATTGCGCGCCATTTCCTCGACCAGCTCGGGCGGCACATATTGCCCGAAGAGTCCGGTGATCAGCCGCGTGCCGCGCGCCTCCACCAGGAAACCGTACGCCATGTTGAAGGTGAACAGCACGAGGATCAGCAGGATGCCCGAGGCCAGCGGCAGCACCAGGTTTCCGGAATGAAACACCACCAGGTTGGTACCGATCACCGACAGCAGCACCAGCGCCGTCACCAGCATGGACCTGAACGGCGTCAGCAGCGGCAGCAGCAGCGCCAGCGCCGCGCCTGACAGCAGCAGCAGCACGAACTCGGCGCCGACCACGTAGGGCGGGCGCTGCTTGATGTTGCCGTCAAGGATGCCGCCGACCAGGTTGGCATGGATCTCGACCCCCGGGAACACCGGGTCCACCGGCGTCGCCCGCAGGTCGAGCAGCCCTGGTGCCGTGGTGCCGACCAGCGCGATCTTGCCCTTCAGCTCGTCGACCGGCACGCGCTCGTTGAGCACGTCGACCAGCGAGTAATAACGATAGCTGCCTTTGCCGCCGCGGTATGGCACCAGCGCCGCGGCCTGTATGTCAACGGGAACCTCGAAAGGACCGGCCTTGACCCATTCGAGGCCGCTGTAGTCAGAAGAAGCATCCGCGCTGACCACGGGCACCACCGGCGGTTGTCCGGTGACGGCGCGCACCATCGCCAGCGACAGCGGTTCATAGTAGGCGCCGGCATGCTCGACCAGCATCGGCACGCGCCGCGTGATGCCGTCCGGATCCGGCAGCGGATTGATGTGGCCGGCGCTGGTGGCCGCGCGCTGCAGGCGCTCGAGGTTCGCGGTATAGCCGTTCCACGAGGTCACACCGACCCTGCGGCCCCCGAAAGCGCCGGCAGGCAACACCGGCGGCGGCAACATGCCCTTCGTGCTGGCGCTGGCCGGGTCGTCGCTGAGGAACACATGCCCCAGCACCACGGTGCGCCCCTTCATCTTGCTGGCAAAAATGTCGTCGTATTCGAGTTGTGGCCGAACCTGCTCAAGCGCTGACTGAAATTGCGGCACGCCCTTCAGTTCGCGCTGTCCGAGGCGCTCGAGCACGCGGATGCCCGACGATTCGTCGCGTTCTGCGAACACCACGTCGAAGCCAACCACAGCGATGCCATACTTGTCGAACAGCTTGTCCAGCAGCAGCGCGAGCCGGTCACGCGGCCAGGGCCAGCGGCCCTCACCGCCCTGTTCCTTCTCCTGCAGGCTTTTCTCGTCGATATCGAGGATGACTACCCGCGGATCCACGGTATTCGGCATGGTCAGCCGCAGCCGCGTGTCGTAAACGATGGATTCGAGGTTCTCGAGGAAGGGGATGCGCAGCACGTGCACGGCATGCGCGAGAAACATGGCGACGATCACCATGCCGATGACAATGCGCGTCAGATTTTTTCTCACCCTGTCATCCTAATGCTGCCCTGTCGTTGCAGGGACGGTGCCGCGCGCAGAAATCCGCGAGCCTGCCAACCGTCCGCAGCCTCAAGCTTCCGGGGCAAGGCGGTCACGCGTACACTTATTTTTTTACGAAAAATTCCATTTTCACGCCGGCCAGTTCAATGACGTCGTGATCGTGCAGCGGCTGGGCCTGGACATCAATCGTCTTGCCGTTGACGACCGGAAACTTGGCGCCCTCCACATGGGTAATAAAGTAGCCCTGCGGACGACGGGTGATCACCGCAACCTGGAGACCCGGCTTGCCCAGCGTGGTGAGATTCTTCACCAGATCCAGTTCCTTGCCGGCGCTGGGACCCGTGAGGATCTGCACCGCGGCGAGCGGCTGCGGGGGCGCTACGGGAGCGGGCGCAACGGACGCCGCAGCAGCCGCGGCAGGCGCGGGTGCGGCGGGCTTCGCCAGCGGCGGCACCGGCCGCGGTGTCGGCGGCGGGGTCGAAGGCTTGGCCGGCGACGCCGGCTCGTTGACCGGACGGGCGGCGGCGGGCGCTTGCTTGGGCGGGGCGCGCAGGATCATCGTCTTTTCGAAGTCTTCGCCTGCCGCCTGGCCGGCTGCCGGAGCATCCGCCACGTATTTGAGTTTGTACTTGCCGATCTCGATCACATCGTTGTTCTGCAGGATATGCTTCTTGATCGGGTTGCCATTGACCAGGGTGCCGTTGGTCGAACCGAGATCTTCCAGGAACGAATCATTGAGGATGGTCACGATGCAGGCGTGCTCGCCGCTCACGGCCAGATTCTCGATCTGGATCTCGTTCGACGGCTTACGGCCGATCATGATCCGCTCCTTGTCGAGCTGAACCTCGCGGATCATCGAACCCTCGAGAGAAAGTATCAACTTCGCCATAGTAGTATCCCCGTTGCTTATCTGAACCAGGACTTCAGCCGGTCAACCAATCCCGCGCGGGCCGGAAAATCCTTCAGCACGCGCACCAGAATAACCGAAACATTGTCACGACCGCCATTGTCATTCGCCTGCTGCACCAGCTGCTCGGCCGCCAGCGGCAGATTGGCCTGCAGCGACCCCAGAGTGAGCTCCATGTCCTCGTCGGTCACCATGTCGTTGAGTCCATCCGAGCACAGCAGGTAGATATCGCCCGGCTGCGCCGGATAGCTGTGGACCTCGACCTCGACCTCGGGATCGATGCCGACCGCCCGTGTCACCAGGTTCTTGTTCTGGGAATGGCGCGCCTGCTCCTTGGTAATGAGCCCACTGTCGATCTGCTCCTGCAGCAACGAGTGGTCGCGCGTTACCTGCTCCAGCTTGCCCTGGCGGAAGCGGTACAGCCGGGAATCGCCGATGTGTCCGACCACCAGGCTGTTGTCATGCAGCAGCATGACCACCAGCGTGGTGCCCATGCCGGCATACTGGGCCTGATTCTGTGAAGCCTGGAAAATAGCATTGTTGGCACGCACTGCATGTTCGACGACCAGTCGCTCGGCAGCGGCAATATCGAATCCCTCGCCGGGGCTGGCAAGGGCCTTCTTCAGTTCCGCGCCGATCATCGCCACCGCGATGCCGCTTGCCACCTCGCCGGCGTTGTATCCCCCCATGCCGTCGGCGAGTACCGCGATGCCCGCGGCAGGATCGGCAGCGATGCTGTCCTCGTTATGCGACCGCACCATTCCCGGGTGGGTCGCTGTGGCAATTTCGATGACGCCGGAAAAATCGCTCATTGTCGGCCCTCAGCTCGCCGCTGCCGAAGTGGCAGCAGGCTTGCCCGTCAGCGTGCCGAGGCAGAGACGGATCGCCTTGGCCATCTGCTCGCCACTTTGGTAGCGCTGGTCAGGATCCTTGGCCAGCGCCTTGTTGGTGACGGCCGCGATACAGGCCGGCAGCGCCGGGTTCAGCGTGCGGATGTCCGCGTGCGGTTCGTTGGCAATCTTGAACATCAGCTGCGCCATCGACTCCCCCTGGAAAGGCAATTTGCCACTGAGCATCTGATAAAGCGTGACACCCAGCGAAAACAAGTCGGAGCGACCTTCCACTTTCTTGCCCGCCAGCTGCTCCGGCGACATGTAGGAAGGCGTGCCCAGCACCATGCCGGTCTTGGTCTTGGAGGAGTCGGTGACGCGCGCAATGCCGAAGTCAGTCACTTTAGGGGTATCACTTACCGGTTCGTACATGATGTTGGCGGGTTTGATGTCGCGGTGCACGACGTTCTGCTGGTGGGCGTAGCCCAGAGCCTCAGCAACACGGGCAATGATCGACAGCACCTGCGGCACGGGGAGCAGCGCGCCGGGCTTGGTGTAGGGCACCAGGTCCTGTCCCTTGAGAAATTCCATTGCGATGTAGGCAAGGTCATGTTCCTCGCCGGCGTCGTAAATAGTGACGATGTTCGGATGAGCCAGGCGTCCCGCTGTTTCCGCCTCGCGAAAGAAGCGCTCCTTGACCTCGACCAGTTCGTCGCCCTCAAACTCCTGCGACAGCGCCATGGTCTTGATCGCCACCACACGGCCGATTTTCGGGTCCTTGCCGAGGTAGACCACGCCCATCGCGCCCTTGCCAAGTTCCTTTTCCACCTGGTAGCGGCCGAGCATCGGTTTTTCCATGCCGCCGCCCTCGAGCATCACGGTACCGCCGGGATGCCCTTGCGCACCACCGAGGATCACGGTTTCAGAAAGCGCCTTGGCACGGGTCACCCGCTGCTCGAGATCGCGGAACTTCGGATTGAATTCGGCCATATAGCGGAACACCGATTCGGCCTTGTTGAACTGGCGCTTGCGCTCGAAATCCAGCGCCAGGCTGTAAAGGTTCTCCATCACCGGATCATTAAGCGGACACTGGCGGAACTTGTCCCAGGCCAGATCCAGCTGCCCCTGAGCCTGGTAGGCAATGCCCAGCATCCGGTTCGATTCCGCGGATTCGGCGTCCGACTTCTCCTTGCCCCGTTCGGTCACCAGGAAACGCTTGGTGGTCAGTGCGGCGTAACCGACGGCAAGCAGCGCCGCCGATGCCATGAACTGTATCCACATCAACTGGCCCACCATCAGGCCGAAATGCGCACTGATCAGCGCGACGCCGATGATGAGGCTGATCACCGCGGCAATGCCGGCCCTGAGCCGCGGCAGGACCACAATCAGGTACAGCGCCACGGCGAGGAACACGCCGAGCTGCACCCAGACGCCCCAGGAAGGGGTAACGAAAAAGTGTTCGCCGAGGATACTTGATACGGTGTGCGCCAGGGTCAGCACCGGGGCCGTGGCCGGAGAGACAGGGGTCACCTGCGCGGAGCCCAGCCCGGCTGCCGTGGGGCCGATCAGCACGATCTTGTCGCGGTACTTCGCGGCCGGAACCTTGCCGCTGATCACGTCGAAAAACGAATCCACCTGAAAAGCCGGACGTCCATCACGATCGGCATAGAAAAACGTGTGCATCCGCAGCGCGGGATCGGTGGCGACACGCAGTTTGCCCAGCTGCAGGGCCTCACCCCAGACCGGCTTGATGTCGGCAACACCGAGGTTCAGGCTGCGTGCCGCGACCATTACCGACAGCGCCGGAAACACCTGGTCGTAGTAACGCACCAGCAGCGGCTCCGCGCGCACGGCACCATCGACATCGATGTCTGCGTTGAGGTGCCCGATGCTCGCAACGGCCGGCCCGAGTTCGGCCACCGGGTAGAGCGGGAACACGCCGGGCGGCGGCAACACGTCAACGCCACGCGGCCCGGCCATGCCGCTGTCCAGCACGTAGTTCGGCAGCGGTTTGTCAGGATTGCCCTGCGGCTCGGCCAGTTGCTGGAACACCATCGGCAGCACCACATTGCCGGCGGCCTTCATGCTGTCGGCCAGTTTGCGGTCGGTATTGAGGGCCTGCTCCGCCTCGGTCAGCACCGCGCCGATGCGGGCCAGACCTGCGTTGGCAACAACCGCCTTGGGATCCGCGGCGACCTGAGCCGACAACTCGTTGTGCAGGTTCAGCAGTTTCTCGACATAAACCAGCCCGGCATCGCGCTGCGGCTCGAAGAAGAACGTGGTGTTGGCGATCACCTTGGCCTCGGCTCCGGCCAGCAAGTCGATCATGCGGGCATGCACGTCCCGTGACCATGGCCAGCGCCCGATGTTGGCAATGCTGGCATCGTCGATGGCAATGACGGCGATGCGATCGGAGGGCGAACGTGTGGCGGCCTGGACTCCCAGGTCATAGGCCTTGCGCTCCAGGCTCTGGATCAGGTCCCCGCGTGCCGCAACCAGCATCACGATGGCGACCACGAGCCCCAGAAACCAGTCCGCCTTCCAGAAAGCCAGCTTGTTCATCCCTTGTGCCCGTTCCGTGCCGTTTTTATGTTTGTAGAGAATGGCTTAACGACGGTAGTTCTCGGATTTTACGATATCCGATCCAAAAAATTGCTTTTTTTTAAGGACTTAGTGCGAAACGTCACAGCGCAGAACAGCGCTTCCGTCAGTCGTAACGCACAGACTGATGCTTTCATGGCCGGTCGCCGACCAATAACCCAGCGCAGCCTTGATAGACCAAAAATATAAGTAATAACAACTACTTATAAAAAAAGCCACGCACAAGCGTGGCTTTCGAGGAGGGATTGCGGGGCTTCAGGTGCCGAGCAAGGCGCCCTTGGCCAGCCCGTTGGCACGCGCGAAATCGCCACCGGACAATTTCTTGCCATCTTCGCCGCGCGCACGCAGCACTTCAATAAATCCGCCCTGCGCAGTGACCTTGAAGCTGCCTTCAGTCACTTCGGCAACCTCACCGATCTTGCCGACAACGTCTCCAAACTTGCGGAACAAATGCTTGCGGGCATCAAAAATCTGCACTTTCTTGCCATTGAGCGTAGTCCAAGCACCGGGCGCTGGATTGGTGCCGCGAATCAGGTTGTAGACGAAATCGACGTGGTTGGCCCACTGGATATGCGCCTCCCCGGCACGACACCAGCCCTCGTAGCTGGCCTGCGACTCCTCCTGCACACTCTCCGAATGCTTGCCGGTGTACACCAGGTCGGCGGCCTCAAGAATTGCCTGCACGCCCATCGGGAACAGCTTGTTGAAATAGACCTCGCCGATGGTCTCGTCGGGGCCAATGTCACAGGTTTTCTGCAGGATCACCGGACCTTCGTCGAGCCCTTCGTTCGGTCGAAAGATGGTCAGACCGGTTTTGGTGTCGCCGCGGATGATCGGCCAGTTGATCGATGACGGGCCACGGTATTTCGGCAGCAGCGAAGGATGGTACTGGATCATGCCCAGCCGCGGAATGTGCACGAAGGTGTCGGGTGCGAATTGCAGCACATAAGCCATCACGCCGATATCGACATTGAGGGACTTCAGCGCTTCATGCGCCTCCGGCACCCGCAGCGAGGCAAACTGGAACACCTTCAGTCCGCGCTCTTCCGCCGCGGTGCGCAGCGGGTCGGGCTTCGCGCCCGGTTTTTCGGGGGCGCAGAACACACCCGCCACCTCGTCCTTGCGCTCGAGGAAGGCCTCAAGCACCGTTTTTCCAAAATCCTGCTGGCCGATAATTGCAATTTTCATTTGTTGTCTCCTGAGCAGGATTCCAGTGAAGACTCATATCCGCCGAAAGCGGATGTGACGTCGAAACTAAAACCCTGCTGACCGGTAATCGCGATTTTCATGTGCATCCTCTGCTGGGCTATTTCTTTTTCGGGGGCGCGCTGAACGCGCCGGCGGTCTTGAGTTTATCGATCTGCCCGGCGTCATAGCCGAGCACCTCCTTGAGCACCTCATCGGTATGTTCGCCTAGCAGCGGCGAGCGCTTGATCACCGCAGGCGAAGCCGACAGCTTGATCGGCATGCCGACGTTGTACCACTTGCCGCGCTGCGGATGGTCGAGTTCGACATACATTTCGCGACCGCGGACGTGCTCGTCGTTGGCCAGATCGTCGGTGGACATGATAGGGCCGCAGGGCACATCCAGCGGATTGAGAATTTCCATGAATTCGCGCTTGGTGTGTTTCAGTGCGAATTCGCCGATCAGTTCCCACATCTGCGCCTGATTCTTGCGCCGCTCGCCGATGGTCGCGAACTTCGGGTCGGTGGCAAGGTCCGGTATGCCGAGATCCGGCCCGATGCGCCTGGCCAGCGCGTCCCACACTGCCTCCTGGACAACGACGTAGATGAAGTCGTTGGGACCACCCGGCTTGCAGCGGATCGCATTGCCGAGTTGTCCGCCGCCGGAGTCGTTGCCGGCGCGCGGTGCGGCCCCCATGCCCTGGTGAGTCGGGACCGAGTACTCCGACAGGCTGCCGCGGGTCAGGCGCTGGTGGTCGCGGAACTTGACGCGACAGAGGTTCATCACACCGTCCATCATCGCCACCTCCACGTACTGGCCCTGGCCCGTGCGGTTGGCCTGGTGCAGCGCGGCCAGCAGCCCGATCGCAAGATGCAGACCCGTGCCCGAGTCACCGATCTGCGCGCCGGTGACAAAAGGCGGGCCCTCGGGAACACCAGTCGTACTCATTGCACCGCCCATCGCCTGCGCGACATTTTCGTAGGCCTTGAATTCGGCGTAGGGACCTGAGGAACCGAAACCCTTGATCGAGCCAACGACGATTTTCGGATTGATTTCATGAATCTTTTCCCAGGTGAAGCCGAGACGCTCGAGCACGCCGGGCCCGAAGTTCTCCATCATGATGTCGCACTTCTTCAGCAGGTCGACGAACACCGTCTTGCCATCCGCGCTCTTCATGTTCACGGTGATCGAGCGCTTGTTGCAGTTGAGCATCGTGAAATACAGGCTGTCGGCGTTGGGCACGTCGCGCAGCTGGCCACGGGTGGCATCGCCCTGGGGCGGTTCGAACTTGATGACGTCGGCGCCCATCCAGGCCAGCAACTGTGAGCAGGTTGGGCCCGCCTGCACGTGGGTCATGTCGAGAATGCGGACACCCTTCAATGCTTCCATTCTGATCTCCAAATATTCCGTGGCGGGCGAGTAATTACCCGTCCGTTGAAATTGCCGCTGCGCTGCGGCTAACGCTCCGCGAAAGGCTCCCCCGGCATGAGGGCGCCACTATAGGAAAAGCACGGTTGCATGGCCTTGACCGCAGTCAAGATTCCACGCCTCTAAAAATAGCTATAATAAACAACCAGTTATAAAAGTAATACAATCCTCTGCAACATGACCCAAATCTCGCTCCATCCACAATCCCGAATCATCCGCGTGCAGTTGCGCCAGAACCTAGTGCTGAAAAACCTGAGCGCCACGCAGTGGACTGAGTTCGAGCCGCTGCTCGAAATATCGGATTACGCCAAGGGAGAAACGCTCGAGCATCAGGGCACGCACGCGATGGAGCAGTATTTCATCATCGACGGCATCCTGAAACGCACGGTTTCGAACGCCCAAGGCAAGGAAATGATCCTGCGTTTCGCTGCCGAAAGCGACATCGACACCAGCTATGCGGCATGGCGGCTGAAAACACCGATGCCGTACTCAATCCGCGCGGTGACCAAGGTGCGGGCCGCCAAGCTGTCGATGCTGCAGTGGGCTGCCTTCCTCGAACGCCATCCGAAGATCAAGGCCGAGTTTGAACTGGAGGTCACGCGACTGATGAGCGAAGTGATGGCGCATACCATCACCCTGCATTTGCTCGATGCGCCCGGGCGGGTCCAGCGCTTCATGCGCAAGCACGACGGAATTGCGAAGCGATTGCCCAAAAAGGAGCTGGCCTCGTACCTCAACCTGTCCCCGGAAACCCTCAGCCGGTTGAAACGGCGCGGCAAGATCTGAACGCTCACCCGCAACGGCGCATGCGCTTGATGCATCGCAACACCCCTCCCCGCCCACCCTGCAGCTGCGCTCTTGCAGGCGCTTCTTCAGCGATCGTACTGCTGCAAAATTGACCGGGGTCAAGAGCGGGAAAGGGCGCGGCCCCCTATGATGTTTCCCATCCGAAAAAAGCCTTTTTCCTGCGTCCGAATCCGCCGTAGATCGTGGACTGCGGTCCTCTGATTGCACTGCGGGTGCGGGCGACTCCAACCTTACAGACGGCAAGACGCGAGGCATCCAGACATGACGACTGAAACACAAGCGCAGACCCTGAGCGACGGTGTCGACCTGCTCATCGACGCGCTCAAGCTCAACGGCATCACCAACCTCTACGGTCTGCCGGGCATACCGATCACCGACCTCACGCGCCGCGCACAGGCCGCGGGCATGCGCATGATTTCCTTCCGCCACGAGCAGAACGCCGGCAATGCTGCGGCAATCGCCGGCTTTATGACTCAGAAGCCGGGCATCTGTCTGACGGTATCCGCCCCCGGCTTCCTCAATGGCCTCACCGCGCTGGCGAATGCCACGACCAACTGCTTCCCGATGATCCTGGTCAGCGGCTCCAGCGAGCGCGAAGTCGTCGATCTGCAGCAAGGCGATTACGAGGAAATGGACCAGTTGGCGATCGCCAGGCCGTTATGCAAGGCTGCCTTCCGCGTGCTGCATGCAGAGGACATCGGCGTCGGTGTGGCCCGCGCCATCCGCGCTGCGGTTTCAGGCCGTCCCGGCGGCGTTTACCTCGACCTGCCGGCAAAAGTCTTCGCGCAGTCTATGGATGCAGAAGCAGGCCGCAAGTCGCTGATCAAGGTCGTCGACCCCGCTCCGCGCCAGATCCCGGCACCCGACGCTGTGCAGCGTGCCCTGAAGCTGCTCGCCGGCGCCAAGCGCCCGCTGATCGTGCTCGGCAAGGGCGCCGCTTACGCTCAGGCCGACACAGAAATCCGCACGCTGATCGAGAAAACCCAGATTCCCTATCTGCCGATGTCGATGGCGAAAGGCCTGCTGCCCGACACCCATGAACAGTCGGCCGCTGCAGCACGCTCCTTCGTGCTGCCCGAAGCCGACGTGGTAATGCTGATCGGCGCACGCCTGAATTGGCTGCTGTCGCACGGCAAAGGCAAGACCTGGGGCGGCAAGGATGCCAAAGCCTGGGGCGGCCAGAAATTCATCCAGATCGACATTTCGCCGCAGGAAGCCGACAGCAACGTGCCGATCGACGCGCCTGTCATCGGCGATATCGGCTCCTGCGTCTCGGCGCTGCTGGACGGCATCGGCGCAGCAGGTTCGGGCTGGCCGCAGCCTTCGGCCGACTGGCTGGGCGCCATCTCCGAGCGCAAGAGCAAAAACGTTGCCAAGATGGCCGAAACGCTGGCGAAGAACCCGACGCCGATGAACTTCCACAGCGCACTGAACGTGATGCGCGACATCATCAAGGCGAATCCCGAGGCGATGCTGGTCAACGAAGGCGCCAATGCGCTCGACTTCACGCGCAGCATCGTCGACATGTACAAGCCGCGCAAGCGTATCGACGTCGGCACCTGGGGCGTAATGGGCATTGGCATGGGCTTTGCGGTCGCCGCCGCCGTGGAATCCGGCCAACCAGTGATCGCCATTGAAGGCGACAGCGCTTTCGGCTTCTCGGGCATGGAAGTGGAAACCATCTGCCGCTACAAGCTGCCGGTATGCGTGGTGGTGTTCAACAACAACGGCGTCTACAAGGGCACCGACGTCAACCCCTCCGGCGGACCCGACGTCGCGCCCACCGTATTCGTCAAGGGTGCGCGCTACGACAAGCTGATGGAAGCCTTCGGCGGCGTCGGCGTGCATGCGACAACCCCGGCCGAGCTGCGCAAGGCGGTAGAAGAGGCTGTTCGCTCGCGTCAGCCGACGCTGATCAACGCCGTGATTGATGAAACCGCCGGTACCGAAAGTGGCCGCATAACCAGCCTCAACCCGAAGAGCGCGAAGAAGTAAACACATCTGCGTGGATCGCCAGCTGCAAGGCCGGCGATCCACGCGCAAAAAAGCCCGGGCATCACCCGGGCTTTTTTGCGTGCCGCCTCTGCCGCACAGGCGCCGACCGCCCTCCTCAGGCCGCCGCTGACCTCATGCGACGGATACCCATTGCAATCAGCGGCCAGAATAGCGCAAACAGTGCCAGCGCGGTGATGCTGCCAACGAGCGTGTTAGAGAAGAATATGCGCATGTCGCCCTGGGACATCAGCATCGACTGGCGGAATGCGCTCTCCGCCTGATCGCCCAGCACCAGAGCAAGAACCATCGGCGCCATCGGATAATCCAGCTTCTTGAAGGCGTAACCGACCACGCCGAACATCAGCATCATCCAGACATCCCCCATCGCATTGGACACCGTGAATGCGCCGACCGCGCAGATCACGACGATGACCGGCGCGATGATAGAGAATGGCACCTTCAGAATGGCGGCAAAGAAGGGCACACAGGTCAGCACAAGGATCAGCGCAGCCAGATTGCCCAGATACATGCTGGCAATCAGTCCCCAGACAAAATCCTTCTGCTCGACGAACAGCAGTGGTCCCGGCTGCAAGCCCCAGATCAGCAGGCCGCCGAGCAGCACAGCCGCCGTCGGCGAGCCGGGGATGCCCAGCGCAAGCATTGGCAGCAGTGCTGAAGTGCCTGCGGAGTTGTTGGCAATTTCGGGCGCAACCACGCCCTCCAGTTGCCCGGTTCCGAACTTGGCGCCATCTTTCGAGGTGCGCTTCGCAATGCCGTAGGCCATGAAGGACGCCGGGGTCGCGCCACCCGGCGTGATGCCCAGCCAGCAGCCGATGACCGTGCTGCGCAGGGCCGTACCCCAGAACCGCGGCAGTTTCTTCCAGGTCTCCAACACGATTTTCATGTTGATCTTGGCGGTCTTGCCGGTGAAAGACAGACCCTCTTCCATCGACAGCAGGATCTCGCCGATGCCGAACAGCCCGATCACCGCAATCAGGAAGTTGAAACCGCGCAACAGTTCAGTGAATCCGAAGGTCATCCTGAGCTGGCCGGTGACGATGTCAATGCCGACCGCCGCCAGCGCGAAGCCGATCATCATCGCGACCAGGATCTTGAACGGCGGCTCCTTGCCCATCCCGATGAAACTGCAGAAGGTCAGAAAATAGACGGCAAAAAATTCCGGGGGGCCGAAGCGCAGCGCGAAGTTCGCCACAGCCGGGGCGACGAAGGTGATCATGATGATCGCCACCAGCGCACCAAAGAACGATGCCGTGAACGATGCGGTCAGGGCCTCTCCGGCCTTGCCCTGCTGCGCCATCGGGTAGCCGTCGAAAGTGGTCGCCACCGACCAGGGTTCTCCGGGAATGTTGAACAGGATCGACGTGATCGCACCGCCGAACAGTGCGCCCCAGTAGATGCACGACAGCATAACGATGCCGGAAGTCGGCGGCATGGCGAAAGTCAGCGGAAGCAGGATTGCGACACCGTTCGCTCCTCCCAGCCCGGGCAGCACGCCCACGATAATGCCCAGGAACACACCGACGAACATCAGCACCAGGTTGTACGGTGTCAGTATCACCGAAAACCCGTGCATTAAAGAATTCAGCTCCTCCAAAACAGTCCCCTCCGCAGTGTCCGGTTCAGTGCCCGAAATAACTCAGGATGTTGTAGGCGCCCTTGGGCAAGAGGACCTTGAACCACACCTCGAACATGAAAAACAGCACGACGCTGACGCCCAGCCCGACGGATACGCTTTTCCAGACAGGATAGCGCCCCAACAAGATCATGAAGCTGGCGATGTAAAAAAACGCGGAGACATAGATCCCGACAAAGTGGATGGCACCGATAAACAACGCTGCCGGGATCAGGACCGTGCTGACCCGCCGCAAGGACACCCAGCTGACGAACAGGACCCTGCCTTCCCTGCCGGCCCGCAGCAGAGCCATGACGATATTCGCCACGCTGCCGATGCAGATCAGCAAGCCCGTATAGAACGGAAAATAACCGGCCTGAGGACCATCCGATGCCCAGCCGGCACCGAGACGATAGCTGGCGAGCACCACTGTCAGCCCGAGGGCGAGGGTCAGTGCCGCGACGACCAGTTCGGCTGAACGCTGTGAAATTCCCGGTTCCATTGACGTGCGACTCCCCAAGGCACACTCGTAGCGGGCATGCTCAACTCAGAAACATTGGAAGGCAAACAACCGTAGCGGGCGGGCCTCTGGCCCGCCCACGGAACTTGCTTACGGCTTGGCGAGGAAACCCGCTTCCTTCATCAGGTCACGGTGCAACGTCTCCGCCTTGGCAACCCAGTCGGCGTATTCCTTGCCGATCATGAAGCTCTGGTTGAAGGCGCCGTCCTCCATGAACTTCTTCCATTCCGGAGTCGCACGCACCTTGTTGAAGAGGTCGATGTAGAAATTGACGGCCTCCGGCGGCACGCCCGCCGGCATGAAAATGCCGCGCAGCATCACATAATCCATCGGAATGCCGGCTTCCTTGCAGGTCGGAATGTCATACCAGGACATGGTGTCGGTCACCTTGTTCTTGTACGGCATGCGCTGGGAGTCAAACACGCACAACGGACGCAGTTTGCCGGCACGCCACTGGGCCACGGCTTCGATCGGGTTGTTGACCGTCGAATTGACATGCTTGCCGACCAACTGTGTCGCGACCGCACCGCCGCCCTTGTACGGGATGTAGATGAACTTCACGCCGGCCGCCTTTTCGATGGCCACTGTGATGATCTGGTCTTCCTGCTTGGAACCGGTGCCGCCCATCTTGTAGGCATTTGCTCCGGCTTTCTTCACCGCGTCGAGGTACTCCTTGGGCGTCTTGTAGGGATCATCGGCGTTCACCCAGAGCACGAAGTTGTCGAGCGAAAGCATCGCAACAGGCGTTAGGTCCTTCCAGTTGAAAGGTACGCCGGTTGCGAGCGGTGTCGTGAACAGGTTGGACAGCGTGATGATGATCTTGTGGGCATCACCTTTGGAGGATTTCACGTCAAGGAAGCCCTCGGCGCCCGCTCCGCCGCTCTTGTTGACCGGGACGATGGGCTGCTTCATCAGGTTGTGCTTGGCGACAATGCCCTGAATCAGGCGGGCCATCTGGTCGGCACCGCCGCCAGTACCTGCGGGAATAATGAACTCGACAGGCTTGGACGGCTCCCATGCTGCAGCAGGTGCGGATGCGGCAACCAGCCCGAAAGCCGCGACAAGCGGCAGCAGGCTGCGTGTAAATACGCGTTGGATACCCATGTGACTCTCCTCCTTATCAGTTAACCGACGGGTGCTGAGTTATATTCTGCGGCAACCGCCGCAGCCCAACATTTTATTAGTAACCCCGTGCGGCACATTCTTTCGCATTTGCAGCGCCAAAAGAATTGACCGCAATCAAGAATCGAGTATATCCCCCGGTCTAAAGTGGTGCCATGCCATGTTCAGGAGACGGCTGGAACGCGAAGCCGATGTTAGCCCTCACCGATGACGGCTGCCCGGTGACCAGAAACCGGACAGCACATCAGGATGACCACAATTCCCTGCAAAAACAAAACATTAGCTCCACCTCTCCATCATTTTGAAGGAGGAGGCAGGAGCTTCCCGCCGGTGCCTCAGCGGATGAGGGTCACCGGTATATTGGTCAAATGCAGCACCTTGGTGGCTACAGAGCCGAGAACCAGGCTCGACACCGACCCCAGCCCCCGGCTGCCCATCAGAATCTGGTCGCAGCCCTTGGCCTTGGCATATTCGTCAATTACCTCTGCCGGATCACCCACCCCGATGTGGTGGACATAGGGAACGCCTGCCGCATCCAGCTTCTCGCGGGCCCGCTTCAGCGCTGCAGTGCCCTCGTCACGGTAGTAATCGTTCAGGGATTCGCTGCTGATGAACATCTTGACGTTGACGCCGGCGATGGGCATCTGCACGTTGAGCAGTTGCACTTCGAGGGACTCCCTGTACCAGCCGCTTTTCCTGATCAGGAAATCAATCACACGGCCGGAATTGTCCGAACCATCCACCGCTACCAGTATCTTCGGCATTTCTTCCTCTCAGTCCTGTTTCGGATTGGGTTCCGCCAGGTCAACCGGTTCCGCTGCCACCGCAGCAACCGGAGCCTTGCGGGCAACCAGTATCTTCCCGACGACGATCACGAAGACCGCGCCAATGATAGGCCCGCCATATTTGAGCCAGGCCGCGTTGGCCATCATCCAGTCCTTGACCACGACGTCGTGCACCAACATGTCACCACCGATCCAGCCGAGGAGCGCAGCGCCACCAACGATCACGATCGGAAAACGGTCCATCAACGTCAGCACCAGCTTGCTGCCCCAGACGATGATGGGCACGCTCACCACCAGGCCGAATATCACGAGCCCGAGGCTACCCTTGGCTGCACCGGCAATCGCGATCACGTTATCCAGACTCATTACGGCATCGGCCACGATGATGGTCTTGATTGCACCCATCAGGTTGCTGCTGGCGTCAATCTCGTGCCCGCCCTCGTCCTGCGGCATCATCAGCTTGAGACCAATCCAGAACAGCAGGATGCCACCGACAATCTTCAGGTAGGGTATCTGCAATAACTGCAGCGCGAAAAAAATCAGGATGACGCGCAGCGCGATCGCGCCGAACACGCCCCAGAAAATCGCCCTGTTACGCTGTTGAAGGGGCAGGCGCCGCGAAGCGAGGGCGATAACCACCGCGTTGTCCCCGCCGAGAACGATATCAATGGCTATGATCTGGATTACCGCGACCCAGAATGCCGGTGAGCCGAATTCCATGTTTTTACCCGTGCCAGTTATTAAATGATAATGGGCGCCATTACGCCCTCGAATGCATGCCTGCAGTCCGGGGAAACGGACTGCAGGCCGCAACAATCATAACCAAATCAGAACAGGCCGACCACCTTGCCGTCATCGGTGAGATCGATGCGCTCCGAGGAGGGCACCTTCGGCAGCCCCGGCATGGTCATAATGTCACCGCAGATCATCACAACGAACTCCGCGCCTGCGGCAAGCCGCACTTCACGCACGTTCACAACATGTCCGCTGGGAGCGCCGCGCACGCCCGCATCGGTCGAGAACGAAGACTGGGTCTTTGCCACACACACCGGGTAATGGCCATAGCCGCCTTCCTGCAGTTCCTTGATGCGGTTGCGCACCTTGGAGTCCGCGGTGATGTCGGAAGCGCCGTACACCTTGGTGGCAATCTTCTTCATTTTCTCCCACAGCGGATCGCTGTCTTCATAAACGAAGGTCGGGCTCGATTTCTGTTCGCACATCTCGACGACGATCTTCGCCAGTTCCGCCGCCCCCTTGCCGCCTTCGGCCCAGTGGTTGGCGACGACAACCCGCGCACCGAGTTTGGCGATGCGGTCCGTCAGCAGGTCCATTTCGGCCTTGGTATCGGCAGTAAAGCGGTTCACCGAGACCACGCAGGGAATGCCGTAGACATTCTTGACATTGTTGACATGGCGCTCGAGGTTGACCAGGCCTTTTTCCAGTGCGGAGAGATTCTCCTTGTTCAGATCATCCTTGCCTACACCACCATGGTGCTTCAGCGCGCGCACGGTGGCGACTATCACCGCCGCGGCAGGTTTCAGACCGGCCTTGCGGCACTTGATGTCGAGGAACTTCTCGGCACCGAGATCGGCGCCGAAGCCAGCCTCGGTCACCACGTAATCGACCAACTTCAGTGCGGTCTTGGTCGCGATCACCGAGTTGCAGCCGTGGGCAATATTGGCGAAAGGGCCACCGTGAATGAAGGCGGCGTTGTTCTCCAGCGTCTGCACCAGGTTCGGCGCGAGCTGGTCCTTCAGCAGAACGGTCATCGCGCCGTGGGCCTTGAGGTCGCGCGCGCGCAGCGGCTTGTTGTCACGGGTGTAGCCGAAGACGATGCTGCCGAGACGGTCCTTCAGATCTTTCAATGAAGTGGCAAGACAGAATATCGCCATCACTTCGGAAGCGACTACAATGTCGAAGCCGTCTTCGCGGGGATAACCGTTGGCGGTGCCGCCCAGCGATACGACAATGTCGCGCAGCGCGCGGTCGTTCATGTCCATCACCCGTTTCCAGGTGATGCGGCGCGGGTCGATGCCGAGCTCGTTACCGTGAGAGATGTGGTTGTCGATCATCGCCGACAGCAGATTGTTGGCCAGCGCGATCGCGCCAAAGTCGCCAGTGAAGTGCAGGTTGATGTCTTCCATCGGCACCACCTGGGCATAACCGCCGCCGGCCGCTCCGCCCTTGACACCGAATACGGGCCCGAGCGAAGGCTCGCGCAGGCAGATCATCGCCTTCTTGCCGATGTGGTTCAGCGCGTCGCCGAGACCGACCGTGGTGGTTGTCTTGCCTTCGCCCGCGGGCGTCGGGTTGATCGCGGTCACCAGAATCAGCTTGCCGTCCTTCCTGTCCTTCAGGCTGTCGACGTATTCAAGCGATACCTTCGCCTTGTAGTGGCCATAGGGCACCAGGTGTTCTTCCGGGATGCCCAGCTTCTGCGCGATCTTGACGACGCGCTCCATTTTTGCCGCCTGGGCGATTTCGATGTCCGACAGTGCCATGATGCTCCTCTCCTGAACGTGAATATTCGGCGCCCGTTGCGCGGGCACATTGGGTGACCGGCTGGTTCTATACTTTTGCGACTTTTGCCAACACCTGCCCGCCGCCGTAGCTGGATCGCGGCATCAGTTCGCCACCCTTGGTTACCTTGACCGCGCAATACTTGAACTCGGGGATCTTGCCGTACGGGTCCAGCGCCGCGTTGGTCAGCAGATTCGCCGCCGCTTCGTAGAAACAGAACGGGATGAACACCGCGCCGCGCGGCGTACCATCGTCGGGACGCGCATACAGCGAGATGATCCCGCGCCGCGATTCGACTGTGATCACATCGCCAACCTTGGCGCCGATCGCGTCGAGGTCCAGCGGATGCATCGACACCGTCGGCTCCGGCTCGATCGCGTCGAGCACGCCGGCGCGGCGCGTCATCGCGCCGGTATGCCAGTGTTCGAGCTGGCGGCCGGTGATCAGCACGAACGGGAATTCGCGGTCCGGCCGCTCATTGGCCGGGATGATGTCCGCAGGCACGAATTGCGCACGCCCTGTAGGCGTTGGAAATTTATCAATAAAAACAGTGGGTTGTCCGGGGTCGCCTTCCTTGAGACAGGGATAGGTAACGGAACTCTCCGCCTCCAGCCGTTCCCAGGTGATGCCCGCGATGGAATTCATCGCCTTGCGCATCTCGTTGAACACGTCCTTCGGTCCACCGTAGTTCCAGTCGAGGCCGAGTCGGCGCGCCAGCTCCTGGATGATCCACAAGTCGGGCTTCGCCGCGCCCGGCGCTTCGAGCGCCTTTCGGCCTAGCTGCACCATGCGGTCGGTGTTGGTAACCGTGCCATCCTTTTCCGGCCAGGCGGTGGCCGGCAAAATCACATCGGCGTAGTAGCAGGTCTCGGTCAGGAAGATTTCCTGGACCACCAGCCAGTCGAGTTTCGCCAGTGCCTCGCGGGCGTGGTTGGCATCCGGATCCGACATCGCCGGGTTCTCGCCCATCACGTACATGCCGCGGATGTCGCCGTCGAGGATCGCATGCACGATCTCGACCACCGTCAGGCCGGGCTTGGGATCGAGCTTGGCTCCCCATAGCTTTTCGAAACGTGCGAGCGCCTGCGGATTGTCGACGCGCTGGTAGTCCGGAAATACCATCGGGATCAGGCCCGAGTCGGAGGCGCCCTGCACGTTGTTCTGGCCGCGCAGCGGATGCAATCCGGAGCCCGGCTTGCCGATTTGACCGGTCATCAGGCACAGCGCGATCAGGCAGCGCGCGTTGTCGGTGCCGTGGATGTGCTGGGAGATGCCCATGCCCCAGAGAATCATCGAGCCCTTTGAGGTCGCATACAGGCGCGCAACTGCCTTGATGGTTTGCGCAGGGATGCCGCACACCGGCGCCATTGCTTCGGGGCTGTAGCCCTCGACGTTTTTCCTGAGGTCCTCGTAGCCGATTGTGCGCGACTTGATGAAATCCTCGTCGACCAGATCCTCATGCACGATCACGTGCATCATCGCGTTGAGCAGTGCGACGTCGGTGTCGGGCTTGAATTGCAGGGAATACGTGGCGTGCCGCGACAGTTCGTTGCGGCGCGGGTCGGCATAGATCAGCTTGGCACCGTTCTTGACCGCGTTCTTGATCCAGGTCGCCGCCACCGGATGGTTCGACACCGGGTTGGCGCCGATCAGGAAAATCACCTCGGCATGGGCGACGTCATTGACCTGGTTCGACACTGCGCCGGAACTCACCGCTTCCATCAGTGCGGCGACACTCGAAGCGTGACACAGGCGCGTGCAGTGGTCGACGTTGTTGGACCCGAAACCGGTACGCACCAGCTTCTGAAACAGGTAGGCTTCCTCGTTGCTGCCCTTGGCAGAGCCGAAGCCGGCCAACGCCTTGTTGCCATGCTGGTCGCGGATCGCTTTCAGCTTGCCCGCCGCCAGATCCAGCGCTTCCTCCCACGAGGCCTCGCGGAAATATTCCAGCGGGTTGGCCGGATCCATTGCGAAGTCCGCATGTTTGGGCACGCCGGGTTTGCGGATCAGCGGTTTGGTCAGGCGCTGCGGGTGGTGGGCGTAATCAAAACCGTAACGACCCTTGACGCACAGCCGGCCATGGTTAGACGGGCCGTCGCGGCCATCGACGTAAAGGATCTTGTTGTCCTTGATGTTGTAGGTCATCTGGCAGCCGACGCCGCAATACGGGCACACCGAGTGCACCTGCCGGTCGGGCTTGACCAGGCCAACCTCGCGGGCCGGCATCAGCGCGCCGGTCGGACAGACCTGTACGCATTCGCCGCAAGCGACGCAGGTCGATTCGCCCATCGGGTCGTCGAGATCGAACACAATTTTCGAGTGTTCGCCGCGGAAGGCGTAACCGATGACGTCATTGACCTGTTCCTCACGGCATGCGCGCACACAGCGCGTGCACTGAATGCAGGAATCGAGGTTGACCGCAATGCCGTAATGCGAGAGGTCGGACTGCGGCTGGTGGCGCTTGGCGAAACGCGGCTTGCCGACCTTGAGCTTGCCCGCCCAGTGGTCGAGTTCGGAGTTCGGGGTATGGCGCTGCTCGGGAATGTCAGAGAGCAGCAGCTCCATCACCATTTTCTGCGAGGCAAGCGCACGCGGGCTGTTGGTGGTGACCTCCATGCCCGGTGAGGGATTGCGGCAGCAGGAAGCGGCCAGCACGCGTTCGCCCTTGACCTCGACCATGCAGGCCCGGCAGTTGCCGTCGGGCCGCAGGCCCTCCTTGTAGCAGAGGTGGGGAATCTCGACGCCGTGGCGTTTGGCCGCCTCGATGATGGTTTCACCCGCATCGCCGACGACATTTTTGCCGTTCAGCTTGAATTCGACCGGCATTGCAGCCAGTTCATCTTTGCTCATTGCAGTCATCGCTGTGCCTCCGGTGCGGCGCGGCAAAACGCACGCACTACTCGACTTCCTTGGGGAAATACTTCAACACCGTAAGAATCGGATTCGGCGCCGCCTGCCCCAGCCCGCAGATCGAGGCATCAGCCATCGCACCCGACAATTCTTGCAGCAATCCGCGGTCCCATTTCGGCGCCCCCATCAGCTGCAGGGCCTTGGCCGTGCCAACGCGGCAAGGCGTGCACTGGCCGCAGGACTCCTCGGCGAAGAACTTCATCAGGTTGCCGGCAGCAGTGCGAGCCTGATCCCGGTCTGACAGGATGATCACTGCCGCCGAGCCGATAAAACAGCCGTAAGGATTCAGGGTGTCGAAATCGAGCGGGATGTCCCCCATCGACGCCGGCAGGATGCCGCCTGAGGCACCGCCAGGCAGGTAACCATAGAAGCGGTGGCCCGGCAGCATGCCGCCGCAGTATTCGTCGATCAGTTCCTTCACCGTGATGCCCGCCGGCGCGAGGTGCACGCCGGGTTTCTTCACGCGACCCGACACCGAAAACGAGCGCAGTCCCTTGCGGCCGTTACGGCCGTGTCCGGAGAACCACTCGGCGCCTTTCTGGATGATGTCACGCACCCAGTACAGCGTCTCCATGTTGTGCTCGAGCGTTGGATGACCGAACAGGCCGACCTGGGCCACATAAGGCGGTCGCAGCCGCGGCATGCCGCGCTTGCCCTCGATCGATTCAATCATCGCCGACTCTTCGCCGCAGATGTATGCGCCGGCGCCACGGCGCAGAAAGATCGGCGGCAGCGGGCAAGGGGGATCAGCCTGCAGCGCCTTGATCTCCTTCTCGAGAACCGCACGGATACCGGCATATTCGTCGCGCAGGTAGATGTAGACCTCTGAAATCTCCACTGCCCAGGCGGCGACGATCACGCCTTCAAGGAAGCGGTGAGGATCGCGCTCGAGGTAATGGCGGTCCTTGAAGGTGCCCGGCTCGCCCTCGTCGATGTTGACCGCCATCACCCGCGGGCCCCTTTCACCGCGCACGATGCGCCATTTGCGTCCCGCAGGAAAACCCGCGCCACCAAGTCCGCGCAAGCCCGAGTTTTCCATGGTCTTGATCAGCGACTCGGCGTCGCGGCTGCCGGTAAGACATTCGAAAGCCAGATCGTAGCCGCCATTCCGGCGGTATTCGGCATAGTTGATGTACTGGCCGACCGCACATTGCGTTTTCTTCGACGACACCAGCGGTTTGACCTTGTCCACGCTGGCCTGCGTCACTGGGTTCTGGCCAACGACGGCCACCGGTGCCTGATCGCAACGACCAACGCAGGGTGCCGGAATCACCCGCACACCCTCACCCAGCGCCTTCTTCAGGCCCTGTATCAATTCATTGGCACCGGACATCTCGCAGGACAGAGAATCGCAGACACGCACGGTCAGCGCAGGCGGTGCCTTGTCGCCCTCCCTGACCACGTCGAAGTGATGATAAAAGGTCGCGACTTCATAGACCTCGGTCATCGCCAGCTTCATCTCGCGCGCCAGCGCGACAATGTGCGCGGCAGAAATGTGGCCATAGCGGTCCTGGATCAGGTGCAGATTCTCGATCAGCAGGTCGCGGCGGCGAGGATCGGTCCCCGCTTCGCGCTGCGCGCCGTCGAGGAGTGCCTGCACTTCGCCCAGCGCGCCGGACTCGACCGTACGGCCCTTGAGGGCGCCGCGCGCCCGTTTGCCTCGTTTTGCGATGCCACCTTCCAAAATCACTCCTCCTCGGGCAATTTACGCGGCCGGCTCCGTTAGAGAGACGGCCACCCGCCTACTTGAGCACCGACTTGAGCAGCTTGCCCATCTCGGCCGGATTCTTGGTCGTGCGGATGCCGCACTCTTCCATCACCGCGAGCTTCTCTTCCGCCGTGCCCTTGCCTCCGGAGATGATCGCGCCGGCATGGCCCATGCGCTTTCCGGGAGGCGCGGTAACACCCGCGATGAAGCCGACCACCGGTTTTTTCATGTTGGCCTTGACCCAGCGCGCGCACTCCTCTTCGTTGGAGCCGCCGATTTCCCCGACCATGATCACCGCCTCGGTCTGCGGATCGTCATTGAACATCTCCATGACGTCGATGTGTTTGAGGCCATTAACCGGGTCGCCTCCGATGCCAACGCAGGACGACTGGCCCAGTCCGAGTTCCATCAGTTGACCCACAGCTTCATAAGTCAGCGTACCGGAACGGGACACCACGCCAATCGGGCCTTTTTTATGGATATGGCCGGGCATGATGCCGATCTTGATTTCGTCCGGCGTGATTACGCCGGGGCAGTTCGGCCCGATCAGCAGGGTGCGGCTGTTGTTCTGCAGCATCTTGTGCTTGAGGCGCACCATGTCGCGGACGGGAATGCCCTCAGTGATACAGATGACCAGATCCAGGTCGGCATCCACCGCCTCCTCGATCGCTGCCGCAGCGAAGGGCGGCGGAACATAGATTACCGACACATTGGCGCCGGTCGCATCCTTGGCCTCGCGTACGCTGTTGAAAATGGGAATACCTTCGTAGCTCTGGCCGCCCTTTTTCGGCGTCACGCCGGCGACATAGCAGTTCTTGCCGTTAGCATATTCCTTGCCGGTCTTGGTGTGGAACATGCCAGTCTTGCCGGTGATGCCCTGTGTCATCACCCGGGTGTCTTTGTTGATCAGGATGGACATCAGTTCTTCCCCTTCGCGGCCGCGACGACTTTCTGCGCCGCATCGGCCATGTTGTTCGCGGAAATGATCGGCAGGCCGGAGTCGGCAAGTATTTTCTTGCCCAGTTCCACGTTGGTGCCTTCAAGACGCACCACCAGCGGCACATCCAGGCTCACCTGTCGTGCAGCGGCAACCACTCCCTGAGCAATCACGTCGCATTTCATGATGCCGCCGAAAATGTTGACCAGGATCGCCTTCAGCTGCGGGTTGCGTAGCATGATCTTGAACGCCTCGGTTACCTTCTCCGCTGTCGCGCTGCCGCCGACGTCGAGAAAGTTTGCGGGATTGCCGCCATAGAGCTTGATGATGTCCATCGAGGCCATCGCCAGGCCCGCGCCATTGACCAGACAGCCAATGTTGCCGTCGAGCTGGATGTAGTTGAGGTCGTGCTTGGACGCTTCGACTTCTGCCGGGTCCTCCTCGTCCAGGTCGCGCAGCGCGACGATGTCCGGGTGGCGGAACAGGGCGTTGTTGTCGAAGTCGATTTTTGCATCCAGCGCCATGACTTTGCCGTCGCCTGTCAGGATCAGCGGGTTGATCTCGGCAAGCGAGGCGTCAGTGTCGTCGAAGGCCTTGTAAAGTGCTTGCAGGATTTTGCGCGCCTGCGGCACCGAAGCGTCCGGCACGCCGATCTTGCTCGCGACGTCATCGGCGTCTGCATCTGAGAGGCCCAGCACCGGGTCAATGGCGACCTTGTGGATCTTTTCCGGGGTATGCGCGGCGACTTCCTCGATGTCCATGCCGCCTTCGCTGGATGCCATCAGCACTGCGCGCTGGCTGCCGCGGTCGATCACCAAGCCGACATAAAGTTCTTTCTTGATGTCCGCACCTTCCTCGATCAGCAGGCGGCGCACCTTCTGACCGTCGGGGCCGGTCTGGTGAGTCTTCAGCTGCATGCCGAGAATCGACGACGCGTAGGTTTTGACTTCGGCCGGTGACTTGGCAACCTTGACGCCGCCGCCTTTGCCGCGACCGCCGGCGTGAATCTGGGCCTTGACCACCCATACCTTGCCGCCAAGTTTTTCAGCAGCGGCGACAGCTTCGTCGACCGTAAAACAGGGGATGCTGCGCGGCGTGGTTACACCGTACTTGCGCAGGATTTCTTTTGCCTGATATTCGTGAATTTTCATGTTTCGTTCCGCGTGATGGGTATACGGTCCCGCCTGTTCCCCGCAGGGACGCCAATCTATTACAGCGCACTGCGCAGCGGCCTTGACCGCAGTCAATAAACTCCCGATTGGGTAAAGGGCGATTCCGGCATGATGGTGCAGCAGACAATCCCGGCAATGACTGCGCCGTAAACCCGCTGGGCGACGGGCACGGCTGATATCGACAACGACCCGGAATTTCCGAGGACGAGTATAACAAACGCGTTTTCGAGTCCCCCGCTGCGTCCCCCTGCGTTTGAAGGGCGATGCCCCGTGCAGCGTCCGGGAACAGGCTTGCTACAATCCGATTGTTAGTTCGATTGATCAAAAAATAAGCAGTCGAACATCTTGGCCGCTATTATGTTGCCATGCAGCATGAGTGAATAAAAAAAGCGCAACCCCGGGGGGTTGCGCTGAAGTTCCACCAAAGGAGGAGGTTTTGGAGGATATGTGCCGATGCCTGTAGTAGGCACCCAACACAGGTCCGATTCTGCCAGTACCCGCAGCACTGTCAAGCAATTTTGCTGCTCCGCAATATACATTTTGTTGCCGGAATCCTGAGAAAAACTTAACTGAATCGATACTGAATCTGCTACTTGTGACCGATGTCACGATCAGTGATCCACAAGGCGGATCTTCTAACCCTGAAGAGCCTTTCTTCGTCAAAAATGACGGCCCGTCCCCAGAGGACGCCAACCTGCAGGAGAACCCTCTTGACCCAAACACTGTTGATTGCCGGCGATATCAACCTGATGCACGTCACGGATCCGCAAATACCTTTCAACCGGGTGGCTGACACCCTGCGCAAAGCCGACCTGCGCTTCGCCAACCTGGAATGCTGCTTCTACGAACCGCCAGCTGACCACTCCGCCGGCAGCGAAGGTTTTTATGCCTCGCCGGCCGCGGGCCGCGCCCTGCAGATCGCGGGATTTGATGTGGTTGGCAACGCCAACAACGTCAACTATGGTAGCGACGCCATCCGCGCCTCGCTTTCGGAACTCGGCAAACTTGGCATTCCGTCGACCGGCGCCGGTCTCGACCGCAGGCGGGCGCGTCTCCCCGCCATCATCGAGCGTGACGGCCTGCGTTACGGGTTCCTGCAGCGCACCTCCGTTTACTGGCCGACCAACCACGAAGCCGGAGAAATGAGCCCCGGCGTCGCTGCATTGCGTGGCCACACGGCCTACCAGCTGCCCTTGCACAAGCTCAGCCCGGACATCCCGCCGGCCAACCGGCCCGGCGTGCCGCCGGTGATCGTGACCTGGGCTGATGCGCAATATCTGGCGGAGTACGTCGACGAAATCCGGACGCTGCGCAGTCAGGTGGACGTGCTGGTGGCTTCACACCACTGGGGGTTCAAGGAAGACGTGCTCGAGTACATGACAGAGATCGCGCATGCCACGATCGATGCCGGTGCCGATATCGTCATTGGTCACGGCCCGCACTACTCTTTGCCGGTTGAAATCTACAGGGGCAAGCCCATCTATTACGGACTCGGCAGCTTCTCCTTCCACACCGGCCACGGCGGACGCAAGCACGGCGACTGGCTGGGCATGCTTGCGCGGGTGACAATGAACAATGGCAAGGTCAGTGAAGCGGCCTTTGAATTCGTGCGCCACAACGAGCAGAACGAGACGGTGATCTGCGACCTCGCGGGAGAACAGGCGGGTCTGGAAGCGCTGCGCAAACGTAGCAGCGCGTTCAAAACCCGTCTTGAAGTCTCCGGCAATGCAGTGGTGTTCCGCGCCGCAGACTGATCCGCTCAGATGCCGCCGTGCTCGTCGGCAGGGTGGCGGAGTTTGCGCGCCGGATACACTTTAGCCGGGTGTTTCTTCAGTTCTTCCTCCAGCACATCCACGCCGAGTCCCGGCGCGGTGGGCAGCTCGATGTAGCCGTTTTTCGGCTTGAGCTGGTTGGGCGAAATCCTGTCGCAGAACTCGACGAAGGGCAGAAAATATTCGGTGATAATGAAGTTCGGCATCGTCGCCGAAGCGTGCACCGTGGATGCCAGCGCAACCAGCGTCGAGTTGTAGTTGTGCGGGGACATGGCCACCAGAAAAGGTTCGGCCATCGCCGCAATTTCCTTCAATTCCAGAATGCCGCCGACGCAGGCCACATCAGGGTTGAGGATGTCGGCAGAACGCTTTTCCAGCAAAGGGCGGAAACCGGTCTTCGTGTACGTGGCCTCACCGATGACCATGGGAATGCCGGTTTCACGGCGGATCAGCGCCAGTTCATCCGGATATTCTGCCTGGCAGGATTCCTCCATCCAGTAGAGATCGAATTCGGCAAGCTGCCTGTCGAGGCGTATCGCATGCATCGGCGCCAGCCGACGATGCTGCTCGATCAGCAAGTCGACATCGGGACCGACCGCATCGCGGATTGCCTTGACGACGCGGACCGCGCGCCTCTCGTGCTCCTTCGGGATGTAGGTGCGCCACGGTGCCGGCAGTGGATCGAACTTCATCGCGGTGAAGTCCATCTTGACCACCTTCTCCGCGGCACGGGCGTAGTCATCCGGCTCCTTCATACCGTAGCTCCAACCATTTGCATAGACGCGGATTTTCTCGCGGTACTTGCCGCCGAGCAGGTTGTAGACCGGCTGCTGCGTCGCCTTGCCAACGATGTCCCACATCGCCTGTTCGATGCCGCTGATTGCGCAGAACAGTTCCACCGACCCGCGGCGCGCCGCGTAGTCGTCAAAAGCAAATTGCGTGAAATGCTTGATGTCGAAGGGACTGCGGCCGACCATGTAGGGGCCCAGTGCATTGAGCTGCGCCATTACCGCGGTGTCGCGATCGTACTGTGAGTAGGACTCGCCCCAGCCGTGGATGCCGGCATCGGTCTCGACTTTGACGAAAATGAGATTCTTGCGCCAGCCCGGATGTACGGCATAGCTTTTGACGGCAGTGATTTTCATGAATGCGATCCTGTGTCCTGGGGAAAGAAAACTGCGCGAGGGCAAGAATCTAGGCGCCGCCACCGGGAACTGTCAAGAAAGTCGCGGCGTGGTCCATCATGCGAGCGCCAGCAGCCCTCCTCACATCGTGCGTGGCTGAAGATTGAGCAGCTGCCCGATGCGCTCCGAGCTCTTCAGTCCGCTGCCAGTGAGCACAACGACCGTGGTTTCGTCGGGACGAATCGTGCCGGACGCAAACCACTGCGTGAGTCCTGCTGCGGCGGCCGCGCAGGTGGGCTCGACATAAAACCCCATATGCGCCAGCGCACGGAGTGCGGCGACGATCTCGTCCTCGCTGACCGCGGCAATGGCGCCATCCGAGCGGCGCACCGCTTGCAACACCTCGCGCAGCCGCGTTGGTTGTGCCGAGGCAATGCCCTCTGCCACCGTCGGCGTCACGATCACCGGCACCGGCGCCTCGCCCCCCGACAGCCAGGCCGCGTGGCAAGGCGCACAGTTCGCGGCTTGCACACCGAAGATGCGCGGCCGTTTGGCAATCTCGCCGTTGCGCAGCAGTTCGTCAAAGCCGCGGTCCAGGCCGAGCACGTTGCTGCCGTAGCCCAGCGGCGTCACCACGTTATCCGGCGCACAAAAACCCAGCGATTCCCAGAGTTCGTAGGCCAGCGTCTTGGTGCCCTCAATGAAAAAGGGCTGCCAGTTGTGGCTGGCGTAAAAAATTTCGCTGCTCATGCGCAGCGCCGCATCGGCGACATCCTGACGCGAGCCGCGTACGGTCACGACATCAGCGCCGCAGGCGGCGATCTGCGCGATTTTCGGGTAGGACGCACTTTCCGGTACGAGGATGCGGCAGCGCATGTCTGCCGCGGCTGCGTAAGCTGACAGCGAGGCCCCAGCGTTGCCGGATGAATCCTCGAGCACATAATCGATGCCACGGCTTTTCAGGTAGCTGACCATCACCGTCATACCGCGATCCTTGAACGAACCGGTCGGCATCATGAATTCCAGCTTGAACTTCACGGGCTGGCCATTCCATCTGCGTTCAAGCAGCGGTGTGCCGCCTTCGCCCAGCGAAACGGCGCCGCCTGCATCGACGCTGATCGCGGCGGCATATCGCCACACCGAGCGCACGTCGCATTGGATGGCATCCCGAGTCAAGCCCGGCCCGGGTGCCAGATTCAGATAGGCGCCGGAGTCGCCACACCAGCGCGCGCTGTCCGTGGAGTATTGCGCGCCATTCGCGGAGTCTATATAAACCATTGATTATATTGATATTTTGAAGGTCGATGCCGTTAAAAAAGAAGGCAGGCGCATAGCGCCTGCCTCCCATGATTGTAACGCGCTGCCAGTCGCGGCGGCGCTCGATGCAGCAAACCCTCAGCCAGCTTTCTTCTTGGTGCTCTTGGCCTTGGCTTTTTTCTTGCTCGACGCCTTTGCCTTTTTCGGCTTGTCAGTCTTGGCTTCGGCGGAAGGTGGCGTTGCCGGCGACGCAGGCGTCGCCTTTGCCGCATCAGTCTTGGCCGGCGCAGCCGGTGTTGCCGGCGTCGCCTTGACCGGATCGGCTTTAGCAGGTGCAGGTGCAGTCTGCGCGGCAGCGTTGAAAGTGATTGCAGTGAATCCGGCAGCAAGCAGTGTAGTCAGTAGTCTGGTCATGATCTCTCCATGTAATCTGAACATCGGTTCGCGTGATCGCGATGCAACCCGAACTCCTCGAGTCGTGATCCTGTAACGCGGCGCGCAAACAGTGGTTGACCTCGCAACAAAGCCGCGGTGTTAACATGTCGCAGCCGTCGCCAGTTCACGACAGCCTAGGAGAAAACATGGATCTGGGACTTAAAGGCAAGTATGCACTGATCACCGGCGGCTCCCGCGGCATCGGCCTCGGCGCCGCCCGTCTCTTGGCACGGGAAGGCTGCAACCTTCATCTCGCGGCACGCAGCGCTGCGGACCTCGATGCCGCAAAAGCACAAATTACCGCAGAGCATCATGTAAACGTGCATTGCCATGCGCTGGATCTGTCCGTCGCCAGCAAGGCAATTGCACTGGCTCGGGACTGCCGCGACGTCGACTTCCTGGTCAACAACGCGGGCGCGATTCCCCAGGGCACGCTGGACACGCTCGATGACGAAACCTGGAAAAAGTCCTGGGACCTCAAGGTCTTTGGCTTCATCGATATCACCCGGGAAATCTATGCCCGGATGCGCGAACGCAAAAGCGGCGTGATCGTCAACGTGATCGGCGCGGCAGGTGAACGCCCCGTGGCCAGTTACATTGCCGGCAGCATGGGTAATGCAGCACTGATGGCGTTCACGCGCGCGCTGGGCGCCGAAAGCCCGGCGTTCGGCGTGCGGGTTGTTGGCATCAACCCCGGTGGAACCGCCACTGATCGCGCCGTCAAGCGGCTGCGCGAGCGCGCCACGAAAGAACTCGGCAATGCTGAACGCTGGCCGGAACTGCTCAACAAATCGCCGTTTGGCCGCATGGCCACGGTCGAAGAGATCGGCGCGCTGGTGGCGTTCCTGTGTTCACCGCTGTCGGGTTACACGACGGGTACGATCATCACCGTCGATGGCGGCGCGAGCAGCCGCCGCGCCTGAGATACCTGACGCTCACTGCCCCGCAGCGGGAACGCCGCGGTGCGCAGCATCGACGGCATTGACCGCCTTGTCATAAGCCTGTTGCGCTGCGGAAAGACGGTTACGGGCAGCAACCTGCGCTTTCTCCGCTGCCTCGAGTTCGCGCTTGTAATGGTCTGCCTGCCGCTGCGCCGCCACGTGGGCATCGCGCAGATTCAGCACGTCCTGTTCCGCAAGCTTCGCCTCGTGGCGGGCCTGCTGCAACTCGCGATGGGCCATGCCCGCACGGTACTGCCCCTGCTGGACGGCGCGGCTGCGTTCTTCCACGGGGACCTGCACTTGCGCCGGCTCCTGTGCCTGTGCCTGTGCCCATCCCGCTGACAGCGCCAGACCGGCAAAAATCCAAGATCGTTTATTCATGCGGTCATCCTGACAGATAGCGTTTGCGGATTCATGAAGGGCCCGCATAGCTGCGGAACCCAACACATGCCGCGTCCAGTCGGCTCCCATAGGACCGCTCCGCCCTCTGGATGTTCAGCACAGGCTGCGGCAAAGCACAGCTTTCAGAAGGCTTGCGGGGATATTCCGGCCAAAGGAAGCAGGCGCGACATCCCCCGATGCCGGAGAACCACGCCACGACCGATGCAACTAGGGCAGCAACACCGTTGAGCCGGTGGTTTTTCGCGATTCCAGATCGCGATGAGCCTGGGCAGCCTCGCGCAGCGGATAACGCTGGTTGATGGTGATTTTGACCGCGCCCTTTTTCACCACGGCGAACAGCTCGCGCGTTGCGGTCAGCAGGTCCTCCCGCGCTGAAGTGTAGGTCACCAGCGTCGGCCGGGTCAGGAACAGCGAACCCTTCTGCGCGAGGATGCCGATGTTGACCGGGGCCACGGCGCCGGAGGCATTGCCGAAACTCGCCATCAGTCCCAGCGGCGAGAGGCAGTCCAGCGAGGCCATGAAGGTGTCCTTACCCACGCCGTCGTAGACCACGGGCACGCCCTTGCCCTTGGTGATCGCCTTCACGCGTTCAGGCAGGTTTTCACGCGACATCACCACCACGTGCTTGCAGCCGACCTTCTTCGCCAGCGCGACTTTCTCGTCGCTACCGACTGTGCCGATCACCGTTGCACCAAGATGCCTTGCCCACTGGCAGAGAATCTGGCCAACCCCTCCGGCGGCGGCATGGACGACAATGGTATCGCCCTTTTTCACACGATAAGTGCGGCGGCACAGGTACCAGGCCGTCATGCCCTTGAGCATCATCGCTGCAGCAGTTTCATCCTTGATGCCCGCAGGTATTTTCACCAGCCGCGCGACCGGACGAATCAGCACCTCGGCGTAGGCCCCGATGGGCTGCGCATAAGCGACGCGGTCGCCGACCTTGAATTCCTTGACCTTGGGTCCGACAGCTTCAACCACGCCTGCACCTTCCGAACCGAGCACCAGCGGCAAGGGCATCGGATAAAGGCCGGAGCGGTGGTAAGTATCGATGTAGTTCAATCCCACTGCGGTGTTGCGGACACGGACTTCTCCGGGCCCGGGTTCGGCAACTGCAACTTCTTCCCACTTCATTTGTTCCGGGCCACCGTTCTGGTGGATGCGAACGACATGAGGCATTTTCTCTCTCCCAAAAAAAGGGGCGGCAGGGCCGCCCGGTCAGATCATTCCGCCTTGATGCCGGCGTCGCGCACAACCGCGGACCACTTGGCCGTCTCGGCGCGGATGAACTTGCCGTAAGTGGCAGAATTCATGTACGCAACCTCGGCACCCTGGGAATCAAACTTCTTCTGCATCTCCGGATTCTCGACGACCTTCTTCACCGCCGCCTCGAGGGTGCGCACAGCGGCCGCAGGAAGGCCCGCAGGTGCGAGAATGCCCCACCAGTTGTTCGCTTCGTAGCCCGGAACCGTTTCCGCGACCGTCGGCGTGTTGGGAAAAGCGCTGTTTCGCTTGGCGCTGCCCACGGCCAGCAGACGGAGCCGGTTGCCCTGGATATGCGGCACCAGCTGCAGCAGCGAGCCCATCGTGATCTGGGTGTTGCCGGCAATCACATCAGCCATCGCCGGGCCGCCGCCCTTGAAAGGGATATGGGTGATGTCGATTTTCGCCTTCAATTTCAGCATCTCCGTACTCAGATGCTGGAAACTGCCGATGCCCGCGGTGGCGTAGTTCAGCGTGCCCGGCTTGGCCTTGGCCATGTCGAGCAGTTCCTTGGTGGTCCTTGCCGCCATCTTCGGATTCACCGTCAGCGCGCTCGGGCCGGTGCCGATCAGCGAAATGGGAGTGAAGGACTTCTCCGGGTCGAAGCGCACCTGCGACTTGTAAATCGACGGGTTGTAGGCAAAAGCCACCGAAGCGATCAGCAGAGTGTGGCCGTCGGCCTGTGAATTGGCGGCAATCTCGGAGCCGATGATGCCGCCGGCACCGCCGCGGTTGTCGATCACCACTTGCTGGCCGAGCAGCGGACTCAGGTCATTGGCGACCAGGCGGCCAACGATGTCATTGCTGCCGCCCGGCGGGAAGGGCACGATCATCCGAATCGGTTTGGTCGGCGCCCAGTTGGCCTGCGCCTGTACAACAACCGGCAGAGCCAAGGCTGCCGCGATCATGCCGGCAGCTGCCGGCTTCAGAATTTTTTCCATGATTTTTCCTCTTTTATGAATACAAACAACCACTTGAATCAGCCCGGAACACCGGACTGCAACGCCCGCCGAAGCTCGCCAGTTACTCGCGAGGCTTCGGCCATGATGAATGCAATTTCACTATTGGTGGTAATAAAGCGCGCGCCGCGGCGGATGTACTCCATCTGACGCGGCAGATGACGATCGCCGCCGACCCCGGCGATTTTTCCATGGCGTAGCGTGGCAGCGATCACTTTTTCAATAGCCGCAGCCGCTTCGGCATCTCCGAACTGCCCGGGCTTGCCCATCGCCGTGAGCAGGTCGTTTATGCCGATGTGGATCACGTCGACACCTTCGACTGCAGCTATGGCATCGATGTTCTCGACGCCGGACGGGGATTCGATCATGCAGGCCACCAGCGTGTTTTCCTGCAGGGCGGGCACTGCCTCGGATACCGGCATTGAGCGAAAATCGAAAATGGCATACCCGCCGACCACCGAACGGCGGCCGACTGGCGGAAATTTCGCGCGGTCGACCGCTCGCTTTGCCTCGTCGGCACTGCTGATGTCGGGAAACACGATGCCGGTGACGCCGTTGTCCAGCAGCAAAGAGGTGTCGGGATCGTCGCAGCTGCGTACCCTGACCAACGGCGCGATGCCGCAACCAAGCGCGGCCTGGGCGATATGGCCGATGGTCTCGAGATTGAACAGCGAGTGCTGCGCATCAATGAAAATGAAATCATGGCCGCTGGACTTGGCGATCCGCGCAATGTCGCCAGAACGCGCCAGCCGGACATTCATGCCCAGGGCGACCCTGCCGGCGCGCATCATCATTTTCACGGGATTTTCCGCCGTAACGGATCCGGCCATGCTGCACTCCTCCTGGCAAACCTCAAACCCGGAGCCTGGCATCCCCTGTTTTCACGGGGTTTGTGCCGGCCCACGGCACTGCTGGTGGGTCGTGTTGGACTCGAACCAACGACCAAGGGATTATGAGTCCCCTGCTCTAACCGACTGAGCTAACGACCCGCGTTCCGGCCTTCACCCGCGCACCGGGCGCAATCTCAGCTCTCGTTGTCGAGGAAGCTGCGCAACCGCTCGGAGCGCGAGGGATGACGCAGCTTGCGCAGCGCCTTGGCCTCTATCTGGCGGATACGCTCGCGTGTGACATCGAACTGCTTGCCGACTTCCTCGAGCGTGTGATCAGTGTTCATTTCGATGCCGAAACGCATGCGCAGCACCTTGGCCTCGCGCGGCGTCAACGTGTCCAACACGTCGCCAGTGACGTCACGCAGGCTGCCGTAGACTGCGGCATCGCTGGGCGCCATCGTCGACTGGTCCTCGATGAAATCACCCAGATGCGAATCATCATCGTCGCCGATCGGCGTCTCCATCGAGATCGGCTCTTTGGAAATCTTGAGGATCTTGCGGATCTTCTCCTCGGGCATTTCCATCTTTTCGGCCAGTGTCGCCGGATCAGGCTCCGATCCGGTCTCCTGCAGGATCTGCCGCGAGATGCGGTTCATCTTGTGGATGGTCTCGATCATGTGCACGGGGATGCGAATCGTCCGCGCCTGGTCCGCGATTGAGCGGGTGATCGCCTGGCGGATCCACCAAGTCGCATAGGTCGAAAACTTGTAGCCGCGGCGGTACTCGAACTTGTCAACCGCCTTCATCAGGCCAATATTGCCTTCCTGGATCAGGTCGAGGAACTGCAGACCGCGGTTGGTGTACTTCTTGGCGATCGAGATTACCAGCCGCAGGTTGGCCTCGGTCATCTCGCGCTTGGCGCGGCGCGCCTTCGCTTCGCCGGAGGTCATCTGGCGATTGATTTCCTTCAGCTCCTTGATCGGGATGCCGATGCGGGCCTGCAGATCGACCAGCTTCTGCTGCTGCTCGAGCACTGCAGGCTCGAAGCGCGACAGGGCCTCGCTCCAGGGCTTGCCGGACTCCACTTCGCCGCGGATCCAGCGCGCGCTGGTTTCCTTGCCCGGAAACTCCTTGATGAAATGCTGGCGCGGCATGCGTGCCTTGTCCATGCACAACGCCATGATCGTGCGCTCATAGGTGCGGACCTCCTCGACCAGCTTGCGCACACCGTCACACAGCGCTTCGATCTGCTTGGCCGAGAAGCGGATTTTCATCAACTCATCCGAAATTGCCTCGCGCGCCTGAATGTACGGACGCCCGCGCGAACCGTGCTTCTGAAGCGCGCGCATCATCCTCTGGTAGTTGTTGCGGATGTCTGCAAAATGCTTGAGCGACGCCTCCTTCAGTCGCGCCAGATCCGCAGCAGCGGCCGCAGCGGTGGCAGCGCCATCGTCCTCGTCCTCTTCCTCCCCGTCGACTTCCTCCTCATCGGAGGATTCCTCCTCTGCGACGTCCTCGACGATTGCTTCCTTCATCTCGAGATCGGCCAGTCCGTCAACCACGTCGTCGACGCGGATCTCCTCTTTCTCGATTCTCTCGGCAAGCACGAGAATGTCCGCAATGGTCGTCGGACAGGCCGAGATCGCCTGGATCATGTGGCGCAGCCCGTCTTCGATAAGCTTGGCAATCTCGATCTCGCCTACGCGCGTCAGCAGTTCGACCGAGCCCATTTCGCGCATGTACATGCGCACCGGATCGGTAGTACGGCCGAATTCCGAATCCACGGTCGACAACGCGGCCTCGGCTTCCTCAACGGCATCCTCATCGGCCACCGCCGGCGTGGACTCAGACATCAGCAGCGTCTCGGCATCGGGTGCTTCGTCGTAGACCTGGATGCCCATGTCGTTGATCATGCCGATGATGTTCTCGATCGCCTCAGCGTCGAGCATGTCATCAGGCAGGTGGTCGTTGATCTCGGCGTAGGTCAGATAACCGCGCTCCTTGCCGAGCACCACCAGGTTCTTCAGGCGCAGCCGCCGCGCTTCCGCATCCGCCGGAGAGAGCTCCCGCCGCTCGAACTCCTTGACCAGTGCACGCTCGCGCGCCGTCAGCCCGCGGGCCGGGCGCTGCTTGCCGCCGGATTTGGGGGCAACGGGCGCGGCCGGCTGAGGCACGACTTTCTCCAACTTCTGCGCCGCGGCCTTGACCTTGGCCAAGGCCTGCTTGGCCACTGCCTTGAAGGTTGCCAGCCGCTGCTCCTTGCGCAGCACCGCCCTGGACTTCGCGGCCGCCTTGGGCGCGGGCTTGCCTTTGGCCTTGGTCTTGGCCGCGGGACGCGGCTTGGCCGCCCGTTGCGGTGTCTTGGCCTTCACCGCTTTGGATTTCGTCGCAGGACGCGATTTTGTCTTCGTCGCAGCCTTCGCCGAAGCGTTTTTTATGCGCACGGCGCTCTTCGCCTTGACTGGTTTCGCCTTGGCGTTTTTTGCCTTGGATTTTGGGGCTTTGGATTGCTTGGCCATGGATTAGGCTCCGCCGGACAACGGTTCGGTGAAAAACCGCAAATTATACCTTAAACATCACCCGCTGACACTCACAAAAATACCTCTCAAGCTTCTGTTTCATAACAACTTTCGCCGCCGCACGGCACAGCCGATCAAGCCTTGACTGCGGGTCCCGCGGAACGTGCAGCCTCGAACTTGCGGATCCGGCCCAATACCTGCAGCCACGCATCGTGGAATTCGGCCTCGCGCTCTGCCGGAGACGGCAATTGATCCATGATCTTCAATGCGCGCGCTTCCGCCAGATGCATCGCCGGTTCCAGCGGCGTCCCGCGGAATGTTTCACCAAGTTTCGCGCCTTGCGCGTGCTTCTCCAGTGCCTCGAGCAAGGCATCCAGGATTTTCCAGTCCTCGCGGTCCAGTTCCGGTATCGACAGTTCGATTCCGCTCGCCAATTCGGCACGGTCTATCGACTTGCCCAGGCCCGGGTCGCAGACAATCAAGTCCAGCATGGTGCGCAGGATGGAGGGTCTGGCGGCCGTCGCGCGCCTCTGCGGCGCGGGGGCCGGTTGTCCATGGATCTCAAACTGCGCGTCGAGTTCCTGCTGCGTCACACCCGCAAGCTGCGCCAGTTCCTTGCGGATCAGCAGCGACAGCATCGGCGCGGCAATCTGCTTCACCAGCGGTTTTGCCTGCTGCAGCAACTTGGCCCGCCCCTCAGAGCTCCGCGCATCAACGCGTGAAGTCAACTCGTCGATCAGAAATCTCGACAGCGGATCCGCCTTGGCGAGCAGCGCTTCGAATGCCGCCTTGCCGTGCTGGCGCACATAGGTGTCGGGATCCTCCCCCTCGGGCAGGAACAGGAAGCGCAACTGCTTGCCATCGGCCAGATGGCCCAGACTGTTTTCCAGCGCGCGCCACGCCGCACGGCGCCCCGCAGCATCACCATCAAAACAGAACACCACTTCATCAGACTGGCGCATCAGCTTCTGCACATGCACCGGCGTAGTCGCGGTGCCCAGCGTCGCCACCGCATACTCGACACCAGCCTGTGCCAGGGCCACCACGTCCATGTAACCCTCGACCACAATCACGCAGCCTGCGTCGCGGATCGCACGCCGCGCCTGGAACAGCCCGTAGAGTTCGCGCCCCTTCTCGAACACCGGGGTTTCCGGGGAGTTCAGATACTTGGGTTCCCCGTCACCGAGCACGCGCCCGCCAAACCCGATGATGTTTCCCTTCACATCAACGATAGGAAACATGATGCGGTCACGGAACACGTCGTAGCGACGGCCTTCCTCGTTGTGCTTCACCAGGCCGGCGACATTCAGCGCCGGATTCGTGTAGTCGGAAAACACCTGCTCGAGGTTCTGCCAGCCATCCGGGGCGTAACCGATGCCGAAACGCTTTGCTATTTCCCCGGAGAGACCGCGTTTCTTCAGGTATTCGATCGCGCGCGGCGCATCCTTCAGCTGGTTGCGGTAAAACTGCGCAGCCTGCAACAGCACGCCGTAGAGGTCGGCGCCCTCACCGGCCTTGCGCTGATATTCCCCTGAACGCGCGTCTTCCGGCACCTGCATGCCTACGCCCTGGGCCAGGTCCTTGACCGCGTCGACGAAACCCATACCCCCGTACTCCATCATGAAACCGATGGCCGTGCCGTGGGCACCACAGCCGAAGCAATGGTAAAACTGCTTGGTCGGACTGACCGTGAACGAGGGGGATTTCTCGGTGTGAAAGGGGCAGCAGGCCGCGAAGTTCGACCCGGTGCGCTTGAGCTTCACGTACCGGTCAATGACCTCGACGATGTCGACGCGGCCGAGCAGATCCTGGATGAACGACTGTGGAATCATGCGCGCTGCGCGAGGCTCCATTCCGGAATTCGCAGCCCGGAACAGGCTGCGGCAATCAGGGAATTATAGGGTAGCGGAGAAAGTCCGCCGCACCCGAGAAAAAGCTCTAAAAAAACAGAAGTCTAGGCTTTGACGAGATGCGCCTTGACTGCAGCCGAGACCTTGCCCATGTCGGCACGGCCGGCGAGCTTCTGCTTCAGCAAGGCCATCACCTTGCCCATGTCCGCCGGTCCTGCCGCACCGGTTTCCGCCACTGCCGCCGTAACGGCTGCGGCAACCTCATCCTCGTCCATGGCCTGCGGCATGTAGGCCTGCAACAGCTGGAGTTCCTGCCTTTCCTTTGCTGCAAGGTCTTCGCGCCCGCCCTGCTCAAACTGGGAAATCGAATCGCGGCGCTGCTTGATCATTTTTTCGATCACGACCAGCACATCGGTGTCAGTCAGCGTCGTGCGCTCGTCCACCTCGCGCTGCTTAAGCGCGGCAGTCAGCAGACGAATGGTGTCGCGGCGCGCAGTATCGCCGCTGCGCATCGCAGCCTTCAGGTCATCATTGATCTGATTACGCAATCCCATGCTGGGCTTTCCATAAACGACAAAAGGGTGCGGGGACTGGCCTCCGCACCCTTGGCTAAAACCGTCCCGGGGATCAGTACAGTTTCGGCGGCAGCAACTGAGAGCGCAGGCGCTTGTGCGTGCGTTTGACCGCGGCGGCCAGCTTGCGCTTGCGCTCGGCGGTAGGCTTCTCGTAAAACTCGCGGGCGCGCAGTTCGGTCAGCAAGCCAGTCTTTTCAACAGTACGTTTGAAGCGGCGCAGTGCGACTTCAAACGGTTCGTTTTCCTTGACACGTACAGTGGTCATGAAACCTCGGGGCTGAATTCGGAAAAGCGCGTATTATAAACACGTTCCCCGAATATGGACAGGGGCCGGACCATCCCCTTCTTCAGCACCCTCCCGCCCGCCGCCCCGTGCTAGTACTTGGTATCGAAACTTCCTGCGACGAAACCGGCATAGCTCTCTACGATAGCGACCAGGGGCTGCTCGCCCACGCCCTGCATTCCCAGGTCGCCCTGCATGCCGATTATGGCGGAGTCGTGCCCGAACTGGCCTCCCGCGACCATATCCGGCGAGTGCTGCCGCTCACCCGGGAAGTCCTCGGTCGGGCCGGCAAGAAACCAGCGGAACTGGACGCTGTGGCGTATACCGCGGGACCCGGGCTCGCGGGCGCCCTGCTTGTCGGTGCCGGCATCGGCGCCAGTCTGGCGTATGCGCTGGACATCCCCGCGATCGGCATCCACCACCTTGAGGGCCATCTGCTGTCACCGCTGCTGACGCACCCGGCGCCGCCCTTTCCGTTCATTGCGCTGCTGGTTTCTGGGGGACACACCCAGTTGATGCGCGTTGGGGGTGTTGGTGACTACTCACTCTTAGGGGAAACCCTGGACGATGCTGCCGGCGAGGCTTTTGACAAATCGGCCAAGTTGCTCGGCCTCAGCTATCCTGGCGGGCCTGCAATCGCCGAACTGGCAGCATCCGGCCGCTGCGGACGCTTCACACTGCCGCGGCCGATGCTGCGCAGCAACAGTCTCGATTTCAGCTTTAGCGGCTTGAAGACTGCAGTGCTGACCGCCGTCCGCAGCCTGCCGCCGGATGCGCAGGCTAGGGCTGACCTTGCCGCCGAGTTGCAGGCCGCGATCGTCGACGTGCTGGTCGGCAAGTCGGTAGCCGCTCTGGAACAGACCGCCATTCCGCGGCTGGTGGTGGCCGGGGGCGTCGGCGCTAACCGGGTATTGCGCGCGCAACTGACAGCCGCCGCGCAGCGCCTCGGCTGCACGGTGTTCTATCCACCCTTCGAATTCTGCACCGACAATGGCGCGATGATCGCCTTTGCGGGCGCATTGCGGCTGCAGCACGGCGCCAAACACGGCGCCTCTTCGGGATTCGCCGTTCGCCCACGCTGGGAACTTGCCAGCCTGGAAAAAGCCTGAGCGCCTAACCCCGGCCGCCGCCGGCCTTTGCGCCAATCCGGCTTTCCTTGCCAGCGAGCAGGTTGCGGATGTTCGCACGGTGGCGCCAGATCAGCAGCGCGGCAATCAGCGTGACCGCCGTGAAAAACGGATGCATAGCATTAAACAGGATCAGCGTAAAAAACACTGCAAACAGCGCCGACATCAATGCGGCCAGCGAGGAATATCGGAAAAATACCGCCATCGTGATCCAGGTCGCCAGGGTGCCCAGCGCCAATATCCAGTTCAGTGCGAGCAACGCGCCGAGCGCCGTCGCTACGCCCTTGCCCCCGCGGAAAGCGTGAAACAGCGGATACATGTGGCCGAGGATCACCGCCACAGCTGCTACGGCTGCTGCCGGAACCGCCGCTTCGGGCAAGCCCTGCGCAGCGGCATACACCGCAATCCAGCCCTTGGCACAATCTCCGAACAGCGTCAGCACAGCAGCCGACTTGCGGCCACTGCGCAGCACGTTGGTGGCACCGGGATTGCCTGAGCCGTATTCGCGCGGATCGGGCAGCCGAAAGGCCCTGCTGACGATCACCGCAAACGAGATCGAGCCGATCAAATAAGCCAGAACGATGACGATTAGTAGCGCCAAGTGATTTCCCCTAGAATGGCGCCGGACATTTTAGCCCAAGGCGGCCCGCCGGCCGGCACATGGACACCATATTCATCAGCGAGCTGCGCATCGAAACCCGCATCGGCATCTATGCGCAGGAAAAACAGGTGCCGCAGACTATCCAGCTCGATCTCGAGATCGGGCTGCGCGGCGAACATGCCTCGCACAGCGACCGCATCGAGGACACCATCGACTACGCCGAAGTAGTCGCCGACATCCGCCGGCTCTTTGCGAACAAGCACTTTGACCTGCTCGAGCATGCCGCAGAGTCGATCGCACAACTGGTGATCGGGGACTTCAAGGCACCGTGGCTGCGCGTCACCATCGCCAAGCTGTCGCCGCTGGCCGGCGTGAAAAGACTTGGCGTCAGCATCGAGCGCGGCAAAAAAGACTGAGCTTCGCGCAGCCTCAGCCGCGCGGGTGATGTTTCGCATGCAGCTGTTTCATGCGTTCCCGCGCGACATGGGTGTAGATCTGCGTTGTCGAGATGTCGGAATGCCCGAGCAGCAGCTGCACCACGCGAAGATCGGCGCCGTGGTTAAGCAGGTGGGTGGCGAAGGCATGGCGCAGGGTATGGGGTGAAACCGTCTTGTGGAGCCCGGCCTGAGCGGCGTAGCGCCGCAGCAGGTGCCAGAATGCCTGCCGCGTCATCGCTTCGGCGCGCGCAGTGACAAACAGCGCGTCGCTGGTCCTCGCATCCAGTAGCAAAGGCCGCGCCTCGAGCAGGTAGCGCTCCAGCCAGGACAACGCCTCTTCGCCCAGCGGCACCAGCCGTTCCTTCGAACCCTTGCCCAGCACCCGCACCACACCCATGTCACGGCTGACCTGCGGCACTTTCAGCGTCACCAGTTCGGATACACGAAGGCCGCTCGCGTAGAGCACTTCGAGCATCGCCCGGTCGCGCAGGCCCAGGGGGTGGTCCAGCGCCGGTGCCGCCAACAAGCTTTCGACATCAGCTTCGGTCAGCGTTTTCGGCAAGGGACGCGGCAGCTTCGGCGTGTCGATACGCAGCGTAGGATCGGTCTGAATCATGTTCTGGCGAACCGCATTGCGGTAGAAGCGCTTCAGCGCCGAGAGCAGGCGCGCGGCGGTAGAAGCACGCGCCCGGGTGCGAAAACGGTGCGCTAGATAACCCTGGATGGCAGCCTGGTCGGCCACCAGCAGATCCCTGCCCTGTGGCTCCAGCCAGCCTGCGAACTGCTTCAGATCACGGCGATAGCTGTCCAGCGTGTTGCGGGCGAGACCGTCCTCCAGCCACAGCGCATCACAGAACTCGTCAATCAGTTGCAGCGAGGATGCCTTCATGCTGCAGCAGCCAGCTTTTGACGGCCAGCGGAAAATCTTCCCGCCCGCCCATGAAGCCGCCCAACCTCCGGCCCGCTGCGAGTACGCGATGGCAAGGCACGATCAGCGGCACCGGATTCGCGCCACAGGCGCCGCCGACGGCTCGCGCACTGCTCTGAAGGCGCGCCGCCATATCGCCATAAGTTATTGTTTTTAATGGAAAAAGTTTTTCTATTTCGCGCCATACTTGTTGCCGGAACGGAGTGCCGTACAGGCGATAGGGTACGGCGAAATGGTGCTCCGGGTCGGCAAGATAACGCTCGATCTCGCGGCAAGCGCGTTCGGCCACCCGGTCATGCGGCGCCTGCGCTGCGGTGCTGCGAGGCAGATAACGAATTCCGGTGACCGCCTCGCCGTCGGTGCGGATACCGAGCACCGCGAACGGTGCCGGGTATCTCGTTTCCACGTGCCGCACGTCAATCCGGCATCAGGCAGGTGCAATCTTGCCCGGCCAAAGCTTCTGCATCACCACGACCGCAATAGCCAGCCCGAAACCGATGGCATCAAAAGTCGCCGTCGGATACACCAGCATCAAGCCTGCGATGACCAGCATCCAGCGTTCCAGTATATTGGTCTTGCGCAACAGCCAACCCTGCAAGCCGCCGGCCAGCGCAACGATACCTGCAGCTGCGGTAAATGTTACCAGCGCTATGGACCCCCAGTCAGCGGTCGCCAGATTCTTGAAGGAGCCGTCCAGCAGCAATCCAACGCCCGACGGATCCAGCACGAACATGAAGGGCAGCAGGAATGCTGGCGCGGTGTATTTCCAACACTGCAGCGTCGTGCGGTACGGCCCGCCCCCGGTAATTGCGGCTGCGGCAAACGGCGAGAGCGCAGTAGGCGGCGACACTTCCGACAACACGGCGTAGTAGAAAATGAACATGTGCGCGGCGAAATCCGGCACCCCCAGCTTGATCATTGCCGGTGCCGCGACGACGGCACAGATGATGTACGAGGCCGTCACCGGCACAGCAAGGCCGACGATCCACACGATCAGCGATGTATAGAAGGCGGTCAGCAATAAGGTCATGTCCTTGAGCAGTTCCGGGGTATTTGCAACCCCGAAGAAGGTCCAGAACGAGACCAGCCCCTGTGCACCCGAGTCGGCGTAATTCAGCACGATGGAGCTGAACTTGAGCCCCAGTCCCGTCAGCGTCACCACACCGACAATGATGCCCGCGGACGCGCAGGTCATCGCGACATTGAGCACCCCCACGGAGCCGCCCTCCAGCGCCTTGATGAAACGCGATTCCCAGAGTCCTCGGATCCATGGCATGCGGCCACGGAACCAGTCGTAGGGAATCATCGCCGAATCACGGCGGATGAAAGACAGCGCCGCGGTCACCAGCGTGGCGTAAAACACCGAAAGAACCGGGGAATAACCCATCAGCAGGAAAACAACAATCGATACCAGCGATACGAAATGGTACCAATACCGCTTGGCCAACTCCCAGGCACGCTGATGCTTTTCAAGCGCGACCGCATGCATGTTGAATTTCCGCGCATCGATCTCGACCATGATGAATATGGCCAGGTAAAACAGAATCGTCGGAATGGTCGCCATCAGGATCACGTCGAGATACGAGATCCTCAGGAATTCAGCAATCAGGAATGCCGCTGCACCCAGCACCGGCGGTGACAGAATGGCCCCCAGCCCGCCGGCGGCGAGCAATCCGCCGGCTGCTTCCTTGCCATACCCGGCCTTTTGCAGCAGGGGATAGGCCACGGCACCAATGGTCACCGTGGTTGCGACACCCGAACCTGACGGACCGCCCAGCAGGAATGAGGACATCACCACTGCGCGTCCCGCGCTGGAGGGTTTGCCGCCCATTGCGGCAAACGAAAAGTCCAGGAAAAACTTCCCCGCACCTGAAAACTGCAGGAAGGCACCGAAGATCGTGAACAGGATGATCAGCGTGGACGACACATCCACAGCGACGCCGAAAATGCCCTCCAGCGTCATGTACAGCGCGCCGGTAAGCCGTGCGATTTCATAACCCTTGTGCGTCCACGGCTCCGGCAGATAAGGACCGAACAGCGCGTAGGCCAGGAAAAGCGTCACGATGAACGGCAGTATCCATGTCGAGCTGCGGCGGTTGCCTTCGAGTATCAGCAGGATCAGCACCACACCGACGACCTGGTCGACCGTTGTCGGGATCGTGGCGCGATCGCCCAGCAGGTCGCCCCAGTAAAGGATGTAGCCCGCAACGCCCACCGTCGCCGCTGCCAACAGCACATCCCACCACATCAGCCTGTTCCGAAAACGCTTCGCTATCGGAAACAGCAGGAATACCAGTGTCAACGCAAACGCAACGTGTATGGGGCGCAGCCTGAATGCGGGAACGATTTCCACTGCCGCATACAGGTGAAACAACGACATCACCACGGCCGCGAGCGTTAACAGAACCGCGAGCACGCCGGTGTAGCGGTTGTGGGTGCCCTCTTCTTCCTCGATCAATTCCGCGACGCGTTTGCGCGCATCATCACTGAGCGCAGCCTCGCTGAGCGCGGCCTCACTCTCACTTTGCAGCGAATTCTGCGCAGGCACTTCGTTCATGCGCTCCCCCGGAAATCGATATTATTTTTCGCGTTGATGGAAAAATGTGGCCCGCCCATTATTGACACGCCAATTCCAAAAACAAAACCCCGTCCTTAAACGGACGGGGTCGGTGCAGCCCACCTCAATCAGAACTTCAGCCCTTTTTCCTTGAAGTACTTCACCGCGCCAGGATGCCAGGGCACCGGGGAGGCTTCGGCCTTCTGTTTTTCGAGCGTGATATCGGCCGCAGTCTTGTGCACGGCAATCAGGTCGGGGCGCCTGTCAAAAACCGTCTTCACGATGTTGTAAGCAACCTCGTCGCTCATATTGGCATTGGCCACCAGAAGATTGGCCACGGCCGTCGCCTGATTGTCAGCAGTCATGCCCGGATAAGTGGCTCGCGGGATGACATCAGCGATGTAAATGTTGCCGTGTTGCTTGACCATCGCCGGCAGCAGGTTCGCATGGTCGAGGAACTTGATCTTTGTGCCGGGCGTGGCGGCAAGATCAGTGACGGCGGAAGTCGGCAGGCCGACCACGAAGAAGAAGGCGTCGATCTTCTTGTCCTTCATCGCGTTGGCCGACTCGGCCGCGCCCAACCGCTCGATCCGCAGGTCTTTTTGCGGATTGATGCCGGCAGCCTCAAGCACCCGGAAGGCAAACACTTCGGTCGCACTGCCGGGAGACCCGGTCGATACGCGCCGGCCCTTGAGATCATTGATGTTGTTGATCCCAGTGCCCTCAACCGTCACCGCATGCATGATGTTGGTGTACAGCATCATCAGTGCGCGTACCGGAATCTTGGTGCCCTTGAACTTGCCTTCGCCGTTGTATGCATCGATTACGGCATCGGCCTGGGCCAAGGCAATGTAGGGTTTGCCGGTACCGATCAGCCGCATGTTGTCGACGGATCCGCCGGTGACCTCGGCAGTGGCCTGCATGCCGGGAATGTGCTTGGAGAACACATTGGCCATGCCGCCGCCCAGCGGGTAATACACGCCGCCGGTGCCGCCGGTAGCAATCGACAGATTGATCTTTTCCTGTGCTGCCGCGGGCAGCGCGAACATCGTGCATGCGGCAAGTGCCAATACTCTAATAAGCTTGTTCATGTTTATCTCCTCCTGCGAGCTGATTGTTTGAGTTTCAGATTGTGGCAATTCAGTTTATGAACATTCTCCGGCACGGTCAACCTCTCAGCGCAACGCCCCTATTTGGCGAATAGCCGGGATATGTCCCGGAAAGCCTTGAATTCCAGTGCATTGCCGCAGGGGTCCAGGAAGAACATCGTCGCCTGCTCGCCGACCTGACCCTGGAAGCGGATGTGCGGCTCAATGACGAATTTCGTGCCAGCCCTGGTCAGCCGGTCGGCCAGAGCCTGCCATTCCGTCATGGACAGGACCGCACCGAAATGGCGCACGGGGACATTGTCACCATCCACGATACTGGTGCTGCGGTGTCCGACCTCGCCCGGCGCAAGGTGGGCCACGATCTGGTGGCCGTAAAAATCAAAATCGACCCAGTCTTCCGACGAACGTCCCTCCGGGCAACCCAGCAGGCCGCCGTAAAACGCGCGTGCCTTGGCAAGATCATCGACGGGAAACGCGAGATGAAAGGGCGGCTGGCTCATGATCGGGACTGTCCGTTTTCGTCAAAACGCTTATTTTACGATTTCCCACTTCGCGCGGCAGCCCTGGTTGCGACTACGTGGCCGTGAGCCGTTAACTGACAGTGTCCGCCTTCAAAAAAAGAGCTCTCACGCCGGCCTTGTTGCGCTGTGTCCTCCAACAGGGCAACATTGCGCCCGTCCCACGCTATTCAAACCAAACCCGGAGCGCATCGCGCAGAACCTCGACGTGTTCAACTTCACGCTGACCGCCGAAGAGAATAAACGCATTTAAGCACTGGTAAGGCCCAACGGCGGCATTACCAATCCGGCGGGCCGCGCGCCGGCGTGGGATTGAACCCGGAAACACTGCAGCACAACAGACTCGAGCAGCCAAAATACGGAGGAAATTCATGAAAGTCAGAACATTTGCAACTTCAGCCGCGATGGCCGCCCTGACGCTGGTCGCCACGCAAGGCGCCTACGCACAGGGTACATTTCCGTCAAAAAACATGGTGATGGTTGTACCCTACACTCCGGGCGGTTCGGCCGACGCCATGAGCCGGGCCATCGCAAGCCGCCTCGGCACCGCGCTGGGACGCAACATCGTAGTCGACAACCGTCCGGGCGCCAGCGGCATGATCGGCACCGAAATGGTGACCAAGGCGGATCCTGACGGCCACACCCTGCTCGGCCACACCTCGTCATACCCCGCCACCGCCGCCGTGCGTGCCAAGCTCCCCTTTGATCCCGCCAAGTCCATCATCCCGATCGGCATGACGGCCCGCGCGCCGATGCTGTTTGCCATTCACCCGTCGGTTCCGGCGAAGAGTGCCAGGGAGCTGATCGCGTTGGTGAAAAAGAACCCGAATAAATACTTACTGAACTACGGCTCCTCGGGCACTGGCGGTAATAACCATTTCGCCGGCGCACTTTTTGCCTCGGCTGCCGGCATCAAGATGCAGCACATTCCCTACAAGGGCATCTCGCTGGCAGTCACCGCCATTGCATCCGGTGAAGTCGAAGTTGTCATCGCCAGTTCCTCGGCCCTGCTGCCGCAGCGTGATTCCGGCCGCATCCGCATCCTCGGTGTGACCAGCGCGGAAAAATCGCCGCTGTTTCCGGAACTGCCGACCATCGCCTCGCAAGGCGCGCCAGGCTATGAGTACGAACTGTGGTGGGGCACTTTCGCGCCGGCCGGCATGGCGCCCGACCGGCTCAAGTTCCTCTACTCGGAAATCCAGAAAATCGTCGCTAGCCCCGACATGAAGAAATTCCTCGACACGCAGGGCGCTGAGGCCTGGCAGTTGCCCTTGGCCCAGCTGCCCGACCTGCTGCCTAAGGAAATCGCGCGTTACCGGAAAGCCGCGGAGCTTGCCGGCATCCAGCCGCAATAGGCCACAGCTTCAATCCAGCAGCATCCAGCGCCGGCACATGCCGGCGCTTTTTTTCGTCTTCTCAGGCTGTCAGGCGCCCTGCCTGATAATCGCGGACTGCCTGCTCGATCTCTTCGCGCGTGTTCATCACAAAAGGCCCGTATTGCACGACGGGCTCGCGCAGCGGCTTTGCCGCCAGCAGGATGAAGCGAACACTCTCGCCGGTCGCGGCGACGCGAACCGAATCCCCGGGGGAGAGGACACCCGCCGCGCGTCGAGGCAACGCACGGGCGCCGGCCGCAGCGCCGACGACGGCATCCCCTTCATAGACATACAGAAACGCGTTGTGGCCTGACGGCAGCGCCTGCTCGAACGTTCCGCCGGCCGGCAGCCCGACATCCAAATAGACCGGCTCGGTACTGAGCGCCTGCACCGGTCCCGCTATATCACGATCACCCAGCCGCAGCGTGCCGGCAATCACCTTCATACTGCCGCCGCCAGGCAATGTCGCGCCCGGAATAGCCGCCGCTGGAATGTCGCGATAACCCGCCGGCTTCATCTTCTCCTGCGCCGGCAGGTTGAGCCACAGCTGGAAGCCGCGCATCCGCCCTTCCAGTTGTTGCGGCATCTCGGAGTGAATGATGCCGCGGCCCGCGGTCATCCACTGCACGTCGCCGCCCCTCAGGTCGCCACGGTTGCCGAGATGATCCTCGTGCAGCATGTGGCCGTCGAGCATGTAGGTCACGGTCTCGAAACCGCGGTGCGGGTGCGAGGGAAAGCCGGCGATGTAATCCTGCGGATTATCGGTTCCGAATTCGTCGAGCATCAGAAAGGGATCGAGCCGAGTCTGCGGCGTCTGGCCGATGCTTCGACGCAGCTTCACACCGGCGCCATCGGAAGTTTCCATGGCGGGAATCACCTGTTGCAGCGTGCGTAGGATCATGACTGAGGTCTCCGGAGTTGCGCAGGCCCAACCTTGCCGCAAAAAAAAACGGGTCGCAATGCGACCCGCCAGTTGCCAGCGACGCGGAAACCTACAAGCGGCCGAGGTCGGTGACTGCGTCGATGACCATTGAGGTACCGACAGCGATCAGCAGGATGTCCGTCGCCACCCGCACATACTTGTGTCCGGCCGGCGGTGAGCCCAGCTGGACCACCAGCCGCGGCGGCAGGTCGTAATACACGACATCACGCGGCAGCGGCCGGCCCTTATGCCATTTTTTGGCCTGCCCCGGCGGCATGCAGCCGTTGTTCTTTTTCGCCAGTCCAGGCGGACAGTGGCCGCTGCGAAACTCCTGAGTGTAATAGTCGCGTACGACGACCTGCTGGCGCTGGCCGAAATGGCTACCGCCGGAAGACGGCCGTTCCGCATGGTCGCGATCACGCTGCTTGCCGCCACCACGGTCGTCGCGGTCACGGTTTTTGCCGCCGCCGCGCTCGTCACGGCTTTCCTGATTCTTGCCGCCGCCAGCCCATGACGGTTTTTCCGCCTGTGCCGGCAGCGTCGCCAGATTGCCGGCGGCCAGCAGCACCGCTGCAATGGCAGTCTTGTTCAGGATGGTACTCAGGATCACGTTCATGATTGTCCTTCCTTATGGAATGCGCACCCTTCACGGGAAACGCTTGCCCGCATGTTAGTGCCGGCCGGCCACTGTTTCCGTGACACAAATCACATGAGGTGCGTAACAATTCGTAACTGACACCGAACGGCGACAGTTACAGCGCGTTCCTATTCCAGCGCGATCTTGGCTGCTTTCACGACCTTCCCCCATTTCGCAATCTCGGCGCGCAGCCAGACCGCGAACTCCTGCGGCGAATTGCCGACCGGGACGCCGCCTTCAATCTCGAAACGCTTGCGCACTTCCGGCGTTTTCACGATGTCGACGATCTCGCGGTTGAGCAGACGCACAACCGGTTCCGGTGTACCGCGCGGCACGAAAATCCCCTGCCAGGTGCCAGACTCAAATCCCTTCAGGCCCGACTCGGAAATCGTCGGCAGTTCGGGCACCAGCGATGATCGCTGAAGGCTGGTCACGGCCAATCCGCGCAACTTGGCGGAGCGGACGTGAATCATCACCGAAGGCATGGTGGCAAACACCACCTGGATGCGCCCGGAAAGCAGATCGAGGATCGAACCCGAAGCGCCCTTGTAGGGAATGTGTGTCATGCGGGTCTTCGCCATCAAATTGAACAGTTCTCCGGCAAGGTGCGGGCCGCCGCCGTTGCCGGAGGATCCGAAATTCAGTTCGTCGGGTTTGGCCTGTGCCAGCCGGATCAGATCCTGCACCGTCTGCACCGGCAGCGAAGGGGTCACCACCAGAATCTGCGTAGCAGTGGAGGCCAGTGTAATCGGCGCCAGATCGCGTTCGGAATCGTAGGGCAGCTTCTTGTAGAGGCTCGGATTGACTCCAAAAGAACTGCCCACCAGCAGCATCGTGTAGCCGTCGGGATTGGCTTTGGCCACCAGTTCTGCCGCGAGCACGCCGCCACCGCCGCCGGAACGGTTGTCAACAACGAACTGATGGCCGAGTCGCTTCGCCAATTCTCCCGCCACCATACGCGCAACGAAATCGGCGTTGCCGCCGGCCGCCTGGGCCACGACGAAACGCACCGGGCGGTTCGGATAACCGCCGGCAGACTGGGCTGCAGCCACGGCGAAGGTCACGCCAGACAGGGCCAGAACCGCGCAGGCCCGTACGCTCGGCAACATCAACAAATGAATGGTCATGATCAGCGCCCTTTGAACACGGGTTTTCGTTTTTCCATGAAGGCGCGGCGGCCTTCGATAAAATCCTCGCTTGCACCGCAGCGTTTCACCAGGTCTTCGCACAGAACGAGGTCTCGCTCCGCGGGATCCTTCATCAATTCGTCGATCACGCGCTTGGCTGTGAGAATCGACAGCGGCGCGTTAACGGCGATGTTGCCGGCGATCTCGCGGACTGCGGCATCGAGCGACTGCGCCGGCAGCACCTGGTTGACGATGCCCATACGCAATGCCTCCGCTGCCGTATAACGGCGCGCGGTGTAAATGAATTCCTTCGCCGCCGATGGACCGACCAGCTCCACCAGCCGGCGCAGGCCTTCCATGCCGTAACCGATCCCCAGCCGCGCCGCCGGAATGCCGAACTGGGCGTCGTCGGAGCAGATGCGCAGGTCGCAGCTCAACGCCAGGGACATGCCGCCGCCGATACAGTAGCCGCGAATCATCGCGATCGTCGGTTTGCCGGTCTCGCGCAGCAGCGCACGCATGCCCGAGGAGGTTTTCGCATACTTCTCCTGGGCCTCGGCGTTGGCGCGTTCATTCTCGAATTTCGAAATATCGGCGCCGGACACGAAGGACTTGTCGCCGGCGCCGGCGAGCACGATCACACGCACGCTGTCATCATGCGCGAATTCGGCAACGACCTCGCCAGCCCGCTGCCACATGTCCAGCGACACCGCATTGCGACGCTCGGGGTTATTAAAAACAAGGAAGCCGACCGGGCCTTCGCGGCTAGACAGTATTTTTTCAGTAGTCATCGATTGATCCTGGAGTGAAGGGCGAGGCGCCCGGGCCCTGCTTAAACAGACCCACAGTGGAACACGGCCGCCGGGGTCTCCGCCAGCGAACGACCACTATGCGCGCAAGCGGTTTGCCCCGACTTCCGGATTCAGCAGGTTGCGCTGGTCGTACACCTCTCCGCGCAGCCAACTGATGATGTTGTTCGCCGCGATCGTGCCCATGCGCACCATCGCATGCGTGGTTGCCGCGGCGATATGCGGCGTGACGATCACGTTGGGCAAGCCAAACAGCGGGTTTGCCGGATCCGGCGGCTCCACCGCGAAGGTATCAAGGCCGGCAGCGGCCAGCCGGCCGCTGGACAGCGCCGTCACCAACGCAGGCTCATCGACCACGGGACCGCGCGCGGTGTTGATCAGGATCGCGCCGGACTTCATCCGCGCAAACTGCGCGGCGCCGATCAACCCGCGCGTCTTCTCGTTCAGCGGACAATGCAGACTGACGATGTCGGCGCGTTCCAGCAGCCCGTCGAGTTCGGCTTCCCGCGCCATGCCCTGCGGCAGCTTGACCGCGGTGCGCGTATGCACCAGCACCTGCGCGCCACAGGCCTGCGCCAGCCGCGCCGTGCGCTCGCCGATCTGGCCAAAACCGATGATGCCGACCGTGCATTCGCGGAAATCCCGGGTGAAATGGTTGAGGTCGCGCCAGGCGCCCTGACGCATCTCGCGGTCAAAACGCGGCAACTCACGGACCAGCGCCAGCATTATGGCCAGCGCATGCTCCGCCACCGCATCGGCGTTGGCACCGCCTGCAACCATCACCGCGACACCGTTCCGGGTCGCCGCCGCGATGTCCACCGAATCGACACCGGCGCCGTGTTTGGCGACGATCTTCAGGCCGCGTGCCGCATCGAACACCCGCGCCGTCAGCGGTGGCGAGCCGCGCAGCAGCACTGCAGCCACGCGTCCGCTCGACAACGCTTCGATCAATCGCACCTCATCAATGGCGCCTGGCATGAATTCAATCTCGGCACCGCCCTCGCGCAGCAGGTTCTGCGCCAGATCGGACACGGTGGCGGCAGTGACGAGGATGACCGGCTTGCTCACATCTGTTCCCTTTCAAAAAATCAGTAATTTCGACAGCAAAGCCTGCAGATTACTCGATCGCCGCGCCGCCGCAGAAACTTGTTTACAGCAAAACCGTCGTTGCCACTAGAATGTGAGTTCGGAGACGCGCAGCACGACAGCACCACTATAATCGCGCGCCCGTCATCCAGGTCATCACACATTGGAGGAGGCAAGAATGAAGCAACGCAGCATTTCACTGGTGGTCGGCGCGCTGGCTCTCGCATTCGCCGGCCAGGCAGTCGCCCAGCAATACCCCAACCGGCCGATCCGGCTAATCATCCCTTTCCCGGCCGGCGGCAATGTCGACGTATTCTCGCGCGTGCTGTTCCGCCAGGTCGAAGCAGAGCTCGGCACCCACTTTGTCATCGACAACCGCGGCGGCGCCAATGCCATCGTCGGTTCGGACATGGTCAGGAACGCTACGCCCGACGGTTACACCATCATGAATACCTCATTCGGTTTCGCGGTGAACCCGGCGATCCTGAAGAAAATGCCTTTCGACGTGATCCGCGATTTCACGCCGGTCACCAACGTCGCCACCGGGCTGGGTTACCTGCTCGTGGTGAATCCGAAGCTGCCGGTGAAAAACACCGCCGAACTGATCGCAGAGGCAAAAAAACAATCCCTGCGCTACAGCACTGCCGGCATCGGCAACGGCCAGCATCTCGCCGGCGCGCTGCTCGCGAGCATGGCCAAGATCGAAATGCTGCACGTGCCATACAAGGGTGGCGGGCCGGCGGCGGCCGCCGTGATCGGCGGCGAGGTGCAAGTGCACTTCCCTGCGGGTTCGGTCGGCGTGCCCCATCACAAGGCCGGGCGCATGCGTGCAATCGCCTTTACCGGCGCCAAGCGCCTGAGTTCCCTGCCGGACATTCCCACGGTTGGCGAAACCGTCAACGGCTACGTCGCCGACGCCGGCTGGCACGCCGTATTTGGCCCGGCGAAACTGCCGATGCCGATCGCGCGCAGGCTGCAGCAGGCCATCCACAAGTCACTGCAGGAACCGAAAATCAACGCGCACTTCGTCGACAACGGTTATGAGCCCAACGGCGATCCGCCGGAAGTCTGGGCAAAGCAGTTCCGCGAGGACGTGAAAAAATTCGCGGCCATCGCCAAGGCTGCCGGCATCGAGCCGCAATAAAGCCGTGCAGCGGCGGCGGCAAAAGCCGCCGCCGCACGTCCATGACAAGGTGCAGCATGGCGCCGTCCGCGGTTGCCCAAACCTCAAGTCCGGCTAGAATCAGGGCAGTCATCCCCCGACAGAAACCGTCACGGAGGTTTTATGCGACTGAACACACTTCTGGCCGCCCTGCTGGGTGGCGTCCTGATGCTGACGCAGCCCGTCGCGGCCGATACCCTGGTGCCGGTGCCGCAGCCCACGCCGATGCCCTCGTTCAAGATCCCGGGCATCAACGGCAGCAGCGGCAGCGACGTCGACCTGCGCAACAAGGTCACCATCATCCGCTTCTGGGCTTCGTGGTGAAGCTCCTGCGTACGCGAGCTGCCCTCCGTGCAGAGGGCGCATGACGAGTTGAAGAAGTACGGGATCCAGGTCATCACCATCTCGATCGACGGCACCGGCGAAGCCGCGGTCAAGCCGATATTCGCCAAGGGCGGCTACACCGTGCCCGCACTGCTCGACCAGGACATGAACGTCGCTCGCGGTTTCGGCGTACGCGGAGTGCCGTCCACGGTCATCGTCGATAAAAAAGGCCTGATCAATGCGCGCGGTATCGGCCATGTCGATTTCGACGGCCTCGTGCTGCGCAATTACGTGCGCGACCTCGCCCGCATCAAATAACCCGCAAACGGAGGACCACGATGACGAAAATGTCACTGCTGCACCGCTGGATAACCGCCAGCCTGCTCGGGGCCGCGACTCTGTTCGCCGTGTCCGCTCAGGCCCAGATGCCGAAGCCCGGCGACCGGGCGCCTGCGTTTTCCGTGAACTCCTCCACCGGCAAGCCGGTGGCACTCGCGGATTATCTGGGCAAAAAGAACGTCGTCCTGTTCTTCTACATCGCCGCCTTCACCGACACGTGAACGACCGAAGTCGTGGCCTTCCAGCTTGATCTTCCCAAGTTCGAGGCCGCCAATGCCCAGGTCCTGGGCATCAGTGTCGATTTCAACGCCGCCAATACCGAGTTCGCCACCAAGCTCGGACTGAAGTTCCCGCTGTTGAGTGACACCCGCCGCGAAATGACCCGCGCCTACGGCGTGCTCAACGATGATCCCGCGCTGGCGAAGGATGGCAAACGCATCGCCGCTTATCTGCGTGCGAAACGCGCCTGGTTCATCATCGACCGCGAGGGCTTCGTCCGCTACGCCAACGTCAACGATCCACGCGGCATCATGCCCAACGACGAGCTGCTTGAGGTGCTGCAGAAGATGAAATGACCTGTAAGCAATAAATTCGTTTAAAATCAGATACTTAAATAATTTCTCCGGCCGTCAAATCCCGGTACGGCTGACGTACTGGTTGGCGCGTTCCTTGAACGCCTTGGCCGCGAGGAACAGCCCGCCGTCGGCACCGTCGATGAAATGCAGATGGCGGCCTGCGTAGTCGAATACCAGGCAGGTCATGTGCGCGCGGTCCGTGACATGCAGACCATAAAGCAGCTGGCGCTGGCGGAATTTCTGTTGCAGCCAGACTTCCAGCGCCAGACGCTGCGCCGCGGTCCCGGACAGGATCTGCCGATAGATATCTGAAAATTTGCGCACATCGGCGTTGCGCACCAGATCCGACTTGTAGCGGCTCCAATCAGTGGCCTCAGTGCGGATACCAAAACGCATCAGCACCCAGCCGACCAGCACCATCAAGCGGATATGCATTTTCCGGCGCCAGCGCTGCCAGCGCCCCGATGCCGCCGTGCGGATGGCGGCCTCGTCCTCAAGCAAATTGCCGTCGAGCGTCATCGCCAGCTGCGGCACCGCCAGCGGATGGCAGGCTTCCTCGTCACCATAAACTTCCCTCACCTTGGCGATCACTTCGCGGTATACCGCCGCCGTACGCTCCGGCTCGTGGTGCAGAGCCAGCACCATCAGGCTCACGGTCTCGCCGTGGCGGCTGGGAATGTCCTGCCAGCGGCACTCGAAACCCTCGAAACTGCCCTGTGGCTGGATGCTGCCGGGTTCGATCAGGTAACGCGCCGCCGTCGCCGGATCCTTGACCAGCGCGTCGATGCAGGCAATGCCGCCACCGGAGAACACCGCCTGCTGGTAATGCTCGGACACCCGGTAGCGCGCAACGCGCACGCTGAAACCCGCCGGAATCTCCGCCGCAGGCACCGTGGCAATGCGCAAGTCGAGGCCGAAGGCGTCGCGCGCCATCTCCTGGGTCTTCGCCAGCGCGGCACGCGCCGCCTCGAGGCAGCACGGCGGCACGCACAGCACCGCGCCGTCGCCCTCGAAGCTGAAAGGAATGTCGACGCCATCCGCGGCATTGATTACCGCAGTGATCGCCGCGGCGCCGACGGAATTCACATTGCGGTACTTGCCGGCAGCCACTGCCGCAGTCGAGTTGCGCACATCGCAGAACGCGATATGCCAGTCCGCGGGCAGCTCGCGGTAACTCTCCGCTCGGGTGATCGCCGAAAATTCGGTGATCGGCGGCAGTGCTGCATAGAAACCCTCACTGCCGGCAGCAGCGTTGATGCGCGCCTCAGGCACCCTCGGCGGCGCCCGGGTTCCACTGTCCCTTGCGCATGCGGGTGATGGTGATGCTCTTGAACACACCCTTCTGCGTGAAGGGGTCGCCATCAGAGAATTTTTTCGCTTCGGCGCGGCTGTTGACGTTGACGATGAACAGGCTGCCAATGGCCTCGGTGCCTTCGTCGTTCTGCGTTGCGCCGGCGAGCACAAGGATATGCTTCTGGCTGCCGAGATATTCGCGGTGGGGAATCAGCACCGATTCACGGATCGCCGCGGTGTCCGGTTTATCGATGCAGGAAATGGCCCAAAGCATGTTGAATCTCCTCAATATGGACTGCGTCATGAAAATCGCGGAGAGCTGACCGACCGCGTCAAAGAGGGCTTATCATAAGCGCCTTTCCGCGAACCACAATGCACGGAGGAGTTTCATGACTGTTGCCTACAATCCCTCGAACCTGTTTGCCGTCAAGGTCTGGGAAGTTGAATACCGCAAGACCGAACAACGCACGCTGATCGCGCGCATCTACCAGCCGCAGGGCTCGGGACCGTTCCCGGTGCTGCTCGACCTGCACGGCGGCGCCTGGAGCCGCAAGGACCGCTACGCCAACGAGCCGATGGCTCGCGCCATCGCCGCGGCCGGCATGCTGGTGGTATCGCCGGACCTGCGCATTTCCAGCGAGGCGCCGTACCCGGCATCGGTGCAGGACGCGCACTATGCAATCCGCTGGTTGAAGCACAAGGCAAAAGAACTCAATGGCGACCCGACCCACTTCGGCGTGCTCGGCAGCTCCAGCGGCGGCCATATCGCGCAACTGCTGGCGATGAAACCGAACGAAGCGAAATACGCCGCAGTCCCTCTGCCGGAAGCACCACTGCTCGATGCCACTTTCTCTTATGTCGCCACCCGCTCGCCTATCAGCGATCCGGTCGCGCGCCGCGCGCAGGCCGAGAAAAAAGGCAACAAAGAGATGATGAAAAAATCCGACACCTTCTTCAGTACGCCGGACAGCATCCACGAAGGCAACCCGCAGGAAATTCTCGATCGCAAGGAAAAAGTCCGGCTGCTGCCGATGCTCATCATGCAGGGTGGACTCGACGACAACGTGATCCCGCCGATCCAGGAAAAATTTGCGGCGACTTACCGTGCTGCCGGCGGCGAATGCCAGCTCGAGATTTTCGAGGGCAGTGAACACGAATGGACCGCAGTGCCCAGTCCCGCCGCCGACCGTTCGCACCGGATGGTGATGGACTTCATCGCAAAACAGCTGCAGGCACTGCAGAAAAAAGCCGCCTGAAACCGGAAACACCAACAAGAAACCCCGCCTTGGCGGGGTTTCTTGTTTGCAGCTGAAGCGATTCAATCCATGCTGATGTTGAGCGGCCGCGCCACTTTGATCCACTTCGCGATGTCGTCGTCGATCAGCTTGCCGAATGCCGTTGGCGACGCCTCGACCGCCTCGACGCCGACACTGAGCAGGCGTTCCTTGACCTCGGGCAGGCGCAGCGCGACCTGCACTGCACCGTGCAGCTTGTCGATCACCGCCTTCGAAGTGCCTTTCGGCACCACCGCACCGTACCAGCCGCTCACCGCGTAACCGGGCAGACCCGATTCGGCGATGGTCGGTACATTGGGCAACGCCGGCGTGCGTTTCGGCGTGGTCACGCCCAGCCCGCGGATCTTGCCCGACTGGAGGTGCGGCCGCGCTACCGCGACCGTCGAGAAAAACACCTGCACGCGGCCGCCGAGCAGGTCCGTCATCGCCGGTCCCCCGCCCTTGTACGGAACGTGCAGCATCGTCACGCCGGCTAGCGAATTGAACAGTTCCGCTGCGAGGTGGGTCAGGTTACCGGTGCTCGACGAAGCGTAGGCCACCTTGCCCGGATTCGCCTTCGCTTGGGCAATCAGTTCTGCGCTGTTCGACACGCCGGCCGACGGATGCGCGACCAGCACATAGGCACCGTCGCCGAACAGCGATACCGGCACAAAGTCGCGCGCGGTGTCGTACGGCAGCTTCTTGTAAAGTGCCGGATTCACCGCATGGCCGGCGGCAACCATCAGCAGCGTATAGCCGTCGGGTGCGGCAGTGGCGACGATCTGGGAACCGATCAGCGTATTGCCACCGCCGCGGTTGTCGACGATGACGTTCTGTCCCAGCTCCTGAGACATCACCGGCGCCAGCAGGCGACCGATGATGTCGTTGGCACCACCTGGCGGATAAGGCACCACCATGCGCACCGGTCGGGTCGGAAAGCTCTGGGCTGCTACGGGGATCGCGGTGGTGGACACCGCGGCGGCGAGCAATGTGCCCGCCAGGGCATGCATCGTGTTTTTCATGATTCTCCTCTCGGCTGCGGCTTTGCCTTGGTAATCCATATTTATAAATCCAGAATCGTTGCCGCACTCTGGATTTGACCATTGCACGCCGCCAAACACAATGCGTTCCGGACATAAATACGCGTTCGCGTCGCCTATCTCGGAACTTATGTTGAAAAATTGCCCAATGTGGACCGCTGCAAGGTTTGCACGGCACTCTGCCGTTGATCTCGGTGGTTTTTCAGTTTTGGGCTAACATCCGCGTTCGCATCAACCCGCACGCAAAGGAAACTCCCATGGACAGCACCGAACGCAAAGCGGTAAAAACCGTCACCGGCGCCCGCGCCCTCGTCGACGGCCTGCTGCGCGAAGGCATCGACCACGTCTTCGGCATCCCCGGCACGCAGAACCTCGCCATCCTCGATGAACTGCGTGCGACGCCGCAGATCCGCTTCATCCTCACCCGACACGAACAGGGTGCCGCCTTCATGTCGTATGGCTTCGCCCGCGCCGCGAACAAACCCTCGGTCGTCACCGTCACCGAAGGCCCGGGCGTCACCAACATGGTCACCGGCATCGGCGCCGCCTTCAAGGGCAACGTGCCGGTGATCAGCATTACCGGCGTGCAGGAAAGCATCATGCGCGAACGCGATGCGACCCAGGACATGGACCAGATTCCGTTCATGCGCCCGATCACCAAGTGGGCCTACAGCATTCCCTATGTCGACAAGGTGCAGGAAGCCGTGCGCAAGGCCTTCCGCGTCGCGCTGACCGAACCGCAGGGCCCCGCCCACATCGAGGCCGCCAGCGAAGTGCTGCTGCAGCAGATCGCAACGGAGCCGACGGCGCCCGCCGCTTACCGCCACTCCGTGCCCGCGGTCTGCGATCCGGCACAGGTCGACGCCGCCTGGGACATGATTGCCAAGGCAGAGCGCCCGCTGTTCGTGATCGGCCGTGGCGTGATGAAAGAGCGCGCCGTCGCCGCGATGCAAAAGCTGACCGAAGCCACCGGCATTCCGGCGGCCGCGCTACAGTATTCACCCGATGCCTTCCCCGCTTCACACCCGATGTCGCTCGGCCCGCTGGGCCGCAACGGCTTCGACAGCGCCAATCGCACTGCACCCCAGGCCGACGTCATCATTGCCGTCGGCGCCCACTTCGACGTGTTCTCGACGCTCTACAAATACGGGATCTTCAGCGAGAGCGCAAAAATCATCCACCAGACCGCCGCCGCCGGCCAGATCGGCATCGTGTTCCCGGTAGCGCTGGGCATTGCCGGCTCGGCGACCAGTTTCATCGACGGCCTTGCCGCTCGTGCTGCGAAGGCCGGCGTGCGCAAACCCTGGCTAGATGTCGCCAAGCTGCGTGCCGAAGGCGAAGCCGAACTGCAGGCCGTGCTCAAGCCCGAAGCCGAACCGATCCAGCCGCAATTTGTAGCGCACATCATCCGCAAGGCGCTGCCGGAGAACGGCATTCTCGTTGTCGACGCCGGCAACGGCGGCAAACACGTGCGCAGCTATTTCAAAAGCTACGAGCCCGATACCTTCCTCTGCATGGACGACTGGGCTTCCGTCGGCGGTGCGCTGCCGATCGCGATGGGCGTCAAGCTCGCCCGGCCCGACCGGCCCGTGCTGTGTACCGGCGGCGACATGGGCGCGATGTGCAACATCGGGGAACTCGAAACCGCGGTGCGCGAAAACATCGCCGTGGTCTATGTCGTGTTCAACGATGAAGGTCTCGGCAACGAACGCGCCTTCCAGAACGAACATTTCGGCGGGCGTTATTTCGCGGTCGATTACAAAAACCCGGATTTCGGCGCGCTGGCTAGAGTCTTCGGCGCCCACGGCGAACGGGTCACCCGACCGCAGGAACTCGAAGGCGCGATCAAGCGCGCCTTCGCCAGCGGCAAGCCGGCAGTGATCGACGTCGTGATCGACCAGAACAGCCTGGCGCCGGTGATCCACCGCTAGCGCGGCGCAACAGGTGGACCTCTCCGCCTATTCCGCAAGGCCGGCAAATTTTTGCCGGCCTTTTTGTTTTCGCCGCGGGCATAATGCTCAGGCCTCGGTGGGGAGGCGCACCGGCAACCACTCTGGAGAAATCACCATGCTGCGCATCCTGTCTGCATTCCTTGCCCTGACCTTTGCCAGCGGCGCCATCGCCCAGGAAAAACCCGCTGCAGCACCGGCAGAGAAGCCGCCGCTGTTCGCCACGACCAAGGTAGAAGGCACTGACAACGTCTATGTCTATCGCTACGGCAACCATCAGGCGATGTTCGTCGTCACATCGGCCGGAGTGATCGCCACCGACCCGATCGGTTATGGCAGGCCCCAGGCGGTGACCACTTACATCGACGAGATCAGAAAAGTCACCGATAAGCCGATCAAGTATCTGATCTACAGCCACCATCACTACGACCATATTGCCGGCGGGCAGCCCTTCAAGGACGCCGGCGCGAAAATCATCGCCCACAAGCGCGCGCAGGAACGACTGGCAGTGATCAAGGACCCTCACACCCCGATGCCGGACGAGGTGATCAACAAGAAGCGCGTGATCAAGCTCGGCGGCACTGAACTGGAACTGACCTACCACGGGCCCAACCACTCCGATAGCACCATCGCAATGCGCCTGCCAAAGGAGAAAATCCTCTTCGTCGTCGACGTGCTGCCGGTGGGATCGGTGCCGGGCCGCGGCATGATCGACTTCTATCCGCTGGAGGCCGAGAAATCCATCGAGTCGATACTGGCCATGGACTGGGAACGCATGATCCCGGGACACCCCGGGCAACCCGGCGGCCGACTCGGCACCAAGGATGACGTGCGCGCGCAGCTGCAGTTCCTGCGCGATGCCTCGGAAGCCGTCAAGGTCGCTGCGCGCGAGGGCAAGTGCTGGGAGCCGGCAGAGAAGGAAGTCACGCTGCCGAAATACGAATCCTGGCCCGGCTACAAGAACAACCTGCCTTTCGTGCTGCGCCGCTACTGCGGGCTTTGGGGGCGCGGCTTCTGAATTTGGCGGCACGCCACTCAACCCCGCTGCGGCGGGGTTTTTTTATGAGACGGACAACACTCTCGCATGCGCCGGCATCAGTCAGCCATTTTTTGGACTATCACATAGCGGACTTACTGCCGCAGACTGCTTGCAATCATGAAAATATGCAGCGATAGTCAAAAATCAAAACAACTCTGGTGGCGTCGCAACCCATGTCCACCACGTATCGCCGCACAACCAGCTGATCGCCTGACAACGACACTTCATGGCCAACGAGGAACTCAGCAACGCACAGCCGCGAGCCGGAAACAGCCCAGTCCGGACGGGCATGTTCGCGCGTTCCAAATCGTGGCTGCTGGCGGCTGCCGCTCTCGCCCTGCTGGTCTGGATCGTGCACTGGTCATATTTTCGTTGGACCCACGTCTATATTGACGACGCCAGGATCGACGGCGAGATCATCACGTTGTCGAGCCGCGTATCGGGCTGGGTCACCGAACTGCCCGTCATCGAAGGCGAGATCGTCAAGAAAGGCGATCTTCTGTTCCACATCGACGACCGCGACTCGCGACTGCAACGCGACGCACTGATCGCTCGCCTGCAATCTATTGAAGGCCAGATGGCGGGGGTGCGCGCCCGCAGCGGTCAGGTCGATCTCGAAACACAGGGCAAATACCAAAGCGAAAACCATCGCCTGAAGGCAGCCGAAGCCGAGGCTGCCTCACTTGAGGCGCAGGCACGGCAGGCCCGGGATGACTACGAGCGTGCCCGCGAACTCGCTGCGGCGAAATGGCTTTCGCCGCAGGCCATGGAGCGGTCGCGTACCGCGTACCAGGCGGCGCAGGAAAAGCACCGCAAGGCAGTGGCAGACATTGCTTCAGTGCGCGGTACCGTTGCCGCCGCACACGGCAGCCGGCGCGAGCTGCAGGTCATGCAGCACCAGTACACGACACTTGCGCGCCAGGCCGATGAAATCCGCGCCGAAATCAGCCGCCGTGACATCGACATTGCCGACCGCGTCATCACCAGTCCGGACGACGGCCAGGTGGTCAGAACCTTCGTGCGCAAGGGCGAGCATGTCTCGGCGGGACAGCGCATCCTGATGTTTCACAATCCCGAAGCCATCTGGGTCGAAGCCAACGTCAAGGAAACCGACATCGCGCGGCTGAAGCCCGGCATGGAGGCGCAAATCAGGGTCGATGCCTACCCCGGCCGCACTTTCAAGGGTGAAGTCTTCCGCATCGGACGTGCGGCAACCAGCAAATTCGCGCTGCTCCCCGATCCCAACCCCAGCGGCAACTTCACCAAGATCACGCAACGCCTGCCCGTGCGCATCCGGCTCGCGCAGAAGGATCCGGTGCTGCGCCCGGGCATGATGGTCGAGGTGGTGATTGCGGCCCGCCGCAACAACTGAAGAACTGTTCGCGCGTTACGGGCCGGGTTACCGCTGGCTCGCGACAGTCACGGTAATGCTGGGCACGATCTCGGCAGTGCTCACTACCACCAGCGTCAACGTCGCCATCCCCGACATCATGGGCGCATTCGGCATCGGCCAGGACCGCGCGCAGTGGCTGTCCACCGGCACTCTTGCGGCAATGACAGTCGGCATGCTGCTCAATGCCTGGCTGATGGGCAATTTCGGCCAGCGCAAGGTGTTCATCGGCTCACTCGCCGTGTTCATCGCCGCGCTGCTGCTCGCCGGACTTGCCCCCAACGAGAACGTATTGATCTTCTCGCGCATCGTTCAGGGCGCCATTGCCGGCATATTGCAGCCGCTGGCAATGTATACCCTGTTCAGGGTTTTTCCCCCGAACCAGCGCGGGACCGCGATGGGGCTCTTCGGCATGAGCGTCATCCTTGGCCCCGCCATCGGGCCGGCACTGGGCGGCGTACTGATTGACCTTTTCAACTGGCGATTCATTTTTTTCGCGCCTATGGCTGTCAGCATGCTTGCCATCATCATCGGCAGCCTGTTCCTGCCCGGACGCGAGGAGGACAACGCACGAGTGCGTTTTGACTGGCCGGGTTTCGTGATGTTGTCGGTAGCCATCGCAACCGTACTGACCGCCTTGTCCAACGGACAACGCGAAGGCTGGAACTCCGACTATGTGCTGTCGCTGTTCGCAATTGCCGTCACTGCCGGCTGCATTTTCATCGTATGGTCCCTGCGGGTCGATGCGCCGCTGGTCAACCTGCGCGTGTTCGCCAACCCCCGCTTTGCAGCCGCTTCGGCCGTGGGCGTCATTTATGGCGCGGGAATATTCGGCTCGACCTACCTCGTTCCGCTGTTCGTACAAACCGTACAGCACGCAACGCCGCTCGCGGCCGGAATGCTGCTGATGCCGGCCGGGCTGATCATGGGGGTGTTGATGCCCATCGGCGGTTACATGAGCGACCGCATCTCGCCGACATTACTGGTCATTACCGGACTGCTGTTCTTCGCGGTTTCGGCCTTCTGGCTTGCCGGCGTCGATACCAACATGCCCTTCTGGACCATCGCCTTTGCCGTAGTGCTCTCGCGCATCGGCATCTCACTCATCAAGCCAGCCCTGAATCTCACGGCCATGCGGGCATTGACGCCGGATCAGCTCAGCCAGGGCGCGGGAATGATCAATTTCGTGCGCCAGCTGGGCGGTGCATTTGGTGTCAACCTGCTGTCCGTATTGCTCGACCGCAGGACATTTTTCCACAGCGATACGCTGACCGCGATGCAGACCGCCGCAAACTCCACCACCCTTGAGTTATTGCGGACCATGGAAGCTCTGCTCGCGCGTGCCGGAGTGCCCGAAGACCTTCAGGGCCCGGGTGCACTGCACTTTCTTGGCAAGGTGATCCACGCCCAGGCATACACGATGGGTTTCCGCGACAGTTTCCTCGTGGTGGCCATTGTCTATGTGCTCGCCATCATTCCCGCGTGGATCATGGCACGGACCGGGACGCGCGCGGGGGCAGCATCCGCACGCGGGTAGCCCGGGCTGATCCGTTCCGAACCTTTACTCCGGCCGGATGTTGCGGCCGCGGATCATTTCCTCGAAACGCAGATATTCCTCCTGCATCAGCCGCATGAAGCCGTCCGGAGTGCCCTCCGGCATCGACTCCGCGCCCTGGTGCAGGAACCGCTTGCGCAGCGGCGCATGGCGCAGCGCCACCACGATGTCGCCATGCAACTGCTCGACGATGCGCCGCGGCGTGCCGACCGGCGCAACCACACCCGACCAGCTGTCGAACTGCGCATCCGGCAGGCCGAGTTCGTGGATCGAGGGCACCTCCGGCAAAACGCTGCTGCGCAGGGTCGTCATCACCGCCAGCGGGCGCAGCCGATCCTTGCGCAGCGCAGGCAGCACGGTCGGCAGCGTCAGCACCGCGTAATGCACCCGCCCCAAACCCATTTCGGCAAAAGTGTTGATCACCTTGCGGTAGGGCACATGCACCGCATCGATCCCCAGCGCGCGTGAAAATATTTCGCCGGCAAGGTGCGAAGCCGAGCCTATCCCCTGCGAGGCGTAATTGAGGTCGCCGGGATTGGCGCGGGCATGGCGCACGAAGTCCTGCGCCGTGCGCGCGTGCAGGTTCGGCGCAACCACCAGCACGTTGGTGATCGAGGCAACATGCGCCACGCCGGTGACATCGGCCAGCGCGCGATACGGCGGCTGCTCGCGCAGCAGTGCAGTGATCAGACGAGTCACACCGACCATGCCCAGCGTGTAGCCATCAGCACTGGCGCGCGACACCAGCGTGTTGCCGATCAGACCGCCGGCGCCGGAACGGGTATCGACCATCACGCGATGGCGGTAGCGCTGCTCCAGCCTTTCACCCACCGAGCGCGCGAAAAACTCGTCCGCCGAGCCCGGAGAATCGGCGACGATCAGGCGTATCGGCCGTTGCGGATACTCCGCCGGTTCCAGCAAAGGCTGTGCGATGCCGCTGCCTGCGGCGCAGAGCAGCGCGGCGCAGAACAGACCGCGCAATCGCAGCAGGCTCATGGCCGGCACCGCCACCGTACGCCGCGGCCGCACCCTAGCCGCGCAATTCCCGGTTGAAGAACTCCAACGTGCGCTGCCATGACAGCTTCGCCGCCGCCTCGTCGTAGCGCGGCGTGGTGTCGTTGTGGAAGCCATGCAGGGTGTTCGGATAAACGTGCGCCGTATAACGCACCTTGTTCGCCTTCAGCGCTTCCTCGTAGGCCGGCCAGCCCTTGTTGACGTTCTCGTCGTCGCTGGCGAAATGCAGCAACAGCGGCGCCTTGATCTTCGGCACCTCCGAGGACGGGACCTGGCGGCCGTAGTACGGCACTGCCGCGGCCAGATCGGGCATACGTGTCGCAAGCAGGTTGCTGATATAGCCTCCGAAACAAAAGCCGACCACGCCGATCTTGCCCGCTTCCGGCCGCTGCTTGAGGAACTGCGCGCCCTGGTAGAGATCCTCCTCGCGCTTCTTCGCGTCCTGCGCCGCGAACAGCGCGCGCCCCTTGTCCTCGTCACCGGGATAACCGCCGACCGGACTCAGTGCATCCGGCCCGAATGCCACAAAATTCGCCGTCGCCAGCCGCCTTACGACATCCTCGATATAGGGATTGAGGCCGCGGTTCTCATGAATCACCAGCACTGCCGGCAGCTTGCCCTTCGCGATCGCCGGTGCGGCGTAATAACCACGGATGCGGCCATGGCCCTGCGGCGAGTCGTATTCGAGGTACTGGGTGCGGATGCGCGGATCGTCCTTCGCCACCTGCTGCGCCCAGGCGAAATTCGGCTTCAGGCTTTCCAGCATAGCCGTCGCAGTGAATGCGCCCACCGCGTACTTCGCTGCACGGTCGAGGAAGTCGCGACGGCTCAGCGCGCCATGCACATATCCGTCAAACAGCTTCATCACTTCCGGCGGATAATCACTTGCTTTTTTGCGTTCCATCGTCGCACCTCCAGTCTGACAACAATCAAAGCGGAATCCCGAGCAGCTTCGCTGCCGTTTCGCCGAGCATCGCCCGGCGCTCGGCATCGCTGAAGCCCGGCGCATTGAGAATGTGGTTCACCGAATCACTCTGCCATGGAATCGGGTGGTCGGTGCCGATCACCAGTCGGTCGGAGCCGACCTCCGCCGCGAGATGGCGCAGCGCCTCGTCGGTGAACACCAGGGTGTCGTAATACATGTCGCGCAGGTATTCCGTCGGTTTTTTCTTCAGCTTCACGCCGGTGTCCATCTCCGGCGCCACGCGCAGGCTCTGGTCCGAGCGCGCGGCATAGGACGGCAGGTAGCCGCCGCCGTGCGCTGAACAGATTTTGAGACCGGGAAAACGGTCCAGCGTTCCCTCGAAAATCAGGTGTGACAGCGCGATCGTGGTGTCTAGCGGATTGCCGATGGTGTTCGAGAGCCAGCCGTTGCCCTTGAAGCGCCCGTTCAGTTCCGGCGTGCTCTGCGGGTGGATGAAGATCAGTACCCCCAGTTCCTCGGCCTTGGCCCAGAAGGGATGGAACATCGGATCCGAGAATTCCTTCCCGGCGACGCTGGCGCCGACCGCCGCGCCGCGCAGCCCGAGTTTTTTCACGCCGTGCACCAGTTGCTCCACCGCGAGGTCGGGATGCTGCAAGGCCACCGAAGCAAAGGCGACGAAACGGTCAGGATACTCGCCGCACCACTCCGCCAACCGCTCGTTCTGGATGCGGATCACCTCCGCGGCAAGGTCGCGCGGCGCGCGGTACCACTGCGGATTGATCGACAGCGCCTCCATGTCGATGCCCTGCTCGTCCATCTCGGCGATGCGCCGCGCACCGACCTGGTCGACCGCCGGCCCGCGCTGGTCCTCCAGCTTCAGACCCAGCAGATCCATCGCCCGGGTCACCACGCAGTGCGCATGTACGTCGATGGTCTTCACCCGTTTGCCGCCAATCAGCACCTGGCGGCGGCGTCCGCCCGCGGGCTTTACTGCCGCCGTATTGGTCATACTGCAACCGGTGAACAGGATGTCATCGCCGCAGCAATGCCGCGTGTGGTCCGTATGCTGGCTATGCATGAAACTCCTCCAATCGATTTTCCATTGTTATTGGTTTTCCCCGCAGACTGCCCAGCGGCAAGCCTGCAATGGTTCCGCAGAATACCAGCGCCTCCACGTCCATACCATGATCGCCGGGCTGAATCTGCACCGCTCTGACATACAATCGCTTCAGAGGAGGAACATCCATGGACCGTAGCATCTGGGCAATCTGGTATGACATCGCACCCGACAACAGGGATACCTACCTCGACTGGTTTCACCGGGTCCACATCCCCGAAAAACTATCACGCCCCGGTTACTGCTGGGCCGCGCATTACGCGCTGGGCCATGGCGGCCGTGGTACTGGCTACCTCGCGCTGTTCGGTGGTGAGACCACGCAGACCTTCCTCAACCCAAGTCCGGGACAACTCGCGAAAAAACAGGGCGCCGAGACAAAACGATTTATTGGCATGCGCATGAATGCCGCAGCCGCGATCCTCGCCGAAGAAGCGCGCGTCGACGGCCCCGAGACACACACCCGCGACTCACGGCATACCGCAGCTGCAGTGATCCAGATCGGCCATTACAACGCGCCCTCACCGGCAGTCGAGGACGATCTTGGCGGCTGGTACGCCCAGGAACGTTTTCCGCTGTTGAAAACACTGCCCGGCTGCGTCGGTGCGCGCAAAATGCTCGCCACTGTCGGCGCTTACAAACACGCGATCCTCCACGAGTTCATCTCGCTCGAAGCACGTGAGCAGCACTTCGGCCCGCACGAAGCCCAACGCAACGATCCGCAGACCTGGATGGGCCGCGTAGTGCCGCAACTGCAACATGCCCCGTACTCACCGGCTATAGGTGTAAGGCTGTGCCCCGCACTATAAGTACGGACCGCGTCCGCCATCCCGCTCACTCCTCACTCCTCACTCCTCACTCCTCACTCCTCACTCCTCACTAACTACTTGATTATATTGAAATATTTGTAATTCCATGGAATACACAACCCTCGGCCGCACCGGTCTCAGAGTCAGCGTCGCCGGCATCGGCTGCGGCGGCAGCAGCAAACTCGGACTGGCCGCAGGCCATGATGACGCACACGCCGCCGGCATCGTCCGCCGCGCGCTCGACCTTGGCGTCAATTTCATCGACACCGCTTCTTACTACGGCACCGAAGCTGCAGTCGGCGCAGCAATCCGCGGCCGCGCGCGTGAGTCGCTAGTAATCTCCACCAAACACAAGGTCTCCTCACGCGACGGCGCGATCATTCCGGTCGCCGACATCCTCGCCGGACTCGACCGCTCGCTGCGCACGCTCGGCACCGATCACGTCGACGTCTTCTGCATGCACACCGTGCAGCCGCACGAATACGACCGCGTGATGACGGAAATCATCCCGCCGCTGCTGCGCGAAAAGGAGAAAGGCAAGTTCCGCTTCCTCGGCATCACGGAATTCGCCGGACGCGACCCGCGCCACGAATCGATGGTTCGAGCGCTCGGCGATGACTGCTGGGACGTGATGATGATTGCCTTCCACATGCTCAATCAGAACGCGCGGCGGCTCGTATTGCCGGGCACGCGGGAGCGCAATATCGGCACGCTGATCATGTTCGCGGTGCGCGCGATTTTCAGCACGCCGGGTCGGCTGCGCCAGGACATCGCCGCACTGGTCGCCGAGGGTCGCCTGCCGGCGGCGCTTGCACAGAAAGACAATGCGCTGGATTTCCTCCTCGGTGAAGACGGCGCGGACAGCATCATCGAAGCCGCCTACCGCTACGCGCGGCACGAGCCGGGGGCCAACGTCGTGCTCTTCGGCACCGGCAATCCCGGCCACGTCGAACCCAACATCCGCGCCATCCTCAAGCCGCCGTTGCGCCACAGCGACCGTGCAACCATTGCCGAACTCTTCGGCGCGCTCGAAGGCGTGGGGCTCGACGAGGTCAATCCGCTGCCGCAGCGCTGAAAGCCGGACAGCCGCAAGCCATTCCGCTGAACGCCGGATAAAACGCGGACTGATATCCGCTTCGGCATCGCGATCTATATCGTCCCAGGCGGCACCAAACGGGTTTTCTCGGCAGCGTTTATCAGCACACCATCGAACGTTGATGAACGTTTGCGCATTTTGTGCACGAATGATGCCGCGTTGCGGGAAAAAAGCATTGTCGGCCACGACGCATGCGTCGTATGCTCTTCGCTTTTAATAGTCCATCGTGCAATGCGGTGGATGCCCGGTTCCAGTGGAGCGAACCATGGCACGAATCGACATACAAGCTGGCGACCAAGTGTTCCTCGAGCTGTTCGAGGGCAACGCCCATCCCATGTGGATCTTTGACCTTGAGACGCTGCGCTTTCTCTCGGTGAACGCGGCGATGGAACAGAAGTACGGCTACAGCCATGACGAACTGCTGGTAATGACCGTGCTCGACATCTGTCCCGAAGAAGAAATCGAGCGCTTCAAATCGCACATCACCCGCCAGGGTGTCAGCGTCGACCGCGCCGGGCGCTGGCTACACCGCGCAAAAAGCGGGGAAATGCTGCACATGGACATCACCGCGCGCAGGATCAGCTTTAAAGATCGGCACGCGGAGATCGTGCTCGCCATCGACGCCAGCGAGCAGGTTCGGGCCCTCGCCAGCCTGAACAAGGCCGAGTCGATGTACCGCAGCATGGTCGAACACTCAATGGTCGGCATCTACATCGTTCAGGACATGAAAATTGTCTACGCCAACCCGAGCCTGATGGAAATGTTCGGCTACAACGCCGACGAAATCATCGGCGTCAACATCCTCGACCTCACTGCGCCGCGCGAACGCGCAAAGGCGGTGGCGGCGATCCGCGAACGGCTGACCAGCGAGGCCAGCGTCGGCCGCAGCGTTTTCGCCGGCCTGCGCAAGGACGGGCGCGAAATCATCGTCGACATCCACAACACGCGGGCCGGCAGCGACGTCGAGCCGGTGATGATGGGCGTGGTGATCGATATCACCGAGTCCTGGCAAGCCAAAACACAGGCCGCCGACCACCTCGGCCACCTGCAGCGCATGCTGCAGGATTCGCTGAACGCGGTATCAACCTTGTGTGAAATCCGCGACCCCTACACCGCAGGCCACTCCAGTCGCGTCGGCGAACTGGCCGCCGCCATTGGATCTGAACTCGGCCTCGGCACCAGCGAAATTGACACGCTGCGCAAGGGCGGCATCGTCCACGACATCGGCAAGATCGGCGTGCCCGTGGAAATACTTACCAAGGCGGCCAAACTCTCGAAACCTGAATTCGACCTGATCAAGACCCACCCGCAGCTCGGCTACGACATCGTCAAACATATCGATTTCCGCACCCCGGTGGCTGAGGTCGTGCTGCAGCACCACGAACGCCTCGACGGCGATGGCTATCCGCGCGGTCTTCAAAACGGGGAAATCCTGCCGCTGGCCAGCGTCCTCGCTGTCGCCGACGTCGTCGAATCCATGTCCTCCGACCGGCCCTACCGGGCGGGACTGGGCATCGAAGTGGCGCTGGAGGAAATCGAGTCAAACAACGGCAGCCGCTACGATGCAGATGCCGGCGCGGCCTGCCTCAGGCTGTTCCGCGATCGCGGCTACCGGATCCAGTGATCCGGCGACACGTCCGCGTCAATGCTTAACGGGAAGGCCTGCGGAAGGGAATGACTTTCGCTTCCGGCTGCAGCGAGAGCTTCACTGCGCCGGGCCAGTCGATGCGTTCGATGACGCGGTTGTTGTTCGCCGCCCAGAACCGCGCGGTGTCCTCGGTCATGGGCGTACGCACCAGGCGCCAGCGCGTCTTGCCCGAACGGTCCTTCTCCTGCACGCGCCACTTGTAGAGGGTTTCCATGCGATTCCCCTGTCAGGCCGGACGGATCGCGCCCGGGGCGGCCATCTTAGCCGTACCTTCGGCGTACGGCCAGCCCGGAACAATTCGACGCGCTGCGCCTCAGATTGCAGTTATCCGCGTGCGCTCTTGAAGTAAGTTTTCGCACTGCCGGCCAGCAAACGCGGCAAATGGGTGTAGATGTAACGCACGCCCTTGCCCAGAACCTCGCTGACATGTTCGGCAGTCGCCGGAGTGCCCGGAGTACGGCCGGCGGCGAGCATTTTTTGGAAACAGCTGTCAATCGCCTGCGCCACCACCGGCGCCTTCGGATTACCCGGGTGGCCCATGGACTGCGACAAATCGGAGGGGCCGATGAAAAATACATCGATATCGTCGACCTTCAGCAGCTCGTCAATGTTGTGGACCGCGGCTTCGTCTTCGATCTGGATCGCGATCAGGGTCGAGTCGTTTGCAGCCTTGACGTAATCCGCCAATGTGCCGTGCGAATCGTAGACCGCCGAACGTGTGCCGGCCGCCAGCCCGCGCTTGCCCAGCGGGTGATACTTCACCGCCGCGACAGCATCGCGCGCGTCCTGCGCGGTGATCACGTGCGGAATCTGCACGCCCATGACGCCGCGGTCGAGCACCTGCAGGATATGTTCCGGACTGCGGCTGACCGGTCGGGCAATCGCAGTGATTCCGCTGGCCTCGGCAGCCATCGCCATCAATTCGACGCTTTCGATCGTCAGGGTGCCGTGCTCACAGTCAAGCAACACCCAGTCAAAGCCGGCAGCGGCAACCATTTCGACAATCTGCGGCGACGGAATCATGACCGATACGCCGAACACCGGTTCGCCTGCGCGCAGCTTTTCCTTCATTTTGTTTCGCTTCATCCTGACTTCCTTGAGTTATGAGACCTTCGGTCTGCGAGTTTTCGTGACTGCGACGCAAGGGCTATTGGGGTGGCGCCGGCAGCCGTTCGTTAAAGAAATGCACTACTTCGTCCATTGCCGCGGGGGTGCTGGTGAATTTGTCCTGCAGTCCCATCGTCCCGGAGCGCCTGAACAAGTCCACGGTGGCGTCGGTCATCAAGGGCTCAATGCGGAGTCCGCGCAATACCTCAGCCACCTGCTCCATCTCGTGGCGGCGGCGTGCATGCGCTGTCGCATGGCTGCGCACCCAGTTGGAAGCCGTCTTCTCGAACGGGTGGTTCGCCATCAATTCCGTGACTTCACGCCACAGGTCGTCGCGGATTCCGGCACGCTCCCCGGCTGCCAGAAACTCGATCAGCAGCGCTTCCATCCCCTTGGAGAAAACGCTGCGCAGCATCTTGAACATGGAGGCCTTGCCGATTTCCTCGGCGTAGAAACGCACATTGAGCCCCAGTTTTCCGGTGATTTCGGCTTCAGCCCGCTTGCCGTGAGGCCCACCCAGCAGGATCTCGGTTTTTGCACCGGTCACACCGACCGCACCCAGGACTGCCCCTTCAACAAAAGCCGCGCCCGAGGGGGACACAATGGCTTCGATGTCGCGCTTGAGGCCAGGGTCAGTGGCATTGAGATCCACATAGGTTTGTCCGGCAGCCAAATGCGGCACGCAGCGGCGCGCGGCTTCGCAAGCAACGCTGGTAGTCACCGTAGACAGTATGTACTTGGCACCGCGCAGCGCATCAGCAAGGGAACAGAACTCCACTTTCGCAGCGCCGCTGCGTTCCTTCAGCCTTTGTAGGCCGCCATCCTGCTCCAGCAGCACATCGTAGGCCGCCACATCGACGCCGCGCGAAGCGATTTCGGCGCTGAATGCAGAGGCAACCTCGCCGTATCCAATGAATGCAACCCGAAGGGTCATGCGACTTCTCCCATTTGCAAGCGACCCGGCGCACCGGTCGCAACGGTTTCGCAGGCCTGCTGCATTCGCTCGCCACTTGCGAGAATGTGATCGCGCATGGCCTTGCCGGCCGCATCGCTGTCACCGCGCCGGAACGATTCGAGAAAGCCGCGATGCTCGTTTATTGAACGTTGCATGGCGCCCGGCTGGCCCAGCGAGTGACTCCGATACAGGGAAAGCTCGCCCAGCAGCCTGCGGTAGATTTCCAGCAGTTTGCGGTTGCCTGTCATTTCGACCATGCGTTCGTGAAAAACCACATTGAGCTCGTGATAAGCGCTTGTCTTGTCCGCCGCGCACGCGGTTTCCATTTTTTCAACCATCCGCTGCAGCTCCGACAACTGGGCAGCCTTGATGCTTCGAGCCAGTTCCATCCCGACACCGGCATCAATGCAGGCACGGGCCTGGTAAATCTCGGCGACTTCTTCGATGGAGACCACACGCACACAAACACCGTAGTTCTTCCGGCTGACCACCAGCCCGGCTTGCTCGAGGGTACGCAAACTCTCCCGCACCGGCGCGCGACTGACACCCAGCTTCCGCGCAATCTCCAGTTCATTGAGGCGGTCTCCGGCCGACAGTTCACCGGAAAGAATCTGGCGTTCGATCTCCTGCCTGACCAAGTTCGCCAGGGGCTGGCTGCTGAGGTAGCGGATTCTTCTTAATGTCGCTGAGTCAGGCATATTATTGTCGACAATATATTGCTATTTAATTGATTTGTAAACATAATTTGTATGTTCGTTGTCACTGTTCTGCAACAATAGGACGCCATACTTCCGACCCTTCGATGAGTTCCGCCGGTTAACAAACCACACCCAAGGAGTAAGGACGAATGTTAAAGCTGACCCCCATATGGATGGCCGGACTGCTGGCGACGGGCTTCGCCGCAGCAGTGAATGCGCAACAGGCTTATCCCAACAAACCCATCCGGCTGATCGTGGCCTTTGCGCCCGGCGGCAACACCGATACCGTTGGCCGAATCGTCGGCCAGAAACTGGGAGAGAGCATCGGGACTCAAGTAATCGTCGACAACCGTGGCGGTGCAGGCGGCGTCCTCGGTACTGAAATCGCGGCGGGTGCCAATCCCGACGGCTACACCCTGACGATGGGTACCACGACCACCCATGCCATCGCGGTCGCTGCCTACTCCAAGCTTCGCTACGATCCGATCAAGAATTTCGTACCCATAGCGCTCGTTGCCAGCGCGCCTTATCTTCTGGTGGTCAATCCCAAGATTCCGACGCGCAACCTTAAAGAGTTCGTTGCCCACGTCAAATCGCAGCCAGGCAAACTGAATTACGGGTCGGCAGGCCAGGCCACGACCACCCATCTGGTGATGGCCACGCTGGCGAGCCGCGCCGGTCTCGACATGGCGCATATCCCCTTCAAGGGCAATGGCCCGGCGACCACCGCTGTGCTTTCCGGGGAAGTGGAAGTGCTGTTCGGCGCGGTTCCGCCCTTGCTCGGTCATGTGGCCGCAAAGCGGGTGACTCCGATCGCCATGAGTTCCGGCAAACGTTCAATCACCTTACCCGAAATCCCCACCGTCGCGGAATCCGGTTTCCCGGGCTTCGACATGGCGCTGTGGCTGGGATTTTTTGCGCCTGCCGGCACGCCGCCTGCAGTCATTAAAAAACTGGAAACAGCCTTGGTGAAAATCGGCCAGTCCGCGGAAATGAAAGAGCTGATGACCAAGCAGGGTGTCGAGCCCTACAGCATGGGATCGGCGGACCTCGCCAAACTGCTGAAGGCCGACATTCACAATTACCAGTCTGTATTCAAGGCGGCAGGCATCCCTGTGCAGTAATTATTCAGATGCGCGCCCGGGCAGGCCACTTGGGCCTTGCGCCGGGTGAACCGCCGGCCGGCTCAGACCCGTGCGACGTACACCGTGTTGGTCGCCATGCGGTCCTGCAGGGGATTGTCGAATTCGACGACATGCGCCTCCGCCGAGGCGAACACGCTGGCAAGCAGTTCGCGAAAACCCTCATCGGGCGGATCGTTCGACCACAGGCCAAAAACACCGCCGGGATGCAGCTGCCCGGCAAGCCGGCGCAGGCCATCTGCCGAGTAAAACGCGGCATGTGCCGGATGCAGCACATGTCGCGGTGAATGATCGATATCGAGCAGCACCGCATGGAAGCGTTTTTCCGGCGCAGCGGGATCCATGCCCGGCGCATCGACCCGCGCGTAAAAGTCGGCCTCCAGCAGCGTACAGCGTGGATCCGTGGCAAGTCCTTTGCCCAGCGGCACCAGCCCGCGCCGGTGCCAGTCAATCACCGCCGGCATGGCATCGATCACCAGCAGCGAACGCAGCGCCGGATGATCGAGCACCGCGCGTGCGGTGTAACCGAGGCCCAGGCCACCGACCACCACGTCGAGCGGACCCGGCGCGCAGGCCTTGAGCCCGAGATCGGTCAACGCGATTTCGCCGGCCGTGAACAGGCTCGACATCAGGAATTCATCGCCGAGCTTCACTTCGTAGACATCAACGCCCAACCGCGGCTCGGTGCGCCGCCGCAGGCTGATTTCACCCATGGCCGTATTCTGGAAATCGAGCTCCTCGAAATCGAGGCTCACCGGCGATCTCGGAGCTTTTCGCCATGGAGTTCACGCTCCATCGAACAATCAGCGCAAAACACCGCGGCGGGATCGCTGTCCAGCCGCTCGATGTCGATTTCCGCCTCGCACTGGCAGCACAGGCCATAACTGCCCGCAGTCACGCGGTCGAGCGCCGATTGCAGCTTGAGTTTCTGCGATGCCAGCCGGCCGCGCAGACCCGCCGCCACCGCCTGCTGCTGCATCGCATCCATCCGCGACAGCCGCCCGACGCTCGATTGGTCGAGTATCACCGTGTCCGCAGCCGCGTCAGCCTCTGCCAGCGCTTGTTGCACCGAAAGCAGGTCAGCTTCGAGCCGCCGCCTGCATGCATCAGGATCCATCATGTTTGTTGTCATCTGCCGATGGTAACGCCGCCGGCAGGGTACGACCGAAATGAATTTCCGCCGCCTGCGGCCGGCCGCGGATTAGAATGCCCCGCAAACCCGGAGGCCCCATGAAACTCTACGGCACACCCCGCAGTCCCTACGCGCGCAAAGTACGCATCGTGCTTGCGGAAAAAAACATCCCTTACGAACTCATCGTCACCCGCGGTTCGACCCCCGATTCGCCGGTGCCGGCGCTCAATCCCCTCGGCAAGGTGCCGACGCTGCAGCGCGATGACGGCCGCGCGCTCTACGATTCGCCGGTGATCGTTGAATATCTCGACGGGCTCGGCAGCGGGCCGAAGCTGATCCCGGAGGATTTTGAATCACGCATCGAGGTCAAACGCTGGGAGGCGCTGGGCGACGGCATCACCGAGGCCACCGTCAACATCAACCATGAATACCGCGAACCGGCGGACAAGCAGCGCAGCGCCGCCTGGTTCGAGAAACAGCGCCAGAAAATCGACCGCGGCCTCGCGCGGATGGAACAGGATCTCGGCAGCGGCGAATTCTGCTTCGGCAAACGGTTCACCCTCGCCGACATTGCCGCCGGCTACGCGCTGGGTTATCTCGATTTCGCGCTGGCGGAAGTGGAATGGCGCAAGGCGCATCCGGCGCTGGCACGGCTGGCCGAACGCCTTGCGGCGCGGCCCTCCTTCAGCAGCACCCTGCAGGCGCCGAGGGCCTGAACCGCGTCAGAACACCGCGGGCAGCAGCAAGCCGAAGGCGCCGATCAGCAGCAGCGCCATCACGATGATGATGATTCCGGCGGCGCGCGGATGCGCCGCCACCTGCGCATCGAGCCCGGTGTTCATCGCATCGGCGCCCTTGACCATGCGCCGCTCCGAATACCAGTCACCGCCGCGCGCCTCCACGCGCAGCAGCGCAGCGGGGAAAAACGCGAGCAGGATGCCGACGACGATGCCCAGCGCATTGCCGGCAATCAGCAGCCAGCGCGCGCTGTCGACCAGCCACAGCGCCAGCACCGGCCGCTGCGACTCCAGGCCCAGCAGGCGCACCGCAGCGCGGGCGTCGTACTGGGTCAGCAGTCCGGAAATGGCAAACACCCCTGCCGCGACCACAAAGGCCGCGATCAGATAGCGGTAACGCTGCACCAGCGGCTGCGTGTCGCGGGCGATCTCCAGCGGCCGCGACGCGCGCCGCATCGACACCCACTGGTTCACCGTCCCGAAAAAACGCAGCGCCGCCGCGCTGTTGAGGGACAGCGTGAGACCCACCGCGAGCAGCGCAAAACCGCTGATGAAAAAAAACAGCACGGTCGACTGCGCGAACCACATGCGCAGTGACGGATGATCAAACAGGTTGAGGACGTCCATGTGCTGCTCCTTCGTGATGCCGCCGGCCGGGCCGGCAAACGGTTCCGCATCTTACGGTAACCGTCACGCGCGAGGCCCGCTGTCGGAGGCACAGCGCGGCATCACTCAAGAATTATTTGTAAGTATTTGTTTTTATTGATATTTTTTAATAATCACCGCCAGCGGCGATCAGATGCCGCACCCGCGGCGGCTGCGGCCCGACATGGAAGGCACGCGCCTCGGCCTGCACGTCGGCGTCGGCGCGTGTCACGCGCGCATGCTGGTGTTCGTGTTCGGTCCAGCTCGACACCATGAAATATTCGGTAAACAGTACGGGATCCGCAGTGTCGCGCATCAGGCCCCATTGATAAGCGCCGTCGCGGCGGCGCTCGGCGGCCACGCGGTTCATCACCACGGCGAATTCCGCGGCGCGCGCCGGATCGATGCGGTATTCCACCAGCACCATCACCGGACCGTCGTCCTGCTCCAGCGGCAGGGCCACCACCGGCTCCGGCCAGTGGCCTGCGGGACTCAGATCGAGCGCACCTTCGGGCAAGCGGCGGCGGCGCACGAACAACAGCGCGACCACCACACCCAGCCCCGCGCCCGCCAGCGCAACCGGCAGCCCGGCCCAGGACGCGAGCGCACCCCAGAACAGCGCGCCCAGCGTCATCGAACCGAAAAACGCAAACCCGTAGATCGAAAGCCCGCGTCCGCGTACCCAGTCGGGCAAAGCGTTCTGCGCGGCGACGTTCAACGATGACAGCACGAAAATCCACGACACCCCCGCCACCAGGCAGGCCGCCAGCGCCGCCGCGCGCAGCGGGACCCATGCCAGCACCAGCAGCACCGCCGCCATGCCCAGCGTGCCGAACAGCACCATGCGGTCGCCGCCATGGTGCCTGTCGATGCGCGGCAGCAGCAGCGCGCCGCAGACCGCGCCGAAACCTACCGCACCCACCATCAGGCCATAGGTCGAAGCCTCGGCCCTGAGCACCGTGCGCACCACCAGCGGCAGCAGCGCCCAGAACGCCGAGGCGAACAGGAAAAACGCAGCCGAACGCAGCAGCACGATTTTCAGTTCCGCTGAATGCATCGCATAACGCACACCGGCGGCAATCGCCGGCAGAAACTGCTCGGCGCGCCGCGGCGACTGTACGACCGCCGGAGTCCACAGCAGCACCGCCGCGAGAATCACCAGCTCCGTCAGCGCATTGAGCAGGAAAGCCGCACCCGCACCGGCAGCGACGATTATCAAACCGCCCACCGTCGGACCGATCGCACGCGCGACGTTCATGCCCGCGGAATTGAGCCCCACCGCCGCCTTCAGGTCGGAGCGCGGCACCAGGCTGGGCACCACCGACTGCCACACCGGCGCCATGAAGGCCGAGGCCGTGCCGAGCAGGAAAGTCACCAGCAACAGCCCCCAGACATCAACGAGGCCGAGCACCGCCAGCACACCGAGCGTGCCCGCAAGCAGGAATTTCACCACGGTCAGACCGAGCAGCAGACGGCGCCGGTCGAAGAGATCGGCCATCGCACCCGCGGGCAGCGCGAACAACGCCATCGCCGCCGTTGTCGCCGCCTGCACCAGCGACACGATGAAAGGCGATGGCGACAGCGAAGTCATCAGCCAGGCCGCCGACACATCGTGCATCCAGGTGCCGATGTTCGAGATCAGTGTCGCCGTCCACAGCAGCGCGAAGGCGCGGTGCCGGAACGGCGCAAAGGCTGACGGCGCAGGCACCGCCGGAGCAGGCGTCGTCATCCGCGCATCAGAAGGCGAAACAGCCGCAGGCCAGCGGCCCGCCGCCGAAATCGAAACGCGGCGCAGCCGGGGTCGCGGCACAGGACAGCGTGTGCCGGTGCTGAACCGGCACGGCCGCTTGCCGGTAACCGCCGTAATGTTTCACCGGTGACCAGTCGGGCAGCAGCGGCGGCGCGCCGGGATCAAGATCTGAAAATTCTCCGGCCGCGTACACCGCTTTGCCGTCGACCACGGTCAGCAGCGACTGCAGGTCGCGGATCTCCGCTTCGAGAATGTCGAAGTACGGCGCCGACAGCACCGCAAAATCGGCAAGCTGCCCCGGCAGCAGCGCGCCCTTGCAGCCGTCCTCGCTGGAAAACCAGGCCGAACCCTCGGTCCACAGCCGCAATGCCTCGCGCCGGTCGAGGCGGTTCGATTCGCCGTAAAGCGCGGTGCCGCCGACCGTGCGGCCGCTGACCAGCCACCAGAGGCTGACAAAAGGGTTGTAACTCGCCACGCGCGTGGCATCGGTGCCCGCGCCCACCGGCACGCCGGCTTCGAGCATGCGACGGACCGGCGGTGATCCGGCCGCAGCCTCCGCGCCGTAACGATCGATGAAATATTCACCCTGGAAGGCCATGCGGTGCTGGACCGCGATGCCGCCGCCCAGCGCGGCGATGCGTTCGATGCTGCGCGCGCCTATGGTTTCGGCGTGGTCGATGATCCAGTGCAGCCCCGTCAGCGGAATCTCGCGGTGCACCGACTCGATGACATCGAGCATGCGGCGGATCGATTCATCGTAGGTGGCGTGAATGCGGAAGGGCCAGCGCTGTTCCGCCAGCAGGCGCAGCACCGGCGCGAGTTCCGCCTCCATCGACGCCGGCAGCTCCGGCCGCGGCTCGAGGAAATCCTCGAAGTCCGCCGCCGAGAACACCAGCATTTCGCCCGCCCCGTTGTGGCGGTACATGCCGTCGCCCTGCCCCGGCTTCACCTGCTTCACCCAGCCGCCGAAATCCGCCAGCTCCTGTTTCGGGCGCTGCGTGAACAGGTTGTAGGCAATGCGCACCGTCAGCTGGCCGTCGCGGTGCAGGCGGTCGATCACCGCGTAGTCGTCGGGATAGTTCTGGAAGCCGCCGCCGGCGTCGATCACGCTGGTGATGCCGAGGCGATTCAGTTCGCGCATGAAATGGCGCGAGGAATTGAGCTGCTGCTCCGGCGGCAGCCTCGGCCCGCGCGCCAGCGTCGCATAGAGGATGGTCGCGTTCGGCCGCGCGATCAGCATGCCGGTCGGATTGCCGGCCTTGTCGCGCTGGATCTCGCCGCCGGCCGGCTGCGGCGTATCGCGGGTGTAACCCACCGCCCGCAGCGCCGCGCGGTTGAGCAGCGCACGGTCATAGAGGTGCAGGATGAACACCGGCGTATCGGGCGCCGCCGCGTTCAGCTCATCCAGCGTCGGCAGCCGTTTTTCCGCGAACTGCATCTCGGCAAAACCGCCGACCACGCGCACCCATTGTCCCGGCGGCGTGCGCCGCACCTGCTCGCGCAGCATGCGCATCGCATCGGCCAGCGACGGCACGCCGTCCCAGCGCAGCTCGAGGTTGTAGTTGAGCCCGCCGCGGATCAGGTGGGTGTGCGAATCGATCAGCCCCGGAATCATCGTGCGGCCGCGCAGGTCGGTGACCCGCGTCGCCGGGCCGCGGAGCCGCATCACTTCGGCATCGCTGCCGGTGGCCTGCACCACGCCTGCACGCAGCGCGAGGGCCGCGGCAAAGTCTTGGCCGCGGGTGACGATGCGGCCGTTGTGCAGGATCCAGTCCGCGTGTTCCCCGGCTGTTACGCTCATGCCCTCTCCCTGGTGTCGCGGCGCTTCACCCGCGGATCACTTCTTCGCCGGCTTCGGCCCGATGCGTTCGCCGTGTTTCACCCGCTCCGGCGCCTTGTGCACTATGGTGTAAGCATAATCCACGCCCATACCGTAGGCACCGGAGTGTTCCTGCACCAGACCGATCACCGCGTCATAGGTCTCGCGCCGCGCCCAGTCGCGCTGCAGCTCCAGCAGCACCTGCTGCCAGGTCACCGGCACCACGCCGGCCTGCACCATGCGGTCCATCGAATACTTGTGCGCCTCGACCGAGGTGCCGCCGGAGGCATCGGCGACCATGTAGATCTCGTAGCCGCCGTCGCGCATCGCATCGAGCGCAAACATCAGGTTGCAGACCTCCGTCCACAGCCCCGACACCACGATCTTCTTGCGCTTGTTGGCGGCCAGCGCATCACGCACGTTCTGGTCGTCCCAGGAATTCATCGAGGTGCGCTCGATCAGCTTGTTCTGCGGGAACACCGCCAGCAGTTCGGGATAGGTGTGGCCGGAGAAACTCTCGGTCTCAACCGTGGTGATGGTCACCGGGATGTTGAAAATCTTCGCCGCCTTGGCCAGCCCCACGGTGTTGTTCTTCAGCACCTGGCGGTCAATCGACTGCACGCCGAAAGCCATCTGCGGCTGGTGGTCGATGAAAATGAACTGGCAGTTCTGCGGGGTCAGCAGCTCGGTGAAGTTCGGCATGATGCGGTCTCCTGATTGTGGCGCGGCATGGCACGCGGGTCATGGGGGATGAATCGTGCATGGAAATATACGTGCGCCCCCGTCGTCATGAAAGAGGTTACGCCGCGGTAACCACCCCGCGCTCAGGGGTTTTGACAAAATCATGACGCTGCCGAACAATCCCCGGACCCGGCGCGCACCGTTATCGGGCGCACGGCAGTCCCGCCACAACAACAATAGGGAAACCGAGGACGTCATGATTGCCCGTTCCACCCGCCGCGCGCCGCCGCCCGAAGACTGCCCGCTCGACCTGTGCCTCAAATTCCTGGCCAGCGCCTGGACCACGCGCATCCTCTGGTTCCTGCACTGCGGCCCGCGCCACTTTGGCGACCTGCGCCGCGACCTGCGCGGCATATCGGCCAAGGTGCTGACCCAGCGCCTGCGCCGGATGGAAGAACAGGGCCTGATCGCGCGCCGCAAACTGCCGACCCGCACCGCGCAGGTGGAATACCGCCTCACCGCGACCGGGCGCGAATTCAAGCCGGTGCTCGACGCGATGATCCGCGTTGCGCGCCGCGTCCGCGGCTGAGCCCGCCATGTCCTTCCTCAAATCCAATGAATACCGCCGCTACGGCCCGGCGATCATCGCGCTGCTGTGGATCGTGCTCGGCATCGCAATGGCCAACATGGGACGGCAGAACCGCGACATCCCCGGGCGCGAAGACCTGCGCCAGGTCTCGGGCATCGTCGACAGCCTGCATGAAGACTGGCGCCACGTCCGCCACGGCCCCAACATCTACACCCTGCGCCTCAAGCTGCGCGGCGCAGACACCGAATACCTCATCAACAGCGGACGCCTCAACGGCGCCCAAGTCTATTTCCGCCTGAACCGCGAACTGCGCCGCGGCAGCCCGGTCACGCTGTGGTACGAAAACCATCCCGAGTTCGGCAACCGTCCCTGGCAGATCGACCAGCAGGGCCGGCGCCTGCTCGACTACCGCGAAACCTTCGACCACGAAACCAACGAACAGATGAACGTCTGGCTGTTCCTGATCGGCTATCTCGTCATCACCCCGCTCGCGCTGCCGCTGTGGTGGTCCTGGCGCAAACGTGTGGCCGCTGCGGCCGCAGAGGGTAAATTATAAGTATTTGATTATATTGATATTTTTAACATTTTCCCACAGAGCCGTCATCCCGGAAACACCGGGATGACAAATCACTGATCTGACTTAAAGTAGACCCATGACCGACAACACCAACACCCTCGACATCAACGCCACCTTCCGCGGCGGCGGCCGTTCGATTGAATGGCTGGATGAGATCAACAAGGCCTGCATCGTCATGCTCGCCGAGACCGGCATCGTGCCGAAGGACGTGGCGAAACGTATCGCCAAGGGCATCGCCCAGGTCATCGAAAATGAACGCACGGGCGAGAAGCGCACCTCGGCCGATTATCTCGACTACGAACCCCGCCTGATCGCCGTCGCCGGACAGGAAGCCTCGCGGCTGCACACCGGCCGCAGCCGGCAGGACCTGGCCTCGACCATTGCGCGGATGAACCTGCGCGACGGGCTGCTGAAAACGATTGAAGCACTGATCGCCGACCGCGAGAAACTGCTCAAGCGCGCGGAAGAACATATCGACACCATCATCCCCGCCTACACCCACGGCGTGCAGGCGCAGCCGACGACGTTTGCGCATTACCTGCTGGCCTTTGAATCCGCCCTCGCGCGCGCGACCGAGCGCCTGCAGCAGGCCTACACGCGGGTCAATAAATGCCCGCTGGGCACGGCGGCGCTGGCGACCTCCAGCTTCCCGCTCGATCGGCACCGTCTGGCGGAACTGCTGGGTTTTGAAGGGCTTGTCGAAAACGCCTACGACGCCAACCACCTCGCCCCCATCGACAGCGCGCTCGATGTCGCCAATGCTTACGCGATGACCGCGGTGCAGACCGGCATGTTCGCGCAGGACCTGCACACCCAGTACGCCGAACCCACACCGTGGTTCATGCTCGGCAGCGGCGAACTCACCGGCACCAGCAGCATCATGCCGCAGAAGCGCAACCCCGCCGCCCTCGAACAGCTGCGCGCGCAGTCCAGCATCCTGCTGAGTGAAATGCAGACCATGACCTTTGTCGCGCACAACAACCGCACCGGCATGTTCGATTACCGCATGTATGACCCGGTGCCCTATGCCCGCGCGCTGACCGTGTTCAAACTCTTCGGCAGCGTGGTCGATGCGGTGGTGGTCAACAAGGCGCGCGCGCTCGAAGAAGTGAACGCCGATTACTCCACCACCACTGAAATCGCCGACGCCCTGCTGCAGAAAGCCGAAGTGCCCTTCCGCACCGGCCACCATTTCGCGAGCAAGCTGACGGACTACGGCCGCGGCAAGGGCCTGAAGATCCACGAAATCCCCTACAGCGAAGCGCAGCGGATTTACGAGGAACAGGCGAAGGACAAGCTGCCGCTGACGGAAGCGGAATTCCGCGAGGTGATCAGTGCGGAATATATGGTGTTTGGGCGAAAGGGTTTGGGGGGGCCGCAGATTAATGAAACGAAACGCACCCTCGCCAATACTACCGAATTACTGAAATCTGATCACGATTGGCAAGAAAAATCTCTTGATGTTGCTTTCAAATCTCAGACAAACCTCCAGACCTGTTTTAGAAACACATTAACAAACTAACTCTTGAATTGACGCAAAGCAGTAAAGACTCGATTTTCCCGAGGAGAAAAAGTGGCTCAAGCGAAAAACTCTGCAGCAAATCCGAAATTCGATTTAGCAAGTCCGAAACTTTTTGGAAATGATGCCGCCGAAGAAGAGCATGAGAATATTTTTTCATCCTATGCAGTTGAGCGCGATGAATTGAAAGATTTCATGAACAGTGAGAATCCCTTTCAAATTGCAAGGGCCTACAAAGGGGAGGGGAAATCCGCGCTACTCAGACTAGTTCGGACAAAGCTGATAAGGGAAGGAAGTGATGAGATTGTTGCAACGACTACCGGGCCAGATTTATCTCCGCCTCTCGACAGCACCGACCATGACTTATGGGTTAGAGAATGGAAAAAATCGATTCTTCGGATTGTGGCAAACGAGATCGGCTCTCGCATTGGCTTAGCATTTGGAGACGACGCCATATCTCTTGTAGAAGAATCAGAAGCCAGTGGATTCAAAAAAAGATCTTTTGTTTCAGCCATAGTTGATCGACTAAGCTCAAGCGCAGTCCCCATCAAGAAATCTACAATTGCCGTTACCAATCACGAGAAATTAGTTAAGCGATATTTAGACGGCAGACCACTAATTTGGCTAATAGTTGATGATGTTGATTTAAATTTTGCAAACACAGAAAAGCAGCGCTTAAAAACAGCGACCTTCTTTACTGCGTGTAGACAGATTATTGGCGCAATCCCGGAAATCCGCATTAGGACTGCTATCCGCCCAAACGTTTGGTCAATTATCAAACGAGAGTTTGAATCTCTATCGCACGTCGAACAATACTCGCACGACCTTACTTGGTCTATTGACCAGTTTCGCTCTCTTCTAGCCGCGCGGGTTAGGGCCGAGTTGATTCGCTCGAATCGATGGAACACTATTTCCTCTACCCTACCCCAAGAAACTTTTTTACGAGAGAAAGCGTTAGTGGGATTCGTTTTTGACGACCCCATGCCCTGGGGAGGCGGGGATCGAAAACGACCGCCCCATGTAGTGCTATTTACAATGACTGGACACCGCCCACGGTGGCTAGTCGAGCTGTGCAAGGAAGCCGGTAAAGAAGCGGCGAAACGCGGACGCCAACGAATCAACTACGATGACATTCAGGCGCAGTTTGCCTCATTTGGCAGGAGGCGGATTGAGGACACCGTAGCCGAATTCAAATCCCAATGCCCACAAATTGAAGAGTTGATAGGGGCTTTTTCTCGCCAGAAAGATCTTTATGCCACTGACGATCTATTAACAACAATCCACAACAGAATTACCCCAGCAGTTAACGTCTCTCTCGTAGGTGTCAGCGGAAAAGCATCTGATGTTGACGTTGCACACTTCTTGTTTCAAATAGGCTTCATTGCGGGAAGGCGCGATTTTGGAAACGATGAATATGAGCACGTAATGTATAGAGATAATCCATCATTACTTAGAGTACGAACCAATTTAGATGATGGCCTTAGGTGGGAAATTAATCCGGTTTACAGAGATGTTCTGAACATAATACGAATCCCCTCCAAAGCAACAACATCCGGCCCCACAAAAAAATAACGCAAAAGATCACCAAAAAAGTGTTCTGATAACCTTGCAAGAGGTCCAAGACAGAAAGGGAAAATGAGGCGTGCCCGAAGAAATGTGAGTAACTACATGGTCAAACCAGTTTTTGCCGAGACCGCGGAAAACCCTTGGCCAGACCTAGACCCAAAAGTAATTCAATTACACAAAAGCCAAGTTTTAGAAAACTTTGACTCACATATTTTTCGACTTCCCCAGCCCGTAGTCACAAACACCGCTGAGATTTCCTCGATAGCTCAAATCGAAGTCGACGGAAAACGTCTACGAATTTACCCGCCGTTCCCGATCAACCAAAAGGAAGAAGCGGCCGGGGCTTTTGAAAACGCTTGGATCCCTGCCGGACAAACAGTAATCGAGCAGCACCTCAAGCTGCCCGACACTGCGATAAAAGGTGGCGTCGCGAATCCTAAGCTTGGGAGTGGCGACTTACATTGTCACGGCTTGAGAATTGATTCGGAACATGGTGCGGACTTCCGAGGGGTGGCTTCAACTCTGATTGAGTTGATAGCGCAGTTTACTTGGCAGTGGTGGTTACGATCATCCGAATCGCCGTTTTGCGGACCCCATCGTCTCGGGGTTCATCTTGATAAAAATTTCATGCCCATGGAGTTATTGCGGTATCGAGGCGCAGGAAAAGTTGAAAGTCCCTGGTATGGAGTAATGGAAACACAGACACCCTTGGGTTTTGAGAAGACATTATCTGAGCAGATTTGGCTACGTGTAATTGCTGAGGTTCAGCAGAACCTTCCAGCAGATACTGGCTTACTAGCATTCGTTGATGCAATAGCCGCCTATGTGGCTGGTGAAGATGAAAAATGTGTCCTTAATTTATGCCTATGCGTTGAAATCTTAGGCAACAAACATCGCATTCTTAGCGGATCAAGAGATGTTGATTTTATAAAAATAATCAAACAATCACCGTTGTTTGAAAATGACGTTCAGCGTCAGTTGGCAAGTAGACTTTTTATTGACCGCGGACACATTGCGCATGGCAGAACCCCCCCTTACCTTGCATCCAAAGACACCCCCCTAAGTTATGTTGAGCTAGTAAGGAATTTTGTGAATTGCTATTTAAATAGCATTAAGCCCGGCGACTGGCGAAAGGCAACAACTACAGTTCTTGGGAAAACTCCAAAAAAATAAAGAGATACTGGTTATCAGCGAAGAATTGGGAGAAGGCTACTTTTTACGGCAATGTACGCCAATGAATCTCCCCCTCCTGCTCCATGAACACTGTTAACCACGTCTCCATCCTGATCCACCCCGGCCTCAACAGCTCCGGCCCGGATCACTGGCACACGCACTGGGAACAGGCCTTCCCCCAATTCAAGCGCGTGCAGCAGGCGGACTGGGACCATCCGGTCTATGACGCCTGGGCCGCAACACGCCCTTCACCAGGCCGGAGGGCGCGCCGATCGATGTGAAGGTCGGCGCCATCGACACGCCCTGCATTCCGCTGCCGGGTTGAGCGAGACCCGGACGCAGGCTTACCCTGTGGCATGCTTACAATCGACTGATTCCAGTGTTCCGCAACCTCGCATTCCGCTTCCACCTGAAACTTCCGGACCTCCGATGACTGCAAACGATACCCACACCCCTCAACCGTCCACCGGCAAACCGGTATTCCTCCACTATGATCAGGCCGGGCTGGATGCCGTCTATAACCAGTCGGCCTATGCGCCGCATTCGGAACATGTACGCACGCGGATGTCTCTCGCCAGCGCAGCCGTCCGGGCCAGGATCGGACCACCGCAAAGACATGCCTATGGCGACGCCCCGATCGAAGGCCTGGATGTTTATCCGGCAGCGGAACGCAACGCCCCGATTATCGTATTCATCCACGGTGGCGCATGGAGAAGGGGGCTCGCCAGCCAGAACGCCTTCGCGGCGGAAATGTTCGTCAAGGCCGGCGCCCACTTCATCGTCCCCGATTTTTCCTGGGTGCAGGATGCCGCGGACAGCCTGAGGACGCTGGCGGACCAGGTTCACCGGTCGCTGATCTGGGTCTACCGGAATGCCGGAAAACTGGACGCGGACCGGAGTCGCATCTACCTGGTCGGCCATTCGTCCGGCGCGCATCTGGCCGCCGTGGCGCTGACCACGGACTGGCAGAAGGACTACGACGCCACCCTCCCCGAAAACTTCATCCGCGGCGCCGTCCTGTGCAGCGGCATGTACGACCTGCACCCGGTCAGGCTGTCGTCCAGAAGTGCTTACGTGCCATTCGACGACGACCTTGAGTTCAAGCTGAGCCCGCAGCGGCACCTTGAACGCATCGTCGCACCGGTCGTGCTGCTGTATGGCACACGGGAAACCCCGGAGTTCCAGCGGCAGTCCATCGACTTTGACAAGGCGCTGCGGGACTCCGGAAAATCCTCCCGGCTGGTCGTGGCAGAGGAATATGACCATTTCGAACTCAAGGAAACGCTCGCGAATCCGTACGGCCCTTACGGCCAGGCCGTGATGTCGCAGATTTTTCCGTAAACGATGACCGGGCCCCGCCGCATGCCCACGTACAAGGATTTCTCCGTACTGACCCATCCCGGCCTCAACGGCTCCGGCCCGGATCACTGGCACACCCACTGGGAACAGGCCTTCCCCGATTTCGTCCGGGTACAGCAGGCGGACTGGGACCATCCGGTCTATGACGTCTGGGCCGCAACGCTGACCGAGTATGTGAACCGTGCACCGAAGCCGGTGGTGCTGGTGCCGCACAGCGCGGGCACCACGCTGGTGATGAAGTGGAGCTTCGAGCAGCCCGAGGCCGTGAAGAAGGTGGCGGGCGTGTTTTTCGTGGCACCCAGCGACCGCGACCGGCCGATGCCGCCGGGCTTCGTCAGCCCGCTGCAGGGTTTCGGCGGCATGATCCTCAAACGCCTGCCCTACCCCTCCGCCGTCGTCGCCGGGCGCGACGATGACCGCGTCAGCTTCGAGCGCGCACAGCTGTTCGCGCAAGCCTGGGGCTCGATGTTCTTCGACGGCGGCAAGAACGGCCATCTCGGTTCCGCATCAAAGCTCGGCGTGTGGCCGGAGGGACTGGTTTACTTCGGGCAGTTTCTGGCGACGCTGCGCGACGAGCCGACGGGTTGAGAAACGAAAAAATTAAGCGCGCCGGAACCATTCATAAGTCGTAAGTCAGCTTCGTGCCATCAATGGCGATCGTGCCAGCCGATTGCAACCCATTAAGCAGTGCGTCCAGTTCCTTATCGGTAAGCTTGTTACCAAACTGCGTCGCAATGAAATTACGGAGACTCGTCAATTTTTTCGGTCTCAAGTCACCCCGTTCCCGGAGTTTATCGACAACAAGTTTCAGTCTTTCTGATTTAGCCTGTGCGACGGTGGGTAGCTTTACGGATGTTTTCGGCGCAGGAACTTTAGCTTTGCGGGCAGGGCACTTGAACTCGCCGCGTTGATTAAGCACGACCTGAAATTTTTGCTTCAGCGACATGCTGCCCAGCAAGGTGTTCACTGTCTTACAGCAGGCAACACAATTCTCCAAGTTGCTGTCGCCGCCCTTGGCGCTGGCGACCAGATGCTCGACACTCGCCTCCCCTATGGGCAATGGCTCGTCACAGAAAAAGCAAAGTCCGCCCTGCGCAAAAATCAATCGCTCCAGAGGTTTGGTCGGCATATGGGTATCAATCCCTTTACGTGGCGAGCAATAAAGTTGCGAAAATAAAATGGGCCAGGCACGATATATTTGTCCATTCTCTAAAATATCGACCCCGGCCCCTCTGCTACTCTAACGGCCCGCCATCGCCTGGCTGATGCGCTCACGCAGGCCATCGATGTCCTTGCGCTCGCCGCGCACGCGGAAGTGCGCCCCCTCCGCGTCGGCCCGCTCCTCCAGCACCTGGCATTGCGCAAACAATTCACCGCGCAGCTGCTGCGCCGACCAGGGCAGGAACAATTCGGCCTTGACCAGCCGCCGGCTGAAAAACGCCATGATCGTCTTGTGCAGCTTTGCCACGTCATCCCGGTCGACGGCACTCAATACGATGCACTTGGGGTATTGCGCGCGCAAGGCCTTGGTGCGTGCGGCCTGCGCCTTGGCATCGCCGACCTGATCAATCTTGTTGAACACGCGCAGGCGCGGCACCTTGCCCGCATCGATTTCCCCGATCACCTGCTCGGTCACTTGGATCTGGCGTTCGAACCCGGGGTCACTGGCGTCGATCACGTGGAGCAGCAGCGACGCTTCGGCGGCCTCTTCCAGCGTTGACTTGAACGAGGCAACGAGGTCATGCGGCAGGTTCTTGATAAAACCCACCGTGTCACTCACCAGCACGCGCGGCACGCCCTCGGGCACCAGCGCCCGCACGGTGGTGTCGAGCGTCGCGAAGAGCTTGTTGGCGACCAGCACTTCGCTCCCGGTCAGCGCGCGCATCAGGGTGGACTTGCCGGCGTTGGTGTAGCCGATCAGCGCCACACGCGCGAGGCCCTGGCTTTCCTGACGCCGTGCGCGCTGCACCTGGCGTTCGAGGTCGAGGGCCGTGATCTCCTGTTTCAACTCCGCGATGCGGTCACGGATCTTGGCGCGGTCCGCCTCCCCCGCGCCTTCACCGGCACCGCGGCCACCGACACCGCTGCGCTGCCGCCCCTGCGGCCCGGCCAGCTTGGCGGCCTCGCGCAGGCGTGGCGCCAGGTAACGCAGGCGGGCGATCTCTACCTGCGCCCGCGCCGCATTGGAACGCGCGTGGCGGTGGAAGATTTCGAGGATGACCATGGTGCGGTCCAGCACGTCACAGCCGATCTCGTTTTCCAGGTTGCGCGCCTGCGAGGGCGAAATGTCGTGGTCGACCAGGACGAATGCCGCCCGGCGGGTGTCGGATGCGGCCAATGCCTTGGCCGCCTCGCGCGCCGCGACGGCGCCATGGCGCGCGACGCGCTTTTCGGACCGCGTTTCCGGCAACTGCTGCGCGCCCTCTTCCGCATCTGGCGGTTCCGGCGATTCTTCGGCAGCGGCGTCCAGAGCAGCCTCGCCCTGCACAAAACGGCGCAACTCCTCGCGCTTGCCGGTACCCAGGTAAGCCATCGAGTCGAAACGGGCGCGCTTTTGCGTGAATGTCGCCACCACCTCGAAGCCCAGCGTCTTGGCCAGTTCACGCAGTTCGTTCAATGAGGACTGGAACTCCAGGTCGCTGACCTCTGTCAGTTGTACGGCAGCGACGACCGCGCGCTTCGGGGCTGAATTGACGGCTTTGGACATGCGGAGGTGATTGTTCCTGTGGGGTCGAGCGCCGATAGTACGCCCAATGGGCCAGAAATTCTGACTATCCAGGTCGGTCCAGCGCAAACACTTGAGTCGAATTCAGAAGTCTTTCAAATACCCGCGTCATCGAGCCTTAGAGCCCCATTTCCACCAACAAGAACCTCAGGGTCAGGTCTAGCAAAATAGCATTGACCACCATCGCTTCGACGAAACCGCCCGGGTTGGCACAGTGTAAACCATAGATTACACTGTGCCGGTGATCGAAATCCGCGAAACACAGGAATTCTCCACATGGCTGGAGTCCTTGCGCGATGCCCGCGCACGGACAAGGGTGCTGGCGCGCATGCTTTAGGAGTTCATCATGGCCAAAAAACTGAGGACACGCCCTTACGACGCAGCGACTTACCTGAGAACAGAGCAGGAATGCGCGTTGTATCTGCAGGCAGCGATTGACGAATCAGACGGCGATCCGGCACTGGTGGTTGGCGCCCTGGGCGACATCGCACGCGCTCGCGGCATGATGCAGCTCGCGCGCGACACCGGCCTTACGCGCGAAGGACTCTACAAGGCGCTGTCGCCGGACGGCAATCCGAGTTTTGCGACGGTGATGAAGGTGTGCAAGGCGTTGGGCTTGAAGCTGCATACCGAGGCAGTCGAGACCTGATCATCGATACCCGCTGATAATCACCGAGACGCATTATTAAAGGAAGTAGTAGGGGTCGGGTTGGCTTTTTCCAGTTTCGTCCGCCCTTTGAAAGAAAACATCGAATTTCTTTCAAAGCGAAAAAGACTTTGAAAGCCTTTGAATAATATAACTATTTGATTAATAATGATTTAATCTTCCAGCAATACAAGCGTCGTCTTTATATCTCCGACAGACCCTCGTTCCTTTAGCCCGCGGGCTAATGCTGTTTCCTCTGGAATGACCGCATGAACCTCAACCACGATTTCCGCCTCCGCGTCGTGCAACACGCCGCTGATGCCGCCTGGACACCCTCGCCCCTGCCCGGCGTGGACCGGCGCATGCTCGACCGCGTCGGTGATGAGGTCGCGCGCGCCACCAGCATCGTGCGCTACGCTGCCGGTTCGCGTTTTGTTGAACATGTGCATCATGGCGGTGAGGAGATCCTGGTGCTCGACGGCGTGTTCTCGGATGAACACGGCGATTATCCGGCGGGCACTTATCTGCGCAATCCGCCGGGCACCCGCCATGCGCCATTCTCGCGTGAAGGCTGCACGCTGTTCGTGAAGCTGTGGCAGTTCGCGGCGGATGACCTGACGCCAGTGCGTATCGCGACTACGACAGCCGCGTGGCGGCCCGGGCTGGTACCGGGCCTGAGCGTGATGCCGCTGCATGAGCACAACGGCATCAGCACGGCGCTGGTGCGCTGGGCACCGGATACGCAATTCAGCCTGCACACGCATCCCGGCGGCGAGGAAATACTCGTGCTCGAAGGCGTGTTCCGCGATGAGGATGGCGTCTATCCCGCCGGCAGCTGGCTGCGCAATCCACGCTGGAGCCGCCACACGCCCTGGACCAGTGCGGAAGGCGCGCTGATTTACGTGAAGGTCGGCGCCATCGATGCGCCGTTCATGCCGCTGCCGGACTGAGCGGATCACTCCGGCTTGATGCCCGCCGCCCGGACCAATTCATGGCTGCGCGCGAATTCAAACTGCCGCAAAGCGGCCAGGGCAGCCGATTGTGCTTCGTGTTCGCGGTTGATGTCTTGCGCAGTGGAGGCTATTTCCCAGCCTGTCGGGCTGCGGGACAGGGTGGCGACGCAGTAAGTCGTTTGCGTGTCGAGTGTCGTCAACTCCATGTTGACCCACTGGTATTCCGTGGCGTGATCACTGATGTGACAGGAGGCGCCACGGGCCTCGCGGATGGGGTTGCCTGTGGCACTGGCCACGATGAACACGAGGGTCGTGACATTCGCCGGCAAGGCCTCGAGAAAAACGAAAATCCTTTCATCGTCCCATTTACTTGCGCCGGTTCGCGAGTCGCCGGTATGGACGACGCTGCCGTTGGTGCTGCGCGGGTTGCCCGGATGGATTGTTTCGACGATCTGCTGCTCCTGATCGAACAGGACGCACAGGGCATCCAGGTTCTCCGGATGAACATTTACGTCGTCTTCCGATGGGTCCCAGTGCAGGCCCATGACGACTTCCTTGAGTTCAGGCTTCTCGTCTATCTGCAGTGGCGCCCCTGCAATGCCGGAATTGCTGATTGGCATGATCTCCCCTCCTGCTGCATCGATCTGCCTGCCGGCGAAGGGCAGGTTTTATAGTTATGTGACCGCCGGATTCCTGAAAAGTTTTCCAGCGCGGTCAAAACGGATTCGGATTCAGGTCCAGCCGGCAGCAGCAGGCTGCTCTTGCACCGCCGCATCAGGGCGGGTCAATCTGAGTGCACAGTGTGAACTGCCCTGTTTGGCTCCGGGTCTATCCGCGAACCAGCCTCACCAGCTCCGCCCCCTCCACCAGCTTCACGCCCTTCTGCTTCGCAAACGCCCGCGGCCAATACCCTCAGCGGCTCGATGCCCCGTGCGCGCAGCCTTCCAGCGCTTGCGCGAAATCCTCCCGGGACATGCTGCAAATAAATAGGGGCAGCGCAGCTTTTCGAAAAGTTGCACTGACCCCATTTTTCCGGCCGGAACGGACAGCAACAAATCCCACGACCCCCGTAACCAACCAGGTTCACACGGGTGAAACCTCCAGGGACTCATACCGCCGTTGAATACCCGACCCTTATTAAAATTTTTATATGCTTCACTTATCGGGATGCGCCTGATCCCTTCCCTGACCCTCTACCACTGTTATTGATCGATTTGCCGGTAGAAGAAGAACGCTCCCCAAGGCCCGGATTATTTTTCTTCGGCTTGTTGGCTTCCAGGCACGCCCGAACCTCAGCGGCGGAGGCGCACTTTGGTTTTCCGGGAGTTCCACAATTAGGCATGCAGTTGTTGGCTACTGCAATTTGCGATACCGAAAAAAACAATATAACTGCCAGCAAGGTCTTCATGTGTTATTCGCTTTCAATAAAATAGTAACTTACCACGCTACGCATTCTCTGAACAACCAGATCTCAAGTGTTGAAGTCCGACACACGCAGAAAATGCACGCAGACAATGGAATCAGGTCTTGCAATCCTGCATTTTCTTTTTCTGAATATTAATTTTCTGCCCTGAATCACCGCGCGCCACCGGGCCCGAATACCAGTTTCAAGCGACCACCAGCGCGATCACTGTGAGGGACATGGTATTCATGCACCATCCTTCTCTCACCGTTTAACTTCTGAGTGCCGCGTTACAAATCATTACAAAAATAAAAATGCCGGCGTTGACACGTCGGCATGCCGTGTTGTATTTCTTCAATCCGAAGGGGCGCAAGTCGCGCCCCTTTTCTTTTTACACAACAGATCGAATATCGGCGGATCAAATACGATCCTGCGTTACGCGATCGGCAAACCCGGAGACATGCAATGGTACACATCAAGTTTTTAAAAAAAATCATGGTTGGCTGCCTCCTGGCATTCTCGCTGGCCGCGACATATGCCCAGGCAAGCTCCACTGTGTACATGCGGGGGCACAGCACCTGTTATGCAAACAGGGATGACGCTGTCCGATATGCACCCAAGCCCGGCCCCGACTTCCTCAAGAGGACGCTCAACTGCAAAGGTGGCGTGACCATCCTGCGGACAGGAGCAGATAATTGCAGGCGATGCGGCAGCTCCACAAACTGGCAATGTCAGGGTTACGCACACGCCATGTGCAAACCCCATTGACACGGGTTCAGCCGCAAGACCCTATTGGACCTTGCGCTTGCTGAGCGGAAGGTCATTCGGCTCCAGCATGTCGCGGAGCAGGTCGAGGTAGCGCGCCGCATCGTCGTGGGCGCCTGTGCGCAGGGAGATGCGCGCCATCTCCAGCGCCACGCGCATATGCACGGCGGGGTCGGCGCGCGCAGCCAGACAGCCGCCGAGCAGTTCAAGTGCGCGCGGGGGCTCGGCCAGATTTGCCGCGCGCCGCAGCACATCATCGCAGGGCTGGCCGGCGGCGGCTTCGGCCCCGGCCAGCAGCAGGAGGAATAGCAGTGGTTTCATGATTTCAATGATCCCTGTTGAATAACTTCAATCACCCTCGACGATCGAACGAATCCGCCAGCCACCAGGGCTTCGCACGACCTCCATGCGCAGATCCAGCGGAGAGCGCAGCGCCGCACTGTCGATGTAACCCACTTCGCCGTCGAACAGGCGCACGCGGCTGAAGCGGCCGTTGCCCTCGCCGAACTGATCGAAGAGCTGCACTATATCCAGATCGAGCATGCGCAAGCTGCGCGCCCGGGGATCGGGCCGCTCAAGCAGGGGTGTCCGGGGGCGGATCACGACCAGGACGCTGTGGGGATCGCGGGCCTTGAGATCAATGCAGCCGGGATAAGGCGCGCAGAACGTATCCGCACCCATGCGCACGCTGCCCAGTTGCAGCATGCGCCCAAGGTCGCGCCAGTATCCGGCGGCGGTCGCCGGATTGCGCAGGCGTTCGCGCAGGTCGGCGTGCCCGCCACTGCCGCCGAAACCGAGCATGACCTCCGGCAGCGTCATGCCGATCAGCGCTTCCACGTCCCGCTTGCGCACGATTCCGTGCAGAGCGGCGCTGAAGGCAGCAAAATCCGCATCGCGCGCGGTATCATCGCGTGGCGGCAGTTGCGGGCGCTGCAGCCTGCCGAGCAGCGAAGCACGCACCGCCTTCAGATCATCCCCCAGCAGCATCGCCACACCATCTGCGTCGAGACCCGGCACCCGTTTGATGAGGGTCAGGAGTGCGTCTTCATCGGCATCGTCCCTGATGTCGAGCCGCAGGCTGTCGAGACGCCATTCAAGCAGGCCCGGATCCAGCTCGTACTCGGCAAAACCCGGGCAGGTACGCGCTGCCGCGCCGCCAACCGACAGCGCGCGCTCACCGAACAGCGCTTGCAGCGTCAGCCCGTCGCGCACAGCGCTCGGCGGCTGCCCACGCGGGGCGACGAGGGCCTGCAGCACAGCCGCGGGCGACAGGTTCAACACCATGCGTATGCGGCCATTGGGCTCGGTCCATGCATCGACAAGCCCGTCACATTCCGGACTCAGGCCGTGCACGCGCCCGTCGATGAGCATCGCGCCGCTTGCGCCATGACGCTCGCGGCCGACCAGCAGCTCGGTGAAAACACCGCTGCCGCCACCATGCACCCTCAACACATACAGGACCTCACCGTCATTTCCTGCGATACGCTGATAGCCGACTGACCCGGTCGGCGTACCTGCGGCATCGCGCGGCCGGTCGTAGCTGCTGAAACCGAGATTGTTGTAGGGGCTTGCTCTTTTGCCGCGCGGGCCGCAATCGCTCAAGCGCAAGGGGGCCACCAGAAAGCCGTCACGAACGGACTGACGCAGGTCGATGTCGAGACAGGCCGGATGGGGAGCAAAGTCAGCTGCCCACAGCGGAGACGCCAGCGCAATTGCGGCAAGCGCGAGCAGGCTAAGGTATCGCTTCATGGCACATCCTCATTGGTGAAGTCAGCAATGCAGCGCCGGACCTGTCCCGGATTAAAAATCGAAACAGTCATTGATCACGGGAAATGCGCGTCAAGGTCGATGACGCCATGGTACGGAAGGGATGAACCCGAAGGCGCTCAACCTCACGATCCCGCAAACTGTTGGCGTTCTGCAGAATCAGATACATCCGCAAGGACCTTGCTGTCCAGGGATGTTTGGTAACCATCTGTAAACCGTATTGACTTACCGGCAAGCGCATTGGTATGACTGTGCACATGCAAACTGCCAACTTTATAAACCATTCAATTCAATTATGAAAAAAATTCAAACGCTATTTTTGATCGCGATATTAATTCCTGGTATCAGTGCGGCAGATAATGCTTCTGAGTCATCGCGCTTCATTGAAGAAAGGTATATGAAGGTAGCTGAACGTTTTGATAAAAAAGAATGTGTAAAGCGGTGTAATGGCGCAAATGGCAAATGCTATCAAGACAGAAACCCTTTGAATTTCTGCAAACGCACATATAACCATTGCATGAGAATGTGCGATCAAGGTGTATATACCCATCGGAAAGGGTTTTATTGATTTTGAGGAGCCCATCCCATTGAGCTACCCACGAACCAGTCTCGCCAGTTGCGCACCCTCCACCAGCTTCACACCTTTCTGCTTCGCAAACGCCCGCGCCTGCTCGGTCAGCTCTCCCGCCACCGCATACTGGCATTCCCTCGCACTGCGCTTTTCGCCGGCCGCGGCCAGTTCCCTCAGCGGCTCGATGCCGGTGCGCGCGGCCTTCCAGCGCCTCGCACATACCAGCGTCAGGTAACCGAGTTTTTCAAGCTCGAAATCCACCGCGCCGTCGACCCGCTGCACGGTGTAACCCTCGGCCTTGTAACCCCGCTCCAGCGCCTGTGCAAAATCCTCCCAGGACATGCTGCGGGTCTTCTCCAGCGTTTTCTCCACCCGCGCGCCAGTGGGCCCGAAGACCTGTTTCCAGGCAACGATCAACGTGATGACGGTGAAGGGCAGAGTGGCGAACAGTGCATAACCCCAGGGCACGAAGTTCTGCACCACCACGAAGGTGGCGAGCGCAACCAGTGCGCTCACCCACCAGCTCTGGCGCGACAGCATTGCGAATATTGAGTTCTCGGGTATTTTGAATTTCATGCCTTGCGCCTCGGATTCATCAATCAGGAAATCAGTTTAACTTTTAAAACAAGGCTGCACTGCCCCTATTTATCCCATGAAACTGTCCGCACAGGATCTGGAAGAAATCACCCGAGTCACGCTGCTGCATTACGAGCAGAACGCCGAATCTTTCTGGCAGGGCACGCGCGGTCACGATGTCAGCCAGAATATCGCCGCACTGTTGCAGCACATCACGGGCGAGCCGCCGCATGTGATCCTGGATTTTGGTTGCGGTCCGGGGCGCGATCTCAAGGTGTTCACGGCGCTCGGCCATGCCGCGATCGGCGTGGAAGGCTCCGCCCGGTTTGCCGCCATGGCGCGGGCGCACAGCGGCTGCGCGGTCTGGCAGCAGGATTTTCTGCGGCTGGACCTGCCGCCGCAGCATTTCGACGGCGTATTTGCCAATGCCGCGCTGTTTCATGTCCCGGCCCAGGAATTGCCGCGCGTGCTGCGTGAACTCCATGCCACGCTGAAACCCGGCGGTGTGCTGTTGAGCTCAAACCCGCGTGGCCACAATGATGCCGGCTGGAGCGGCGGGCGTTACGGCGTCTTTCACGATCTTGAAGCCTGGCGGGGCCATATGACCGCGGCAGGTTTTACTGAGCTGACACACTATTACCGGCCTGAAGGCCTGCCGCGGGAACAGCAGCCCTGGCTGGCCAGCGTCTGGCGCAGGAATTGAAGGTGCCTGACAGAATGACTTTTGTACGCCTTACTCGTAGCCTGGAGGAATCCGGGGACACAGTGGCTCATTGGAGCGAATGACCCGGATTCCACTTCGTTTCGTCCGGGCTAAGACCCCCGTTACTTAGAAATTGATGCCAGACATGGTTATTGTAACTTATTGTTTTTATTGATATTTTTAACTATTACTTAAAGTAGCCAACACGCTATATTAAGCAGGCCGCGAAAACCAAAACACGGCGCCCCCGCCTTTGTCCTGTTGTCACTGTAGGAGGAGAACCACAATGACTGCATCAAGTGCATTGCTGCGTCTGGTCCCGCCGCATCTTGTCCCGCTGATGTTGGCCCTGCTGGCCTTTACTTTTTCACTACCGGCCTCCGCCCAGAAATATCCCGAACGCAATGTCCGCCTGATCGTGGCCTTCCCCACCGGCGCTGCCCAGATCCTCGGGCTGCTGGTTGCCGACAAACTTGGCGCCGCACTCGGCCAGCCCGTGGTCGCCGATTTCCGGCCTGGTGCCGGCGGCAACCTCGCCGCAGAACTTGCGGCCAAGACGCCGGCCGATGGGCACTCACTGTTGTTGACCAGCCCGTCGCTGGCGATCAGCCCCAGCCTCTACAAAAAACTCAGTTACGATCCCCTGCGCGACTTCGCCACGATCTCGCTGCTGTCGACGGTGCCCAATGTGTTTGTGATCCATCCTTCGGTGCCGGCTAAAAGCATCAACGAATTGGTCAAACTCGCACGCGCCTACCCCGGCAAGCTGAGTTTCGGCTCCGGCGGCGTCGGCTCTTCCAACCACCTCGCGGGTGAGCTGTTCAAGTCACTGGCAAAGGTCGACATCGTGCACGTGCCGTACAAGGGTGCGAGCATCGCACTGACTCACATCCTCGGCGGTGAGGCGGAGATGGTGATGGTGACCGTGCCTGCGACCATTCCCTTCATCAAAAGCGGCCGGCTGCGCGGGTTGGCGGTGCTGGTGCCAGAACGTGTGCCGACGGTTCCCAATGTGCCAACCACTGCCGAGGCCGGCATGCCGGAACTGGTGATCAACACCTGGTACGGCCTGTTGGCACCGACGGGTGTACGGCCGGAAATTATTCAGCGCATCAACAGTGAAGTGGTGAAGTTCATGCACGCACCCGATGTCAAAGCCATGCTCGCCAAGTCGGGCCTCGAACCGGTGACCAACACACCGGCGGAGTTCAACGCTTATCTGCGCGCCGACATCGAGAAATGGGCGCGGGTGATCCGCGAAGCGAAGATCAGCGTGCAGTAGGCGCAGGCATTGCGCTGGAGGTCATGGGGCAAAGAGGCGCAGCGCGAATGGGCTCTGCGTCCTCCGGTTGAAAACTAGAGCCCGAATGCTTTCAGAAAAGAGTCGAACACACCCTCCAGGCCCCGCCCCGTCAGCCCTGTTCTCCGGCCAAAGTTCGGCGTCTCCTCGTAGACGTAAAAGCCCGGCGCTCCGGTAAAGCTGTCATTCAACAGCTCCTGCTCACCCATCAGGTATGACACGAAGGTCTCGCAGCGGGTCGTGGAATACATGAGATTGGCACTGAAACCCATCGTCCCGGCCTGATTGATTCTCCGGCCCGTCTGGGCGGCTTCAATGCGCGCACCACGGCATCCCTTTACGACCAGTTTGGCGGGGCCGTGAAAAACCAGATAGCGCAGTTGCAACGTTAACCACGCATGCCAACTGGCCAGGCGCCAGTGCCGCGTGATGCGGAGGGGGGCATCACTGCGATACACCACCCCCACCAGACTGCGCGGCTGAAATACAACGGCACTGCCCTCCGGCAGATCGAGCACACCCACCTCGCTCAGCGCATCACGCCGGGGTGAAATGACAATCGTGGCGGTTTCCTCGCAGCGAATGCGAATCAAGGCGACCATGCCCGAGGCCAGGCTGCTCAGTGGCAAGGACCAGTCGAGCAGCCACCGGGTATCGGTCTTTGATTCACGGGACGAGCTCTGCAGGTATTCCGGATGGATCAGCAGCTCCTCATCCGGGGCCAGGTTCAGCCGTTGAGACACTGACGTGAAGCGGGCCTGATCGGGCGAACTGTCCGCGCCTTCAGTTTGTGGCGACACTTCACCTGATACGCCCGGAAGAATGCAGATCGGTGGCCGGCGCGAAGCAAGCGGTGCAAAAACAAAGTAGAACAAGGCCTTGATTGCCACTGGCGTCAGAATAACCGCCAGCAGTACCAGCAGGGCGATGGGTAAGACGTTACTGATGGGCTGTGAGAATTTTGAGAACCAGTGGTCGCTGACAAATTTCCTGCGCTTATCGATCGCTGAATTCAGCGGCCTGACTATGTCATCGATTCGATCTTCCCGGATTCTGAAAGTCTGCGGTGAATCCTTGATGCTTTTGACCTGGTCGGCCTGGCGCGTATAGTTTTCATGGGCAATCCGGTTGTCCAGATCCAGTCTTTTATGGGCAGCCTTCAGTTCCCTGAGCTGATTAAATTGCGCAGTGGCCGGCATGTAAACCTTGAAGGGATGGCTGGCCTTGAGATGCTTTTGCGTAGCTTCGTTCAGCTCCAGCAGCGCGTAGGCAAGGACGTGCTTTTTCCGGAGCTCTTCGAGGTTTTCAGGCGCCTTTATCGCTGACAGCAGGTAGGCGATGTGATCACGTTCCTGCTTCAGCAACTCGATCTCCAGCCCGAGTTTCAGCCGAGTGGCAATGCCGCTGCCGATGGCGCCGCCCATGACCAGGGAAGGCAATCCACCGAGCATTTGTTGTTCGAGCTCTTTTCCTTCGATCTCCTTTGACAGGGATTTAACCCGGGCACTGAGGGCACTGGCGGGAATATTCCTGAGCTGCGCGACGCGACTGGATAGATCCGCTTTTTCTTTAAGCTGCCAGTTTTCTACATCCCGTTGCTCAGCTTCGAGCCTGGACAGTTCGGCGGTCTGAGACGCCCATTCGGTGAATTTTTTCTGCAGCAAACCCGCAGCGACGAGAATCCCGACGATGACGAGAAACAGCAGAAAATTCCGGAGGACCCAGAACACAAGGGGCTGCAATACGCTACGCAAATCGTGCCTCTTTGACTGTTAGATGCCGGATTCGGGCTCAATGAGGTGCCTTGGGTAGTTTATTTTTTCGATAATTCAACATCCCGCAACTGCAACGCAAATGAATACGGCTGACTGATCCCTCTAGTTCTCGCCGAAATAAAAACCCAGGAGAATCATCACGCTCAACTCTTCATGAACTTCGCCAGCCGATCGCCATGCTCGACGAGAATATCGACATCACTACTGATCGTAACCAAAGCACATCCTGCGGCAACCAGATTCTTAGCCACCGATTCGTTGGATGAAGGCACGCCGATCGGCTTTCCGATGCGTCGGGCCCGTGCAATAGCATCGTCTATTGCCGCTCGCACGTCGGGGTGTGAGGCGCCACCGGAGTCCAACAAACCAAAATCAGCGGCAAGATCACCAGGTCCGACCCACACTGCGTCTACCCCCTCTACCGACGCGATTTCCTCCAGCCTGTCCAATGCCACCCGCGTTTCTATCATTGCGATAACGCACAACTGATCATCGGCGTGCCGGTAATAATCCTTCAATCGGCCATACCGATTGGCTCCTGAGCGTCCGCAAACCCCGCGCGTACCCTGAGGCGGATAACGGGTCGCGGAGACGGCCCGAAGAGCATCATCCGGACTCTGAACCATGGGAATCAAAAAATTCTGTACACCGATATCCAAAAACTTCTTGATCACCACTTCGTTGTTTTCCGGAGGGCGAACCAGGTACATTGAAGAACTACCTCTCATGGCCCATAGCTGTGCCTGCACGGTCTTTGCATCTGCCGTAGTATGTTCCGTGTCTATGTAAACGTAATCAAAACCGCAGTCGGAAAGCAGTTCAACGATAGCCGGGCTGCACAGGCTCGTACGGATACCGGCAAGGCTGCGCCCTGCCCGCAATGCGGTTTTGAAGGGGTTTGCGGACTTGTCCATTTGACTGTCTCCGTTTGACGTGTTCAGTGGGACAAGTCTACTATGATCCAAAAGCATCGCAGACGAACACCTCGTGGTCGATCAGCTGCATACACCATCAGAAAAGGATTATCGTGAGTCATCCTTTGCACAACATGACGTGGTCCATCGCGGTCTGTGTATTCGTTGCACCGGTCATGGCAGCGGAGAGTCCCGCTCCGGCTTTTCCGTCGAAGCCTATTCGCATCGTCGTGCCTGCTGCACCGGGGGGTGCGTCTGATCTGCTCTCACGAATGTTGGGGGGGCAAATGACCAAAGCGTTGGGGCAGCAGGTGATCATAGACAATCGCGCAGGTGCCGGCGGCCAGATCGGCTGCGAAGCAGTGGTGAGAGCGGCTGCCGATGGCCATACATTGCTGTTCTGGGACTATGGCAGCCTGACCATCGCGCCGGCCGTACGCCCGACCTTCCCCTTTAATCCGTCACGGGACTTCAAGGCAGTTACGGTCGTTTCCTATTCCCCACATCTTCTGGCTGTTCATCCATCGGTGCCGGCCTCTGACGTTCGGGGATTAATCGCACTTGCCAAGGCGCACCCGGGAAAACTCAATTTCGCAGCAGCCAATCTTGGTGCCGCACCGCACCTGGCGGGCGCCCTTTTTGCGCAGCGCAGCGGAATCAGCTGGGAATATATACCTGCCAAAGGTGGTGCTCAGGCAATCAGCGACGTTGCCTCCGGACAATCAGACGTTTTGTTCAACAGCGCGTTGGCCACGCTGCCTCACGTAAGATCGGGCAGATTGAAGTTGCTGGGGGTGTCGAGTGCTCAGCGCGTAAAGTCCTTGCCGGACACACCCACCATTATCGAGTCGGGTGTTTCCGAATTCGTCACGGGATCATGGCAGGGCATGCTCGCTCCCGCCGCAACACCACCGGACGCCATTTCCACGCTTAATCGAGAGGTTGTGAAAATACTTGCGCAATCTGACATGCGCAGCAGACTCGAAGCAATGTCAGCAGATACCGTCGCCAATTCACCTGAGCAGGCCCACCGCTTCCTCGTGGGTGAGCAAACGCGATGGGCCGATGTTGTAAAGCGGGCGGGGATCAAGCTGGAATAATAAGCGGTACGAAATGCTCGCAGTCTTTCGATCGGTTCTTGGAAAAATCGTAGAAAAATGGGGAATTCGATGAAGAAAAAATTCTGGTTTACCTTGCTCGCAGCAAACAGCCTTTTCCTTCCTCTTCTTCCCTCTACCGCCCAGGCACAAGAGTTTCCACCCAAACAGATCTCGATTGTCGTCGGCTTCCCGGCCGGGGGTGGCACTGACATTTTCGCGCGTTTGTTCGCACAAAAACTTGCCCCGGAACTGGGAACCAATGTCATCGTTGAGAACCGCCCGGGTGCGGCCAGCACAATAGGCGCCAATACTGTTGCGCGTGCGGCACCTGGTGGACAAACACTCCTGTTCACTCCCTCCAACCTCGCCATGACGAAAGCGATCTACAGCAAGTTGCCGTATGACCCACAGCAGGATCTTGCACCGATTACCATGACGGTACGTATCCCGGTGGTGCTTGTGGTGCATCCGTCCGTGCCAGTGCGCACCGTCCGGGAATTTCTCGCACTCGCCAAGCGCATGCCCGGTGCACTCGACTACGGATCCAGCGGCCCCGGATCACCACCGTATTTCGCGATGGAACTCCTCAAATACAAAGCCGGGATCGATATTCATCACGTGCCTTACAAAGGCGCTAATCAGATCGTACCCGGCGTGTTGAGTGGAGAGATTCAGACAACACTGCTGATCCCGCCCCTTTTGATATCGCATATCCAGGCTGGAAAATTGCGTGGATTGGCAGTTTCGACACGCGGGAGATCGTCCGCACTGCCAAACCTGCCCTCCCTGCATGAAGCAGGCGTAACTGATTATGAAATCACGCAATGGCATGGCTTTTTCGCACCAGCTAAAACCCCGCCGGCAATCATAAACCGCCTTAACTCTGCAGTCGTAAAAGTGCTCGCTGCGCCCGACGTCAAACAGCGCCTTGCGAATGAGGGTGCAGATATCGTTGGTAGTAGCCCATCAGAACTGGCTTCACACCTGGCGTCGGAGATCAGGTTATATACGGAACTTGCGCAACGGCTCAAATTGAAGATGGAGTAACTCCGGGGCAAGCGATTGCAAGGCTACCGCGCGCCGCGCGGCCCGTTCAACCCAGCAACCGCGCAATTCCCCAGCCGGAGGCGGCAAAGACCACCGCGATCAAGGCCAGCGGCACTACCGGGTGCACATTGTTGAGCAGCCGGAACAGGTTGCACAACAGCCCGACCACAAACTGCGGCGGCGTGCGCGGGCTTTTCGAATACTCCATGGCCGCCTTCACGACGTAGAACACTGCGGTGTTCGCGCCGAGCATGGTCCGCGCCAGCGCACCACCGCGGGCCGGCATGATCAGGTAGTTGCATTTGAGCAGGATGCGTTGCCGGTCGTCCGGGTTGTAGCGTCCTTCAACCCAGTGCAATTCGCGGTGGAAGTCGAGCAGGCCGAACTCGTAGGTGGTGAATGCCTTGCGCACGCCGCTGTCGCCAAATACCACGGTGTAGGTGGCGTCGGACTGCAGGTAGATCAGCGCGCGCACCACGGGGCACCACGGCAGGAAGCGCAGGTTACCGTCATAGTGCTTGCTATAGAGTCCCTGGTCGCCGCCGAAGTCTTTGTTGTAGTGCGACAGGTAGAGTTCGTCGGTGTGCTTCATCGGATGGACCACGCTGCCGGCGGGAACATGCTGCAGGATGACGTCGCGGATGACGCTACTGTCACGCAGCAGGTCGATCTGCACGACCACGGCAGTGGGCAGCTTGCTCACATAGACATGTTTCGACGGGCGCTGCCGCAGGTCCTCGCGGTAGTTGTCCTCTATCCATTGCACCAGCGTGTCGAAGACCATGCGATCCGCCGCACGGTCGAAGCGGCCTGTGCTCGCGGGGAACCGCCGTGCCGTGCCGGTGCCCGGTGTGCGGCCCTCTCGTCGTGCGATGGGCATCGAAGCACTCATGACGAACCCTCCGTTTGCATGTTCTGTCCCGCGTCCAGCGCAGGGGTTGGCGCGGCATAACACCGCGCGAGGACCCAGGCATACGCACAGCAGCAGCCACCGATGGCTGCCGCAGCGATGATTGCCGCGACCTCGCCCGGGTACGCGGTTGCCGCGCCGAGCCCGGCGCCCGAAATCACCAGCGCGCCGCCCGCCAACGGGCCGCTGCCGGCAGCGCTGCGGCGGCGTTGCAGTGGATTGGTCTCCATCACCATCAACCCGGCATTGAGCGCGATATGCGCGCAGGCGAGAGGCCACCAATCGGCACGAAATCCGGCATTGAGCAGCGTGCCGCCAAACGCCACTACGTTGCCAGCCAGCATCGGGTGCGCGAAATGCGAATATGGAAATGCCGTGATTCGCCTCCGAGGCAACCGGGCCAGCTCATACCCGTAATAGGTGCGGTCCGGCCCCAAGGCACGCGCGGCGGCGATGTTGAGCAGAAACCCGGCACCGACTGTCGTGAGCGACCACAGATCGAGCGGCGTCACGAAATACACCGCGCCCAGCGCGAGCAGCGAGACGGATTTCATTACCACCGCATCGCGCCTGAATATCCGCAAGGGAACCGCGCGGTAGCGGTAAGCCAGCCAGTAGAGTGCGTAGTGCCAGAAGCTCAACGTGCACACCGCAAGCGCGAGCGGTGCGCCCAGGTGCAGCGCAGCCAGCACCAGCGCGACCAATACCCCGTATGCCCACAGCGACAGGTCGCCCGCAGCCGAAACACGCAGCCATTCAGCTTTCAGCGGCAACGGACGGCCTCGATGAACATGGTGTGCAGATTTTCCGGAAGATTTATGACAAACGCGTTGTGGCGCGGAAGCCGGATGCATCAACGCATGGAATTATTGAGAATTACATATATAAGTGACACGAGGACTGTTCCCCCGTCATTCCTGCGCGCCCAGAAGGAATTCCCCTTGGGGGGGCAAGCAGGAATCCAGGGGTTTTGTATTGAAGCGAAACTGGATTCCGGCTCGCGCTACGCGCGTCCGGAATGACGGTATCTTTGTCACTGAATTATGTAATCTTCAATAATGGCCTTCAGCCACCTCACAGCCAGCTGATGTGGGCACTCGATTTTTCCAATAGGTTGGTAACTGGGACGACCGGGCAGCAGCTTTCAAAAAAACTGGAATCCGCACCTTCAAGCCGCTAGCATCACTCCATGCCGGATACCCGGACAATCACATCAAAAGTTTCGCGCTTGATTTGTTCGCGGAAATCCATGGGGCCAGACCTTTTAACACTCCATTTCAACAAACAATATCCCCTGCAGAAAGATGCTCATGACCACAGCCCCTTTCGATTTCACAGCACTGCTGCCCGCAGGCCTGCCACCCGCTGCCGTCCGCTGGACCGGCCGCCCCAAATACGATTTCACCGGCGGCAACAACGATCCGGACGCACTGCCGCTGGACGGACTGATCGCGGCGGCCGATGCGGTGCTGCGGCGCGAGGGGCGCACGTTATCGACTTACGGTTTGAACAGCGGGCCGCAGGGTTACCGCGCGCTGCGCGATTTTCTCGCGGGGAAACTAAAGCGTGATGCCGGCATAGCCTGCAGCGCCGACGACATCCTGATCACTTCGGGTTCGCTGCAGGGGCTGGACCTGGTCAATACCACGCTGCTCGCGCGCGGCGACACGGTGCTGATCGAGGAGGACTGTTACCAGGGCTCGATCAACCGCCTGCTCAAACTGGGCGTCACCCCCGTGGGCATTCCACTCGACCGCGAGGGGATGCGCATCGATGTGCTGGCGGACACGCTCGCCGCACTGAAGGCGAAGGGCATCCGCCCCAAGTACATCTACACCATCCCGACGGTGCAGAACCCGACCGCCACCATCCTGCCGCTGGCGCGGCGCCGGGCGTTGCTGCAGCTCGCCGCGGAATACGGCGTGCCAGTGTTCGAGGACGACTGTTATGCCGACCTGAGTTGGTCGGGCGAGCGCCCGCCCGCGCTCTACGCACTGAGCGATCTGGGCAACGTCATTTATATCGGCTCGTTCTCGAAAACCATCGCCCCGGCCCTGCGCGTGGGTTATATCGTGGCGCCGTGGTCGGTCATGTCGCGCATGCTGGCGATCAAAACCGATGCCGGCTCCGGTGCGCTGGAGCAGATGGTGCTGGCGGAATACTGCACGGCGAATTTCACCAAACACCTGCCGCTGCTGCGCAAGAGCCTGCGCGCGAAGCTGGTGACGCTGATGGAGTCGCTGCGCGAACACTTCGGTGCGGCGGCAGAGTTCGACGATCCGCAGGGCGGCATTTTCCTTTGGGTGAAGCTGCCGGAAGTCGTAGATACGTTAAAGCTTTTCCCGCTCGCGCAGGCTGCGGGTGTGGCCATCAATCCCGGGCCCGAATGGTCGGTGAACAAGGCCCGTGCCCAAAGCCGCCTGCGGCTGTGTTTCGCCAGCCTGAGCCATGAGGAAATAAATCAAGGGGTTGCGGCGCTGGCGGAGGTTTGCCGCAAGGAGTTTGGCGTTCCGGCCTGACTTGCAAACAAAAAACGTGGCGATTCCATTGGGAAAACTCAATATTGCGATCCGGGCGTACGCCAACGTACGGTGAAAAGGCCAGCGCGAGTCAAGAATGAACCGTGGCATACATCGGGCCCAGCTCCTTGTCAGTAAGTCCACACGGGCCTTCAATTATCCTCCCCCTTTGACGCCCGTACTTCACGGCCCGGTCACAGCACAACTGAGACCGGGCTTTTTTTGCTGCCTGCGGACACACGGCACAAATTGCAGCATCTTCAGTGGCGCTGAAGGTCTGCTATCCTGACTGACAATAAAAATATTCACCGCATCAGGCTATAGGAGGAGTGATCATGAAAATTCAGCGAGTGCAGTGCTGGCTGCTGCGCATTCCCTTCCATTTCCCGTTGGTCAGGGAAGAGCAGTACGCGATGGCGAACTTCGTCGAGATCGAGACCGACGACGGCATCAAGGGCCACGCCATGTCGACCTATCCGATGCGCTTCGGCGTGCGCGAGTACATCAACCGCGAGGCCGCCCCGATCATAAAGGGCATGGATCCGATGCGGACCGAGGAAATCCGCAACAAGGTGTTCTGGGCCACCGCGCGCAAGTACTTCCACGGCTCGTGGAACTGCGCGATGAGCCTGATCGACATCGCGCTGTGGGACGTCAAGGGCAAGGCGCTGAACCAGCCCATCTGGAAACTGCTGGGCGGCGCGCACGCGCAGGTCCCCGCCTACATCACCTTCGGCCTGCCGCGTTATTCGATCGATGAACTGATCGAAGTCGCGCGCATGCTGATCAAGGACGGCCAGCGCAGCCTGAAGATGGTCGTCGCAAAAGGCAGCAATCCCTACGACGAAATCCTCGGCGAGCCCACCGACGCGGACATCCTGCAGGATGCGAAACGCGTCGCCGCGTTGCGCGAAGCGGTCGGCCCCGACATCGAGCTGATGATGGACGCCAACAAGGGCGCGACCTACGCGCAGGCGCTCAGGCTCGCCAAACTGTGCGAACCCTACAACCTCGCCTGGTTCGAGGATCCCGTGCTGCAGGGCGATCCGCGCCTGATGGCGAAGTTGCGCACGCAGACGACGATCCCCATCGCGGCGGGCAGCACCGCCACCTCGGACCTGATGTTCCTGCGCGAATACCTGCTGCGCGAGGCCGTGGATTATCTGCAGCCCAATGTGCGCGACATCGGCGGCTTCACGCAGGCGGCAAAGGCCGCGGCGATGGCGCAGGCCTTCAACGTGCCGCTCGCGATGGGCGGCAACTACCCGCACATGAACATGCATCTGCACGGCGGCGTGCAGAACGGCGGGCGCGTGGAATTCCACTGGCAGGGCTGGAAGTGCGTCGAGCAGCTGTTCGACAATGCGCCGGGGCCGGTGAACGGCACGCTGACGTTGCCGACGGCACCCGGGCTGGGATTTACACCCAAGACGGGCATTCTCGACCTCGCGGTTGATTGACGGGCCAGGCAAGGCTCTACGCAAATAACCGACTCGGGTTGTACTTCGGCACTGGTTCTGTAACATAAAATAATTCAATTAAATCAAATATTTATAACTGATAGCGGTGGCGCGCTCGTCAGGCCAACCGTTGCGCCTGCTTCGCAGTTGCAATAACATGATGCCGTAACATGTTACGGGGGCGCCATGGAAGTAAACGAACGCATGAAAAATTATCGGGTGCGGCAACGCGCCGCAGGGCTGCGGCTGGTGCAGCTCTGGGTGCCCGACACGCGCTCGCCGGTTTTCGCCGCGGAGTGCCGTCGTCAGTCTGCGCTGCTGCGGGGCGACCCGGCAGAAACCGAATCCCTGGAGTTCATCGGCGAGGTCGCGGCATGGAAAGACGATGCGGCGCGGTGACTTCGTTACCGTTGCGGCGCCTGGTGATTACGGCAAACCGCGCCCGGCGCTGGTCATCCAGTCGGATCTGTTCGACGAGTTGCCCGGCATTGCGTTGTGCCTGGTGACCAGCGAGCTGCGTAACGCCCCCATCTTCCGCATCACGGTGGAACCGGGGGCGGATAACGGCCTGCAAACCATCTCGCAAATCCAGATCGACAAGATTCTGTCCGTGCCGCGCGAGCGGGTGGGTGGCGTGATCGGCCACATCGACGATTCGACGATGCTCAAGGTCAACCGCTCTCTCGCGGTGTTTACCGGTATTGCCTGATCCCGCTTTTACGATACCCGTGACACGCTTGATGGGCGGAAGACATCAAAACCGCGCTGAAGCTGGTGCAGGCTGCAAGAGTTCATCATGGCCATCAGCACCCGCTACAAGCCGAACACCAGCGGCGCAATCCACACCATCGCGCTGAATATCACGGCGATGGCCATGATGTTGAGCCAGAAGCCCGCCCTGACCATGTCGCCCAGCCGGAGTCCGTCCCAGGAGAACACGATGGCATTGGGCGGCGTGGCCACCGGCATCATGAAAGCCATCGACGCGCCCAGCGCCACCGGCACGACCAGCAGCCTGGGGTCCAGCCCCAGACCGACGGCAACCGCGCCGAGTATCGGCAGGAAGGTGGCCGTAGAGGCCGTGTTGGAGGTGATCTCCGTCAGATAAACAATGGCCGCGGTGACCAGGAAGACCAGCACCCAGGTGCTGACATCGAAGCCCGACACCTGCAAGCCGATCCATTCGGCGAGGCCCGTTTCCTTGAAGCCATGGGCGAGCGCGAGGCCGCCGCCAAACAGCAGCAGCACACCCCAGGGAATGCGGCTTGCGGATTCCCAGTCGAGCACGAAGCAGGCCGGCCTGCGCGAGACCGGCCACGCGAAGAGCAGCAGTGCCGCGATGAGTGCGACGGTCGTGTCGGTGATCTCCAGTCCGCTCCAGTCGGCCAACGGCTCGCGCAGGATCCAGCCCAGCGCTGCGGACACAAAAACGACTGCGACCGCGCGCTCGCCACTGGACATCTTGCCCAACTCGGCAAGTTCGCTGCGGATGACCTCGCCTGCATCACCGATGCGCAGGTTGCGGACCGGGAAGATGATCCGCGTCAACAGCAGCCAGGCCGCCGGCAGCATGATCAGCACCACAGGCATGCCCATCTGCATCCAGGTGAAGAAATCGACCGTGATGTTGTGGGTGGTCTGCAAGTAGCTCGCCAGCAGCGCGTTGGGGGGCGAGCCGATGAGCGTGCCCACCCCGCCGATCGATGCCGCGTAGGCGATGCCGAGCATCAGCGCAACACCGAAGTTGCGCACCATCGTACGGTCCGGGGTTTTCTGCGCGACAAATTCGATGACCGACAGGCCCACGGCGAACATCATGATGGTCGCGGCGGTGTTGGAGATCCACATCGACAAAAAGGCGGTGGCCGCCATGAAACCGGCGATGATGCCGCCCGCGCCGGTGCCGACGACAAGCACGATGTTCAACGCGATGCGCCGGTGCAGGCCCCAGCGCTGCATCGCAGCGGCCAGCAGAAAACCGCCGAGAAAGAGGAAAATCAGCGGATGGCCGTAATTGGCGGCCACCGGCGTGATGGGCGCGATGTCCAGCAGCGGCATCAGGGGGATCGGCAGCAGCGCGGTGGCCGGAATCGGCACCGCCTCGCCGATCCACCAGATGACCATCCACGACGCCAGCGCCACCAGCCGCCAGGCTTCAGGCGTCATGCCTTCCGGCGCCGGCAGCATCAACAGCACCGCAGTCAGCACGGGCCCGGCCACCAGCACGATCAGTCGCTGCATGGTCAAGGGCCCGCCGGGTGCCGACTGCAGGCCTTCGCCCTGCGCCGGGTGCGGCGGTGTGACTTTATCCTGATGTTCCGGTGGGCTGTTCATGACATGGCGTCCGATCCACGACCCACCTTACGCGGATGCGGGCACTTCGACAATCGTTACGCAGCTCCAGCCACTTTAACGCATCGCCTCAATACCCCCCGTCATGGCCGCCGACATGAGTTAGCACTATTTCGGATTCGGTCACCGGCCCTGCTCTTCGGTGGTCGTTCTCAGGCCACGCGCGCCAATTCAAATCATGCAACAGCCCCTTGCTGTTCAAGCCCCCAGAATACGCTCTTGACCTGCTGGTAGAGGCGCATGCCTTCGATGCCCTTTTCACGTCCAATGCCGCTGGATTTGTAACCACCGAAGGGCGCGGCGATCGACAGCTGCTTATAGGTGTTGATCCACACCGTACCAGCATCGAGCCTGCGGGCAACGCGCCAGGCTCTCGAATAACTGGAGGTCCAGATGCCTGCCGCCAAGCCGTACACGGTGGCGTTGGCCTGGGTGACCAGATCCTCTTCGTCATCGAAAGGCAGAACGCACAGGACAGGGCCGAAAATCTCTTCCTGGCAGATCGCATCGTCGTTGCTGACGCCGGTGATTACTGTGGGCAGGTAGAAGGCGCCGCTGCGGAAACGCTCGCCAGACGGACGGGTGCCGCCCGCAGCGATTTCGGCGCCGGCGGCCCGTGCCTGCTCGACATGGGATTCAACACGATCGCGGTGAGCGAATGAAGCCATGCTGCCCATTTCGGCACCTGCCTGATCCGGCAGATCAACTTTCAGGGTCTTTGCATGCTGCGTGATCAGGTCGAGCACGCGCGCATGGACGGAACGCTCGACAAACAACCGGGATCCGGCGATGCACGATTGACCGCTGCCTTCAAAGATGCCGACGGCAACAGCGCGCACCGCGGCCTCGATGTCGGCGTCGGCGAATACAATGTGCGGAGATTTTCCGCCGAGCTCAAGTGCGACCGGAATCAGCCGCGCCGCTGCGGCGCTGGCGATCCTGCGGCCGCTCTCGGTGCCCCCGGTGAAAGACACCATCGCCACCCCCGGATGATTGACCAGCGCGGCACCGACGACGGCGCCGTGACCGGGCAATATGTTCAACAGACCCGGTGGCAGCCCCGCTTCCAGCGCAATACGTCCGAGCACAAGCGCCATCGACGGCGTGACTTCGGAAGGTTTGAGTACGACGGCGTTTCCGGCCGCCAGCGCCGGTGCGACTTTCAGTGCCTCTATCGTCAGCGGGGAGTTCCAAGGTGTGATGGCAGCGACCACACCGTAGGGCTCGTGCACGCTCATTGACAGGTAATTGCCGCGCGGCGGCGTCAATACATCGCTGACGGTTTCACATACGGCAGCGTAGTAGCGGAAGATGGCGGCGGCTGATCTCGCCTGCGCACGGCATTCCTTCAGCACCTTGCCGTTCTCGCGCATCTGCAGCTGCGCAAGCTCTTCAGCCGCGTTATCGATGCCACTTGCTATCGACAGCAGCAACCTTGCGCGATCATGCGGATACATGTTCCGCCATTTGGGCTGTCCGGCGGCACGGGCAGCCGCCTTGACCGCGTCGTCGACATCGCTCGCGGAAGCGGCACAGACCGCGTAATTGGTACGCCCCTGCGCAGGATCAACCAAGAGCAAGGGCTCCCCGCCGTTATCTACCCAGCGACCATCAATCAGAAACGGCTTTCGTTCCACAGCACCTGCCACGGGAAGTGAACCCATAATTATCTAATTCCTTGTTCGTCGCTAAAACCCACTTCAGGCTCGAGCCTGCGCTTCGGATTCCGGACGGTTGATGAAGTTGACGTATTAATTTAGGGCATCCGGATTCCGCGGCCCCGAGAACACATCCCCGGAATCAAATCAGGGGACCTGACCAACGGCAAGCTTTTGCGCCTTTACCTCTGACATATTGCTGATTGTTCCAGGCGCCTGAGCACCAGGCTCCAAACGAACCCAGTCAATCACATTGGAATACTTGAAGGCTCCGAACTTGGCGTAGCGCTTGGACGCAGGTTGTCGCCTGTCAATGCCGATGTCCACGCCTTCCGACGGTAATCTGACAATCGTGGGGGACATGGCAGTCTCCGGAATGATCTCCTGGCCGTTCAGGACCAGCCGCCCGGACCCTTGGCGTTTTCCCAGCGCGCGGTACTCGAGAAGCAACTCCTGCGCGCCATCGGATAACTTGATCGGCGGAAACTCGATGGGAGTGGGCCACCGCTGATACACAAACGACAATGCATCATCCATCACGTACATGAGCAATCCGCCAAATATGCTGCCGATGCTGTAAATAACACCGCGATCACCGCTGCGATAAACGAATCGCGCTGTGATGTTGAAGCTGCGGTCATTAAAGAGTTGGAATACGCTGGCACGCTCAGCCGTCTGCGCGCCCGGATAAAAAACATGCGGCGCATTGATAACTGGCAGTCGGTGGGGAGGAGTCGTCAGGGATTTTTCGTATCCCCTGTTATCGATTGGATAAACATAGTTATGGAAAGCCTCCTCGTCAAACGAGGACATCATTTCTTTCAGTTTTTCCGGAAGCTTCTTTGCGAGATCTTCGATCTCGGTTGGATCCTCCTGAAGATTGAAAAGCATCCAGTTGTCGATTTCTATTTTTTTCCCTGGCTGCAACGACACGATCTTCCAGCCGTCTTTGATGAATCCGCGATTACCATCCAGCTCGTAATGCTGCTGTGTACGTTTTTCGGGAGCCCCCGGATTCAGTAACGCATCAACAAAACTGATTCCGTCGAGTGATCTGGTGTTATAGCCACGAAATTGCCTGGGATACTCGATGCCTGCGACATCAAGGAGCGTCGGCAGCACGTCCGTCACATGTATCCACTGGCGTTGAATACCGCCCCGCGCCTTTATGGCGCGCGGCCAGTGCGCAATAAACGGTACTCGAATACCACCATTGACCGGCGTGCGTTTGAAATTACGGAATGGCGTGTTCGACACCTGGCCCCAGCCACGCGGATAGGTGGCATAAGTCTCCGGGCCACCAAAACCTCCTGTATCGAGAAGTTCTTTGATCTTGGATTCGCTGTCGTCGCCTCCGAGCCTTGCGTTCCAGCCATTGATGGTTCCGTTATCACCGCCACCTGCAGTGGCGCCATTGTCTGACGCCAGAATAATCAGCGTATTCTCAAGGGCCCCGGAACTCTCGAGAAAATTCATATATCTGCCGATGTTCTGATCCAGGTTATCAATCAGCGCCGCATAGACCTCCATGTGGCGCGCATACAGTTCCTGCTTATCACTTGGTAAATCCGCCCAAGCAGGAATCCCGGGGTTGCGCGGCGGAAGCTTGGTATTTTCAGGAAGGATGCCCAGCTTGATCTGCTTCTTCCACCGCTGCTCACGCAGCACGTCCCATCCGAGATCATAGCGACCTTTGTATTTCTGGATATCTTCGGGCTTGGCGTGGATCGGTGCATGCGGGGCGTTAAAGGCGAGATAAAGCAGGAAAGGCTTCAACGGGCCTGAGCCCAGGTGTTCCTTGGTCCACCGGATTGCGCGATCCGTCCAATCATCCGTTGCAAAGTAGTTCTCGGGATAAGAGTCCATATCGACCGCCTGCGAACCCTCATACAGGCAATCCGGATGAAAGAAGCTGGTCTCCGAGGCAATAAATCCATAGAAACGGTCGAAGCCGCGTTGGACCGGCCACGAACTCTTGTCCCCGGCGGCGCAGGCATTGTGTTCTTTGGTGTTATGCCATTTGCCTATGGCCATCGTCGAGTAGCCGCTGTGGCGCAATAATTCCGCAAATGTCGGCGCATCCGGTGATATTTCACCACCGTAGCCGGGATAACCCGGGTCGGCGTGTGTAATCCAGCCGCATCCCACGGAGTGCGGGTTTTTCCCGGTCAGCAGCGCGGCGCGTGCGGGAGTGCACATTGGAACAGTTGTGTAATTGCTGAAACTAACCCCGCCAGCGGCCAATCTGTCGATATTGGGGGTCTCAAACTCGGCACCAAAAGCACCGAGGTCGGAAAAGCCAAGGTCATCGACGAAGAAAACAACCACATTGGGAGATCCGTCTCGCGGCTTGGCGGGTGTCGGCCACCACGGCGTTGAATCAGCGAATGTCTTGCCAATCTTTCCCCTGAACGCTGCTCCAGGGTCTCCTGACAGCATCGCACCGTCAATATCTTTACGAGCACCAGCCATGGTGTTTCTCCTCTTTTCTCGCGAATCTAACAATTTGGAATCTGATTAATTCCGCGCATTTGTCAACTCGTGCTGTGTGAAAGTCCCGAAAGGCCAGAGACACCGGCGCATCCAAAACTAGAGCCAAGGCCACTTTCCGCCGAGCGAGGTCGTTACCTCTCGGCACTCTTCGATCAACAAGCGCTTCATCTTTCGGATATTGCTGTCCGTAAATCGCTCAATTGGCCCTGAAATGGAAATCACCCCGTAAAAAAGATTTCCCACTCCAAAAACGGGGGCCGAGATACCCGCGATAATCGGATTTCGTTCGCCAAAGGATTCAACGACGCTTTCATTCTTGAGCAAGTCCTCGTCAGACAACTGTTGCTCAAACACGCGAATGGCTTTCCCCGCAGCGCCACGGTCGATCGGAAGTAAATCGCCCGCTTTTACCCGGTCCAGGGTGGAGTGCTTGGAATCCACGCGGAACAGGCATAGCCGGTGCTTGAGATCATGACGCACATGAAACGATGCACTCTCCGTGCCTTTCTCAACCAAACGCTCCAGCGCCGTCACTACCTGATCCCGGAGGTGATCCGTCGCCTCGAATGATCTCCCCAGCCGAAAAGCGAGAGGGCCAAGACAGTATTTTTTGTCGGGCCGCGCAACCACCAATGCAAATTGCTCAAGAGATGCAATGAGTCTCAGAAGCGTGCTCTTGTAGAGCCCCGTCTTCCGGGATAACTCCGCCAGCGATATCGCCTCTCCTGCCGTCTCCAGCGCAACCACCACAGTCAGTGCGCGATTGACTGCCGCAACACCTACTTCGCGGGTTGGTTTTTTTTTGATCGCCACGTTTCTTTCGTCTGTCGAGTCTGTCGAATTAGGTATCGGAATTCATTGATGCGCGCCATCCAGCTGCAGATGAATTCTTACGAAACGCCAAAATTTTTGCGCCTTGACAATATTACAGGGTATATTCAGACTCATCAAATAAATAGAACTGCTGTTCTGTCAGACAGAACGCTTACTATTCATCCCTTATCGGGAAGGAGGCGCCAGATGCTTACTGTTTTTCATCACTTCAGCCGTCAACTCAAAACGGCTTTTACTCGTGAGTCGAAATCAAGCCAGTTCATATCGGAACGACGCTTCGCCATCAAGAAGCCCGTAACATTGATGTTGATTTGCGTCATGGCGTCAATTTATAAGCCGGTCCTCGGGCAGGAGTACCCGGACAAACCAATCCGCATGATTATTCCGTTTCCGCCAGGAGGCGCCACCGACAGGGTCGCTCGCACCGTTGCCGCGAAACTGTCGAGTTCCCTGGGGCAGCAAGTCATTGCCGATAATCGCCCTGGAGCAAACTCAAGGATCGCAACCGAGATTACCTCGAAAGCCAACCCGGACGGCTATACATTACAGGTATGTGCGTTGACGCACGTTACAAACCCCGGCCTCTTCAAATCATTGCCTTACGATACCGTTAAGGATTTTTCTTCAATCGCCCTCTTGGCACGGACACCGTCTGTTTTGCTGGTGAATGCAAAAGTCCCGGCAAAGTCGGTCAAAGAACTTATCGCGCTCTCCAAATCAAAACCGCAAGGCCTCAACTACGCTTCGGCAGGCTCCGGAACTGCGGCACACCTGGGTGTGGAGCTATTTAAACTGGCAACCAAGGTTAATGCCACACACGTGAGTTACAAAGGTGCCGGGCCGCAAGTCATCGCATTGATTTCGGGACAAGTCGAATTGGGTTACTTAACAACGTCGACGGCGAAACCTCACGTCGAGAGCGGCAGGCTTACAGCCATCGCAATCGCCGCTGAAAAAAGATCGAAGTCACTTCCTTCAGTTCCTACATTCAATGAAGTCGGGTTCCCCGGAATTGAGATCTATGCATGGTCCGGCCTTCTCGCTCCTGCAAAAACTCCAGCCTCGATCATTCGGCGCCTGAATCAGGACGTCAACAAGGCTCTTCAGTTGCCGGAGGTTCTGGAAATCTTCGATCTGGACGGGACTGAGGCGACTCCCGGCACTTCTGCGGCCATGTCTGCTTACATCGATAGCGAAATCAAGAAGTGGGCGAGGGTTATCCGCGAGGCCGGAATCTCGGCAGAGTAAGCGCCCCGCACAGCAATGCTCAAGTTCATAGCGGTAGAGGCCGATCCCGTAACGTAACGTGCGCAGTTCGATCAGTGCACTTGTGCGCGAGTGCTTAATGCAACTCGCACGTGAAACCGGGTACAAAGTCGTCTTAGCCACGGAAGGGACGGTCCGAGTTTTGGGGCACGAGGGTATGCAAGTCGCCGGGACTGAAGCCACATACGGTGGCAGTCGAGCTTAGTCACCCCCCCCTCTTAGGACGCGCAACAAAATGGCCGATCACCCTTCGGCGAACGGCCATCTCTTAGCAGTTTGTTGAAGCTGTGAGCCCGAGGTTATCAGAGCCTTTTTCTTCAGTTCCCTCTTGCAATATCCGCGGCGGATACGACGGACGGCCGTTCTCCGGCCGCCCCGCCTGCCACACCTTACTGCGGCTTCAATCCCGCCGCCGCCGCCACCCGCTTCCACTTGGCGATCTCGGACTTGATCACCGCCGTGTGTTCCGCCGGGGTATTGCCGATGGGCTGGGCACCGCGGTCGATCAGCATCTTGCTGTTTTTCGGGTCGGTCAGCGACGCACGCAAGGCTTCGTTGAGCCGGTTGGCGATCGGCTGCGGCATGCCCGCGGGGCCGAGGTAGCTGAAAGGGCTGGTGATGACGAAGTCCTTTACGCCCGATTCGACCATGGTGGGGATGTCAGGGAAGGAGACAAAGCGCTTCTCGCCGCATTGCGCGATCATGCGCAAGCGTCCGCTCTGCAGGTGGCCGGTGATCGCCGGGATGCTGACGAAGGAAAACTCGACCTGGCCGGCGATGAGATCGACGATCGACGGGCCCGCACCCTTGTAGGGGATATGCACGGTCTTGATGCCGGTCGAGGCGTTGAGCAGCGCACCCGATAGGTGGCCGAGTGCACCCTGGCCGGAGCTGGAGAAGTTGAGATCACCCGGTCGCTTTTTGGCGAGCGCAACGAGATCCTGCACGGATTTCACCGGCAGCGAGGGATGCACGATGAGCCCGGCCGGGATGTCGACGATGATGCCGAGTGGCGTGAAGTCCTTCTCCGCATCAAAGGGCAAGTTTTTCAGCAGGGAGGGGTTGATCAGGAAACTCGCCGCTGCGATCAGCGTGGTGTAGCCGTCGGGCGCGGCGCGCGCCACCATCTCCGCGCCAATGTTGCCGCCGGCACCGGGTCGGTAGTCGATGACGAGTTGCTGGCCCAGCACCTCACCCATCTTGGGCGCAAGCAGCCGAAACAATACGTCACTGTTGCCGCCGGGCGCGTTGGGGTTGACGACGCGCAGGATTTTGTTGGGAAACTGCTGTGCAGCGACAGGGCCTGCGGCCACTGCGGACAAGGCGGCGACACCCACGATTGCCGCGCGCAAAAAGGTCCTCGACATGTTGCTCCTCCTATTGCTATTGATGAATATTTTTTGAAGTACTGCCGGAACATGATAGCCCAGCAGCGCGCTCCTGTGACCGCTGCGGGAAAAATCGGCCCGCCCGCCGCGGGTTATTCGGCCTTCTTGCTGAGCTTTGTCATTGCGCCTTGATTCCGCCCTGCTTGATCACCCGCCGCCACTGATCACTCTCCGCGCGGATGTGTGTGGCGAATTCGGCTGGCGTCGAGCCCACGCCTTCCGAACCATCGGCGAGCAGGTGTTTTTCCATCGCCGGGGCTTTCACCGCACGCGCGGTTTCCGCGGCGATGCGCTCGACGATATTTTTCGGCGTCGACTTCGGCGCGATCAGGCCGTACCAGTTGATCACCACCACGCCGGGCACGCCGGCTTCAGCCATGGTCGGGACGTCGGGCAGCGCCGGCGCGCGTTTGCCCATCGACACGGCGAGCACGCGCAGCCGCCCTGCCTTCACATGCGCCTGCGAGGAGATGATCGTCGCAAAAGAAAAGCTGATGCGCCCACCGACCAGGTCGGCATAGGCCGCACCCATGCCCTTGTAGGGGATGTGCAGAAGTTTGGTGCCGGTAGCAATCTGCATCAGTTCGGTGGTCATGTGGATCGGGCTGCCGATGCCGGATGAAGCATAGGTCAGCTTCTCGGGATTGGCCTTGGCGTACTTGATGAACTCGGTGACGTTTTTCGCGGGCAGCGTGGGATGCACTACCAGCGCATAACCCTGTGCGGTGGCCTGCGACACCGGCAGGAAATCGCGCACCGGGTCGAGCCGCGACTTGTAGAGCAGCGGATAAATCACGGTGGTGGCGCTGATCATCATCAGCGTGTGGCCGTCGGGCGCAGCGTCGGCAAGGATCTCCATCGCCAGCAGGCTGCCCGCGCCGGGACGGTTGTCAACCACCGCATGCTGGCCCAGCGCCTCGGTGAAGCTGTTAGCAACGTTGCGTGTGACACTGTCCATGCCACCGCCGGCAGCCAGCGGCACGATAAGGCGCATGGGGCGGGTGGGAAAATTCTGTGCCGGTGCTGTGGCGCTGGCGAGCGTGGCGCCCAGCGCCAGGGCGATGACAGCGATGCGGGTACTCATATGGTCTTCTCTCCTCCAGGCCTGGTGGACGACGGCGTGGGGCCGATGCACGGTCGTTTATAACTATTTGATTATATTGATATATTTTGTTTGGCGCTTATGCTGGGCGGTCACCGTGGATCGGCACAGGCCAAAGGATAGCAAGTTCAGGGCAAACAAGATAAATGCAGATTGAGCCCCTGATATCGCAAGCAAACGAGAATTTTGGCGAAACTCCATTGCCCGCAGCGATCCCTGATGGGGGGGTAAGAAATGCCGGGCCCGCGCGATGAGTCCCGCGACAGGGACTCGGCGCGCTGGATCAATCGCTCCTGATCAGGTCTTGACCGCCGCACTTCGAGCAGCAGACCGCTGACGAAGGTGCGATCTGCCTTGAGCCGATCCAGCGGGATGGACTTGAAGTGGGATTTTTGCTCAGTCCAGCGAGCGGTACGCGCACTGATCTGTATTCGGAAGTTTGCCAAGGCACCAAAAAAGTGCGCATGGCACCGCAGGATCGACCACACAAACGACTTGACCTGCAGGTATGTGGCGGCAGAACGGAGTGCTTGACCGGCCATGCGATAGGCTTGATGCCACGGCTTGTACTTTCGCCCTCCGGCACTGTGCCCTTGCGCCAATTGACCCCCCGGACGACACGGGCTAGAGTGAGGCCCGGCCATTGACCGACAAGACTTTTCAGACGACGCAGAGCGTCAGGACAGCTGCACATTTTGCTGCTGATCCAATTCATCACTATTGAATCGAGGAGAAACACATGAGTCTGCATTTTTCGTTGAAAAAAATCGTTGCGCTGGGTACCGTTGCCTGCGCAGCCCTGCTGCCAGCAACACAGGCCTCTGCGCAGAAGGTCGATTTCTCCGGCAAGCGCATCCTGGTAACCGTGCCGTTCGCGCCGGGTGGCGGTTCGGACGTCTATATCCGCGCGCTGCAGCCTTTCCTTGAGAAACACCTGCCGGGTAATCCCAGCATCATCGTGCTCAATGTTCCCGGTGCGCGCTCGATTCCCGGCGCCAACCGTTTCCAGGAACGCGCGGTAGCAGACGGCACCCATGCCATCGTGATCTCGGCCACCACCGTCGGCAGTTTCGTGTTCGAGCGCTCGCGGGTGAAGTTCGAGCTGGACAAATGGATTCCGGTGCTGCTGTCGCCACAGGGCGCAGTCGTGTATTCCACACCCGCACTCGGCCTGCGCAGTCCCAAGGACATCGCCAAGCTCAAGGGCCAGCCGCTGGTCTTCGGCGGGCAAAGCGCGAGCGCAGGAGAGGCGCGCACCGTAATCAGCTTCGAACTGCTCGGCCTCAAGCCCAAGTATGTTTGGGGCATGAACCGCGGCCCTGTTCGACTCGCCTTCGAGCGTAACGAGCTGAACATCAATTACGATTCGATGCCCGGCTACCAGGGAGCCGCTTCCAAGCTGGTCACGGCCGGCAAGGCGGTGCCGCTGTACACGATGGGCATCACCGACGCCAAGGGCACGCTCATTCGCGATCCGAACGCGCCCGACCTGCCCCACGTCGGCGAAGCCTACGAGCTGATGTTCGGCAAGAAGCCCTCCGGGCCCGCCTTCGACGCCTGGCAATCGGTCAACAAGATGATGACCATGCTCAACAAGGGCATTTTCCTGCCCGCGGGCACGCCGCGGCCGATCGTCGAAGCCTGGCGCACGGCGGTATCCAATATTCTGAAGGATCCGGAGTTCGAGAAGCAGGCCGGGCAGATCATCGAAGGTTATCCGCAGTTCATCGGTGAGGCCGCAAGGCCCATCATCAAGGACGCCACCTCCTTCAAGCCCGAGGCTTGGGCCTGGCTCAAAAACTATTTCAAGACAGATCACAACGTCACGATCGAGTAACACGAGTATCGGCATCGCGATCGCATAAATGCAAGCTGACCTCCTGCAGGCGCTGTCCACGCTGATCAGCGTGCAGCACCTGCTCTTTCTTTTGGGCGGGGTGCTGCTCGGCCTGGTGGTCGGCATATTGCCGGGCCTCGGCGGCATCGCCGCGCTGTCACTGCTGCTGCCCTTCGTCTACGGCGGCGATCCGACGCTGGTGCTGCCGATGATGATCGGCCTGCTTGCCGTCACCAACACCTCGGATACCTTCCCCGCCGTGCTGATAGGCATCCCGGGCACCTCGAGCGCCCAGGCGACCATCATGGACGGTCACCCGCTCGCGCGCAAAGGCGAGGCCGCCCGCGCGCTGGGCGCCGCCTTCTCCGCTTCGCTGCTCGGCGGGCTGTTCGGCGCGCTGATGCTGACCCTGGCCATCCAGTTCGCGCGGCCGCTGATACTGGCCGTGGGATTCGGCGAGCAGCTGATGCTGGTCGTGCTCGCGCTGACGATGGTCGGCATGCTGACGGGAACCAGCGCGATCAAGGGCCTGATCATGTGCGGCATGGGCCTCTTGTTCGGCAGCATCGGCGCGGCACCGGCCACCGCGGAAGAGCGCCTGACCTTCGACACGCTTTACCTCAGCGACGGCCTGCCGCTGGTGATCGTCGGCCTCGCCATGTTCGCGATCCCCGAGATCGTGGAAGTCATGCGCAAGCGGACGAGCATTTCGTCCATCCCCGAACTCGGCGCCGGCACGTTCCAGGGATTCCGCGAAACGCTCAAGCACAAGTGGTTGGTGCTGCGTTGTTCCGCGCTCGGTGTGTTCATCGGCGCACTGCCGGGCCTCGGCGGCGCGGTCACCAACTGGGTGGCCTACGCCCACGCCATGCAGTCCGCGAAAGACCGCTCGCAGTTCGGCAAGGGCGACATCCGCGGAGTGATCGGTCCGGAAGCATCCAACAATGCGGACAACGGCGGCGCCCTGATCCCCACGCTGATGTTCGGCATCCCCGGGTCCGGCAGCATGGCGCTGTTTCTTGGCGCACTCATCCTGATCGGCGTGGAGCCGGGAATCGGCATGATGGAGCGCCATCTCGACCTGACTTTTATCATTATCTGGTCGCTGGCCATCGCCAATGTCATCGGTGCAGGAATCTGCCTGGTGCTGGCGCGGCCGATTTCGCGCATAACGCTGGTGCCTTTCCTGCTGGTGGCACCCTTCATGATCGTCATCGTCTACTTCGCGGCGTTTCAGGCCACGCGTGACTGGGATGATCTGATCGCCCTGTTCGTGCTCGGCATTTTCGGGATGTACATGAAACGCTTCGGCTGGTCGCGGCCGGCCTTCCTGATCGGCTTCGTGCTGTCGATGCGCCTGGATGCCTCCGTCTACCAGTCAATCCAGGTCTACGGCGCTTCTTTCCTCCAGCGCGGTGGCGTGCTGCTGATCCTGGCGCTGATTGCCGTCTCCGTCTACCTCGCACTGCGCATGAAGGTGCAGCGCGACCCGCTCACGGCAACAGGGCCGCATGCCCCGATCCACAAGGCGCCGCAGGCCGTGTTTCTGGGGATGCTGATCGCGATCTGCCTGTACGCTATCTACGACACCTGGAATCTCCAGTTTCTGGGCAAGGTATTTCCGGTCGCGGTGACACTGATCACCCTGACGCTGCTGATCGCTGCCGTGGCGCTGTTCAGCCGCAAGCGGCCCGACTACGTGTTCTTCGACAGCGAGCGCGACTGGGGCGGCGACAACCGGCCTGTCCATGGCGATCTGCATTTCCAGGGCTGGATACTGGCACTGCTGGCGGCGATCGGCCTGCTCGGTTTCATCCTCGGCGTATTTATCTACATCGCGGCTTTTTTGAGGGTGAAAGCCGGCGTGCGCTGGTCCCGGGCCATCGCCAGCGCACTGGCCGCAATCGTGGTCATGAGTCTATTCGGGCATTTGTTCGTGCTGCAATACCCGACTGGCCTGTTGCAATCCGTTGTCGAAATGCCCTGGCCCCTCAACTGAGCAGGCGTACCCGGCCTTGAGGAGCTGAGGAGACCAGCAGGACCGGCACCGCGCGGGTAGAAGCACATAAACCTGTCCGGCGATGCCAGGCTCTGCCGTAAAAAGCTATTGGCCTGGAGCCCTGCTCCCTGATTTATTTTCTGCTTCCCGCTTCTTTTCTTGTTCGTCCGGAGGAAAAACACACCATGGCCACACCCTTCACCGCCCCCGTCGTCGATGCTCTCACCGTGCGCGTCCTCGTCGATTCCCGCTACGAGCGTTTCCTGCCGCGCATGAACCACCCGCATGTACAGATCGAACACGTTGGCCGCATCTACGGCCGGCCGGAGAGCACCTTCGCCTGCGAGTGGGGACTGTCGCTGCACCTCGCCTCGGAGAAGGACGGCGCGAAGGCGCAGTACGTGCTCGACTTCGGTTACACGCCGGAGATCATCAATCGCAATTTCGAACTGCTGAACATCGAGCCCTCCAAGATCAACGGCCTGATCCTCTCCCACGGCCACCTTGACCACTTCGGCGGGCTGCAGGGTTTCATAAAACAGCACCGCGGCCGGATGCGCGACGACATCGCGCTCTACGTCGGCGGCGAGACGGTGTTCCGCACCAAGTGGATCAAGGAAGGCGGCGATCCGATGCCCTGGTGCACGCTTGACCGCGCGGCGCTGGAGGCGCAGAAGGTGATGCCGGTGTGCTGCCCGCAGCCGCAGGCGCTGGACGGTGCCTTCACCTCGGGCTACATCGAGCGTGAGTCCTTCGAGACGGTCACCGGCGGCTCGCTGGTGGTGGACGATCATTTCACCGAGGCCGAACGCGCAGGCAATCTGGTCAAGGACACCCACCCCGACGAACACGCCACCTGCTACATCGTCAAGGGCAAGGGCCTGGTGGTAATCTCATCCTGCGGTCATACCGGCATCATCAACACGGTGCGGAGCGCAATGAAGGCCGCCAACGTCGACAAGGTGCATGCGGTGATGGGCGGTTTCCATCTCGGCCCTTCGCACGTGGATTACCTGCAGCACACGCTGAAAGAGCTGCAGGCGATCAACCCCGACGTGATCGTGCCGATGCACTGCACCGGCGAGCGTTTCATCGACATGCTGCGCCAGCAGATGCCGGACCGGGTGGTGTATTCGAACGTCGGCAGCCGCTATACATTCGGGATGCAGTGAAGAGGCTACCCTCTCTCACTGTGGGGGCTGATGATTACAGTCACAGCAGCAGTTGCTATGTCTAGCATCGCTATACGTAATACGCTTAGGCAATAACCGAAAAAACATCAATATATGGTAAGAGGAGGATCAGTATGGTGTACCTGCACGACATGGGGCAAGCTGCCCGCGACCGCATCCTGAGCCAGGAACTGCCTGCTTACGGATCCACGGAATGCCGCACGGGCCCACCGCTGGCGCAACGGCGTATCGCCATCATCACGACCTCCGGATTGCACAGGCGCACTGACCAGCCGTTTGCACTGGGCGTTGGCGAATATCGCATCATTCCAGCCGATACCGGGGCGGATGAGCTGATCATGAGCCACATCTCGAGCAACTTCGACCGGACGGGATTTCAGCAAGATCTCAATGTGGTGTTTCCCATTGATCGTCTGCGGGACCTTGCCGTCGATGGCTTCATAGACAGCATTGCGGGTTACCACTACGCATTCATGGGGGCCACGCCACCTGATGCGCATCAGGCCGTGGCACTCGACATCGCCGGACTGTTGCTGGAGGACAAGGTAAACGGTGTCGTCCTTGCCGGGGTCTGACCGCAGTGCACGCGCGCCGTGAGCGGGCTTGCACATTTCATCGAGCGCCAGGGCATACCGACCGTCGTGGTGAGTCTGGTCCGCGAGCACATCACGCAGATGAAGCCGCCGCGTGCGCTGCACGTGCCTTTCCAGTTTGGTCGCCCCTTCGGCGCACCCGACTCGCCGGATTTTCAGCGGCGGGTACTGACAGCCGCGCTGCGCCTGCTGGAACGTTGCGATGGCCCTCTGATCGAAGACTTTCCGGAGTCAGCACCCGATGTCGCAACGGACACGCCAGACGACCAGCAAGGCTGGGTGTGCCCGGTAAACTTCAGCGGCCCGAAAGTTGCACCCGACAGCCCGGAAGCATTCCGGCAGCGCCTGCATCAGGAGATTGTTCTGCTGCAACCGTGGTACGAGGAATCGGTGCGGCGGCAGAAGGGCAGGCGGCTGGATGGTCTGACCACTTTGTCTCCCAGGCAGATTGCCGATCACCTTTTCTCGTATCTGCACAATCAGGGTATCCCGTCTTTCGTGACGGGAGAGCCGATGGCGCGTGCGATCAAGCTGTGTGCTGATGATCTTAAACATTATTACTACCAGGCCGCACTCGCCCGGCCGGGGCGTGCTACCGGCATCGCCGTGGATAACTGGTTTTTCGGGGATACGGCGGCCGGGCGCCTTCATATCGAGCTGCGCAGGCTGCTGAAAGCGATGGACGATCCAGCGCTGCGGCGGATCGGAGAAATGAATCTGGTACCCCATGCCATGCTGCACCACGCAACAGACTGATTTCAAGTCGGCTGATCTACAGCATTTTGCATCCTGACAAAAAACACAAAAGCGAGGAAATATGCGCCAATTACTGTTGTGCATCATCGGAAGTTTTCTGCTTGCCGCGTCGGCTTCAGCCCAGCAGTACCCCACCAAACCGATCAGGCTCATCGTCGCGTTTGCGCCGGGCGGCGCCAGCGACGTTCTGGCGCGGCTGCTGGCGCAGCGGCTCGGCGAATCGCTTGGGCAGGTGGTAATTGTCGACAACAGACCGAGCGCCGGAGGCATTATCGGCACGGACCTGGTTGCCAAGGCAGCACCGGACGGGTACACGCTGTTGCTAGGCAGCGCAGCGGCGTTTGCCATCACCCCCCACCTGTCCGCCAAATTGCCCTACGACACGCGCAGGGATTTTGTTCCGATTGCGCCGTTTACGCGTGTGACCTTCGTGTTGAATGTCAATCCCAAGGTCGATGCCCGCTCGGTAAAAGACCTGATCGCGTTGGCAAAATCCAAACCGGGAACACTGAATATCGGATCCGCGGGCAACGGGACGACCACCCATATGGTGGGCGAGATGTTCAAGCACACTGCTGGAATCGATCTGGTGCATGTGCCGTACAAGGGCGCCGGACCGGCCATGGTTGATCTGATTTCCGGCCAGATTCATGTCCTGTTTGATGCCGCGATCACCACGTTGCCACAGCTGAAGGCAGGCCGGCTACGTGCGCTGGCAGTGGGCAGTCCGGAACGTTCCGCACTGCTTCCAGATCTGCCGACTATCGGCGAGGCGGGGTTGCCCGGGTTCACCGCTGGCAACTGGTTCGGAATATTTGCGCCCGCAAAAGTTCCAGCGACCCTGGTGAGAAAGCTCAACAGCGAAATCAACAAGGTCATCGACACGCCGGATGCGCGCGCGGACATGCTGCGACGAGGCGTGGAACCACTGACCATGAGTCAGGATAAGTTCCGCCAGCTGGTGGCCGAGGAATATGAGCGCTACGGAAAGCTGGTGAAGGTGGCCGACATCAAGATCAACTGAGGCCAGAGAATGAAGAGCACAAATCAGAATCGACCCAATATCCTGCTGGTGATGGCGGACCAGATCGCCGCCCCTGCACTGCCTGTATACGGACACCCGATTGTCAAGACTCCACACCTGGAATCGCTGGCTTCGAGTGGCGTTGTGTTTGACGCGGCCTACTGCAATTTCCCGGTATGCGGGCCCAGCCGGTTCTCCATGATGACAGGGCTCTACGCGACACGTGTAGGTGCATACGACAATGCTGCGGAGTTTTCAGCGTCTTGGGTCACACTGCCACACTACCTCCGCGCGCTCGGTTACCACACCAGTCTTTGCGGCAAGATGCATTTCATCGGGCCGGACCAGTTGCACGGTTACCATGAGCGGCTGACTACCGACATCATCGGGGCTGATTTTGCCCTGACGGCCGACTGGTCGGAAACCGTTCCGAGCAGCCCGGCAGGCGCCACCCTGAAAACAGTGCTTGATGCCGGCCATTGCATACGCAGCCTGCAGATTGACTACGATGACGAGGTCGAGCACTGTGCGATACAGAAAATCCATGATTTGGCCCGCACTCAGGAGCAACAGCCGTTTTTTCTGACCGTATCTTTTACTCACCCCCATGCGCCTTTTACCGCCCCGCTGGAGCATTGGCAGCGCTATCGGGATGAAGACATAGACATGCCTGCAGTAGGTCCGCTGGCAGAGGCAGAACAGGACATGCAGACGCGGTGGCTGGAGCAGGCCAGGCGCAGCGATCAATATGTGATTACTGATGATCTGGTGCGCAATGCGCGGCACGCCTACTACGGAATGATCAGCTATATCGACGACAAGGTCGGGCGCATCATGGAGGCGATGCGTCAAACGGAACTGGATCGCAATACTGTGGTGATCTTTGTCGGCGATCACGGCGAAATGATGGGCGAACGCGGCATGTGGTTCAAGTCTACGTTCTATGAATGGTCGTGCCGGGTTCCCATGATCGTCAGTGCGCCGGGGCGCTACGCCCCACGCCGTTGCCCGCAGGTCGTGTCTCTGATCGATCTGCTGCCCACGTTACTGGACCTCGGCAGCACGGGTACAAAACAGGAATACGTCGATGAGCCTGACGGTACAAGCCTGGTGCCACTGCTTGAAGGAAAGGTGCCGGAAGCATGGAATGATCTGGTGCTCAGCGAGTACACTGCTGACGGCGTGCTGGCGCCCTGCCGCATGGCAAGACAGGGGCCATACAAATACATTTATGTTCATGGTCACGGCAGCCAGCTCTACCATATGGGTGATGACCCGCATGAACTCCATAACCTGTCAGGACAGAAATCGGTGGCGGACGTCGAACAGCGCCTGTTGGCACATGTTCTCAAGGATTGGGATCCCGACAAGGTCACCGCCGACATCCTGCGCAGCCAGCGCCGCCGGCTTTTCATCCAGAAGGTAACCGCGGGAGCTGGCATGCCCGTGAACTGGTCATTCAAAGCACGCTTCGACGACGATACGCGCTATGTGCGCAGCGCCAAGGCGAGTGACATCAAAGCCAGAAAACGCTTTCCGTACGTCGCCCCCAAAAACTGATCCGGCCGGTAAAAAGCAACCCCGCCAAGCCGGACAAGCGCCCTAAGTCAACGGGTTACACTCTGCAGGAACGAGTAAAAGCAAACCAGTCAGTTTTCTCGCCGGCGCGCCGGGCACAACAAGAGGTAAAGTCACATCCGGCGCTGTCGCCGTTGGCTCTACATCTTGATGCCTGCAACCTTGATTACCTTGGCCCACAACGCACCTTCCGCGCGTATCAGCCGGGCAAATTCATCTGGCGTGTTGCCCACTCCTTCTGCGCCGAGTTTCGTGTACAAAGCCTTCAGGTTCTGGCTTTCGAGAGCCTTGACGATTCCTTTGTGCAACGTCGAGATCACGGACTGTGGTGTGCCTCGGGGTGCAAGTACTCCGTACCAGCCCTCGGTGTTGAAGTCGAAACCTGCCTCCATGACCGTGGGCAGGTCAGGCAGTAGCGGCGAACGCTTGGCACCACCGACAGCCAGGGCCCGCACCCTGCCCGCTCCGATATGCGGCAAGGACGGCGAAATACCATTAAACATCATGTCGATTTCACCCGCGATAAGCGCAGTGACCGCGGGGGCGGCACCCTTGTAGGGCACGTGCACGATGTCGATACCTGCTGCAACCTTCAACAACTCCCCCGCCATGTGTATGCCCACACCTGTGCCCGCCGAACCGAAGTTGACTCTGCCGGGACGTACCTTTGCCAGCGCGATCAGCTCTTTAACTGATTTTGCCGGCACGCTGGGATGCACAAGCAGGATGTACGGGGCAACCGCCACCATCGATATCGGCACAAGATCACGCAAAGGGTCGTACGGCGTGTTGGGATTGAGATGCGGCACAATCGCGAGCGGACCAGAGAAACCGAAGAGCAGCGTGTAACCGTCAGGAGGCTGCTTGGTGACGTGCTCGGTGCCGATCAGGCCCGCCGCACCAACACGGTTCTCGACGAAAATCTGTTCACCCAGAACCTGACTCAGGTTCTGCATCAACGCCCGACATATCGTGTCGACCGGACCACCGGCGCCCGAAGGCGAGACAACGCGTATCGCTTTCGATGGATACCCCTGCGCCATCGCCACCGACGCACCGCCGAATTGGAACAACGGGACACAAAGGACAGCCAACAACAGTTTACTCGTGGATGTCATGACAACTCCTCCTCACTATTATTGAAGTGCGGCAGGTGTCGCGCGCGATTCTGCCTTTGTGATTACGAGTGTATAGGACGTTCTGTACTCGCGGCAAGCGCTGCCAAATGGTTGTGCATCGAACCATGACGTGACTTGACGAACATTTCATCGACATACTGCGCAAGCATCTGCCGGGCCGGCCAAAGGAGTCGACCACCAAGAAGCTTTTGGAAAACCAGTTCACGGAAAGTGTGAATCAGATCCGTAGCCGTGATAACGGCGCATAAGCCCTAACGGAAGTCCCTGGTTCAATGATTCCGGCCAAGACAGTGCATGGACTCATGCCACCTGCCGCTACGTTCCGGTTAACGTGGACCGGGAATTCGCGCCATCTGCGGCCTGCTCAACGAGCAGCGGCAGGTTGTTCTGGATGGCGCGCAGCTTGCACTGTGCCTGATGCAAGTGTTCATTCAGTTCGCGCACACTGGAATACGCATCCCCGTGGGTCTCGTTGGCAAGCCACTGGCCCGTTCTCTGCGCCAGGGACAGGTGCTCGACCAGAACCGCGATGGTTTCTCGCCGCGCCGGGTGCTTCCGCCTTTCACCAAGTGCACCCGTCACAACCCGAGAAGCATTCATCCGTTTCATCCTTGTTTTGATGTTGCAGAGCGAGTGGCACCGGTATGGCGCGCTCCTGCGGGCGTTTGACAAAAGCTACAAGTTAACGCTGCGAAACAGGATGCATCCCGATAAAAGTTGGGTCCGTACGCTAGCGCACACCACGAACAGCTTGCGCATTAGGTGCGTTCCCGTACAGATAAGCAGGCTGGCAAATGAGATAAATACTTTGTGATCCGGAGCACGATCCTCGGCGGTCCCTGATAAAGAATCGAGCGCATTTTTGTCACACACCCAAAAATCGGTCATGCAGACCCGGCGGAATAAACCGCGGACGGAGTACCGTGTTCTTGAAACCGTCAGTACCGCCCGCGGCGAAGGGGTCATCAAGTTTGTTTTTACCCGCCGCCGGGATGGCAAGACCAGTTATTCGGTCAACTTTTCCAATAAACGCCTGGGCGTCATTTTTCACGAGAATGAACTAGCTCATTGCCCGGGAAAATCTCGACACGCTTGACCCGCACAGGCGTTCTGTTGTGCCAAGTGGCACTGGAAGTGGCTCCTCGCGCTGAAACACCGGGATCTCCGCAAATCGTTCTCGCCGCAATCCCCATTGAAAAAGCCGGGATTGCTCCCGGCTTTTCCCGGTGCTTAACCGGCATCAATAAAATTACCGTCGCTCCGGCATGCGCCGGAACGTCGGCTGTTGCAGCGTGAACTTCGGAAACTCAAAAGAACATGTATTTCAGGCTAACGCTCACGTTGTTGCCTTTAGTGTTCGAGCCGATGTTGTTTTTCGACAGTTTGCCAAAATCCTCGTATTCGACACGCAGGCCGACATTGCGGCTCAGGGTGTAACCGACGCCTACTCCCACGAGCAGACCCGTACGATTGCTGGAACCGGCAAAATGGGGACGGTTTGACGCCACACCGAGTTTGCCAAGCATTGACCAGCGTTCATTCAAGGGCAATGTGCCCGTTCCGGCCAGCGTCCATGATTCCATATCCCCACCGCGATTCTGGCCCAGGTCGTTGTAGCCGAGTTCAGCACCCCAGGTCGGGTTGAACTGGTAACCACCGTAAAGTTTCCAGGAATCTTCGCGGTTGTCCAGTTTGGACGAACCGACGCCGGCGCCCATATACATCTGAGCGGAAGCCTGTCCCGCGACAAGAGCGGCGGCAACGGTTGCTGCCATGAGTAGTTTTTTCATATCGATGTTTCTCCAGGATTGTAGTGAGGGCGCCGGAGTATGTAGAGCAATGCACGCAAAGTATGTTCGCCACACCACAAAAGGAACCGGGTCCGCGGAATCCCTGCGGGTTTTGCCCCCAGCCGGGCGACAATCGCCGGCCCGCACGTTGCGTGTAGACTGCTGACAGTCCCATGCATGAGTGCCCATCGCAGGGTCTCCATTAACCCTCTATCGCCGGGGAAACAGGAATGAAGTACAAGGACTACTACAGCGTCCTCGGCGTCGACCGCAGCGCCACCACCGAGGCCATCAAGAAGGCCTATCGCAAACTCGCCCACAAGTACCATCCGGACGTCTCCAAGGATCCCCAGGGTGAGGAAAAATTCAAGGAAGTTGCAGAGGCCTACGAGACTCTGAAGAACCCGGAAAAACGCGCCGCCTATGACCAGCTCGGCCGCCATCAGCCGGGACAGGATTTCCAGCCGCCGCCCGGATGGGGCGAGCAGCATGGCGATGCGCAGTTCTCGTTCGACGAAGCCGACCTGGCAGATCTCTTTGCCGGACTCTCCGGCGGTCGGCATGCCGGCGGGCATATCCGCATGCCGGGCCAGGATTACGACGTTGCCACTACGATCTCCTTAATGGATGCCTATCAAGGTACGGAAGTTGAATTGAACCTTGGCCTTCCCGAGCCCGATGCGCAGGGACGCCTGCATCGCGTACCCCGCAAGCTCAAGGTGCGCATTCCAAAAGGCGCCACTGACGGACAACGCCTGCGCCTGGCCGGTCGCGGCGGCAAAGGACTGAACGGCGGCCGCGACGGCGACCTCTACCTCACCATTACCCTGCAAGCGCATCCGCTGTTCAGGGTAAGCGGACATGACCTCTACCTTGATCTGCCGCTGGCGCCGTGGGAAGCCGTACTGGGGGCGAGCATCGACGTCCCCACACTGGCCGGACCGGTGCGCCTGAAGGTGCCGCCGAATTCGCCTGCCGGCCGGAAGTTGCGCTTGTCCGGGCGCGGCCTGCCCCGACCCCATGGCAAGGAAGGCGACCTTTTCATAATCACGCAGATTGTAGTGCCCGAAACCGCCACTGATGCGGAGCGCGGATTGTATGAACAGCTCGCGAAAGACTCGACCTTTAATCCGCGTGCACACCTGCAAAAGGAGATGAACCATGCCGCCTGAACATGCTGAAGCAGTATGGCTGACCGGGGACAGTGTGTTCTCGCTGGCAGAACTGGCGGAGATCTCCGGACTCCCGGAATCCGAACTGCGCGAACTCATCGATTACGGCGCCGTCACACCCATCGACCCGGAATCTTCCCCGTGGATGTTCAACGGCAAGTGCCTGCTGACGGTGCGCACCGCCTGCAGGCTCCGCATCAGTTTTGACCTTGAACCCCACAGCGTGGCATTAATGATTTCGCTATTGGAGCAAATCCAGGATCTCGAGGGGCAGGTGCGTGACCTGCGCGCTCGACAGCCGGAGCAACGCTAAAGCCCCGCTCATTTGGAGTTCAAAAGCGGATTTCCTTATCCCGACTCCGTGTTGCTGACTACGGCTTGTCCACCTGACCGATTCCCTGCCTTGCTGAACATTTTCCTGCGTGTCGCTGCCGGCACGGCGGTATTCGCGCTGATCGTGGCACTGGCCGGGCGTTTTCCCGCGGCGGCCGGACTGATGTTGACCTTTCCGGCGCTGAACGGGCTTGCGTTCATCCTGTCGCGCCGGGACACCGTCGGCCCGATCACTTCCACCATGCTGTGGATGCCACTGCTCAACGGCGTCTTGTGCCTGGCCTACCTGTTGCTGTTTGGGTTGTTCGCGACACCAGCGCTCGCCACAGCGCTGGCCTGGAGTCTCGCCGCAACCGTGGCTTTGCTGTGGCTGGTGCTGGTGACACGCGGCTTCGTGCGCGGTGGCGTGTTGCTGCGTCTGCAGCCGGCATATGTAATCGCGGTGACGGCTGGAGGCCTGGTGCTGACGCTGCTGTGGTGGGCGTTCGCCGGAACCTCTGCTACGGAAATCGGCGGCTCGCGGCCTGTGCTGACATGGCAGAGAACACTGCTCTTCGCATTGGCGCTATGGCTGCTGATCGTTCTGCCGCCGCGCTTTCGCTGGAAAGATGGCACGAGCGGCATACTCTCCGGGCTGCCACTGGTCGCACTCGCGGGATTACTCAGTGTGGCGCAGGACGCGGCAATTGATCTCGAGATCCGGCGCGCGCTGCTGATGCAGATGATGTTCGGGGTATGGCTCGCGCCGGCGATGGCGGTCGGTTTCATTTACGCGATGTCGCGCCTGATGCTGCGACCGCGCGCGCATCGCCTGCGGGTAGCCGTGGTCAGCACCGGCTGGGTGCTGTGCCTCGCGACAATATTGGCTGCAGGAATGCTGCTGCAGTGGCTGGCGGTGCACTGACTGCAGAATTAATTGAAATAACCAATAAAAACAAATACTTATAATATTAAGCAGGCAAACCACGAACTTTAGTCGCGCCCCCGGTCACGCGAACTAACGGCGCCGTTACGCGCTGTTCCCACCAGCCGGAGGTGGCAGCAACGACTCGATGAACAACCGAAACGACCTTTCTCACAGTAGAAACAGTGTTGCGACATCGCGAATAGCGGCTGCGCTCGCGCTGTCGCTGCTGATACATGCCGCCACGCTGTGGGTCACCCCGCAGACGCCGCTGCAGCCGGTGGAGATCAGCGACGATCCCGCCCAGCGCAGCGCGCTGAACCTGCGACTGGTCCCCCGCAGCCCGGTCGCACCCGCGGATCCGCCGCCGGTCGCAACGCGACCGCCGGCACCTCAGCCGCGACCAAAACCGGCACTGCCACCCATACCCGTACCTCCGGTAGCGGAACTCAAACCAGCACCCGTCGCACCGATACCGACGATCATCGCACCGCCGCTGCCGCCACCCGCGATGACCGGCGACCTGTCCTCTTATATTGAGGCACGACGCCGCAACCGACCTGATATACCCCCGGCGCCTCCGGCCGAAGACGGGGACGAACGCGCCCGGCGCATTATCGAAGCCAATATCGGCTCGCCGCGGGATCAGGCTTTCGGTTACGACCCGAAAAAAGCCGGCGGTATGTTCAACATCGAGCAACTGGGCAGCGACTACGCCGAATTCACCTACTACGGCTGGCGCAGCGACATCGGCCGTAACACCCGGCAACTGATCGCCGTGCACAAGGGCAGCAACTCCGACATCCGGGTCGCCGTGGTGCGCCGGATGATCGCGCTGATCCGCGAGAACACTCAGGAAGAATTTGTCTGGGTGTCGCAGCGGCTCGGACGCAGAGTGACGCTGTCTGCGCGCGCCCAGGACAACTCGGGGCTGGAGGAGTTCATGATGCTCGAATTCTTTCACCAGGTCGCGCCGGCGCAGCGCTGACGGCGGTCAGCCGCCGTCAGTCTCCTAGTTGACGCGTGCCCCCGAGACTTTGACCACCTTGCCCCACTTCGCAATCTCGTCGACGATGTAGCGCGAAAATTCCTCGGGTGTACTTTCCAGCACTTGCATCCCCTGCTGGACCAGGCGCTGAGTGACCGCTGGATCTTTCTGCGCCTTGCGGAACTCGCCATTGAGGCGGTGCACAATGTCGGGGTGGGTGCCGCCGGTTGCCGAAAAGCCGAACCAAGCAGCGACATCAAAGCCGGGCAGTCCGGCTTCGGCAATGGTCTGCATCTCGGGCCAGGCGGCTACGCGTTCGGCGCTGGTCACGCCGAGTCCGCGCAACCTGCCGCTGCGCACGGTTTCCTGGGCCACCGATACGCTGGCAAAAGCCATCACGGTCTCTCCGCTCAGCACCGACGAAACCGCCATCGGCGTCGCCCGGTAAGGCACATGCTGTGTCTTGATGCCCGCCATCATGTCGAACAGTTCCCCCGCCATGTGCTGCGAGGTACCGGCGCCGCCGGAGGAGTAGGTCAACTGGCCGGGACGGGTTTTGGCGAAGACAATCAGCTCCTTCACGCTCTTGACCGGCATCGAGGGATGCACGACCAGCACGTTGGGACTGGAGGCCGACAGCGTGATCGGCGCGAAATCCCTGATCGGATCGAAAGGCAGCGACGCATACAACGTCGGGTTGATGCCATGCGTGCTGATGGTGGTGAGAAACAGGTTGTAACCGTCCGGCGGCGACTTGGCGACAATCTGCGCGGCCACATTGCCGCCGGCGCCGGGCCGGTTGTCGACGATCACGGTCTGACCAAGGCCCTTGCCAAGCGGCTCGGCCAGCAGCCGGGACAGCAGGTCTCCAGCGGAGCCGGGGCCCAGGGTGACGACAATGCGCACCGGTTTGACGGGATACGGCTGCTGGGCGGCAGCCAGCGGTGCGGCAAGGCCGATTACTGCGAGTGCCAGCGTGCAAATCAGGATTTTCATGACGATCTCCTCAGACGACTGCAATGCCCTGGATCTCGATGACGATTCCGGGCCTTGCAAAGTGGGACACAGTGATCAGCGCACTGGCCGGGAAGCGGCCGTCCTTGAATACCTCGGCACGCATCTGGACGAAGCTGTCGCCGTGGCGCGGATCATTGATAAATACGGTCATGGTTACCAGACTGGCTAACGATGCCCCGGCACGTCTGAGCGTGGCATCCATCAATTCGAAGCAGCGCCGCGCCTGGGCGGCAAAATCGCCGGAAATGTCCTTTCCGGCCGCGTCTTCCGTGGCCGTCTGCCCGGCAAGCCAGATGGTGCGGCCGCCTTCGGTGACCACCGCGGGCGAGAACGCCCGGCTTTTCTGGAATGGAGTGCCTTCGAGATATTCGATTGTTGCTGCCATGCGGAACTGACCTCCCTGTATGGTTGAGCTGCGGCCCTGACGCAGCGTCCGGCCGGGGGATGGCCCAAGCGTCGTTGTTACAATGCGCACAGAATCTTTCCGCAAACAATCTTAATGTAAAGATAATTTATGTCAAGACAAAAAACACCACAAGTCCAGACCGACTCCATCGCCCGCTTCATCCAGGACTGGCAGCGCGAGCGCCCCGACCTCGATCCATGGCCGCTCGGCATCCTCGGCCGCTCCTCCCGCATCTACGCCCACTTCCTGCGCCGCGCCGACGGCTGGCTGTCGCCGTTGGGACTGACCTGGGAAACCTTCAGTCTCATCGCTGCCCTGCGCCGCTCGGGAAAACCCTGGGAGCTCAATCCCACCGAACTGCAGCGGCAGTCCCTGCTGACTTCAGGGGCAATGACCAACCGCATTGATCGCGTCGAGGCGCTCGGCTTCGTCGCGCGTCGGCCCGACCCGGCCGACCGGCGCGGTGTAATCGTGCGACTTACATCTACCGGCCGCACGCTGGCCAACAAAGCCATCGCGGTGCATTTCCGGGAAACCGCCGCCATGCTGGCGACTCTCAATTCGCGGGAAACTGCAGAACTCGACCGGCTGCTCGCGAAGCTGCTGGCGGATTTCGAGCAAGCGCCGCCCGCGCCTGCCTCCTCCCGCCCCGGAAACCGCAAAGCAAGCTGATCACGCGACCTGGACATCCCGGATGAATCCCCCCCTTCTCCCCCACCTGGATCGGCATCGCCGCCGCGATCCTCACCACCACCGCCTTCGCGCCGCAGGCGATCCAGGCCTGGCGCACGCGCTCGACGCGCGATGTGTCGCTGACGATGTTCTCGCTGATGGTCGCCGGCATCGTGCTGTGGCTGGTTTACGGAATACTCATCAACGACCTGCCGCTGATCCTCGCCAATGCGGTGACACTGCTGCTCGCCGGCTCGATCCTGATCGCGAAAATCCGCTTCCGCTGAGCGCGACGGCAGTGTCGCCGCTCAGGCCAGCGCCGGTTCCGGCAGCCGAACGAAGCCCAGTTGCGGTGTCGACGGCGGCTGGCGGACCGCTGCGGCGGCACGGTTAGTCTCCAGCCGCGCATCGACGAAACCGACGATCTCTTCAAGCACCGCGCACTCGCTGCCCTGCTGCCAGGCCACAAGCTGCAGCAGGCGATCGACGCGCTCGATGTGCTGCGCACCACCGAACAGCGCGCGCGCCGCGGATGAAGGCTTGGCCAGTCCTTCGGCGGCTTTGGCGTACTTGTCGAAAGGCACCAGGTCCCCGGGCTCGGCGCCGAGGCTCATGCACAGGCCGGCGGTCCAGTCGTAGATGCGGCGCGAGCGCTCGAGGTCGGCGTGCACGGCCTCGCGGATCGGAATCATGTCGTGCCGGCGGATACAGCGGTAGTTGCCGGTGGCCAGCATCGGCCATTTGGCGAGCGGCACGAACAGCGAGTCGTGGACCTTCAGCTTGACCGGGATTTCCAGCGCCACGCCGTCTTCGACATAACGCGCGGCTTCGATGCCGGCTTCGATATCGCGCAGCAGCGCATTGTGTTCCGCGGATTCGAAACGCGCCGCCTTGAAGTTGGTCGGCAAGCCGACCTGGAGCACATTCTTCGCCGCTTCCGGCGGACGGAAGGCCTGGGGATCGGGACTGGCCAAAGTGATCCGCGCGGGGTCAAAGCCGTCCCACAGTTCGGGATCGGTGTAGCAGGACTCCAGCGCATCGACAAACAAGCCCGGCAGGCGACGCAGGTAGGGCAGCGGCGGCATGTTCATGATCGCGAGGCAGGGTTTGGGCGTACGCGCGATGCGGCGCATCAGCCCGCGCACGCCGGCACTGCCGTACTGGGCCTCCTGCATGCCGAGCACGATGAGGTCGTACTGCCGCGGATCGGCCGCGTCCGGCGTCAGCGCGTCGAGAGTGCCCGGCAGCCTGCGGGAATCGAGTTCCAGCGGCGCGCGGTCGCGCAGCGGGAAACGCACCTGCGTGCCTTCGCGGTTGATCAGGCGGGCGGTGGGCGCGGTGCACACCAGCGAGACGCGGTGGCCGGCCATCAGCAGTTTGCTGCCCAGCAGCGAGCCGTACGATGCGCCGAGTATCAGGATGCGGTAGTTCATCTGGTTCTCCCTCTGTGATGGGCCGGGGCCGGTCTGGTTTTTGACCGGATTGCGGTGCATCATAGGATCAGTATGTGCAAAATTTGACATTAAAAATTTCACATTGTTAATTTCACACGCAGCTGGTCGACGATTGCAGCAGCCCGCCACTGCCCGGAGACAGACGATGAGCCTGCATACCCGCCAGAGCCATTTCCTCGGCACCAAGCTGCGCGCACTGCGCAAACGCAACGGCCTCACGCTGGAAGAACTGTCGGCGCGCTGCAGCCAGCACGATCCGGAGAAAGCGCCCTCGGTGTCGTACCTGAGCATGATCGAGAGCGGAAAACGCGTGCCCTCGGCCGCGGTGCTGGACCTGCTGTCGGCGCTGTTCCAGCGCGACACGGCCTGGTTCCTCGACAACAACCCGGAAACCGAGGCCGCGGTGGCTGCGCCGCGCGGCGGCGGCGCGGCCACGGTGCCGCTGGAACCGGCCTTCCTGTTTTCGAAGGAACTGCTGCAGGCTGCAATTCCCGAACTGCTGGCGCAGACCGGCACCAGCGGCAAGCAGTTCGCGCACCTGCTGATCCGTTCGCACCAGGAAATATCGCGCAACGATTTTCCGGATCTGGAGCGCGCAGCGGAAAACGTTGGCCAGCGCCAGTTCCCGCTCGGCGTCGATGACCTGCTGCGGCTGTACAAACAGCACGGCCTGAAAGTGCAGTGGTTCGAACGCAAACCGGTGCCGGTCCGCGACAACGGCCGCGAACTGCGCAGCATGCTGCGCTCCTTCTACGAGACGCCGGGCACGATCTACCTCAACCGCGCTCTGGAACACGATCCGGCGCGGCTGAAGTTCGATCTCGCTTCACACCTCGGCCACCGGATACTCCACGGCGGCGACGGCCTGAAGGCGGCGCATGCCACCGGCGGCGAACCGGGCGGCAGTCCGCAGGGCAGCCCCGGCACCGGCATGAGCCCGCAGGACGTGCTGCATGCCTGGCGCGATTTCGAGTGCAGCTTCTTCGCCGGCGCGCTGCTGTGCCCGAAAGTGCCCTTCCGCCGCTTCCTGACACGGGAGTCGTACCGCGTCGAGGCCGGCGAAAAAATCCAGCTCACGCCGGCGGCGGTGATGCGGCGCATGACCAAGGTCTCGCCCTATCCGTACTGGCATTTTTTCGATGCCTATCCGCCGGGTTACCTGCGCGCGGTCTACCGCGGCAACGGCATCCCGCTGCCCTGGGGCAACATGGCGCAGGTCACCGACCCCTGCCCGCACTGGGCGGTGTTCCGCATGCTCGACCAGAAGAAGGGCCCGGACCGCGGCTCACAGATCTCGGTGCTGCGCGATGGTGGCCAGTCGCTGCTCTACTGCTGCCATTCGCTGCGCACCACGGACATGGCGGGCAATCCGCATGTGCTGTCGGTGGGCATCGACCTGGTGCCGGCGCTGCGCTCGCACACGCCCGACGCCGATGCCTTCGTCGAGGCGATCACCGAATCCTGCATCCGCGGCCGCGGCGAGGCGGAAATCCCGAAGCCCGCGGCAGAGGCGATCCGAGCGGTGGCGCGGGTGCTCAACATCGCCTGGGTCGAGGAAGCCCTGCTGCGCTCCGCGCGCATCATCTGCCCGCGCAGCACGCATTGCCCGCGCACGGAGCATTGCGACGGCGGCGCTGCCTCAGGCACGCGGGAGATCACCGACGTGCGCGAGGAAATCATCAAGGACACGCGGCGCAAGCACTGAGCCGGTGCCCGGCATGGTTAAAGCGTCAGCCGCGGCCCGTCGTAGAGTGTGAAGCCGCGCCGTCCTGAAGGATTGGCGCGCGAGGCCGGGCTGATCCGTACAGCCCGGTCGAACAGGCGATAGTCCCGGAAGCTGAAACCGTCCGGGTGATAGACATCCCAGATACGGTTGCCGTGGTCGTCGTGTTCCTCACTGTGCACAGCGAGCTCGCCTTCCGCCAATTCGCGCGCGGCCGGGACTTCAGCGATAACCAACCCGGATTTCTGCAGAAAGCGCGCGGCTGCGTCCAGTGTCACGGCAGAAAGTCCGTTGTCGTAACCGCCGCCGACGTCGCAATGGTTGCCGTAGAAGCCCAGCGTGGTGGCAATGTCCTGCGGCTTGCTGTAGTTCACGGCCTTGAACAGATGACGGTATTCGTTGAACGCCTTGAACACAATGAGGTTACGGACGTTGGGCGGAAACGCGAGATTGCCCTTGACGCCAGTCGCCACCGGGTCGAACAGCACACCCCCGGCAATGCGGCTTGCACCGGGCTCAATCAGAACCTTGCCGGAAGGGTACGGCAGCACGAGACCCCGCTTGTAGAGCAACTGGCTGAAGATCGCCGCGGACGCCGTGCCGCGGCTGAAGCCGGTGATTACTACGCTCACCACTGCGCGTGGATGCACGTCGAGCCAGGCCGATGCCGCCTTCGCATAGTCGATATAGGCCTTCTTCGCGGTCTCGATGACACCGACAGTCACCGCAGAAGACATCCAGGTCTCGCGCGTGGGCCGGCCCTTGGTGCCGAGCCCGGGGTAGTAGCCGCCCTGCAGATTCTCCGTGCGAGCGGCGCCGTACTGCTGCCACAACTGGCCGACGTTCGTGCAATATGCGTCGCCGGCGAGCGCATCCCTGTCGTTGTTGGTGCCGTCGAAGGCGGCGAAGAACACGAAGCTGCCCTTCGCCAGCGCGCGACGCTGTGCCGCCTCCGCACAGGCCTGCGCCTGTGCCTTATTGTGGGCAAGTACGGCAGCGAGCTGCGCTTCGCCGAGAGCAATGACTGAAGCCATTGCAGCGCGCTTTCAGTGGCCGGGGGCGGCGGTGCGCGCCCTGCTCACTATTTCAGGTTGAGGTCCCAAAGGTCGAAAATCTTCGTCCAGGTGTGCTCGGCGGCCACCGGGTTGTAGACCGCGCGTTCAGCGAAACAGAAGCCGTGCTGGGTGCCGGGCAGCGTTTCTAGCGCGTGTTTGGTGCCGGCTTTTTTCAACGCCGCGGCGAGTTCCGTGACTTCATGCGCCGGCACCGAGGCATCCTTCTCGGCGAAGGCGTAATAAAGTTCGCCCTTGATGTCACCGAGGAGCTTGTGCGGAGAATCGTCCTTGTCGGTGACGATGCCGACGCCGTAGAGCGAAGCCGCCGCCTTCATCCGCGGGAATCGCGCCGCGGCGGTAGTGATGTAACGCCCACTCATACAGTGTCCGACGCTGCCCACCGCGCCTTCGGCGGCCTTGTCCTGGGCGTCGAACCAGTTGATGAAGGCGGCGGTATCGTCGATCACGTCGGCATTGCTGAGACTGTTCATCGCCGCCTTGATCACCGCCGACATCGCATCATTGCGGCGCGGGATGTCGAAGCGGCAGGTGCCGAGCCGGTAATACATGTCGGGCAGCAAACAGAAATAGCCGTGTTTGGCGATGCGCCGCGCCATGTTGCAGAGCTCCTCGCGGAAGCCCGGCGCATCCATGTAGAAAATGATGCCGGGAAAACGGCCCGGTGCATCGGGGCAGGCGGCGAAGGCCGGGCATTTGCCGTGTTTGGTGGTGACGCTGACATGCTGTTCGATCAGGGCCATGCGGATTTTTCCTTCCTCTGCTGAACAAGGCTGCGGCGATGCGCCGCTGTGCCACTGACGGGATTCTACCTGCCGTACTCCTCGGCTTTCGGCAGCGCCGGCGTTTCGATGAACCATTCGGCACGCGAGCCCCAGAAAATACTGCCTTCGGGCTTGAGGTCCGGTGTGCCGTCAAGCACACCGGCGGGTATCAGCATGTTTTCGGTGCCCGACACCTTGTGCGGCACGCGGGTGCCGCAGTTCGGACAGAAACTCACCGCAAAGCGCTTGGCACCGGGCAGATCGTAGCGCCGCACCAGCGCTTCGCCGGCGGTCCACTTGAATTGCGCCGCCGGCACAAACAGGTTGGCGGCATGCGCTGCGCCGGTCACCTTGCGGCAGCGCGTGCAGTGGCAGTAACGAAAGGCCGTCGACGGCGGCGCGATTTCAAAGCGAATGTCCCCGCACAGGCAACTGCCTGCGACGGCGCGTTCGGATGTCATGTCGTTTCCCCCGGTGGTTGGCGGCGAACCCCTGCAGAGGATTATCCAATGAAACGGGGCCTTGCGGCCCGCTCCATCTTGGCACAGCTAGTTGCGGCCCGGCCCGCGTTCGCCGCCGCGACCCTGGCGTTCCGGTCCCGGGCGTCTTTCGAAACTGCCGCGCGGCTGCGCCTCACCGCCCATCTGTGGCGCGCGCTGCTGGAACTGCGGTCGCGGCGCCCGCTCGGCGCGCAACTCCCGTTGCGGCCGCGGTTGCACGGCCTGCGGTGCTGGGCCGGACTGCCCGGGCACGGCGCGCTGCGCCTCGGAACCGCGAAATTCTCCGCGTTCGCGTGGCGCCGACTGGAACCGGTGATGCGGCGCCGGAGCAGCCCGTGGCTGTGCCGGCACCATTGCCGGTTGTTGCGGAACGGCTGCCGGCTGCTGGGGTACGGCGGCAGGCTGCCGCGGCACCGTTTGGGGCTGCGCTGGCATGCCCGGTGTGCGGTACCACGACCGTTCGCGTTCGCGCTCATGCTCCCGCTGTGGCGAGCGCGGGAAATTGTCGCGCGCATGTGTTTGCGGCCGCGGCGCCGCATGCTGCCGGTGATGGCGTTCACGCACCACGCTGTCGCGCGGCTGGTAGCGGTAGTGTTCGCGATGGATCACGTGGCGGTACTCACCGCGCGGATAGCGCTCGCCGACATAATGGCGCTGGTACAGTGGCAACGGCGCAGGCGCGTAGACGATATGGCGATCCCAGTAATCCCAACGCTGACGGTAGTACACCCAGCGCGGACCCCAGTGATAATCCCACCGCGGCGCAGCATCAACGTACCAACCATAAAAATGCACCGGCGGGTTCACGTAGTAGCGCACGGGTACCCGCAGCACGAACAGCGGCACATCGTCGGCGTTGACCGCCGTCCACGGGCCATCGTACCAGTCGCTCATGTACCAGTGGTCCTCGTGGTACAGCCAGTAATACCCATCGTAGAAAAAATAGTTCACCGGCAGCTGCGGCGCGTAATACACCGGATAACCGGGAACCAGCACCAGTTCGGGGTAACCGTGCTGGTGAATGCCGATGCTGATGCCGGGAACCGTGACGCTGACCGAGACCTGAGCTGCGGCCGGGATCGCGGTGCCTAGCAAAAGCGACAGTGCGATGAGTACCGAGCGCATGGTCTGTCCTCCTGTTTGATCAGCGATGGCCACGGCGCGGCCCGGGACCACGATGGTGGCGGCCGGGATGGCCGCCACGCCCGCCGTACACATCGAGGCGGAGGGTCGGGCCGTAATAAACAGGCGCGGGTACCATCACCACCGGGGCCGGCTCGTAGTAGTAGCCAGGTCCGGCCGGCACGGCAACGCAGCCGCCGAGGGTAATGAGCGCAGTAGCTGTCAGAATCAAGCGAACGGGTGTGTTCATGTTGGGATCCTCCTTGCACTGTTGGACCGGAGGGCCTGCGGCGTTATCCCGATGAATTTGTAAGACTTTGTGACGACTCCCGGCCTTCCGACCATTGCTGCAGAACAACAACCTTGGGAAATCCTGCGGCAACGGGACCGTTGTTTGTTCGTTGACGCACGGACAGCTTGGGACAATCTCAGCATCATGAAAACTGCCAATCCTGCGGGGAGCGACATCACGCTCCTCCGATGGGCAGCGATGATCAGGAGACACCATGAACAAGGATCAAGTCGAAGGACGGCTGAAGAAAGCCGGGGGCAAAGTCAAGGAAATCGCCGGAAAACTGGTCGGCGACAAGTTCCTTGAGCAGAAAGGCAGGCGCGGCCGGGTTGCTGGTACCGTGCAGGCAGGTTACGGCGACCTGAAAAACAAAATGAAGAAAATCGGCTAAGCGGCCGCTCGAACCCACCAAGGAGCTGAATATGGATTTCAAGGCAGTTGAAACACAAAATACAAATGGCGGACATACCGGCGGTCTTGCCGGACCGGACATGCGCAAGGGGCCGGGCCCCGGCCTGATGGGCGCGGAAACGCTGATCGGCAACAATGTCTACAACCACCAGAATGAGGACATCGGCAACATCAAGGAAATCATGCTCGACATGGCCAGCGGCCGGGTGGGTTATGCGGTATTGGCCTTCGGTGCATTTTTAGGCTTCGGCGAAAAACTCTTCGCAGTACCGTGGAAGGCGTTGACACTGGATACGAAGAACAAGCGCTTCGTGCTCAATGTGGAAAAAAGCCGCCTCACGGCGGCGCCGGGATTCAACAAGGACATGTGGCCCGACATGGCGGATCAGGCCTGGGCCCAGGAAGTCCATGCCTTCTATGGCACCCGGCACTACCTGGACGACGAACACCGCGAGTAGCACACGAAAGAACGCCCTCTTTTGATCGACGGCCGGGTTTCCGGCGGTTCCGGAATTGTCCCGGGGCTGCCGGAAATTCCGGCCGTCGCGATTTGGTGCAGAATAGCCGGGCAGATCCAATAAAGCAGGCCCGGATCGGTCGGCAGCATCGATGCAACACTCCGGGCGCAACACAACAACAATACGCGTTTTGATCAACTGATCCGGAGGGGAACATGCATCGCTATGCAACAGTCGCACTTCCAGTGTGTTCAGCAGCAATCCTGCTTCTTTCCCAGGGTGCCCAGGCGCAATCCGCTGCACCGTATCCGAGCAAGCCGATCCAGTTCGTGATTCCCTTCGCCGCCGGTGGCGATTCGGATCTCTCGGGCCGTAATGTCGGACTGGTGGCCACCAAATACCTCGGCGGGAAAACCAACATCATCCCGGTGAACCGCGTCGGCGCCTCCGGCGCGATCGGCACCAGCTATGTCAAGGCCGCCCAGCCCGACGGTTACACGCTGCTGGTCGCGCGGATTGCCACGCATGCGATCCTGCCGGCGATCGATTCGAAGCTTAATTACAAGTGGAACGAGTTCACGATGCTGTCGCTGATCGAGCTCAATCCTTCGATCTGTTTCGTGCGCGCAGAGTCGCCCTACCGCAACGCGCAGGACCTGATGGAGGCGATCCGCAAACAGCCGGGCAAACTCAACTTCTCGACGGCTGGCCCGGGGACGGTGCAGAACATGGCGCCGCAGTACTGGATGACACTGGCCAAGCTGACCAAGGACCACGCCGTCGGCATCCATTACAAGGGTGGTGGCGAGGTGACCACGGCGGTCATGGGTGGCCAGGTCGATTTCGCCTGCAACAATGCGACCACGCTGGTGCCGCACATCAAATCGGGACGCCTGCGCGGTGTGATGGCGTCGCCGGACCGGATCGCCGAGGCGCCGGGTGTGCCGGGGGCGCGCGAGGCCGGTTTCCCGGAGATGGAAAAACTGGTCGGCTGGACCGCGCTGATGGGCCCGGCTGGAATGCCGAAACCGGTAGTGGCCGCCTGGGTCAAGACCTTCCAGCAACTGGCGAAGGACCCTGACTGGCAGGCCGGCAATGCGCGTATCGGCGGCGTGGCGGCGATCCGCTCACCGGAAGAAAGTTTTGCCTTCGTCAAGGAACAATACGAGCTTTATTACGGACTGGCGACCTCGCTGGGCATCCGCCAATAAGCATAGCGCCCCGGTCCGCGGAACCTTCCGCGGACCGGGGATTTTTTTGCCTGCTCAACTGAAAAGGAACTTTCATGGCCCGACTGAAACCCCTGCCCATCGGCGCGGCACCCGAACTGAAGGAAATGTTCGAGAAGACGCTCGCAGCCAACCACTATGTGCCCAATAGCCAGTTGATCATGCAGCGCCGGCCGAAGCTGGTGACGGCGCTGCGCGCGCTGTCCAATGCGGTGTTCGATGCCGATGGCGAAGTCAGCATCGCCTTCAAGCGCCTGCTGGCCTACGTAGTCGCGCGCACCCACGGCTGCCATTACTGAATGGCGCACAACGCTGGGGGGTCTCTCCAGCAAGGTATACCTGCGGATAAACTGGAGAAGGTCTGGGAATTTCGCAGCAGCCCCCTGTTCAGCGAGGCCGAGCGAGTGGCACTGGAGTTTGCGATTGCCGCGGCTTCACAGCCCAACGATGTCAGCGACGAACTCTTCGAGCGGATGAAACAGCACTGGAATGAAGGCCAGATTGTCGAGATCACGGCGCTGATCTCCTATTTCGGCTTCATGAACCGCTGGAACGACACCATGGCTACGCCACTGGAGGACCATGCGGTCGAAAAGGCGCAAAAGCATATTGCGCAGCACGGCTGGTCGCCGGGCAAGCACCGGAGCGACTGAAGTCCGCTGCGATTACAGGATTTACCCCCAGCGGTAATATATAAGTATCTGTTTTTATTTATATTTTTAAAGCGTGTCGCCCGGCTTTCCGAGCGCTCCGGCCATCAACTGCTTGACCAGGTAAGCAAAGCCCTCGTCCACCGAGTCGGTGCGATACATCAAATCGAGATCCGTCGCGTCTATGGTGCCATGGCGCACCAGCGCGTCGAAGTTGATCACCTCGTTCCAGTAGTCGTTGCCGAACAGCACGATCGGCATCGGTTTGTGCATGCGTTTGGTCTGCACCAGTGTGAGCACCTCGAACAGCTCGTCGAGCGTGCCGTAGCCACCGGGAAACACCACCAGCGCCTTGGCAAGATAGGAAAACCAGAACTTGCGCATGAAGAAGTAGTGAAAGTGGAATTCGAGCTCGCGGGTCACGTAGGGATTGACCAGCTCTTCCTGCGGCAGCGCAATGGTCAGCCCGACGTTGCGCCCCTTCGCCTCGGAAGCGCCGCGGTTTGCCGCAGCCATGATGCCCGGCCCGCCGCCGGTGCAGACCACGAACCGGCGGCGCCCCTCGGGATCCAGGCCCTTGGACCATTGTGTCAGCCGGAACGCCAACTCGCGCGCAGCTTCGTAGTACTTGTTGCCTTCCTTCAGGCGGGCCGAACCGAAAAAGACAATGGTGTCCTCGACACGCTCGGCATCAAGGCGGCTGCGCGGCTCGGCATACTCGGCCAGGATACGCAGCGGGCGCGCTGCGCGGCTGTTCATGAACTCGGGATTGCGATAGGCCTTGATTGTCTTCAATGCTGTGTTCCTTTAGTCCATTTGACACCACCGGACCAACATGCCCGGCCAAACAATTCTGTCACGCAACACCATAACGCATGGCAGGTCACTCACTCCACGCCGGAAAAGTTTTATTGCGCATTTCGCTGAAGATCCCTTTTCAAGGAAGCTGGGGTGCTATCGGCGCGACCAGTCGAAAAACACGCACCGGGGGCGTGCCCGCCGCGAAATGCACCGGTTCCAGCACGGGTACGCTGACCTGTTCACAAGTCTTGCGGATGCGGTAACGTTCTATCGGCGTTTCCGATCGCGGATCGGTGTCGCAGGTAACCTCGGCACAGCCGATCTGCCGCAGCCAAGCGCAGATGCCCACCGGCATGCCGTCAGCGGCAAGGATTTCGGTCTGGAACTCTGCGTCACGTTTCCCGCCCTTGCTGGTTGCGCTTGCCGTTTGCACGTTGATCAGCAGCGTGTAGAAGCTGCCGCCGGTCTTGAGCAGGTCAAGGATGCGCGCCATGAACCGCGACAGGTCGGAGCTGTACGAAAAACCGCCATAGACATCGCTGGCCAGCTGGAAGCGGCCCAGCTCCGCCGGTGTGTATTCGCGCAGGCGCTTGCCGTGCAAATAGCTGATCTTTCCGGGTTCGAGGGCGGCCGCGATCTTGTGCCATTCGGCAGTCCGCCGGTCCTCGATCGACAACGCCACCGACTGCGCCTTGCTGCCGCGCCGATCGCGACCCTCTGGATTCATCGCATCAAAGCGTTCACCGTAATACTCGAGTATGGCCCTGCCCTGCCCTGCCCCAATGTCCAGCCAGCGGTCGGACGGACCAAGATTCGCCAGAGTATTAATGAAATCCGCCAGCAGTGTGCTGCCGTAGGACAGTAGCGCGCGGTCCGTGACATAGGTGGCGGGCACTTCCTCGCCGCGGGTCTCGTAAATCTTCGCCTGTTCCCGTCGCGCCTGGCTGACCTCGTTCGGCGGCTTCTTCGCTGCGCTGCGCGGTGGCTTGGCCGAAGAGTCCTGCGCGAAGGCGGGCAGGCACAAAGCTGCGGCAACGATCCAGGCCACGAACATCCCAATACGCACGAAGGATTCCTTCCTTGTCAGGCCTTCAGTTTAAAAGTTTCTGTCGACGAACTCCAAAAAAACGGGGCCACAAGGCCCCGTTGCTTCCTGCAACTGCGTGTATCAAGCGCCCGACAGGCCTTGATATCGCAGCGGCCGTTTACGCCCGGCCATGCCCGCCGTGGCGTCCGCCGCGGCCGCCGTGTTTACCACCGCGTCCCACGAACAGCTGGTCAGCGACCTGCTTCTGCTCAGGTGACAGTGCAGCGTAGAGCGGCTTCTGTGCGGCAAGGCGCTCGCCGATCCGCGCCGAAGACGCCGCCATGAACTGCTGGCGCCCTTCAAGACGCTCGATCGCAGTAGGCCGCTTGCGCTCGGTATTGGCGGCGCGTTTTTCGCGGTGCGACTGGATCCGCGCATCAGCTTCCTTCGCCTGCTTGCGTGCAACGGTGGCGAAAGCCTCCCACTGCGGCTGCTGCGCATCAGTGATCTTCAGCGCGGTCTTCATGTAGGCGAGGCGCGCTTCAACGCGTTCGCCGGGCATGCGGAACGCCTGCTTGCCGTGCTGCGCATGGTGGCCACGCTGTCCGTGCTGGGCATGCTGGCCCTGTCCAGCGGCTGGGGGATTCGCCTGCGCGATGGCCAGCGGCACTGCAGCGGCAAAACCGGCAGCGACAAGGGTATTCATGATCAGTTTGTTCATCATTCACCTCCGGATGGTTTTTAAGGACTTAAGGGCCTCCCGGCATGGAAGGCTCTGTAACTGAGAGCACGCGGGATACGGCGCGTTCCTCGACATGATGTAAGAAAACGTTACAAACGTGTCGATCGGTAACCAAGCGCGGCAGGGCGGTCGGTGTTTATAATCCTGCAACACCTGCAATTCCGGAACATCCCCCAGACATGGACAGCACCAAGACCGGCCCCAAAGCGCAGCTCGATACGCTGCTGCTGAAAATCCCTGGCGTCAGCGCCCGCAAGATCAACGGCCTCGACGCCTATTTCGTCAGCGACCGCATGTTCGCCTGCATCAGCGGCAGCGGTGTCGGCCTGCGCCTGCCCGCTGCAGTAGCGACGGAACTGCAGTTCTCCCGCGACAATACCAGTGCATTCCAGCCGGGCGGCATCGCCGGCACACGGGAGTGGGTACAGATCGACCGCGCCGATGCGGCAGACTACGAAAAAGACCTGGAACTGTTCCAGGCCGCGCTCGATTTCGTGAAAAACGGGCGCTCGCGCTAGATTTCCGGACATGTTGAGAACCCTGAAACGGCTGTTCGAAGAGGGCGGCGGCAGCGCTGCAGTGCCCGGTTTCGAACGCCGCCAGTTGCATCTCGCAGTGGCGGTACTGCTGCATGAATGCACCCGCGTCGACCTCGAGACCCACGACGCGGAACAGGCTGCAGCCGAAAACGCGCTGGTGGAATTGTTTGGACTGGGTCCGGCCGAATGTTCCGCACTGTTGACGGAGGCCCGCGGCAGGACCGGGCACCTGACTTCTTATTACGCGCAGGTGGCAGTGATCAAACGCGACTTTTCGATGGAGCAGCGCGTGGCGCTGATCGAGCACCTGTGGCACGTCGCCTATGCCCATCAACCGCTGGATCCGTACGAGGACCATTTCGTACGCAAGATTGCACACCTGCTTTACGTGCCCAACACCCAGGTAATGCTCGCGCGTTCACGGGCGCGCGGCTGAGCTGCGGTCACGGCAGGCCGGGCGGCTCAGAGATATTTGATACGGCCGAGCAGGCTGTCGATCGGGGTCGACACGTCGCGCAACTCCTTGCCGTCGGCAGCCGTGCCGACAACCAGCGCCTTGCCCGATACCGGAATCAGCGTGTCGATCTGGAAGCGTGCACCGCCTCCGCGCAGAAAACACTCTTCATCGAAAAACAGGCGGTCGCCGACATCGCCGACTGCATCGGATTCGATGGTATCGAAACCGATGATGGCCTTGATGTCGTCGTGGCCGCCAATGTCGATGATTTCGACGGATTTACTCTCCGGCGTGATGAGGATGGCTTTCATCCGTGTATCTCCTGATTGAAGGGGGAATTCAGTAGCCGGCCCGCAACTCGCCGATGGCTTTCGGCATCGAGGTGCCATCGAGCTGCAGGACGGCGCCACCGCCCGATGCGGGATAAATCCCGGTAATGCCCGTAACCGTAACCTGGTGGGTAACGAGGATCACCAGCGGCCCGTCGGTGGGGAGCTTCGCAAGAAATTTGCGCACGCCGTCAAGGTTGCCCTCGCGCTGGTCCGGCCGGGCGAAGAAAGAATTGAGTGCGGGCAGTTCGGTGACCGGCCCGAGGCCGAGCAGGCGGGCGGTCTCCAGCGTGCGGCACCATTGGCCGGCGTAGACTTTCATGTCCCGGATGCCGAGGCCGGCAATGCGCTTGCCCAAGCGCGTTGCCTGTTGCCGACCCGCGGTATCGAGATTGCGCTGGGTGCTGCAGTCGCGCAGGCGGAAATTGTCGGGATCGCCGACACCGGGTGCGATGGCATGGCGCAGCAGCAGCACGCGGCCGGGCTTGGCGAGTTCGGCCAGTTCGAGGGCGTCGGCAGCCAGCGCAGGCGCTGCGCCTGACACGAAGGCGAGTGCCAGCAGCAGAGCGATCATCCGAATCATCGCGGACCCTCATTGACGGCAGCACGCAGGCCGCCGAAAGTCGCGGCGACCATGGTTTCCACGATCTGCCCGGCGTCGAGCTTGCCGTCGCGCACCAGGAACTCGACGGTCGGGTCGCAGGCCCGTGAATAGAGTGTGTAGACCACCACGTCGTCGGACACCGCAGCGGAAATGTCGCCGGCACGGCGGGCTTCCCGCACCAGCGCGTGGAAGCGCTTGTTCACGCGCAGCGCCAGCGCGATGTACTCAAGGTTGAGCATCAGGCTGCGCTGCAGGGCGCGACTGGTCGAAGGCAGGTGCGGCACCCCGCCGCGCAAGCGGTGCTGCAGCGACCAGCGCAGGATTTCCTCCAGTCGCCGGATCGCCGGCCACTCCGCGGGCATCGCCTCAAGCGCCGCCAGTGTCTGCCGCAGCAGCCGGGAGAGCACCGCCGCCGCGAGTTTTTCCTTTGATGAGAAATGCTTGTAGAGGCTGCCCTTGGCGACGCCGACTTCCAGCGCCACGTCCTCCATGGTCATCAGGTCATAACCCTTGTCGGAGAGCAGGCGGTTGACGGCATCGAGGATCGCCTCCTCGCGCGCATCGAACTGCTGTTGGCGGAAAGGAATTTTCAGTGTCATGGACATCGCCGGCTATCGGTTGAACTCATGGGTTTTAAAAATGACCAACCAGTCACAAATTGACCGGATTGTATCGCATTCAGTTCCGGAAGCGGTTTGTGTAACTATTTATTCAATTAAATCAAGGAGATACAAATGGCTGTTTCGCGTTCCCTCCGTGCCCTCTGCGCGGGCGCCGTATTTGCGGTCTCGTCGCTGGCCACTGCTGCATCCGACATCGTCGACACTGCCGTCTCGGCGGGCAACTTCAAAACCCTGGTCACTGCGGTGAAGGCTGCCGGCCTCGTCGATACCCTGAAGGGCAAGGGTCCGTTTACCGTGTTCGCGCCCACCGATGAGGCCTTTGCCAAGATTCCGAAGGCGCAGCTCGACGCCCTGCTCGCCGACAAACAAAAGCTCGCCGCCGTGCTGACTTACCACGTGGTGCCGGGCACAGTGATGGCGAAAGACGTCAAGGCCGGCAACGCGCCGACCGCCAATGGCAAACCACTGAACATCAGCACCGCCGGCGGCAAAGTCATGGTCAACCAGGCCAATGTCGTAAAGACCGACATCGTCGCCAGCAACGGCGTGATACATGTCATTGACGCCGTGATCCTGCCGTAATTGATCCTGTCGTAATTGATCCTGTCGTAAGTCTCTCCGCTTCCGCCTGGACTGTCGCGCTCCCCGCACCCGCGGAGGAGTGCGGCAGATTTTTCGCGTTGTGGCCAGGCAAGGCCGCCTGTTGATGACAGGCGTTTAAAACCTTACGACCGCCGCCATGCCCTGTAACATCGCTGCAATACCGATCAAGTGACAATCGTCCCCGGATCATTCACATGAACATACCGCCCCGCATAGCCGTCATCGGCGCCGGCATGGCTGGCCTGGCCTGCGCCCGCGGGCTGCAGGACGCCGGATTCAAACCTGTTGTTTTCGACAAGGGCCGCAGCCCCGGTGGGCGACTCGCCACACGCCGGTTTGATGACAACCTCAGCTTCGACCATGGCGCGCAATACGTGACCGCGCACGGCGATGCCTTCCGCGCGACGCTGGCCGGGATGATCGAAAGCGGTGCCGCAGCGCGCTGGCGTCCGGCAACGACGAACGGAATCGATGCCGCGGCGGAAGACTGGATCGCCGGAACACCGGGCATGAGCGCGCTGGCGAAACCGCTGGCCGCGGGGCTTGACCTGCACGCGGCCTGCGAAGTCACTGAGGTGAAACGCGAAACTTCTGGCTGGCGCATCCGCACGGCGGGTAATGCGGCGGGCGAGTGTTTCGACATCGTGGTCAGCACAGTACCAGTGCCGCAAGCGCGACAACTGTTCGGCGCCGAGCGCAGCATCGCGCAAGCACTGGATGACGTGACAATGGCGCCATGCTGGGCGCTGATGCTCGTGTTCGCGGGCCCCGTGGCCGGAGTTCCCGATGTCCTGCAAACTGATTCAGAAAAGCTTTCCTGGCTCAGCCGTAACAGCTCCAAGCCCGGCCGCGACAGCACAAAGGAATGTTGGGTCGCCCACGCAACAACGCACTGGAGCAGCCGCCATCTCGAACTCGAGCGTGAGCCGGTGGCGGCGCTGCTGGTCGCTGCCGTGCAACAGATACTCGGCGATGCAATGCCCAGGGTCGGGCGGGCCATCGCCCACCGCTGGCGCTATGCGCGCACGGTCCAGGCGCTCGGCCTTCCCTGCCTTGCCAGTCAGGATGGCACACTGTTCCTCGGCGGCGACTGGGCGCTGGGCGCCAGGGTCGAGTGCGCCTTCAACAGCGGGCGTGCGATCGCGCAGGCCATAATTGACCGCCGATGCAAACCCTGACCATCTATTTCGACGGACGCTGTCCGCTGTGCCTGGCGGAAATCCACGTGCTGCGCACGCGCAACCGCCGCGACCTGCTGCGGTTTGTCGATGTCACCGCACAGGATTACCGCGAGTCATCCCACGGCGTCTCCTGCGACGCGGCCCTGGCCAACATCCATGCCCGCCTCGGAGACAACACACTGCTGCGCGGCCCGGCGGTTTTCGCGGAAGCGTACCGCCGCGCCGACCTGACACGGAGCGCCTGGCTGCTGTCGCGTCCCGCACTGCAGCCGCTACTGACATTCGCCTACCGCCAGTTCGCGCGCCACCGCCACGCGGTGTCGCGCTTCGCCGGTCCTCTGCTGCTGCGGATTGCGCGGCGCATATATCGTTGATCGTCGGCTCCACGCACATGGACCCATCTCCGGCGCGCAGGTAGAATCGCGCCGTCATCGGGGAGTAGCCGCCCTCCTGAGAGGTGTCTGCGTCAACATGCTTGGCCATCCGGCCATGGCGCAGGCGGTTTCCTGACCTGGCAAGACCTTTGACCATGTTGCCTCCGCAGTGGCCGGGGAGCAGCGTGGTCATCTGTCTACTCCCGGCCCAGGAGCAAGCGTTTGGACGCCTTCCTCATTTCCACCGGCATCGTCGCCCTTGCCGAAATCGGTGACAAGACCCAGCTGCTGTCCTTTTTGCTCGCCGCGAAGTTCCGCAAACCGTGGCCAATCATCGCTGGCATTCTCGCGGCCACCCTGGCCAATCATGCACTGGCGGGGGCGGTCGGCAACTGGATCACGCTGCAAGTCGGGCCGGAAGCTTTGCGCTGGTTCCTCGGCCTGTCGTTCCTCGCGATGGCCGTCTGGATACTGATCCCCGACAAACTCGACGCGGAAGCTGCGCGCTTCGTCAGGCTCGGCGCGTTCGGCACCACGCTCATCGCATTCTTCATCGCGGAAATGGGCGACAAGACCCAGATCGCGACCGTGGCGCTTGCTGCGCATTACCAGGCTTTCACTGCGGTGGTGATCGGCACCACGCTGGGGATGATGATCGCCAACGTGCCCGCGGTGCTGCTCGGCGACCGCATCGCACACCGGATGCCGGTGGCGGCGGTGCACAGCATCGCAGCGGCGATCTTCGCGCTGCTCGGCATCGCGACGCTGCTCGGCGCCGGAGGACGCTTCGGATTCTGAGCGGCTGGCGCCTCAGCGCCGCAGGTAACGCTGCTGGAGGTGATCACGGAAGTACTGCGGATTGAGCGCTTCGCCGCTGGCACGCCGGACCAGCTTCGGGGTTTCCCACAAGCTGGCCTGCAACCAGATGTGCTCGCGCATCCAGCCGAACACCGGCTCGAGGTTCCCCGCCGCGATACTCGCATCGAGGTCAGGCCGCTTCTTTCGCAGGGCCGCGAACCACTGTGCGGCGTACATCGCGCCCAGCGTGTAACTCGGGAAATAACCGAAAGCGCCTTCGGTCCAGTGCACGTCCTGCAGGCAGCCGTCCTTGTAGTTGCCGCGCGTGTCGAGTCCGAGCAGCGACTGCATCTTTTCATCCCACAGCGCTGGAATGTCTTCGGCTTCGATCAGGCCCTCAATCAGCGGACGCTCGATTTCATAGCGCAGGATGACGTGCGCCGGATAGGTCACCTCGTCAGCGTCGACGCGGATGAATCCGGGCCTGACCCGCGTCCACAGGCGATACAGGTTGTCCGGATCGAAGGCCGGCTGGTCGCCGAAGTGCTTTCTCAGCATCGGCGCGAGCAGGCCGACGAAGGGACGGCTGCGCGCAAGCTGCATTTCGAAGGACAGGCTCTGGCTCTCGTGAATGCCGAAGGAGCGTGCGTTGCCGACCGGCTGGCCGAGCCAGTCCCGCGGCAGGTTCTGTTCGTAGCGGGCATGACCGGTCTCGTGAATGGTGCCGAGCAGGCTGCGCGCGAAGTCGTCTTCGCTGTAGCGCGTGGTCAGGCGCAGGTCTTCGGGCACGCCGCCACTGAAGGGATGCGCGCTTTCGTCAAGCCGCCCCGCCTCGAAGTCGAAGCCGAGCAAGGTCATTACCTCGCGGTTCAGCGCGCGCTGCGCCGCTACCGGAAACGGGCCCTGCGGAACGATGACAGTCTCCCGCGCCTGCACGGCCTGTGCCGCAGCAACCAGCTGCGGCAGCCAGGTCTTGACCTCGCCGAAAATGCCGTCGATATCGGCTGCGCGCACGCCGGGCTCGAAACGGTCCATCAGCGCGTCATACGGCGCGAGCCCGCTGTCGTCGGCAAGCAAACGCGCTTCCTGCCGCGCGAGTTTCACCACTTCGCGGAAATTACCGAGGAAGCCCTGCCAGTCATTCGCAGGACGCTGGTTGCGCCAGGCGTGCTCGCAGCGCGCGCCTGCCAGCGACTTTGCCTCGACCAGCGATTCCGGCAGCGCATTGGCATCGCGCCAATCGCGGCGGATTTCACGCAGGTTGGCATGGGCCAGATCGTTCAGCTGCTCGCGCTCCGCAGCCTGCAGCCATTGCGCCAACCGCGGATCAGTGCGCGTGCGATGTATCAGCGCGGCAAGTTCGGCCTCGGCCGCAGCCCGCGCCTCGTTGCCCTTAGCCGGCATCATCGCGTTGCGATCCCAGCCGACGATGGCACCGAGATGCTGGTAGCGGTAGAGCCGCGTGTAGACACGGGTGAGTTCGGCGTAGGGCGTTACATGAGTGGGATCTGGTGCGTTCATGGTGTCTCTGCAAAAGAACGGAAAGGACGATTATGTCTGACTTTATATTCGACTTATTTCTGACAACGGGGCATGCGGGATGCGATTACTCTGCCCTTATACCGGCTTCGCGCACGATCCGGCCCAGCCGAACGATTTCGGATTTCATGAAGTCGCCAAAGTATAGTGGCGTACTGCCTGCTGCTTCGACACCAACGCTGGCGAGCCTTTCCCTTGTATCAGTCGCCTTCAGCGCGACACCGACCCGGGTATTGAGTAAAGCGATTCGCGGCTCCGGCGTTCCACTGCGAGTCAGCATTCCGTACCAGGTATTGACGATGAGCCCCGGCAAGCCGGCCTCCGCAGCGGTTGGTACCTCGGGCAGCGCCGGAATGCGTTTTTCGCGCAGTACTGCCAGAACCCTCACCTTGCCCGCAGACAGCAGGGGCAAGACGGCTGGCGGACTGATCCCAACCATCTGGATTTCCCCCGCAGCCAGCGAGTTGAGGGCTTGGCCGGTACCCTTGTAGGCGACATGAACGATATCGATTCGAGCCAGAGACTTCAGCAGTTCCATCGCGAGGTGGTTTGAAGATCCAACACCGCCCGAGCCGTAATTAAGCTGACCCGGCCTCGCACGTGCGAGAGCCAGAAGTTCCTGCAGGGATTTCGCTGGCACGGCTGGATTGACAACCAACAACGTCGGAATCGTCGCAACCAGACTGATTGGTGCAAGATCCCGCTGCGGATCGTAATTCAGGCGCGAATGCAGGCTCGGGCTGATCGCACAGGTCGGTGAACAGAGCAGAAGCGTGTATCCATCGGCCGCGGATTTGGCCACGAGCTCCACTCCGAGATTACCGCCGGCGCCAGGACGGTTGTCCACCAGCACGTTGTGGCCCATTGATTCGCTGAGTTTCTGCGCAATTGATCGACCGATTGTGTCGGTGGCACCGCCGGCAGGAAAGGGAAGGACGAAACGTAGCGGACGAACCGGGTAAGCGCCCGTCTGTGCAAGTGCACTCACCGGGAGCAAGGCCCACAGGACACCCGCGACGACAACGGAAATCAGACGCATGCTTTTTCTCCCTTTACTTGAAATTTAACGAGGTCACGAACGGACAGTAGGATTGCCGTTTATCCGATCGCGGGGATTGGCGATGCTCACGTCACTACTGTAAGTGCAAGTAAAGCAACACTGCACACATCGTCCAGAGTCTGGATTCAGAATGCCGAAACCAGAGGATTTGCATATCATTCCCCCTTCAGCATCAACTCGTGTCGATCACTACACAGGACTCTCGAAAGCATCCACCATGTCTAGCTTGAAACCCATCCGCCGCCTCGTCGCCGGCAACAATCCTGCCGGCAGATCCGCCGTGCAGTTTGACGGCTCCGCGCCCAACGCACATCCCTCGTCAATGTCGGCGGGACGCGGCCATACCGACCTCTGGGTCTGGAACGATTCGCCGATGGCACTTGGCGGCAGCAGCGACGATGGCCTGCTGAAATACCGGTTTCCGGGAGAACCTCGTGGGGGTCACCTGCGCGTAGTGCAAAGCGTCGGCCGCCCTGCAGATTACGATCCGACCAGGGATCCGGAAGTCGTGCCCCATCATCCACCGAAGCTGAGGCCCGGCACCACGGGTACCTGGGACCGCGGCGGCAACAGCCTCTACACCTCGTCAATGCACAAGACGCAGACGGTTGACTACGGGATGATGCTCAACGGCAACCGCGAACTGCGGCTCGACGAAGGAACGGTGCTGATGCAGCCCGGCGACATCGTGATCCAGGTCGGTGCCTGGCATGAATGGGCTTATCCGACCGACGCCCAGATGGCCTTCGACATGATCGGCGCAGATTTCCCCGGCGGCATCGGCACGGCAATCGGCAACGACGCGCCGCTTGCGCCGAAATCCGCGCCGCCCGGCATCCGGCTCAGCCGCCGCATCGTCACCATTGATCGGCCCTCCGATGGCCGCAGTGAGATCGTCAGCGACGGCCCCTGTCCCGATGTCCTGCTCGATCCGGCGCGCCCCGGCTTCGCTTCGCAGCGCATGTGGACGACCGACAGCTGTCCCGCCCGCATCGTGCGCGAGACCCTGCACCTGCCACGCACGCTGGAACCGAAAAACGGCGGTACCACTTTCCGCGTCGACATCCTTCCGCCCGACGCGACGTGGCAGGGCAAGGTCAGTGAGGACGCGGTCCGCCGCTATTTTTCGAGTGCAGGTTCGCCCGGCGCCTGTGCCTGGCATGCCGGCGCACATCCATACGCGCAGAAGACCCTGAGCTTCGATTATTGTGTGATCCTGGAAGGCGAGGCGGTACTGATACTCGACGAACAGGAGCTTGTTTTCCGGGCCGGTGAAGTGGCGCTGCTAAAAGGTGTGCGCCATGCCTGGAGCAATCGTTCGAATGCGCGCGCGGTGATTGCCATCAGCAGTCACGACGGGCGGGCGTAAATAGTACAAGCCAAGTCGGCCAACTTACCCCGAGGAGGATTAAATAGTGAATAAAATCAAATACTTACTATTCATGTGTGTGTGCACCTCAAGTCTCGCCATCACGGCGCCTTCGTTTGCGCAGAGTTTTCCGGCCAAACCGATACGGCTGATCCTGCCCTACCCGCCAGGCGGCGGCAGCGACACCATCGCGCGGCCCTTCGCACGCAAGATGTCGGAGAACATCGGGCAGCAGGTCATCGTCGACAATCGCGGCGGCGCCGGCGGCAACATCGGCATGGAAGCCGCTGCGCGTTCCGCGCCGGATGGCTACACCGTGGTGATGGGACTGACTGCGCAACTCGCGGTCAATCCAGGCCTCTACCGGAAGCTCCCCTATGACCCGGTGCGCGATTTCGAGCCGATCACGCTGCTCGCCAACGGCGCCTACCTGCTGGTAGCGCACCCGTCCCTGCCCGTGAAGTCCCTGAGGGACGTGATCACGATCGCGAAGAAACGTCCTGGCGAATTGTTCTATGCATCCTCGGGCAACGGCTCCGGTGCCCATCTCGCAAGCGAGCTGCTCAATACGATGGCAGGCATCAGCATCGTGCACGTGCCGTACAAGGGCGGCGGCCCGGCGCTGGTGGACACCATCTCCGGGCAGACCCAGCTGCTGTTTGCGACGCCGATCGCATCTGCCGGCCACCTGCAAGCCGGACGGCTGCGTGCAATCGCGGTCAGCACCACCAAACGCGTGAACAGCATGCCTGATGTGCCGACGGCGGCAGAGTCCGGGCTTCCCGGCTACGACTCCGGCGTCTGGTACGGCATGCTTGCACCCAAGGGCACACCGCGCGAAATCGTGGCACGACTCAACGAGGAATTCCGCAAGGTGCTCGCCGACCCCGGCATACGCGATTTCCTGACCAAGTCGGGCGTCGAACCCGAGGGCAGTTCGCCGGAGGAACTGGGGAAATACATGCGCAGCGAAATCGACAAGTGGGCGAAAGTCATCAAGACCGCGAACATCCGGCTCGATTAAAGCGATGCGCCGCCCGGTAGCGGCCGGGGGAACTCAGCTGGCGGGTGGGACTGCCGTTTCGAGCAGCGCGCGGATCTTCGGTTCGGGCTTCCAGTAATCGGGGCCCTTGAGAAACTTGCCGTTGGCATCGTAGATCGGCTTGCCGTCAGCACCGAGCTTGCTTTCGTTGCTGTCCATGATGATGTCGAGCACGTCCTCCAGAGGCAGGCCGTATTTCAGCGCTTCGGAGCGGCAGTAGACGATGATGTCGCCGAGCAGGTCGGCCATCGCCACCAGGATGTCGGACTGCGGCGCGCCGTTTTTGGCAAGTTCAACGATATCGTCGATTTCATGCACTTCGTCGAGCAGCGTCGCCTTGAACCCGTGCAGGCGGCCGACCAGGTCCTCGGGAAGCACAGGGCGGTCACTGGCCGGCAGTTTGTACATGGCATTCATGGCGGCGATACGGCGGGCGAAATTGCTGTTCATGGCGGTGTCTTGTGATGGAGAATGAACAATGGGAATAGGCAGCATCATACTTATGGATGGCGCGCCGAATTATTGATGGTACCCTGAATTTCCATCGCCGCTCCGGCGGTGAACATTGAACTTGCGAACACAATATCGATTCCAAGACCGGGGACAAGGCGGGCAGGAAGCAGAATCCGTCCTGCCCAGCCCCGGACCGGTCCTGAACCGCTGAACCATCAAAGGAGAACCATGAAAATCCTGCTTCCTGTCGACGGCAGCAAACATTCGCTGAATGCCGTGCGCTACGTGGCGGAGCGGCTGTGGCCCAGCCTCGAAGACGCCGAGATCACCCTGCTACATGTGCACAGCCGCGTCCCGCCGCGAGCCGCTTCCGCCGTAGGACGCACCGTGGTCGAGGCGTATTACCAGAGCGAAGCCGAAGCCGCGCAAAAGAGCGCGCGGAAATTGCTCGACCAGCGCGGCATTCCCTGCAACGCGTTGCGCATGCCAGGCTACCCCGGCAAGGTTATCCCTGAGTATGCCGAAAGCATGGGTGCAGACCTCCTCGTGATGGGCTCCCATGGCCTCGGTGCCGCCAAGGGCCTGCTGCTGGGTTCCGTCACCCAGGCGGTAATCGCCAACTGCGGAACGCCCTTGCTGGTGATCCGGGAGGGGCAGCTGCCGCCGGAAAAAGGCGAAGTGCTGGTGGCCGTCGACGGCAGCGCGTACACGCGCCGCGCCGTGGCATACCTGCTGCGCCACCGCGCCCAGTTCGCGCCGCAAGGCCGCATCACGCTGATGCATGTCAGCCCGCCGCCGGGGCGGATGCTGACGGCGGTCGAAAGGATCCTGGAAAGCCAACGCCAGACCGACAACGAACGGGCAATGCGGCCGGCGAAACGGCTGCTGGACAAGGTCGGCGTGAAATACAAGGCCTTGAATGTTACGGGGGACCCGGGCGAACGCCTCGCCGACCATGCGCGCGGCAATCATGCCAGCCTGATCGTGATGGGTTCACATGGCCGCGGCAGCATGACCAGCCTGCTGCTCGGTTCCGTGACCCAGAAAACTCTGGCCGCGGCACGCGCGCCAGTCCTGATCGTGCGCTGATAACCCGCCCGGCTCGATCCAGGGCAGGAAACCGCAAGGCCACCAACACTGCAGCCCGGCGCGAACGTGACGGGCCGCAGCCACTGCCTTACTGGAGAATACCGACATGGATATAACGAGACCTGACCGTCGCCGCTTCCTGCAGCTTGCCGCTGTCGCCGCAATCGCGCAGGCCGTCCCTGCCCGCGTCATCGCCGCCGAAGCCGCGCTTGCGCTGCGCATCGGCATCATCGGCTCGGGTCGTGTCGGCAGCGCGCTGGGCACGTCCTGGGCCAAAGCCGGGCATACAGTGATGTTTTCCTCGCTGGACATCGAACACGACCGAAAACTCGCTGCGGTTGTCGGCACCAACGCCCGTGCCGGCACGCCGCGCGAGGCCGCAGCCTTCGGCGAAATCCTGCTGATCTCGGTGCCCTACGGCGCGCTTCCGCAGCTCGGCAAGGATCTCGGTGCGCTACTCAAGGGCAAGATGGTGATCGACACCTGCAATCCTTTTCCCAACCGTGACGGCGAGATTGCGAACTGGGCGCGTGAAAAGGGTGCCGGAGTGGCATCAGCAGAACTGCTGCCCGGTGCGCGCATCGTGCGCGCCTTCAATGCAGTCGGCGCCGCCCGCATGGCAGAGGCCGCTCAGCGCCAGGGCCCGCGTTCGGGCATGCCGATGGCGGGCGACGATCCCGCAGCGATCGCAGTGGCCACACGGCTGGTGCGCGATGCCGGTTTCGAGCCGGTGCTGGTCGGCGGTCTGGCCGCCATGGGCAAATACCTGATGCCCGGCACGCCGCTCGCCGGTGAACGCTCGCCGGAGGACATCCGCAAGATTGCGGCAACGCTGAACTAGGCCGGGCTATTCGAGCGCACGCAGCGCTTCGCTGGTTACGCGCAGACGCGCGGCGATTTCCCGGTTGAGGTTGCGGTAGAGCTTGACGCCGGTTAGCGGGTATTGCCGCACCAGCTGCGCCAATTGTGCAGCGCCCAGCGAATACAGCACCACGTGATCACCCTTGGCAAAGGCGTCGGCTGAGCGCTGTCCGCCTTCTATCATCGACATCTCCCCAAAAAAAACGCCGGGCACGAAAGTCGCCAGCCGGCGCGCGCGCGCGGCGTCGGCGAGCCGCACCTTGATGCTGACCGCGCCGCGGGCGATCAGGTACATGCGGTCGCCGGCGTCGCCTTCCTTGAACACCGCTTCGCCGTGAGCAAGTTCGTGCCGTTCCAGCAGCGCGATCACCCGCACGGCCTCCTCGGCGTCCAACCCTGCGAACAGCGCCATCTCCTGCGGTGTGAGTTCCGGGCCGTCCTCAAAACGCTCCTGCCCGAGCAGGCGGTCCTCGGCCCACTCCAGCGCACGGTCGAGATCGGGAAACCAGTATTGTCGCTGCACTGCGCCGTCGATGCCGAGTGCGGCGAGGAAACGACCCTGAGTGTCATCATCACGCAGATGACTCAACAATACCTGTATGCCACTGCGGGCAGCGGTATAACCGATGGTTTCGAGCGCCCGCGCGCCGCTGGCGTCGATATCGGTGACATGGCGAAAATCGAGGACCACGTAACGCGTGCCGGCAGGCAGGTTCTCGATGTCGCTCTGCAGTCGGTCGGCCGTGCCGAAGAAAATTGTCCCCTCGAGCTCAAAAATGCGGATTTGCCGCGCCAGCGGCTGCAGCCGTGCCCTTGTCTCGGGGCTGCGCACCTTGAGCGAAGTGCGCACCGTGCCGTCGAGCGCGCGGCGTACCGGCGAGCCGCTCAGTTTGATCAACAGCAGGAGAACCGCTGCTGCGATGCCGACGGCAAAGGCAACCATGATGTTGATCAGCAGCATCGACAGCACCACAGCCGCGACCACCGCGAGGTTGAGCAGGATTTCGCGCCGGTCCACGCCGTCAGCGCCAAGGCGGCGCAGCAGATCGCGGGTCCAGCGATCGATCAGTGTCCACGCGGTATAGATGATGACGCCGGCCAAGGCGGCGACGGGGATGAGCGCCACCAGCGGCTGCAATGTCAATACCGCGGCCAGCATCAGCAAGGCGTGGAACAGCGCCGACAGCCGCGTGCGGCCACCGCTATGGTAGTTGGCTACCCGGGTATAGGTGCCGGTGACCGGGGGCAGAGCGCCGAACGCAGCCGCCAGCGCGCTGCCGGCGCCCTGTCCCTGCAGCAGGCGGTTGCTGTCGTGGCGGCTGCGCGTCACCGGATCGGTGCTGACCGCAGCGAGCAGGCCGTCGAGCGAGGCCACCGAAGCGAGCAACAGCGCGCTGGGCAACAGGAACATCACCCAGACCATGAATTCTTCGCGCCCGGCAAGCCGGACCATCGCGACCAACTCACGTGGCGCGAACTCGATTTCTGGCAGTTTGCCGATCACCGGGCCGGCGGCGCCCGGCAACATCCAGGCCAGCAGGTAATGCAGCACCACACCGGCAATCAGGCCGCACAGCAGAGCCGGCACACGCCGAGTGATGCGGGGACTGAAAATCACCGCGGCAATGACGGCAGCCGTCACCAGCAGGCTCGCCAGATGGCTCGGCGCCGGCGCCTGCAGCACCGTCGCGGCGGACTTCCCGATTTCAACGCCCAACGCCGGACCGATCTGCGAAACGAACATCAGCAACGCGATGCCGTTCATGAAACCGGCGATCACCGGATACGGCACGAACTTGATGGCACGCCCGAAGCCGAGCAAGCCGAATCCGATCTGAAACAGGCCCGCCAGGAACACCGCGACAAAGGCCAGCGTGAGCACTTGCACGACATCCGGGCCCTGCGCGGTCTGCAGCAGCGGATGGGCGATCAGCGTCACCAGAATGCCCGCAAAAACCACCGTGGTGGACGTGCGTGGGCCCATGATCTGGCAACGCCCTGCGGGGACAAGACCGGCGGCGAAGCTGCCGACCACAGAGGACAGCACGCCAGCAATCAGTCCAAACGCGAGCCATGCCGGACCGAGCGCGGCAAAAGCCAGCAAGCCCAAGGCCAGGGCTTGCGGTATGACGATCAGCGTTGCGGCAAAACCGCCCGCGAGGTCGCCAAGTACCGTTTTCAATCTGCTCGCGCCGGGTACGGGCTGTTCTCCCGCCAAGGCCTGACTGCCGTGATCGAACGACAAACTTCCCCCTGACTGACCGGACCTCATGCCGCGGAACATCCGCGTGCCAGCGCCCTTCGACGCCCTTCTTATCGCGCGCCAGTATACCCAAACACTCATAAGACGCATGCTAAAGTAACAATGCCTGCCGCATCTTCCGCCCCATCCCGCGCCTCCCGCACAACCCCTGAATACTATGCATATTCAACGCATCGAAGCCGCCGTCGAACACATCAAACCCGCCCGCGCCGCCGACGCTTATGCCGGCCGCGAAAGCCTGACCTTCCTCCGCTGCAAAGTCACCACCGACGAGGGCAGGTTCGGCGTAGGCCTCACCGGCCGTTTCCTCGCCGACCAGGTCGCGCACCTGCTTAACGGCGGCATCGCCACGGCGGCGAAAGGCATGGACCCGCTGGATATCGAAGCCCTTACCCTGAAACTGGCGAAGCAGTTCAATCCGCGCCAGGCCACCGGCGTGTTCGTGTCGGCGCTGTCAGCGCTGGACCTCGCACTGTGGGACATCAAGGGCAAGACGCTGGATCAGCCGGTGGCACGACTGATCGGTGGCGCCCGCACTGCCGTGCCGGCCTATGCCACGGCAGGCATGCCGGCATTCAGCGAAGCGGAGCTTGTTGCTGCCTGTAAAGCCGCTCTCGACGCCGGTTTCCACGGCGCGAAGATTCTTGTCGGCACCGGGCGCAGCCTTGCGGAAGACGCGCAGCGCATCCGCGCGGTGCGCAGGGCCATCGGCGACGCGCCGCTGATGCTCGACGCCAACTGTGCATACACCGTAGCCGAGGCAAAGCGGCTGGCCACGCAGGTCGCCGACTGCGACATCGCCTTCTTTGAAGAACCGGTACGTGGCAATGACATCGTTGCGCTCGCTGAACTGCGCCGCGCAACACCGGTGCCGCTGGCCTCGGGCCAGATGATCCAGTCTGTGACCTGGTTCCGCGATGCGCTGGCCGCCGGCGCGCTCGACGTGCTGCAGCCCAATGCCGCCTTCTGCGGCGGCATCAGCGCGATGCTGCGCATCCTCGCGCTGGCGGAGGCACACGGTGTGCCGGTCACCGGAGCCGGCGGCTTCGAGGCCGCCAACCTGCCGGCGATGGCGGGTCATGCCCACGGCGGCATGCTCGAGGTGCATGGCGCGCATGGCGCGTTGCGCGAGCGTTTCGCCAGCGAGCCTATTTTTTCAAAAGGCCTACTGCACGTGCCGGAGACAGCCGGGCTGGGCTTCTCGTTGAAAGACTGAGCATTCGTGCTGCTTCTGTATGCACGGTATGCCTCGGGAAACGTAAGTCCTGGGCCGAGCGATTGTCCGACTTGCAGCAACAACCCATTGTCATTGTGCTGATGTGAACCGCATCCAAGTCCGGTGACGGCTCCAGAGTGCTTCCTCGAACCAGCGTTCTGCATGCATCGTTTTGCATCCATGTTAACTTCGGGTTTTCCAGTCAGGATCGATCATGAGTGATACCAACAACATCGCCGACAGCCGCCGTTTCAAACTGATTCCGCTGGAAAACCTCACGCCCGAGCAGAAGGCACTGAGCGACGCCATCAAGTCGGGGCCTCGCGCCAAACTTGCGAGCTCGGGCGCGTCCAAGCCCGGACCGCTGGGCGGGCCGTTCAATGTCTGGCTGCGCAGCCCGGGTATCGGCAATCTGGTGCAGCAACTGGGCGAGGAAATCCGTTTCCGCAGTTCGCTTTCCGGCAAGCTCAATGAGCTGGCGATCCTCGTCACCGCGCGCAACTGGACTTCACAGTACGAATGGCTTGCCCACCACAAGCTGGCGCTCGAAGGCGGGCTCAATCCCGAGATCGCTGAAGCTATCGCCGAAGGCCGGAAGCCGGAGGGAATGGATGCGGATGAAGCCCTGGTCTACGAATTTTCCCGGGAATTGCAGGAAACCCAGGGCATCAGCGACGAGATGTACGCACGGGCGGTGGCCCGTTTCGGCGAGCGCGGCGTGGTCGACCTGATATCGGTCAACGGTTTCTATGTGCTGGTATCGATGTGCCTCAATGTCGACCGCACTCCGGTGCCGCCGGGCACTCCGCTGCCCTTGCTGCCGCTGAAGAAATAGGGCATCGCCGCGCCGCGGTTAACGCGCCCTCAGCGCAGCCTCGGTACGCGCGAGCCAGTCTTCGACGCGGCGCCGGTTGGTGCCGAGGTCCCAGTAACCCGTACGCGAAGCCGAGTACAGCGCCAGCGTCGACTGCCGCGGTCCCAGCTGCAGGAACTGCACGTGGACGTCATCGCGAAACCTGAATATCCGGGTGCTTACAACGACGTGCATGCCGGTGGCGGACTCGGACCCCACTGCCGCGCCCGGAGTCTGCATCACCACCGCCCTGAATGCCTCGCGCAGCACGGAATGCGCCACTGCAAACACGGGGGCAGGCGCGTCCGGGTTGCCGGGGAATCCGGCGGGTGCGGCCAGCCAGTGGTTGGGGCTGGCGGGCCGCTGCAGATTCCTGAAATAAGGTTCGATGTCCAAAGCTCCGTGTCCGCCCCGGGCAATTTCCGTAAAGGCCTGACCGGCAAACCCGGTCGGGGACAATGCAAGCAGCATCACACAAAGAAAAATCTGCTTCAGCATGCCACCTTCCGGCCTCCTGCCCGCTTATCGAGAGTTGCATAAATAATGACAAAAAACATGCCTCTGACGAGGCTGTCATGTTTTTGGAAAAACTCAATAGTTGCCTGCGATCGACCCTGAGTCGACATTTTAGCAGCCCGGTTGGCACACGATCATTGCACGCTGGATGCCAATGCCGGAAGCCTCAGCCTGTCCTGGCAACGCTGACAGGAGCGGACCGTCGGGCGACCCTCCAGCCTCGCCCGTTCGATGACGCCACGGCAATAGACGCAATTATCGAACCCATTCCGACTGATGCGCCGAAGAGCATCTTCGATCTGCTGCAATTCCCGGTTGATACATAGAACCCGGATCATTGTCGCCTCGCCGGCCACTACGTCCTCTGCAACTCCGTCATCAGTGACGCACCATCCTGTTAACGGGTCGACAGGCATGACAATTCCGTGCAATCGCCCCAGCAGGCTGCGACGCCCGGTCTGCAGAAGCTTGCGCAAGGTGGTTTTGACGGCCTCTGAAATCTCCGAGGAGTGTGGAGTTTGGCGATTTTCGGTCGCCGTGATCACGCCGGAATCAGGGTTGCCGTCGCGGTCTCCCGCTTCCCTGTCATCGTTGTGGATGCTGTATAGCCTTGCCATTGCAGAATCCCCTTTTTGCAGCCCGCCCGGTGCCGGAACGGCAGGGATCGTAATGGCCACGTTAGCCACTGGGCGGCAGCCGCGACGTGCGTCAGCACACACAGCGGGAAAGAAATGGCCCCCGCTCAACCCGGGCCGAATACTTTTACGTATATGTGCACTTCCGTACAGAGACCATGACCCTGGAGGCAGAGCATGAAGCCCATGGTGGGAATCAACCTGCCAGACCGAATTAAGCCTTTTTCTGGGAGCCCACATGAAGCTGAAACACACGCTGCTCGCCGCGGCCATGCTGGCCTTGCCCGGCATCGTCAATGCCGAGCTTTCGTTTCTCACTTCTTCATCGGTTGCACGCACCGAGATCTTCGATATCGCCGGTTTCCCGAACATGGCTGTGGGCACACTGGTCGATCTGGGTACGCTGGTGACCAGTCATAGCGGGACCATCACTTTCACCTTTCTCGGGCAAGAGTCCGGGTACACCAATTCGCTGCAATTTCCCGCCAGCGGCTCCAGCCTGTTCGAGAGCAATGCCGTCGGCACCACCATCAGTGCCATGGTCAACAGCGTGGGCGCCATCAACTTCAGCTTCAATGAACTCGTGAGCCCCTCTAATTCGTCCGCCAGCAATGGTGGAGTGTGGGGACCCAACACGTCGATAGGCATGATCGGCCAGAACATGACAGTTCTAAGCAATTCCTACCGATATGTTCTCGGCTACAACGACAGCGCTGGCTCCGCGACGCTGGGCGACTGGGACGACTTCGTTGTCGGCGTCAACTTCGCAAGCCAGATCCCGGAGCCGGAAGTCTACGGCATGATGATGGCCGGCCTGGGCATCCTGGGATGGGCGGGACGACGCAGGAAACACCAGACCGCAGTCTGATTCACGCAAACCAAAAAACACGGCATGTTGCCGTGTTTTTTATGAGCTACCCGCGGAACCAGGCAATCATGTCGGCTGGATTTTCGCCTGCTTGATTACCTTGCCCCAACGCGCAATCTCGGACTTGATGTAAGCCGAAAACTCGGACGGCGTACTGCCAACCGGAATCACGGCCTCGCTGACTAGCCTGTCGTTAACCTGCGGTGACTTGGTGATGCGGATGACCTCCGCGCTCAGCCTGTCGATCGCGTACTTCGGCGTGCCGGCGGGCGCGACGACACCGTACCAGGAGCCGGTTTCGTAGCCCTTGAGCCCGGCTTCCGCCACGGTCGGAATGTCCGGGATCGCCGGCGAACGCGTGTTGCCGGTCATTGCGATCGCGCGCAGGCGCCCTGCCTTGATCTGCGGCAGCATGGCCACTGCGCTCGAAAACATGACCTGGACTTCCCCGGCCATCAACTCGGTCAAGGCCGGCGCGAGACCCTTGTAGGGAATATGCGTCATCCGGGTGCCGGCCATCATGTCGAACAACTCGATGGCCATGTGCGATGAACCGCCAGTGCCATTGGAGGCGTAATTGATGACACCGGGCTTTGCTTTCGCCAGAGCAATGAGTTCCTTTACCGATTTTACCGGCAGCGACGGATGCACCACGACCAGCAACGGCGCCGAGGCAATCAGGCTGATCGCGTCGAAATCCTTGACCGGATCGTACAGTGGCTTCTTGGCCAGGTTCGGATTCAGGCCGTGGCTGCCCACGCCCGCCAGAAATATGGTGTAGCCGTCTGCGGGTGAGTTCGCTGCAAGCTGGGCGCCGAGCGCACCCGCGGCGCCCGGCCGGTTGTCGATCGGTACCTGCTGGCCGAGGCTCGCGGCCATCTGCTGGCCGACGAGCCGCGCGATGGTGTCGTTGCCGCCACCGGGCGGGAACGGAACGATGAAGCGGATCGGTTTGGACGGGTATTTCGCGGGATCTTCAGCAGCCTGGACCGGGAGAAAACCCGAAATCATGGCGGCAAAAACCGCCATAAACAGGCGGCGAGAGGACAGCAGGACGTTCATGTCATGGGCTCCGTCAGGTCAATGCAATGGATACTGCAGCATAAGCAAGATAGCCGATTGTGCGACAAGCGACGTAGCTGTTACGACGGCTTTTTTTCATACACGGTCCTCGGCAGAACACGATAACTCGCGCTGGCGCGGCAGGCGGTGTTGCCGTCCTCTCCGACAACCTCGGCTTCGGTGAACATGATGCTGCGGCCGCGCTTGACCACCGTGCCGCGACAGATGATCTCGCCTTTTGCCGGAGCGAGGTAATTGAGGTTCATGGTCATGGTGGCAACACCCATCTCCAGGCCCACCAGCGAACGCGCCGCCTGCGACATCGCAGCGTCGATGATCGCGGCAACCGTTCCGCCATGGACCTCGCCGCGGCTATTGCCGAGGTGCGGCTGAAACACCAGCCGCACCTGCGAGCAGCCGTCGTCGAGCGCATCCAGAATAAAGCCGAGGTGGATATATAGCGGGACTGTGGAGCGCCATTGCGGCCCGGGGTTTTTTTTTGCGGTCATGTATGCAACTGGCTTGGGATGCGCCCATGTTACACCGGAGCCAGTCCGCCGCGCGGGCTTGAGTCCACGGCCCGTGCGGGGCATGATGCCGGGCGATACCACAACGGAGGAACCCCATGAAAGTCAAACGCATCGAACATGTCGGCATCGTCGTCCGCGACGTGGAAGCGAGCCGCAAGCTGTGGGAAGGCTGTTTCGGCATCAAACTCTCCGGCACAGAGGAAAACACAACGCGACGGCTGGCGCTCTACCCTGTGGGCGATTCGATGGTTGAACTGCTGTCGGGGCTGACGCCGGACAGCAAACAGGCAAAACTGATCGCCGAGGGCAAGGGGGGCCTCCACCACATCTGCTTCGAAGTCGAGAATATCGACGAGGCGCTGGCCGAACTGAAGGCGCAGGGCATTCCGCTGCTCGACGAGAAACCCCGCATCGGCCACGCCGGCTGCCGCATCGCCTTCCTCGATCCATCGGCCACCGAAAACTGCCTGATCGAACTGGCCGAGCTGCCGGCCGACGGCGCACACTGACGGCCGAGCTGACGACAATTATTTCGCGTCGAGCGCTTCGCGCAGCAGCTCGGCAACCAGATCATTGAGCGGCACCTCCCGCTCCCGTGCCAGCGCATGGATCCGTTGCACCAGCTCACCCTCGAGCTTCACCGCAAACGGCACCAGCCCGCGTGCCTGGTCGAGCCGCCGCTGCTCGCGGCGGTCGGGGGGAACGCCGACGCCTGCACCAAAGCGTCCCGGGGAGGCTCCCGTTTTCATCTTGTTGACCAACTTAAGCGCGTTGTATTTCTGCAGTTCGGCAGGCTTCATCGCCATGACAGGCTCCGGATGTGCTGATATGAAAAAGCCGCGCGGATCGCGCGGCCTTCAGAGGAATGAGCTCCGCTCACTGCGGTGGCGGTTGTCCGCCGCCGCCACCACCACCACCTCGACGTTTGCCCGGGCGCTTGTGAAATTTCTTGCCACCGCCCCCCGGGGTCTTGTTGTTCTGGGTTTGGGGGCGCCCGCCGGGTTGCATACGCCCGCCGCCAGCATTCTGTCGTGGATGCAAGGAACGGCTCTGCGGGTCCGGCGCACCCTGACGATTACCGGATGCGAGCGCGATTTCGAGTTCGTTGAGTTCGTCCCATTCGGCGTCGGTGCGATTGCGATCCGGAATGGCCAGCAATTCCTGCATGCGCACTCTGGGGGAAACGGGAAGATTCTGCGGAGGTTGTGAGTCGTTCATGGTCGGCATTATCGCATTTTCCGAGGCATCCTTCAAAGAAAACAACAGCTTAGGGGGAGGACGCGAGCGGCGCCCGGGACTCACGCACACCGCGGCTATTCGAGGGCCTGCAGAACCAGGGCATGCAGCAGCTGGCGATGGTAATAGCGGATGGCTCCCGGCGCGTGCGCCATGAATATCGTCACCAGTTCTTCGGCCGGATCTACCCAGAAGTAGGTGCCCGTGGAGCCTGCCCAGTGGAACTCGCCGGGACTGCCCGGCATGCCGCCGCGGCCGGCGCTGCGACGTACCGCGACACCGAGACCGAAACCATAGCCACGGATGTTGGGGTAATCATTGAGCATTGACAGATCGACCTCGGGTCCGAGATGGTCGCTGGTCATGTATTCGACGGTCTTTCGAGACAACACGCGCACACCGTCGAGGCTGCCGCCATTGAGCAGCATTTGCGCGAACCGCAGGTAATCGGCCGCGGTAGACACCGCACAGCCGCCACCGCAATCGAACTTGTGCGGTGTGGTGCCATCGCGCAGGGTTTGCGGCTCGCCGCTCACCGGATCCCGCGACAGCGCCTTCGCATAACGCGGCACCTTGGCCGGTGGCACCGTGAATGCGGTGTCGTGCATGCAAAGCGGAGCGAACAGGCGTTCCTCCAGATATCTTGACAACGACTGCCCAGTGACGGCCTCGATCGCCAACCCCAGCACATCGATGCCCAGGCTGTATTCCCACATCGATCCCGGCTGGTAGTGCAAGGGCAGGGCTGCAAGCTGCGCCAGGAATTCCGGGCCGGTCCACTGCTTCGAAGCCAGGTCCGAGGAGAAGGGATAACGCGCATAAATAGCCTTTTCACCCCGGCCGTAGCTGAGGCCGGCGGTGTGACGCATCAGATCCTCGATGGTCATTTCGCGCCGAAGCGCTTCGGTCGGTGCTCCGGGGGCGCCTTCACACAGCGGCGGATTGGCGCGCATGTCCGCAAGCTGCGGCAGGTAATGGCGAACCGGGTGGTTGATCGCCATGCGTCCCTCTTCGCATAGCATCAGCGCGCCAACCGTCACCAGCGGCTTGGTCATTGAGGCAATGCTGAACATTGCATTCACCGGCATCGCCGCGCGCGACTGCGGATCGAGGTGCCCGAAAGTCTCACAGTATCCGAGCCGCCCTTTCCGCGCAATCATCAGCACGGCTCCCGGGAGTGTATTGCGCTCGACCTCCGCCTTCAGCGCAGCAGTAATTCGCGGCAGGCGATCAGGCGCGAAGCCCAGCACTTGCGCTTCAGCTGACGGCAGCGGGAAATCACGGATTTCGGGGTTCATGTGAGAGGATGGCTCAGTAGTGCGGCGGAACTTCGTGGCTGGCATGGCCTGTTTCCGACGGCAGACTGCGCTGCAGTTGCAGACGCAGGTCGCGCAGCTGGCGCTGCAGCTCGGCGATTTCCTGCTGCTGCCGGGCGACGGTGCGGTTGAGTTCCTCGAGCAGGTCTTCGCTGAAACTCAGCTTGGCCTCGATTTCCGAAATGCGCGATTCCACGTGTGCACTCAGGCTGCAGCCAGAACGTCGATCCTGACGCCGCGGCATTCCACCCTCTGGCCGGCACGGATTTTCGCAGTTTTGCGGCTCTCGGACAGGCCATCGACGGTCACCGCACCCTCGGCAACGAGATGCTTGCCCTCACCGCCGCTGCCGACGATGCCGACGAGTTTCAGCAGGTCGCAAAGCCGCACATGCTCGGATCGGAGCTGGAACTGGCAGTTTTCCACGGGATTATCGTTCTTTTACAGATTGATTGTTCGATGGGCCATGATACTGGAGCGCGCTGCCGGGAACCATGCTGCGGCGGCAGGTTCAAAGTTTCTATAATCTACCGCACAACTGAAAATGCACTGATGTCCCTGACTTTTCTCGTTTCCGGAGTTCTGCTGCTGCCCTTGGCGGGGTGTGCCATGGGATGTGGCGTGCAGTCGAGTGAAACCACTCCCAAAAACACCGCCGTCGCTGTCGAGCAACAGCCAGCGACCGTGGCGGATGCAGTCGTCTCCTTGCCACCGGCAGAAACACCCGTGCCCGCGGTTGTGGCGCCAGATCCCGTTCCGGCAGCGATACCGGCACGCGTCGAGATCCCCGAGAAACCGACTCCGCCGGCACCTGCTGCGAAACCGGTACCTGCCACTGCTGAAAAACCGGTGGCGAAACCGGTGATAGCGCCGCAAGCGCAGGAAAAGAAAGCGGCAAGTCCGCCGGCACCAACGGCACAGGCCATGCCTGCGATGGCGCTGGCCACTTTGGAACAACGTCTCAAAGACACCAATGCCATAGGCATTTTCACCAAGATCGCACTGAAAAACCAGGTCGACGACCTCGTCAGCCGGGTGCGCGCACATCATGACGGTCCCGGCAATGCGACACTGAGCCAGCTTCGCCAAGCCTATGATCAGCTGCTGGCCAGGGTTCACGGCTTGCTGAAAGATGGTGATCCGGCCCTCGCCAATGCCATCATGGCCTCACGCGAATCGATTTGGGTCGTACTGATGGATCCGGTAAAGTTTGCAAAACTCTGAGCTAGGGGAGAACCTGACCGAAATGAACACACTGAACCTTGGCTGCGCCCTGCTGGGTGCGGCAATGCTCATAGCCGCGGCGCCCGGCATCGCTGCGGATGCCAAGAGTCCGCTGGCAAAAGACCTGACGGCAACCATTTCGCTGCTGGGGCTGCCCTGTGGACAGGTCGTCTCTGTGATCACCCAAGGCAACAACGATCACCTCGCCACCTGCAGCAATGGCAACCGCTACCGGGTCTATGTGAATGCCCAGGGGCGCGTGACCGCAGAAAAGCGCTGACCGGCACTGCGCTTACGCGCCGGACCCGGCCCCTTACAGCGCAAAGATCGTCGCTTTTGCGCCAGTTCCGCGATCCCGCGGAATCCGGCAAAAGTCCACAATCGATGATTGCAAATTGACTCGGCAGAGCGCCTTCATCTACGCTCGACGGTTCACCATGTGACCTGCGAGAAATGCCATGCCGACCACCGAGACCCAGCACCAACACCCCCTCTCCTCCGCCGACCGCGCAACTCCGCAACTGACCAGCGCCGCGGCGCCCCCCGCGCTGCGGCTGATGCTGGCGCTGGAGGATTTCGAGACCCCGGCGCGGCGCTACATTCCGCGGCCGATCTATGGCTACGTATCCGGCGGTGTTGAACGCAACGTCACCCTGAACTGGAACCGTTCAGCCTTCGACGACCTTGCGCTGCTGCCGCGGATGCTGGTCAACGTTTCGCAACGCTCGCAGAAAACAGAACTTTTCGGCCGGGTTTATGACTCGCCCTTCGGCATCGCCCCGATGGGCGGCACCTCGCTCGCCGCGTTTGACGGCGATCTGGCACTGGCGTGCGCCGCGGCGGCGCGTAACGTGCCGATGATACTCAGCGGCGCATCGCTGACTGCGCTTGAAAAAGTGCGCAAGGCCTCGCCCCGCAACACCTGGTTCCAGGCCTACCTGCCGGGCGAGGAGCAGGCCATCACCGAGTTGGTGGAACGCGTTGCGAAGGCCGGCTACGACACTCTGGTACTGACCGTCGACATCCCCGTCGGCGCCAACCGCGAGAACAATGTGCGCAACGGCTACAACTCACCACTGCGGCCGAGCCTGCGCCTCGCGCTGCAATGCCTGGCGCGGCCGCGCTGGCTTTTCGGCACGGCGCTGCGCACCTACTTCACTCACGGCATGCCGCATTTCGAGAACATGGGCAAGCGCACACCGCTGGTTTCGCGTACCGCAGTGCGCGAACGCGCCAACCGCGACCATTTGAACTGGGAGCATGTCGCGCTGATGCGCCGGCTGTGGAAAGGCAAGCTGGTGATCAAGGGCATCCTGGCGAAGGAGGATGCCGTAATAGCGAAAGAGCACGGCGCAGACGGCATCATCGTGTCCAACCACGGCGGCCGCCAGCTCGACTCAGCCACTTCGCCGCTGCGCGTGCTGTCCGGCATCGTTGAAGCCGCCGGCGACATGACGGTGATGATGGACAGCGGCATTCGCCGCGGCACTGATGCGCTGAAAGCGCTGGCGCTGGGCGCAAAATTCGTGTTCGTCGGACGGCCCATGCTGTATGCCGCTGCGGTTGCCGGCGAAACCGGTGTAAGCCACGCCATCAAGCTGCTGCACGACGAGATCGACCGCGACATGGCCATGCTCGGCGCCAATTCGATCGCTGAGATCAACCGCAGCATGCTGAGAGCGGCGTGCAGCGCCGATCATTTCCGGCTGGACTGAAAGAAATAGCCGCAACGCAGCGCTGACGCGACACCATCACAGTATGGTCCGCTGCGTCGGGCAACATCGCCGACTGCAGCCCAGCGCAAGCCAGCGGCCTTTTCGCCATACCCTGATTTCGGGACTGAACCCTAATTTCAGGCCCCATACAGTCGCAGGATGTTCCGGATTCCATTTTCTGGAACATATACCAAACCTTTGTCACAATTAATTGCAATCAAGCCGCAACGCGTCCTAGAATGGGAACGACGGCGGGAAGGCGCATGCCCGACCGGCGCATCCAAACAAATCTAGCGGAGGAGAACACGATGAAAATGATGTCTTTGGGAGCTGCGGGTCTTGCAGCATTGCTGGCAGGCTGTGCGGCCAGTCCGGAACTCGTCAGCTGCCTGCAGCCGAATCGGCGCGTCGCAGTCGAGGTCACCGGCAGCAAGGTTAAACCACCGGCGAAACCGGATGCCAAACCCGGGCGTGACAACGTGACGCTGAGGGCCATGGCCCAGGGCGACAGCGCTTTCGATCCGAACAGTGCAGTGCTGAAAGCCGGTGGCAAGGCCGAACTCGACAAGATCGTCAGCGTCATCCAGCAAGGCGTGAAGAAGGATCCGCGTCCGGTCAACGTTGGATCGATCATCATCACCGGACATACCGACCGCCTCGAAGCCGCTTCCAATCCCAATCTTGACGAGGCACGCGCGAAATCCGTGCAGGCCTACCTCGAGGAAAAAGGCCTCGATGCGAAGCTGATGTTCTGGGAAGGCAAGGACGCGCGCGAGCCGATGGCCGTGACCAAGTTCTGTGCCGGTTGAAAAACGTTTCCCCTGAGAGGGTATTGACCCCGCCGCGGCGGGGTTTTTTTACCTTTGCAAATATTGCAGCACTTCGAGCCGTTGCGGCCGCATGTTGACGTTCTCTACCTTGTAGACAATGTTTTCGGCAAACTCCATAATCATTTTCAGTTTGCGCCATAACGATAATCAGATCACGCGCAACTTACTTTCTAATTCCGGAGAGCCCATGCAGAATTCCGCCTGCAAGATTGCTTGCGCGACCGCCGTTTTGGCTGCATTTACACTGCCTGCAGCTGCACAATCCGACCCGGCTCAAGGATATCCGTCACGACCGATTCGCCTCGTAGTGCCATTTGCTCCCGGCGGCAGCACCGACATCATCGCGCGCATCCTTGCACAGAAACTGGGCGAGGCCTGGAACCAGCAGGTCGTTGTCGAAAACCGGCCGGGCGCCGGCGGTACCATCGGTGTGGATTATGTTGCCAAATCTCCCGCCGACGGATACACGCTGATCTTCGGCCATGTCGGCACCTTCGGATTCGGACCCTCTCTGTATCCCAAGCTGCCTTACCATCCAGTACGCGATTTCGCGCCGGTCATCCAGTTTGCGATGGTGCCCAACATGCTGGTTACGCACCCCTCGTTGCCGGTTAAAAGCGTCAAGGACATCGTCTCGCTTGCAAAGGCAAGACCCGGACAAGTGAATTACGCATCTTCAGGCGCCGGTAGCGCCTCGCATCTTGCAGTGGAGTACTTCAAGCTGCTGGCAAAGATTGATCTCACCGCCATAGCGTATCGGGGCACGGGGCCCATGACGGTATCGCTGATATCCGGAGAGACTTCGCTCACAATTACCGGTGTGCCGCCACTGATGCCACACGTGCAGTCCGGCCGCATGCGCGGCATTGCCGTGGCATCAACACAGCGTCTCAAAGTGTTGCCGGATTTGCCGACAATCACCGAGGCGGGTGTGCCCGGCTATGAATCCACCACGTGGTTCGGTCCGCTGGCACCAGCGAAAACACCACGCGAAATAGTCACAAAACTCAACGCGGAGCTGAACAAGGTGCTGCAGTTGCCGGACGTCAGCAAACGCTTCGCCTCCGAAGGCATAGAAGCTCTTGGGGGTACCCCGGACCAGTTCAGCAATTACATCCGCACCGAGATCGAGCGCTGGGGGCGGGTCGTGCGTGAGGCCAACATCCGCCTGGACTGAGCAACTGCAGTCAGGCAGGCATCGGCTCCGGCATTGGCACGCCCTCTTGCTCGCAGCTGTTGGCAACGTCACTCACCGTAACTCGACGCATGACACGAGGCCAGCGCAGATCGTCGAAATCCGTCCCGCGGTGCATTGTGCAGCGGTTGTCCCACATCACCAGTTCGGTCGGGCGCCAGCGATGGGTGTAAACAAACTGGCGCTGCGTGACATGCGCGAGCAGTTCGTCGATCAGGGCACGACCCTCGTCGTTCGGCATGCCCCAGATGCGGCCTGCGTGGGATGCCACAAACAATGATTTTCGTCTGTTCTGCGGAATCGTCCGTACCAGCATTTGCGGCACCGGAGGAAGGCGTTTCTGTTCGTCTTCGTTGAAATCATGGAAGCCGCTGCGCCGGCGCGAAGTCGCGATCCAGTGTTCAGCGACCAGTCCTTCAAGTCTCTTTTTCATGTCCGCCGGGAGCGCATCATAGGCTGCGCGCTGGTCGGCGAACTCCGTATGACCGCCGATGGGAACCACGGTCTCGGAGTACAGCAGCGAACACAGACTGGGCAGGCGCTTGAACGAACTGTCGGTATGCCACAGCCGGTTGCCCGCCTTGTACATGCGCTGCCGGCTGTCCTCACCCCAGATCTTGCCGTCAACGGCCAGGTTGGAAATATCCGAGAATGCACCGCTATAACGTGTCGGCGTCGCCTTCGGATCCAGCGTTCGCTCTTTTTCGACCGGGCCGAATTTTTCGGAAAACGCCAGTTGCTGGTCAGTGGTCAACTGCTGCTGCGGAAATATCAGCACGGCGTACTTCCAAAACGCCTGTCTGATAGCCTCGAATTCCTCACCGCACAACGACTGCGACAAATCTACATCACCGATCTCGGCCACGAAATCGGGTGTCACCGGGACGATGGAAATAGCCACCTTAACACTCCTTCCAGGATTGCGGCCTGGCGCTTAATCTTGATTTTTTACGCACAGGAACTGTAAAAATAACTGCAAAAACAATATACACGCAGGGACCAAATCGCCACAGCCGTTATTCCGGATTATGACCCCAATCATGAATGGATACCTGCTCCGAAAAGGAAAATCGCGCTGTGATTATCGTTCGCCAATCGTAAAATCCAGAGGAGAAACTAGATGGCAAAAGCGTATTGGGTGGTCAGCTATCGGGCAATTCACGATGTGGAGGCATTCGCACGCTATGCCGCAGCGGCGCCCGCCGCAGTGCAGGAGCAGGGCGGACGTTTCCTGGTACGCGGCATGGCAGCCAAAGCTTACGAGGCCGGCATCCTGCAGCGTGTGGTGCTCATAGAATTCGACAGCCTGGCGCAGGCACTGGCGGCCCATGATGCCCCGGCCTACCAGGTTGCGTTGAAGGAACTCGCCGGGGACGCGGTCGAGCGCGACCTGCGTATCGTCGAAGGCCTCGCCTGACCAAAGCTCCGGCGCCCTCCTAGCCGCGCACCAACTCGAGCAGGGCCGCGCCGTAACGTTCAAGTTTCTTCGCGCCGATACCGCCCAGCGCAGCCAGCGCGTCCAGGTCGGCAGGCTGTGCCGCGGCGATTTCCACCAGCGTGCGGTCGTGGAAAATCACGTAGGCTGGAACTCCCTGCTCGCGCGACTGTGTCATGCGCCAGGCCTTCAGCCGCTCCAGCAAGGCACTGTCCGCCACCGTCGCACCCGATGCCGCGCTGCGGCGTGCTTTCGCCGCCCGGCCCTTGCGCGGGATGACATGGCGCATCTCGACACTCTGCTCGCCCTTCAGCATGGCGCGGCTGGCCTCGGTCAGCTTCAGAGCTCCCCAGGCCTCGTGGTCCGGACACACATAACCCAGCGCTGCGAGCTGGCGGAACACATTGCGCCAGGCGGCATCGTCGAGGTCGGCACCGATCCCGAAAACGCCGAGCCGGTGGTGGTCGCGCTGCACGATGCGCTCGGTCTCGCGGCCGCGCAGCACGTCGATCAGGTGCATCGCGCCGAAGCGCTGTCCCGTGCGGTAGATGCAGGACAGCGCCTTGCGCGCCGCCTCGGTGGCATCCCAGACCTGCGGCGGCTCGAGACAGTTGTCGCAGTTGCCGCAGGGTTCGCCGGCCTCGCCGAAATAAGCCAGCAGGCGCACTCGGCGGCAGCCGGCGCTTTCACACAGTCCGAGCAGCGCATCAAGCTTTGCCACCGAGACCCGGCGGTAATCCTCGCTGCCCTCCGACTCATCAATCATGCGCCGCTGTTGCACGACGTCACCCAGGCCATAGGCCATCCAGGCATCGGCCGGTGCGCCGTCACGCCCGGCGCGTCCGGTCTCCTGGTAATAACCTTCGATGCTCTTCGGCAGGTCGAGGTGGGCTACGAATCGCACATCCGGCTTGTCGATGCCCATGCCGAAGGCGATGGTGGCGACGACGACGATGCCCTCCTCGCGCTGAAAGCGATTCTGGTGTTCCGCGCGTAAGGAAGAGTCCATGCCCGCATGGTACGGCAGAGCGCGCACACCGTGCGACTTCAACCAGACCGCGGTTTCATCGACTTTCCGCCGCGACAGGCAGTAGACAATGCCGGCCTCGCCGTCGTGATCCTCGCGGATGAAACGCAGCAGCTGCGCGCGCGCATCCTGCTTGTCGACGATGGTGTAGCGGATGTTCGGCCGGTCGAAGCTGGAAATAAATATGCGGGCGTTGTCGAGCGCGAGCCGCCGGATGATTTCATCGCGGGTCTGCGGATCGGCCGTCGCCGTCAAAGCAATGCGCGGCACTGAAGGGAAACGTTCGTGCAGCACCGACAACTGCAGGTATTCCGGACGGAAATCGTGCCCCCATTGCGACACGCAGTGCGCCTCGTCAATGGCAAACAAAGCGATCTCCGATTCGCTCAGGCACTCGAGCATGCGCGGCATCATCAGCCGCTCAGGCGCGACATAGAGCAAATCGAGTTCGCCGGCGCGCAGCGCCTTCTCGCAGGCATTGACCTCTCGGCCATCGAGCGTGGAATTGAGGAAGGCGGCACGCACGCCGAGCTGCTTCAGCGCAGCAACCTGATCCTGCATCAGCGCGATCAGCGGCGACACCACCAGCGCCGTTCCTGCACGCAGCAGCGCCGGCAACTGGTAACAAAGTGACTTGCCGCCACCGGTGGGCATCAACACCAGCGCGTCACCGCCGCTGGCGACGTGCTGCACGATGTCGGACTGCGCGCCACGGAAGACCGAATGGCCGAAGACGCGATTCAACAGCTGCAGGGCGCGGGACTCTTCGGGAACATTCATCAGCGCAGCGATGCGCCGTGTAGCGTTATCGGCCCCAGCCCAAAATTTTGCAAAATATTAATTAAAATCAGATACTTATGATCATGCTGGGCGGCTGCGCCCGGCGAGCCGGCGCAACTCGAGGTGCAGCGCATCAGTGATGGTGATGCCATCGGCCTGCGCCTTGGCAACCGCTGCCTGCCGCCGCGCGCCCGGCAAGCGCACGCCTTCGTCGGCGAGCATGCCGGCCACCATGTCCTCGATGCGCGCGTAGTAGCTGTCCGCCCCGGCCAGCGCGCACGGATCAATCGCTATCAACGCATGGCCGATGCGCGGCTTGTTGCCGGGCTCGAAGTACGAATCGTTCTCCACACTTAGCGCGGCACCGGTCAGCGCAACACACAGCGCCTCGACCATCAGCGCCAGCGCCGTGCCCTTGACGCCGCCGATCGCGGTAAGGCTGCCGGTCAGCGCCGCTTGCGCGCTGGTCGTCGGATTACCGTCGCGGTCGACCGCCCAGCCCAGCGGTATCGGCTTGTTCTCTTTCGCCATCAGCATGATCTTGCCGCGCGTCACTTCGGTCAGCGACAGGTCAACAACGATCGGCGCGGCATCCTTGCGCGGAAAAATCGCGGCGATGGGATTGGTGCCGAAATACGCCCGCTTGCCGCCCCAGGCATTGATCGCTGCCGGCGAGTTGGTCAGCGCAATGCCGGTCATGCCCGCTTCGGCGATCGGTGCCAGATGGTAGGCCGCGGCGCCGAAATGATGGCTGTTGGTGATACCAGCGTAGGCGATGCCGTAACGCCGCGCGCGTTTGATGACTTCGCCAACGGCCAGCGCGGCCGCAGTAAACGCAAGGCCGCCACCGGCATCGATCAGGCAGGTCGCGCCGGTCTTGCGTACTATTTTCGGCTTTGCCTTGCCGTCGGCGCGGCCTTCGCGCAGGTGCTGCGCGTACAGTGCGACGCGCGACAACCCGTGTCCGGACAGACCCTCGGCCTCGGCGGCCACCAGCGCAGTAGCGGTTGACTGCGCCATCGCCCTGGAAGCGCCGGCGCGCTTCAGCGCCCGCGTGGCGAGGTCCGTGAGTTCAGCAATGGTCAGCGTCGGCATCGCAAATCCTTCTTTCACAGATAGTGAGTAGCGGCAAGAGGCTCATGTCGCCCTTGAACAATAGCGCCGCGTTCTCTCTTACCAGATCAAGCAACAGTGCCGAGCAAGGACTGTCCAGGCTTGACGCGGGTGAAATGCACCGGCCGGGTTTCGCTGGTGAAGCGCCCGTCGCCCCAACTGACACAGGTGTAACGTGAATTCTCGAGATCGCGCACGTCGGGAAAATCAGCACGAAAATGCGAGCCGCGCGAGTCTTCCCGCGCCATCGCCGCAAAACGGATCGACTTCGACACCAGCACCAGGTTTTTCAGGTTCATCCAGTCGTGCCAGGTCAGGTTGAAGGCCAGCGTGGCCCCGTCAACGCCGGTCGCATCCAGCCGGGCATCAAGCTCGTCGAGCAATCCCGAAGCCCTGTTCAGGGATGCAGCGTCACGAACGATACCGACGTCATCCCACATGACGTTATACAGCTCATCACGAATGGCATTGATGTCGCCACCCTTGCGTGTCAGCGGTGCCCGGCAGCGCGCCACTGCGGCATCGATCGCCTCCTGGTCCGGTGCGCGAAACTCGCCATTCGCCTTGACCCAGCCCGGCATCACATCACCGGCGATACCGCCGAATACCGTGGAATTGGCTACGCCGTTACCGCCGAGGCGGTTGGCGCCGTGCACGCCGCCGGAATCTTCACCGGCGACGAACAAACCGGGCAGATCGGTGGTGCAATCGGTTTTGAACACCACGCCGCCCATCATGTAATGGGCGGTAGGCACTACATCGACCAGGCCGCTGACCAGATCAAACCCGCAGTCGGCACAGCGTTCAACCATGCCCTTGAATTCCCGGCGCACCATCACCGGATCAAGGTGCTTCATGGTGATGTAGAGCCCGCCGTGCTGATTGACGCGGCCGGCGCGCATTTCCTCGTACATGCCGCGGCTGACGATGTCGCGCGTCGCGCGTTCGTTGCGCGAATCGTAGTTGTGCATGAAACGTTCGCCGGCGCCGTTGAGCAGGTAACCGCCGGCGCCGCGCAATCCTTCCTCAATGATGGTGCCCGTGATGCGGGTGTCGGAACCGGCAATCAGCCCGGTCGGGTGAAACTGCACCATTTCCATGTCGCGCAGCATCAGTCCACCGCGCAGGGCCATCGCCATGCCGTCGCAGCTCTTGTCGCCGCTGGGCGTATGAAATTTGTACATCGTCGGCCCGCCGCCGGTCGCCAGCAGCACCGCCTGCGCCTGCACGAATACAAATTCACCCGTGCGCATGTCGATCATCAACACGCCTGAAATAGCGTCGCCGGCCTTGTTGCGGATGAACTCCACTGCCCGGTGCTCTTCCAGCCGGTCGATGCCGCGCGCCCACACCTGCTCCGCCAGGCGGTTGATGATCTCGATGCCCGTGAGGTCGCCCTTGTGCACCGTACGGTCGAAGGTCTGCCCGGCAAAGGCCTTCTGGTGGATGGTGCCGTCGGGGTTACGGTCGAAGAAGCAGCCGAGTTCGTTTTCGAGTTCGTGGATACGCTCCACCGCAGTCTCAACCAGTGTCCAGGCGAGGTCCTGATCGGGCAGCCATTTGCCGCCTTCGATGGTATCCATGAAATGACGCTCGACCGAATCGCCGGTGGCCAGCGCGACGTTGTAGCCGCCCTGCACCATGCGCGTACAGCCGGTTTTGCCCAGCAAACCCTTCACCGCCACGGTGATCGAGAGTTGCGGGTTGTGCTGGTGGGCGTGCAACGCGGCAAAAAGGCCGGCGCCGCCGGAGCCGAGGATCAGGATGTCAGTTTTGATGGTTTGCATAAGACTGGAACCTTTTTAGCCACAGAGGACATCGAGAACTGCAGAAAACCGACCCGCTCCGGGGTTTCTCTGTGAACTCTGTGGCCTCTGTGGCTTGCAGTTGATGTTCAGGACTTCACACCCAGCGACGCGAGTACGCCGGCGCGCTGTTCCTTCGCCGCGGCGTTTACCGCGGTGTAGAGACTGCCGCCGTGGGAATCCATCGCCACCAGCAGCGGGCCGAAGCCCTTGATGCGGAACTTCCACAGCGATTCGGGATTCAGGTCGTCCAGATCGACCTCTTCGATCTGTTCGATCCAGGTGGTCTCCAGCGCCGCCGTGCCGCCGATGATCGCGAGGTAGACCCCGCCTAAATCGGCAAAAGCTTTCGCCGATGAGGCGAACAGCCCGCCCTTACCGATGACGATGCGCACGCCGTACTGCTCCATCAGCGGCCGCGTGAAACGCTCCATGCGTGCGCTTGTTGTGGTGCCGATGCAGATTGGCGCGTAGCCCGAGGGATGCGCCTTGGTCTCGCCCACCCATTTGACGTTGGGTGCAGTGTGGACGACAGCGTGGCCGCGCATGTCGAAACGCGTCTTGCGACCGTGGTCGAACATATGGATCTGAGTGGCATCACGGATGCCGTACAGCGTCTGTTGCAGCGTGACCGTGTCGTTGATGCGCAGCTTGCGCACTTGATCTTCACTGACCGGCATATTGAGTTCGTAGTGCGCCATGTCCGTATCCTAATAGCCGTATGCCAGGCCTTGCGGCGTAAACGTCGCACGCGCGCGCCGCGCCGAGTGGCATTGCATGTTCACTGCGACGGGATTCATCGTGATGTGGGTGGCTGCGGTTTCCACATGCACCGCAAATGCGGTGGAGTCGCCACCGAGGCCCTGGGCACCGACACCCAGTTTGTTGACCACCGCACTCAGCTCCGCCTCCAGTTTCGCTCCCTCCGGATCGGCGCACGTGCTGCCCAGCGGCCGTGTCGCCGCAACCTTGGACAGGTGCACGCACAGGTCGGCAGTGCCACCGACGCCAACGCCCACGATCACCGGCGGACAGCTCTTGCCCCCGGCCTCGAGCACGCAGTCGATGACGAAGGTCTTGATCGCATCGACGCCATCAGCAGGAATAGCCATTTTCAGCCAGGAATTGTTCTCGGAGCCGGAACCCTTCGGAATCATCTCGATTGACAGTGATTCGGCATCGGGTGCGAAATCGATGTTGATCACCGGCACATGGCGACCGCCAGAGGTATGTTCATTTTTGCGCGTCGTCGGATGCACAACAGATGAACGCAGCGGATGTTCTTTGGTCGCGCGGGTGCAGCCGCTGATGATCGCCTGCTTCAGCGCATGTCCGTCAACCTCGACTCCGGAGCCGATCACGACGTTGTAGATCGGGATGCCCGTGTCCTGGCACAGCAGGTTGGTGTTGTCTTCGGCCACCTTGATATTGCGGATCATCGTGCCGAGGATGGCCTTGCCGGTGGCGTCGGATTCCGCCTTATCGAGTCGCTGGAAACCTTCCTTGATATCGGGCGGCAGCATTTTGAGCGCACGGATATAAAGCTCCTTGCACGCTTCTTCCACCTGTTTGAGATCGACTTTCACGAATGCACCTTGACTGAATTGAAAAACCCGGCGTCCGCGGCGGGGGGGTCTTGCCCCCTACCAGCGACCGCCGGCACTGCAGTTACTTCACCTGCAGATTGCGCTCCTTGATGATTTTTTCCCAGCGCGCCGATTCGGCCTTGATGTCGCGCGCAAAGTCCTGTGGGCTGTTGCCGACCGGCACCATGCCGATGTCGTTGAAACGCTTGATCAGGTCGGGGCTGCGCAATGCCTTGACGGTATCGGCGTGCACCTTGTCGATCACAAATTTAGGCGTGCCTGTCGGCACCATGAAACCGAACCAGCCGAGGTTCTCGAATCCGGGCAGCGTTTCAGCCACGGCCGGGACATTCGGCAGTTGCGGCGCGCGTTCCTTGCTGGTTACCGCCAGAGCGCGCAGCTTGCCGGAATTGACGAAAGCGATCGCCGCGGAAAGGTTGGGCGTGACAAACTGGATCTGTCCGCCGACCAGATCGGTGACTGCCGGACCCTCGCCCTTGTACGGCACGTGTGTGACGTCGATGCCCGAGGCGTAGACGAAGTTTTCCGCGGCCAGATGGGTCTGGGTGCCGACGCCAGCCGAGCCGAAAGTCATTGATTTCGGCTTGGCCTTGGCCATCTCGATGAACTCCTTCAGCGTCTTTGCCGGGTTGCCCGCATTGACGGCGATGACCTGCGGGCCGCTGGCAACATTGGTGACTGCCACCAGATCTTTTTCCGGGCTGAAGGCCATCTTCGCGTACATGTGCTGGTTTGCGGTGACGATCGAGCCCGAGGTCATGAACAGCGTGTAACCGTCGGGATTGGCACGGGCCGCCAGTTCGCCACCGATGTTGCCGCCGGCACCGGCGCGATTGTCGACCACCATGGTCTGTCCCCAGGTTTCGGTGAGTTTCTGTGCTACCAGGCGTGCGACGATGTCGGTGGCACCGCCCGGCGCAAACGGCACGATGACGCGCACGGGGCGAACCGGATAGGCATCGGCGGCAAAGGCTGTGGAAGTGGCGAACAGGCATGCTGCGGCAAGTATTCTGGTCATCCTCATCACGTTCTCCTCACTGTACGGTTTTGTCGGTTGTACTGGTCTGTTGCTGCGGGAAATTGCCCCGTTTCACGATACCCCAGCCGCGAGGGTGCAGCAAGCTGCAGCCTCAGAGGCCCAGGGCATCCGCGGCGAGGCGACGCAGTTCGCGATGCATTTTCTCGCGCAGCGCCCGTGACGTCGGACGATGTGCGATGTTGACCATTTCGTAGGGATCCTTGTCCAGATCGTAGAGCTCGTCGAGTTCGCCGTTGCGCGCCCGGTTGACCCAATGGATGTACTTGTAACGGTCGGTGCGCACCGCCTTGTAGGTCATGTTGACCAGCCAGGGATAGGCATTCTCGGCCCAGTACTCGACCAGCAGCGACTTGCGCCAGCCGGCGGCCTTGCCGTGCAGCAACGGCAGCAACGAGCGCCCCTGGATGTGCCCGCCGGGCTTGCCGCCGGCGATTTCGATCAGTGTCGGTGCAAGATCCTGCAGTATCGCCAGCTGCTTCACCCGCGACCCGGCCTTGATCTTTCCCGGCCAGCGGATGGTCAGCGGCGAGCGGATGCCCTCCTCGTAGGCGAAGCGTCGTTCCGGCCCGATGCCATGCTCGCCGAAGAAGTAGCCGTTGTCGCCGAGGAACAGGATCACCGTGTTGTCGAGTTCACCGGTCTCCTCCAGTGCCTTGAAGATCATGCCCACGCCCTCGTCGACCGCAGCCATCATCGCCGCACGCAGGCGGATTTCCTCCTGCTTGCCGGAATGGATCGCGTCGTGCATCACCTTCGATGCCGGGGTCTTGCGCAACGCGACGGCCTCGGCCCAGGCCGGCTTGTGTTTCAGGAATTCGGACGGCTTTTGCATGTTCGGTTTCTTCGGAAACACGCAGCCCCGGTAGAGATTCTCGTGACGCTTGGCCGGACGGTAACCGTCCATTTTGAAACTGCCGTCGGCCGCCTGCTCGGCGTCCGGATGCACCGCCTTGTGCGCGAACCACAGCGACCAGGGTTTCTTGTTCTTTTTGCGGCCCTGGCCGCGGATCCAGTCCACCGCCATCGTATTCATGATGTCGGTGACATAACCCTTATGCTGGACGTAGCGGCCGTTCTCGTTGAGCTTCGGGTCGTAGAGATTGCCGTGGCCGTCGTAGGCCACCCAGAAGTCATAACCCGGGCGCGGCTTGCCATCGTTGCCCATGTGCCACTTGCCGATGTGCGCAGTCTCGTAGCCGAGGCGCTGCAACTCGAGGTGGTAGTTCGGAAGTCGGTGGCTGGCGAGGTCGCGAGCGACGTTGTCGATGATGCCGTGGCGGCTCGCATACTGGCCGGTCAGGATCGAGGCGCGGTTGGGCGAGCAGATCGGTGTGGTGTGGAAAGCGCGTTCAAACAGCAAGCCTTCATGCGCGATGCGGTCGATATGCGGCGTCTTCATGTACGGATGGCCGCCGGCGCCAAACTCGTCGAAACGCAGGTCATCGACCAGAATCAGCAGCAGATTGGGCTTTTTCCTATTCTGCTTCTTGCGCATGTCCACTCCCCCTTTTTAGCAATTCAAACCAGATTCAGCAGGAAGGCCAGCGCGGCGACCAGCGAAACCCCGGCAGCGATGGCCAGCAGCGTCTTCTGCCATTCCCGCCACTCCAGGAACTCCAGTGCCAGCAAGCGCAGGCCGCCGGCCATGTGCGCGGCAAGCAGCAGCACCAGGCCGGTTTCGGCAAATTTCACCAGCGGATGCTCGGTCCAGCGCAGGAAACCGTCGAGCGCTGCAGCACCCTGCAGCGCCTGGCCCAGCGCCCAGAAATGCAGCGGCAGAAACAGCGCGAGCAGCACACCGGAGGAGCGGTGCACGATGAATGCCCAGTACGCGGGATGATTGCGTGAACGGAAATCGTTCTTCATGCGCCGCCTCCGAACACCGCGAATACTGCCCTCATGCCCCACATCGCGAGGCTTAGACCCATCACCGCAGTCAGCACATCGAGTCCGCGGCCGCGCCAGTTGAACATTTCACTGATGATCGTGCGCATGCCGATCGGCGCATGAACCGCAACGGCGGCGACAAACAGTGTATAGAACGCGAACCAGGCGACGTTGCCCTGGGTACGGCCGAGGATCTCGGCTGCGGAAAGCCCGCTGCGCACGGCATAGATCATGGTCAGCAGATGCACGATGACGCAAAGCGCCAGCACCATCGCACTGATCCGCTGCGCACCCCACAACAACACTTCGCTGCGCCGGCTCACGCTCGTTTCCCTGTTTCGAAAAGTATGTATAAGTATCTGTTTTTAAACATGTTTTTATATTTCACCCGAAAACGTCGCTGCCAGCACGGCACGTTTCAGACCGGCAATACCCGCCGTCGGCGACAAGCCTTTCGGGCAGCGCTCAGTGCAACTGAGGTGGGTGTGACAGGCATGGCAGCCGGCATCGCCAGCCACCGCAGCAAGGCGCTCCACGCGCGCAGTGTCGCGCACGTCGTTGATCAGCGTCCACGCGCGGTTGAGCGCGGCAGGGCCCAAGTAATCCCTGTTCCAGGTCACGACATCGCAGGCGCTGTAGCAGACGCCGCAGCCGATGCACTCGATGCCGGCTTCGACGCGCCGGCGTTCCTTTGACTCCGGCGACACGCGCTCGAATTCGTCCTTGCGTGTCTTGCTGCCGGTGAAGCGCCCCCGCGCCTTCGCCCACTTGTCGAAGAATTCGCGCATGTCGGTGACCAGATCCTTGACCACCGGCAGGTTGCGCAGCGGCGCGATTTCAAGCTTGTTGTCTGCCGCCACTTTAGATACATGGGTGCGGCAGGTCCAGCGCGATTCGCCGTTGACCGTCATTGCGCAGGAGCCGCAGACACCCACGCGACAGGCAAAGCGATAGGCCAGCGTCGGATCGCATTTGCGCTGCACATAGGTCACGACGTCGAGCACCGTCTGGCTCTCCTGCCGCGGCACATCGAATTCCTGGAAGCCGCCTTCTTCGGCTCCGCGCCAGATCCTGACCTTGAGGTTTTCCATGACCGTACTCCTAGTGGGCTGCCGCCGCGGCGCCGGCGGTCACTGTCGGCGCCGGCAGGCGCTGGATCATCACGTTGATGCAGGCCGGCTTGCCGCTCGCCAGCGCGCGCTGCAGCGCCGGCTGGAGATCGGCCGCGCGCGTCACCCACTCGCCGTGCCCGCCCAGCGCGGCCACCGCGAGGTCGTAACGCGTGCCCTCGCGCAGTTCGCAGCCGTGCGCGCGTTCCTTGCCGTAACTGCGCAGCTGGATCTGGTGTTCGGCATTCCAGCAGGAATCGTTGCCGACAACGACAATCATCGGCACGCCATCGCGCACCGCGGTGTCAAACTCCATCAGATGGAAACCGAAGGCGCCGTCGCCCATCACCGCGACCACCGGGGCCTGCGGCCGCGCCATGCGCGCAGCAAACGCGAAAGGCACTCCACTGCCGATCGATCCGCCGGTACCGTTGATGACGCGCGCCGGTGCACTGATGCAGGCCTGGGCCCACTGTCCGATTTCGCCACCATCGGCAACAAACACTGCATCGGGTGAGGTATCAAGCACCGCCTGCACGGCGCGGCCGAGTTCGACCGGATGCACCATGCCGTTGCCGCTGTCGATGGCGCGCCAGGTTTCGGGACGGAAGACCACGGCATGCGCGACCTGCTGCATCCACGCCGTGGCGGGATGAGGCTGCGCCGCGGCGGCAAGCGCCTGCACCGCGGCCGCGGTGTCGGCCTGCGCCGAGAACGCAACGCGCGCGACGCCAATATTGTTCAGCGAGCGCTGCAGCACCTCGGCCTCGGGGTCGATCACCGCAAAGCGGCAATCCGCCGCCAGCACCGGCGCCTTGCCGAAGCGCAACGTGAAGTCGGGTTGCTTACCCAGCAGCACCACGAGATCGGCCTGCGCCAATACGCCGGCAAAAGCACCCAGCGCGGGATCGTTAACGCCGCGCGGACTCTCCATGCACAGCACCGGGACACCTGCTGCTTCGGCCAGTTTTCTCCTGAGTCCGGCAACCGGCACCTGCGACATCGACGGCCCGAGCAGAATCAGCGGACGGGCAGCACCCCCGATCAGCGCCAGCATGGTTTGCACTGCCTGTTGCGGCAGCGGATTCACAGGCGCCGCAAAATCAGCGGCGGCTGCCAAATGTTTCTCACCATCAGCGACCTTCGCCTCCAGCACATCAAAAGGCAGGCTCAGGTGCACAGGCCCCGGACGTCCGGAACGGGCAATACGGCAGGCACGCGCAATGTCTGCGCCCAAGGTTTCAGCGCTCGCCGCCGTCCACGACACCTTGACCACCGGTGCGGCCATGTCGGCCTGGCGCATTTCCTGGAATGACCCGCGCCCCAGTTCGTTGAGGGGCGCATGGCCCGAGAGCAGGACCATCGGCGACTCGGAAGCAAGGGCGGTATACAGTGCGCCGATGCCGTTGGCATGGCCAGGGCCGCCCGTCAGCATGGCAATCCCGGGCTCTCCGGTCAGCCGTGACCAGGCATCGGCCATGTGCACGGCCGCGCCTTCGTAACGCACATGGGTAATTGCCAGCTTCGCTTCGATCGCCGCATCGTAGACCGGCATGATGTGGTTGCCGGACAGGGAAAAAATCCGTTTCAGGCCGGCCTGGGCCAGTGAGCGCGCAAGGATGTCGGCGCCGCGGAGGGTGGTCATCGGTATCCTGGTCTTTCAGTTTGAATCGGCGGCATCCACCCCGGAAGCCCGGGGTTGCCGCAAAACCCGCGAGAGCGGCGATACTGCCGCCCCCGCGTTCTGTTGCAGAGAGGCTTGCTTAAGCGCTCTCGTACAGCCGGGTCATCACGAATTCACGATGGCCCAGCGCCTCAGCTGCGGTGAGACGACCGTTGCAGGTGCGCAGCATGACTTCGATCAGCTCGTCGCCGGTCTGGTCGAGGTTTTTCTCGCGCTGCAGCAGGCCCGAGCAGTCGTAATCGACGTGTTCGCTCATGGTGCGCACGGTACGCGGATTCGCGGTGAGCTTGACCACCGGGATGATCGGATTGCCGATGACATTGCCCTGGCCGGTCGGGAAGAGGTGCACCACATAGCCGGATGCAGCGCACAACGTGACCATTTCCGCCGCGGCCGAGGACGAATCCATGAACCAGAGACCGGGCTTGGTCGGCTCTTCGGCTTTGTCGAGCACGCCGATGACCTTGCACTTCTTGCCGATTTTCTGGATGTTGCCCAGCGCCTTTTCCTCGATCGTGGTCAGGCCACCGGCAATGTTGCCCTTGGTCGGCTGCGAATCGGACAGGTCGCTGGTTTTGTTTTTCTCGATGATTTCCTGGTAGCGGTCAAACATCCTCATGAATTCCTTGCGCACTTCCGGGGTTGCGCAACGGTCGGCCACGATGTTTTCACCGCCGGTGATTTCGGTGGTTTCACCGAAACACATGGTCACACCCAGCGGCTCGAGCTTGTCGAAGGCGCTGCCGACGGTGGGGGTGGAGCCACAGCCGGAGGTGGTGTCGGATTCGCCGCACTTGGTCGATACCCACAGGTCGCTGATCGGGCATTCCACGCGCTGCAGTTCGGACGCCCATTGCACGTATTCCTTGGCCACTTTGGAGGCGCGCATGATGGTGTCGTGGTCGCCATGGAGTTCAATGCCGAAACCGGTAACAGGTTTGCCGGTCTTGGCAATGCCATCGACGACTTTCTTCGCCCAGCCTTCTTCAATACAGATCACCACCACCGCGGCGACATTGGGGTTGGCGCCCGCGCCGATGATGGTGCGGAAATGCAGGTCCAGGTCGGCACCGAACTGCAGCCGGCCATAGGGGTGCGGGATCGCAACCGCGCCCTTGATGTTGTTGGCCACGGCTTCAGCGGCGGCGTTCGACAGGTCGTCCACCGGCAGGATCAGGACGAGGTTACGGACACCGACGCGGCCGTTCTCGCGGCGGTAGCCCATGAATGTGGTTTTGCTGTTGATCATTTTTGTCTCCAGGAATTTTCGGTTCAGCGTGCAGCGCCGACTTTCCGGCTGCTTGCTTGTCGGTGGCTTTTTACCGACCGGTTTTTACCAACGTTTTGTCTTGATGTTGTGCACGTGGGCGTGCTCGCCAACCTTGATGTCAGCTACGGCTTTGCCGATGTCGAAACCGTATTTGATGATGGTGTCGCCCTTCTTGATGTCGCGGAGCGCCGCCTTGTGGCCGATCGGAATGTCGTTGAGGGCCTTGACCTTGATCGTGGAGTCGTCTTCCATGACCCAGCCGATCATTTCCTGTCCGGCCTTGATGCCTTCGATGACAGCCACGCCGACCATGTCTTTTTTATCGTGTACCAATATGTGAATCATTGCGCCTCCTGAGTGAACGCTGTGCGGGTGAAAAAGATGCGGGAAAAACGATGCTGCATGACCGGTCATGCTACCCGCGGCCGTTCCGTCAAGTCAACTAGATGACCTATATGAATTCCCGGGCTGCGTGTTAGACTGCCGCGCACCCTTATGGCCCAAATTTTATGGCCCACCCCCCCAAAACCGACGCCCTGACCGCCGGCCAGCCAACCGCGACACCCCTGTATCGGGAAGTGCAGTGGCGCATCACGCGCGCACTGGCCGCCGGCGAGTGGAGGCCGGGCGAAGCCATCCCCAGCGAGGCCGAACTGGCGGCCGATTTCGACGTATCCATCGGCACCATCCGCCGTGCCATCGATGAACTGGTCGCCGGGCGCATACTTGTGCGCCAGCAGGGACGTGGCACTTTTGTCGCCACCCATACCGAAGACCGCACGCTGTTTTATTTTTTCCATATCGTCGGCAAGGACGGCAGCCAGGAATTCCCGGTGTCGGAACTGCTGTCCTTCAGCCGCGAGCGCGCAGGCGCCGATGATGAAGCACAACTCGGCATCCCCCGCGGCAGCCGCGTCGCGCGGGTGCGCAACCTGCTGAAACTCGCCAGCAAGCCGGTGGTGCTGGATGACATCACGGTATCGACGGAACGGTTCACGCGCATCGACGAGGATACCTTCCGCAACCGCGAAGGGACCATTTACGGGCTTTATCAGGCACGGTACGGCGTCAACGTCGTGCGCATCAGCGAGCGCCTGTCGGCAGCGCATCCCCCGGCGGAGATTGCCGCCATCCTCGGCATGCGCGCCAACCAGCCGGCACTGCACATCCGCCGCATCGCCTACACCTATAACGACTCACCGGTGGAATACCGGCGGAGCTGGATCAACAGCGCCGACCACGAATACCTGAGCGACCTTTGGAAAACCGCGGCACGTTGAAAGCGCGCCCCGAAGGAAGTCCCCTTGGGGCGCGCTCCGTCTAGAAACCGAGTTCGCGTCTTGCGATGGCGATTTGCGCAGGATCATTGGCATTTTTCAGCAGCCATTCGAACTGCGCCTTCGCATCTTCACGCAGGCCGGCGCGAGCCAGGCTGAACCCCGCCTTCAGGCGCGCCTCCGTTGCCGCGGCATCCGTCGCGGGTGCGCCCCGAAGGAAGTCCCCTTGGGGGGGCCTCAAGGCTGCGCGCAGATAAAACTCTGCCGCTTGCAAGGGCTGGCCACGTACTTCATGACTTTGCGCAATGCCGGACAACACCAAGCGTGTCTGGACGGCATCAACATACGGCAATACGCGAGCAAACAAGGCCCGCGCTGCTTCATGCAGACCATGGTCGGAGAATTGTTGCGCCAGCGTGATCCATTCCGGCAATTGCGCC
>JAUXYA010000036.1 GCA_030684405.1 Burkholderiales bacterium | reverse complement strand
CATCAGCGGCATAGAACGCTCGGTCGGCCCAATGCGTTTGCGCCGGCGTTTGCGCACTGACAGATCGGCCGCTCGGTAGAGACGATGTACCCGCTTGACGTTCACCGGCCATCCCTCCCGACGCAGCATGATGTGGATCCGTCGATAGCCAAAGCGGCGACGTTCGGCCGCCAGCGCGGCGATTCGACCTCGCAACTCGTCATTGCCGTCAGGGCGTCCCTGGGAGCGCACCACAGAGGTCGAGATGTGCATCAGCCCACAGGCGCGTCGCAAAGAGATTGAGGTCGCGGCCATCGCCAGGTCCACACCCTCACGCCGCTGCTGCGGGCTCACCACTTTTTTGCGAGCACCGCCTTCAAAGCTTCGTTGTCCAGCATCGCTTCGGCCAACAGCTTCTTCAGGCGCCCGTTCTCGTCTTCCAAGGTTTTGAGCCGCTTGGCCTCGGACACGTCCATACCGCCGAATTTAGCCTTCCACTTGTTTAAAAGCCAGCGTGTAATCGCTTTGCGTTCGCTTTCCCCCAGCACCCATTCGACACCTCCTCAGAAGTGTCAACCTATTCCAGGACGGGTCATTCGCAAAAAAAAAGCCCAACCTGTTAAGGTTGGGCTTTTTCTTCGAAGGGTGCCTGACAATGTCCTACTTTCACACGGGCAATCCGTACTATCATCGGCGCTGAGTCGTTTCACGGCCCTGTTCGGAATGGGAAGGGGTGGGGCCAACTCGCTATTGTCGTCAGGCATAGCTGTTTGGCGGTGCAGGCAATACAACCTGTGCACTGTCTGCACGCCTTGTCCGGAAGAAGTAAAGTACAAGTTATTTCATAACTTGTTGATTTGATTGAACATTAACATGAGCCTACCTGAGCCAACTGATCCGACCAAGGATCAGCACGTGCTCAAAATTATAGGATCAAGCCTCACGGGCAATTAGTATCGGTTAGCTCAACGCATTGCTGCGCTTACACACCCGACCTATCAACGCGGTGGTCTTCCGCGACCCTTCAGGGGGATCAAGTCCCCGGGAAGTCTCATCTTGAGGCGAGTTTCGCACTTAGATGCTTTCAGCGCTTATCT
>JAUXYA010000035.1 GCA_030684405.1 Burkholderiales bacterium | reverse complement strand
AAGTGCCATCGTCTGACCCACCGGCAACTCGATCGTGCCTCCGCCCGAGAAGTTGACCGGCCCGGCTGGCGCGCTCATCCCGCCGTTCAGCGTCAGCGTGCTGCCACCACCCACCACCGCATTCAGCCCACCGCCACCGCTCACATTCAACAAGCCATTCAACGCGCTCGCACCAGAGGCATTAAGTTGGCCGCCCTGAATCTCCATCCCCCCCGTCACCGTGCCGTTGGCGAGATTCAGGATGCCGCCGCCTGTCTGCAACAAGCCGCTCGTCAGGGACAGCGTGCCGCCATCCACGTTTACGGTCCCGGAATTGCCGAATGCGCCGATCACTGTCGTCGCGCCGGTGGCGTCGACGACACCCTGATTGTCGAGAGCACCGGAAACCGTCGCCGTATCAAGATCGAGCGTGCCAAGATTGACCAGCGCACCCGTGCCGCCGAAGGTCCGGCTGACGGCTGACAGCGTCGTGCCCGCCGCGATGGTCGTCCCGCTGGCGCCACTGTTGATGTTGAGCGTCCCGCCGGTGTAGCTGATCCCGCCGCCACCGGAAAGCACCGAGCCGTTCGCAAGATTGTGCGTGCCGCCCGAGAAGGTAATGGTCGAACCCGGGGCGACCGACGTGGTGCCCGAAAGATTCAATGTCCCGGATTGGGTCTGGAGACTGCCGCCGGCAAGCGTCAAGTCGACGATGCTGAGCGTCGGGCCATTGAGCACCCGCGCGCCGCTGCCGCCAAAGGTCAGACCACCAGAGTAGGCATGCGTACCAGTCCCCGCCAGCGTTCCGCCCTGCCAGTCCATCGGCCCGCCGGTGACGGTGATGCTGCGTCCTGGATTCGCCGTGATCGTCCCGCCGGCGTGCGTGAGCGTGCCGCCCCCGCTTTGCTGGAACAGCACATTGGCTGTATTGGCGCTGATCGTGCCGGTATTGACGTGCGCCGCGCCGGCCTTGTTGATGACCAGACGGCCGATGTTGGCAGTGATCGTTCCCTGGTTGTCGATTTGCGCCAAGAGCGGCTGGTCCTGGATGACCGTACCCGTGGTCACAATCGACCCGGTGTTGGTCAGCGTGCCCGAGGTCACGGTGAACGACGGCGGCTGCTCGACGAGGTCGGAGTAGAGCTGAATGGTTCCGGCGTTGGTGAAGCCGTTCGCAACCGTCACCGCAGCATCGTTGTTGAGCAAAGTCGCGCCGAAGGCATTGCTGAACGCACCGTTGATCTGGATGACGTCGCGCGTCTCCAGGACGCCCTGATTGACGAGATTGGCCGATATCACGGCGGGTGTTCCAGACAGGAAGTTGGCAAACAGATTGAGTTTGCCCGTATTGGTCAGTGTGCCGGTTCCTGCCAGGTTCGCCGTGAATTGCGTCTGCCAGGTGCCTGTGTTGGTGATGTCGCTATTCAATGTCAGTGTGGCGTTGTCGAGCACCACCAAACTGTCCAGCGCTGCCTGGGTCAGCGTGCCACCAGTCCAGGTCGATGACGTTCCAGTCGGGAAGCGCAGCGTCGCGCCGCTGGCCAGCGATACATTGCCGCCGGTTTGCGCGAGGCCGCCGGCCACGGAAAACGTGCCGGCGTTGATGTTGAGGTTGCCGTTGTTGGTAAGAAGCGCCGCGAGCGAGGTCACCCCGCCGGTCGACTTGGTCAGGTTGCCGTTGTTGAGGAGGGTGCCGCTCGCCGAGAACGAGCCGCCGCTCAGCGTCAATTCCGCGCCTGCAGCAATCTGTGACGCCCCGGACAGATTGAGCGCACCACCCAGGACCTCAAGGCTGCCCGCGGGTAGCAGTAAATTGGAGATGTTGAAGGTCGGCCCGTTCAGCACCCGCGCGCCGCCCCCCGTGAACGTCAGTCCGCCCGAGTAGGCGCCGGCGCCGGAGATGGTGCCGCCGATCCACTCCGTCGCGGCGCCGCCCTTGGTCAGCGTGCCGGAGACGAGATTCAGCGTGCCGGAGGTAAGGTCGAGCGCTCCGTTGATCGCGCTGGTGCCGGAGGCATTTAGCATGCCTTGGTTGTCTACGTCGCCCGACACAGTGCTGCTGGTGAGGTTGAATATGCCCTCGTTGACGAGTGTGCCGGTGCCGCTGAAAGTCCGCCCGGTGGCCGCGAGCGTGGTGCCCGCGGCGATGGTCGTACCGGCGCCGCTGCCGTTAAGGTTGAGGGTGCCGCCGGTGTAGCCGATGGTGCCGCCACCCGTGAACATCGAACCGTCGCCGAGATTGTGCGTGCCACCCGAGAAGTTGATGGTCGCGCCGGGCGCCGCGTCGAAGCTGCCGGTGGAGGTCCCGCCGCCGGCGAGATTGACCGTGCCGGCATTGACGTCGAGGGTTCCGCTGTTATGGAAAGCCGCGGCCAGCGTGGTGGTGCCGGCGATGCCGGTGGAAAGCGTGCCGGCGTTGGTGACGGGCTGGGTCGCGGTGAGAGTCCCGCCGGTGACGTTGACCGATGCCGTGGCAGCAATCTGCGTCGGGCTGTTCAGCCCCAGGCCACCGCTGGTAGTAAAGTCGGCTGCCGCAGGAAAAACGATGTTGCCACCGATGTTCAGCACCAGCGCGTCGTTGATGCTGGTGATACCGCCGAAAATCAAGTCATTGGTGGAAGTGGTGCGCAGGCCGATGGTGCCTACGCCGGGGCCGGTGGTAAGGCCGGCAAGGGTCACTGGGTTGGCACCGGCGTCTACGTAGATATTGTTCAGCGCGGTGAGTGTCATACCGCCTGAAGACGGCAAATTGGCATAACGGACTGACTCGCCGATGGACCCGCCAATCGAGGTGATCGACAGCGCGCCCGAGGTCGACATCCAGCGGCCGGTGGTGCCACAACAGGCATTGGTAACCGCACTGCCCGCGACGGTCAGGTCGAAGCTCGCTGCAGTAGCGGTATCGTTGAACATGGTGAAGAACATGCTGCCGCCCACGTTCATCGTGTAATGGTCGTTGGCCGTGCTGAACGAGCCGCCATAGCCTGGCTGACCCGGCGCGAAGCCCAGGCTCGCAGCGGTTGTGATGTTGATGTTCTGGGCGGAGCCCGCGTGCGTCGATACGGTTGCAATGCCCGGAGTACCCGCTCCCGCATTGAATTTGACGTTGATGTCGCCAAGCGCGCCCACGCCCCCACTTACCAAGTCACCTACCCACTCTCCGGTGCCCTCGACGGGATTGGTCAGGCCGATGCCGCCACCGGTCGCGTAGAGTTTCCAATGGGCACCCCCGAACGCATTGGTCTGGACAAATCCGTTGGTGCCCGGCGCGAGGTTGTCGATGTTGCGGGTCGCGCGCACTTCCACCCGCCCGCCTTGCACGGTGCCGCCCTGGAAAATGATGTCCTTGCCGGCGGCAAGCGTCTGCAGCAGGACGTCCTTGTTATTGAGGCTGGCATTGAAGCCGGCGGTGCTGTCGACGACCAGGTGGCCGTCTGCGGCCTTGAGGCTCACGGCCGCACCCGCCGTACCGCCGGTGAAGTTCAGCGTGTAACGGCTGGTGAGCAGGTCACCGCCGAAGTGCGCGAGCTGCATCAGGCCGCTGGTCCCCGCACCGCCGACCCCGCTGCCGGTGCTGGTCGCCGAGACGAGTCCGCTACCGGACCTGACGCCGAGGCCAAGCACGCTCGAGCCTAATCGATCTGCCGTGAGGGTGATATTGCCGTTGGCTGCTGATGTGTCGAAGTGCGCCACTTCAGGAAACACCCCCCCCGTACTGAACGAACCCGCAAGGGATACGCTGATGCTATTCGCAGCCAGGGTATTGCCATTATGGGCATAGCCGCCAGCAGACTGTATGGTCCAGTCGTCGTTGCTGTTGATGCTGCTCACAAGCCGCACGTTGTCACCGGTGCCGGTGTGGTCGATTACCACGCTCTGCACACTGCCGGCTGCCGTCTGCACCGATGTCGCGCCCAGGTTCAGCTGGCTCATCGTGGGGCGCAGGAAGACATCCCCTCCGGCGCCGGCAGCAGAGGTGTCGACGGTGAAAGCGCCGAAGGCGCTGGCGATGGCGCGGTAGCCGAAGCGCAAGGGGGCGCCGCTCGCTCCGACCGTGCCGCCGTTGGCGGTCATGGACAGCGCGCCTGAGCTCGGAAACGTCCGGCCGAACAGGATGTCGTTGGCCTGCGCGCCACTGCGAGCGATGCCGCCGCCGGCGGTGAGCGATACCGAGCCCGCTGAAATGGTGGCGTCGTTGATGGCAATGTTGCCGCCGGCGTTGACGGTTACCGAAGGATTGTCACCGGGCAGTGTGATGTTTGCATTGACGTTCACATGCTGGTTCGCCGTCAGGGTCAGTCCGGCATTGTTCGATACCGTCTTCACAATCGGCGCACTGATAGTGATATCACCTGCGTCGCCGCCCGCCACATTGGTGTTCAGCGTCACGCTGGTGCCGGCATCGAGCTGTGTCACGATCAGGTCGGCGCCGATCTGCGAGCTGCCAGGACCGGGCGTGAATGCGGGAGCACCGGTGTTATCGACCGTGCCTGCGCCGGCCACCACCTCGATGTCGAGCGGGTCGAGCAGCCATGTGCCGCCACTGACGCCGCCAGCGTCGATCCGGATGCCGGCTACGTCGAGGAAACGCTTGCCCGAGGTTTCGATGAGTCCGCCATTGCCGCCCTGTACGCCGCCGCGCGCCGCGATCGCGCCATGCACGCGCGCGCTGTCATCAGCCCAGACAATCACACGCCCGCCCTCGCCGGAACCGGTGGCACTGGCATCCAGCGTCGCACCCGACGCGACGTGGGTCATCACCGCATTGCGCACCGCCGGATTTCCACCCTGGTAATCACCCCCGACGAGGATCTCGCCGCCACCCGTGGCGCCCTTCGCTGTAACCGTTGCATTGTCGAACAGACCGACGCGCTCGCCGGTGATCTGCACTGATCCGCCCTTGCCCGCCGTGTTGTCAACGCTGATCACTGCGTTGCCATCGACAATCGCGTCCTTCTGCGCGGCAAGGATTACCCGTCCCGCGGCATCGACGCTGGCGCTGGTGGCGCGGATTTCACCGGAATGCCTGAGTGTGCCGGCGAACATCGCCGCGGCGTTGCGCGCGTCCAGCGTGCCCAAATTGAGCGCGGCATCGGTCGGTGCCTGCAGCGCGAACTGCACGCCGTGGGCATCGGGGCTGCTGATGGTCAGTGACTGTCCGGCGGCGAGCACGACGCTGCCGTTGTCACTGCGGATGATGCCGCTGTTCTCGATCTGCGGGCCGACGAGGAAGATGTCGCCGCCGGCCTGGATGGTGCCGGCATTCTTCAGCGCGCCATGACCGCCGCCATCGAACTTCAGGCGGCCGGCAAGAAAATCCGCGTCGCTGATGTTGAGCGTGGAAGCGATGAAGCCGGCGGTGTTGATCGTCGCGCCGGCGCCGAACACGATGCCATGCGGGTTGACGAGGAAGACGCGGCCGTTGGATGTCAGTGCGCCGAGGATGCTCGAGGGATCGGTGCCGGTCACGCGGTTGAGCACGGCCGACAGCGCCGACTGCTGCTGGAATCGCGTCAGTTCACCGGCGCCGATCGAGAACGACTGCCAGTTGATGATGGTGCCGGGCGCGTTGGTGACGGTCAGCGTACCGCCCGAGGTCTGAAAGCTGGCGGAACCGGCGGCGACTTGCGGTGCAGTGGGGTTGGCGAGAGCGGCGCCGGCGCAGGCCAGCATCACGGCAAGGGCCAAGGGCCGCAACCGGGGTGATGACTTCATGGCCACGCCTGCGGGAAGAAGCCGGGATGGCCGTGGCAGTCCGCCCAAGCCAGTGAAACGAATCCCCAAGTTCTGATCCACCAAAGCACTCATGATTACAAGTTATTGATTTAATTGATATTTTTTATTCACTTGCCATCTTCTTCGACTACCACCCCAACATGCATAGCGCTATCAGGAGTGCCATTTCTGCGTAAGACTTTTTATCAAAGCTTTGATTTGAATCATGTACGTGCGCTTATACTTTGCCCATCGGCCGAAAGTCTGATTTTGCGGTCGAGCACGACAGGGCACTGCGTGCGTATCTGTCGCTCTAAGCCATCGGGAGCAGGCAACAATGAACCATCCAGCTGCGGTAACCGAATTCGTGCGCCCACTTTCCGGGATTCTGCTCGATCTTTATTCAGCGGAGAATCTCGAGGACTTCCGCAAGCGCGCGCTGTCGATGGTCAAGCAGGAATTCGGCGGCGAACTCACCTGCCACAACGAGATCAACCTTGCCAACGGCGATTCGCTGAGCGCGCTGAGCGATACGATCAGTGCCTTTCCGGTGCTGCGACCCGCATTTTTCGAGCATGTCGAGCAGCACCCCTCGGTGCAGCACATCCTCAAGGCCAATGGCAGCGTCACCACTGCTCTGAAGACCAGCGATTTCGTCAGCCAGCGGCGCTGGCGCAATTCCGGCCTCTATGCCGATTTCTACAAGCCGCTTGCCGACGTGCGTTTCCAGCTCACCATCGGCCAGCGCATCGGCGACCAGTTGATTTTTTTCGCGGTCAGCCGCAGGCACCGCGATTTCAGCGAAAACGAGCGCGCCCTGCTGACGGGCCTGCGCCCGCATTTCATCCAGGCTTACCGCAACGCCGCAGCACGCTCCGAACTTGCGCGGCTGCGCGCTGAATCCGCAGCCCCACCTGAATCCGGAAGTGTGGACGGCGAGGCCGCGGCATTCGCCCTGATGACGCGCTTCGGGCTCAGCCGGCGCGAGTCCGAAGTGCTGAAAACGATGGCGGCCGGCAAGACCAATGAAGAAATCGCGCGAACCCTGGGCATCAGCCTCTCCACTGTCAAGACCCGCATCGAGGGCATTTTCCGCCGCCTTGGCGTTACCACCCGCACCGCCGCAGCGCTGCGTGTACTGAGGGATAACTGAAGCCTCGCGCACCGGTCCACATTGTCGCAAGCCAGGCGCCATGCTGAGCCCTGCGCAGTAAACTCCTTCACAGATACAGGAGGAGTACATGCCCAAAACCACTCTCGGCAAACTGCCGCGCGAAGCCATTCGCATGCTGCAACTGCCACGCGTCGCCCCCGAAATACTTGACGGTTTCCACAATCTCGTCGACCTGACCGGCACACTGTCGGATGCCTGTGACGAGCTCGGCCTCGTCGCCGTGGTGCCGGCCTATGTGCTGCCGCCAGTGACCCTCGGCCGGCGTATCGTCGGCCCGGCGCTGACGGTGCGCAACGTCGCCCATGCCACGCAGATCCACAAGGCGGCCAACGACAAGAGCAGCGGCCAGGGTGAAACCGAAGCGCACAACCTCGCCGAGCCCGGCGACGTGCTGGTGATCGAGGGCGTGATAGGCTGCTCCAACATGGGCGGGCAATCAGCTACCATCGCCAAACGTCAGGGTTTCATCGGTGCCATTGTCGATGCCACCGTGCGCGACCCCGACCAGTACCGCAGCATGGACTGGCCGGTGTGGTGCAAGGGCTTCACGCCGATCACCGGCAAGTGGCGCATGCAGACGGTCGAGGTCAACGGCACCGTGCAGATCTGCGGCATCCAGGTGAAACCCGGCGACATTGTCTGCGCCGACGAAGCCGGCGTCGCCTTCATTCCGCACGAAAAGGCGGCGCAGGTGCTGGAAGCCGCGCAAAAGATTGACGCCGGAGATACCAAGCGCAAGGGTGATATCGATGCCGGCAGCAGCGTTGCCGAACTGATTACAAAGAAATACAAGTAAAAAAGCGATTTGCCGCCGATGAACGCCGATTGACGCCGATAAGATCAAAACCATTCCCTGCGGAAGGTTTTATCTGCGTTCATCCGCGTTCATCGGCGGCAAAAAGATTTCAACAGGAGGATGATCCAGCATGACCGAACCGACCAATTTAATCTTCATCATGTCCGACGAGCACAACAAGCGCGTGCTCGGCTGCCACGGCCATCCGATGATCAAGACGCCGAACCTGGATGCGCTGGCCGCGCGCGGCACGGATTTCACATCCGCCTATACCAACTGCCCGATCTGCGTGCCGGCGCGCGCCTCCTTCGCCACCGGCCAGTACGTGCACAAGATCCGCTATTGGGATAACGCCATCGCCTACGACGGCAAGATTCCATCCTGGGGCCATCGCCTGATGCAACAGGGTCACCACGTCACCTCCATCGGCAAGCTGCATTACCTCGATTCGGATGCGAAGCGCAACGGCTTCGACGAGGAAATTCTGCCGCTTCATATCGTCAACGGCGTGGGCGACCTGCTGGGCATGATCCGCGAGGAGTTGCCGCGCCGCGTTGGCGCCATGAAGCTCGGGCCCGAGGCCGGCCGCGGTGAATCCGAATACACGAAATACGACCGCAGCATCGCTGACGAAACCGTGAAATGGCTCAAACACAAGGCGCCGACACTCAGTGCGAAACCCTGGGCGCTGTATGTCGGCTTCGTCTCGCCGCATTTCCCGCTGATCGCGCCGCCGCAGTTCTATGACCTCTACCCGGAAGATGCAGTGCCGCTGCCGGTTCTCTATGAAAAATCGCAGCGGCCCCAGCACCCCTTCCTCGAGGCCTTCCGCGCCAGCCAGTGTTACGACGACGGCTTTCTCGATATCGCAATGGTGCGCCGCGCGATCACCGCCTACTTCGGCCTGACCTCGTTCATGGACGACAACGTCGGCAAGATCCTGCGCGCACTCGAGGAAACCGGCCTGATGAACAATACCCGCGTCGTTTACACCTCTGACCACGGCGACAACCTCGGCGCCCGCGGGCTGTGGGGCAAATCGACGATGTATGAGGAATCTGCGGGCATTCCGCTGATGATCGCCGGCCCGGGCATTCCCGCCGGCAGCGTCTGCGATACCCCGGTGACGCTGGCCGACGGTTTTCCGACTTTCATTCATGCGCTGGGTGCCAAGCCGCATCCCGATGATGCAAAACTCCCCGGCACTTCGCTGATCGACATCGCCCAGGGCCTGGTGCCGGCGCGGACCATCCTGTCCGAATACCACGCTGCAGGCTCAATGTGCGGCGCCTTCATGATCCGCCACGGTCAGTGGAAATACATCCATTACGCGACGGTGCCGCCGATGCTGTTCGACCTGAAGAACGACCCTCTCGAATTGCGCGACCTCGGCCGCGACCCGGCGTTCAAGGCTGTCGTCGCGGAATGCGAACAGGTGATGCGCAAGGTGGTCGATCCCGACGCCGCGCACCGCCTCGCGATGGCGGACCAGAAGGCGCGGATCGAGCAGCATGGTGGTGTCGAGGCCATCAAGCAGCTTGGCACCTTCCGCTATTCGCCGCCGCCGGGGGCCAAGGCGGCGTATTATTGAGATTGAAACCGATAAAAACAGAACGACAATAAACAGCTGCAGGAGGAGAACATGATGCGCATTACACTGATGGTTGCCGTATTGCTTGCAACAGCCGGCACGGTGCAGGCCCAGTCCTGGCCGGAGCGTCCGATCCGCATGATCGTCGCCTCCGCTCCCGGTGGCGCGCCCGACATCCTCGGCCGTGCCGTGGCCCAGAAAATGTCGGAAGCCCTGGGCCAGCAGGTGGTGGTGGACAATCGCGCCGGGGCCAGCGGCCTGATCGGCGCCGAGATGGCGGCCAAGGCCACACCCGATGGTCATACGCTGTTCCTCGGCACCACGACGCTGTATGCGATCCTGCCCAACCTGAAGAAAGACCTGCCCTACGACATCCGCCGCGATTTCGCTTCGATCACGCAGATCGCCGGCGCATCGAACGTGCTGGTGGTCAACCCCTCGGTGCCGGCACGATCGATCAGCGAACTGCTGCAGTTCGCGAAAGCAAAGCCGGGCACACTGAACTATGCTTCCGCCGGCCGCGGCACGCCGGCACATCTCGCCGGGGAAATGTTGAACGTACTTGGCAGCATCAACATGACCCATGTGCCCTACAAGGGTGCCGGCCCGGCACTGATCGACGTCATTGCCGGCCAGGTGCAATTGATTATCACCTCGCCGATAGCAGCCGGAGCCCATATCAGCAACGGCAAGGTGCGCGCGCTGGCGACCACCGGCGAAACACGCAATCCGGCCTTGCCGGATCTGCCCACCGTGGCCGAAACCCTGCCCGGCTACGCCATTACACAGTGGTGGGGTCTGTCGGCACCGGCCAAGACACCGCGGGCGATCCTCGCCCGGCTGCAGGCGGAGACCACAAAAGCCATCCACCTGCCCGAGGTGCGCGAACGGATTTCGCGGGCCGGCGCGGTGCCGGTGGGCGGATCACCCCGGGATTTCGACGCTTTCATTGCTGCCGAACAGAAGCGCCTTGGCGACGTGATTCGCAAAGCGAATATTTCGCTGGAAGGCTAATCCCGGAAAAGTTGTCCAAAAAAAGGGCGCCGGGGAAGCGGCGCCCAATAAGTCCCTACATGCGTTCGCTTGCATCCTGCACAAGCCGTTGATTTTCAGGGGATTTGAAAATCCGGCCTCGAAACGGCAGGCTGCTCACATCAAACTAGACTCGGGGTTTGCGCTAAAGTTCAACCGCCATGACCCTCACCGAATTGCGCTATATCGTCGCCGTTGCCCGCGAGCGGCATTTTGGCCGCGCTGCTGAAACCTGCTTCGTCAGCCAGCCCACCCTCTCAGTGGCTGTGAAAAAGCTCGAGGAAGAACTCGGCGTACAGTTGTTCGAGCGCGGCTCCGGCGAAATCACGGTGACGCCGGCCGGCAACCGCGTGGTCGAGCAGGCTCAACGCGTGCTCGAAGAAGCCGAGAAAATCAAGAACTTAGCCAAGACCAGCGGCGACCCGCTCGAGGGACCGCTGAAACTGGGCGTGATTTTCACCATCGCCCCCTACCTGCTGCCGCAGCTGATCCCGGTGCTGCGCCGGCGCGCGCCGAAAATGCCGCTGATGCTCGAGGAAAACTACACTGCCACGCTGTCGGAGCGTCTGAAACGCGGCGACGTCGACGTCGCCATCGTCGCCCTGCCCTTCAGCGAACCGGGCATCACGGTGACGCCGCTCTACGACGAGCCCTTCGTAGTGGCGATGGCCAAGACCCACCCCTGGGCCGGACGCAAATCGATCCCGGCAGACGAGCTGGCCCGCGAGAGCCTGCTCCTGCTCGGCACCGGCCACTGCTTCCGCGACCAGGTGCTCAACGCCTGCCCGGCGCTGAACCGCTCCAGCGCGACCCAGGGCACGCTGCAGAAAACGGTCGAAGGCTCCTCGCTCGAGACCATCCGCCTGATGGTGGCCTCGGGAATGGGTTTGACCGTGCTGCCGTCCTCGGCAATTCCGGTCCGGCGGGCTGCCGCCGACCTGCTCGCCTACGTGCCGTTCTCGCGCCCGGTGCCGGACCGGCGGGTGGTACTCGTCTCGCGCACGAGCTTTCCGCGCAGCGCGGCGCTTGAGGTCATCCGCGTGGCGGTGGGACTCTGCGCGCTTAATGGCGCCACCCCGGTAAAACAAAAATAATCATTTAAAACAGATAATTACGTATATCCCTAAAGCGGCCTGCTGTATAGCCAATTACTATCAATTTCTTTATAACAATCAATTGGATTAATAGACCCTGGATCCCTATCATCCTCTCCAAGCGTTAGGAAACGCGCCACTTTTTAACCCAGGAGAAGCAGATGAAACCCGAATCCGTCACCATCAAGAACATCGAAGCCGCCTTCGCCGGCGAGTCCATGGCACACATCAAGTACATGTATTTCGCCAAGATCTGCCGCGAGCAGGGCGACGTTGAAACCGCGAAGGTGTTCGAGGAAACCGCAGCCCAGGAAGTGCAGCACGCCTTCGGTCACCTTGACCTGCTCTACCCGAAAACCGAACTGACACCCGCCAAGGCGCTGGACATGGCGATCGCCGGCGAGACCTACGAATACACCGAAATGTATCCGCAGTTCCGCCACTTGGCCGAGCAGGAAGGCAATCACGCCGCGGTCAAGGAAATGGACGAGCAGATCGAGGAATCGAAGGAACACGCCGACCGTTTCCGCCAGACCCTGGCCAAGGCTGCCAAGCGCTTCGCCGCGCTGGCCAAGGTCGAAGAGCGCCACGCCAATCACTACCGCGCAGTGCGCGCCAAGGTGGCGGCAGCGTAATCCTGGCAGACAGGCTTGTTGCACCGCTCGCACTGCTGCAGGCCCTCGCCTGCTCAGTGGGCGGGCGCACAGCGGGAACATTGAGCAAAACCAACAATCACATTACAGACACGGAGAATTGAACATGGCAAATGAAACACGCAAATGGGAATGCATCGTCTGCGGTTACGTCTACGACGAAGCCGAAGGCGATCCGGAACACGGCATCAAGGCGGGTACCCGCTGGGAAGACATCCCGGAAGACTGGACCTGCCCGGAGTGTGGCATCGTCAAGGCCGATTTCGAAATGGTGCTGAAGGCGGCGTAAGCTGCCATTGAATACCCCGTCCCGCCTGTGCGGGACGGGTGCGGCGTCCGAAACACCGTACACACTGAAAGGAAAGACATGACCAAGACTGCAAAAATCGACATCGGCATCAAGGACAAGGACCGCAAGGCCATTGCCGACGGCCTGTCGCGGCTGCTCGCAGACACCTACACGCTGTATCTGAAGACCCACAACTTCCACTGGAACGTCACCGGCCCGATGTTTCAGACGCTGCACCTGATGTTCGAGACCCAGTACAACGAGCTGGCGCTCGCCGTCGATCAGATCGCCGAGCGCATCCGTGCACTGGGCTACCCGGCGCCGGGGACCTACGCCGATTACGTGAAGCTGTCCTCGATCAAGGAAACGGCCGGTGTGCCGAAGGCGGAAAAAATGATCGCACTGCTGGTCGAAGGCCAGGAAGCCGTCGCCCGCACTGCGCGCTCGGTGTTCCCGGTGGTCGACAAGGCCAACGACGAACCTAGCGCCGACCTGCTGACCCAGCGTATGCAGATTCACGAAAAAAACGCGTGGATGCTGCGCAGCCTGATCGAGAAATAAGCACTTTAACCGCGCACCGGGCACATCATGGCCGAGATGATTCTGACTGCACGCCGCCTCGCCGCCGAGCCTTCCTGGCAGCGGCTGGCGGCGTTCATCGTGCTCGCCGTCACGGCAGTTGCGCTGGCGATGGAACTCGCCGCGGCCGCACCGGCGAACGAAGCGGTGCGTGCCGCGCTCGCAGCCACTTTGTTCACCGCGCTGGCGACCGGTGCCGGCGCTTTGCCGGTATTGGTGATCCGGCAGATTTCCGCCGCGATGCGCGACACCCTGCTCGGCTTCGGTGCCGGTGTGATGCTCGCCGCCAGTTTTTTCTCGCTGCTCGCGCCCGCGCTTGAAACCGGCGCGGAGCTCGCCGGCAGCCCGGTCGGCGGTGTAATGATTGCGGCAGCCGGCGTGCTCCTCGGCGCCGGGGTGCTGATGGCAGCTGACCGCTGGATGCCGCATGAGCATTTCGTCAAGGGTCGCGAGGTCGGCCAGCCGGCGACGCCGGAAAATGCGGCCGGACTGTGGCTGTTCGTCACCGCGATCACCCTGCACAACATCCCGGAGGGACTGGCCGTCGGCGTCGCCCAGGGCAGCGACGGCGGCGCAGCAATCACCGCAGGCATCGCGATCCAGAACATGCCGGAAGGCCTGATCGTCGCGATCGCGCTGGTGACGCTGGGCATCTCGCGCTGGAAAGCCGTGGCGCTCGCGCTCGCCACCGGCATGGCCGAACCGCTCGGCGGACTCGTCGGTGCCAGCGCGATCGGTTACGCCGCAGCGATGCTGCCCTGGGGACTTGCTTTTGCGGCTGGCGCGATGCTGTTCGTGATCAGCCACGAAATCATTCCCGAGACCCATCGCAACGGCAACGAACGCGTCGCCACCATCGGCCTCATCGGCGGTTTTGTGCTGATGATGCTGTTTGATACCATCCTGCGCTGATTCAACAACGGAAACACCATGGACCCGATCATCATCATCGGCAGCGGCCTGGCGGGCTACAACACCGCCAAGGAGCTGCGCAAACTCGACACCACCACCCCGCTGACCCTGATTTCGGCCGACAGCGGGCCTTTCTATTCAAAGCCGATGCTGTCGAACGCACTGGCATCGAAGAAGGAGCCCGCCGCGATCGCTCTGAACACGCCAGAGCAGATGGCCAACCAACTCAATGCGACAGTGCGCACGAAAACCCGCGTCGATGCCATTGACACCGCAGCCCGCACGCTGCGCATTGGCGAAGAAACGCTGCGCTATTCGAAACTGGTGCTCGCCCTCGGCGCCGATCAGATCCGGCTACCCGTAGAGGGAAATGCGGCGGGCGACATACTGACCGTCAACGACCTTGACGATTACGCCATGTTCCGCGCGGCGATCGCCGGGAAAAAACGCGTTGCGATCATCGGCGCCGGCCTGATCGGCTGCGAGTTCGCCAATGACCTCGCCGCCACAGGTTACGCTGTGGACATCATCGACATCGCCGGCCAGGCGCTGGGTCGGTTGCTGCCGCCCGAAGGCGGCGCCCTGCTGCAGTCAAAACTCGCCGCTCTGGGCGTGCAGTGGCAGCTCGGCACCAGCGTCGCCGCGGTCGATCACGCGGACAGCGGCTACACCGTGAAGCTGGCCAACGGCACGACGCTGCAGGCCGATGTCGTGCTCTCTGCCGTGGGCCTCAAGCCGCGCACTGCACTCGCCGCTGCGGCCGGCATCAAGGTCAATCGCGGCATTGCCGTCAATCGCCGGCTTGAAACCAGTGCTGCCGAGGTCTACGCGCTGGGCGACTGCGCCGAAATCGAGGGCCTGGTGATGCCCTACGTGATGCCGATCATGCATGCCACGCGCGCACTGGCGCAGACGCTCGCCGGCAAACCGATGGCAGTATCTTTCCCGGCAATGCCGGTCATGGTGAAAACCCCCGCCTGCCCGACCATCGTCTCGCCGCCCGCGGCAGGTGCCGAAGGACAGTGGCAGGTCGAGGCCAGCGGCGAGGGCGTGAAATCGCTGTTCGTCGGTGCTGACGGCAAACTGCTGGGTTTTGCGCTCAATGGCAGCGCCACTGCCGAGCGCGCGAAACTCGCGCCGCAGCTGCCGCCGGTACTCGCCTGAAAAAGATGCGCGGGCCGGCCCCGCGCATGGTCATCGTTTGGCGCTGACCGTCAGCATCGTAGTACCATCCGGGCCATGCTGCTACCCATGACCCGGCTCCTGCTGATCGCGAATGTCTCGATTTTCCTGCTGCAATTCGTTCTCGGTGATCTGCTGATCATCTGGTTCGCACTGTGGCCTTTCCACACACCCCACGAACTGGGCGTCCGCTTCCTGCCCTGGCAAGTCATCACCTACGGCTTCCTGCATGGCGGACTGTTTCACCTCGGCTTCAACATGCTGGCGCTGTACATGTTCGGCGGCCAGATTGAAGCCGTGTTCGGCCCGCGGCGCTTCCTGATCTACTACCTCGGCTGCGTATTTGCCGCCGCGCTCACCCAACTCGCAGTGTCGGCTCTGAGCGGCGGGCCGCCGGTACCGACGGTGGGCGCCTCCGGCGGGGTTTTCGGCCTGCTGCTCGCCTACGGCCTGCTTTTCCCCAAGCGCATACTGATGCTGATTTTTCCGCCGATACCCATGCCCGCATGGCTGTTCGTCACGCTTTACGGATTGCTGGAACTCTACCTCGGCGTCACCGGCACCCAGGCCGGCATCGCGCATTTTGCGCACCTCGGCGGCATGTTCGGCGGCTGGCTGTTGATCAGTCAGTGGCGGCGGAGGCCGCCGGGGGAGCGATGAACGATGAGTGATGAGTGATGAGCGGAAGACCCAGTTACTGACGGGGAGAGCTTACGTAGCCCAATGGGATGGACTCCTCCCACCTGACGGCGTCGATGCGCCAGACTGGAGGCTGTGACCACCAGACAAAAGGGGAAGGAGTCCGAGATGAAGATTAAGCGAATTGGGTTGGATTTGGCAAAGCAGGTATTCCAG
>JAUXYA010000033.1 GCA_030684405.1 Burkholderiales bacterium | reverse complement strand
CGACGGCGCCGTGATGTTCGTGCCGGCGGAAGCCGTGTTCGCCGAGATCCATGCCCACCACGCCGAAACCGTCGAATACGCCAGCGCCAAACGCGTGTGGATCGTTTCACCGACGACGCTGATGGCGGTGCTCAACACCGCGCGCGCGGTGCTGAAGGACGTGGAGACGCGCAAGCAGATTCATGTCATCAAGGATTCGCTGGCGCGGCTGTCGGTCGAATTCGGCCGCTTCGACGAGCGCATGAAGGACCTCGCCAAGCATATCCGCCAGGCCTACGACGACGTGGAGAAGGTGCAGGTCACCAGCGGCAAGATTTCGCAGCGCTTCGCACAGATCGAGGGTGTCGAACTTGATGATGAGGAGCCGGAAACCGCGAAAGTGCTGAAGCTCGGCGACGGCCGGGATGGCGCCTGAGGCGATGGGCATCGGCAGCTGGTTCGGCCGCTGGCGCCGCACACGCGCCGTCGAGCGGCAGCCGATCGACGAGGCGCAGTGGCTGCGCCTGATGTCGCGTTTCTCCTTCTTCCGTCTGCTCTCTGCCGACGAGCAACTCCGGCTGCGTGAGTTGAGCGCGCTGTTTCTCGACCGCAAGCCGGTCAGCGGCGCGGGCGGTCTGGAGATGACCCGCGAAATGCAGCTCGTCGTCGCGGCGCAAGCCTGCCTGCTGGTGCTGAACCTTGACTTCGAACTCTACGACGACTGGGTCGAAGTCATCGTCTATCCGGATGAATTTATCGTCGAGCACGAATATATGGACGAACACGGCGTGATGCACAAGGTGCGCGCACCGCTGTCGGGCGAGGCCTGGGAACACGGTCCGGTGATCCTGTCCTGGCGCAGTGCCCAGGAGGCTAACGGCGGCGACGGTTACAACGTCGTGCTGCATGAATTCGCCCATAAGCTCGACATGCGCAACGGCACGCCCAACGGTTTCCCGCCACTGCATGCGGATATGGACCGCAGTGCCTGGAGTGAAGTTTTCAGCGCAGCCTTCGCCGATTTCGAGCGGCGCCTCGACGCGCGCGAGGAAACTGTCCTCGACGAATACGCTGCCGAGAACCCTGCGGAATTTTTCGCGGTCACCAGCGAACTCTTTTTCGAGCGCCCCGAAGCACTGCACGGCCTGTATCCCGCGGTCTACGACCAGATGTCACAGTTCTACCGGCAGAATCCCCTGGCACGCATGCGCCCGGGCAGCGACAGGGCTTCCACATGACCCATTCTTACCTTTCAAATCGCTTTCCCTCGCCCTGTTCCACTGGGGGAGGGAACGCAGAGAAGGGTCAGCAATGCATAAACGAGAGCACCTAAAAAATGAAATTACCCTCTACTATGGAAGTTGGCACATCACGGGGTTGTAGCCCGGATGGAACGAAGTGGAATCCGGGTCAGTCGTCCCAAATAGCTACTGTGTATCCGGATTCCGGTCTACGGGTATGGCCCCCGAAGAGTCATTTTGTCAGGCGCTCCAGATAGAAATAGTAAAAATGACCAATCCCATCCCACGCTTCATCCTCGCCGCCGACATCGGCGGCACCCATGCCAGCTTCGCCATTGCCGAACGACAGACCGGCGGCGTCAGCCGCGTGCTCTACGAAATATCTTTCGAAAGCCGCGAGTTCAATGATTTCGATGCGCTGCTGGAGCGTTTTTTCTCTTTGCCCGAACCCGCCGCCGCGCGGCCGCAGCTCGCTGCAGCGACCTTCGCCGTCGCCGGCCCGGTGGCCAACGGCGAATCGACGCTGACCAACCTCGGCTGGAAAGTCAGCGCCACCGGCGTCGCGGCGCGCCACGGACTGCCGCCGGTGCAGATCGTCAACGATTTCCACGCCGCAGGCCTCGGTGTGCTGGAGTTACCGCATGTCAGCTTCACGACCTTGCAGTCGGCCGAAGCGCCGGAGCAGGGCACAGCGGTGATCATCGGCGCCGGCACCGGCCTTGGCGTCGGCATCATCCACTGGAACGGAAACAGCTGGGAAGTGCTGCCCTCGGAAGCCGGCAACACCGACTTCGCCCCCATCGACGAGCTGCAGGACAAGCTGCTGATGTACCTGCGTCGCACCTATGGCCGCGTGTCCTGGGAGCGGGTGATCTCCGGGCCGGGTCTGATGCGCGTGTTCAGCTTCCTGCAGGAGACCGGCCTCGGCGTTCCGTCGAAACAGTTGCTCGATGCGACCAAACGTGCCGGCGCCGATCCCAGTGCGGTGATCGCCGAATACGCCATCGCCAAACTCGACCCGCTGGCGGTGCGCGCGCTCGACCTGTTCATCGCCGCCTACGGCTCCTTCGCCGGCAACATCGCGCTGAGCGTGCTCGCGCGCGGCGGCGTCTACATCGGTGGCGGTATCGCGCCGCGCATTGTCAACCGGCTGAAGGACGGGAGTTTCATGCGCGCCTTCACCGGCAAGGGGGCGTTCACGCCGCTGCTGTCGGGGATACCGGTGCGGGTAGTGATGGATGCGCAGGTGGGGTTGCGGGGGGCGTTGCGGGTGGCGGTGATAAGTTAAAAATGTTAATTCGAGGAACGGACATGCTTGTCCACGTTAATCCCTGATTTTTCTGAGATGGAACTTTTGATTCTAATCGTGGCGGAACGAACGAACTGGACTGCACGTTGACAGGCTCTTGCAAAGATGAGATATGTGTGCACAGGTGGTTGGAGTCCATTCTTCTTATGCAAAGTTTCGTCAAAGTTGATTAATCATGAATTTTGTTAAATACATTTGCGTAAAGCCGTTTCTTGCTCTTTTATTTGGTCTTTGCTTGTCTTTCCAAGTGCAAGCTGCAGATAAGGGTTACTCTTATCCAGAGCATGAGAAAAAAATGATCCAAAAGTCAAATGAGGCGTATCGATATCGTCAGGAACAGTCGAAGCGTTTTGATGAAGAGAAGAGGCGCTCTGACAACTCCAAGGGGAAAACTCCGCCGCGCCGCCAGCAGTTAGGAGGCGGTAGCTCTCGCTGAACGATATTTCCATTTCGTCGATTGCCTGAAATGGGTTCGAGCTGACGTGAAATGCAAGGGCAGCCCCCTTTCGCTGTTGCTAAGGGGGCTGGCACGACGACAATCCATTGGCGAGTGTCAGATTTATTGAGGCAATAAATAGGGCCCGTATGAGCTTTTTAAAAATACCGGAACCAATTACTCATGTGCCGTCAACTCTTCCCGCGTATTGATATTCTGAAACGCCGCCTCATCCGCAAACTGCACTTCCACCACCTTCAACTGCGAGTACCACAAGTCGATCTTGCGCCCGCCGGATTCCAGAAATGCGGTGAGGCCGGGCAGCACTGATTTTTTGCACAGGCTGAACACCGGATGCGGCTGGTCGCCGGTCTTCGCGACCGCGAGTTCGGCCTGATGTACATCCAGCGCTGTTTTCAGTTGCGCCACCAGGTCCAGCGGCAGGAAGGGCGAGTCGCAGGGCGCAGTCACCACCAGCGGGTGCGCGGCTTCACTCAGGCCCCTGTGCAGGCCTGCCAGCGGCCCCACAAAGCCGCCGATGGCGTCGGGGATGACGCGATATCCAAGTGCTTGATATTGTTCAATATTCTTGTTGGCGTTGATCAGCAGTTCGTCAACCTGTGGGGCGAAGCGTTCAATGACATGCTGCGCCATCGGTTTGCCGCGCAACAGTTGCAGACCCTTGTCGACGCCGCCCATGCGTCGGCCCTGGCCGCCGGCAAGGAGTATTCCGGTGATGCAGTTCATGCGAAGGCGGTGAGGCTAATCGGTTTGACGAAACGCTCGCGGCCGGTGAACAGCAGATAGTGCTTGTTGACGGCGCGGCCGATCATGGTGATGCCGGTGCGCAGTGCGACGTCGTGGCCCATCTGCGTCAGGCCTGAACGTGACACCAGAAAAGGAATGCGCATCTGCGCGGCCTTGATCACCATTTCCGAAGTCAGGCGGCCCGTGGTGTAGAACACCTTGTCGGAGCCGTCGATGTCTTCCAGCCACATCAGCCCGGCGATGGCGTCCACGGCGTTGTGGCGGCCGACGTCCTCGACGAAGTGAAGGATGTCGGCGTTGTCACCATTGACCGCAGCCAGCGCGCAGCCATGCACCGCGCCGGCGCTTTTGTAGATGGTTTCGTGGCGGCGCACGGCGTCGAGCAGGGCGTAGAGGCCCGATTCGCTGAGGCGCACGTCATCGCGTAACTTGATGCTGTCGACTTCCGCCATCAGGTCGCCGAACACCGTGCCCTGGCCGCAGCCGGTGGTGACCGTGCGTTTGCTCATCTTCTTCGTGAGGTCCTTCACCGCCTTGCGCGTGGTGACGGCAGCGGAACCGGTTTCCCAGTCGACCTGCACCGCGGCGATGTGCTCGATCGACGGTACCAGCCGCTGGTTGCGCAGATAGCCGAGCACCAGCGCTTCCGGGTGCTGGCCCAGCGTCATCAGCGTGACGATCTCGCGTTTGTCGATGTAGATCGTCAGCGGATGTTCGCCGGCGATGGGGGTGGATTCGGCTTCGCCGTGCTCGTTGATCGATTCGACTTCAACCGTGAGCGGGCGGGTGGCGCGGGTGATTTTTGGTTTCGACATGAGGGCAGGGGCAACGAGTTATGTCAGGTTTACACGTCGCGTAGGCGTCAAGGGAAAACCTAAGGGTTGTTTGGGCAGTACCGAAGCAGGCAATGGCACGTTGTCAGGCAGCAGATAAAGATTGCCGTCGGACTCCGCCTGCAGCCTTAAGCCGGGTTTCAGAAATGTTCTGGGAACGTTATATCTGAACATCTTCTTGCCAAACTGGATCCACTGGATACTGCGAATATGAACCTCGCCTGAGCGTTTGGAGAGAATTTCCTGGCAACTGCCCTTGGATTGTCCTTCAACACAAAGATCCACCACGGTGTTGTTATAAAGATCAATCAAGGCAGTCTGGGCGGAAGCGTGTGAACCGAATGCAAGCAGGGAAATGACTGCAATAGCCGGGACAAGCTTCACTTAGCCCCCGATGTACGACATCTCGATTTTTTTCAGCGGCACGGTCTGCTGGCCGCGGATTTCAGAGTAGCGGTCTTCGCGTGCGGTCCACACGCTGCCGATTTTGGCGAGGATGGCTTCGTCGCTGGCGCCGCCGCGCAGCAGCGCGCGCAGGTCGTGTCCGGCCGTGGCAAAGAGGCAGGTGTAGAGCTGGCCTTCGGTGGAGATTCTGGCGCGGGTGCAGTCGCGGCAGAAGGCCTGGGTGACGGAGGCGATTACGCCGATTTCTCCGGAGCCGTCCTTGTAGCGCCAGCGTTCGGCAACTTCGCCGGTGTAGTTGGGGTCGGCGGGCTCCAGCGGCAGCTCGCGGCTGATGATGTCAACGATCTCGCGTGCGCTGACCACATCGTCCAGGCGCCAGCCGTTGGTGGCGCCGACGTCCATGTATTCAATGAAACGCAGGATGTGGCCGCGCTCGCGGAAAAAGCGCGCCATCGGCAGGATGCTGTGCTCGTTGAGGCCGCGTTTGACGACCATGTTGATCTTGATCGGCTTGAAGCCGGCAGTGGCGGCTGCATCGATGCCTTCGAGCACCTTCGCCACCGGGTAGTCGACGTCGTTCATCGCCTTGAACACGGCGTCGTCGAGCGAGTCGAGGCTGACAGTGACGCGCTGCAGGCCCGCCGCGCGCAGGGCCACGGCTTTTTTGGCGAGCAACGAGCCGTTGGTGGTCAGCGTGAGGTCGAGGCCGGGGATGGTGGAGAGCATGCCGATCAGTTGTTCGATGCCACGCCTTACCAGCGGTTCGCCGCCGGTGAGGCGGATTTTCTCGATGCCGAGATGCGTGAACAGCCGAGCGAGACGGGTGATCTCTTCGAAGCTCAGCAATGCGCCACGCTCGAGGAACTGGTAGTCGGCGCCGAACTTCTCCTTCGGCATGCAGTAGACGCAGCGGAAGTTGCAGCGGTCGGTCACCGAGATGCGCAGGTCGCGCAACGGCCGGTGGAGGCGGTCGCGGACGGCGGTGGCGGCAGATGCGGTGCTGGACGGGGTCATGGTCTGGGACTCGGGGCGGAGGCTGATTATGGACGAGTCGAATCCTGCGGTGCAAGGATGACAACACTTGCAAATCAGGTATTTAGCTGCAGCGCAAGGTTGTATGGTCGCGGCTTCTCCCGCAGAATGGTCTTCATGTCCGAATCCTCGACATCCGTGACGCAACGCCGGACCGCCGCCGTGGTGATGGAGCGCACACCGCTGAACAACCGCTGGGCGAGCGAAAAATGGGAAGCGAAGAGTGTCGTGCCCGACCTCGACCCGACCGCACCACCGCGGGTGTTGCTGGATGATGCGGGCCGCCTGCAGATGCTGCATTCGGGATTGCAGATCGCGCTGCAGCGAGACGAGGCCGAGGGTTATTACATGAACATCACCTCGCCGCAGCCCAAGGTGTTTGTGCTGTGGCGGATGGAGGACGCGGTGGCAAAGCCGCAGCTGTTGACCGTGAGTTACCACGAGGGCTCGCGCTGGCTCGACAGTGGCGAAACCGTCGACGGTGTGCCGCTGCCGCTGGAGCTGGTTCCATGGATGGCGCAGTTCTGTGAACAGCATTACAAGCCCGAGCCGCGCAAGAAGGCGAAGTATGCGACCAACAAGGACAAGGGGCGCATGGGCAACTGGCGCCCCGATTGAGATTCACGAACACGATGGCCGAGTCCGAACACAAACCTGCTGAAAGCCCCGAAGAATTTCTTTCCCGCTGGTCGCGCCGCAAGCGCGATGCGCGCGAGGAGGCGCTGAAGCCGCCGGCACCGGTGACGCCGGCCACCACGGAAGAAGCGCCCAAGTTACCGCCGCTCGAGGAACTGGGCATCGACTCCGATTACCGTGGTTTCCTGCATCCCAAGGTCGACGAGACCCTGCGGCGCGCGGCACTGAAAAAAATGTTCAGCGATCCGCATTTCAACGTGATGGACGGGCTCGACGTCTATATTGATGACTATTCGATCTCCGATCCGTTGCCGGCATCGATGCTGGCGGAACTGAAGCAGGCGCAGAAAATCCTCGGCTGGGCGAAGGAGACCGATGAAGAGGCGCAGAAGCGTCGCGCGATGACGCCGGAGCAGGAGATGGGAGCTCAGGCGGCGGCCGAAGCTGCCGCTCTCGCTAAAGAGGAGGCGGAAGCCCTGCCGCCGGTGGTCGCGGAGGACATGGCTGGGCCTGAGCCGATTGCAAACGAGTCCGACAAGGACCCTGGAGCGTCTTCGCGAACCGCGTAGACTGCACACAATTTTTTCAATGAATTTTCCATGAAGCACAAAACGCTGCTCTGCAACTGCAACAAGACCATGACGGTCGACTGCAAGACGATTGCCGGCGCACTCGGCGGCGATGAACTGCCGCCGCTGCGCAACGAGCTCTGTCGGCATCAACTCGCCAGCTTTGAGGCAGCGGTGAAATCCGGCGACGATCTGCTGGTTGGCTGCACGCAGGAGGCGCCGCTGTTTTCAGCGCTGTACGCAGAAATGGGCGGGCAGGGCACGATCCGTTTCGTCAATGTGCGGGAAACCGCGGGCTGGTCGGAAGAGGGCGCGCAGGCCGCGCCCAAGATGGCGGCGCTGCTCGCTGCCGCTGACCTGCCGGATCCCGAGCCGGTGGCGACGGTGAACTACGAAGCGGGCAACGAACTGCTGATCGTAGGCCCCGGCGCTGCGGCGCTGCCCTGGGCGGAACGGCTGGCGGGGCAGTTCTCGGTGACGGTGCTGATGAGCGATGATGGCCGTGGTGCGGAGTTGCCGGGAGAACGCCGCTATCCGGTGTTTTCGGGCAAGGTCAGTGCGCTGTCAGGTTACCTCGGCGCTTTCGCTGCGACCTGGATCCAGCGCAATCCCATCGACCTCGAGGCCTGCACCCGCTGCGGCGCCTGCATCGAGGCCTGTCCGGAGCAGGCCATCGATTTCAGTTTTCAGATCGAACTGGAAAAATGCAAAAGCCATCGCAAATGCGTGGCGGCCTGCGGCACGGTGCAGGCAATCGATTTCGGCCGCGGCGAATCGTCGCGTGAAGACCGTTTCGATCTGGTGCTGGATCTCGACGACACGCCGAACATCCGCACGGAACAGCCGCCGCAGGGTTATTTCGCGCCGGGCCGCGATCCGCTGGAGCAGGCGCTGGCCGCAGGAAAACTGGCGCAGATGACGGGCAGCTTCGAGAAACCGAAATTCTTTGTCTATCGCGAGAAGCTCTGTGCTCATGCGCGTTCAGGCATCACCGGCTGCACCCAATGCATCGACGTCTGCTCGACCGGCGCGATCAGCAGCCTGCTGAAGGAAAACAAGGTCGTGGTCGAGCCGCACCTGTGCATGGGCTGCGGCGGTTGCGCCACGGTGTGCCCGTCGGGTGCGATGACTTATGCCTGGCCACGTGTTGCCGATACCGGCGCGCGCCTGAAGGCAGCATTGAAGGCCTATCGCGCCGCGGGCGGACGCAATCCGCGTTTGCTGTTCCACAACAGCACCGATGGCCGCGAACTGCTGGCGCTGCTGGCGCGTCGGGGCAGGGGATTGCCGGCGGACCTGATTCCGGTCGAGGTGCTGCATGTGGCCGCCATTGGCATCGACCTGATGCTTGGCGCCATCGCGCTGGGGGCGGCGCAGGTCGTCGTGCTCGGTGCGGGTTCGGAAGCGGCGGCGTATGTCGAAGCCGGCGAACGCCAGGTCGCGCTGGCGCAGGAACTGCTCGCGGGATTCGGCTACGAGGGTGAACGCACCTGTTGGATACCGGTCGGCGACATGGCCGAGGCGGAACGCCGGCTGTGGGCCTTGCCGCGGCCTGCCTCCTTACCCGAGGCGGGTTTCAACCTTGGCAACGACAAGCGCAGCACGCTGGATTTTGTATTCGAGCATCTGCGCAGCCATGCAACCAAAAAGACCGATGCGATTGCACTGAAATCGGGCGCGCCGTATGGCAGCGTCGAGGTGAACAAGGAAAAATGCACCCTTTGCATGGCCTGCGTGGGGTCCTGTCCGGAAGGTGCGCTGCTCGATTCCAAGGAATCGCCGGCCCTGCGCTTTATTGAAATGAACTGCGTGCAATGCGGATTGTGCGTACGCACATGCCCCGAAGAAGCCTTGTCACTGCAGCCACGCCTGCTGTTGACGGGACAGGCGAAGGTGGCGCAGACGCTCAACGAAGCGCCGGCTTTCAATTGCATCAAGTGCGGAAAACCTTTTGGAACCAAACAGATGGTGGACGGCATGTTGTCAAGGCTGGGTCAGCACTCGATGTTTGCCGAGCCGGGTGCGCTGGATCGCATCAAGATGTGCGCAGATTGTCGTGTGGTCGACCTGCTGCAGAATTCGCGGCATGGCAACATAAATGATGTCTGAACTGCCTCGTTCACAACTGCCGTCTTTGGTGCGATGAAGGTGGAAGTTTGAAAAAAACGCCTCTAAGATAGGCACTGTTTCACATATTGGCGGCGACGGCAGATGATAATCAGCGCGACGGCAATACCAGACAGGGAGGCGATGCCTGCGTCTTCCGCAAGAGAGAATGGCGATGGTATTCGCAGTGCGCTCTACGGTCTGCTGAGCCACCTTTTTTTCGCGGCACCCACTTCCGAACTGCTGCACCAGATTGCCGATTCACGCGACGTAATCGGCGAGGCTGATGCGGAACTTCCCCGCGCCTGGCGGGCGCTCGCCGACGCAGCCCGGCAGGCCGATGCCGCGGCCATCCGCAGCGAATTCGACGAAACCTTTGTCAGCACCGGTCGTCCGCCGGTTTCGCTGTATGCCTCGAGTCACATGCAGGGCAGGCGCAAGGGCCATTTGCTGGCTGAATTGCGCGACGACCTGCAGCGCATCGGTTACCGGCGTGCCGACGCAGCGGTGGAGTATGAGGATCATATTTCCGCGCTGTGCGACGTGATGCGCGGGTTGATCGTCGACGATGCGGCGCCAGATGAATCCTTTGCCGCGCAGCAGGCTTTTTTTCGCAGTTATCTGGCGCCGTGGTTTGCTGTGCTGTGTGTCGCGCTGGACGAGGCCGAACAGACTACGTTTTATCGCAGCGTTTCCCGCTTTGCCGCCGCTTTTTTTGCCCACGAATCCGAATATTTTGAGCTTGCCTGAAGGAGGATCAACATGAGCACCCAATCGAGCCGCAGGAAGTTTCTCGTCGCCGCCAGTGCCGGCGGCGTTGCAGCCGCCGCCGTGGTCACCACCAGGACAGTCGGAGAGACGGCGCCAGGGGAAAAACAGGCAGCAAAGCAGGGCAAAGGCTATCAGTTGACGGCGCATGTCCGTCGTTATTACGAAACCACCAAGGTCTGAGGAGCGCGCCATGTTACTCACCCGGAAATCGAGCCAGACTGCAGTTGCACCGAATCGGCTTACGCGCGGCGCAGCGGCGTTCATCGGCAGCACCATTGATCGCCGCACCTTCCTCAAGCGCAGCGGCATGGCTGCCGGCGGAGCAGCGGCGCTGTCGCAACTGCCTTTCCCGGTCATGCGCAAGGCAGAAGCCGCGGACAAGCCCGCAGGCGGCGCAATCGAGGTGAAACGCACGATCTGCACCCACTGTTCGGTGGGTTGTGCGATTGACGCAGTGGTTCAGAACGGCGTGTGGATCCGCCAGGAGCCGGTGTTCGATTCGCCGATCAACCTCGGCGCGCACTGCGCCAAGGGTGCTTCGATTCGCGAACACGGCATGCACGAGAACTCGCACCGCCTGCGCTCACCGATGAAGCTCAGCAATGGAAAGTGGGAGAAGATTTCCTGGGATCAGGCGCTGACCGAAGTCAGTGACCGCCTGCTGAAGATCCGCAAGGAGTCGGGCCCCGACGCGACCTTCTGGATCGGCTCTTCCAAGCACAACAACGAGCAGTCCTACCTGCTGCGCAAGTTTGTGTCCTTCTTCGGCACCAACAACATGGACCATCAGGCGCGCATCTGCCACTCGACTACGGTCGCCGGCGTTGCGAACACCTGGGGTTATGGTGCAATGACCAACTCCTACAACGACGAACAGAACTCGAAGTGCATCCTGTTCTTCGGCTCCAATGCCGCCGAGGCGCATCCGGTGTCGATGCTCCATACCCTGCATGCCAGGGAGAACGGCGCCAAGGTGATCGTCGTTGATCCACGCTTCACCCGCACCGCGGCCAAGGCTGATACTTTTTACCGCATCCGCTCCGGGACCGACGTCGCATTCCTGATGGGCATGCTGCATCACATTTTCAAGAATGGCTGGGAAGACAAGGACTACATCAAGGCCCGCGTCTATGGCATGGACAAGGTGCAGGAAGAGGCTGCCAAGTGGACGCCGGACAAGGTCGAGGAAGTCACCGGCATGAAGGAGGCCGAGGTCCGCGACGTTTCCGAGAAAATGGCCAAGAACAAGCCCAGCACCATCGTCTGGGCGATGGGCCAGACCCAGCACACCAACGGCAACGCGATCGTACGCGCCTCCTGCATCCTGCAGCTGGCGCTGGGCAATGTCGGCGTTTCCGGCGGCGGCTGCAACATCTACCGCGGGCACGACAATGTGCAGGGCGCAACCGACGTCGGCCCGAATCCGGATTCGCTGCCGGGTTACTACGGCATCGCCGAAGGTTCGTGGAAACACTTCGCCAACGTCTGGGGTGTTGATTTCGAGTGGATCCAGAAGCAGTTTGCGCCGGGCATGATGACCAAGCCGGGCATCACGGTGTCGCGCTGGATCGATGCAGTCCTCGAGAAGAACGAGTTGATCGACCAGGACAGCAATTTGAAAGCAGTCGTGTTCTGGGGGCATGCACCGAACAGCCAGAGCCGCGGCAAGGAAATGATCGACGCGATCAAGAAGCTTGATACGCTGGTGGTCATAGATCCCTATCCCTCGGCCACTGCGGCGATGGCGGCAATGTCACGCAAGGACGGCGTCTATCTGCTGCCGGCTGCGACGCAACTGGAGTGCGCGGGCTCTTGCACCGCCTCGAACCGCTCGATCCAATGGCGCGAGAAGGTGATCGAGCCAATGTTCGAGTCGCGCACCGATCACATGATCATGTATCAGCTGGCACAGAAATTCGGCTTCGCCAAGGAGCTCACGGCGAAAATCAAGCTCTCCAAGGGCAAGGGCGGCATGGACGAGCCCGACATGGAAGACACGCTGCGCGAAATCAACCGCGGCGTGTGGACCATCGGCTACACCGGCCAGTCGCCGGAACGCCTGCAGGCGCACATGCGCAACATGCATGTCTTCGATATCAAGTCCCTGCGCGCCAAAGGCGGCAAGGATGCGAAGACCGGCTATGTGCTTGATGGTGACTATTTCGGCCTGCCGTGGCCCTGTTACGGAACTGCGGCGATCAAACATCCGGGCTCGCCCAACCTGTATCAGACCGACCGTCACATCATGGATGGCGGCGGCAACTTTCGCGCGAACTTCGGAGTGGAGAAGGATGGCGTCAATCTGCTGGCCGAGGACGGCTCGCATTCCAAGGGGGCCGATCTCACCACCGGCTATCCCGAACTCGATCACGTGTTGCTGAAGAAGCTGGGCTGGTGGGACGAACTGACGGAGGACGAGAAAAAGGCGGCTGAGGGCAAGAACTGGAAGACTGATCCTTCGGGCGGCATGATCCGCGTGTTCATGAAGGAACACGGTTGCCATCCCTTCGGCAACGCCAAGGCCCGCGCCGTGGTGTGGAATTTCCCGGATGCGGTACCGCTGCACCGCGAGCCCTTGTACAGCCCGCGGCCGGACCTGATCGAGAAATACCCGACCCACGCCGACCAGAAGAACCGCTGGCGCCTGCCGGTGCTGTTCAAGACGGTGCAGGATGCCAACAAGGACGCTGGCAAGCAGTATCCGCTGATCATGACCAGCGGCCGGCTGGTCGAATATGAGGGGGGCGGCGATGAGACCCGGTCCAATCCCTGGCTGGCTGAGCTGCAGCAGGAGATGTTTGTCGAGATCAATCCGAAAGACGCCAATGACCGCGGTGTGCGTAATAACGAGTATGTCTGGGTTGAGTCGCCGACCAAGGCCCGGCTGAAGGTCAAGACGCTGGTCACCGAACGCGTCGGTGCGGGCACCGTGTTCCTGCCTTTCCATTTCGCCGGCTGGTGGATGGGTGAGGACATGAAAAAGCACTACCCGGCGGGCGCGGAGCCTATCGTGCGTGGCGAGGCGGTCAACACGGCGACCACTTATGGCTACGACATCGTGACCATGATGCAGGAAACCAAAACCACGCTGTGCCAGGTGTCCAAGGCGTAACGAACAGAGAACCAGGAGAACAATATGGCCAGAATGAAATTCCTGTGTGATGCCGAGCGCTGCATCGAGTGCAACGGTTGCGTAACCGCCTGCAAGCAGGAGCACGAGGTGCCCTGGGGGGTGAACCGCCGGCGGGTGGTGACGCTCAATGACGGCCTGCCGGGCGAGAAATCGATTTCGGTCGCCTGCATGCACTGTTCGGATGCGCCGTGCATGGCCGTCTGTCCCGTTGACTGCTTCTACAAGACCTCCGAAGGCGTGGTCCTGCATGACAAGGACTTGTGCATCGGCTGTGGCTACTGCTTTTACGCCTGTCCCTTCGGTGCGCCGCAGTTTCCGCAGGACGGCGCTTTCGGAATGCGCGGCAAGATGGATAAGTGCACCTTCTGCGCGGGCGGTCCCGAAGTCGACCATTCCGCAGCCGAGTTCCAGAAATACGGACGCAACCGCCTGTCCGAGGGCAAACTCCCGGCCTGCGCAGAGATGTGTTCGACCAAGGCACTGTTGGGCGGAGATGGCGACGTGGTGGCTGACATTTACCGCAACCGCGTGCTGAAACGCGGCAAGGGCGCCGAGGTCTGGGGCTGGGGCACCGCCTACGGCAAACCGGAAAAAGCTCCGACGCCGCCTGCGGGAGCCAAATCATGAAGAAACTGCTGGTTCCGGTCATCGCCGGCAGCTTCCTGCTGCTGGCCGGCTGCGGTGAAAAGACGCAGGTCACCGTCTACAAGCAGGGCCAGTACCAGGGCAAGCCGGATACCCGCCCATGGGACAACGCCCAGTTCAAGAACGACCGCGCGGCCTGGGAGAAGGCGATCAAGGCCCGCACCGATAACCAGAATGAATACGCACGCGTCAGCGGCAACTGAATAAAGGAGGGAGAGCCATGCAGGCAGTCTTGAAGCAATGGCTGGTAGCCGCGACCTGTGCGCTTTTTGTGGTGCTGTCGTTTCCGGCGGTAGCGGCTGACACCAGCTCGGCACAGGAACAGGCCGCGCGCCAGCAGGTGCAGCCCGGCAACAATGCGCCAATGTGGCGGGATGTACGCAGCGGCAACAACCCGTACCAGACCACGCAGGTTCGCGGCGTTGAGACCGAGGTGCTGATGCTTCCGGCCGGGGAAACCTGGCGGCAGTTGCGCAACGGCCCGATCACTATTTACGGCGGCTGGCTGATCGTGGCGGTGATGATCATCATTGGTGCGTACTATTCGCTGAAGGGGCCGGTCAAGCTGCATGAAAAGCCCACTGGCAGAAAGTTGCTGCGCTTCGGCGCGTGGGACCGGATGGTCCACTGGAGTGCTGCGATCAGTTTCGTGCTGCTGGCAGTGACCGGCATCGTGATTCTTTTCGGCAAACACATCCTGCTGCCGGTGTTCGGTTACTCGCTGTTCTCCTGGCTGGCGACTGCATCCAAATTCATTCACAACTTTGTCGGGCCGGTGTTTGCGTTTTGCACGATTCTGATGTTTCTGACCTTCGTTAAAGACAACCTGCTGAAGCGGCATGACCTGCAGTGGTTCGCCAAGGGTGGCGGCTTGTTGACAGGTGAGCATGTGCCTTCGGGTCGTTTCAACGCCGGCGAAAAAGCCTGGTTCTGGGTCGGAGTCACCCTGTTGGGCGTGGTGGTCAGTGTTACCGGTTTCGTGCTCAACTTTCCGAATTTCGAGCAGGGCCGAGAATTGATGCAGCAGATGAATGTCATTCATGCCATTGCCGCGATTGTGTTCATGACTCTTTCACTGGGCCACATCTATATGGGCACCCTTGGTGTCGAGGGAGCCTACGAATCAATGCGCACGGGTTATGTCGATGAAGTCTGGGCAAAGGAACACCACGAATACTGGTACCGGGAAGTGGTTGCCGGCCACAAGGGCGGCGGCGGGACGGCTAGCCCCGCGGTTGCATCGTCTATGAAGGAGGGTTGGAGAGCATGAAAACGCCAAAAAAAGCAGTCACAATCATGACGGCGTTGATGATGGGCTGCCTGATCGGGGC
>JAUXYA010000027.1 GCA_030684405.1 Burkholderiales bacterium | reverse complement strand
GATCCGGATGCAGCGATGGCGCGGTCAGTTGCGTACGCAGTTCGGCTTCCTCGGCGTCCGGCGTGAAGGTGATGCAGTCCATCGGGCAGATGTCGACGCAGGCATCGCATTCGATACACAGCTTGGGCGCGAACACCGTCTGCACGTCACAGTTCAGGCAGCGCTGGGCTTCGGCAAAGCCGGACTTGGCATCAAAACCGAGTTCAACCTCGACCTTGATGTTTTTCAGTGTCAGCTTCTGGTCCTGCCACGGCACCTTGTTGCGCAATCCGGCGGAGATGTCGTTGTCGTAGCTCCACTCGTGGATGCCCATCTTCTGCGAGATCACCACGACAGCCGGCAGCGGACGATCGGTGAGTTCCTCGCTGTTGAACATCTTGTCGATGGACACCGCGGCTTCGTGGCCGTGAGCCACCGCCCAGATGATGTTTTTCGGGCCGAAGGCCGAGTCGCCACCGAAAAACACTTTCGGATTGGTCGACTGGAAGGTCACCTTGTCGACTACCGGCATGTTCCATTTATCAAACTCGACGCCGGCATCGCGCTCGATCCACGGGAAGGCGTTTTCCTGGCCGATGGCGACCAGCACGTCATCACATTCGATCAGCTGGTCCGGTTCCCCGGTAGGCACCAGGCTACGCTTGCCCTTGGCGTCATAGTCGGCCTTGACCTTCTCGAACACCATGCCGACCAGTTTGCCGTTTTCGACCTTGCACGACTTCGGCACCAGGAAATTGAGAATGGGGATGCCTTCTTCGATGGCATCTTCCTTTTCCCAGGGGCTGGCTTTCATTTCCTCGTAACCTGAACGCACGATGACCTTGACGTCTTCGCCGCCGAGGCGTTTGGCCGAACGGCAGCAGTCCATCGCGGTATTGCCGCCGCCGAGCACGATCACACGTTTGCCGATTTTTTCAATGTGGTTGAATGAGACGCTGGCCAGCCAGTCGATGCCGAGATGCACATTCGCTGCGGCTTCTGCACGGCCAGGCACGTCGAGATCACGGCCGCGCGGTGCGCCGGTGCCGACAAACACCGCATCATAATTTTCCGCGAGTATTTTTTTCAGACTGTCGACGCGGGTGCCGGTCTTGACTTCAATGTTGCCGATGCCGGTGATGTAACCGACTTCCTCGTCGATCACGGCTTCCGGCAGGCGGAAACGCGGCACCTGCGAGCGCATGAAACCGCCGGCCTTGGGGTCGGCTTCGTAAATGGTGATGTCGTAACCCAGCGGCGCGAGGTCACGCGCGACGGTCAGTGATGCCGGCCCGCCGCCGATGCAGGCGATGCGTTTGCCGTTTTTCTGTTTCGGCGCCTTCGGCAGCCGCGCAGTAATGTCGTCCTTGTTGTCGGCGGCGACGCGTTTCAGGCGGCAGATCGCGACCGGTTCCGGTTGGCTGCCATGGTCATGCGCAACCGGTTTGCGAATTTCGACGTTGCCTTCTTCTACACGGCCGCGGCGGCAGGCGGGTTCGCACGGGCGGTCACAGGTGCGGCCGAGAATGCCGGGAAAGACATTCGAATTCCAGTTGACCATATACGCATCGCCGTATCGGCCAGCGGAGATCAAGCGGATGTATTCGGGGACGGGGGTGTGGGCCGGGCAGGCCCACTGACAATCGACGACTTTATGGAAGTAATCGGGGTGCGCAATATCGGTGGGTTTCAAAAATCACTCCTGCCTGCGGTGTTGGCTACATGTTTTTGTTTTTATTGGGCTAATTACTGAACGTCGGGATTCGATTCAAAAGTGCCCGAAAGTCTACGCCTTTGGCAGGGGGAAGAAAAGTGTATTGCAAGCGATTGCAGAAGGGTAATCGCGCTGATCCATACCCATGAGTGCCTCCCGGTTTTTCGCGGCGACCTGGAAGGTCGGCCGGACGTCGGCTTCAGCCGGCTTTCTGGTGCGGATAGAGCAGGAAGGCGAAGAACGAGGCCAGGCCGCCGAAGGTCAGCAGCACGATGGCCATGACCTTGAACGAGGCGCCGATGCCCGACTGCAGCATGTTGTAGGCCTCGACCGCCGTCGGCGGAAAAAACGGGAACCAGCTGCCCTAGGCGGGGTGCCAACCACTCACGGCCAGCGCGTAAAGGCCGACGATGCCAATCACGGCGCTGACCAGGAACTGCATTTATTTTTTCTTCGGCACGTAGAGGTCGGTGATCGAGCCTTCCGCTATTTCCGCAGCAAAGAACAGTGTCTCCGACAGTGTCGGATGCGGGTGAATGGTGAGGCAGAGGTCGTGCGAGTCGGCGCCCATTTCCAGTGCCAAAACGGCTTCGGCGATCAGTTCTCCGGCATTGACGCCGACGATGGCGGCGCCGAGCACCCGCCGGGTTTTCTTGTCGAGCAGCAACTTGGTCATGCCTTCGTCGCGGCCGGTGGCCAGCGCGCGGCCGCTGGCGGCCCAGGGGAAGACGGCTTTTTCGTATTCCACGCCTTCGGCCTGCGCCTGGGTTTCGGTGAGACCCATCCAGGCAATCTCGGGGTCGGTGTAGGCGACCGAGGGAATGGTTCGTGCGTCGAAGAACACTTTGTGGCCGGCGATGACCTCGGCGGCAATTTTGGCTTCGTGCGAGGCCTTGTGCGCGAGCATCGGTTCGCCGCAGATGTCGCCGATGGCGTGGATATGAGGCACATTGGTGCGTTGCTGCTTGTCGACCGGGATGTAGCCACGTTCGTTAACCGTGATGCCGGCGATCTCGGCCTTGATCTCGCGGCCGTTGGGACGACGGCCGACGGCCATCAGCGCGGCGTCGAAGGTGTCGGTGCTGGTGGTGCCGTCAGTTCCTTCAAACGTGATATTCAAGCCGGCTTTCGTCGCCTCGATTTTCACGACCTTGGTTTTAAGCAGGATTTTTTCGTAGCGTTTTTCGATGCGCTTGGCCAGTGGACGCACCACGTCGCGGTCGGCGCCGGGGATCAGGCCGTCCATCAGCTCGACGACCGTGATTTTCGAGCCCAGCGCATCGTAGACCGTGGCCATTTCGAGGCCGATGATGCCGCCGCCGATCACCAGCAGGCGTTTCGGCACTTCGGCGAGTTTCAGTGCGCCGGTGGAGTCGATGATGCGTGGATCGTCATAAGGAAAGCCGGGGATGCGCACCACCGATGAACCGGCGGCAATGATGCAGTGTTCAAACGCGACGGTTTTGACGCCATCGGTGGTCTCGACGCGCAGGGTATTGGGCGAGGCGAATTCGCCGCGGCCGGTGATGACCTGCACCTTGCGCTGTTTCGCCAGACCGGCGAGGCCCTTGGTCAGCTTGCCCACCACGCCATCTTTCCAGGCGCGCAGCTTGTCGATCTCGATTTTCGGTTTGCCGAAAGTGATGCCGGCATGGCCCGCTTCCTCGGCTTCGGTGATGACCTTGGCCATGTGCAGCAGCGCCTTCGACGGAATGCAACCGACGTTGAGGCAGACGCCGCCCAGCGTCGGATAACGTTCGACCAGCACAACCTGCTTGCCCAAGTCGGCCGCACGGAAGGCCGCCGTGTAGCCGCCGGGTCCGGAGCCGAGTACGAGGAGTTCGGTATGAATGTCTGCCTTGATGCCGGAGATATCTGTTTTGGGTAGCGGGGGGTTGCTTGCCGATGCCGGCGGTTTTGCCGTAGCCGGTGCGGCAGCTGCAGCGGCCGGTGCCACTGATGTCGCAGCTTTATCTGCCGGTGCGGGCGCGGGGTTTGCCGCCGGTGCTGCGGCATCCGTTTCTTCCAGCGTCAGGATCACCGAGCCCATCGACACCTTGTCACCCGGTTTCAGACTGATGGCCTTGACCGTGCCCGCGCTCGGCGCGGGGATGTCCATCGTGGCCTTGTCGGATTCCAGAGTGACCAGCGGATCTTCCTTGTTCACCGCATCGCCGGGTTTGACCAGCACTTCGATCACCGGGATGTTCTTGAAGTCCCCGATATCCGGAACCTTGACCTCGACGATTTTGCTCATGGGATTCTTAAATTGTTGTTTAAAAACAATAAGTTACTATATATTGCTGTGCCGCAGGATACTGTTCAGCCGCGCACCTGGCCGTCGCCGAATACCACGTATTTCAGCGAGGTCAGGCCTTCGAGTCCGACCGGGCCGCGCGCATGCAGCTTGTCGGTGGAAATGCCGATCTCGGCGCCGAGGCCGTATTCATAACCGTCGGCGAAGCGCGTCGAGGCATTGACCATCACCGAACTCGAATCCACTTCGCGCAGGAAACGCCGCGCGCGCGTGATGTCCTCGGTGACGATGGCATCGGTGTGCTGCGAGCCGTAACGCGTGATGTGGTCGATCGCCGCATCCAGACCATCGACGATGCGGATCGACAGGATCGCGTCGAGGTATTCGGTGTGCCAGTCTTCTTCGGTCGCGGCCTTCATGCCGGGAACGAGGGCGCGCGCGGCATCGTCGCCGCGCAGTTCGATCTTCTTGTCAGCGTAGATCCTGCACAGCGGCGGCAGAATCTTCTCCGCGATGCCGCGCGCCACCAGCAGCGTCTCCATTGTGTTGCAGGTGCCGAGGCGCTGGGTCTTGGCGTTGTCGGCGATGCGCAGCGCCTTGTCGAAATCGGCCTTGTCGTCGATGTAGACGTGGCAGACGCCGTGCAGGTGCTTGATCATCGGGATCCGCGATTCCTGCATCAGGCGCTCGATCAGGCCCTTGCCGCCGCGCGGTACGATGACGTCGACGTAGTCCTGCATCGTGATCAGTTCGCCGACCGCGGCACGGTCCGAGGTCTCGATCACCTGCACCGCGGCTTCCGGCAGCCCGGCGGCCTTCAGCCCTTCGTGCACACAGGCGGAGATCGCCTGGTTGGAATGCAGCGCTTCCGAGCCGCCGCGCAGGATCGCCGCGTTGCCCGATTTCAGGCACAGGCCGGCAGCGTCCGCGGTGACGTTCGGCCGCGACTCGTAAATGATGCCGATCACGCCCAGCGGCACACGCATCTGCCCGACCTGGATGCCGGTCGGCCGGTATTTGAGGTTGCTGATTTCGCCGACCGGATCCGGCAGGGCTGCGATCTGGCGCAGGCCGTTGGCCATGGCCGCAATACGCGCCGGGGTCAGCGTCAGCCGGTCAATCGCCGCGGCATCAAGGCCCTTCGTTTTGGCGGCTTCGACGTCGCGCGCGTTTTCGTGCAGCAGCACTTTTGCCGCGCGCTCGATCGCCGTCGCCATTGCGGTCAGCGCGGTGTTTTTGGCATGGCTGTCGGCGACCGCCATCGCACGCGAAGCGGCGCGGGCGGCCTTGCCGATACCGAGCATGTAGGTCTGGACATCCATGGGGGAGATTCTAGCAGGTGGGGGAGCGGTTATTTGCCGTTGGCGGCAGCAACCACCAGCACTTTGCTTGCCAGTAAGACACTGTCGACAACATGACCACGGGCATGGGCCGCGCGCCGACCAGCGCCCGCTACAGCATGCCGGGACAGGCGGTCGCCAGCCCGGTCGGAGCCAGGCCTTCTGATTGACGTATTACGAGTCACGTAATACCCGTGGTCCGTGATCAAATTCTTTCGCCCGGCTGAAACGGGAGCACTGTTCAGTGACCGGCAGGTGGTCCGCTTCAGGGGCATTGAACGGCAGGCCCGTCGCAAGCTGTTATACCTCGCCCAGGCGCGCGTGCTTCGGGACTTGATGGTCCCGCCCGGCAACCGGCTGGAGGCGCTGAAGGGCGGTCGCAAGGGTCAGCACAGCATTCGCATCAACGACCAGTGGCGAATCTGTTTCCACTGGTCGGATGGACATGCCTACGAGGTCGAAATCGTCGATTACCACGCATAGGAAATGCCATGGCAGCCAAATTGCTTGACCCGATTCCGCCGGGAGAGATTTTGTACGAGGAATTCATGAAGCCACTGGGGGTGAGCATCAATGCGCTGGCGCGCGAGATCGCTGTGCCGCCCAATCGCATCAGCGATATCGTTAATGGCAAGCGCTCGATCACGGCCGACACCGCGCTGCGGCTGGGCAAGTACTTCCGCGTTTCTCCGGAAACCTGGCTGGGCCTGCAGGCCGACTACGATTTGCGAGTGGCGAAACGCACGACATGGCTCAAGATTGAGCCGCGCGTGCGGATGCACGCGAGCGAAGACTGAAATTAGAACAGCGCCGGGTGCGCCGCAAACGCCGCCGGCATGGCGCGCCGTCCCGGCTGTGCCTTCACCATCCCGGGATTATTCCGCGCGAAGCGCAGCGCGAGCTGCAGCAGTTCGTTCCAGCTGTCGCCCCGCACGAGACCCTTGACCATGCGGTCGATCACCGCGGCGTGGCGCAGGGCTTCAGTAACCTGGCCCAGGGTGAAACGCTTGAGGTTGTTCTGCATTGCGCTCTGGTGAGAGGGGCCCCAGATGCGCGCTTCGCGCAGCATCATGGATGCCGGTTTACCGCTGTTGGTGCCCGCGAGGACCTTGCCGATGGCGCGGATTTCTTCGGTGAAGGCCCACAGCACCAGCGGCGCCGCAGTGCCTTCGCCCTGCAGGCCGTCGAGTACGCGGGTGAGGCGCAGGGGATCGCCCTCGAGCATGATTTCGCCGAGGTTGAACACGTCATAGCGCGCAACATCGAGCACTGAGGCGTTAACCTGTTCGAAGCTGATGTTTCCTTGAGGAAACAGCAAGCCGAGTTTCTGCACTTCCTGGTGTGCAGCCATCAGGTTGCCCTCGACGCGATCAGCAATGAAGTCGAGCGTCGCGGCATCCGCTACCTGTCCCTGATCCTTCAGCCGCCCCGCGACCCACTGCGGCAGGGCGCGCCGCGCCACGGGTTTCGCCTCGACGGCGACGCCGGCCTGTTCCAACGCCTCAAACCAGGCGGCTTTCTGGCCGCGCCAGTCGAGGTCGGACACGTAGATCAGGGTCACCGTGTCCGGTGGCAGTGCGCGACAGTAGGCCTGCAGCGCCTCTCCGCCTTCTTTGCCTGGCTTGCCGGTGGGTATGCGCAGTTCGAGCAGCTTGCGCGAGGCGAACAGCGACTGCGAGCTGCCTGCCAGCGCGAGCTGGTTCCATTTGAATCCGGAATCGGCGGTGAGGACTTCACGCTCGGTGTAGCCTTCGCCGCGCACCTTGGCGCGGATGCGGTCGCTGGCTTCAAGCGCGAGCAGGGTTTCGCTGCCGAACACTGTGTAGAGGGGTTTCACCTCGCGCGCGAGGTGCTGCGGCAACTGCTCGGTGGGGATTTTCATCGCGGCGTCAGTCTACGATATTGCGCCAATTGCGGTCACGCAAAATCTCGCACGGCTTGCCCGCCTGAGACGCGCTCCCTCAGGACGATTTCGAGAGTTTCGCGGCCTGCAGCCGGCGCACCAGCTGCTGCACCGCGTCGGTTTGCATGTCGCGGAACAGCAGCGCCTCTTCCGATTCCTTGGACAAGGTGTCTTGATCGTTGAAGGAAAACTCCCGTGTCAGCACGATTTCGGAGGCCGGCAGGGTTTCAACGGCGTTCTTGTCGAGCAGCCGGTACGACATCCGGTAACGCAGCTGGAACTCGCGTACCCGGCCGGTGCCCGACAGCGACAGAATGTTTTTCTCGCGCAGTTCCTGAACCAGCACCAGAGTGGCCTCGGCGGATTTGGGATCGTCAACCATCCGGGTGGCACTGCCCGCGGCGACCACACGCCGGAACTGGTTGGCGAACTGCGAGCCGGTCGGTGCCTGCACGTAGAGTGTTTCGAAGGGCAGATTGGCTGCACTGCGCAACTGGAAGCCGCAACTTGCGAGCAGCAGCGTGCAGAGCAGCAGTATTACCGGCGTTTTCATGCGTTTCAGCTTATCACGTTCAAATCACCACGTTCACCAGGCGGCCCGGCACGATGATGATTTTTTTCGCCGGCTGGCCGGCCATGAATTTCTGCACCTCCGGGTGCGCCAGCACGGCGGCTTCGATCGCCGCCTTGTCGGCGTCGCGCGGCACGCGCAGGTCGCCGCGTTTCTTGCCGCCGACCTGAACTACCAGTTCGATCTCGTCCTCGACCAGGGCAGCAGCATCCGGCTCCGGCCAGGGCGCGGCAAGGATGTCTTCGCCGTAACCGAGGTCGCGCCACAGCTGGTGGCAGATGTGCGGGGTGATCGGCGACAACACGCGCAGCAACAGTGACAGACCTTCGTGCAGCACCGCGTTCGCGGCATCAGAATTGCCGCCCTTGAGCACGCCTTCCAGCGCATTGAGCATTTTCATTGCCGCCGAGGCCACGGTGTTGAACTGGTGACGGCCGAGGTCGTAGTTGGCCTGTTTCAGCACGGCGTGGATTTCGCGGCGGGCGGCCGCCAGCGGGGCCGGCACTTCCGCCGGCATTGCCGCGGCGTCGCTGCGCTGCGCTGTTTCGTAACCCAGCATCCAGACCCGGCGCAGGAAACGCGAGGCTCCCTCGACGCTGGCGTCCGACCATTCCAGCGTCTGTTCCGGCGGTGCCGTGAACATCATGTAGAAACGCGCGATGTCGGCGCCGTAGGTTTCGATCAGTGCCTGCGGGTCGACACCGTTGTTCTTCGATTTCGACATGGTGCCGATGCCGCCGGACTCCACCGGCAGACCGTCGGCGCGCAGCACGGCGCCGCTGCGGTTGCCCTTGTCGTCGACCGTGACGTCAACATCGGTCGGGTTGTAATAAGTGATGCGGCCCGTATCGGGTTTGCGGAAAAAGATCTCGTTCAGCACCATGCCCTGGGTCAGCAGGTTGCGGAACGGCTCATCAAGTTTGACCAGACCGAGGTCACGCATCGCCTTGCTCCAGAAGCGCGAATAGAGCAGGTGCAGGATCGCGTGTTCGATGCCGCCGATGTACTGGTCCGCAGGCAGCCAGTAGTTGACGCGCTCGTCGACCATCGCTGACGCATTGTCGGCGCAGGCGTAACGCAGGTAATACCAGGACGAATCGACGAAGGTGTCCATGGTGTCGGTTTCGCGCTTGGCCGGTTTGCCGCACTTCGGGCAATCACAGTTCACGAAGTCCGCGCGTTTGAGCAGCGGATTGCCGCTGCCGTCGGGCACGCAGTCCTCGGGCAGAACCACCGGCAGATCCTTGTCCGGCACCGGCACGTCGCCGCAGTCCGGGCAGTGAATGATCGGAATCGGGCAGCCCCAGTAGCGTTGGCGCGAGACGCCCCAGTCGCGCAGGCGGTAGAGCACCTGCTTTTCACCAAGGCCCTTGGCGGACAGGTCGGAGGCGATCGCGTCGACCGCAGCCAAGTAGGCTAGGCCATCATATTTTCCGGAGTTGATGCAGACGCTGTGCTCCTTGTCGGCATACCACTCCTGCCAGGCTGCGGTGGAGAAGGTCTGGCCGCCGACATCGATTACCGGGCGGATCGCCAGGCCATATTTTTTTGCGAAACCGAAATCACGCTCATCATGCGCCGGCACCGCCATCACCGCACCTTCGCCGTACCCCATCAGCACGTAGTTGCCGACCCAGACTTCGATTTTGTCGCCGCTCAGCGGATGTTCGACAAAAATGCCCGTCGGCATGCCCTTCTTGTCCATCGTCGCGAGGTCGGCTTCCATTACCGAGCCGCGTTTGCATTCGGCAATGAACTCGGCGAGTTTCGCGTTGTTCTTCGCGGCCTGCGTTGCCAGCGGGTGCTCGGCGGCGACTGCGACGAAGGTGACGCCCATGATGGTGTCTGCACGGGTGGTGAACACCCACAGCAGACCTCGTTCCCCTCCCCCGGAGGGGGGCCAGGGAACACTGGAAGCAGAGCAGGGGTTAGGGGTGAGGGAGGGTGTTTCATCTTTTCCCGCATCATTTCCCTCATCCCCGGCCCTTCCGGCCCTCACCCCCGACCCCTCTCCCGCAGGGAGAGGGGAGGTATTTGTTTCCCTT
>JAUXYA010000022.1 GCA_030684405.1 Burkholderiales bacterium | reverse complement strand
TCGCGCGCCTTCTCCTGATCGGGCTATCGTGCTCATGGGCACCCCGGAAGCACAAGGTTTGAAAGGCACCGGTTCGACCTGTTTGCCATCATGCGATGTTGTGCAATCGTGGTGAGCTACTCCTTCTGGAAGCGGTCTTTGATCTTAGCCTTGCGGCACATAATCCGTGCCCCTTGTCATCAGCGCCCAGGCAATGCGAGCGTTCTTGTTGGCCAGCGCCACCGCAGCAATGTTGGCATGGCGGCGCTGACTGATCCGATCTACCCATTGACTGCGTGCATCCGTCTTGCGTGAGGCCACTCGCGCCACCGACCGCGCACCGTGGATGAGCAGCGTGCGCAGGTAAGCGTCGCCCCGCTTGCTGATGCCCTGCAGCACCGCCTTGCCGCCGCTGCTCTGCTGGCGTGGCACCAGCCCCAGCCATGCAGACATGTCACGCGCCCGCCGGAATTGCCGGGCATCGCCCACGCTCGCCACCAGTGCCGTCGCCGTCACCGGACCGATGCCGGGGATTTGCTGCAGGCGTCTGGCCACCGTGTCTTCTCGTGCGGCACGCTCAATCACTTGATCCAGTTGCCGCACCCGTTCGTCCAGATATACGAGATCCTCTCGCAGCGCCATCAGCAACTGCCGCAATCCCTCACCCGGTATCGAATCCGTGCTCTCCAACAGCACCGGCAATGCGCGCCTCAAACTCTCGATGCGATTGAGCACGACAATTCCGTATTCGCCCAACAGCCCGCGTATTTCGTTGGCCTTCGCCGTGCGCTGCCTCACCAGCAACGTGCGAACCCGATGGCAGGATTGCAGGTCTTGCTGGGCCACGGTCTTGACCGCCACAAAGCGCATGTTGGGTCGTCCCACCGCCTCGCAAATCGCTTCCGCATCGTTCATGTCGTTCTTGTTGCCCTTCACATACGGCTTGACGTGCTGCGGGGCCATCAGCCGGACCGTATGTCCCAATTTCATCAGCTCCCGCCCCCAGTAATGCGCACCACCACACGCCTCCATCCCGATCAGGCAGGGATCAATCTTGCTGAAGAACGCCAGCATCTGCTGCCGTCGCAATTGCCGCTTCAAGGCAACCCGATCCTCTCCGTCAACGCCATGAACCTGGAATACCTGCTTTGCCAAATCCAACCCAATTCGCTTAATCTTCATCTCGGACTCCTTCCCCTTTTGTCTGGTGGTCACAGCCTCCAGTCTGGCGCATCGACGCCGTCAGGTGGGAGGAGTCCATCCCATTGGGCTAC
>JAUXYA010000002.1 GCA_030684405.1 Burkholderiales bacterium | reverse complement strand
TGCGGTGACCAACAACGGGCTGATCACCAGCCCCAACGGCGAAGTGGTGCTGGCCGCGGGCAACAGCGTGGAGCTGGTGAACCCGGGGACACCGAACCTGCGGGTGGAGATCACCGCCCCGGACAACGAAGCGCGCAACCTCGGCACCATCAGCGCTGAAGCCGGGCGCATCGGCATTTATGCAGGACTGATCCACAACTCGGGCGCGCTCAACGCCAGCAGCGCCGTGGTTGATGGTGGGCGCATCCTGCTCAAGGCCACCCAGAACATCGAAACCACGGCAGCCAGCACGATCAGCGCCAGCGGCAGCACCGGTGGTGCAGTCACCCTGCAGTCCGGCGACACCACACTGGTCGAAGGCCAGATTGCTGCGACCGGCAGCAGCGGCACCGGCGGCACGATCCAGGTCTTGGGCAACCGGGTAGGCCTCGTCGGTAACGCCAGCATCGACGCCTCGGGCAACACCGGCGGCGGCACCGTGCTGGTGGGCGGCGACTTCCAGGGCGCGAATCCAGAAGTCCAGAACGCCCAGCGCACGTTCGTCGGTTCGGACGTCACGATCAAGGCCAATGCGATCAACAATGGCGATGGCGGCAAGGTCATCGTCTGGGCGGACGACGCGACGCGTTTCTACGGCAACATCGCGGCGCAGGGCGGGGCCGTTGGCGGCAATGGCGGCTTCGCTGAGGTGTCGGGCAAGAATTATCTCGATTATCGCGGACTGGCGAATCTCTCGGCGCCTCAGGGCAATGCAGGTAATCTGTTGCTTGATCCGGGCAACATCATTATTAATGACACGGGTCCGGACAGTTTTGCCTTTTATGGAGGTTTCATTGGGGGAGGCCTCTTCGAGGCTGGTGATGGCACCTCTACCTTGACCTGGACCACAATACTTAACAATCTGGTCAATAACGATGTTGCCATCACGACCATCGGTTTTTCAGGTCTCAGTGGTGACATCGATGTCCAGCAAGGTAAGACCTTTACTTCATCGAACAGTCTGGGTCTTTTTGCGCACAGGAACATCAATGTCGGTAGCGGTGCCCATATCGTCAATGAAGGCACCGGGGATATCAACATGTTCGCTGGCTGGAACGAGGCTTCAGGGACGATTTCCTGCTGTGTCGCTGTTAATTCCGGGCAAGGCGATCTGACTGTCAATGCGAATATCATCACGCAAGGCATGATATTCCTTCAGGCCGGCAAGGATGTGAATATCAACAATGCATTGATCAGTTCTGGCGGGCCGAATGCTGGATATGCGCATGTCGGCGTTAATGCCTACGGCGGTAATGTAAATATTAACAATTCGACCGTTCGTGCGAGAGGTGGCAACAGTTCTGTCGCTGACGGATATTGGGGGGAACTGTCTATTTGGGCCGATGCCGGAACGGTCACGGTCCAGAATAATTCGGTGCTGGATGCGATTGGCGGCAACACAAGCGCTGCTGGCTACCGAGGTGGCTTCGGCAATATAAGCAATTCTGCGAACGCGCTGAATTACAGCGGCAGCCAGGTTATTGCGACCGGTGGGTCCGGCGAACAGGCGGGTGACGCTTACATCGATTCGGTGTCTGTCGGACATCAGCAGATTACAAACAGCACCTTTACAGCGGCGGCTGGCACATCGGCGGATGGCTATTCCGGGGGGTCGGGCTATATTTACCTCGAATCCGAGTCGCTGGGGATCAGTGGCAGCCAGTTGACGGCGCTTGCCGCCAACAATGGCACACGGGGTTGGGCGGAAATCGAGATTGATCTCTGGGGCAACGCTACTATAGAAAACAGCACCCTGACCGCGAACGGTCAGTCTGCTTGGATGTACCTCTACGCGAATGGCTCGGCGCCTGCCATTAATTTGACGAACAGCGCTTTGAACGTAACTGCGGCAGATGGTGGGGAAGGGTATATCGAGGTGAGGACAGTGGGCGCGGGATCCACAATCAATGCAGGGTCGAGCACGATTACGGTTCAGGGCGTTACCGTCGAGGGGGGGGAGGGCTATTACTACAGTCCGTCTGCCCGCCTGTTCGCCGACGGCAACATCGCGCTGGGTCAGGTATCTGCCCAGGAGGTTTATGTCCAGTCCTCCAGTGGCGCCATCATCGATGGAAATATCGGCCTCAATATCGCGGCAAACTATATGGAGTTGCGGGCAGCGACCGGGATTGGCAGTTTCGACAATCCGCTGGAAACGCAGGCGGCGTATCTTTTTGCGCAATCCAGTAGCGGAGAGATTGGTGTTATCAATGCTGGTGATCTCAATGTATACAGAGCCTATAACTGGAGCGGCAGTGTCACTGTCGGGGCGACTGGCAATCTCACGGTTATGGCGGATGCGGATGGCGCAGAGGGTGGAGGCGGCCTAGCGCTGGGGGCCAACGGCAATCTGAATATCTTCAATCCAATTTATTCCTCGGGGCCGATGACCTTGCAGGCTGGCGGCGAGCTCACCATCGGTGGGCCGTCCAGTGGCAGCTTTGTGGACGTATACAGTGGTGATACGTTGACCATGGTTGCTGGCACCAACCTTAACGTGTTGCCCAGTTCCTACGGCTCTTCGTCGAGCGTCAGAGCGGAGGGGATTGCCACAGTCATCACCGGAGGCAACGTGCTGGTCGACCAGAGCACGCTTTATGGCAGTCCGGATGTGTTCATGCAGGTCGGCGGCCTTATCAACATCAATGGCACCCTTGTACACCTCGGAAGGATAGAAGCCGATTCGGCTAATACCATCAATGTCAATTTCACCAGTTCCACCGGCGGGTTCTCGGTGAATGGCGTTGCGGGACTGGTTTATGATCCCGTTACCCAAACCGGATTTTGGGTCGATGGCGGCCCGGCATCACTAGGCAACGGCCTAAACGTCATTTACACGGGGACGCCTCCGGTCAGCACTCTGACCATCCCGACCGAAAACCTGATTGTGGCCATGGGCGAGTCCAGCAAGCCGCCTGATCCCGAGAAGGACAAGGACGTCTTCAACGACGTCGAGGAGAAAAAGAAAAAGGATGCACCGGTTTGCCGTTGAACGCCGGTTGCGTTTGACTGATCAAGCCCCGGCTGACGGCCGGGGTTTTTTTTCGTGTGCTGGTGACATCGTATGCCAGGCGGCCAACAAGCCATTGAAAGCCTTGAAAAATCTGCCATAATTCAAGGCATTATTGCCGTTAGAGGGATTCTGGTGACCCGGGAGGTTGCCGGATTTTTGGACCAGGGACGTAGTTAAAATAAGTGTTATAAAACAATGACTTATAAAACTTCATTGCGCCGCCTGTCTTGTGTTTTCCTCCTCGGCATGGTCGTGGCCTTCCCGGTCAGGGCGCAGGAGGATGCGATTCCCGCGCCCAAGTTCGCGATCAAGAGCTTCGAGGTGGTCGGCGATTCCCTGCTCGGAACCGAGTTGGTGCAACGACTGGTCTCGCCGTTTACCGGCAACAACAAGGATTTCAGCGATGTGCAGCGCGCGCTGGAGGCGCTGGAGGGTGAATATCGCAGACGCGGCTTTGGCGTAATCCAGGTTGCGTTGCCGGAGCAGGACATTACCCGCGGCGTGGTGCGTTTCAACGTCGTCCAGCCCAAGGTCGGACGGGTCACGGTCGAGGGCAACCAGCATTTCAGCGAAGCGAACGTGCGCCGGGCGCTGCCTACGGTCAAGGAAGGCGAAACACCCAATTCCCATGACATCGCGCGCAACCTGCAGATCACCGCTGAACACCCTGTCAAGCAGACCAGCGTGCTGCTGCGCTCGGGTGCCAATGAGGGGGTGGTCGATGTCAATGTCCGGGTTACCGACAGCAGGCCCTGGCGCCTGGTGGCCACACTCGACGACAGCGGCACTTCGGATACGGGTTACACCCGACTCGGTCTCGGGTTCCAGCACACCAACCTGTTCGACCGCGACCATACCCTCTCCCTGCAGTACATCACTTCGCCGTCCAAGCTGGACCAGGTGGCGATATACGGCTTCGGTTACCGGATTCCTTACTACCACCTGAACAGTTCGCTGGACCTGTTTGCCGGTTATTCGGATGTCGATTCCGGCACGGTGGGCGGGCTCTTCAACGTCAGCGGCAGCGGCACCATCTTCGGCGGGCGCTGGAGCTATTACCTGCCGAAATGGGACGACATCGAACACAAGACCTATCTTGGTTTGGATTATCGTGCATTCAAGAACAACGTCACTCTCGGGGGCATCGGCTTCGTGCCGGACATCACCGTGCACCCGATCTCCCTCGGATATTCCGGTGTCAAGCGCATGTCGGCGAGCGAATGGGCCTTCAATGCCGCGCTGTCGACCAATCTGCCGGGTGGCAACGATGGCGGGGCGGCTGATTTCCGCCGCACCCGGATCAATGCCAACGATAACTACACGATCCTGCGTGCAGGCACCAGTTTCGTTCATGCCTTCCGCAACGAGTGGCAAAGCAGTGTCGCGTTGAACATGCAATACACCAGGGACGCGCTGGTTCCGGGGGAGCAATTCGGCATCGGTGGCGTCGGCACCGTGCGCGGCTACCTGCCGCGTGAGGCGTCCAACGATCGCGGCTACGCGGCCCAGTTCGAGCTCTATACGCCCAATTTTGCGGACAAGGTCGGGCTCGACGACAAATGGCGCACCCGTCTGGTCGGTTTTTACGACTTCGGGTCCGTGTCGCGGAACAAGGCATTGCCCGGCGAGCAGGGCGGCAAGTTCCTCGCCAGCACCGGCATCGGCCTGCGCATGTCATTCGGCAAGAGCGTCAGCCTGCGGGTCGACCTGGCGCAGATCCTTAAGGCCCATGGCACCCGCCAGACCGACGACCAGCGCCTGAACGCCAGCCTCGCGATCATCTACTGATCCCGCGGGTGTGCCCAAGCCCTTGATCCAGCGGGGCGTTCCTGTATACTCCCGCCCTTCGCGCAGCATCTGCCGCGCGCGTTGTTCATACCCGTCCTTGCCGCACCGTGCTCGCATCACGGGCGGCCCAACAGCCCAAAAGGAGACCTGAATGCGACATTACGAGATCGTTTTGATCGTCCATCCGGACCAAAGCGAGCAAGTCCCGGCGATGCTCGACCGTTATCGCCAACTGATCACCAGCCAGAAGGGCACGATCCATCGCCTGGAAGACTGGGGTCGCCGCCAGCTGACCTACCCGATCCGGAAACTGCACAAGGCGCATTACGTGCTCATGAACATTGAGTGCGGTAACGACACGCTGCTTGAACTCGAACACGCGTTCAAGTTCAACGATGCCGTGCTGCGCCACCTGACCGTGAGCATGGACGAAGCCGCAACCGGCCCGTCACCGATGATGCGGGAAGAAAAATCGCGTCCGGTGTCTGTCAGTGAAGATGCGGCCAAGCCGGCAGTCGCGGAGCCTGCGGTGACGGAGAGCGCGGCCTGAGCGGGCTGCGAAGGTGAGCGGCAATACGGTCAGACTGACAGCAACACTGGCCGCGATGGAAGCGCTGCGCCACACCCCCGCCGGCATCCCGGTCGTCGAATTAACGCTGGCTCATGCTTCCCGGCAACTGGAAGCAGGCAGCCCGAGACAGGTGGAATTCGACATGCCGGCAAAGGCAGCCGGTGAACTGGCCACCCGGATTGCAAAGCTGCAACCGGGCTGCACGGTGGAAGCGCAGGGATTCCTCAACCGCAAGCATCGCATGAGCAGGCAAGTGGTCCTGCACATCACGAATATTGAACTGATCTGAAAAGGAAACGCACATGGCAAGAATGGGCGGAAACAGCGGTGGCAAGGGCAAGTTTGGCAAAGGCAAAAAAGACGGCCGGAAAAAGGGCAATGCCCTGTTCCGTCGCCGCAAGTTCTGCCGGTTCACTGCTGAAGGCATCAAGCAGGTGGACTACAAGGACATCAACCTGCTGAAGGATTTCATCAACGAGAACGGCCGGATCATCCCGGCCCGCATCACGGGTACCAAGGCGCGCTACCAGCGCCAACTGTCGATTGCGGTCAAGCGCGCGCGCTTCCTCGCGCTGCTGCCGTACACCGACCTGCACTGAGAGGCCAGACATGCAAGTCATACTGCTTGAAAAAGTAATCAACCTCGGCACGCTCGGCGACGTCGTTCGCGTCAAGGACGGCTATGCCCGCAATTTCCTGATCCCGCAGGGCAAGGCCAAACGCGCGACGACCTCGAATCTCGCGGAGTTCGAGAAGCGCCGGGCCGAGCTGGAAAAGGTGCATGCCGAAGTGCTCGCGCAGGCCCAGGACAAGGCGACCAAGCTCGAAGGGCTGATGCTGCAAATCACCCAGAAAGCCGGCGTCGATGGCAAGCTGTTCGGCTCGGTGACGAACTCGGACATTTCCGAAGCGCTGAAGAAGCAGGGCTTCGACGTGCCCAAGTCGCTGGTCCGCATGCCGGATGGCCCGCTGAAGATGATCGGCGATTACCCGATCAAGTTGGCGCTGCATGCCGATGTCACGGCTGCGGTCACCGTATCCGTGCTCGGCGAGGCCTGAGCGAGGCGCTTCCGGCGCAGAATCAAGGCATTAGAGCAGGGTAAAAAAAAGGGCTGGCAACAGCCCTTTTTTTGTTACATTGATCTCTGGTCGAAGGGCGGCAGATACCCTCAAACCATCAAAAATAATATTTTAAAATCATATACTTATAAAGAAATGCCATGGTGCAGCTGGTCACGCCGTTGAACAAGGATCCGCAACTCGAGGCGGCGCGCACGCCGCCGAATTCGGTTGAGGCCGAACAGTCAGTGCTGGGCGGACTGTTGCTCGACAATGCCGCCTGGGACCGCGTCGCCGATGTGCTGACCGAAGCTGATTTCTACCGCGCCGACCATCGCACGATTTTCCAGCACATCGCGCAGCTGATTGAACAGAACCGTCCGGCCGACTCGCTGACCGTGACCGAAAGCCTGGAACGCAGCGGCAAGGTGACGGAGGCAGGGGGCCAGGCTTATATCGCTTCGCTCGCCCTGAACACGCCCAGCGCCGCCAACATCCGTCGCTACGCGGAAATCGTGCGTGAGCGCTCTGTGCTGCGCAACCTCGCCGCAGTGGGCACGGCCATCGCCGACTCTGCTTACAGCCCCAGCGGCAAGGATGCCCATGTGCTGATCGATGAAGCCGAGGCACGGGTATTCCAGATTGCCGAGTCTGGCGCCAAGACACGGCAGGGCTTCACCAAAATTGACCCGCTGCTGACCGAGACCGTCGAGCGCATCGACATGCTCTACAGCCGTGAGAACAAGAATGACGTGATCGGCCTCTCCACCGGCTTCGTCGACCTCGACCGCATGACTTCGGGATTGCAGCCCGGTGAAATGATTGTCGTTGCCGGACGGCCCTCGATGGGTAAGACCGCGCTGGCGATGAACATGGTGGAAAACGCCGCTCTCGAAAGCAAGAAAGCGGTTGCCGTGTTCAGCATGGAAATGTCGGGTCCGCAGCTGGCGATGCGGATGATCGGTTCGGTGGGCCGGGTGGATCAGCATGAGTTGCGTACCGGAACCTTCAAGGAAGAGGACTGGCCACGACTGGTCGACGCCGTTGGCAGACTCAATGACTCGCAGATTTACATCGATGACACCGCGGGACTGAACTGCCTTGAGGTGCGTTCGCGGGCGCGGCGCATGCATCGCCAATGTGGCGGCCTGTCACTGATCGTCGTCGACTATCTGCAGCTGATGTCAGGCACCTCCAGCGGCGGTCGCGAAGAGAACCGCGCCACCGAGATCGCCGAGATCTCGCGTTCACTCAAGGGGATCGCCAAGGAGCTCAAGGTGCCGGTGCTTGCGTTGTCTCAGCTCAACCGTGGCGTCGATTCGCGCCAGGACAAACGGCCGATGATGTCGGACCTGCGAGAATCCGGTGCCATCGAGCAGGATGCGGACGTGATCCTGTTCATCTATCGCGATGAAGTCTACAACCCGGATTCGCCGCGCAAGGGCATTGCCGAGATCATCATTGCCAAGCAGAGGAATGGCCCCGTAGGCAAGATCGATCTGACCTTCCTTGGCCGCCACACCCGCTTTGAGAACTATGCCGGCGGCGGAATCGGCGGCGCGGACTACTGAGCCGCCGCGCCTGGCAGAGGTTTACAGCACCTCTGCCGCCTGATCCGCCAGCCGCGAACGTTCGCCGCGCATCAGCGTGACATGGCCGCCATGCGGCCAGCCCTTCATCCGGTCCACCACGTAAGTCAGACCTGAACTGCCTTCAGTCAGGTACGGCGTATCGATCTGCGAGATGTTGCCGAGGCAGATCACCTTGGTGCCGGGACCGGCGCGGGTGATCAGCGTCTTCATCTGCTTTGGTGTCAGGTTCTGCGCCTCGTCGATGATCAGGAACTTGTTGAGGAAGGTGCGCCCGCGCATGAAATTCAGCGACTTGACCTTGATCCGTGAACGGATCAGGTCACGGGTCGCCGCGCGGCCCCATTCGCCGGCTTCTTCATCGGTCTTGTTGAGCACATCGAGGTTGTCTTCCAGTGCACCCATCCAGGGATTCATCTTTTCTTCCTCGGTGCCGGGCAGGAAGCCGATGTCCTCGCCGACGGGTACCGTGACACGGGTGACGATGATTTCAGAGAACAGCTTCTCATCCAGGGTCTGCGCCAGGCCCGCGGCGAGCGTCATCAGCGTCTTGCCGCTGCCGGCCTGGCCAAGCAGGGTGATGAAATCGATGTCGGGATTCATCAGCGCATTGAGCGCGAAATTCTGCTCGCGGTTGCGCGCGGTAATGCCCCAGACGCTGTTGCGGGCGTGGCTGTAATCCTTCAGCGTCTGCAGGATTGCGGTTTTGCCGCTGGCTTCGTGCACCTGGGCCTGGAAAGGCTGGTCGCCCTCGATATAGACAAACTGGTTGATCAGCAGGCTGCGGCACAGCGGCCCGTTGACCCGGTAATAGGTGTGTCCGGCCTGCTGCCAGGACTCCATGTTCTTGCCGTGGGTGTCCCAGAAATCGGCCGGTAGCGCGCAGATGCCGGTGTAGAGCAGGTCGGTGTCTTCCAGCACCTTGTCGTTGAAATAATCCTCGGCGGCGAGTCCCAGCGCGCGCGCCTTGATGCGCATGTTGATGTCCTTCGACACCAGGATTACCTGCCGCTTGGGGTGGAGTTCCTGCAGGTGCTTGACCACGCCGATGATCTGGTTGTCCGCCTTGCCGCTGGGCAGGCTTGAGGGCAGTTGGCTGTTCATCGCTTCGGTCTGCAGGAAGGCGCGGCCCGAAGCGGCCTTGTCGCCGTGGATCTCCAGCGGAATGCCGCCGCTGATGTCGCCTTCCAGCGCGCCGACCAGTTCGTCGAGGTAGCGGCTCGCCTGACGCGCGTTGCGCGAGACCTCGGACATCCCCTTCTTGTTGCTGTCCAGCTCTTCGAGCGTGGCCATCGGGATGAAGATGTCGTGTTCCTCGAAGCGGAACAGACTGGTGGGGTCGTGCATCAGGACATTGGTGTCCAGCACGAAAAGCTTGGTGGCGGCAGTGGCGATGCGGGTGACGACGGCGGAAGAGGTTGCTGCCTTGCGCTGGATCATGTGCCTCCTGGCGGACGTTGTGGTGAAAACGGGGGGAGCACCGGGGAAAGAACCCCTGTGCATATGCGTGCCCGGGAGGTCAGGTCAGGGTTCTTGCGAATTCCAGCACCTCCTGGACATGTCCGGGTACCTTCACGCCGCGCCACTCGCGGCGAATGATGCCTTCGCGATCGATGACGAAAGTGCTGCGCTCGATGCCGCGCACTTTCTTGCCGTACATGTTCTTCATCTTGATCACGCCGAAGGCCTTGCACGCTTCCTCTTCCGCATCGCTCAGCAGTTCGAAGGGCAGGCCCAGCTTCGCCTTGAAGTTCTCGTGCGATTTCAGGCTGTCGCGGGAAATCCCGTAGATCGCGCAACCGGCCTTGGCGAACTGCGGGTGCAGATCGCGAAACTGCTGGCCCTCGGTCGTGCAGCCGGGCGTGTTGTCCTTGGGGTAGAAGTAGAGCACCAGGATCTGGCCGGATGGCGATCCGAGCCGGAGCGCATGGCCCCCGGTGGAAGCAATTTCAAGTTCTGGTGCAGGCTGGTCCAGCACGCTGATGAGTCGCCGTGTTCGGTGTGGAGTTACAACTATCTTGGACGAATTTTCCGCGACATGCAACAGGCGGTTTGAACTGCCTTGAAAGTTTCATGCGTTCGAAGCATTTTCGTAAACTGCGGGGACGATCATCGCGGCATCTCGTCGGAAGGAGGGTTTTGTCATGAACATTGCAGTGATCGGATGTGGTTATGTCGGACTCGTGACCGGTGCCTGTCTTGCGGAAATGGGCAACAACGTGACCTGCATCGACAGCGATTCGCAGAAGGTCGCGCAGTTGCGGGCGGGACAGGTGCCGTTCTTCGAACCGGGTCTCGAATCCATGGTTCAAGGCAATGTGCAGCGGCAGCGGCTTTGTTTTGCCACCGAGCCCGGCCCGGCCATTGCTGCCGCTGCCGTGGTGTTCATCGCCGTCGGTACGCCAGCGCTGGCTCATGGCGGCGCAGACACCCGTCAGGTGTTCGAGGCTGCGGAGACTGTCGGGCGCCACATGCAGCCGGACTGCATAGTCGCCAGCAAGTCTACTGCGCCCGTGGGTACTGCGGAGCGCATCCGGTCGATTCTTGACCGCGCGGCACGGCAACGCAGCATGACCTCCGCTCATGAAGTAGTGGCCAATCCGGAGTTCCTGCGCGAGGGCAGCGCGGTGCAGGACTTCATGCGTCCGGACCGTGTCGTGCTTGGCGTGCAGGACACGGGGGCGGAGCGGCTGATGCGCGGCCTCTATGCGCCTTTTGTGCACAGTCACGAGCAGCTGCTGGTGATGAGCCTGCGCGATGCCGAGCTGACCAAGTATGCGGCCAATGCGATGCTCGCCACCCGCATTTCCTTCATGAACGAAATGGCACGGCTCTGCGACGCGCTGGGCGTCGACGTCGAGCAGCTGCGCCGCGGCATCGGCTCGGATGCGCGCATCGGCCAGAAATATCTCAATGCCGGATGCGGCTATGGCGGATCCTGCTTCCCGAAGGATGTCCGCGCACTGCTCGACATGGGGCTTCAGGCACGCACCGACCTCGACATCCTTGCTGCAGTCGCTCATGTCAATGAAGTGCAGAAGCAGTGGGCCGCAGGCGTAATCGCCGGCCGTTTTGGCCACCGTTTACAAGGGCGTCGCTTCGCGGTCTGGGGGCTGTCGTTCAAGCCTGGAACCGACGACCTGCGCGAAGCGCCGGCACTGGCGGTCATCTCCGATTTGCTGACTGCGGGCGCCCGCGTCAGTGCGCACGATCCGGTGGCGATGCCGCGTGCGCTTCGCGAATGGCCGCAGCAATGGTTCGAGTCCGGCGCCCTGCAACTGGCGGTGAATCCGCTGGATGCGGTCGAGGGCGCTGATGCACTGGTGCTGATGACGGAGTGGAAACTTTTTCGCGCGCCGGATTTCGGCGCGATCCGCCGGAGCATGCGCGGCCGCCTGATCGTCGACGGGCGCAACCAGTATGATCCGGCGCAGTTGCGGAACTTAGGCTTTGATTATGTCGGCGTCGGCCGCGGAGCCAGGGACGCAATGCCGGAGACCTCCGCGGAAACGACTTTGGCGGCCTGAGTTCAGCCTGCCGACACCTCTATTTTTGCTGCGAGCTCACGGGCCAGCGCCTGCATCGCGGACTCGCCATGATCGCCAAGCAGCAGATGCAGCGCCTGCGGCAGCTGCGGATAGTGCGCGACGATGGCGCGGGTGTAGGCCGGATCGTAGTGCCGGACCAGCAGGTCTTCAGTCAGCTCATCCCATGAACTGCTGCGCGCCAGCGCCTGCCAGCGGTCGATCACGGCAGCGCCATGCAGCGACCTCAGGCAGTCGAGCTGGGTATTGAGCGTCGCGGTGTCAGCGAGGAAATGCGCGTATTCGTCCTTCAGCAGCGCAACGCGCACGGCGACCGGGGCATCGATGACCACGCAACGGCTGGCCCACATTGCGCTGATTAATGACTCAGGCACCCGCAGCGCGCCGATCTTTTTGCTTTCCGATTCGACAAACACCGGACGCTCCGGAGTCAGCGATTTCAGCCTTGCCCAGAGGCGGCTCTCGAACATTTTCTGCGAGGGCTGCGGCTGGTCGGGGAGGTTGCCAAGCACCGAGCCGCGGTGTGCTGCCAACTCCTCGAGGTCGAGCACCTGCGCGCCCTGTTCCTGCAGCGCACGCAGCAGCCGGCTCTTTCCGGTGCCGGTCATGCCGCAGACCACGCGCCAGTCAAAGCGTGCGGGCAAAGTCTCGAGTTCGGCAATGACCGTGCGGCGGTAGGCCTTGTAGCCGCCTTGTATTCGTCCGACCTGCCAGCCGACGCGGCTGAGGATGTGGGCCATCGCGCCGCTGCGCTCACCACCGCGCCAGCAGTAGACCAGCGGCCGCCAAGTGCGCGGCTGGTCGAGGAAATGCGTCTGCAGATGGCGGCTGATGTTGGCAGCGACCAGCGCGGCGCCGATTTTCTTGGCGTCGAAAGGCGACTGCTGCTTGTAGAGCGTGCCGATATCGGCGCGTTCGCGGTCGTTCAGTACCGGACAGCTGATCGCACCGGGAATGTGGTCCTCGGCGAATTCGCTCTCCGAGCGTACGTCGATGATCGTGTCGAAGCCCGACAGCGCATCCTGCGCGTCAACGTCGGAAAGGCGGGAATGTTGGGGGGGAGGGGGAGAGGCCATTGCGTGCCGCGGATTGTACTGCATGCCTGCAGGTCATCCTCGATCAGGGAACTATGCCCTGGCCCAGATTACGCACAATGAAGCGCGCCGGATCCACGGCTGCGACGAGGCCATGCTCCAGCGGCAGTGGATCGCCGTCAATCCGGCAGCCGATGATTTCTGCGGCGAGGCTGGCCCAGACCAGGCCGCGCGAGCCATAGGCAAAGGCCCCGAAAAGCCCCGGCTGGCGCGGCAGTTCGGCCGCGTGTCTGCCCCGCCACTGCAGGCCGTGCGCGCGCACGGCCGTGATATCCGGCAGGGCGCCGATCAGTGGCAAGTGGTCCCTGGTGGCGGCGCGAAAGCCGACAAAGTCGCCGCTGACGTCTGCGGGATTCTGCAGCGGCGCTTCTGGCCACAAAGTCAGCAAGCCGGCGAGGTTGCGCGCGCGGTCGGCGGTGCGCGACTCCGGCTGCAGGTCATTCTCATCGAAGGTGCTGCCGGCGGCGAGGCCTTTTTCGAGGCCGAACAGCACGGTGCGGCCGGCAATTGCGCCGTGCAGTAGCGGGGGCTGTTCGCAGCGGATGGGACTGAGCTGGCCGCGGATCAGTCGCAGCTGGCAGAGGCCGGGCGCGAGGCGCACGGCATCATGGCTGTTCGCGAGCACCACAAGCGGCGCCGCCGCCAGCAGCCTGCCTGCAGCATCGATCGCCTGCCAGGCCTTGCCGTCATGTTCGAGGCGCTCGACCCGCACGCCGCAGCGGGTGCTGATGCCGGGAGTCGCGAGCTGCGCCCGAACCAGAATGCGTGGATCGAGCCAGCCACTGCTGCCAAACCAACAGCCGCCATTTGCCACGGGCAGGCCGCAACGGGCGCGTAATTCGTCGCGCTCAAGGAAGCTGAGGTATTCAGCCGGAAACTGCAGCCGTTCGACGGTCTGACGCATTGATAGTGCCTCGGCTGCATCGGCTGCGGGCCAGGCGACGCCGCTGCGGCTGACGGGCAGATGTCCGTCGCGCTGTTCCAGAGCCTGCCAGCGCCGCAGTGCGAACAGCAGTCCGTTGCGCACCAGTCGCGAGAGGATCGCGTCATCGGGCGACAGGTGCGGATGAAACAAAGCAGCGGGAACCGCCGAGGCACCGGCAGGCGGTACGGCAGTCGCCTCGAGCACGGTGACCGGATGACCGCGCAGCGTAAGGTTCTCGGCGATCGCCGCACCGGCAAGGCCGGCGCCGATTACCAGCACCGGTGCGTCCGGTTCTGCTGCGGTCGGCACGGCTGCAGCCGGGCGCCAGGACGGCGGCCGGAATTCAGCAACGAGGCGATGGCGCTTGCGGCCGTAGCCCGGCATGCGCTCGTTATGAAAATGGGCCGCGGCGAGGCCGTCGCGCACGGCTCGTGCAGTGGTGTAGCTTGCCAGCGTTGCGCCGGGTGCAGCGAGGCGGGCGCAGTGACGAAAGACTTCGAGATCCCACATTTGCGGATTGCGCGCCGGTGCGAAGCCGTCGAGGTAGAAAGCGTCGAACTGCGCGTCGATGTCAGCGAGTGCTTTGACAACGTCGGCGAACAGCAGCGTGAGCACCACGCGCCCTTCATCAAAATGCAGCCGATGCCAGCCGGGCAAGGGCAGCGGCCATTGTGCGCGCAGTTCGGCAGCGAGTGCAGCGACTTCCGGCAGCCGTGCATGGCAGGCCGCGAGATCAACAAGGGTGAGGGGGTGTTTTTCGACCGAAAAATAATGCAGCCGTCCGCAGCGCGCCGGATCCTCACGCCAGGCTTGCCAGGTGGCGAGGAAGTTGATGCCGATACCAAAGCCGGTTTCGAGCACACAGAACCGACCTTGTCCCGCCCAGCGCTGCGGCAAAGCGTTGCCGGCGAGGAACACCGCGCGCGCCTGCGTCAGGCCGCCGTCGGCGCTGTGGTAGACATCGTCGAATTCCGGCGAATACGGTGTGCCATCGTCGCGGTGGATCAGCGTTGCGGTGTGCAGGGACATTCCGTGCGTCTCCGCGCCTCGTCAAGGCGGGGGCGTTGTGTTAGTTTCGGGCGCTGGACAAAAACGTTCGTTCGGCCCGCTACCCTGCAGTGTACTGTCAATCGATTGCCCATCATGAACAAAACCCCGGATACCGCCCCCCTGCGCCTGACCCAGTTTTCCCACGGCGGGGGATGAGGCTGCAAACTGACGCCAGCGTTGCTGAGCGAAGTTCTGGCCAATGTCCCGGCCGCGCAGCCTTTCAAGGATCTGCTGGTCGGCACCGAGTCGAGCGATGACGCCGCGGTTTATCGCATAAACGATAATCAGGCGATCATTGCGACGACGGATTTTTTCATGCCGATCGTTGATGATCCCTTTGACTTCGGGCGCATCGCTGCGACCAATGCCATTTCCGATGTCTACGCGATGGGCGGCAAGCCTTTCCTTGCGCTGGCGCTGCTCGGCGTGCCGGTAGGAAAAATACCGATGGAAGCAGTGCAGCGGATCATCGCCGGTGGCCATGACGTTTGCGCCGCGGCAGGCATCCCGATCGCTGGCGGCCATTCGATCGATTCGCCGGAGCCGATCTACGGTCTGGTCGTGCTCGGGCTGATTCATCCGGACAAGGTCAAGCGCAACGACCGCGCGCAGACGGGCGACGTACTGATCCTTGGCAAGGGGCTGGGCGTGGGCATCATGAGCGCGGCGCTGAAGAAGGGTGAATTGTCCGATGAGGGTTATCGCCAGATGATCGATTCGACGACGAAACTCAACACGCCGGGCATCGCGCTCGCCGACATGGCCGGCGTGCATGCACTGACCGACATCACCGGATTCGGCCTGCTCGGCCACCTGCTGGAAATCTGCCGCGGCTCGAAACTCGCCGCGGAACTCGAATGGTCGAAAGTGCCGGTGCTCGGTGCGGCGCGCCCGCTGGTGGAGCAGGGCTTTGTCACCGGTGCTTCCGACCGCAACTGGAGCAGCTACGGCGACCAGGTGGTGTTGCCGGCAGGTGAGATGGAGCTCATGCGCAAGCTGCTGACGGATCCGCAGACTGCGGGGGGTCTGTTGGTGGCCTGCACGCCGGACACCGCGCCCGCAGTGCTCGATGTGTTCAGGACAGAGGGATTTGCAGATGCTGCCGTGATTGGCCGGCTGAGCGCTGGCACCGTGCAAGTAAGGGTATTTTAACTATTTGATTTTATTGGTATTTTTTAATACTGGTTCAAGCGACTTCCAGACCGTGTCGAGGATCAGCGGCTGTGCCGCCGCAGTCGGATGCAGATTGTCGGGCAGGAAGTAGTCACGCTTCTCGGCAAAACCTTCCAGCATGAAGGGCACCAGCGGCAGTTTGCGTTTCTTGGCGATGTCGCTGAAGGTCGTCTGGAACTTTTCAGTGTATTGCTGGCCGTAATTGGGCGGTATGCGCATGCCGACAACGATTACGCGCGATTTCGCTTTCTGTGCTGCATCGATGATGTGCTCGAGGTTGCGGCGCATCGTTTCGAGATCGGAGCCGCGCAGGCCGTCGTTGGCCCCCAGCGCGAGAATCGTAATGGCGGGACGATGGTTCTTTAATGTCTGCTCGATGCGATTGACGCCGCCGAGTGTGGTTTCTCCGCTGATGCTGGCATTGGCAACCGTATAATCGAGTTTCTTTTCACGCAGCCGCTGGGCGAGCAGCTGGGCCCAGTCCTCGCCGCGCGCAAGCCCGTAACCGGCAGACAGGCTGTCACCGTACACCAGGATGGTCGCGGCGCCGGCGAACGAAGGCAGCAGCAGGGACAACAACAGAAACAAGCGAATCAGCATGAGCGAAGAACTCCGGAAAACAGACAACAATGCGATGGTCCGTGTGGCAGGCCTGACGAAGCAGGTTACCACCGGCGATTCTGAATTGACCATTTTGCGCGACGTGAGTTTCAGCATCGCGTCTGGCGAGGCAGTGGCGGTGGTCGGAGCCTCGGGTTCCGGCAAGTCAACGCTGCTGGGCCTGCTGGCCGGCCTCGACACGCCGACCGCAGGTACAGTGCAGATAGATGGTGAAGACCTGTTTGTGCTCGACGAGGACGGCCGCGCGGCATTGCGCGCACGGTTGCTCGGTTTCGTCTTCCAGGCCTTCAACCTGCTGCCGGCGATGACCGCGCTGGAAAACGTGATGCTGCCGCTGGAGCTGACCGGAGCCGCCGATGCCGCCACCGAGGCACGCAATCTGCTCGAACGCGTCGGCCTCGGTCAGCGCCTGACCCATTATCCGAAACAGCTCTCCGGCGGCGAGCAGCAGCGCGTTGCGATCGCCCGCGCCTTTGTCACGAAACCGCGGCTGCTGCTCGCCGATGAACCGACCGGCAACCTCGATGCCGACACCGGCGCCGGCATCATCCAGCTGATGTTTGACCTCAACCGCGAACGCGGCACCACGCTGGTGCTGGTGACCCATGACATGGAGTTGTCGCAGCGCTGCGGCCGTTCGCTGCGGCTCGCCGGCGGCATGCTGCAGTAATGCGCTTCTTCAATGACGTCGGGCTTGCACTGCGACTGCTTGCGCGCGACTGGCGCGCCGGCGAGCTGACGCTGGTTGCGGTCGCGGTGGTGGTGGCTGTTGCCAGCGTGACCACGGTCGGCTTTTTCGCCGACCGCGTGAACCAGGCGCTCACCCGTCAGGCCAACCAGCTGCTCGGCGCCGACCTCGTGGTCTCCGGTGACCGGCCGCTGGATCCGCAGTTCACCACTGAAGCACAGCGCCTCGGCCTGCAGGTCACGGAAATGCTGCGTTTCCCCAGCATGGCCGCGGCCAACAGCGAAAACGTGCTCGCCGAAATCAAGGCCGTCACGGAGGGTTATCCGCAGCGCGGCGAACTGCGCATCAGCGATGCGCTTTATGCGCCGGACCGTCCGGCGACTTCGATTCCGGCGGCCGGTACCGTCTGGGTCGACGAAAAACTCTTCACCCGTCTGCAGCTGAAGGCTGGCGACACAGTCGAAGTGGGGCAGAGTCATTTGCCCGTCGGCGCGATCATCACCCAGGAACCCGACAGCGCCATCGGCTTCATCAACGCCGGGCCGCGGGTGATGCTCAACATGGCGGACCTGCCCGCCACCGGCCTGGTGCAGGTCGGCAGCCGCATCCGTTACCGCGTGCAGGTTGCAGGCACTGCCACTGCGGTCGACCGTTACCGCGTCTGGGTCTACAGCCAATTGGGTCCCGGTCAACGCGTCGAAACCATTCAGGACGCGCGCCCCGAAATCCGCTCGGCGCTGGAACGCGCCGAAAAATTTCTGAGCCTCACCGCGCTGCTGAGCGTGATCCTCGCCGCGGTGGCGATCGCGCTGGCGGCGCGGCGCTATCTGCAGCGCCACCTCGATGCCTGCGCGATGATGCGCTGCTTCGGCGTGTCGCGCGGCAAGGTCGTACGGCTGCATGTGCTGCAGTTCGTTGCACTCGGTGCGGGGGCGAGCATCGCCGGTTGTCTCGCCGGCTTGCTGGCGCAACAGGGTCTGGCGGTGTGGCTGGGCACGCTGGTTACCGTCGAACTGCCGACGGCAGGGCCGCGACCGGCGGTGCACGGCTTCGTCACCGGCCTCGCACTGTTGCTGGGATTCGCGGTGCCGCCGCTGATCGCGTTGGGCCGGGTGTCGCCGCTGCGCGTGCTGCGCCGCGACCTGGGTTTGCCGGGGGGCAGTGGCTGGCTCGGTTATGTGCTGGGCGCTGCAGTCATTGCGGGGCTGATCATCTGGAAGGCAGGTGAGCTGCGCACCGGCGGCCTTGTCTTTGCCGGTTTCGCGGTGGCGATGGTGGTGGCCGGGCTCGCCGCATGGGCGGTAATTGCGCTGGTATCGCGGCTGCGCGGCTCCGGCGTGTCCTGGCGTTTCGGCATCGCCAACCTGCGCCGGCGCCGGCTGGCGAGCATCCTGCAGGTCGTCGCACTGGGCATCGGCATCATGGCACTGCTGACGCTGACCATCATCCGCAGCGAACTGCTGCAGCTGTGGCAAGCCAGCCTGCCGGCAGACGCGCCCAACCGCTTCATCGTCAACATCCAGAAAGACCAGGTGCCGGCGCTGAACAAGTTCTTCGCCACGCGCAATATCGCGGCACCCGAACTGCATCCGATGGTGCGGGCACGACTGACCGGCATCAACGACCGCGCAGTATCTTCTTCCGATTACAGCGACGATCGTGCGCGACGCCTGGTCGACCGCGAGTTCAACCTGTCGTGGGCGACGACCATGCAGCCCGACAACCTGCTGGTCGCCGGCCGCTGGTGGGGTGAAAAGCCACAGCGCCGCGATCAGTTCTCGATGGAGGACGGTATTGCGCGTGCGCTGGGCATAAAAATCGGCGACCGCCTGACCTTCGACGCGGCCGGCAGCGTGTTCGCCGCAGAAGTCACCAGCCTGCGCAAGGTTGACTGGGATTCCTTCAACGTCAATTTTTTCCTCGTCGCGCCGCCGGGTCTGCTCGAAGACAAGCCGCTGAGTTACGTCACCAGCTTCTATCTGCCGCCGGGGCAGGTCGAACTGCTCAACGCGCTGGTGAAACAGTTCCCCAACTTTCTGCTGATCGACGTCGCCCAGGTGCTGATCCAGGTGCAGACCATGATTACCCAGGTCTCGCGCGCAGTACAGTTCGTCTTCCTGTTTACGCTGATGGCGGGGTTGGTGGTGCTGTATGCGGCAATTGCCAGCACTCAGGACGAACGCCTCTATCAGGCAACGATCATGCGTACGCTGGGCGCGAGCCGTTCGCAACTGGCGCGCGCCAATCTATCCGAGTTCGCGATGATCGGCGCACTCGCCGGCATCATTGCCGCCGCCGGTGCAAACGCGCTGGGTTATGTGCTGGCCGATCGCATCATCAACGTCGGCTACAGCTTCAGCCCGGTGGTGTGGGCGGTGGGGCTGGTCTGCAGCATTGTCGGGGTCGCCGCCGCCGGTTACCTCGGCACGCGTCGTGTACTGAGTGTGGCGCCGCTGCGCGTGCTGCGCGAACTGTCCTGAAGCCTGTCCGCGGCGCGACCGCGGAGGCTATACTTCGGCGAAACGCAGCGAGTGCCCATGAGCGATTTCCCGGTATTTTATATCTTATTGATTTTATTGACTTTTTTTGCAGGCTTCGGCGTGGTGCTGATGCTGCAGAAAAAGACCGCAGCGCAGATGACTCTGGAACTGCAGCAGGCGCTGGAGGCCAAGCACCGCGCGATGCTCGGCGACCTGCATGACGGCTTGACGAAGCAGGGTGACCGCATCGGCAGTCAGGTCAGCGAAGCCGGGGAACGCCAGCGTGCGTCCACTGCCGATGAACTGAAGCAGACCCGTGAGGTGTTGCATGCGCTGCGCCTGACCTTGACCCAGGAAATGGGCGGACAGCGCGAGGCGCTGCTGGAACGACTGGCCGCGACCACCGAATCGCTGAATACCAAAATCGATGCCCGGCTCGGCGAAATCGCCGGCAAGGTCAACGAACGCCTCGACGAGGGTTTCAAGAAAACCAACGAGACATTCGTCAGCGTGATGACACGCCTCGCGACCATCGACGAAGCGCAGAAAAAAATCGAAAGCCTCACCGGCAGCGTCGTCAGCCTGCAGGAACTGCTGGGCGACAAACGCGCCCGCGGCGCGTTTGGGGAAGTGCAGCTCGAAGGCCTGGTGCGCAATGTGCTGCCGCCGAACGCCTACGAAATGCAGGCCACGATGTCCAACGGCACCCGCGCCGACTGCGTGCTGCGCCTGCCGCAGCCGACCGGGCTGGTCGCGGTGGATTCCAAGTTCCCGCTGGAGAACTACCACCGCATGTTCGAGCCCGGCGTCAACGACGTCGACCATGCGCTGGCGCAGAAGCAGTTCCGCGCCGACATCCGCAAACATGTCGACGACATCTCGAGGAAATACATCATCCCCGGCGAGACTTCCGACGGCGCCGTGATGTTCGTGCCGGCGGAAGCCGTGTTCGCCGAGATCCATGCCCACCACGCCGAAACCGTCGAATACGCCAGCGCCAAACGCGTGTGGATCGTTTCACCGACGACGCTGATGGCGGTGCTCAACACCGC
>JAUXYA010000024.1 GCA_030684405.1 Burkholderiales bacterium | reverse complement strand
ACCCGTTGCACACTTTATTGAGTATTACGTAACTGCGCGACACTTCTCCCTCATCCCCACCCTTCTGCTCCGCTTCAAGTGTCCCCTTGTCCCGACGGGAGAAGGGCTTTGCATCCCTCTCCCTCCGGGAGAGGGACCGAGGGTGAGGGAAACATGTCGGAATAGATATGCCGTGTCATGGGGTTTGGTAATCCTCAATAGGTCATCCTCAGCGTCAGGGCGCGGGCGCCATGTTGTGAACTGGTTTCTAACGCTGCAAATCGACGATAAAGACGCCCTCTCTGGCTGTCAATCACCGACGAGCCTTCTGCTAAAATCGCTGTTTTCCAGAACAACCGACCTGTGAGGAGAAACATGGCCGCAAAAGCCCGGAAGTCCAAAAGCCGCAAGTACACGGACATCATTTATGAGGTTAAGGACCAGGTCGCCTGGATCACCATCAACCGCGAGAAAGTGCTCAACGCCTTCCGTGAACAGTCACTCGACGAGATGATCGATGCGCTGAAAGCGACGCGCGAAGACCCGTCGATCGTCTGCGCGGTCATCACCGGCAAGGGCGATCGCTCCTTCTCCGCCGGCGGCGACTTCTATGCGATGAAGCGCCTCAACTTTACCAATGCCTATATGTGGAATGACCGGATGCTCGGCCTGGCGATGACCATCCGCGGCCTGCCGATCCCGGTGATCGCGATGGTCAACGGCTGGTGCATGGGCGGGGGCCACGAGCTCGCGCTGTGGTGCGACCTGGTGATTGCTTCCGAAAACGCGGTGCTCGGTCAGACCGGCGCGAAAGTCGGTGCCTGCCCCACCGTCGGTGCGACCCAGTACCTGCCGCGCATCATCGGCGAGCGCCTGGCACGAGAAATGATTTTCTGCGCCCGCCGTTTCCCGGCAAAAGAAGCCGTCGAAGTCGGCCTGATCAACAAGTGTGTGCCGCAGAAGGATCTGCTGAAGGAAACGCTCAAGTGGTGTGAAACCATGAAGGGCCACAGCGCGCTGACGCTGCGCATGACCAAGAAGTCACTGAACTTCGAATCCGACAATCTGTACTCGTCGTGGCAGCACGGCATGGAGCTGCTGGCGCATGTCTGGGGCTCGCCCGAGGCGAACGAGGGCATGGACGCCTTCCTCTCTGGCCGCAAGCCGAACTTCCAGCAGTTCCGTATGAAGGCGAAGAAGGAGTTGGAGAATTATGTCGACGGCTTCGAGCGTGACCTTAACGCGCCGCCTTCGATGCGGAAAAAGCGGTAATTGGTTAGCGGTAAGTGGTGAGCGGGAAGTAGTAAGCAGTGAGCGGAGTCGCAGTGGGTGGAATTGCTAATCGCCCACTCACCGTTCACTACTCACCGCTCACACCTCTTAACAGAATCGACCCTGCACCATCAAAATGGCCTCCGCTGAACCCCAAGGCGCCCTCGCGGGCATCCGCGTCCTTGACCTGACGCGCATTCTCGCCGGTCCGCTGTGCACGATGATGCTCGGCGACATGGGGGCCGACGTGATCAAGGTCGAGCCGCCGGGCTCGGGTGACGACACCCGCAGCTGGGGGCCGCCTTTCGCCGAGGGCGAGTCGGCGTACTACCTCGGGGTGAACCGCAACAAGCGTTCGATGACGCTGAACATGGCGATGAAGTCCGGCCAGGACGTGCTGGCCGGACTGATCAAAAAATCCGACGTGCTGGTCGAGAACTTCAAGGTCGGCACGCTGGAGAAATGGGGCTTCGGCAACGACTGGCTGCAGGCGAATGCGCCGCAGCTGGTGCGCTGCTCGATCACAGGTTACGGTTCGGTGGGCCCCAAGGCCGGGCTGCCCGGTTACGATTTCATCCTGCAGGCGGAGTCGGGCCTGATGAGCATCACCGGCGAGCCGGAGGGCACGCCGATGAAGTACGGCGTGGCGATCGTCGACATCTGCACCGGCATGCTCGCCTGTAACACCGTGCTGGCGGCGTTGAATGCTCGGCACACCACCGGGCGCGGCCAGCATGTCGAGGTGTCGCTGTTCGATTCGGGTCTGGCAATGCTTGCCAACGTCGCCTCGAACCATCTGATCTCCGGCAAGAACGCGGGACGTTTCGGCAATGGCCACCCGAACATCGTGCCTTACACCGCGTATCCGACGCGTGACGACATGATCGCGGTGGCGGTGGGCAACGATGGCCAGTTCGCCAAGTTCGCCGAAGTGCTGGGCCATGCGAATTGGGCAAGCGATCCGCGGTTCAGCAAAAATCCGGACCGCATCGGCAGCCGCGAGGTGCTTGATGCGCTGATCAGTGCCGAACTCAGGCGTAAGGGCGCAGAACAGTGGATCGAAAAACTGATGTCCGCCGGCATACCCTGCGGCCGCATCAACAGCGTGGTGCAGGCGCTGGCCGCGCCGCATGCCATCGCGCGTGAAATGGTCACCGAAGTTGAGCATCCGACTGCGGGCAAGGTGAAAATGCTCGGCATTCCTTTCCGTTTCAGCGACACGCCGGCGAGCATCCGCCGTGCGCCGCCGCTGCTGGGCCAGCACACCGAAGCGGTGCTGCGCGAGGAGCTGGGTTTCAGCGATGCCCGCATCGCCGAGCTGCGAAAAGAAAAAGTTATTTAAAATCAAATACTTATAGATCATGATCACGGGTCTCAGCCATGTCTCGATCGTCGTGCCCGACCTTGCGGCGGCGCTGCGCAAGCTCGAGGCGACTTACGGGCTCAGTGCCGGCGCGATCAAGGTCAATGAAGAGCAGGGCGTGCGCATGACCTATGTCGATCTCGGCAATGCGAAGATCGAATTGATGGAACCGTCGCGGCCGGATTCGCCGGTGGCAAAATTCCTCGAGCGCAATCCGAAGGGCGGCATCCACCATTTCTGCCTCGGTGTCGACGACGTCGCGCAGACGACGCAGGAACTCGGCGCCGCCGGCGTGCAGGTGCTCGGCGAAGGCCGCGTGCAGCTCAACGTGCACGGTGAGCGCATCGCCTTCGTGCATCCCAGGGATTTCCTCGGTGCACTGGTCGAGCTGGAAGAAAACAATCAGGACAACAGCCATGGCTGAACAGAAGCGGCAGCAACGGGTTGCGGGTGATCAACTGCGGGCATTCATCGCTGCCGCCTTCGAGGCGGTCGCGGTGCCACGCGAGGACGCGAAGACCATTGCGCAGCTGATGGCGCAGGCCGACATCAACGGTTCCGAGGGGCACGGCGTGTTTCGTCTGCCGCAGTACATCCGTCGCATCAAGGGCGGCGCGGTCAACGTGAAGCCCAATATCCGCGTCGAGCGTGAGCTGGCGGGCATGGCGCTGGTCAACGGTGACAACGGCATGGGCCATCTGGTGATGAAGTTCGCTGCCGAGAAGGCGATCGAGAAGGCGAAGACCGCGGGCGTGGCCTGGGTCGGTGCGCGCTGGAGCAATCACGCCGGCCCGGCCTCGCTCTACGCGACGATGCCGCTGGCACAGGACATGATCGGCCTCTACATGGCCGTGGGCAGCGCCAACCACCTGCCGCCCTGGGGCGGACTCGACATGCTGCTGTCGACCAATCCGATCGCGGTTGCGGTGCCGGCGGGCGAAGAGCCGGCGGTGATCCTCGACATGGCGACGACCGTTGCGGCCTACGGCAAGGTCAAGACCAAGGCGCAGCGCGGCGAGATGATGCCCGAGGGCTGGATGATGGATCGCCAGGGCAATCCGCTGACCGATCCGAAACGTGCGAACGAAGGTTTCCTGCTGCCGATCGGCGGCTACAAGGGTTACGGCCTCGCGCTGGTCCTCGGCATGCTTGCCGGCAACCTCAACGGCGCGGCGATGGGCAAGGACGTCATCGACTTCAACAACGACGACACCAGCGAGACCAACACCGGCCATGCCATCGTCGCCATCAACATCGAAGCCTTTCAGGACCTGAAGGAATTCAAGCAGGGCATGGACACGCTGATCCGTGATATCCGCAATTCACAGCGCCTGCCCGATGTTGACCGCATCCGCTTGCCGGGTGAGGGCACACACCTCGCACGTGCTGACCGCGAGAAAAACGGTGTGCCGATGCCGGAGGCACTGCTCGCAGCCCTCGACCAGCTGGCAGGTGATCTGAAGATCGCGAAAATCGCGCGCTGAGGCGCGCGGCCCTCAGGCCGGTTGCGGCTCGTCGACCACGCCGTTGGTGAGGATGCCGATGCCTTCGACTTCCGATTCGACGACGTCGCCGGCGTTCAGGTACCAGTCGGGATTAGCCAATGCACCGCCTCCGGGCGAGCCGGTGGCGATGATGTCGCCCGGCATCAGCGTGATCTGCGAAAAATGCGCAACCAGCTGCGGGATGCTGAACAGCATGTCGCGGGTGTTGCCGTCCTGGCGCGTTTCGCCGTTGACCCGGGTCTGGATACGCAGGTGCATCGGGTCGGGAATCGCGTCGCGGGTGATCATCCACGGCCCCAGCGGCGCGAAGCTGTCGAAGGTCTTGGCGAGGAACATGTGCCCGCCCTGCTTTTCCAGCGCGCCGAGGTCACGCGCGGTGATGTCGTTGAGGATGGTATAGCCGGCGATGACGTCCCAGGCTTTTTCTTCAGGCACATCCTTGCAGCGTTTGCCGATGACCACTGCGAGTTCGGTTTCGCAATCCAGCGCACGGGTGATGCGCGGCTTGACGATGTCGCGTCCCGGCCCGACGATGGACGACAGCGTTTTGATGAAGCCGGTGGGAATCTTGCCCGGAGCCTTGCCCGGGAATTGCGTGTACCCCGGATAGTTGCGGCCGACCGCGATCAGCTTCGACGGACGCACGGGCGCATAGACACGGCAGTCGGCGAGCGGCAGGAACAGCGGCTCGCCGCGCAGCCCGGTGGCTTCGGGCGCATCCACGGCGAGACCCGCGAGGAAAGTGTAGGCATCGGCGAGTGCGATCCAGCCCTGTTCACCGAGATGCAGGAATTCCGTGATGTACTGCGGCATCCAGATCGCGGCGAGTTCCTGGCCGCGCGCATTGCCCGCGCGCTGCGTCAGGTGCAGCGCGTATCCGCCGCGCAGATCGGCGACGCGATCGGGTGCGATCAGCACGCCGAGGCGCGCCAGAGCGCGCGGTTCATTTTTGAGGCTGTAGCGCAGCAATTTCACTGGATGTTTCCTGTGCGTTGATCGGGTGGCGATCATAACAAACGGCGATACTGTCTCCTCGCGGCGACGCGGTGATGCCCGAGCCAACGGGCCCGGCGACTCCAGCCGCGTCAAATCGTGATTTTTAACCTGATTTTTCGTGAATTGCGGTGCCCGGCGTGGAACATTCATCCCATGGTGCGGCCTAACGCGGGTAAGGTATCTTGATGCCTGTGACTCACAAGGGATGACAAAAACATGAAAAACGCCATAGCCGCACTTTTGATGCTGGCTTCCAGCCTGCTGCTGCCGGTGGCCCATGCGCAGACCGCACCTGACGTGCTGGTAAAGACCACCGTCGAAGAGGTGCTGGCCATACTCAAGCAGAACAAGGATCGGCGCTTGCTCGAAGAGACCGCCGAGAAGAGGGTGCTGCCGCATTTTGATTTCCGCACGATGACCCAGCTTGCGATGGGCGTCTCCTGGCGCAGCGCGACGCCGGCCCAGCGCACTGCCCTCGAGAACGCGTTCCGCACACTGCTGGTCCGCACTTACACCGCGGCGCTGGCCGAAGCCACCGGCGTGGACCGCAAGATCGAGGTCAGGCCGCTGCAGCTGAAGCCCGGCGACGACTTCACGACCGTGCGCACGGTGGTAACTGAGCCGGGACGTCCACCGATTTCCATTGACTATCGGATGACGCTCACCGACAAGCAGTGGAAAGTCACCGATATCGTTGCCGAAAATGCGAGCCTGGTGATCAGTTATCGTGGCCAGTTCAATTCGGAGATCGGCCGCTCCGGCATCGATGGCTTGATCAAGCTGCTTGAGAACAGAAACCGGCAGGGTGCTTAAGGTCTGAGGCTGCGCAGCGAAGGCTGTGCCTCGGCATGCGGTTACTGCAACCCAATTCCTTTCCCCGGCTGCTGGTCGTCGGTTTCGCCATGGTGGCATTGCCGCTGATCCTCGCGCTGGTCAACAATGCGGTGTCGATCAACCAGTTTGCCAGTCGCAGCCAGCTCGCGGTGCAGCAGGCGGTGCAGTCGACGCAGACGAGCCGGCGGCTGGCGGAACTCCTCGGCGCGCTGGAGCGCAACGCGCGGCAGATGGCAATCCTCGGCGACCGCTCACTGCTCGACGCCTACGACTCCAACCGCGCGGCGTTTCTGAAAGTCGCCTCCGAGTTCGCTGCCTTGCCCTTCGATGCCGAGCAGCGGACTGCGCTCGACGAAATAGTGCTCGGGGAAATGGCGATCCATGCGATGCTGAGCAGTTCCGCAGGCGGCGCCGCACTGCGCCGTGCGACGGAGTCCTTCACGCGCCTCGACGAACTCGCGCGCGGCATCATCGAGCGCGGCGACCGCCTGATCGACCGCGAGGTCGAGGCGATGCGCGAGACCGCGGCGCGGGCGCAGGTCATCACCTTCTGGCAGATGCTGGCGCTGGTGCCGGTCGCGCTGCTGCTTGCGGCGGGTTTCACGGTGCTGATCGCGCGGCCGATCCGTCAGATTGACGCTGCGATCCGTCGCCTGGGTATCGGTGATTTCTCGGCGCCGGTCGGCGTCAGTGGGCCGCGTGACCTGCAGATGGTCGGCCGTCGCATCGAGTGGCTGCGCCACCGGTTGAACGAACTCGAGCAGCAGAAGAACCGCTTCCTGCGCCAGGTTTCGCACGAGCTGAAGACGCCGCTGACCGCGCTGCGCGAAGGTTCGGAACTGCTGTCCGAAGAGGCGCTGGGCAAGCTGACGCCCGAGCAGCAGGAGGTGGCGGAAATCCTGAGGGCCAACAGTATAGAATTGCAGCGCCTGATCGAGGACCTCTTGTCCTACGGCGCCGCGGAATACCACCGCAGCGCGATGCGCTTCTCGCGGGTTGAAGTGCGCCGTGTGGTCGCCCGTGTGCTCGACGACCAGAACCTCGCGCTGCGGGCACGGGCGCTGCGTGTGGCGCCGCAAGTCGAGGACATCACTCTCGAAGCTGATCCGGAGAAACTGCGCATCATGCTCGACAACCTGCTGTCCAATGCCGTGAAGTTTTCGCCTGAGAGCAGCGTCATCGAGGTCGAGGTGCGCCGCGATGGGGAGCATGCGGTACTCGATGTCTCCGATTCGGGGCCGGGCATACCACCGACGGAGCGCGAGCGGGTGTTTGATCCTTTCTTCCGCGGTCGCAGCCTGGCCGGCGGACCGCTGCGCGGGTCAGGAATCGGTCTGTCGGTGGTGCGCGACTACGCGCAGGCGCATGGCGGCACCGTCGAGGTTGTTGACGAGCCGCGGCAGTCGGGCGCGCGCCTGCGCGTCAGGTTGCCGCTGCGGCAGGGGGTGCAGGCATGAGGCTATTGTGGACCGCATTGCTCTTGCTGCTTGCAGGCTGCAGCTCTCCGCGCGGCGTCGAGGCGCCCGAAGCCACGGTTCCGCCAGTCGAGGATGTGCGCGCCGAGGAAGCTGAATCTGCGCGTGCATTGGCCTTTTATGCACGGGCGCGCCAGCTGTCGGGGCCAGAACTGGCGCGCGAGCAGGAATCGGCACGGCGCGCGCTGGCGCGATCGCGTGGCGACGCCGCCCGACTGCGTTATGCGATGCTGCTGACACTGCCCGGCGCAGCAGTGGGCGACGATGCGCGCGCGCTGGAACTGCTGGAGCCGGTGACGCGCAGCGCTGACGGGGGGTTGCGCGGACTGGCGCTGCTGATGACGGCCTTCCTGCAGGAGCAGCGCCGGCTCGAAGCCGGGGCGCATGGACTGCAGCAGAAGCTTGATGCGCTGCTGTCGCTGGAGCGGAGTATGACGGGCCGTGAGGACAAAGCACCGCGGAAAAAATAGCTGTGGCGAAAACCGCTGCGACATTCAAGGATCAATGTAAAGGCACTCATGGACATGAAAGTAAAGACGGCGGGCGCGGCCCGCATACTGGTGGTGGATGACGACCCGGGTCTGTTGCGCCTGATGCAGCTGCGGCTCGAAGCTGCGGGTTATGGTGTGACAGTCGCCGACAGCGGCGAACGCGCGCTGGCGCAGCTTGCGGTGTCGCGGCCGGGCGTGGTGGTGACCGACCTGCAGATGGGCGGCATGGACGGCATTGCATTGTTCGAGGCGATTCGCGCTGAAAACCCGGCGCTGCCGGTGATTATCCTCACCGCGCACGGCACGATTCCCGACGCCGTGGCGGCGGTGAAGGGCGGGGTTTTCGGCTACCTGACCAAGCCTTTCGACGCCAAGGCACTGCTCGACGAGATCGAGCGCGCGCTGGCCGTTTCCGGCGCGCCGGACGCTCCGGGTGCTGACGACGGAACCTGGCGCAAGGCGATCATCACCCGCAATCCGGCGATGGAAGAGGTGCTGGCGAAGGCGCGGCTGGTGGCCGCCGGCGATGCCGCAGTGATGATTCGCGGTGAGTCCGGCACTGGCAAGGAGCTGCTGGCGCGCGCCGTGCACGCGGCGAGTCCGCGCCGCGACCGGCCCTTTGTCGCGATCAACTGCGGCGCGATACCGGAGCCCCTGCTTGAGTCCGAGCTCTTCGGTCACGTCAAGGGTGCCTTCACCGGCGCGGTGCGCGACAACCGCGGCCTGTTCCTTGCCGCCGACGGCGGCACGCTGCTGCTCGACGAGATCGGCGACATGCCGCAGGCGCTGCAGGTCAAGCTGCTGCGCGTGCTGCAGGAGAGGCAGGTGCGCCCGGTGGGCGGCCTGCAGAACACACCCATCGACGTGCGCGTGATTTCGGCAACCCATCGCGATCTCGAAGCCGAGATGGCGGCGGGCAATTTCCGCGAGGACCTTTATTACCGGCTGAAGGTGGTGTCGCTGGCACTGCCGTCGCTGGCCGAGCGGCGCGAAGACATTCCGCTGCTCGCAGGGTATTTTCTCGGCGAACTGGCCGCGCGTTACCGCAAAGGCGTCAGCGGCCTGGCACCGGAGGCCGTCGAGCAGTTGGTGGCGGCGTCCTGGCCGGGCAATGTGCGCCAGCTCTACAACGTGCTTGAGCAGTCGGTCGCGCTGTCCACCACGCCGCTGATCCCGGCAAGCCTGGTGCAGCAGGCGATCCAGCGCGAACAGACCGAGTTCGCGTCCTTTGAGCAGGCGCGGCGCAAGTTCGAGCGCGATTACCTCGCGCAGCTGCTGAAGATCACTGATGGCAATGTGACCCAGGCCTCGCGGCTGGCCAAGCGCAACCGTACCGAGTTCTACAAGCTGCTGCAGCGCCATCAGCTCGATCCGCGCCTGTTCAAGCCGGTGCGCGTCTGAAGGACTGCTGCGTCGCCACCAGCCGACTGGCGGATTTCAAAAGGAATCAATAAGTTGTGAGAGACGGCTCGCGCGGCGTCGCCTGTTGGAGACGGTTTCTCCACGAGTTGTTTTATAAGTAATTGTTTTAAAAAGATTTTTTATTGGCATTGCTCTTGCGTTGGATGAGCTGCGGCTGCGTTCGGCAGGTTCGGACCGACCGCTTGTCCAACTGGAGCAGATGCCATGACTCAATTCCACGAATTGCATCCATCAGCGCGCAATGTCCCGCCATTGCTGTATCCGACATTGCTGATTGCCGGCATCGCCGTGATCATTGCCAGCATGCTGGGCATTGCTGCAATGAGCGGCCTGCTGCCCGGCGCGCAGTCGAAGCCCGTCGGCCCGCCTTCCGCGATCGATGCCCCTCCGGCGCCTCCTATGCCTGCTGCCCGCAAGACGTCGCCCGCCGCGCCTTCGGTGTCGCGCGGATCGGCGGAAGCGCCTGGCGCACCCTGTGCAAGCTGCGGTGTTGTCGAATCGGTGCGTACGGTTGAAGCTGCGGGGCAGGAATCCGGGGCTGGCGCGGTTGCCGGCAGCGTGGTCGGTGGCATACTCGGCAAGCAGGAGGGCGGCGACCACGGGCGCACGGCGGTGACCGTGGTTGGCACAGGTGCCAGCGCCTACACCGGACACGAACTCAAGAAAAACATGAACAAGAACCTGCAGTTTGAGATTCGCGTGCGCATGGATGATCGGAGTCTGCGCACTTTCGCGGCTACGCGGGCTGAGTTCGGCGAGGGTCAGCGCGTGCGCATCAGTGACGGCCGCCCGGTGCCCCTGCAATGAGCGGCGTGATACTGCGCGCGGGCGCGGCGCTAGCCACAGCGCTATTGGTGGCGGCTTGCGGCAGCGTGCCGCCACAGGAAAAGCCGCGGTTCAATCTTTCAGGCTATTCGCCCGCCTTCCGCCAGGGACATGCCGACGGCTGCGCTTCGGCCGGACGATCCCAGCGTCGCGACGAGCGGCGTTTCCGCGAGGACGCAGATTACATGATGGGCTGGAACGACGGCCGCAGCGCCTGCCGGAAGTGATCCACAGCTTTCGGTTCTTTACCAGCGCACCGGCGCGCTAAAGCGCACGGACTTTCCTGCCGTTATAGCCGTGACTTACTGCTCGCCTGTGCCGCGGGCCGGTGGCCGGCGACCGCAGATGACTGATTCAAAAAAAGAAAGCACCACGGTCTTGAATGACCTGTGCGCGAGTGTCGCGCGGTCCGGTGCGATAAAACTTTTGCAGCAGGAGTGGGTTGCCGCGATGGGCACGGGTAGCCCGCTTTCGTGCATCGTGGTCAGGATTAAGCGCATGCAGCTGGTCAGCGAGGCCTATGGCCGCGACGCTGTCGATGCGGCGCTGTACGAGGTGGCTTCTCGGCTGCGTGCCTGCTTCGTGCGACGTGAGCTGCTTTGCAGCCTCGGCGGTGGCAGTTTCCTGGTGATCTGCCCTGGCAGTACGCCGGAATGTGCGCTGAAGATGGCGTCCGCGATAGAAGCCCGCGTCGCTTCGGGGCTTTTTGCCTGCCGCGAAGGTACGCTCGACTTGAAGGTGTCCTGCGGTGTGGCGACCGCCGACTGCGATACCGTCGATCCTGGCGGCCTGATCAGGGCGGTGGAACACCAACTGTTGCGGATGCAGTCCCAGGGAGATGGGCGCGGTGCTGCTGCCTGAGCCGGGCGCGAGTGCCGATCTGCGCGCGGCGCCGGGGCTGCGTGTGTTGATTATCAATGACAGCGAAGAGGATGCTGCGCTGCTGGCGACGCAGTTCGTCCGAGCCGGCCGCCCGATCACTCATGGCCGTGTCGACACCGCAGCGCGGATGCGCGACGCGCTGCTTGCCGCGAAGTGGGACATCATCGTTTCGGACCACGTGATGCCCGGTTTCAGCTCGTCAGCCGCGCTGCAGGTGCTGCGCCAGAGCGGACGCAACATTCCCTTCATCATCTGCTCCAGCCGCATCAGCGACCACGCGGTCGAGGCGGCGCGCCGCGACGGCGTGCAGAACTGCATCATCAGGGGCCATTTCGGCGAACTGTTACCGGCCGTGGAGCGGGCGCTGGGCACTATCCCTGATACGGCGGACGGGAAGCTGCTGCACCTGGCCGAATACGATCGGATCACCGGCCTGCCGGGCCGCGCGCTGTTCATGCGGATGGCGGCGCAGCGCCTCGCAGCCATCCGCCCGACCGAACATGTCGTGGTCTGTTTCATCGACTTCGCGCGCCTCTCGCGTGTCAACTTGACCTTCGGCAACGCGGCTACCGACCGCGTGCTGGCGCTGATCGGACGCCGGCTGCGCGCCGGCACGTCCGAAACCCTGGTGTCCCGCCTTGAAGACGACCGCTTCGTGCTGGTGCGCGGCGGATTCACCACGTTGCATGCGGTGCAGGCCTTTGCCCAGCAGACGATCGCCATGCTCGCCGAATGCAGCGTGCATGGCGAACTGCGGTTGCAACTGGCCTCAAGCATGGGGGTGAGCGTGGCGCCGGAGGACGGCATAGTGCTGGACGACCTGATGGGCCATGCGGAGACCGCTATGTTCCATTGTCGCCAGCTGCTGGGCCGCAACGGCTTTCTGTTCTTTTTCAAGAGCATGGAAGAACATGCCGCCCGTAGCGCGGTGCTCGGCGGTGCTACGCAGGCACAGCTGCAACTCGCCTACCAGCCGGTTATTGCGCTGGACAGCGATAAGGTAATCGCGATGCAGGCGCTGGCCCGCTGGCTGCATCCGGAAAGGGGCCTGAGTTCGCCGGAATGCCTGGCTGTCCTCGCAGACGACCCTGGCACCACCGGACGGGCCGGTGAATGGGTATTGCAGGAGGTCTGCCGGCAGGCGGCGGCCTGGCATGCGGGCGGCTGCGCCGGGCTCGGTGTATGGGTGAACATCTCCGCATCCCGCTTCCGGCAGCCCGCGTTGCCGGGCAGGCTGTCACGCATCCTCGGAGAATCCCGAATCGATCCGCAATGCGTGACTCTCGAGGTGGCCGAGTCGGCGCTGGTGCGTGATGTCGAAGCGACGCTGCACACGCTAAGGATATTGAAGCGGACCGGCGTTCGCATCGCGATCGGTGATATCGGAATCGGTGGCCCCTCGCTTGGCTACCTCAAGCGTTATCCGGTTGACGTGCTGAAGATCGACCGCAGCTTCGTCGCCGGCGTCGCCAGCAATGCGCGCGACGCGGCGATCGTGCGTGCCATCATCGACATCGGACGCAACTTCGGACTGTCGGTGCTTGCCGAGGGCGTGGAGACTGCGGCTCAGGCCGCCTGCCTGAGGGAGCATGGCTGCAACAGCGCACAGGGCCTGTTTTTCAGCGCGCCGGTTGTCGCCGCCGATGTGTCGGGCTTCATGGCTTGCCGCCCTGTGGATAGTTTCGGGCCCGCGCAACTTCGCTGAAAACGTGAACTTAAACACGTTATCACGTTGATCGGGCGTGATATTTGCCACGTTGCCGTGATTGCCACTGTGATCCTTGTCAGCAAAACTCCTACACACCGCCTGCCGCTGTACTCACGTCTCTTTCAGACGACGCCCAATCAAGTTTTCGGTTCGGTCGCTGCAAAATGGCGTCGTTGTCAGACACAACACGAAGTTAACGCCAAACACAAACAGGAGAGCAATCATGGGTACGGAAAAACTGATGGAAGAGATTCGCGAGGCCAACCTGGGTTACATGTTGCTGGCCCAGCAGATGATCAACGCCGACAAGGCGGCCGCGATGTTCCGTCTCGGCGTCAACCAGGACGTGGCCGACATTCTCGAATCACTGACTCCCGGCCAGATCCTGAAGATGGCGACTTCCAACATGCTGCTCTGCCGTTTCCGTCTCGACGACCGCCTGATCATGAACATGGTCACCGAATACGGCAAGAACAGGCTGATGGCTTCCTCGCATGCCGCGGTGCTGATGGCCGGCCAGCCGGCCGCCGGGCTCGCCTGAACCGGCGGCCCGCCGAAAGCCAGCATACCGACATCGACAGGAGAGACACAGCATGCGAAACAAGAGTGTGGTGACGGACGCGCGGCAGGTTCAGCTTGCCGCGGAGATGGTGCGGCTCGGCGCGCGCCTGCAGGTGCTTGAAGCCGAAACGAATCTCAGCCGCGAGCGCCTGCTCAAGCTCTACAAGGAGGTGAAGGGCGTGTCGCCGCCAAAGGGCATGCTGCCGTTTTCCACCGACTGGTTCATGAGCTGGATGCCGAACATCCATGCTTCCCTGTTCACCGACATCCACCGCTTCATCACGGTCAACACGCCTTCGCGCGGCATCGAGGCGATGATGACGGCGTACCGGCTTTACCTCGAACACCTGCATGTGCATCAGCTGGAGGCCGCGCTGTCCTTCACGCGGGCCTGGAGTCTGGTGCGTTTCCTTGACGCGAAGATGCTCGACACCACGCGCTGCATCCGCTGTGGTGGCCACTACGTGGTGCACTCGATGGATCTGCACCAAAATTTCGTTTGCGGGCTGTGCAATGTGCCCTCGCGTGCCGGGAAGACTCGCAAGGCTGCAGAAGACCTCGCCGCTCTTGCGGAACGGCGGACCTTTGTCCCGCTGCCGGTTGCCGCGGCACCCGCGCCGCGCCGCCGGGCGGCTGTTGCTGCCTGAACGCCACGCCGGTCGGCGCGGTTAAAGAATCCCTCCTTTTTGACCGTTAATTCCCCTGTCGGGAGGGTGCCGTGAAGGCGCCCCCGGCGGGGGCGCGACCCGGTGTCACGCTGCCGCCGCCCCGCGGGGGCAAACGAACGGGAGGCGTTGCGCGGTGCTGGTCATCATCGGATACATCATTGTCGCTGGCTCGGTTCTCGGCGGCTACGCGCTGGCCGGCGGCCACCTGGCGGCACTGTTCCAGCCGCTTGAGCTGCTGATGATCGGCGGCGCCGCGGTCGGCGCTTTTGTCGTCGGCAACAACGGCAAGGCACTCAAGGCCACCCTGCAGGTACTGCCGAAAACGCTGGGCGGCTCCAGGTACACCAAGGCGGTGTACATGGACCTGATGGCGCTGCTCTACGACATCCTTGCGAAAGTGCGCAAGGAAGGCCTGATGACCATCGAGAACGACGTCGAGAATCCGAAGCAGAGCCCGTTGTTCGCGAAATACCCCCGCGTGCTCAACGATCACCACGTGATGGAGTTCATCACCGATTACCTGCGGCTGATGGTCGGCGGCAACCTGAACACTTTCGAGATCGAGAATCTGATGGACAACGAGATCGAGACCCACCACCACGAAGGCGAGATCCCGATCCACGCGGTGGCGCGGGTCGGCGATGGCCTTCCGGCCTTCGGCATCGTCGCCGCAGTGATGGGTGTCATCAAGACCATGGGGTCGGTAGGCGCGCCGCCGGCCGAGCTGGGCATCATGATTGCCCACGCGCTGGTCGGCACCTTCCTCGGCATTCTGCTCGCCTACGGTTTCGTCAGTCCGCTGGCGACGCTGCTCGAGCAGAAGCTGGCCGAGTCGACCAAGATGTTCCATTGCATCAAGGTCACGCTGCTCGCCAGCCTCAACGGCTACTCGCCGGCGCTGGCAGTGGAGTTCGGGCGCAAGGTGCTCTATTCGACCGAGCGGCCGTCCTTCGCCGAGCTCGAAAAACACGTCAAGCGCAAGTGATCGCGGCAAGGGGCTAAGCCATGGCGGACGACTCGCAAAGACCGATCATCATCAAACGCATCAAGAAGGGTGGCGGAGGGCACCACGGCGGCGCGTGGAAGATCGCCTATGCCGACTTTGTCACTGCGATGATGGCGTTCTTCCTGCTGATGTGGCTGCTCGGCTCGACGGCCAAAGGGGACCTGGTCGGAATTGCCGACTATTTCAACACGCCGCTGAAGATTGCGCTGGCCGGCGGCAGCGGCACCGGTGACAGCTCGCACATCATCAAGGGTGGCGGCAAGGACCTCACGCGCAGCGAAGGACAGGTGATGCGCGGCGAATTGCCCACGGAAAAACGGATGATCAACATCAAGGCGGCGCAGGCCGAGCTGGAAAGTCGCGAACGGGCCAAGCTGAGCGACCTGAAGGGCCGCATCGAAAAGGCGATTGCCGAGAATCCGGCACTGCGCCAGTTCCGCGAGCAGTTGCTGATCGATATCATCACCGAGGGTTTGCGCATCCAGGTCGTCGATGCGCAGAACCGGCCGATGTTCGCCTCCGGCCGCGCCGAACTGCAGCCCTATACCCGAGAAATCCTGCTCGAAATCGGCCGCACGCTGAATGGCGTCGAGAACAGGATCAGCATTTCCGGCCACACCGACGCCACGCCGTACGCCTCGGGAGAACGCGGCTACAGCAACTGGGAGCTGTCCGCCGACCGTGCCAATGCCTCGCGCCGCGTACTGGTGCAGGGCGGCATGGATGACGGCCGCCTGGTGCGCGTGGTCGGCATGGCCGCGGCGGTGCCGCTGGACCGCAATGATCCCTTCAATCCGCTGAACCGCCGGATCAGCCTGATCGTCATGAACCGGCAGACCGGGGACGCGATCGACCGTAATGGCGCTCCTGCGGAAACCAACTCGGCAGCCCATGTCGAACGCCCTGCGACAGGCGGCAACGCGTCCTGAACCGGCGGCGGGATGGCCGCCGGCCGTGCGTGCGCTGCTGCTGCATGCGCTGTGCGTGCCGCTGGCCTGGGTGTTCGCCGGCGGCGATGGAACGTCCTGGTGGCTGGCGGCGGAATCGCTGCTTGCTGCTGGCGGCGGCCTGTTGTTCGGACTGGCGCCGTGGTGGCTACCGATCAACCTGCTGTTTGTGCCCGCGCTGGCACTGGTGCTGGCGGCGGACCTGCACCCGGGATGGGGCTTCGGCGCCTTCGCACTGATGCTGCTCTGCTACTGGGGCGTGGGCCGCACCCAGGTGCCGCTGTTTTTCTCCGCCGATGTCGCCGTGCAGGCCCTGCTCGGCCTGCTCCCGGAAACGCCGCGGCCGCGGCTGATCGATCTCGGCTGTGGCAACGGCAAGGTAATCGCGCGGCTAGCCGCGGCGCGCAGCGACGGCCGTTTCCACGGCGTCGAATATGCGCCGCTGCCCTGGCTCGCCGGGTGGCTGCGCTGCCTGCCCAGCGGCGGGCGCTGCAGCCTGCGCTGGGGTGATTTCTGGACAACGGATCTTTCGGGATATGACGTGGCCTACGCCTATCTGTCGCCGGTGCCGATGGCGCGGTTGTGGCACAAGGCCGTGGCCGAAATGCGTCCGGGCACGCTGCTGGTCAGCAACAGCTTTGCCGTTCCCGGCGTCGTGCCGGAGGCAATCATCGAACTGGAGGAGGCCTGGGCCGGACGACTCTATGTCTACCGCATTGCGGGAACCCGGGTGCAACGATGAGCGCCGCGACGGCCGCCGTAGCTGACTGGGTACAGCAGCTCGGCAGGCGTGAGCCACCAGTGCTGGCACGCACGGTGCGGGAACTGGCAGTGCTGGCGGCGGACGAGGACAACGCGACGCCGCAGCGCGTCGCCGAGATTGTGCTCCACGATCCGCTGATGACGCTGAAGGTGCTGCAGTACATCCAGTTGAACCGCCATGCCAGCCAGCGCACCGAAATTACCACCATCGCTCATGCGCTGATGATGCTCGGGCTCGGCCCCTTCTTCCGCCATTTCAGCCGTCAGACGACGCTGGAATCCATGCTCGAATCCTGGCCGCCTGCGCTGCAGGGCGCGTTGACCGTGGCCAGCCGTGCCCGGCACGCGGCGTTGTACGCCCGCGACTGGGCGGCGGAGCGCCATGACATTGAGGTCGACGAGGTGATGATCGCGGCCCTGCTGCACGATGTGGCCGAGCTGCTGCTATGGTGCGCGGCACCGATCCAGGCGATGCGCATCCAGGATCTGCAGCGCGCCGACCATGCGCTGCGCAGCGAGGACGTCCAGCGTGCCGTGCTCGGAGTCAATCTTGTCGATGTGCAGCTCTGCGCCGCGAAGGAATGGCGCCTGCCGTCGGTGCTGCATCACCTGATGGACGATCACCACGCCCGCCGGCCGCGCGAAAACAATGTGATCCTCGCTGCCGCGGTGGCCCGGCATAGTGCCCGCGGCTGGAGCGACGCTGCGCTGGCGCACGATTACGAGGAAATCGGCAGGATGCTCGGCCTGACACCGGAAAACACACGCCGGCGGGTGATTCGAATCGCCCTGAAAGCGGCGCGGGACTGGTCCTGGTACGGAGTGCCGCCCGCCGCGGCGCTGTTGCCGCTGATCACCCTCGGTGGCCGCGATGACAGGGCAGCGACTGGAGGCGCCGCCGCGAAGCCCTGAAATAGGGGCCGAATTCCGACGTACTCCCCCTCAAGCCGGCGCCGGGCGCTGCGGATAATCCGCTCATCCGAATTTTGGCGTGCAGCCCGGCCATGTCCGAAGAATCCGATCTCGAACGCAGTGAAGCCCCCTCACCCCGTCGCTTGGAGCAAGCGCGCGAGGAGGGGCAGGTCGCGCGTTCGCCCGAGCTAAGCGCCCTGGCCATATTGATGGCTGGAGCCGGTGGACTGTGGTTTTCCGGCGCACTGATGTTCCGCGGCATGGAGGACCTGATGGTCCGGGCTTTGCGAGTGGAGGCGGTCGCCGCCGATCCGCAGCTGATGCTGGATGCGCTGTCCGGACAGGCGACGGGTGCCTGGATGCTGGCGGCGCCCTTTTTCATCGTGCTGATGCTGGTCGGCCTCGCGGCGCCGATGACCATGTCGGGCTGGCTGTTCACTTTCAAGCCGGTCGAACCCAATTTCTCGAAGTTGAATCCGCTGAAGGGCCTGGCGCGGATGTTTTCCGGCCATGCGCTTGCCGAATTGGGCAAGGCGCTGGCGAAGGCGGGCGTCATCGGCTGCGTCGCCGCACTGGTGATCTGGAGTCAGGTCGACGAGTTCACGGCGCTGCTGACGCTGCCGCTGGAGAGCGGAATCTCGCGGATGGGGCGCATCGTGGTCTGGAGCTTTGCGGCGGTGGCTGCGGGGATGGTGTTGATCGTGGCCATCGACGTGCCCCTGCAGCTGTGGCGCCATACCTCGAAGCTGCGCATGACCAAGGAAGACGTGCGCAAGGAAATGAAGGAATCCGAGGGCGACCCGCACATCAAGGCGGCGATCCGCCAGCAGCAGCGCGAGATGGCGAGGCGGCGGATGATGGCCGGGGTGCCCAAGGCCGACGTGGTGGTCACCAACCCGACCCATTACGCGGTGGCCCTTTCCTACGCCGAGGGCGGCATGCGCGCCCCGCGCGTTGTGGCCAAGGGCTCCGACCTCGTTGCCACGAGGATCCGCGAAATCGCCGCGGAACACCGTGTTCCGGTGCTCGAGTCGCCGCCGCTGGCGCGCGCGCTGTACCGCCATACCGAAATCGGTGAGGAAATTCCGGAAGCGCTGTTCACCGCGGTCGCCGAAGTTCTCGCCTACGTGTTCCAGCTGCGGCACTACCGCGACCAGGGCGGTGCGGCGCCGAAACCGTTGGGCGCGATCACGGTGCCGCCGGGGTTTGACCCGGCCGGGGATGTCGCATGAACGGTGTGCTGAGCCTCGATTTTTCGCGGGCGGCGATGCTGCGCGGGGCTGCCGGCCCGCTGCTTATCGTGATGATCCTCGCGATGATGATCCTGCCGCTGCCGCCGTTCGTGCTCGACGTGCTGTTCACCTTCAACATCGCCTTTGCGATCATGGTGCTGCTCACCGCCATCTACACCGTGAAGCCGCTCGATTTCGCGGTGTTTCCGACGGTGCTGCTGGTGACGACGCTGCTGCGCCTGTCGCTGAACATTGCCTCCACCCGGGTAGTTCTGCTCGAAGGCCATACCGGTCCCGGTGCGGCAGGCAAGGTCATCGAGTCCTTCGGCCACTTTGTTGTCGGCGACAACTACGCGGTCGGTCTGGTGGTATTCATCATCATGGTGATCATCAATTTCGTGGTCATCACCAAGGGCGCCGGCCGCATCGCCGAGGTCAGCGCGCGTTTCACGCTGGATGCGATGCCCGGCAAGCAGATGGCGATCGATGCCGACCTCAATGCCGGGCTGATCGGCGAGGACGAGGCGCGCCGCCGCCGCACGGAGATCGCGCAGGAGGCGGATTTCTACGGCTCGATGGACGGTGCCAGCAAGTTCGTCCGCGGCGATGCGGTCGCCGGCATCATCATCGTGGTCATCAACATCCTCGGCGGGCTGGCCATCGGCGTGCTGCAGCACGACATGGAGTTTTCGGCTGCCGCCAAGACTTACGTACTGTTGAGCATCGGCGACGGCCTCGTTGCGCAGATCCCGGCGCTGGTGATTTCGACCGCGGCGGGCCTGGTCGTTGCCCGCGTCGGCACCGAGCAGAACATGAGCCAGCAGATGATTTCGCAGATGCTGGGCCGCCCGCAGGCGTTGGCAATCACCGCGGCGATCATCGGCTTCCTTGGCCTGGTGCCAGGCATGCCGCACTTCGCATTCCTGCTGCTCGCGGCAGGGCTGGCCTGGGCCGCGCACATCCTGGCGAAACGCCAGGCGCAGCAGCCGCAGGACACGCTGGGTGCCTCGATCGCGGCCACGCCGGCTTCGGTGGAGCCGGTGGAAGTCAGCTGGAACGACGTGGTGCCGGTCGACGTGCTCGGACTGGAAGTGGGCTACCGCCTGGTGCCGCTGGTCGACAAGGGGCAGGACGGCGAACTGCTCAAGCGCATCAAGGCGATCCGCAAGAAATTCGCGCAGGACATCGGTTTTCTGCCGCCGGCGATTCACATCCGCGACAACCTCGAGCTGCGGCCGGGCTCCTACCGCGTACTGCTGAAGGGCGTCGAGATCGCCTGCCACGACGCGCATCCCGGCATGTTCCTCGCAATCAATCCCGGCCGAGTGACGCAGCAGGTGTCGGGCATTGCCACCACCGATCCGGCCTTCGGCCTTCCCGCGGTGTGGATCGATGCCGCCGCGCGCGATGCGGCCCAGGCCGGCGGGTACACCGTGGTCGACGCCAGCACGGTGATCGCCACCCACATCTCCCAGCTGATCCACAGCCATGCGGCGGAGTTGCTCGGCCGTCCGGAACTGCAGCAGCTGATGGAGCATGTTTCCCGCGACACGCCGAAACTGGTCGAGGATCTCGCGCCCAAGCTGCTGCCGTTGTCGGTGGTGCAGCGCGTGCTGCAGAACCTCCTCGACGAGCAGGTCCACATCCGCGACATGCGCACCATTCTCGATACGCTGGCTGCGCATGCCGCCCGCACCCAGGATCCGGCCGAACTGAGCAGTGAGGTGCGCATCGCGCTCGGCCGCGCCATCGCGCAGCAGAATTTTCCCGGCAGCTCGGACATGCAGGTGATTGCGCTGGATCCGGGCATGGAGCGCCTGCTCATGCAGGCCGCGGCAGCAGACAGCGCGGTGATCGAACCGACGCTGGCGGAGAATCTGCTGCGCAACGTGCAATCGGCCGCCCAGCAGCAGGAGCAAATGGGCTTGCCCGCCGTCCTGCTGGTGCCGCAGCAACTGCGGGCGCTGCTGTCTCGGTTCCTGCGCCGGAGCATTCCGCAGCTGAAGGTGCTGTCCCACAGCGAGGTGCCTGACACGCGCACCATCAAGGTCGTGTCGATTGCAGGGGGCAGTCAATGAGTGCTAGGAAATTCGTCGGCGCCACCTCCCGCGAAGTGCTCTACAAGGTCAAGCGCGCGCTGGGAGACGATGCACTGATTATCGCCAACCATGCTGTTGCCGAAGGAGTCGAAGTACTGGCTGTGCCGGCTGCGGCTTTGGATGCAGCAAAGGCGGAAACGGCGTCTACAGCTGTCGCAGCAGCGCCGAAGCGCGTACTGCCAGCGACGTTGGTCTACTCCGAACCTGCCGCCCCTGAAGTCCGTCCGGCGGTGGCTGCGGAGAAGGCGACCCATCCGGCGGTGGATGGCATCCTCAGCGAAATCCAGCGCATGCGCGGCCTGCTCCAGGACGAACTGGCGGCGCTGGCTGTCAGCGACCTGCAGCGGCGCAATCCAGTGGCCACCGGCATACTCGGCGAACTGCTCTGCGCCGGGTTTTCACCGGTGACGGCGCGGGCAGTGACGGCGAACCTGCCTGCGGGCGAACCCGTCGAAATGCTGCGCCGGCGGGTGAGTGCTGCGCTGGAGCGGCGCCTGGTGACTGCGGACAACGACGTAATGATTGAAGGCGGTGGCGTGTTCGCGCTGGTCGGGCCTACCGGTGTCGGCAAAACCACGACGGTGGCCAAGCTGGCCGCCCGCGGCGTGATGCGTTACGGCGCTTCCGGAGTCGCGTTGCTGACCACCGACAGTTACCGCATTGCCGCCCAGGATCAGCTGCGTGTCTACGGCAAGATACTCGGCGTCCCGGTGCATCCGGTCAAGGACGCGACGGATCTGGGCACGCTGCTTTCCGAACTCGGCGACAAGCGTCTGGTGCTCATTGATACCGTCGGCATGAGCCAGCGCGACCGCATGGTTTCCGGGCAGACGGCGCTGCTGGCTGCATCCCCGGGCGTGCGCCAGATCCTGATGCTGAATGCCACTTGCACCGTGGCGACGCTGGAGGAAGTCGTCGCCGCCTACGCGCCGGCTGAGCACGCCGGCTGCATCATCAGTAAGGTTGACGAGGCTGCCGGGCTTGGTCCTGTGCTCGATATCTGCGTGCGCCACGCACTGGTACTGCATTACATGACCAACGGCCAGCGCGTACCGGAGGACATCTACACGCCCAACCGTGTCTATCTGCTGCATCGTGCGCTGCGTGGCATGGCGGACAACCCGGCACTGACACCCAGCCCGGAGGAGTTGCCACTGATGATGGCTGCGCCTGCAGCGGCGGGAGCGGCCCATGCCTGAGTTTCGTGGAGACCAGGCCGAGGGCCTGCGCCGGATGCTCGGCTCGGCACGGGTACGCACGATCTCAGTGATCGGCGCGCGCAGCGGCACCGGCACCACCACCTGCGTGATCAACCTCGCGGCGGCGCTGCTGCAGGCCGGCCGCAGCGTGCTGGTCATTGACGAACATTTCGGTCCCTCGAACGTTGCCGGACTGCTTGGCCTGGCGGTCCGCACGGAACTCAAGCAGGTGCTCGCTGGGGACTGCAGGTTGCAGGAAGCGCTGCTGCGCGGTCCGCACGGCATGCTGCTGCTGCCCGCCGCGAGCGGGGTACGGGTGCTTGGTCGCCTGCCCGCGCTGCTGCGGCAGCGCGCTGCCGCAGGATTTGGTGCGCTCGACGACCTTTGCGACGTGGTGCTGGTGGATGCGCTGACTCAGCCCGGCCCGCATGGTGCCGGCTTTGCCGGTTCGGCGCAGGAAACCGTGATCGTGCTTGATCCGTCGGTGACCGCGATTACCCAGGCCTATGCGCGCATCAAGCAGTTGCACACCTTTTACGGAATCACCCGGTTCCGTGTGCTGATGAACCGGGCCGTCGATGATGCCGCGGCGCAGCGAGTGTTTGCCAATCTCGAACGGGCCTCCCGGGGCTTTCTCGACGTCGGCCTCGATTTCATCGGCGCCGTGCCGGCGGATGATGCCGCCGTGCAGGCCAGCCGCAGCTTCCTGCCTATAGCCGACGTGCTGCCGGCGGCTGCAGCGGCCCGCAGCTTCCAGTGCATCGCCCGCGGCATCCTCGGCTGGCCGGCGCAGGCGCGCGGTGCCGGCACGCCGGACCACCTGTTTCATCGAGTCATTCAAACCCATCGGCCGCGACTGGCCGGCGCAGGAGCCTGACCATGTACGATTCAAGCAACGAAAGCGAAGTCGAAAATTGCGTGCACAAGTTCGCGCCGCTGGTGAAACGGATTGCCCATCACATGATGGCGTCGCTGCCGCCCTCGGTGGAGGTCAATGACGTGATCCAGTCCGGAATGATGGGGCTGCTGGACGCGGCGAGGCGCTACACGGAGTCCGAGGGGGCGCAGTTCGAAACCTACGCGGTGCAGCGCATCCGCGGCGCGATGCTCGACGGCCTGCGCCAGGCGGACTGGCTGCCGCGGACGCTGCGCCGCTCGCTGCGCGCGATTGAGGCGATGGTGTGCAAGCTGGAACAGCGCAACGGCCGCCAGCCCTCGGAGAAGGAACTGGCCGCCGCCCTCGACATGACACTGGAGGATTACCAGCGGCTGCTGCAGGATGCCCGCGGCTACCAGCTGGTGTCCTACGAGGATTTCAAGGGCGGCGACGAAGAGTCTTTTGTCGACCGTTACTGCACCGACGGCCGGCCTGATCCGCTGTCCTTTCTGATGGAGCGCGCGGTGCGCGAGGATCTGGTGGCGGCGATCGAGGCGCTGCCGGAGCGCGAGAAGAAGGTGATGGGGCTTTATTACGAGCAGGAACTCAACCTGCGCGAGATCGGCGAAGTGCTGGGGGTCAGCGAATCGCGGATCTGCCAGCTGCACACCCAGGCGATCACCCGCCTGCGTGCACGCCTGCGTCAGGCGGCATGATTCGCCGTCGCGCAGCCGCGCGACGGGCGAAGTCATTCAATTCGGTGGACAGCCGGCAGCGGTCGCTGCCGGCGCTTCAGGCTGCGCCGAGCCGGCGCGAATCCCGGTTGCCCGAGGCCTGTCCGTCGCGGCCGTAGAGGCCGGCGCCGCTGGCCGCGGCTGTCAGCACGGCGAGCGCCTGCTGGTTGGACTGGATGCGGACGGCGATCAGGCTGCCGTTGGTTTCATTCACCTCGCGGGCGAGGCGGGTTGCCTCCAGCAGTTGCTGCCATTCAGCAGCGGCAATTGCGGCTGATTCGCCGGCGTTCGCAAGCCACTGCTCCATGCCCGGCCGGTCGGGTGACAGCTGCTGCCCGAGCAGGAAGCGGCACCTCCGCTCGGCGTATCCCGCAAGTTTGCGCAGGCAGGCCGACTTGTTTTCGATGTGCGCACCGATGGCGTCGGCATCACCGGTGAGCAGGCATTCCTGCTCGAGTTGCAGCAGCTCAAGGAAACCCTGGGTGGCGATCCGTTCCTCGCGCAGAGTTGCCGCGGTGAGACTTTCACCGGCTGCGGTGTCCGCGAACATCAGGATGCCTTGCCGGTGTTGATCAGTTCGCGCACAGTGTCGATCAGCCGGTCGGCGACAGCTTCGGGGTTGACCTTGAAGCGGCCTTCCGCCATCGCCTGCTTGATTTCCTCGACGCGGGCGCTGTTTACCACCTGGGTCTCGCCGAGGCGGGTTTCGATATCACGCATGCGCGCCGACAGCGTGCTCAGCTGCACCGTGGAGCTGGTGGGGCTGCCTTCGCTGCGCGCATCGGCGCGTGCTGACAGGCCCTTGTCGTCCGGCTTGCTGCCGTTGATCGCTGCGGTTTTGATGCCGTTGCCTTCGATTTTCATGGCTGCCTCTGTTGTAACGGAGTTTGCAAAAGCGTTTACGGACGATTTCCGGCACGGCTTGAGCCGTGGCAGGAAAACGCCGACAGGATCGTATTAACGGCCGCTGTACGGCGGACTGTAGTAATTTTTACAAGCATTTGATTTTTTTGCGGAATTTAGTTCGAGATCTCGACCACTCCGGCGCTGCGGGCAATGCCGCTGACGGTCTGTCCGGAGGGCGCTCGGACCTGGACAACCTGTCCCAGGATGCCCTGTGAGAGGGCCTTGCCGTCCGCGGTGACCTCAAAGCCCTGGCCGCGGGCGACCAGTTTGACCGCTTGGCCCTGCTGAATCACGACCGGGGCACGCAGGATATCCGTGCGCAGCGGCTGGCCGGCAGCGAGGCTGCCCGAGACGCTGCGGCCGACCACCTGCGCTGGATCCTGGGCAACGCCTGCGGGGAGCAACGTGAGGTCGCCGAAGGTGGCCATGGTGTCGGCTGCCGTGATCACGTGTCCCGGGGGCAGCGCGCGCGTGGTGACCAGATAACTGCCGGTGACCTTGACGGTGACCGGCACATAGATGGTCCACGCCGGACTGGCACAGCGCACCCCGACGTTGGTTTTTCCCCACAGGCGGGCGCCGGGCGGGGTGAATACATCGAGGGCGGCGCAAGCGGGCAGTGTGAGCCGCGGATCAATTGAACCCACACCGTGTTCGACCTGTCCGGGCAATCCGCCGGTCTGGGCCGTGAGGAAATCGCCGACCGCGCTGCGGATCGCAGCCTGCGGCGTGCCGGCCTGTGCGGCACGGGGCTGCGCCGAGGCGGCGAATACCAGCAGGCCGGCGGTCATCAGGGTGAAGGTCTTGCGGTCCATGTCGTACTCCTGTCGCGGTGGCGTTGGCAAGGTGCTGCACGCATTGCCGATTGCGGCAAATTTTGCCGCCATCATGCTGCCGCTGGTGGCCGGATATGACCGGCTTTTACGGTCCTTATCCCCTCATTCGCCCGGAAAGCAGGCGCCTAAGATTCGGGCATGTTTGATGCAATGGGTGCAGTGCCATGAAATCTCCGCTTGACCAGCTCTTCAGCTTTAACCAACGAGCACTCGCGCTGCGCGCGGAGCGCCAGCAACTGATCGCCTCGAACATTGCCAATGCCGACACGCCGAACTACAAGGCGCGCGACATCGATTTCCGCGCGGCGATGGCTGCCGCGCAGGGCGGCAGTGCCGGCGGCGCAGTTCTGGCGCGCACGGCAGATCGCCATCTGCTGCCTGCGGGCAGCAGCGCGGCGGGCAGTCCGCTGCTCTACCGTTCCACCGTGCAGGCCAGCGTCGACGGCAATACGGTGGATATGGATGTCGAGCGCGCGCAGTTCGCCGACAACGCGCTGCGCTACGAAGCCAACCTGAATTTCATCAGCGGGCAGATCAAGACCATGCTCGCCGCCATACAGGGGTAAGGACCGATGTCCCTCTTTCGCGTTTTCGACGTTGCCGGCAGCGCACTGACTGCGCAGTCGCACCGCCTCAACACCACCGCGTCGAATCTGGCCAATGCCGATTCGGTTTCCGGTCCCGACGGAAAACCGTACCGCGCCAGGCATGTCGTGTTTACGACCGCCGCCGTAGGTTCTGAAGGTGCCGCCGGTGTGCGTGTCAACGGCGTGATCGAAGACAGCTCGCCGCTGCGCCAGGTGCACGACCCCAAAAATCCGGCTGCCGACGCCAATGGTTACGTCAGCCTTCCCAATGTCAACGTCGTTGAAGAGATGGTCAACATGATTTCGGCATCGCGGTCCTACCAGACCAATGCCGAGATGATGACCACCGCCAAGACGCTGTTGATGAAAACCCTGAACATCGGACAGTAGGAGACCCAAGCATGGCCATTCCCGTACTGCAGGCGATCAGCGCAGGCATCGGCGCGTTCAACGCGCTCAACTCCGTGTTCGGCGGCGATTCCGCGAAGACTGCGGGCACTGCCGCGTCCGCACAGCCGACCGCAGTCAACCAGGAGGACCGCTTCCTGAAGCTGCTGGTCACGCAGATGCGCAACCAGGATCCGCTCAACCCGCTCGACAACGCACAGGTCACCTCACAGATGGCGCAGATCAGCACGGTGTCCGGCATCGACAAGCTGAACGGCAGCATCGAGAAACTTTCGCAGTCGATGATGTCCTCGCAGTCGCTGCAGTCGGTGGCGATGATCGGACGCCAGGTGCTGGCCGCCGGCAGCACCATCGCGCTTGGCGCGACCGGTGCGCTCGGCGCCTACGAGCTCGCCCAGGCCGCCGACCGCGTGGAAGTCACGATCGCGACGCCGGCCGGCGCCGTGGTGCGGCGCCTCGAACTCGGCCAGCAGGCGGCGGGTACCGCGGGGTTCCAGTGGGACGGGATGACCGATGCCGGCGGCCGTGCGGCCCCCGGGAATTATGTATTCCAGGTCACTGCGAGCGGCGGCGGAAAAAGCGTTGCCGCCGCGCCGTTCACGGCGGGCCTGGTCAGCGGCGTCAGTTTCAGCGCTGGCAGCCTGCGGCTCAATCTTGACAGCGGGACGGAACTTTCCGTGGCCGATGTGCGGCGCATTCTCTGATCATCAAATCACAGGACAGGAGACAACATGGGCTTTCAATCCGGACTCAGCGGACTCAATGCCGCGGCAAAGAACCTCGACGTCATCGGCAACAACGTCGCCAACTCCAACACCGTCGGCTTCAAGGGCTCGCGCGCGCTGTTCGCGGACGTGTTCGCGGCCTCCCTGACCGGCGCCGGCACCGGTCAGATCGGCATCGGCACCAAGCTGTCCAAGGTGCAGCAGGAGTTCACCCAGGGCAACATCTCGGTCAGCAACAATCCGCTGGATATTGCAATCAATGGCGGCGGGTTTTTCCGGCTGAGCAACAACGGCACGATTTCCTACACCCGCAACGGCCAGTTCGGCCTCGACAGCGCCGGCTACATCGTCAGTGCCGACAACCTGCGGCTTACCGGCTACACGGTCGACAACAACGGCAACATCATCACTTCCGCGCCGCAGCCGATCCGGCTGTCGACTGCGGACATTGCGCCGCAGGCGACCGGCGCCTTCGGTGCGACCCTCAACCTCGATTCCCGCGCGACGCCGATCGCGGCGGCCTTCGATCCCAACGATCCGGCAACTTACAGCAGTTCGACCTCGGGCACGGTCTATGACAGCCTGGGCAATGCGCACGTGTTCACCATGTACTTCGCCAAGGCTGCAGCCGCGGGCGAGTGGGCGCTGCACGCGACGGTGGACGGCGGCGCGGTGGGCGACGTCAATCTCGGCGCCGGTGCCGGCAACCCGGTCAACCTGGCCTTCAACAGCAGCGGCGTGCTGACCACCGGCATGCCGGTGGCCGGTGTCAGCCTGACCATCGGCGGCAGCGCCGTGAGTCCGCTCGCCTTTGACCTCGATTTCACCGGTACTTCGCAGTACGGCTCCGAATTCGGCGTCAGCGCGCTGTCGCAGAACGGTTACACCTCCGGCCGCCTGACCGGCTTCAATGTCGGCGAGGACGGAGTGATTGTCGGCCGTTATTCGAACGGCCAGGCCAACCAGCTGGCCCAGGTGGTGCTGGCGAACTTTTCCAATCCGTCAGGATTGCGCTCCCTCGGCAACAACCAGTGGGAGGAGACCTCGGACTCCGGGCTCGCCGTGATCGGCGCGCCGCAGTCCTCGAGCCTGGGTTCCCTGCAGTCGGCCGCCGTCGAGGATTCGAACATCGACCTGACCCAGGAACTGGTGAACATGATCACCGCGCAGCGCGTCTATCAGGCCAATGCGCAGACCATCAAGACCCAGGACCAGGTGCTGCAGACGCTGGTCAACCTGCGCTGATGGCTGAAGGAGCGACGGCATGGACCGCCTGATCTACGTCGCGATGAGCGGCGCCAAGAACACGATGCTGCAGCAGGCCACTGTGGCGAACAACCTCGCCAATCTGACCACCACCGGCTTCCGTGCGCAGAATGTCGCCTTCCGCGCCGCGCCGGTGCTCGGCGAGGGACTGCCGACGCGCGCCTTCGTCGTCGACTCCACGCCGAATTCGGATTTCCGTCCGGGCGCGATCCAGCACACCGACCGTGACCTCGATGTCGCAGTGGAGGGCCGCGGCTGGATCGCGGTGCAGGCTGCCGACGGCAGCGAAGCCTATACCCGCGGCGGCAGCCTCGAGATCAGTGGCAACGGCGTACTGCAGACCCGCAGTGGATTGAACGTGATGGGCGATGGCGGTCCGCTGGCGATACCCCCGGACACCCGTGTCACCGTCGGTCGCGACGGCACGGTATCGACGGTGCCCACCGGCAACCAGCCCAATCAGGTCGCGGCGCTGGGCCGCATCAAACTGGTCAATCCCGACGAGGCGCAACTGGTGCGCGGCGCTGACGGCCTGTTCCGGCTCAACGCCGGCGGTGCGGCTCCTGCAGATCCACAGGTCAAACTGATCGGCGGTGCCCTTGAAGGCAGCAATGTCAATGCCGTCGATGCGATGGTCAGCATGATCGCGCTGGCCCGGCAATTCGACATGCAGGTGAAGATGATGCAGAACGCAGAAACCAACGCGCGCTCGGCTGACCAGTTGCTGTCCTCGCGCTGATCCACAGTCCGCAACAACGGAGACCCCCATGATTCGCTCACTCTGGATATCCAAAACCGGCCTTGATGCGCAGCAGACGCAGATGGACGTGATTGCCAACAACCTCGCCAATGTTTCGACCAACGGCTTCAAGCGCGCCCGTGCCGTGTTCGAGGATCTGCTCTACCAGACCATCCGCCAGCCCGGCGCGCAGTCTTCGCAGCAGACCCAGTTGCCGACCGGACTGCAGCTCGGCACCGGCGTGCGCCCGGTGGCCACCGCCCGCGTGTTCACCCAGGGCAACCTGCAGCAGACCGGCAATCCGCTCGACGTGGCGATCCAGGGCAACGGTTTTTTCCAGGTGTTGATGCCGGACGGCACCACGGCTTACACCCGCGACGGTTCCTTCCAGGTCGACAGCCAGGGCCAGCTGGTGACTTCCAGCGGTTTTGCCGTGCAGCCGGCGGTGACCATCCCGCCCAACTCGCTGTCAGTCACGATCGGCCGCGACGGCGTGATTTCGGTGCAGCGCGCCGGTTCGGCCGCGCCCAGCCAGGTCGGTTCGCTGCAACTGGTGGCCTTCACCAACCCGGCAGGGCTGCAGAGCTTTGGCGAGAACCTCTACCTCGAGACGGCGTCCTCCGGCACGCCCAGTGCCAACACGCCGGGCACCAATGGCCTTGGCCTGCTCAACCAGGGTTATGCCGAGACCTCCAACGTCAACGTGGTTGAAGAGCTGGTGTCGATGATCCAGACCCAGCGTGCCTACGAAATCAACTCGAAATCGATATCGACATCCGATCAAATGCTGCAGCGCCTGACGCAGCTCTGATCCGGGAAAAGGAGCACCTGATGCGCACTCCACTGCTGATCCTGCTGCTGGCCGGCCTGTCTGCCGGCTGCGTGCACACCGTGCCGCCGACCAGCATCCACCAGCCGATGACCTCGCGGCCGGCGTCGCCGCCGCCCGCGCCGGCGGGCAACGGCGCGATTTTCCAGGCCGGCCACAACGACCGTCCGCTGTTCGAGGACCGGCGCGCGCGCCGCGTCGGCGATACCCTGACCATCGCCATCGGCGAGCGGACGGCGGCCAGCAAGAAATCGAACACCGCGACAGAACGTTCCAGCAACAACCAGTTCGGCGTCACTTCGCTGGCCGGGTTGCCGGGCAAGAGTTTCCTCAATTCGAACCTCAATGCGACCTCGGATCTGTCCTTTGACGGCAAGGGTGAAAGCTCCAGCAACAACGATTTCAGCGGCACCATCACGGTCACCGTGATCGAAGTGCTGCCCAACGGCAACCTGCTGGTCAGCGGCGAGAAGCAGATGGGCATCAACCAGGGATCGGAATTCATCCGTTTCTCGGGCATCGTCAATCCGCTGAACCTGACCAGCAGCAACACCGTGGCCTCGACCCAGGTCGCCGACGCGCGGATCGAATACCGCGCCAACGGCGGGCTCGACAGCGCCCAGGTGATGGGGTGGTTGAGCCGCTTCTTCCTCAATTTCCTGCCGTTCTGACCATGAATATTCCCCACGAGATGAATACGGGGCGCCTTGATGTGCTGCGCCGCCTGCTGCAGTCAGGCCTCGCGCTGATGCTGCTGGCCCTGCTGCTGGCGCTGACAATCTTCCCGGCGCATGCCGAGCGCATCAAGGAACTGGCTTCGGTGCAGGGCGTGCGCGAGAATCAACTGATTGGCTACGGCCTTGTCGTCGGACTTGACGGCACCGGAGACCAGACTACGCAGACGCCGTTTACGGTGCAGAGCCTGGCGACGATGCTGTCGCAGCTCGGGGTGACCCTGCCGCCGGGAGCTGCCCTGCAGCTTAAAAACGTTGCCGCGGTGATGGTCACCGCTTCGTTGCCGCCCTTTGCCAGGCCCGGGCAGCCGATCGACGTCACCGTGTCTTCGCTGGGCAACGCCAAGTCGCTGCGCGGCGGCACGCTGCTGCTGACACCGTTGAAGGGGGCCGACGGCCAGACCTATGCGATGGCGCAGGGCAATGTACTCGTCGGCGGTGTCGGCGCCTCCACCGGTTCCGGCACCAGCGTGCAGGTCAACCATCTCGGTGTAGGCCGCATCGCGGGCGGCGCCACCGTCGAACGCATGGTGCCGACCCAACTCGGCGGCGACGGCCACATCAAGCTCGGCATCCACAGTGCAGACTTCACGACCACGCACCGCATCGTCGATGCCATCAATAGCGCATTCGGCGCCGGCACCGCGTCTGCCGTGGACGGCCGCACCGTGCGCGTCAGCGCGCCCGCCGATCCGGGCGAGCGCGTGGGTTTCCTTGCGCGGATGGAAAGCATAGAGGTACGGCCGGGCCGCAGCGCGGCCAGAGTCATCGTCAACGCGCGCACCGGTTCCGTAGTGATGAACCAGGCGGTCACCATCGAGACCTGCGCCGTGGCTCACGGCAACCTCTCGGTGGTGATCACCACCGAGCCGGTGATCAGTCAGCCTGGCCCGCTGTCCGGCGGGCAGACCGTGCAGGCGGAGCGTTCGCAGATCGAAATCCGCCAGGACCGCGGCCTGCTGACGATGGTCAAGGGCGTCAGCCTTGGCGAGGTGGTCAAGGCACTCAATGCCGTTGGCGCCACGCCACAGGACCTGTTGTCGATCCTGCAGGCGATGAAGGCAGCCGGCGCGCTGCGCGCCCAGCTCGAGATCATCTGACCGGGGAATCCGAAGAACATGTCCGCAAATCCGCTCAGCAGCACTTCGCTCACCGCGGACGTACGCGGTCTCGACGAGCTGAGGTACCGCGCCAAATCCGATCCGGATGCGACGCTGAAGGATGCCGCACGCCAGTTCGAGGTGCTGTTCATGAACATGCTGCTGAAAAGCATGCGCGACGCGACGCCGCAGGAGGGTATGTTCGACAGCGAGCAGACCCGTTTCTACACCGCGATGCTAGACCAGCAGCTGTCGGACAAGCTGTCGTCTTCGAAGCGTGGGCTGGGGCTGGCCGAAATCATGGTGCGGCAGCTGCAGCGCAGCAGTGCGGCACCTGCTGCCGAGGGCATCGTCGCCCCGGTGCAGCCGATGTCCCTGCAGCCGGCAGCGCCGCAGGCGATGCCCTTGCCCGGCGGCGAGCGGACGCCGACTCCGCTGCCAGCCACGCCGGCGCTGTCTCTGACGGGCGGATCTCAGCCGGCCGCAAACACGCGCGATTTCGTCAACCGCCTGTGGCCGCATGCCGCGGAAGCCAGCCGCAGCACCGGCATCCCCGCGCATTTCATGATCGGCCAGGCGGCACTGGAATCGGGCTGGGGCAACCGCGAGATCCGCGGCAGCGACGGTGCGCCGAGCCACAACCTGTTCGGCATCAAGGCGGGACGCGGCTGGAGCGGACGCACGGTCGATATCGTCACCACCGAGTATGTCAACGGCTCTCCGCAGAAGATCGTGGACCGTTTCCGCGCCTACGACTCTTACGCCGACTCCTTCCGCGACTATGCGAACCTGATGCGCGGCAATCCGCGTTATGCCGCGGTGCTGGAGTCCGGCAACGACGCGGTGGCGTTTGCCCGCGGGCTGCAGAAGGCCGGTTATGCGACGGATCCGCAGTATGCAGACAAGCTGGCGCGGGTGATCAACGGCAGTGTGCTGCGCCAGAGCCTGCAGGGCTGAGGCGGCAGCACGATTCAGAAACGGGCCCGCGGGTCGTCAACGACTGCAACAAGGAATGTGAGGAAGCATGGGCAGCGGAATATTCGGCATCGGCGTCAGCGGACTGAACGCCGCGCAGGCAGGGCTGGTCACGACCGGCCACAACATCGCCAACGCCAATACGCCCGGCTACCATCGCCAGGCCATCGTGCAGTCGACACCGGCTCCTTTGTTGACCGGTGGCGGCTTTTTCGGCCAGGGCGTCAATGTTCAGAACGTGCTGCGTTCATACAGCGATTTCCTTGAAGGTCAGGTGATCCGCAGCGAGGCGCGTTCGAGCTACCTGTCCACCTATGGCGCCCAGCTCGCGCAGATCGACGGCATGCTGGCCGACCCGGCTGCGGGGCTGTCTCCTGCGCTGCAGGAGTTCTTCGGCGCTTTACATGACGTTGCCGCCAATCCTTCGTCCGTGCCCTCGCGCCAGGCGCTGCTGTCCGGCGGCGAGGCGCTGGCGGCCCGCTTCCAGGCGATTGATGCGCGGCTGGGCGAGCTGTTCAACGGCGTCAACACCCAGATCGCCAGCACCGTAACCGGCATCAACGCTTACGCGCAGGAAATCGCCAGTCTCAACAGCCGCATCGTGGTTGCGCAGTCGAACCCGTCGCAGGCGCCCAACGATCTGCTCGACCAGCGCGACTGGATGGTGGCTGAACTGAATAAACTGGTCGGCACCACCGTGGTTGCCCAGGGTAACGGCACCATCAACGTGTTCATCGGCAGCGGCCAGAACCTGGTGGTCGGCTCGCAGTCTTTCCGGCTTTCTACAGCGCCTTCCGTTGACGACCCGACGCGCCTCGACGTGGCCTACCAGGTTGGTGCATCGGTGGTGCGGATCACGCCGGAAAATCTCGGTGCCGGCAGCCTTGGCGGCCTGCTGGCCTTCCGCAGCGGGCCGCTGGAGGACGCGCGCAACACGCTCGGGCGCATTGCCATGGGTCTCGCCCGAACCTTCAACGAACAGCACCGGCTGGGACAGGACCTCAACGGCGCACTGGGCGGCAATTTCTTTGTCGAGCCGCAGCCGGCGGTGACGGCGCGCGGGACCAACACTGGCGATGCGGTGATCGGCGCGGCACTGGCCGATGCCTCGGCACTGACAACATCCAGTTATCGGTTGTCCTACGACGGTACCGATTACCGCCTGACCCGGCTCTCCGACAACACCACGACAACTTATGCGGCCCTGCCGCAGACGGTGGACGGATTGACTTTCACACTGGCTTCCGGAACCGCCGCTGCCGGCGACAGCTTCCTGATCGAACCGACGCGATACGCCGCCCGTGACTTTGCGGTCGCGCTCAACGATGCTGCAAAAATTGCTGCTGCCGCGCCGGTTCGCACCGCGGCCGCGCTGGCGAACACCGGTTCCGCGGCGATCAGCGCCGGCGAAGTGAACGCGCCGCCGCCGGCCGATGCCAACCTGCAGCAGCCAGTGACGATCACCTTCACCGGCGCCGGCACTTTCGACGTCAGCGGCACCGGCACCGGCGAACCGACCGGTGTCGCGTATCTGCCCGGTGGCAGCATCAGCTACAACGGCTGGACTGTGAAGATCACCGGCACCCCGGCCGCCGGTGACACCTTCACCATCGTGCCTAATAGCGGCGGCACTGCGGACAACCGCAATGCGGCGCTGCTGGCGGGGCTGCAGACGCGCAACACGCTGGCCGGCGGCACGGCGTCCTACCAGGGCGCCTACAGCCAGCTGACCGGCAGTGTCGGCAGCGCGATGCGGCAGAACCAGGTCTCCGCCGCTGCCCAGGAAAACCTCGCCGTGCAGGCGCGCCAGAACCAGCAGTCCCTGTCCGGGGTCAACCTCGACGAGGAAGCGGCGAATCTGATCCGTTACCAGCAGGCCTACCAGGCCTCGGGCAAGGTCATCGAGATCGCGACCCGGCTGTTCGACACGCTGCTCGGCATCACCGGAAGGTAAACATCATGCGCATCAGCACCAACACGCTATATGAGCGGGGCATCGCCGGCATCCTCGACCGCCAGGGTGCCCAGCTGAAGCTGCAGCAGCAGATCGCCTCCGGAAGGCGGGTGCTGACGCCGTCGGACGATCCGATTGCCGCCGCTTCGGCGCTGGAGATCGGCCAGGCCAAGGCGCTGAACGACCAGTACCAGGTCAACATCGGCAACGCCCGTGCCGTGCTGATGCTGGGCGAACAGGCGCTGGGAGACATCACGCGCCTGCTGCAGGACGTGAAGGTGATCGCGGTGAATGCCGGCAATGCTTCGCTGCGCAACGAGGACCGTGCCAGCCTCGCGAACGAGCTTGAAGGACGCTACCGGGAACTGCTCGGCATCGCCAACCGCACCGACGGCGGCGGACAGTACCTGTTCTCCGGATACCGCGGCGGCACGCAGCCGTTCAGCGAAACGCTGCCCGGGGTGGTGAACTATAACGGTGACGAGGGACAGCGGCTGATCCGGATCGGCGCCTCGCGCCAGCTCGCGGTCAATGATTCCGGATCGGCCGTATTCCAGGCGATTGCGGAGGGCAACGGCAGTTTCGTCGCCACCGCCGCATCCGGCAATGCCGGCGGCGGCATCATCAGTTCTGCCACGGTGGTCGATGCGAGCGCCTGGAACGGCGCCGGGAATCCCGGCAATTTTTCAGTGCTGTTCCATGTCGACGTCACCGCGACGCCGCCGGCGACGACCTATGACATCGTCGATACAGTCAACAACATTTCGCTGCTCACCGGGCTTGCGCCGGCGGCGGGGCCCCATCTGCGGACCTATGCCGGGGGTTCCGCGATCAGCCTGAAGACGGCGGCGCCGCCCGATACCAGTGCAACGCCCTTTGATTACGGTGCGCAACTCGTGATCACCGGTGCGCTCGCGACCGGCGACGCCTTTGCCCTGCGTCCCGCGGCGTCCCGCGACATGTTTGCCAGCCTCAACGACCTGATCAGCACCCTGCGCACCGGAAATTCCGGTTCGATGACCTCGGCAGCCGAATACCAGAACAGGCTCAATGCGGCGATGTCCAATCTCGACAACGCACTGGAGAACGTGCTCACGGTGCGGGCTTCCGCCGGTGTGCGCCTGCGCGAACTGGACACGGCCTACGACACGGCGTCGGACATCAGCTTCATGCACAGCGAGAACCTGTCGCGGCTGCAGGATCTCGACTATGCCAGCGCGCTGTCCGATCTCAGTCGTGAGCAGATCTACCTGGAGGCGGCGCAGAAGTCATTCATCCAGATCACCACCCTGCGTCTTTTCGATTTCATCTGATCATGCGCATCCTTTCCCGTGCAGGATTCGTGGCCGGAGCGCTGCTGCTGTCCGGCTGCGTCGGAACCACCAACGAGGCTGCGATGAAACCATTGCTGCCGGACAAGGCGCTGCGCCTGAGTGCTTCAACGACGCTGCCGCTGGAGGCGGTCGCGGCCGCCGCCCTGGCCTATGCGGTGATCGACCCGCTGGCGCCGAACTGGGCGATCGAGAGCCGGCTGCTGGGAGGCAACCGTTACAGCGTCGCGTTGACGATGAAGCGCTTCGTCACTGGCGGCGATGGCGAAGCACGCCGGGTGTTCCAGCGCGAAGCTGAACGGCTCGTGCGCATCAACGGCGCCGCTGATTTCCGGATTGCGGCCTTCGAGGAAGGCATCGAGTCGGAAGTGCCCGTTGCGCGCCGCGTGGCGCGCGGCATCATCGAACTTTACTGAGCCGGCGTTCTGCCACCACGGTCAGGGGCGGAAGGACAACATCAGCCCGAAGCTGTCCGCCAGCAGGTGCTCGAACACCGGAGTGAAAAACGGCAGCAACAGCAGCAGTGCGCCGAAACCGACGGTGAGCGTGATCGGAAAACCGACGGCGAACACGTTCAGCTGCGGCGCGGCCCGGGTCAGCACGCCAAGCGCAATGTTGGTTGTGAGCAGCGCTGCAACCACCGGCAGCGACAGCAGCAGGGCCGAGTAGAGTATCCGGCTGCCCCAGCCCGCAATCGTGCGCCAGGCGAGCGGGTCGACCGCGGTGGCGGTGATTGGCATCTCGCGAAAGCTGTCGGCCAGCGTCGCGATCATCATCAGGTGGCCGTTGAGGGCGAGGAAAGTCAGTGTGGCCACCAGGCCGAGGAACTGTCCGACCACCGGCATCTGTCCGGAACTCTGCGGATCGTAGAACACGGCAAAGCCGAGCCCCATCTGCAGGCCGATCAGTTCTCCGGCCATTTCGACGGCAGTGAATATCATGCGCACCGCGAAACCCATCGCCAGCCCGATCAGCAGTTGCTGCATGAAAATGCCGAGACCCGCGGGCGAGTCCGGGGCGATGTCGGGCAGCGGCGGCAGCGTCGGCGCGACCACAACCGTGATCAGAAGGGCGAGTCCCACACGCATGCGCACTGGGAAACGCTGGTTGCCGAACAGCGGCGCCGCGATCATCAGGCCGAGGATGCGGATGAACGGCCACATCAGCCCGGCGAGCCAGGCGTTGAGCTGGTCGGTGGTGATCGTCAGCATCGCTTGCGGCCCGCGGTCTGCAGGCTCAGCCGATCAGCGTTGGAATGCTGGTGAACAGGCGGCGCATGAAATCGGTGAGCAAGGTGAGTATCCACGGGCCGGCGATGACCAGCGCGACGAATACCGCCGCGAGCTTGGGAATGAACGACAGCGTCATTTCGTTGATCTGCGTCGCGGCCTGGAACACGCTGACGGTCAGGCCGACGATCAGGGCGGAGAGCAGCAGCGGTGCCGATGCCAGCAGGGTGATTTCGACGGCGGAGCGGGCGAGATTGATGACGGCTTCGGGGCTCATAAAATAATCAATAAAAACAAATACTTATGTATAGAAGCTCTGGGCGAGGGAACCGATCATCAGGTTCCAGCCGTCGACCAGCACGAACAGCATGAGCTTGAACGGCAGCGCGATCATCACCGGCGAAACCATCATCATGCCCATCGACATCAGCACGCTGGCGACCAGCATGTCGATGATCAGGAAGGGAATGAACACCACGAAACCGATGGTGAAGGCGGTTTTCAGTTCGCTGGTGACGTAGGCCGGCACCAGGATTTTCAGCGGCACGTCGGCAGCCTTTTCCGGCGGCGCTTCCGCCGACAGTTTCATGAACAGCATCAGGTCGGCCTCGCGCGTCTGGCGCAGCATGAATTCGCGCAGGGGTACCGCACCCTTTTCCAGTGCCTGGTTGAAACTGATTTTGTTTTCGGAGAACGGCTGGTAGGCCTCGGCGTGGATGCGGTCGAGAACCGGTGACATCACGAACAGGGTCAGGAACAGCGCCAGGCCGACCAGCACCTGGTTCGGCGGCGAGGTCGGCGTGCCGATCGCCTGGCGCAGCAGCGAGAGTACGATGATGATGCGGGTGAATCCGGTCATCATCAGCAACACCGCCGGCAGGAAGGTCAGCGAGGTCAGCAGCAGCAGCGTCTGGATCGACAGTGTCCAGGTCTGTCCGCCGCCGGGCGCAGGTGCGCTGGTCAGCGCCGGCAGTCCGGACTGGGCGTATGCGGGGACGAAGGCTGCGGCGAGCAGCAGGGCGAGGATCAGTCTAGCCGGCACGGCGCTGCTCCATCACGCGCTTGAGCCAGTCCGCGAAGGGTGCGGTCCCGGGCGCCGCAGACGGAGCCTGCTGCAGATCCGCGCGGGGCATCGTGTGCAGCGCGGAGACCCGGCCCGGTGCAACACCGACTACCAGCCAGGTGCCGGCGATTTCCACCAGCACCACGCGCTCACGCTGGCCGACGGGCGCACCGGCAATGACCTTGATGGCACCGGAGGGCCTCGCGCCGGGCAGGCCGAGGCGCCTGACGATCCAGGCCAGCACGAGAATCATGCCGAGTACGATGGCGAGGCCAAGTGCCATCTGCAGCATGCTGCCCGCGGATACCGCAGGCGCCGGCAGCGCCGGCGCCTCGGCGGCACGGGCCAGTGCCGGCAGCAGGGCAGTGAATGCCGCTGCGATCGGGAGAGCTTTTCGCGGCATGGTCAGCGCCGCAGCTTGCGGATGCGTTCCGACGGCGTGATGATGTCCGTCAGCCGGATGCCGAACTTGTCGTTGACGACCACGACTTCGCCCTGGGCGATCAGGCAGCCGTTGACCAGCACGTCCATCGGTTCGCCGGCAAGCCCGTCGAGTTCGACCACCGAACCCTGTGCGAGCTGCAGCAGGTTCTTGATCGCAATCTTGGTGCGTCCGAGTTCGACCGTCAGCTGCACGGGAATGTCGAGGATGAGGTCGATGTCGTTCGGCGCCTCGCTGCGCGCGCCGGTGCCGGAGAACTGCTCGAATATCGGCGCCGGCGTGCCACGCATCGGTGCAGTTTCAGCGGACGGGGTTTCGCCCTGCTCGGCCATTGCGGCGGCCCAGTCGTCGCCGCTGACTTCTTCGGTTGCGTTTCCAGACATGCTTTTTCTCCTTTACTGCTCTGCGCCCGTGGTGAGCATTCGCTCGACCTTCAGTGCATATTGACCGTTGAGGATGCCGCACTTGCATTCCATGACCGGCACGCCGTCAACCTCGGCGAGCAGCGGCTGCGGGATGTCGAGGCCGATAACGTCACCGACCTGCATCGCCAGCAATTGCTGGATCGACAGTTCGGCCTGGCCGAGGTTGATGACGACTTCGATGTCGGCAGACTGAACCTGTTGCGACAGGCGGCGCACCCAGCGCTTGTCGACTTCCATCTGCTCACCCTGCAGCGCGCTGTAAAGCAGTTCCCGGATTGGTTCGATCATCGAATAAGGCAGGCAGACGTGGAACTCCCCGCCTTCGTTGCCGAACTCGATGGTGAAGGTGGTCACGACGACCACTTCGTTTGGCGTCGCGATGTTGGCGAACTGGGTGTTCATCTCGGATCGCATGTATTCGAACTTCACCTGGTGCACCGGCGCCCAGGCCTTTTCCATGTCGGTGAACACCACGGCGAGCAGGCGCTGGATGATGCGCTGCTCGGTCTGCGTGAAGTCGCGGCCCTCGACGCGGGTGTGGAACTGGCCGTTGCCGCCGAACAGGTTGTCGATGACCAGGAATACCAGGCTTGGCTCGAAGATGAACAGCGCTGTTCCGCGCAGGGGTTTCACCTGCACCAGGTTGAGGTTGGTGGGCACCACCAGATTGCGCACGAAGTCGCTGTATTTCTGCAGCTTCACCGCACCCACCGATATCTCGGCGGAGCGGCGCACGAAGTTGAACAGGCCGAGGCGCAGCAGGCGCGCGAAACGCTCGTTGATCGTTTCCATCGTTGGCATTCGGCCGCGGACGATGCGTTCCTGCGACGCCAGATTGTACGGGCGTACGCCGTCCGCGGGCTCTGCCTCCGGGGCTTCGTCCTGCTCCCCGGTGACACCCTTGAGCAGGGCATCAACTTCATCCTGCGACAGGAAATCCTTGCTCATGGCGTTAAGGGGGCTTACTGGATGATCAGTGAAGTGAAAAGCACGCTCAGCACCGGGCCGGTCGCGGCGTTGTCTGCGGCGGGGGCTGGTGGCGGTGCTGTTTCGCCTTCGGCCGCTGCGGACCCGGCGCCCGTCTCGGGCGGCTGTTCGGCGGCATCGCTGCCGGTCTCGGCGGGTGCGGCAGCGACGGTGACCGCGGTTCTTTCCGCGATCGTCTCTGCCTGCCTTGCCTTTGCCTCAGGATCCAGCAGCGCGGCAATTTCCGCCGCGAGTTCGCGCGCGAGTACGGTCTTCCCTTCCGGCACCAGCAGTTCCGAGGCTTTCTTGGCCGAGAGGATCAACAGCATCCGGTTGCGTATTTCGGGCATCAGTTCCTTCAGTCGATTGGCAACCGCCTGTCCTCTCACCTTGACGGTAATGCCGACCTGCATGTACTGGTTGCCGCTGTTTTCCGGCTGCAAGTTGACGGTGAAGGGGTCGAGCGCCACGAACACCGGGGGGAGAGCCGGAACTGCCTTGACCGTTTCTCCCCCGGCATCACCCCGGGTGAACCACCAGGCGCCGCCGCCCGTGCCGAGAAGCAGCACCAACATGGCACCGACCATGATGAACAGGCGGCCTTTGCCGCTTTTTGCCGGCGCTGCGGCCTTGGATTCTGCCTTGTCTGACATGTTTGCCCTCGAGTGACTGTGCAGCGATTATCCTGGTGACAACGCCGGGGCGATGACCGGAAAAGCCGCCATTAGTGGCGGCATCTCGCGCAATCGTCCGTCAGGCGAAGGTATCGATCAGTCCCGGATGACGGATGGGGATGCGCTCCGCCCCCTCATTGAGCGAATCTGTTTCGCCTGCCTCGCCTGTGGCCGCCGATGATCCGGGCTGCTCCCGTGAATCCGCCTTACTTCTGAAGCTCTCGGAGGAGACGCTGGCTTCCCCGAGCTGAATGCCGGCCTGGCCCAATGCCTCGCGCAGTGTCGGCATGGCGTTTTCGATGGCCTCCCGTACCGGCACAAGAGGCGAACTGAAGAACACGTTTGCCAGGTCGTTGTCCATCGACAGCACTATGCTGACGGGGCCCAGGTCCGGTGGATTGAGATGCAGTTCCGCGGACTGCTGCTGCTTCCCGGCAAGCAGCAGCACGCGTTGTGCAAAGGCTTCGGACCAGCCCGTCTGGGATACCGGCACCTCGATCCGCGGCAGCGTGACTGAGGTTGCAGTGGTGGCCGGGGTTTGCGGAGAAAGCGGTGCCGCCTGCCAGCCACCGAGCGGCTGCGCGGGCAATTCCTGCGCGGCCACGGACTGGTCCGGCAATGCCGCATCCGGCCCGTGATCGCCGGCAAGGGCTGCCGGCAACGGAGAATTGCCGCCAGCGGCGGATTTTGCCTGTGTGGCGTCGGTCCTGGTCGCGGTTTCCGCCGGGAGGTCTGCGATGGAACGTGCACCGCCGCGGTTATGGGCTGCACTTGCCGGCGCTACCGCCGGCAAGTGCAGCGATGCCAGCGGATCAGCGGCAAACGACGGTCCGGCCGCGCTGTCTTCGGTCTGCACATCAATGTCTTCCGCCGACAGTCCGGGCTCGTCAGCGCTGTCCGCGGTCGGGGCCAGCTCCAGTGCCAGCAAGGCTGCAAAACCTGCAGCCGTGGCGTCGGTCTGTGCCGTGTCCGTTGCGGCGGTGTTGCCGGCCGGGCGGGCGGAGGTCTGCGGGGTCAGTGCGGGAGTGTCCATGTCGGGGTGGTCCTGTCAGGCGACGGGCCGGGCTTGCGCAATCCGGCCGCTGTCACGGATACGGTGCAAATCGTGTGCCAGCGCGGCCTTCAGCCGCCGCGCCCGCTGCGCCCGCCGCGCCCGCCGCGGGCGCTGACTGCTGCCGCCAGTTCATCAAGGGCGCGCTGCTCGGCGCGGCTGTCACGCAGCGATTCGGTTTCCCGGTGGCGGCCGGCGAGCGTGTCGAAGGCCTTGACGCGGCGCTGGCGGTCGCGGAATTCGGCCTGCCCCTTGAGCATCATGTCCTGGGCATGGCCGACGATTGCCTGCTGCTGGGTGATGGCGGCGTCGAGCTTGTCCATGAAATCGTGGAAGTTGCGCCAGCCGTCGCCGATTGGGTTGTCCTGCATGCCGGAGCGGAACCGGGCGAGATAGTCCTCGCGGTAATGCAGCAGCAGGTTGAGCTTGGACTCGACCTGCTGCTTTTGCAGGTTCAGCGTGCCGAGGCGGGCAGCGGATTTTTCCGCCTCCTTTTCGGCCAGGTCGAGTATGGGTTGCAACCGGAATGGTTTGGACATGATGCGGGTCCCGTTTACTGGTGGATTGCGGATGCGCCGCCGGTGCGGGCGGCGAGCAGCGCATCCAGCGCATTCACGCTTGCGTCATGCCGGGCCTGCTCGTTCATGCGCTGCTGGAGAAAGGTTTCCATCTGCGGATACAGCGAGATGGCGTCGTCCAGCAGCGGATCGCTGCCGCTGGCGTAGGCGCCGACGTTGATCAGGTCGCGGCTGCGCTGGTAGCGCGAATACAACTGTTTGAAGCGGCGGATGCCTTCGAACTGCTTGTCGGTGATCAGCGTGGTCATCGCCCGACTCACCGAGGATTCGATGTCGATTGCCGGATAGTGTCCTGCATCCGCCAGGCTGCGCGAGAGCATGATGTGTCCGTCAAGGATCGCGCGCGCCGAGTCGCCAACCGGATCCTGGGCGTCGTCGCCCTCGATCAGCACGGTGTAGAACGCGGTGATCGAGCCGCCGCCGCGGCCGGCGTTGCCGGCACGCTCGACCAGCTGCGGCAGCTTGGCGAACACGGAGGGCGGATAACCCTTGGTCACCGGCGGCTCGCCGATGGCCAGCGCTATTTCGCGCTGGGCCATTGCGTAACGCGTCAGCGAATCCATGATCAGCAGCACATGCTTGCCCCGGTCGCGGAAACTCTCCGCGATGGCGGTGGCGTAAGAAGCCCCCTGCAGCCGCATCAGCGGACTGACATCGGCTGGCGCTGCGACGACGACCGAACGCGCGAGACCCTGCGGCCCGAGGATGGTTTCGATGAATTCCTTCACCTCGCGACCGCGTTCGCCGATGAGTCCGACGACGATGACGTCGGCGCTGGTGTAGCGCGCCATCATGCCCAGCAGCACGCTCTTGCCGACGCCGCTGCCTGCAAAGAGCCCCATGCGCTGCCCGCGTCCGACAGTCAGCAGTGCGTTGATGGCGCGGATCCCGGTGTCGAGCACGCTGCTGATCGGCGCGCGTTCCAGCGGATTGAGCGGGCGGTTGTGCAGCGATATTTCGCGTTCCGCTTTGAGCGGACCGCGCCCGTCCAGCGGCTTGCCGGTGCTGTCCAGCACCCGGCCCAGCAGTCCGCCGCCGACCGGCACGTGTTTGGCGAAGTCCGCAGCGCGCCGGCGCGGCCGCGGCGGGTCGTTGACGCGGGGTTTCTCGATCGGTATTTCCATCGGTGCCACGCGCGCGCCGGGAGTCACGCCGTAGGTGTCGGTTGCCGGCATCAGGTAGAGCCGGTCATCCGAAAAGCCCACGACCTCCGCCTCGACCGTGTTGCCGCCGGGCAGTTCGATGGTGCAGCAGCTGCCGACGGCAAGGCGCAGTCCCACCGCTTCCATGACCAGGCCGGTGACCCGGGTCAGCCGACCGCTGCACAGCAGCGGCGAGGTCGCAGTGGCCACCTGGCTGCATTCCTGCAGATACTTTTGGAGCTGGACGATGTTGGTCATGGCCTGATTTCCATTCAGGCTGGCCACTTGCCGTCGCGGCCGAAGGCGGCAAGAAGCCGTTTCCAACGGATTTCCACGGTGGCGTCGAGTTCGCCGCCTGCGCTTTCGAGGCGGCAGCCTCCCGCAGTGATGCCGGCGTCTTCGGCGATTGTCCAGCCGCTGAGCGAACATTGGTCTCCCAGTTGTTCGCGTACCAGCCGGGCGTCATCCGGGTGCAGCAGCAGGCGTGCCGGCGCACGGGCCTGCCCGAGCAGTTGCAGACCTTCGCGCACGACGCTGGTGACCAGTTCCGGGTGCTGCTCCAGGGCGTCGCCGACCATGCGCCGGGCGAGGGTGAGACCGAAATCGAGCACGCCATCGGCAACCTGGACATCAAGCTGTGCCAGGTTGCGGTTCAGGTTATTGATGATGTCGTTGAGGCGCGCTGTCTGCGCCGCTGTGGCGCGCGCGACATCGGCCTTTGCGGCGGCAAGACCTTCACGGTAGCCGGCCTCGTAAGCTTCGCGCTGCGTCGCGGGATCCGGCGCCGCTGCCGTGGCCGGCGACCGCATTTCCCGGGTGCTTCCCGCGCCGTCGAAGGAGTTCAGCTCCCAGCGCTGGTAAGCGGAGAGCTTCTCCCGTGGAATTACCGTGCTGGACATGAGATCCCGCCGGTCTGCGCTGTCGCGCCGGTGGTGGGCGCCGGTTTACACATAAGCTTCTTCCCCGGTTCCGGCGAGCACGATCTGCCCTTCATCGGCCAGCCTGCGCACAATCTTGAGGATTTCCTTCTGCTGGGCCTCGACTTCGGAGACCCGGACGGCGCCCTTGGCTTCCAGGTCTTCCCTGAGCATTTCGGCGGCACGCTGCGACATGTTCTTGAAAACCTTCTCGCGCAGTTCCGCGGAGGAGCCCTTCAGCGCGAGGATCAGCGACTCCGATTGCACCTCGCGCAGTAATACCTGGATCGCGCGATCCTCAAGCCCTAGCAGGTTTTCCCAGACGAACATGTTGTCGAGGATGCTCTGTGCGAGATCGGCGTTGAACTCCTTAACCGATTCGATGATCGTGCCTTCGTGGGTGCCTGGCATGAAGTTGAGGATCTCGGCCGCAGCGCGCGCACCGCCCATCGCGCTCTTGCGCAGGTTGTCATTGCCGGCAAGCAGCTTGGTCAGCACGTCATTGAGTTCGCGCAGGGCCGCCGGCTGGATGCCGTCCAGTGTGGCGATGCGAAGTACCACGTCGTTGCGCAGGCGTTCGCTGAATTGCTGCAGAATTTCCGCGGCCTGGTCGCGATCGAGATGGACGAGGATGGTCGCGATGATCTGCGGGTGTTCGTTTTTTACCAGTTCCGCAACGGTTGCGGAGTCCATCCACTTCAGTCCCTCGATGCCGCTGGTGTCGCCGCCCTGCAGGATGCGTTCGATCACGTTCGCCGAGCGGTCGTCGCCCAGTGCCTTCTTCAGCATGTTGCGAATGTATTCGTCGGCGCCGAGGCCGATAGTGGTCTGCTGCTGCGCGCTGCTGCAGAACGCGTTCAGGGTCGACTCGATCTGCTCGCGCGACACGCCTTTCAGGGACGCCATTGCCGCGCCGATCTTCTGCACCTCCCGCGGTGCAAGGTGCTTCATCACGCCGGCCGCCTCATCCTCGCCCAGCGACATCAGCAGGATAGCGCTTTTCTGGATGCCGTCGTCATTCATTTCCGCCCACCCATGTCTTCACCACGTTGGCTACCATCTTAGGATCCTGCTTGGCGATCTGTTTCGCATTCTGCAGCGACTGGTCGTAACCGTGGCCGACCGAAGCTGCAGCCTGGTTACCGCTCGCCGCTTCGGTCAGCAGTTCCTGTGCGACAAGCGGAGGCACCCGGGTCAGGTTGCGCAGCATCGGGCGCACGATGCCCAGCAGCAGGTAGAGCGAGAGGGCGCCGATCAGCAGGTGTTTTCCGGTGTCCTTGACCAGTTCCACCGTCTGCGGCTGTTTCCACAGCGGAAGCTCTGCAACTTCTTCGATCTCGGGTTTCTTGAAGGCGCTGTTGACCACCGATACCAAATCCCCGCGCTCTTCGCTGTATCCGACGACACTACGCACCAGTTCGGTAATCTGTTTTTTCTGGGCTTCGGTCAGTGGTCGCGCCGATACCGTACCCTTGGCATCCTTGATCTGGTTGTGGTTGACCACCACCGCCACCGACAGCTTCTTGATCCGGCCCATGGCTTGCCTTGTGTGGCGTATGGTCTTGTCGACTTCGTAATTCACGGTAGTGTCGCGGCGGGTGCTCGAGGGGACGACAGCAGCGGCGGCAGCGGGAGCTTCAGCGGGTGCGTTTACCGGCGCCGTGGCCGGTGCCGGCGCCTGGTTGGTGAGCGCTCCGGGGACACCCCCGGCCTGAGCTGTCTGGCTGCCGCTTTCGCTGCTCTGCTGACTGCGCACGGCGGCGTCCTCGGGTTTCTGGTTCGGTTTGTAGATCTCTTCGGCCTGCTCGGTTTCGGTAAAATCGATTTCGGCCGCGACTTGTGCACGCACATTACCTGGACCCACTACCGGCAACAGGATGGCCTCAATACGCTGGGCGTAGTTCTGTTCCAGGTCATGCCGGTACTTGAGCTGCCCCGGATCGAGCGCCGGCTTGTTGGCGGATTCCGAGTCGCCTGATAACAGTGTGCCGTTCTGGTCAACGATGGTGACGTTCCTGACAGGCAGCCCGGGCACGCTGTTGGACACCAAGTGGGTGATCGCCGCGACTTGCATCGGTTCCAGCGGCCGACCAGGGTGCAGGTTGACCAGTACCGACGCACTGGTTTTTGGCTGTTCGCGCAGGAAAGGCGACGGTTTCGACAGTGCGAGGTGTACACGCGCACCTTGTACGGCTCCGACCGACTGGATCGAGCGCGCCAGTTCTCCCTCGAGTGCGCGTTGGTAGTTGACCTGCTCAAGAAACTGGCTGGAGCCGAGCTTCTGGTTTTCCATCAACTCGAAGCCTGCGAGGCCGCCCTTGGGCAGGCCCTGTCCTGCCAGGCGCATGCGCGCCTCGTGGACGTGGCTGGAAGGCACCATCAGGGTGCCGCCCACGAATTTGTAAGGCACGTTCATCTGCTGCAATGCTGCGATCACCGCGCCGCCGTCGCGCTCGCCGAGATTGGCGTGCAGAACACGGTAATCGGGGGCAGAGCTCCACATCCAGCCGCCTGCGGCCAGTGCCACGGCGATGGCGATCACCAGTATCAGACTGATTTTCTGCTGGACCGGCAACTGTCCGACGGCTTGCAGGCGGGCACTCATCGCATCTCCGGTGCTGCGGCCCTTGCCGGCCGCTGCTGGTTTCATTGGGTTGAATTGCCGCAACCGCCATGCGCGGTGCGGGGATGCGGAATTATGGTCAGCAGCCGGAATCCGGAAGTCGCGAATAAAGCGGGTATTCCGACCTTAATTGCATTCTCGAGCGGCGGCGACCAGTGCTATTTTTCCGGCGTCTCCCCATCGGTCCAGAGGACCCTTAAAGCCGTGACTGAAACCGCATTGCATACCATTCATGCCGCCGAACTGCAGCGGGCTTTCCTGGTGTTCGACGACGCTTCCCGCCAGCTGGCCGACAGTTATGAGGGCCTGCACCGGGAGGTCGCCCGACTGAACGCCGAAGTTATGGTTACCAACGGCAGGCTGCGTATCCAGCTTGCCGAGAATCAGGCGATGGCGAGGGCGCTCGCGCGCAGCGAGCGACTGGCAACTCTGGGCACGCTTTCAGCGACTCTGGCCCACCAGTTGCGTACGCCGCTGGCAGGCGCCCTGCTTTATGCGTCGCAACTGGCGCAGCCCGGATTGCCTGATGACCAGAAACGCCAATTTGCTGGTGAGGTGGTCGCACGGCTGCGTGAGCTGGAAGTGTTCATCCAAGGCACACTGGATTTCGCCAGCGGACGCAGCGAATGGCGGCAGCCGGTTGATCTTGCGACCTTGGTCGCTGATGCCTGCCAACTGATCCAGCCCCAGGCGGAACTTGCCGGTGTCACACTGTCCACTGAGGCGCCGCCGGCCGGCAGCGACCTGCCCGGCAGCCGCGGCGCGCTGCTGTCAATGCTACTCAACCTTCTCGACAACGCCATTCTTGCTTGCAGCTGCGGTGGATGTGTCCGCATCGGCCTCCGGCACGACACGGAAGGGATGCGACTCAGCGTGGCCGACGACGGTTGCGGTATGGACTTCGAGACCTGCGCGCGCCTGTTCGAGCCTTATTTCACGACCCGCGGCGACGGTCACGGGCTTGGACTGGCTTATGTGAAAAGCGTGGCCGAGGCACACGGCGGCAGTGTCTTGGTCGAGTCACAACCCGGCAGCGGCAGCGTGTTCACGCTGATACTGCCACGGCAACGGAATGAGCGGGAGGGAGCATGAACATGGGGCTGATACTGGTGGTGGAAGACAATGCGGCACTGGCCGAGGCGCTGTGCGCGACACTGCGCGTGGCCGGTTTTGAAGTGGCGCATGCCGCTGACGGGCAGCAGGCCATCGGGATGGCTGCGACCTGTGATCCGGCGCTGGTGCTGAGCGACGTGCAGATGCGGCCGGTCGATGGTTATGCACTGCTTGAGCAACTGTCCCGGTTGCGGCCTTCGACTCCGGTTGTGCTGATGACGGCTTTTGCCGACGTGACGCGCGCCGTGCAGGCGATGCGCGATGGCGCCGCCGACTATCTGGTGAAGCCCTTCGACGCCGAGCGCCTGCTGCAGGTGGTGCGCCGTTGTCTGCCGGCGAAAGCGGCGGACTATGACGGAGTGGTGGCGGCGGATCCGGCAACACGCCATCTTCTGGCGCTCGCGCGCAAGGTGGCCGCCACCACGGCAACGGTGCTGATTGCCGGGGAAAGCGGCTGCGGCAAGGAGGTGATTGCGCGTTACGTGCATCGCCATTCGCCGCGTGCGGCGGGACCGTTTGTTGCCATCAACTGTGCGGCCATTCCCGAACAACTGCTGGAAGCTACGCTTTTCGGACATGAAAAAGGCGCCTATACCGGAGCCGTGCGTGCCGAGGCGGGCAAGTTCGAGCAGGCGCAGTGCGGCACGCTGCTGCTGGACGAAGTTACCGAGATGCCGCTCGGGCTTCAGGCCAAGCTCCTGCGTGTATTGCAGGAGCGCGAGGTCGAGCGTGTTGGCGGACGCCGTGCGATCGCGCTCGACGTGCGCGTGATAGCCACTACCAACCGCGTGCTGCATGACGAGGTGGCGCAGGGGCGTTTCCGGGAGGACCTGTATTATCGCCTGAACGTGTTTCCGCTCGAGGTGCCGCCGTTGCGTCAGCGCCTCGGCGATGTGATTCCCCTGGCCGAAACCCTGCTGCAGCGCGCCGCCGCCGAATCCGGCGGCTGTCCCGCGGTGCTGCATGCCCGGGCCAAGTCCTGGCTGGTGGCGCATGACTGGCCCGGTAATGTGCGCGAACTGGCCAATGCCGTGCAGCGGGCGCTGATCGTCGCGCCGGGCACTACGATAGAAGAGGAACACCTGCGTTGTTCCTCGCCGTCGCTGCGTGCCGAGCCGGCCGCCGCTCTGGCGCCATCCAATATCAGGTCCGCCGAGCGTGACCTGATCCTCAGAACCCTGGCGGCGGTCAACGGCTCCCGCCGCCGCGCAGTGGAGCGTCTCGGTATCAGCGAACGCACGCTGCGTTACAAACTGCAGCAATACCGCCTTGCCGGCGTACTTTAGGAGATCACCATGGATACCCGGAGCATAGATCAGTTGCTGGGCCAGATGCGCACTGCCGCCGCGATGGCCGCCGGCAGGCCGCAGGCCGCCGCAAAACCCGCCGCAGCGCAGCCCGGAGGGTTTTCGGAAGTGCTGAAATCGGCGATTGAGCAGACCAGCCAGGCGCAGCACAATGCCCGGGGACTGGCGCGCAGTTTTTCAGTCGGAGATCCGGACGTGCAGCTGCACGACGTCATGGTGTCGTCGCAGAAGGCGAACATTTCCTTCCAGCAGATGGTCCAGGTGCGCAACCGCCTGGTGTCGGCCTACCAGGAAATCATGAGCATGCAGGTGTGACAGGGGGAAATGAAAATCCACCCGCGGTTGTCAGGCGAGGCTGCCGGCGCGTGAGCGCTGGCTGCGCTGCTGCTGCATGATGTAGCGCTGGACCAGCGCGCGGCCTTTTTCGGAGAGATCGATGAACTGGTAGCCGCAGCGCCGCTGCTTGCGGCCGTTGGCGAGGGTGATTTCAAAGGTGTTGCGCAGTTCCACGATGGCGCTCAGCGTTTCGGTGTCGGTTAGTGCCATATCGCAAGAAAACCGGGTGGCGGGTTCGAAGACCGGCAGGGAAGTGCTGGAAATGGTGGCAATGCCGCCGCAGCTGATGTCGGCGATGTTCAGCTCCATTTCGCGGATTTCGCCGCCGGATTTCGCTTTCAGGATACATTTAAGGGAATTAATGACCGGGGTTGTCAGGCGGAAATATTCCCTGCGTTGCAGGCGCAGCAGCTTGTCCGGCATTGGCATCTCAAAACCCTCGCGGCCGTCGTGTTCAGCCAGTTCCGCGCCACTGCAGATGAACTGGATCTTGACCTTGTCGACGGAAGTGACGCATACCAGTCGCGTGGCCTGGGGCAGACGCGCGTTCGTGCGCGGATCGGGCCCGCGGTCGAGGATGATGGTGCCGCTGCTGTCGTCGATGTCGAGGATCGCGGTGACGATGAACGAGTTGCCCTCGTCGAAATAGACGGATAGCAAGGTGTTCTTCTGCATGATGGTGCGCAGTATCGACGCGATTTCAACGCGCGAATGTACATAGTAATTGCTGTCGTCTGCTGCGCTCATCAGTTCGAATTTGAGCAATACTGGGTTGTTGTTCCGCATGGGCATGCCGGCTGGGGGACATCCGGAGATTAACGCCCGGGGGTGCTCCGGCAATCCGCAAACAGCGCCAGATTAAGCCCCCTTATCCGGTCGTTCCGCCGGGCTGTCGGCTGTCGCGCGCTGCTCCAGCCGGTAGATCCATGCCAGCAGCTCCGCCACTGCGCAATAGAGGCTCTGCGGGATCCGTGCATCAAGATCGAGATGCATCAGCAGGCCGACCAGTTCCGGCGATTCGTGGACGTAGACGCCGGATTCCCGCGCGCGTTGGATGATCGATTCTGCGGTGGCGCCATGCCCCTTGGCGACCACCCGCGGCGCCGCATCCGATGCGCCATAGGCGAGCGCGACTGCGCGCGGGCGGGTTTCGCTGCGGGGGGCGGTCACGGCGGCATACTTTCTGCAGGGTCGTCCGTCGACGGGTGCTGCTGCACGACCAGTTCCCGCACTGCAACGCCCGCAATGGCGAGCGCCCTGCGCAGTTCCGCGGTTTCCAGCGCGAATATTTCCGCAGAACCGGTCGCGGATGCCGCGATGCGTATCCTTGTATCTGTGCCGCGCGCCTCCAGCACGACGGTGACCGGGCCGAGTCGGGGCAGGTCGAGGCTGACGCGGGTTGTCCAGACACCGGTTCCAAGTGGGCTGCTTTCCGCCTGTTGCCGCCGCGGCTCGTCGTCCTCGAGGATTTCCCACTGTGCCTGCTGTCCGGGCCACAGTTCGCCGGACCACAGCAGGCGGCGCGAATCCAGTGCGTCAAGTTGGCTGCGCACCAGCGGCAGGGCTTCGGGAGGGGTATTCAGCGCGCCGTTGGCCACGGTGTCGCCGCGGGCAGCGGTTCCCGTCTGCTGCAGAGCCGCGGGCACCGCACGCTGCAGCAGGAACTGGGGCTCCATCCCCAGTTGCGCCAGCGTGCGTCTGCCTTCGACCCACTCAGCCTGGTGTGATTCGTAGAACAGTCCGCTGTCGGCAATGGTCCGTGCCAGTTGTGCCGGAATTCCGCGGCTGTCGACAGGAGGTGATGCAAGCAGGGGTTGCGTGGCAGTGATTACGCCTGGCCGAGGAGCGCCCGTCGGGGACAGTTTCGCGATCAGTGTCGCGGCTGTGCTCAACTCGGCAACGGACTCCCCGGCCGTGTCTGCGATCTGCAGTATCAGCTGCGGCGTCCTTGCCGTGACTTTCATGTAGATGAATTCGCCCGGCATCATCGGCCGCGGCGGCATGAACTGGAGCATCCTGCCGGCGACGCTGACCCGGACCTGGCCGTCGGCGAGCAGTGCGTCGACACGAGCGCGGATCAACCCCTCCGGCAGACCATCGGCATCATGTCCCGGCGAAGGCCCTTTTCCCGCATGCTGCTTCGGCGGGTAGCCCTGCGCCGATTCTGCAGGATGGATGTACATAGCGGATCCTGCTGTACCGGACCGGGGGGGTGACGGGTCAGCCGCCGGCGGAGTAGGTGTCGCGCAGGCGGTGGTTGCGGGTATTCACACCCAGCCACTGTCCGAGTTCGGCGACCCAGGGTTCAACGAGTTTGCGGATTTCAGCGTCATCGGCGAGCACTTGCTGAATCAGTGCCGCTTTGCGGCGTTGCGCGCCCGGCGCTGATGACGGGCTGTCCAGGACCGTCGTCAATCCAGAAAAAACCTCGCGGCATTCGTCCTCGAGTTGCAGCAGCCGATCCCATTGCGCGGCGCGCGCCGCTTCGAGCATTGCGGCGGTGAGGTCGGCGATGCGTTCGTAAGCAATGCAGGAATCGTTTGCTCCACCTGTCATGCTTGACCCCGGATACCCGCAGCCGAAGGTACTGCCGGCCGTTTGTCCCCGACCTGTGCCCAGGCGTCCTTCAGGTCGCCGAGCAGGCGCTGCACTTCCTCCAGCGGTTTTGCGGAAGCCTTGAGGTTGGCGGTGAGTAGCTGGTTGCGCATGTAGTCGTAGAGATCGGCGAGGTGTTGCGCCAGTTCGCCGCCTGATCTCATATCGAGGCTGGCCTTGAGGCCGTTTTCTATGATCAGGATCGCTTTGGAAACCGCACTGCCGCGGGCGGGGATATCGCCGCTGGCAAGGTGCCGGCGGGCGTCGTTGACCGCAATCATTGCGCCCTCGAACAGCATCAGCACGAGTTTGTGCGAATCTGCCGCTTCGACGCCGGTTTCGACGCCGACCCTGGCATAGGCATTCAGTGCGCGCTGGGCTTGACCGTACATGGGACTCTCCTCGGTTAGTTCCGTGAATTGCTGCTGCCCGGCAGATTGGCCAGTTGCTGGGTCAGGAAATTGCTGGTGTTGCTCAGGCGGCTGATCAACGTATCGAGCGCGGTGAACTGGGCGCGGATGCGGGCCTCCGTGGCAACCAGACGACGGTTGATCGAGTCGCGCTGTCTGGTGATGTCCTCGATGCTGCGATCGATACCACCGGTGCGGCTGGAGATTGGTCCGGTGTCGTTGAGCAGGCGCGAGGCCAGCCGATCGAGGCGCATCGCGTAGCCTTCGGTCAGCCGCAGTGTCCCGGTCACGCCGGATTGCAGTTGCGCATCCGTTCCCGAATAACTCACGGTCAGACCGTCGGCGGGGGTACCGCGGGCAGCGGTGAGTTCCTGGCCGCTGCCGGTGGCCGCGCTGATAACCCCGGCAGCCTCAAAATGGCCGGCGACGTCGCGTCCGGCTCCGCTCTCGGAGCCACTGTAGCCGAGGACACCACTTGCGTTGCCTGCTGCGCCGCCGATGGTGGAGGCCGAGCCGTAGGCGGGGCTGCTGATCACCATTTTGCCGTCGCTGACCGAAACCAACGGAACCAGCCCCGCCGCAGTTAATGTGGCTGATGTGCCGAGCGCTGCCTGCAGCGCCACGGCGAGGCTTTCGGCGTTGTAATTGCCGTGTGCGATGCGCACTGTTCCGGAGGCGATGCCGTTGACGCGAATCTGGAAGCCATCGTTCTCTCCGTCGATGACAGTGGACGGCTGGATGGCCGAGCCTGCCGTCACGGCGCCCCGTGTCGCCGAAGCAGTCACGTGGACCTGGTAGCTGCCCGGCGTGCTGGCCTTGCCGGAACGCTGGTAGGCGAGCAGGGTGCTGCCGGTTTCACCGCGCGGCGCAAAGAGGGCGCCTACCTCCGCCGGAGCCGCATTGAGTGCAGCGCCGAATTTCGCAGTATCCAGCGCCAGGCTGCCGTCCGGCTGGAACGAGATGCCGACCTGCGACAGTGTCGTGCGCGAGCCGGTCAACCCGGACATGGCCGAGCTCAGCGCAGCCCGCATCTGGGTCTGGATGCTGATGGTGCTGGCATCGCCGACGAGAATCGATGCTGTCTGCGTCTGCGCATCGTAGGCGGTCAGGCTGGAAATGGTCCTGTTGAGGTCGTTGTAGGCCTTGATGAAAGCCTGCACCGAGGTCTGGATGCCGCTGACGTCGCTGCCTACCGTGAGGCTGGTTTCACCTTCCTTGAGCAACTGCAGGGTGACTCCGGGAATCGCACCCTCGATGTTGTTTGTCGGGCGCGAAACGGCAATCCCGTTGATGGTCAGTTCGGCGTTCCGCGCCGGTCGGGCCTCGCTGGTGCCGTCGAGAGCGTCCTTCAGCGCGCCGGCCGACAGCGTGTGGCTGATGCTGATGCTGTTGTCCAGACCGCTGCTGTTGGCGGTCAGTGCCAACCGGTAGGGCGTGCCGCTGCCGTCATTGACAATGACTGCGCTGACGCCGGCACCCGCGGCATTGATCGCATCGCGCAGGCCTTCCAGGGTGTTGTTGGATGTGGACAGGGTGATGGTGTTGGCGGTGCCGCTACCCACCCTCAGCGTGATATCGCCCGTGGAGCTGGCTGCAGAGGGGCTGGCCACGCCGGCAGTGTTCAGCACCTGGGAGGCGGCGCGCGTGGTAACGGCGATGCTGTAGCTGCCTTTTGCAGCGCTGTTGCCTGCCGTGGCGGTAAAAATTGCCGCATCGGCGACTTTTGCCGTCGGCGTGTCGAACTTCGACTGGGATTGCAGGGCGGTCAGGCTGCCCTGGAAGGACGCGATGGTGCCTTTCAGCGAGCCATAGGCCGAAAGCTTCGCCTGAAATGAGGCCTCTTTCTGGGCCAGCTTCGTCAACGGGCGCTGTTCGAGCGCCATCAACTGCGTGACGATGCGGTTGACGTCCAGATTGGAGCCGACGCCCGGAGATGAAATTGCCATGATTCTCAGCCAACCCTGTGTATGTAAAGGAATTACGGCCGATTACGAGCAAGCTTTATGCCTGGTCCTGTATCAGCATGCCCTGCAGTCTGTCGAGCGCCCTGGCGATGGCGAGCATTTCCTCGGAAGGCAACTGGCGGATCAGTTGCCGGGTGCCGGCATCGTAGATCTGTACCACCGTGCGGCCGGAATGCGAGTCTATGCGGAATTCGAGATGGCTGGATAGCGGCCGGATTGCGGCGTTGGCAGCCTTGGCCGCATCATGCAGCCCCCCGGTATCGGCATCCGATGCCGGCTGTTTTGCGGATAACGGCGGTACAAGCAACGGCGCCGGTGCTGCCCTGACCGGCAGACCGGTTGCCGGAACGCTTGAAGTGTCGATCGGCAAGACACTGACCCTTCAGGGAAAACCCGGCCGGCTTGCGCCGGCCGGGGTGAAACCGCTCAGCCCTTTTAGCCGCGGAGCAGGGCAAGCACGTTGTTGGGCAAGGCGTTGGCCTGCGCCAGAATCGCCGTGCCGGCCTGCTGCAGGATCTGCGCGCGGGTCAGCGCTGCGGTTTCTGCCGCGAAGTCGGCATCCTGAATGCGGCTGCGGGAAGCCGTCAGGTTTTCAGAAGTCGTCTGCACGGAGTTGATCACCGATTCGAAACGGTTCTGGATGGCGCCGAAGGTGCTGCGCAGCGTGCTGACCGAGGACAGCGCCGAATCAATGCGCTGGATGGTTTCGTTGGCTGCGTTGAGGGTCAGCACGTTGGTCGTCGCGAGGTTGCCACTGGCGGCATTGGTGGCGGAAAAACCCAGCGTGGTCAGGCCGGTGGTGCCGGCGATGGTGACTGTCTCGCCGGCGTTGATGCTGATCCGGCCGGAGGTGCTGTCGTAGCTGGCGTTGCCGTTGCCGCCCAAAGCGTTGTTGATCGCGTCCGTCAGGGCCTGCGCGCTGGTGTAGGTGCCGTTGGCGACGTTGACCGCGGTGCCGCTGCCGATCTGGATGCTGAAGTCGGAAGCAACCGTTACTGAGCCTGCGGCGTTGACTGTGGCCAGAGCCGAGGTCAAATCGCTGCTGGAGGCGGTTCCGTTGGTGGTGGAGCCCGGTGTTTGGGCGGCCACGGTACCGATGCCCAGCGTTGCCGCATTTGCTCCGGCAAAGGTAAAGGCATTGGATGTGGCGTTGGTGACGTTGATGCCGCCACTGCCGTCATCGGCAGCGATGGTCGAACCCGCGGCGGAGTTGATGGCTGCAATGAGTCCGGCTGCGTTATACAGACCGTTGGTCACGGTTTGGGCGCCACCGCCGGCACCCAGGTCCACCGTAAGGCCGGTGACGTTGAACGCGGCGACCGAGAAGTCGGCGCTGGTGATGTTGTTGTCGGTGGCACCGTCGGCAACAGAGCCGATACCCAGAGTCGCTGCGTCGGTGCCCGCAAATACGGCGCCGCCCGTCGGGCCGGTCACCGTGATGCCGCCGCTACCGTCAGAGGCAGCGATGGTCGAGCCCGCTGCGGTGTTGATCGCGGCGATCAGGCCCGCCTGGTCGTACATTCCTGCGGTTACGGTTACTGCACCGCCGCTGTTCACATTGATCGTCAGGTCGGAAACCGTGAATGCGTTGACTGCGAAGTCCGCGCTGGTGATGTTGTTGTCGACTGTGGGCGTGGGGGAGCCAGTCGTTGCCGCGGCAACCGTGGTCACGCCCAGCGGATTGGCGGTGCCGCCGATGGTGACGGCCGAGCCGGTGCTGTTGGTGAAGTTGATTGTATTGCCCGACGCGGCGGCTATGCTGCTGCCGGCTGCAGTATTGATGGCGGTGGCCAAGCTCGCTGCAGTGGAGTACGTGCCGGCTGCAACGCTGGTGCCGTCGATCGTCAGGGCGCCGGCGGCAAGCTGGATGCCCGTGGTGGAGGCGCTAAGCACCGCCGACAGATCGACAGACTGTGCGGAGGCAATCGCGCCGATGGAGTTCTGGCGCATGCTGGTGGCGAGGCCGACGCTGATGGTTTCGCCGACGTTGGCGCCGATCTGGAACTGCGCGGTGCCGAAGCTGCCGTCGAGGATCTTCTGGCCGTTGAAGGAAGTCTGTGCGGCCGTGCGGTCGATTTCCGCCAGGCGCTGCTGCACTTCAAGGTTCAGCGCCGCGCGATCCGATGCGGAATTGGTCGAATTGGCTGCCTGCACCGCGAGTTCGCGGATGCGCTGCAGGTTGTTGGTGACTTCACCCAGCGCACCTTCACCCGTCTGCGCCAGCGAGATGCCGTCATTGGCGTTGCGGGCCGCCTGGTTCAGGCCGCGGATCTGGGTGGTGAAACGCTCGGAGATCGCCAGGCCTGCGGCGTCGTCCTTCGCGCTGTTGATGCGCATGCCCGTCGACAGCCGCTGGAGGGCGACGTTGAGGGCGCTTTGCGAGGTGTTCAGATTGCGCTGAGCATTGAGCGACGCAATGTTGGTGTTGATGATTTGTGGCATGTGTTTCTCCTTCCGTCTGGATTGAGTGGGGCGGCGCTGATGCCGGTGACTTTGGTTGCCTCTTGGGCACAAACCGCCGTCGCCCAAGCAGTTACGTCATCGCACCCGGGGAACTTTAGGGCGCGGGAGCGTCAGGTCGTGATGACGCGGTTTTTCCCGGCAGCCTTCGCCTGGTACAGCGCCTTGTCGGCGCGTGCGATCACTTCGGCCTGGGTTTCATCCAACGCGTGGCCGGTAACCCCGGCGCTGAAGGTGATCAGCAGTTTCTGGTTGTCGTGCAGGAAGAAGTGTTTGGTCAGCGAGCGCTGCAGGCGTTTGACGACCACGGCGGACTCTTCCGGCGAGGAATCGGGCAGTATGATCAGGAATTCCTCGCCGCCGAAACGTGCCACCGAGTCGGTGGGGCGGATGGTCTGGCGGATCAGGTTCGCGAGGTGTTTCAGTGCGTTGTCACCGGCCTGATGCCCGTAGGTGTCGTTGAGCACCTTGAAATTGTCGATGTCGAGCAGGGCCACCGACAGCGGGCGTTCGTTGCGCCGGCGGATGACGATCTCGCGCTCGAAGACCTCGTCGAGGCCGCGCCGGTTGAGGGTTCCGGTCAGCTGGTCTTCACGCACCTTCTCGCTGGCCTCCACCAGCTCGGCCTCGAGCTGGCGGATGCGCTGCTCGGCCAGCTCCACCTGGCGCTGGGCGTCGGTCAGCGAGTCGCGGGACTGCAGCGCCTGGCTCTGCACCCGCCGGGTTTCGGTCATCACGTCGTCGAGAATGCCGCCCAGTTCGCCGATGTCGTCGGTCAGGCGCAGCTTGGTGGCCAGCACGTCGATCTTGTCGTGGTATTCACCGGTCATCGACGACAGTTCGCTAATGCGTCCGATGAAGGAGCCGACCATGTCTTTCAGGCGGTTCTTGGCATCAGACAGGCTGTGACGGAGGATGCCCTGGCGGACGATGGTTTCGCGCAGGCTGCGCTCGACGAGGTCGATGGCTTCGAGGTTCAGCGGTCCGGCAATGATCTTGCGTACGGCGGCCATCTGGCCGTTGAGCCACTGGTCGTCAGTGGTGATTTCCTGGACGTTTTCGATCAGCAGGTTGAGCACGCGGATCAGTCCCTGGCGCAGCTGGTCCCCGTCGTCCGCGCGCAGGCTGAGGCGGTACCAGAGCTGCTTGAGGGGTGCGGCAAGCGCGGAAATGGCCGCGGCATCGCGGGCTTCGCGCAGGCGGGTCGCAATGTCCCGTGCTTCGATCGACAGTTCCGGGCCGGAGTTCTGCTGGGCGGCCACGGCGCGCTCGACCGTCTGTGCAAACAGTTTGCAGAGCATTTCAACCAGTTCCGGCTGGGCTTCGGCGCTGTTGACGGCGCGCGAACTCTCGTCGGGCGCCGTAGGCAGCCGCTCCCACTGGTTGAGCAGCCGGTTTAACTTTTCATACATTCTGACGGGGTCTTCGCCTGCGTTCTGTTCGAGCAGCCTGTCGATGGCCTGCTTTTTCTGGGTCGGCGTGATGCCCTGATGGCAGATGGCTGTCTGCCGGGCGAGTGTGCGCAGCAGATTGAGCCAGGCGCCGGGCACCGGCCCTGCGTCCGCCTCCGGCTCGCCCGCGACTTCTGAATAAGCCCTGCGGTAATTGGTGGGGGTCGGGGGTTCGCGTCGCGATGCCATCCGGCGCAGGGTTTCCCGCGCGATTTCATGAGGTGAGGCTTGAGGCGGCATCGCTGCGTTTCTCCGGGGAGGTATGCAATAACCCCTTGTTTTTATTTATTAAATTCAATTTCGGGGACGTCAGGTCACCGGTTGAGACGCTATAACGGCGCAACGGGCCGGAATCTTTATGGCGGAATCCAGAAATTTCCGGGCAGACGGCGTTGTCCGCGGGCCAGGCGGGGGATTATTCGACCAGCTGGTTCTTGATCGCGTAGTGCGTGATTTCGGCGTTGCTTTTCAGTTGCATTTTTTCGAGGATGCGCGAGCGGTAGACGCTGATGGTCTTGATGCTGAGCGACAGCTGTTCGCTGATTTCGGTGAGGGTTCTGCCCGAAGCGATCAGGCACATGGTCTGATACTCGCGGTTGGAGAGCAGCCGGTGGTCGGGTTGTCCTCCGTCACCGAGCGTCAGGTTGTTGGCGAGTTCCTCGGCGACGGCAGGCGTCACGTATTTTCGGCCCTTTGCCGCCTCGCGGATTGCTGTCACCAGTTGGCCGGGAGCGCTCTGCTTGTTGAGGTAGCCGGAGGCGCCGGAGCGCAGGGCTCGCACCGCATACTGGTTTTCGGGATGCATCGACAGCATCAGCACCGACAGCTTGGGTTGTTCCTTTTTAACCAGTTTCAGTGTGTCGATGCCATTGCGATCGGGCATGGAAATGTCGAGCAGCAGAACGTCGATAGTGTTATCCCGGACGAATTTGAGCGTCTGGGCGCTGTTCTCCGCTTCGCCCACCACCGCCATGTCGGTCGCTTCGTCGATGATCTGGCGCAATCCGCGTCGCAGGATCGCATGGTCGTCGGCGATCATCACCCGGATCATGCAACCCCCGCGCTCGGGAGGGCGCTCGCGGCACGCGTCCGCGGCAGGCGGACGGTGACTCGAGTGCCTTTGCCTGGTGCGCCGGTCGCCGACACCGTGCCGCCGAGCTGGCCGGCGCGTTCGGCCATTCCGCGCAGTCCGAACGATCCCGCCTTGCCCATGTCGGCTGCGGCGATGCCGCGTCCGTTGTCTTCCACCGTCAGATTCAGCATGTCGTTCTCCACCCGCAGCAGCGTGTCCACCCGGGTGGCGGCAGCATGCTTGGTGATGTTGGTCAGTGTTTCCCGGAAGCTGCTGAACAGCGCATTCGCTGTGTCCGGATCGATGTTCATCTCATCAGGTGGGCATTCCACACGGCAGGGAATGCCCATCCGGCGCTCGAAGTCGCGGGCAGCCCATTCGATTGCGGCGGCGATGCCGAGGTCGAGGATACCCGGACGCAGGTCGCGCCCGATCCTGGACGTGGTGTTTATCGTGTCGTCAACAAGGCTGTCGAGCTGCTTGATTTTGGCGCCCAGCGCTTCGTCGTTGGCCGGCACCCTGCCGGCCAGCCACATCAGATCGATCTTGATCGCGGTCAGGTTGCCGCCTATGTCGTCGTGGATTTCCCGGGCAATGCGCGTGCGCTCCTGCTCCTTGACCTTCTCGAGGTGAGAAGTGAGTTCCGACAGCCGCCGACGGGATTCGCGGATTACCTGTTCGGCGAGCTTGATTTCGGTGATGTTTGTCATGATGCCTTCGCCGCGGATCGCCCCCCCCGAACCCCCCGTCGGCGAGAACCGCAGGTTGATCCAGCGCGGTTCGTTGCCGGGGCGTGCGCTAATGCGCCCTTCCCAGCGCGCGCCAGCCTGTCCGGAGCCAGCGTTGGCGATGCAGGCGTCCAGAGCGGCCCGGTCCTCGGCCTTGATCAGGTCGAGAAACAGGGCGGCATTCCTGACCAGCTGGTCAGGGGGCACGCCGAGCAGAGATTCGCTGCCCTCGCTGACGTAGCTGAAATGCCAGCTGTTGTCCGGTTCCAGCGCGAGCTGGAAGACCACGCCCGGAATGTTCGAAAGGATTGCGGACAGGCGAGCTTCGTTTTCAAGAAGTTTCTTTTCGGCGGCGTGCCGCGCTGCGCGCATTGCGGCCTCGCGCATCTCGCGATCAATCGCCGGGATCAGGCGCGACAGGTTGCGCTTCATCACGTAATCGTGGGCGCCACCTTTCATCGCAGCCACCGCGTCGTCCTCGCCGATGTGGCCGGAGACGATGATGAACGGGATGTCGATATTGTGCGTCTTGAACAGCTCAAGCGCAGCGATACCCGAGAACTGCGGCAGAGAATAGTCGGCAATGATGAGGTCCCAAGCGCTTCCGTCGAGCGCGGCGGTCATTCCCGCGGCATCGCTGACGCGTGCATGTTCCGGCCTGTAACCACCGCGCTGCAGTGTCCACAGCAGCAGCTCGGCATCGTCCGCAGAGTCCTCGACCAGCAGCACCCGCAGCGGCTGGTTCATTGCGGCAACTCCGAGGCCAGCGGCGATACATTAAGCATCAGCCAGTAGTCGCAAATCCGCTGCACGGTGGCGATGTAATCCTCGTAGGCCACGGGTTTGATGACGTAGCTGTTGCAGCCCAGTCCGTAGCAGCGCTCGATGTCCCGCGGTTCTCCGGAGGAGGTGAATACCACGACGCATAGCCGCAGCGTGCGCTCGGTTTCCCTCAGACGGCGCAGAACCTCGCTACCATCGATTTTCGGCAGCTTCAGGTCGAGCAGCACGAGCTGTGGCAACGTGGCCATGCAGGTGATGGTTTCCAGTGCGGCAGCGCCGTCACGTGCGACGACAACCCCGAAATCAAAGCCGGACTTGCGCAACCCGCGCTGCGTCAGCAATTCATCGTCGGTGTTGTCCTCGACCAGCAGGACGTTGCAGGCGTTCACTTTGGGTTTTCGGTGTGGCTGGCTTGAAGAAAATGTCGCGTCTATTTGCCTGCTCAGGCCAATTTCCGCCTCGCTCATGGCCGCCTGAAGATGCGCGACGCTGCCGATCCGGTTTGGGTGAATCCAAATTCGTCAGGCTCATGCAAGCGCCGGAAAGTCCCCGACTCGCAGCCGCCAAGACACCTGTCGAGAATCTGTTACGTTGAATATGATAAACCACTTCCATGGACCAAGGCAGAACGTCATTCGCCGCAGGCTGGGCGATGCGCAGACGCAGCGCTGGCGCCGAGTGTCTGAAGGCGGGTTTCGGGCACCTGGCCGTTCACAGGCCGTTGCTTGTAAAAATACTCTGACACGGGGCGTCAAGTTTTCCCGTGTTTTGCCGTTGTCTCATGCGATCAGACTTTGAGGTTGGCGGTCCGCCGGGGCGTCGACAGTGTCGTGGCGAGCCCGGCGGACCGTCTGCTAACAGCGGGCGCCTGGCCGTGAATGCGCAGATGGGGTGCCGAGTCCTCGGTAAAGGAAGGCGGGAAGTGGATGTCAAAGAGTAATTCAAATGCTGCGATCATTGGGGCTGCGGCAGCAGGCATATGCGGAGTCGTCGCGGCCTTGTGTGCCCGCGCGATGGCTCCCGGGGATCCGCCCGCGGCTGCGGCGCAAAGATGATGCGATGGCGGAGCGCATGAAGCATTCCACCGTCGTCGCCGGCAACATCTTTTTTTGCGATTTTCGCAGGTCCGCGGCAGTGCAGGCTTCTGGCAAGGCCGGTTTGTTGCTGCATAAGGCGCGTGACGTGCGGCTGATCGCGGAGACTCTGCAGGGTGCGTGCCGCGACCTTATTTCCAGTGCCCCGCTGCTGGTGCGCCAGGCGGAACTGAACGCGGCGGATGTCATCTGCGTGGCCAGCATGATCGACGAGTTGGCATTCCAGGCGCATTTGATGGCGACACATGGAGAGGATTCCGCCGGCCCCGATGCGGGGTCTCTGCAACATGCTTTGCTTGAGGCGGCGGCGGTGACGATCGAGATACAGGGCTGCATGAGTGCTGCCAACGATGCTGCTGAAACCCTGCTGCGCAGGCTGCGCGAGCAGTCCGAGCGTGCATTGAGGCTCGGTTGTGAGATCACCGAGAAGATCGATTGCGTATCCCGCGACGAGGCGTAGCGCTGATGGATCGCAGAACGACTGGCCCGCAGGGGGCGAGTTGCGTCGCGCCGTTGCACGCGGTGGAAAGGTCGAGGGTGTACGTATATGACCGCGGGATTTCCGAGTGTGTGCGAATGCTGCTTTACCAGCATAAGGTAATTTCCCTGGACTCTCGCAAGCGGAAATAATCCGCAGACGTCTCGTCCGAACGGCTGAGCCCACTGGCTACTCTCCTCAGACAAAATCTACTTGATCTGGCCGTCAAACAGGCCTTTTGACCGTGGAGTCATGTTTCGTAATTGGACCGGAACGCCTATTGGCCCACGGAGGAGGAACAGAACCATGTTGCGCAATACGTGGTCTGTTAGCGCAGAAGGTCCCCCGTGACGCCAGCGCGCGAGCGCGAAGTCAGCATGTCGCGCAATTCCAGATATCGCGTCATATCCGCAGCCGGCATCGGCTTGCTGATTAGGTAGCCCTGCATCAGGTCACAGCCGTGCAGGCGAAGGAACTCGACCTGTTCTATGGTTTCTACGCCCTCGGCGACGACGATCAGTCGCAGGCTGTGCCCCATCGCTATCACCGCATGGGTGATAGCGGCGTCATCCGGGTCTTCAGGCAGATCTTTAATGAAGGAGCGGTCAACTTTCAGGGTGTTGACGGGAAAGCGTTTTAGGTAGCCCAGCGAAGAATAGCCGGTGCCAAAATCGTCGATGGCCAGCATCAGTCCGAGGTCGCGCAGTTCCTGCAGTATCGAGGCTGCATGCTCCGGATTTTCCATAACCATGCTTTCGGTAATTTCGAGTTCTAATGAGTCTGGCGCAAGGCCGGTGTCTTCGAGAATATTGCGGATATCCGCCACCAGCTCGGTAAGTGCAAACTGCCGCGGGGACAGGTTGACCGAAATGCGGAGGCCCTTCGCACCGGCGTCCTGCCAAGCCTTGGCCTGAGCGCATGCACGCATTAGCACGATGCGTCCGATAGGCACGATCAGTCCGGTTTCTTCGGCCAGCGGTATGAACTTCCCCGGCTGCATCATGCCCATGCCGGGGTGGTTCCAGCGCAGCAGTGCCTCGGCGCCCACCACGCGGCCGGTCGTCACGTCGACCTGTGGCTGGTAGTGGATCAGGAATTCATCGAGTTCGACGGCGCGCCGCAGCAGCCGTTCGAGCACCACGTGCTCGAAGGAGCGGGCATTCATCTGCGGAGAGTGGAACTGGAAATTGTTCTTGCCCTGGTCCTTCGCGCGGTACAATGCCAGTTCGGCGTTGCGCAGCAGGGCGTCGGCATCGATGCTGTCACCGGGGAAGGTGCTGATTCCGATGCTGGCGGAGAGATGGTAGTCCTCACCCTGGAGTGAGTAGGGTTCGGCGACTTCTGCCAGGACGCGTTTTGCGGCAGATCGTGCCGCGTCGGCATCGTCGATGTCGCGCATCAGCGCAACGAATTCGTCACCGCCGAAGCGCGAGATGATGTCGGAGTCGCGCAGGCAGCTGCGCAGGCGCGCGGTCACCTCGCGCAGCACGTCGTCGCCGGCGTCGTGACCCAAGGTGTCGTTGATGCGCTTGAAGCGGTCGAGGTCGATGAACAGGACAGCCACTGGTTTATTGCTGCGACTGGCGTCGCGCAACGCCTGTTCCAGCAGTTGTCGGAACAGCAGCCGGTTAGGCAGACCCGAGAGTTCGTCGAAGTGTGCGAGGCGCCACATGCGCTCCTCAGAGTGTGCACGCTCGCTGACGTCGCGGACTACCACTGTTGCCTTGGGGTTGCCGCGGGCGTCCATCCGACTGGCGCGGATCTCGACCGGCATGACATTGCCATCCCGGGAACGTGCGTGCGTTTGCAAGTCTGCCGGTTTCCCGGTTGATCCCGAACCAGCGGAAAACAGATCCTGCCAAAAACTCGCGGTCGCTGCATTCTGGTGCAGCAACTGGCTGATGTCCACACCGGCCATTTCCTGTGACCCGTAACCGAGCATGCGGGCAAGGGCATCGTTGGCGAACTCGATGCTTCCGCTTGCGTTGATCACGGCGATGCCGTCCGCTGCCGTGTTGACGATCGAGTTGAGCAGCGCCTCGTTGACACGCAGATGCTGTGTCGCAAGCTGCGCGGAACGTCGGATACCGGCCTCGCCGATCTCGCGAACCAGCACCGGACCGAGCCGGCCCAAACTGTGTTTCATGACAAAATCCTGCGCGCCGCTGCGCATCGCCGCAACGGCGGTTTCCTCACCGATGGCGCCGGAAACAAGGATGAACGGCATGTCGGGGTCGCTGGCCTTGACCATTTTCAGCGCCTCCATGCTGTCGAACTGTGGCATGTTGTGGTCGCTGATCACTACATCCCAGCATTTTTCCTCGAGCGCTGCGGCGAGCATGGCCCGGTTCCACACCCGCCTGTGCTCGATGCTGAGCTCGCTGCGCCTGAGCGCGGCGAGCACCAGCGCTTCGTCGTCCTCGCTGTCCTCGACCAGCAACAGACGAGTTACGGATCTCATGATCTGGGGTAAATCCATGGAGCGCATTGAGCCCTCAGTTGGCTACCGCAGTCAGCATGCATTCGTCGTGAGCGTCTGAGGGGTGAACAAACAAATGCTGCATGTCGGGCACGAGCACGACGCGACCGTAGCCCGACAGCGCGCCGTCGACAGCCAGTGCCAGAGCGCGGAGCATGCCGTTAATGACGGCGAGCCGCACCCCGATCGCCAGATGGTTCAGTTTTGTCAGCATCGGATTCCCCGTGTCAATGGCGGGCCGCGGCGCGTTTGCACCGCCGTATACCGCTGGTTATTAACGGCGGCTGGCGGGGGAGACTTGAGTGGCGGGCGCTGCCACCGGGGGTCCGGTTAGGCGGGATTCCGTAATCTTTTGTTTGTTAACGGATATTAAAAAGGAGCGTGATCAGCCCTTGATACGATTGATGCGCACTACCTCGGGAATCTTGCGCAGGTCGCGCACGATGCGCGCGAGGTGCATGCGGTTCATCACCTGCACCGTGAAGCGCATCACCGTGTAGGTGCCGCCATCGTCCGGATCGACCGCAACGTTCTGGATGTTCGATTCGGCAGCGGCGATCTCCGCAGCGACTTTCGCCAGCACACCGCGCTGGTTGGCCACCACCAGGCGGATACCGACGTCGAAGAGCTTGCTTGGATTGGCATCCCACTGCACGTCGAGCACGCGTTCCGGATCGCGGTGGCTCTTGGCGATGACCGGGCAGTCGTGGGTGTGCACGACCATGCCCTGTCCCTTGCTGATGATGCCGATGATCGGATCGCCCGGAATCGGCCCGCAGCAGCGCGCGAACTGCACCGCAAGTCCTTCGGAGCCGCGCACCACCACGGCGCCCGCAGGACGCGCCTCCTGCGGCAACGGCCCGCCCAGCGCGAGCAGTTGGTGGGCGACGACCACGGCGAGCCGCTTGCCGAGACCAATGTCGGAGAGTATCTCGTCGCGTGAGCGCCCGCTGGAGTCACGCACCAGCTTGTCCCACTGCGCGTCGCCGACGTCAGCGGGTGTCGCCTTGAAGTTGGCGAGCGCCTGCTGCAGCAGGCGGCTGCCCAGTTGCACCGATTCCGAGAAGTGCATGGTCTTCAGGAAATGGCGGATGTGCGCCCGTGCCTTGGCGGTGGCGACGAAATTCAGCCATAGCGGGTTCGGTTTGGCATGCGATGCGGTAATGATCTCGACGCGGTCGCCGTTGCGCAGTTCGCTGCGCAAGGGCATCAATTCCTGGTTGATCTTGACTGCGACGCAGCGGTTGCCGATGTCGGTATGCACGGCGTAGGCGAAGTCCACCGCGCAGGCACCGCGCGGCAGTGACATGATCTTGCCCTGGGGCGTGAACACGTAGACCTCGTCGGGAAAGAGATCTACCTTGAGATGTTCGAGGAATTCCACCGAGTCGCCCGATTCCGTCTGCATCTCGAGCAGGCTCTGCAGCCACTGATGGGTTTTTTGCTGCAGATCCGACAGCGAAGTGTTCGAGCTTTTATAAAGCCAGTGCGAGGCGACGCCGGCCTCGGCGATCTTGTGCATGTCGGCGGTGCGGATCTGAATCTCGATCGGGCTGCCAAAGGGGCCGAACAGCGTGGTGTGCAGCGACTGATAGCCGTTGGCCTTGGGGAGCGCGATGTAGTCTTTGAACTTGCCCGGGATTGGCTTGTAGAGCCCGTGTAGCAGGCCGAGGGTGACGTAGCAGGCAGTGGCATCCTTGACGACGATGCGGAAGCCGAAAACGTCGTGCACCTGCGCGAAGGAAAGGTGCTTCTCGCGCATCTTGCGATAGACCGAATGCAGGTGCTTCTCGCGTCCCTGAACCTGTGCCTCGACGCCGTGCTCCCGCAACCGCCGCTCGATGCTATCGAGCACCTTGCCGACCACTTCGCGTCGGTTGCCGCGGGCGGTGCGCACCGCCTTGGCCAGCACGCGGTAACGGTCGGGGTAGAGGTGGCGGAAGGACAGGTCCTCCATTTCCTGGAAAATGCTGTTCAGGCCGAGGCGATTGGCGATAGGCGCATAGATGTCCAGCGTCTCACGGGCGACGCGCTGACGTTTGTGCGAGTGGACGGCATCGAGCGTGCGCATGTTGTGCAGACGATCGGCGAGCTTGATCAGCATCACGCGTACGTCGCGTGCCATCGCCAGCAGCATCTTGCGGAAATTCTCTGCCTGCGCTTTTTCCTGGGTGTCGAACTGGATGCGGTCGAGCTTGGAGACGCCGTCGACGAGTTCGGCGACGGGGCGGCCAAACAGCTCGGCGATCTGGTTCTTGGTGACGTCGGTGTCCTCGACGACGTCGTGCAGCAGGGCTGCAGTCAGCGCCTGCGCATCCATGTGCCACTGCGCAAGGATACTGGCGACTGCCAGCGGATGGGCAATGTAGGGCTCTCCGGACTTGCGGAACTGGCCCTGGTGCGCGGATTCGCTGAACTGGTAGGCCGCGCGCAGCTGGCTGATATCCTCGGGCTTGAGGTAGCCTGACCACTCTTCGAAGAGGGCGGGTGCCGTCGGCGGTACTGCCGACGCGGGAGCGGACTGGGCTGGTGCGGTCATGCGTCCGGTGCCTCTTGCCGTCCGCGGTCAGGTGTGCGCCCCAGCCTCGGGCACAACCCCCTTACGTCGGGCTTTTGTTGAGGATTTCGGCGCCGTATTTTCCGGCGGCGAGCTCGCGCAGGGCGATGACCGTCGACTTGTCGCGGGTCGCGTCGATCATTGGCTGCGATCCGTTGGACAGTTGACGGGCGCGGTAAGTTGCTGCGAGCGACATCTCGAAACGGTTGGGGATGATCTTGATGCAGTCGTCTACGGTAATGCGTGCCATGGCTTTATTCCTGCCTGAGTTTTTTGAACAGTTCGGTATTCCGGTTCAGTTGGCGCGAAGTGCGCAGGCGTTCGGCGCGGATGATGTCTTGCAGTTCGGCCGCCGCTACCCGGAATTCACTGTTGATAATAACATAGTCAAAGTCCGTAACGTGGGCGATCTCATCGCGCGCGTTGGCGAGTCGACGCGCGATGACGTCGGGCGGGTCCTGGGCGCGGGAATTGAGCCTCTGCAGCAGGGCTTCGAAGGAGGGCGGCAGAATGAAAATGCTGATCGCCGCCGACATCACGCGGCGCACCTGCGCGGCACCCTGCCAGTCGATTTCGAGGACTATGTCGGTGTCTGCGGCAAGTTGCTGCTCCACCCATTTGTGCGAGGTGCCGTAGCGATTGCCGTGAACCAGCGCCGACTCAAGGAAGTCGCCGGCCTGCGCCATCTGTTCGAACTTCTCGGTAGTCACGAATTGGTAATGCCGGCCGTCGATCTCGCCGGGCCGTGGCTGCCGTGTGGTGTAGGACACCGACAAACGGATTTGATTGTCGGCTTCGAGCAGCGCCGCGACCAGGCTGGTCTTGCCGGCGCCGGAAGGCGCGCTGACGATATAGAGGTTGCCGCTCACCGGAAAGTCACTCGATGTTCTGGATCTGTTCGCGCATCTGCTCGATCAGCAGCTTGAGATCCATCGCTACTCGTGTGACCTCGACGTCGGCGGATTTCGAACCGAGCGTATTGGCTTCGCGGTTCAGTTCCTGCATCAGGAAGTCGAGTCGTTTGCCGGAAGCGCCACCCTTGCCGACGATGCGCTGCAGCTCGTCAAGGTGAGTGACGAGGCGCGACAGTTCCTCGTCGACGTCGATCTTGTTGATGAACAGGGTGATTTCCTGGCGCACGCGCTCGTCATCGGCGGAGAGCATGGCTTCCTTCAGTCGGGCATTCAGCTTGTCCTGGAAGGCGGCGATGATGCCGGGCAGCCGCGGCTTTACCACAGCAATGCGCTCGCGCATGCCGGCGGCGCGCTCAAGGATGACCGCGGCCAGTTTTGCACCTTCGCGCGCACGCGCGGCGCTGAATTCACCGAGAGCTGTGCCCAGCAGCTCGGTGGCGGTAGCGCGGAATTCGTCGACCGGCATCGTATCCGCGCCGAGCATGCCCGGCCAGCGCAGGATGTCGGGCACGCCCAGCGGGCGCGCCTCGGGCAGGGCGGCCTGCACCTGGGCGTTCAGCTGCAGCAGCTGCGCGAGCAGAGTGGCGTCGAGCTCGCTGCTGCTCTGGGATCCAGGGCGCAGGGCGTAGGAAACGCGGCATTCGATTTTGCCGCGGGTGATCGCTGCGGAAATCATCTCGCGCATGGCCTGCTCCACCGGGCGCAGTTCGTCGGGCATGCGGAACGACAGGTCGAGATAGCGGTGGTTGACCGAGCGCAGTTCGACGCTGACAGCGCCCCAGGCGAGTTCGCGCGAGGCGGTGGCGTAGCCGGTCATGCTGTGGATCATTGCGGTGGGCTTTAGATGATGAATGAGGCGGGGAAACATAGCATAACAAAGCAAAGGAAGCCCGTGCGACCCAGCCAGGACCAACCCGATGAACTGCTCGCCATCCGCACACCGCTTGCAATTGCGTCCGTCATACGGAAAGTTCGGTGTAGATCGAGAACGGGGAGTTCCGGGCGCTATGCAGGACGAGGGAGCCCTGTTCGGCTACGCCTGGATGCGGTCTGTTGATCTTGCGCCCGGCTCGTTGTTGCAAAGTTTCCGGATTTATGCCCCACGCTTGCGGTGAAAACGCTGTTTTCGTGGCAAGAGCAGGGTAAATGCACCGGCACCCCAGTTCGCCAGAGGAGGGCTGTGTTCAAGAGCAGGCGATGGATTTTCCGTCAGCACCTTTGCTGCCGGAGCAAGTTGCTGCAGAAGGCCCGGGGTGGCGCCCGGAAGCGTCAATGAATGTGCCATGGGCCTGTATTGACGCGCGGACTAAAGGCTTGGCGCCAGCGTGTCGTAAACAGAGCAGGCCTCCCGAATCAATCCTGGTCGGGGAGGCGGCAATCTTGTAACCAGTGGAGCATGCAATGAGTACCTCTGAAATCAAGTTTTTGATCGTGGATGATTTCGCGACCATGCGGCGGATTGTACGCAATCTCCTCAAGGAGATCGGCCACCAGAATGCGGATGAAGCCGAAGACGGGCAGGATGCACTCGTTAAGCTGCGGGCCAATCCCTTTGATTTCGTGGTGTCGGACGTCAACATGCCGAACATGAATGGCTTTGAATTGCTGAAGCAGATCCGCGCCGATGATGCGTTAAAGGCGCTCCCGGTATTGATGGTTACCGCCGAGGCGAAGAAGGAAGACATCATTACTGCTGCGCAGGCCGGAGCATCAGGCTATATCGTCAAACCTTTCACCAAGGCCACGCTGGAGGAGAAGTTGGCCAAGATACTGAAGAAAGGGGCGTGATATGACGGCATCCGCCATGGAGAACCGCCGAAGCGCCGATGTCGAAATCATTGAGGCCGGCGCCAAGGAGCAAGAGAAATTATCCGTGCATGATGTATTTGTGCGGATCGGCATGCTCACCCGCAATCTGCACGATACCCTGCGCCAATTGGGTTATGACAAGGGCGTTGAGGCGGCAGTGGGATCGTTGCCTGATGCCCGGGCGCGGCTCGATTACATTGCCAATCTGACCGGCAAGGCTGCGGAGCGCGTACTTGATGCCTCGGAGCGTGCCAAGGCCGTTCAGGACTCTATACGGACGGAGTCCCTGGCAATGGAGGCGAAGTGGGCTGCGCTGCTGGGCAGCTATCCGGATCCGCGCGCCATGTGGGAACTGGGCCGCGAAACACAGAGCCATTTCATCCGCACGCAGGCTCGGCTTGTGCAGGTCGACGGCAACCTGACCGAAATCATGCTTGCACAGGATTTCCATGACCTGACCGGGCAGGTCATCCAGCGTGTTACCCGTCTTGCCCAGTCACTGGAAGATCAACTGGTCAAACTGCTGCTCGACGCCAGTCCGCCCGCCCAGCGCAAGGAGGTGCTTGAAGCCACGCTGGCCGGGCCGGTGATCAACGGGCAGGGGCGGGATGACGTGGTGACCGATCAGAGGCAGGTTGATGATCTGCTTGAAAGCCTGGGGTTCTAACCGGCAGAACGGGGAATTGATGCTGATTTCAAGGCGTAATCCGCACATGGCAGCTGTATGTGATGCACAACAATACTGCGGAATTGATGGAATTTCGACCCAACGGGAGCGGACTGAAGTGATGCATGCAGGCCACCAGCAGATACGGCGGCGCGGAGAAGATGCCCGGGTGTTTATCGCGCGCTTCATCGAGATCCACGAATCCCAGTCGCGCAGCGCCCGCCTGGAACTGGGTCGTCTGCGCTCCCTGATCGATGACGCATCTGCGCGGCTGATGACGAGCTTCGATGTGATCGGGACTTTTGCAAAGAATCGTCGCGAATCAGTGCCGGACGGACTTGATGCCGCTGGCGGGGAGATCGAACTTGCAGTGAGCAACGCGGTCAGCGCGCTGCAGTTTCAGGACATGGCGACCCAGCTGGTCGGTCATGCCGCACAGCGTATTGAATTGCTCGAGAAAATAGCGGAATTGCTGGGTCGCCTGCCGGAAGTGTCTGTCGACGAACTCACGGCCGCGGTTGCCGACACCACGTGCGATCAGCACACGGGTCCAGTCGGGCAGGCATGCATGACCGGCGGTTCGGTCGAATTGTTTTAGCAAAGAGGCGGGGAGCATCAGATGGCAAAAACAATACTGGCGGTGGATGACTCGGCTTCGATCCGGAAGATGGTTCATTTCACCTTGACGGGCGCAGGCTATGACGTGATCGAAGCCGTGGACGGGCAGGATGGTCTGGAGCGAGCCAAGGGCCGCCAGATCAATCTGGTGCTGACCGATCAGAACATGCCGCGAATGGATGGGCTGACCATGATCCGCTCGTTGCGGGGCATGGCGGAATACAGGAACGTGCCGATTCTTGTGTTGACCACCGAATCGAGCAGCGAGATGAAAACCAAGGGCCGCGCCGCGGGCGCGACCGGCTGGCTGGTCAAGCCGTTCGCCCCGCAAGGTCTGGTGGATATTGTCAAAAAAGTCATTGGCTGATTCCCGGCCGAATTTCAACCGAGTTCCATTCAAAGACAGATCGCCATGAGCAACGAATCCTCAGCCGACAGCGATTTCGATTTCGCTGAATTGCACGGTCTGTTCTTTGACGAGGCCGCCGAGCACCTGGACGCGATGGAGGCGTTGTTGCTCAGCATTGATATTGCCACGGCAGATGACGAGCAGTTGAATGCGATCTTCCGCGCTGCGCATTCCATCAAGGGCGGGGCTGCCACCTTTGGTTTCACCGGTGTTACCGAACTGACGCACGAGATGGAGACGGTGTTCGACCGTGTACGCAAAGGGCATATGCCTCTGTCAACTGCGTTGGTGGATACATTCCTCGCTTCCGGCGACATGCTGAAATCCATGCTTCTGGCTCTGAAAACCGGCGGTTCCGGGGTGCCCGAAGCGGAGGTCACCGGGTTATGCGCGCGGTTGCGTGCTTTTCTGGGGCCGGTTGCTGGCGGAACCGGCGACCAGACGTCCGCTGCGGCGCCCTCCGGCGGGCCAGTACTGGAACTCGTCTTCGGGCCGTTGGACGAAAAATTCACCGCCGCATCGGTGGACTGTGTCGTTGCCGATCTCAAGGATTTTGGATGCGTCGAGGAGATCAAGGTTGAATCGCAAGGGCCTGTTGCCGAGCGGAGGTTTCGGATTGTTACCGAAGTCAACGCTACGGATTTGACGGACGCCATTGCATTCATGGCTGATCCGGCGCGAGTCAAAATCGTTGCGGCAGAAACCGGTAAAACCGAGGTGCCGGCAACGGAGGTATCCCCGTCTGCCGGGTCTTCGGTGTCGCCGCAGGCAGACCATAATTTCGGCTTGTTTGTGGACCCCGAGGCACTGCCGGTCAACCAGCCGGACCCGGAAAGTGCAAAGAAAACCGAAGGCAGTGTCGTTGCCGTGAAAGGTGCGGCGAAACCTGCGGTAGCGGCCAGCGGCGATACGGCGTCAATTCGTGTCAGTGTCGAGAAGGTGGACCAACTCATCAACCTTGTTGGCGAGCTGGTGATCACTCAGGCAATGCTTGCCCAGACGGCCTCCAAGTCTGACCCGGTGCTTTATGAGGCCCTGTTTAACGGCTTGGCGACGCTTGAACGCAATACGCGGGATCTGCAGGAGTCCGCGATGTCGATCCGCATGATGCCCATGTCGGTTGCATTCAGCAGGTTTCCGCGTGTGGTGCGCGATGTCGCGGCGAAGCTCGGCAAGGAGGTCGACCTGGTTACCGTCGGCGAGGGTACGGAACTGGACAAGGGATTGATCGAGCGCATTGTCGATCCGTTGACACATCTGGTGCGCAACAGTCTTGATCATGGTCTCGAGTCGTCGGACGAGCGCGTGGCGAAGGGCAAGATCCGCAAGGGGACCGTGACACTGCGCGCTTACCATCAGGGCGGCACGATTGTCATCGAAGTGGCTGATGACGGGCGCGGTTTGCATCGCGACAAGATACTGGCCAAGGCCAAGGAGCGTGGCATGGCGGTTTCCGATGCCATGAGCGATCAGGAAGTCTGGCAGCTCATCTTCGAAGCCGGATTTTCCACGGCGGACAAAATTACCGATGTTTCCGGCCGCGGGGTGGGCATGGATGTCGTGCGGCGGAACATAACTGAAATGGGCGGGCGCGTCGAAATTGAATCTGCGGTTGATGCGGGCACTCGAATCTCGATCAAGCTACCGTTGACGCTCGCGATCCTTGACGGCATGTCGGTACGCGTGGGCAAGGAAGTATTCATTATTCCCTTGGGCTATATCGCCGAATCCCTGCAGCCGAAGGCTGATTCGCTCAGCACCATTGCGCAGCGCGGCCAGGTGGTTGAGGTGCGTGGTGAATATCTCCCGGTGATCTCTCTGGCGGATGCATTTGGCATGCAAAGCGAAAAATTGCGTTGCGAGGAAGGCATCCTGGTGATTCTGGAATCCGAAGGCAACAAGACGGCGCTTTTTGTTGATGATCTCGTCGGCCAGCACCAGGTGGTCATCAAGAGCTTGGAGACGAATTTCCGCAAAGTGGCGGGCATTTCCGGCGCCACCATCATGGGTGATGGACGCGTGGCAATGATTCTGGACGTCGCCCATATCGTAGGTTTGATGAACAGCAGGTTTGACAAGGCCGCCTGAGGCGGAAATTCTCTTGGAGAGATATGCATATGATGCTTCAACAAAACACCAAAACCGCATCGGCAGCATCTGCCATAGCCGCCTCGGAACAAGCGAACGAATTCCTGACTTTTCGCCTTGGCGCAGAGGAATACGGGATCGAAATCCTCAAGGTGCAGGAAATACGCGGCTGGGAACAGCCAACCACGATCGCAAACTCGCCGGACTTCATCAAGGGGGTGATCAATTTGCGTGGAACTATCGTGCCGATCGTTGACATGCGCATCAAGTTCGGGCTTGACGAGGCGGATTACAACGCGCTCACCGTGGTCATCATCCTGAATGTGGCCAATCGTGTTGTCGGCATGGTGGTGGACGCGGTATCCGATGTGATTACGCTGTCGGGCGAGCAGATACGTCCCGCGCCGCAATTCGGCACAGTTCTGGACATGCAGCACATCGTCGGACTCGGGACAGTCGAGAATCGCATGCTGATCCTGCTCGACATCGAGAAATTGATGTGCAGCACGGACATGGCATTGATGGATGGCAGTCCGGTGCAATAAGGCTTACTGCCATCCCCATACGGAAATCGAGACTTTGAATAGACAATCTGACAGGAGTCCATCATGAAAATCGTAAAGAAATCCGCAAAACCCGTAAAGAGCGATGTCAAAACTTCAAACTCGAATGGCCAGTTGCTTGCCTTGGGTGCGATCAAGGTGGTCGCGACCAACGTGATGCTGGCGGATGCCGACTTCAACATCGTTTATACGAACGATTCGTTGGTCACTATGCTGGAGGCGGCTGAAAGCGATATCCGAAAACAGCTGCCGCAGTTCAGCGCTGCCAAGGTGATTGGAACCAACATCGACGTATTCCACAAGAATCCGGCGCACCAGCGCGGCATGCTGGCGAATCTGAAGGGGCAGCACAAGGCAGGCCTGGAAATTGGCGGGCGCAAGTTTTCATTGATCGTCAACCCGATTCTGGGCGAGAGCAGCGAGTCCCTGGGTTATGTGGTGGAGTGGAATGACCAGACTGAAGTGCTGGCGGCGCGCGAGCGCGAACTGAAACTCGCGGCAGAGAACCTGCGTATCAAGAATGCACTGGACAAGTGCACGACCAATGTGATGATCGCCAATGACAAAAACGAGATCGTGTACATGAACGAGTCGGTGAGCACGATGCTTGCTGGCAATGAGGCCGAGTTGAGGAAGTCGTTGCCGCAGTTTGACGCCCGGCGCCTGATTGGCCAGAACATCGATGCGTTCCACAAGAATCCGGCGCATCAGCAGGGCATGCTTGCAAATCTGCGCGGCACCTACAAGACCCAGATCAAAGTGGGAGACTTGCACTTCGGCCTGGTCGCCAATCCGGTACTCGACGAAAAGGGTGCGCGCGTAGGTACGGTTGTCGAGTGGCGCGACCGTACCGCTGAAGTGGCGGCGGAAAACGAGGTGGCCGGCATCGTCAAGGCCGCCAACGATGGCGACTTTACCAGGCGCCTGCCGCTGGAAGGCAAGGAGGGATTCTTCAAGGTGCTGGCGGAAGGAATCAACGGTTTGATGCAGACCAGCGAAATTGGTCTCAGTGAGGTGGTACGGGTGTTGAGCGCGCTGGCCAGGGGCGACCTGACCGAAAAGATTACCAACGACTACAAGGGCACCTTCGGTCAATTGAAGGATGACTCCAACAAGACGGTGGATAATCTGACGGAGATCATCAACCAGATCAAGGAGGCTGCCGAGACCATCAATACGGCTTCCGGCGAGATCTCGCAGGGCAACACCGATCTGTCGCAACGTACCGAAGAGCAGGCAAGCTCACTGGAAGAGACCGCTTCTTCGATGGAAGAACTGACTTCGACGGTGAAGCAAAATGCCGAGAACGCACGTCAGGCCAATCAATTGGCAGTGGGGGCCTCGGATGTGGCGGTCAAAGGCGGCTCTGTGGTCGGTGAGGTTGTGACGACGATGAACGGAATCTCGCAATCGTCCAAGAAGATTGCCGACATCATTTCGGTAATTGACGGGATTGCCTTCCAGACCAACATCCTGGCGTTGAATGCGGCGGTGGAAGCGGCGCGTGCCGGAGAACAAGGCCGTGGTTTTGCGGTCGTGGCCACCGAAGTGCGCAATCTGGCGCAGCGTTCTGCTGCGGCGGCGAAGGAGATCAAGGAATTGATTACCGATTCCGTAGGCAAGGTAGACGCCGGCTCACGTCTGGTGGACGAGGCAGGCAAAACGATGGAAGAGATCGTGAACTCGGTAAAGCGCGTGACCGACATCATGGCCGAGATCACTGCGGCCTCGCAGGAACAGTCTTCGGGTATCGAGCAGGTAAACCAGGCGATTACGCAGATGGACGAAGTGACGCAGCAGAATGCGGCGCTGGTGGAGGAGGCGGCGGCGGCGGCGGAAAGCATGCAGGAGCAGGCAGGGAACCTCGTGCAGTCGGTGGCGCAGTTCAAGCTGGCGCAGGGCGAAGGCACGGTCAGGGCGGAGCGCCGAAATCCTAGCCGTCCGGTCAACGTGGCGCGGTTGCCGGCGAAAGCGGCTGCCAAGGCGCCTGCAGCAGAGGTGCATGCTGCCAGGGCGAGGTTGGCTGCCAGTGCGCCCAAGGCGAAGAAGGTTGCTGGTGGTGACGACGACTGGCAGGAGTTCTAGCCTGAGGGAAGGGCCGCGCGGTAATGCCGGTCCTATTAAAACTTGAGGAGTGGGACATGCCGTTTGTCGAACATGAGGAATTATACGCAACGTTGATCACCGTATTTGCCGTGTTTGCCTTGTTCATGGGCGGGTGGGACATCTCGGTGTTCGACGAAAAATAGAAACGAATCAAAGGAGGGACGTCATGAAGCAGCATCAAATAAGCCTGGTGCAGGACAGTTTTTCAAAAGTCGCGCCGATTGCGGAGGCTGCCGCGGAAATGTTCTACAAGCGCCTGTTTGAGCTCGATCCGAAGCTGCGGTCACTCTTTCGCGGCGACATGAAAGAACAAGGTAAAAAGCTCATGACGATGCTCGCGGCTGCGGTGCGCGGTCTCGACAACGTTGAAAAATTGGTGCCGGTTTTGCAAGGACTCGGCGTGCGGCATGCGGGGTATGGCGTTCAGCCGAAAGACTACGACAAGGTAGGTGCGGCGTTTCTCTGGACCCTGGAACAGGGTTTGGGCGAGACCTTTACGGCCGAAGTGCGTGGCGCCTGGGCCGAGGTTTACGGCGTCATTGCAAAAACCATGATCACCGCTGCCGCATCTGCCGGAAATGCAGGCGTAACCGGTCATGAAGCATCTCCTGCATAAGCTTGGTGCTGGCGTCCTGGTCGCATTTGCCGTGAAGGGTAGTCCTCCCGTAAAAAAGTATCAGTAAGGAGTGGACTGGCTGATGCCAAAAATGGGAGGGTGCCACGGGATTGATTCCCCGGGCGGCCGCCCAATCGGCGGTTCTTCTGACAATCAATACGCTACAGAAAGAAAATTCGCATGACTGATACCGCGGCCGTTGATCAACCACGCATCCGCGATTTCGATTTTGACGATCGGGATTTCGAGCGCGTTCGGAAGCTGATTTACGGATATGCCGGCATCTCCCTGTCGTCGGCGAAACGCGACATGGTCTACAGCAGGCTCTCTCGGAGGTTGCGCCAACTGGATCTGGAGAGTTTCGGCGCCTATCTGGATCATGTCGAGTCGGGCGATGCGGAGGAGTGCGAAGCATTTACCAATGCCCTGACCACAAATCTAACCTCGTTTTTCCGGGAAGCGCATCATTTCCCCATCTTCGCCGAGCACATTCAGCGCGCGGGCGCAACACACCCGCAAACGGTGTGGTGTTCCGCGGCCTCCACCGGCGAGGAGCCCTATTCTATTGCGATGACTGCGGTGGAGACCTTCGGCAGCTTCAGTCCACCGGTTCGCATTCTTGCCAGCGATGTGGATACCAATGTCCTGGATACGGCACATACCGGTGTGTACAGTGAAGATCGTGTTGAGAAGCTTGATCCCAAGCGCGTCCAGCGATTTTTCAAGCGCGGCACGGGCGCCAATGCCGGCAAGGTCCGGGTGCGCGACGAATTGCGTAATCTGGTGACGTTCCGTCGCATCAATCTGCTCGAGGACAGTTGGCCCATGCGCGGGTTGTTTGACGTTATTTTCTGCCGGAACGTCATGATCTATTTTGACAAACCCACGCAGTTGACAATACTGGAGCGGTTTGCACCACTGATGCGCAGCGACGGTTTGCTGTTTGCCGGGCACTCGGAGAGTTTTCATAACGCGGCGCATCTGTTCCGGCTGCGCGGGAAAACGGTGTACGGGTTGGCCAGTGGCAGCAAGGCCAGATGATTTCCGGGGCTCGTCAGGTACTCGGCAATCGACCTTCGGTGCCGGACGAACTGGCGAGTTCGCCGGCGCAGGACTGCTTCGCACGCAATCTCTATCACGACCGCGTCCATGGCCGTGATGCTGCCAAGCTGCTGCCGGGAGAATATTTCGTCAGTACGCGCGACATGCTGCTTGTCACTGTGCTCGGCTCCTGCGTCGCGGCGTGCATCCGCGATGTGCGCCTGGGCATGGGCGGCATGAATCACTTTATGCTGCCGGACAGCGAGGCGGTGGGGACCGGGGGGATGGGTGCGCGTTACGGTACCTACGCGATGGAAATACTGATCGGGCATTTGCTCAAGCTCGGCGCGCGGCGAGAAAACCTCGAAGCCAAGGTATTTGGCGGCGGTAATGTGCTGCCCGGCCTGGTGCAGGCCAATGTCGGGCACAAGAACGCGGCTTTCGTGGAAAGTTTTCTGAAAACGGAAGGTATCCGTATTGCAGCACGCGATCTTGCTGCCGGTCATCCGCGCAAAGTGTACTACTTTCCTGCCAACGGCCGCGTACTGGTGAAGCGGCTGCGCAGCCTGCATAACGACACGTTGATGGAGCGGGAAATCGAGTACCGCCAGCGTCTCACGCAGGCGCCTGCCAGCGGCGACGTCGAATTGTTTACTTGAAATCCATTTAAAAATCATGCAAAAACAAACGGTTGCGCCCCCCCTTCCGTGTGGACGCATCAAGGTGGTGATTGTCGATGACTCGGCGTTGATTCGCAGCCTGCTGGCCGGGATCATCAACCGCCAGCCAGACATGATGGCGGTAGGTGCGGCGCCGGATCCGATTGCGGCACGCGAGATGATCCGCACGCTCAACCCGGACGTGCTGACGCTGGATGTGGAGATGCCGCGCATGGATGGCATTGATTTTCTCGAAAAGCTGATGCGTCTGCGGCCGATGCCGGTGGTGATGGTCTCGACCATGACGCAGCAGGGCGCGGAAGTCACGCTGCGCGCACTGGAACTGGGCGCGGTCGATTTCGTTGCCAAGCCTAAACTGGACGTAAGCAGCGGCATGGAAGCCAGCGCGCGCGAAATCGTCGAAAAGGTGCGTCTCGCGGCGACAGCGCGTGTACGCAAGCTGTCCGCAACGTCTGCGGTGGGGAAATCTGCGCCGGTGCTTGCCCTGGGCGCCCGTGCAGGCACGGAAAAGCTGATCATTATTGGCGCTTCGACTGGCGGAACGGAAGCAATAAAGGAGGTTCTGCTGCCGATGCCACCCGATGCACCAGGTATCGTGATCACGCAACATATGCCGGCAGGATTTACCAAAAGTTTCGCGCAGCGCCTCGACGGCTTGTGCAGGATCAGCGTGAAGGAGGCGGTTGACGGAGAGCGCATACTTCCCGGGCACGCCTACATCGCTCCCGGCGACCACCATCTTCTGGTGCGAAAGAGCGGGGCGAATTATGTGACTGCGCTGTCGAATGAGGCACCGGTGAATCGCCATCGCCCATCGGTTGAGGTGCTGTTCAAATCTGTCGCGCAATGCGTCGGCGCGAATGCGATCGGCATCATGTTGACCGGTATGGGCAAGGACGGTGCCAAGGCGATGCTGGAGATGAAGCGCGCAGGTGCTTTCAACATTGCGCAAGATGAGGATTCGTGTGTGGTCTTTGGTATGCCGAAGGAGGCCATTGCGGCGGGCGGTGTCGACGAGGTGTTGCCCCTCGGCAAGATCAGCCGGCGTGTGCTTGATGCCCTGCGTGCTGACGGCGTACGGCACAGAATCTAGAATTGGTTTACACGGCATAATTGGTTACGCTACCGCTTGTCGGGCCGCAGGTCGTGTTCGGGGCTTTATAATTGCAGGCTGTTGAACATGGCATACACCGGGAGGTTTCCGTGCGACCCAGCTTGCGCAAAACAGATGAACTGCGCACTATCCGCATCACCCGCAATTACACCTGTCACGCCGAAGGTTCCGTGCTGATCGAGGCTGGCGCGACCCGGGTGCTGTGCACCGCGAGCGTGCTGGAAAAGCAGCCGCCGCATCTGCGCGGCACCGAGCGCGGCTGGGTAACCGCCGAATACGGCATGCTGCCGCGCTCGACCAATACCCGCACCGACCGCGAGGCGGCGCGCGGCAAACAATCCGGTCGCACCCAGGAAATCCAGCGCCTGATCGGGCGCTCGTTGCGCGCGGTGGTCGACCTCGACCGCCTCGGGCCGCGCACGATCCAGCTCGACTGTGACGTCATTCAGGCAGACGGCGGCACCCGCACCGCGAGCATTACCGGCGCCTATGTTGCGCTGGCCGATGCCGTCGCCTTCCTGCTGCGCGAAAAACGCCTGACTGCATCGCCGCTGCGCGAGGCTGTCGCAGCGGTTTCGGTCGGGGTTTACCGTGGCGTGCCGGTGCTTGACCTGGATTACGCCGAGGACTCGGACTGCGATACCGACATGAACGTGGTGATGACCGAAAGCGGCGGCATCATCGAGGTGCAGGGAACCGCTGAAGGTGCGCCGTTCAGCCGCGCCGAGATGCAGGCGATGCTCGACCTTGCGCAGAACGGCATCGCGCAGCTGATCGCTGCGCAGCGTGCGGCACTGGAAAAAACGGAAAAAACATCCTAGCCACAGAGAGCGAAGAAAAAACAACCTCAATTAACAGGATGGACAGGATAGTCAGGATAAGATCCATGAATTGAAGCGTTTTATTCTCCTCAGACCCAAGCCGCTCATTGAGCGCGGAGATCTTGAACAGTCCGTTTTTTGATCCTGCCTATCCTGTCCATCCTGTTAAATGGTTTCGATTTTCTGTGGATGCTTTGCAGCCAAATGTGGTGTTGTCCTTGAACAAACTCGTCATCGCCTCCAACAATCCTGGCAAGCTGCGCGAGATCGCTGCGATCCTGGCGCCGCTGCGGATCGAGGTCCTGCCGCAGGGCGCCCTCGGTGTGCCGGAGGCGGAGGAACCGCACGGCACCTTCGTCGAGAACGCGCTGGCCAAGGCGCGGCATGCCAGCCGCCTCACCGGCCTGCCGGCGCTGGCCGACGATTCCGGCGTCTGCGTGCACGCGCTGGGCGGCGAGCCCGGCGTGCATTCAGCGCGTTATGCCAGGGCAGCGGGTGCAGTCGATCGCGAAACCCAGGACCGCCTGAACAACGAGATGCTGCTGCAGGCGCTGGCCGATGCGGATGACCGCGGCGCCCATTACTGCTGTGTCATCGTCGTGGTGCGCCATGCCGATGATCCGCAGCCGCTGATCGCCGAGGCAGAGTGGCATGGCGAGATCCTCGAGGCACCGCGCGGCAACGGCGGCTTCGGCTACGATCCGCTGTTCCTGATTCCGGAACTCGGCAGGACCGGTGCCGAGCTAGAGCCGGAAGAAAAAAACGCCTTGAGCCACCGTGGCCGGGCCCTCGCCATGCTGGTGCAGCGCCTTCGTGAACTCCCGCAGGACTGACACTCCGGGCAGCGCCGTGCCTTCAGGCTCATCACTTATCACTCCGCACTCACCGCTGCAGTTTTCTGTCCTGCCGCCGTTGTCGCTGTACATTCACGTGCCCTGGTGCGTGCGCAAATGCCCGTACTGCGATTTCAATTCCCATGAAGCCCGCGGCACGCTGCCCGAGGATGAATACGTGGCCGCGCTGCTCTCCGATCTGGAGTTCACACTGCCTCAGGTCTGGGGGCGTCCGGTGCTGACGGTGTTCATTGGCGGCGGCACGCCGAGCCTGCTGTCAGTATCCGCGCTGGATGCGCTGCTGTCTGGCGTGCGGGCCCGTTTGCCGCTGGCGGCGGATGCCGAGATTACGCTCGAGGCGAATCCGGGCACCGTCGAAGCTGAAAAATTCAGGGGTTTCCGTGCCGCCGGCGTGAACCGCCTGTCGCTGGGTATCCAGAGCTTGAACGACCGCCACCTGCATGCGCTCGGACGCATCCACGATGCCGGCGAAGCGCGCCGCGCCGCGGAATTGGCGCTGGCCACTTTCGACAACGTCAACCTCGACCTGATGTACGGCCTGCCCGGACAGACGCAGGAAGAAGCCGAAGCCGACATTGCGGCGGTGATTGCACTGGCGCCCCAGCATGTCAGTGCCTATCACCTGACCATCGAACCCAACACGTATTTCCACCGCTATCCGCCCGCTGTGCCCGACGACGATGCGGCAGCAGCGATGCAGGCTGCGGTGGAAACGCGGCTCGCCGATGCCGGTTACGGGCATTATGAAATTTCCGCATTTGCCCGTCCGGGCCTGCCGGCCCGGCACAACCTGAATTACTGGACCTTCGGCGACTATCTCGGTATCGGCGCTGGAGCGCATGGAAAAATATCATTTAAAAACAATATATTGCGTTATTCCTGTGCGAGGCAGCCGAAGGCCTACCTGACGCAGGTTGCCGCCGGTTCTGCGCTCAGCGAGCAGCGCGAGCTCAGTGCTGTGGAGCTGCCAGGTGAATTCATGATGAATGCCCTGCGGCTGAACGATGGCTTCGAATTGTCCCTGTTTGCCGATAGGACGGGGCTGGACCTGACCCCTGTGCTGCCCGTACTTGACCAGGCCGAGGCGCGCGGCCTGCTGATGCGTGACCACCTAAGCGTCCGGCCGACTCCGCTCGGGCGCCGTTTCCTGAACGATCTGCTGGCAATGTTCCTGCCGTGAGGAGCTTCGTGGCTCAATATTCTCGCCGTTTGCGCCGTTAACACCGTGCCGGAATGTCCGGCAATGCGTCCGGGTTATTCGGCAAATGTTCAGAAAAATCGGCGTGTCAGACCTGCGGGTCGGCATGTTCATACAGGATCTGAACTGCGACTGGATGGATCATCCCTTCCTGCGCAGGCAGTTCGCGCTCTCGAACGAGGGGCAGATCCTGAAAATCCGCGAAGCTGGCATCCGCGAGGTCTACATCGATCCGGCGCGCGGGGTTGATGGCCCCGGTCAGGACGCAGTCGAGGTTGAGCGCGAACTCGACCGGGAAATGGTGGCTTTTGCCGAAGCCGCTGCGCCGCGTCAGCGCCAGACCTCGATGCGGGAAGAGGTGGCCAGCGCGCAACGCATCCAGGGCGAGGCCAATGCGCTGATCCGCGACCTGATGCAGGATGTGCGGCTGGGCCGGCAGATCCAGAGCGAGCGTGTCGAGCCGGTGGTGGGGAAAATAACCCAGTCGATCCTGCGCAACAGCGGCGCGCTGCTGAGCCTGTGCCGGATCAAGAACAAGGATGACTACACGTTCCAGCATTCGGTCAGTGTTTGCGGACTGCAGACCGCTTTTGCGCGAGCGCTGGGTCTACCACCCTCAGACATCCACGAAGCTGGGATCGGCGGCTTGCTGCACGACATCGGCAAGACGAAAGTTTCTGACGAAATACTCAACAAGCCCGGTCGCCTGACCGACGACGAGTTCCGCCAGATCAAGTGCCATGTCGTGGAAAGTCGGCGCATTCTCGAGGCAACGCCCGGCATTTCAGCGATCGCGGTGCAGGTCGCGGCACAGCACCACGAGCGCCATGACGGCAGCGGTTATCCGTTGGGCCTGAAAGCGGGCGAGATCTCGCAGATGGGCCAAATGGCGGCGATCGTTGACGTTTACGACGCCATTACCTCCGACCGCTGTTATCACAAGGGCATGGAGCCGACCGAGGCGATGCGCAAGATATTCGAGTGGAGCAAGTTCCACTTCAACCCGGAGCTGGTACATGCCTTCACTCGCTGTATTGGCATCTATCCCACCGGCTCCCTGGTTCGCCTGGAAAGTGGACGACTGGCGGTCGTCATCGGGCAGTGCGAGGGCAATCTGCTGAAACCACTGGTGCGGGTGATCTTCAGCGTCAAGCACAACCATTACCTTCCGGCCGAAGATGTCGATCTTTCCAAGCCCCTTGGTCGTGGCGGCGGCGATCGCATCGTGCAGCACGAGAACCCCGAAAACTGGGGTATCGACATCGCCCGGTTCCTGTAGTGGGTGATTCCCGACCGATCGTCAGGGGGGCGTTGCGTTTCCACCTTCACCGGCTAGAATGCAAGCGTTTGCGGTTTGCTCCGCCGGTGCTTCCGGAGCGGCAAAGCGGACATCATAACTAAACCATATAGCTGCAGCATCCAAAGGAGGTTTTTTCATGATCGGCATCAAACAGATTTTGATCTCGTCCGCAGCGGCCATCGCCACCTTGGCGGGAACGGCCGCGCAGGCGCAGGCCTATCCGTCAAAACCGGTGCGATTCGTGGTGACTTATCCCGCCGGTGGCAGTTCCGATGTGATGGCGCGGATCATCGGGAAAAAACTGACCGAGCTGTGGGGCCAGAACGTGCTGGTGGATTCGCGGCCGGGCGCCGCCGGTGCGGTGGGCATGGAGTACGCGGCGAAGCAGGCTCCGGACGGGCACACCTTCCTGCTCGGAAACTTTGGACCGGTGCTGGCGAATCCTCTGCTCAACAAGGTCAAGTACGACGTGGACAAGGATTTTGTGCCGGTCGGACAGATCACGCGCGCCGCAAACATCCTGGTGACCCCTAACACGCTGCCGGTGAGAAACGTCAAGGATGTCATTGCCCTCGCGAAGAAGCAGCCCGGCGTGCTGACCTATGCCACCAGCGGTCCCGGCAGCATGTCGCATTTGGTCGGTGAAATGTTCAAGCGGGCTGCCCAGGTCGATATCGTTACAGTGCCCTTCCAGGGTGGCGTGTATTCGATCGCCGCGGTGCAGGGCGGCCACATCATGCTGATGTTTTCTGACGCGCCGCCGGTGATGGGCAACATCAAGGCTGGCAAGCTGAAGGCGCTGGCGGTGACCAGTGGCCAGCGCACACCCTTCAATCCCGATTTGCCGACGCTGGCCGAGCAGGGTCTGAAAGGCTTCGACGCCGCCAACTGGTGGGGCATCATGTTCCCGGCCGGGGTGCAGCGCTCGGTGGTCGACAAGGTGTCCGCCGACCTGAAGATTGCCCTTAACGATGCCGAAGTCAAAAAGAACCTCGGCACCATGGCGATCGAAGCCGTCTACAGTTCGCCTGAAGAATTCGGCGCTTTCATCAAGTCCGAGCGCAAGGCCTGGGGTGACGTGATCCGCGAAGCAAAGATCGGCGGCATCCAGTAAGCGCGACTGCTTCAGCACATGGCGGCCCGCGGGCCGCCGTTTTTCATGTCTGCGTGCTGCGCCGGAACACGAGATCCCAGACGCCATGGCCCAGTTTCAGTCCGCGGGTCTCGAATTTGGTCTGTGGCCGGTAGGCCGGCCGCGGTGCATAGGTCAAGGCCGTATTCTCGAGCAGCGGCTCGGAGCCGAACACGACCAGCATCTGTTCGGCGTATTCGTGCCAGTCCGTTGCCGCATGCAGGTAGCCGCCGGGCTTGAGGCGTGACGCTGCAAGCCCGACGAAGGGTGGCTGGATCAGCCGCCGCTTGTGGTGGCGCTTTTTCGGCCAGGGATCCGGAAAGAAGATGTGAATGGCGTCGAGGCTGTCGGGCGCGATCATCTGCTGCAGTACCGCGACCGCGTCATGCTGGACCACGCGCAGATTGGCAAGTCCGGCAGCCTCGATCTGTTTCAACAGGCTGCCCACGCCGGGGGTATGCACCTCGATGCCCAGATAATCGATGTCGGGATGCGCTGCGGCGATCGCCACCGTTGTTTCACCCATTCCGCAGCCGATTTCGAGCATGTGCGGCGCGTTGCGGCCAAAAACCTGATCAAGGTCGAGCGGGGAATCCCGGTACTCAAGTCCATAACGGGGCAGCAGGGTATCGTGCGCGCGTCTCTGCGCGTTCGACACGCGCCCCTGACGCAGCACGTAGCTGCGGATCGATCGTTGTTCCGGCGGATTCATGGCCGCCGAGTGTAACGGAATCGACGGCCAGTGGCCGCCGCTCAGGGCTGCGCGATGCCGGCCTGTGGCGAGTTGCTGGCGCCCAGCATGTCGAACTTCAGGCTGATGCCCGTGTCATCTCCTGCCGGATAGATCGCGGCGATCTGCAATGCCGCTGCTGCCTGCGGTGCGGCAGCAGGCAGCGTGGCGGGCGCCCAGCCCGAGAACACGGCCCAGGCGGCAAATGAGGCGGCGATGGCCCAGCTCGGCGCCGGGTGGCGCAATGCCTTTGCCAGCGCTGCTCTGCGTCCTGCACGGCGCAGCGCCCTGGTGCAAGTCCGGTTTTGCGCGGCGGCTGTCCACGCGCGTTCTGCCGCGTCGCGCTCGGCGATCGCACGTTGCTGCGCCGCGGTGGCTGCAGCAGCTTCCGCTTCGGCACGAACGCGGGCGGCATTGACGGCCGCATACTCGTCGTTGCAGCGTCTCTGCGCGGCATCCGCCGCGCGTTGTTCGGTTTCGAGGCGTTCGGCGGCCAGCGCTGCGTTTTCCCCTTCGGCGAGCAACCGCGCCTGTCGTGCCGAATTGGCATCGGCCGTGGCGATGACGACGGCGCTCTCCCTTGCACCCAGTGTTTCGAGCAGGGCTGCTTCTTCCGCCAGCACGGCCTGACGTGCCTGGGCCGCCGCCGCGAGTTCGGCTGCAGCCGCCGCACGGCGCGCATCGGCTGCAGCGCGTTCGCGCAGTGCCGCCACGGCCGAACGTTCGGCTGCAAGCCGTGCCGCGGCTGCGGCCTGCTGCTCTGCGGCAGCGGCACGTGATTCTCCCGCCAGCTTCTGGGCTGTCTCTGCATCTGCCGCCGCCTGTTCCGCGGCGATCCGCGCGGTCTCCGCCAGACGGGACTGCTCCTGCACTGCCATTTCCTTGCGGCGTGCCGCGGTTGCGGCCGCAAGATCGGCGGCGGCGAGCCGTGACTGTGCTTCTGCCAGCGCCTGCTCCGCATAACGGCGGGCGATGGATGCGGCGCGGGTGCGCTGCTGCCCGGTTTGTCTTTTGTGGGTGGCCGCGCGGGCCGCAGCAGCGGCTGCGGCGCATTGCTCCGTCAGTGCCTGTTCCGCTTCGACGCGCCGGCCTGCGGCGTCCGCGGCATCGGTCTCGGCCTGCTGCCGTTGCCGGGTCGCCGCAAGTACGGCGGCCTCCGCCGCTATCCGCTCGTGCGCGGCCCGGCCGGCCGCTGCTTCGGCAACCGCGGCCTCGCGCGCCTGCTCGGCGGCCAGACTGTCCGCATCACTGCGCTCCAGCGCGTTTTGAGCACACTGTTTTTCTGCCGCGGCCCGGTCCGCTGCTGCTTTCGCAGCCCCGGCTTCGACGCGCCGCCGTTCGTCCGCAGCGCGGTTTGCCGCAGCTTCGTTTTCCAGGCGGGCGGCAAGAGTTTTGGCCAGTGCCTGTTCCGTCCGCATTTTTTCCTGTGCAGTTGCCGCCAGTTCCGATTCGCGGGCTGCGCGCGCGCGTGCGGCTTCAGTAGCCTGCCGTTCCGCAGCTTCGCGTTCTGCCAGCGCCTCTGCAGCGGCCTCCAGGCGTTCGGCATGTTCGCGTGCCGCTGCAGCCGCAGCGGCGTCCAGCCGGGTTTCGGTGGCAAGCTGCTCGCTCGCTTTGCGCTCGGCATCCGCACGCACCAGTGCGGCAGCGCAACGCTCGGCTTCGCGACGCGCTCGCAGTTCGGCCGAGTTGCGTGCCTGCTGCTCAGCGGCGATGCGTTCGTGGGCCGCCTGCTGCGCGGCCTTTTCCGCCTGGTCGCGGATTTCCGCTTCCTGTCTTGCGGCCGCATCCAGTGCTGCGCGGCGTTCCGCATCAGCGTGGGCCTGTTCCTCTGCAACACGCCGTGCCGTCGCCTCGTCTGCGGCTTTTCGTTCGGCACGCTCACGCGCTTCCTCGGCGAGCGTGGCCTGGTGTTCTTCCGTAGCACGCAGCCGCGCTGCCCCCTCGGCGGCGACCGCGGCCTGTTGCAGCGCGAGTGCGGCCTGCTGCGCGAGACGGTCGGCATGGGCGGCCGCCTGCGCCGCGCGTTCGGCTTCGATGTCCATTGCCGCTCGCGCTTCCGCTTCGGCGCGGGCTTCGGCCTCCGCTGCGAGCCGGGCCTCGGCGGCAGCCGCGGTGCGGGCCAGCGCCTCGTTGCGTGATGCGGTGACTTCCGCGGTCAGGCGATCCAGTTCGGCGCGCGCTTCGGCAAGCCTTGCCGCCTCGTTTTCTGCGGCATGCCGTGCCTCGGCGGCTGTTGCCGCCGCCGCATCGGCCCCGGCGCGTGTCCGCGCGGCTTGGGAAGCCCGGCTTTCGGCGCGTACGCGCGCCTCGGACTGTTCCTGCGCCGCGAGTTCCGCATCCGCGCGTTCCTGCGTGATCCGCCGAAACTCCTCCTCGGCGGCAAGGCGTGCAGCGATGGCCTGCTGCTCCCGCTGCTGCGCGTTGCGGCGGGCGGCGATTTCGGCGCGCTCGCGCTCAATCAGCGTTGCACGCGCTTCGGTTTCCACCATGCACAGGCGTTCTTCCTCGGCCTTGGCGCGTGCCGCGGCGGCGAGCTCCTGGTCGATGCGGCTGCGTGCTTCCGCGGCTGCACGGGCCCGGGCTTCGGCGGTGTTGCGCGCCTGCGCTTCAGAGAGTGCTGCCTGTTCTGCTTTCGCGCGTGCCTCTGCTTCGGCGGCGCAGGCGGCGTCGGCCTCGATCCGGGTCTCTGCGAGGAAGCGCAGGCGTGCATCGGTTTCGGCACGCTCCGCAGCGAGTTCACGGGCGCGTGTTTCAGCGTCAGACCTGGCGCGTGCCTCCTCTTCGGCACGTGACTCTGCGGCGGCGCGGGCGCGCGCTTCCGCAGCGGCTGCAGTTTCCGCGGCCAGCCGCGCGCGCGTCATGGCTTCGGAGCGGGCGTGTTCGGCCGCCCGCGCTGCTTCCGCAGTGCGCAGGCCGGCAAGCAGTTCATTGATCAGCCGGCTGTCCTCTTCGGCACGGCGATGAGCGGCCGCTTCAAGTTCGGTTTTGGCGAGAGTGGCGCGGCGGGCTTCTTGCTCCCTGCGCAGGGTGGCCCGGGCCGCGCTGGCGCGCTGTTCTTCCAGCGCCAGCCGTTCGGCAGCCTCATGGGCGGCTGCAGCCTCTGCGGCGCGACGGGCTTCGGCGCGGGTCAGGGCTTCCTGTTCCGTGGCGCGGCGCTGGTCTGCCTCAAGAGCCGCCTGTTCATCGGCAGCAGCACGAGCCTGCGCGGCCTCGCGTGCGTTGATTTCTGCCTGCAGGCGGGCTTCGGCCTGTGCGTGTCCACGGGTTTCCCAAGCGATGCGGGACTCCGCTTCGAGTCGGGTGTGGTATTCGGCCTGGCTGCGCGCCAGGGCTTCCTTGATGACGCGTAACTGCGGTCCCGGTCCTTCGTCTGTGGATTCGGTCGGTGCGGCGTTTGCGGAATCAATGGCTGCGCGAGCGTTCACGGGAATGTCCCCCAATGCCCTTGTAGGGCGTTAGCGGGATTGTGCAGAGAGGGGCGCGCCGCTTAAACCCGGATTAAGGGGGGATTTTCGGGGGTATTTGGGTTCCGCGACCCGGCGACGGCCGAGTGCCGATCAGGCCTTCCCGATCAGGCCGGCGGTCGGCGAGCTGGGGGCGGCGGAGTAGAGTTTTTTCGGCATCCGTCCGGCGCGCCAGGCATCGCGTCCCGCAGTGACAGCCTGTTTCATCGCCCGCGCCATCAACACCGGGTCGCGCGCCGCCGCGATCGCGGTGTTCATCAGCACGGCATCGCAGCCCAGCTCCATCGCGATCGCGGCGTCGGAGGCGGTGCCGACGCCGGCATCGACAACCACCGGCACCTTTGCATTCTCGATGATGATCTGCAGATTCCAGGGATTGAGGATGCCCATGCCGGAGCCGATCAGTGAAGCGAGCGGCATCACTGCCACGCAGCCGATGTCTTCCAGCTGCTTCGCGACGATGGGGTCGTCGGAGGTGTAAACCATCACGCGAAAACCGTCTTTGACCAGGGTTTTCGCGGCAACGAGCGTCTCGACCACGTTCGGGTAGAGGGTTTTCGGGTCGCCCAGCACTTCCAGCTTGACCAGGTCGTGCCCGTCGAGCAGCTCGCGTGCCAGGCGCAGCGTGCGCACCGCATCGTCCGCGGTGTAGCAGCCTGCGGTATTGGGCAGCATCGTGAAGCGGGATGCCGGCACTGCATCGAGCAGGCTGGGCTCGCCGGCGTTCTGCCCGATGTTGGTGCGGCGGATGGCGACGGTGACGATCTGCGCGCCGCTGGCATCGATGGCGGCGCGGGTTTCGGTGAAATCGCGGTACTTCCCGGTGCCAATCAGCAGCCGGGAGTGGAAGCTCTGTCCGCCGATGATCAGCGGATCAGGATTTTCAATGGCATTCATGGCGAGTTTCTGGTGAGGTGGGATTGAGGGCTGGATTGTGGACGCCGCCGATGCCGGCGGCAACAGCTGCTTCAGGAGTATTCAGGGGCATTCAGCCACCACCCACCGCAGCGACGATTTCCAGGCAGTCACCGTCCTGCAATGTACACAGGCCATACTGACTACGCGGAACGATCTCGCCGTTGCGCTCCATGGCGATGCGCTTGCCGGCGAGGCCGAGCTCGCCGATCAGCTCGCCGCAGCTCAGCGCGTGGTCGAAGCTGCGTGGCTCGCCATTGATGATCACGGAAATCACGGTCTTGCGGTCTGGGAACGGTTTGGTTAGGGGTTGGCGATAGAATCAGTTGACCTGTATTTTATACTGCACCGGCCTGATGCCCGGTTTGCCATTGCCCCCTGTCCCCTTTTCCCTTTCCTCTTTCCCTGACACCACGTCCCGAACCCGTTCTCCAGGAAGCTTGCAGATCATGACACCCGCTGCGTTACCCGACCGCCATTACCTGACCCCGCTGTTTGAACCCGCCTCGGTGGCGATTATCGGCGCGACCGAACGTGCTGGTGCCATCGGAACGGTGCTGGTGGAAAACATGCGTGCCGCGCATTACCGCGGCGCGCTGTTCGCGGTGAATCCGAAGCATCGCAGCATCAACGGCGTGCCCTGTTATCCGTCGATCGGTGAGGTCCCGCAGCGTGTTGACCTGGCGGTGATTGCCACCCCACCGCATACCGTGCCGCAACTGATGGCCGAATGCGGCCTGGCCGGCGTGCGCGCGGTGGTGATCATCACCGCGGGATTTTCCGAAACTGGCGAGGCGGGGGCGCGGCTGGAGCGCGCGGCGCTCGACAACGCGCGGCGGCACGGCGTGCGCGTGATCGGACCCAACTGCCTCGGCATCATGCGGCCCGGCATCGGGCTCAATGCGACTTTCGCGCGCGGCAACGGTCTTCCCGGCGGGCTGGGCCTGGTATCGCAGTCGGGGGCCGTGTGCACGGCCATGCTCGACTGGGCACTGCCCAACAAGGTCGGTTTTTCCAGTGTGATCTCGATGGGCGGCTCACGCGACATCGATTTTGGCGAAATCATCGATTACCTGATCCACGACCCGAAGACCGAACATATCCTGCTCTACATCGAGGGCGTGCGCGATGCGCGACGCTTTTTCTCAAGTCTGCGCGCCGCGGCGCGCATCAAGCCGGTGATTCTGATCAAGGTCGGACGACATCCTGTCGGATCGCGTGCTGCAGTGTCGCATACCGGGGCCATTGTTGGTGCCGACGACGTGTTCGACGCGGTGGTGCGTCGCGCGGGCGCGGTGCGCGTCACCACCATCGGCCAGCTGGTTGCGGCGGCGCAAGCACTGACTGCGCATGTGCGGCCCCGCGGCGAGCGGCTGGCGATCATCACCAATGGGGGCGGGCCAGGCGTGATGGCGGCGGATCGCGCGGCCGACCTCGGGATTCCGCTGGCCGCACTGTCGCAGCAGACCATAGATGTTCTCCAGGATGCGCTGCCTGCCAACTGGTCTCACGGCAATCCGGCTGACCTGATCGGCGATGCCGATGCTGCGCGCTACAGCGCTGCGGTCACGGCCTGCCTTGACGACGAACAGGTCGACGGCGCGCTGGTGATCCTGACCCCGCAGGCGATGACCGAACCGGCAAAGATCGCGGATGCGGTGATCACCGCCGCGCGCGGGCGCTCGAAGCCGGTGCTGGCCTGCTGGATGGGTGAGGCGAGCGTGGTCGCCGCGCGCAAGCATTTTGCGGGCGCCGGCATCCCGGTGTTCCGCACGCCGGATCCGGCGGTCGAAATGTTCGGCCACCTGTCCTCCTTCTATCGCAACCAGCAGACACTGCTGCAGACGCCCGGGCCGCTGGCGGCGCATTCCTCGCCGGATGTTGCCGCCGCGCGCCGCATCATTGATGCCGCGCTCGCCGGCAAGCGCACGGTACTCACCGAAATCGAATCAAAGGACGTGCTTGCGGCCTTCGGCATCCCGGTGGCGGAAACCGTCGCTGTCGCCGACGCCGATGCGGCCGTGGCCGAGGCCGGGCGTATCGGCTATCCGGTCGTACTGAAAATCGACTCGCCGGACATCACGCACAAGACCGACGTCGGCGGCGTGCTGCTGAACCTGCGTGATGCCGCAGCAGTGCGGGCAGGGTTTGCACAGGTCATTGCACAGGCTGCTCGCGTCAAGCCGCAGGCGCGTATCAGCGGCGCCGTCATCGAGCCGATGGTCAGACGTTCGAACGGACGCGAGTTGATGGTTGGCGTGCTGCGGGACCCGGTGTTCGGACCGGCGATCGCCTTCGGCAGCGGCGGTATCGCGATCGAAGTGCACAGGGACCGAGCGGTGGCGCTGCCGCCGCTCAACAGTTTCCTGGTCGCGGAGCTGATCCGCGGCACCCGGGTCGCAAAGCTGCTGGGGCCTTTCCGGCGCATGCCTGCGGCGAACATGGACGCGCTGGAGTCGGTACTGCTGCGGGTTTCTGAAATGGTCTGCGAGCTGCCGTGGATTGTCGAACTCGACATCAATCCGCTGATCGTCGATGAGCAGGGCGCAATCGTTGTCGATGCCCGCGTGATCATCGCTGATTATGTACCGGTGCGCGGGCGTTATGGCCACATGGCGATCCATCCCTATCCGGCCGAACTGGTGGAGACCTGGGAGTCGGACGGGGAATCGGTGACGCTGCGGCCGATCCGCCCCGAGGATGCGGAAATCGAGCAGGAATTCGTGCGCGGGCTGTCGCCCGAGAGCCGCCGCTTCCGCTTCATGGACACGCTGCGCGAATTGACGCCGCAGATGCTCGCCCGCTTCACCCAGATCGACTACGACCGCGAGATGGCCTTCATCGCCACCGTAAAGCGCGAGGGGCGCGAGACCGAAGTCGGCGTCTGCCGCTACGTCACCAACCCCGACGGCGAGAGCTGCGAGTATGCGATCGTGGTGTCCGATGACTGGCAGCAGCGCGGGTTGGGCCGACGCATGATGACCCAGCTGATCGAGGTGGCGCGCGCACGCGGGCTACAGACCATGATCGGCCATGTGTTCGGCAACAACCGCGGCATGCTCAAGTTGTGCCAGGGCCTCGGCTTTGTCGTTTCCGAAAGCGCCGACGATCCGCTGGTGAAACGGGTGACGCTGGCGCTGCAGGACTGAGCCTGCCGCAGGCGCCAGCGGGGTGCCTACGATATGGATTCGGACGCGAGTTCGCGGCGCGGCCGGTGCTAGAATGAATTTGTTCATCACCAATCTCATTCCTTCACCCAGTGCAACGCCCCGACATTCCCGACGCCCGGCTGCTGCAGCTGACTGCAGCGGCGGTCATTGCCACCTTCGCCTGGTTTTTGCTGCGCGGCGGCCTGCCTGAAGCCTGGCACACGCCGGGCAGCCCGGAGCTCTACCTGGTCGGCATCGCTGGCGTGCTGCTGCTGCTGGTGCCGGTGGCTTTCGTGCTGGCCAAGCGTGGCGGCAGTGGCAGTAATCCGGTGGGCTGGTTCAATGCACATGTGGCCTGTTCGCTCGCCGGCATGGTGCTGATTGCAATCCACTCCGGCGGATTCCTGCGCCGCCCCCCCGCGCTGCTGTTGCTCACGTTGCTTGTACTGGCCGCGCTCGGGATCTGGGCGCGGGTGCGCGGTTCGCGACGCATGGCGGCGACCTTCGCTTCCAAGGCCCCTCGATTCATGGTTCCCGACGCCGCGACGCGTGAACGCTTGCGCGCGCTGATTTCGGAGAAACGTGCTCTGCTGGCGCAACTCGACCCGCGGGCGAGCGAGGCCACGTTTTCGGTGAACCTGCCGCATTTCCTGCGCGCGCCGCGGCTGGCGCTGGCCTACCGGCGCCTGGCACGGGAAGAATCAATACTGCTCGGTACACGTGCTGCGGTCTCCGCACAGCAGGCTTGGTGGCGCCCGCTGCACATGGCACTGGCGTGGATTTTCGTGCTTGGTGTGGTGATCCACGTGATCACCGTCACTTTCTTCGCCGGCTATGTTGCCGACGGCGCACCGATCACCTGGTGGCATATCACGGCCTGGGGAGGCTGAAATGGATGGCGTGAACACCGGACCCTCCGAGCGCCTGGCGCTGCTGATCGACCTTGAGCGCTGCACCGGCTGCAAGAGCTGCGAGGCGGCCTGCAAGACCGAGCACCGTCTCGGCCCTGGCGAGTATCGCAACAAAGTAGTGTGGGCGAGCGAGCTGGAGCAGGCGGGCCTCGCCTTCCTGACGCTGACCTGCCAGCACTGCGAGCGACCGGCCTGCCTGCGCGCCTGTCCGGTGAACCCGAAGGCGATCGGCAAGGATCCGGTCACCGGTATTGTCCGTGTCGACGAGTCGCGCTGCACCGGCTGTGGCGAATGTGTGATCGCCTGTCCCTATAGCGCGATGGGTTTCGATGCGCAAGGTCACCACGCGGTGAAGTGTGATCTGTGTGTCGATCGCCGCGCAGAGGGTGAAAAGACCACCGCCTGCGCCAGTGTCTGTCCGACGCAGGCGATTCGTTTCGGTAAACGCAGTGAACTGCTGGCCGACGCGCAACAGTCGGGCCGCACGCCGCGCGACCAGGATCATTTCCTGCTCGGGCCGGCGACGATCTACCTCGAACGCAGCACAACGCAGAAGGTGGGCGAGATGATCGCGGTGACACCGGCGCGCGCGCACCCGGATCATTCGCGTCGTCCCTCGTTCATGGACGGACTTGCGGCGCAGACTGCAGTGCAGGCGCAGCAGCCGGCATTTCCTTATCGCGAAGAGCGCACAGACACCGCTGCGGATCGTGTGGTGCCTGGCGGCTGCAATATCTGCTTCAACTGCTGCACGGTTAAATTTCACTTTAAAAACAATAAGTTAGTGAAAATCACCGGGAATGAAGACGATCCCCTGCTAAAGGGCCGTGTTTGCCCCAAGTCGCAGCTGACGCTGCAGATGTATCACAGCGAACACCGGCTGCTGTATCCGCAGAAACGCGTCGGCGCGCGCGGCGAAGGCCGCTTCGAGCGCATTTCCTGGGACCAGGCTCTGGACGAGATCGCGGAGAAACTGAAAGTCATCCGCGACCAGTACGGTCCCGAAGCGCTGGCGATGTTTATCGGCACGCGCACCGGTATCCTCGACTACCGCGCGACGACCAAGATGTTCGCCCAGATGTTCGGCACGCCGAACAAGGACGGCACCGATCCCTTCTGCGCCAGCGGCAAGAATGTCGCCTTCGAAATCACGCTGGGCAGCATCGGCAGCGGCAACAGCTATACCGAAAACGACCTCGGTTCCGCCGAGCTTTACGTCTACATGGGCGACAACCAGGCCGAAACGCGGCCGGTGTACTTCGGCATGATCAACGATTGGCGACTGAAGAACGGCGCGAAGCTGGTTGCCGTCGACCCGCGTCTGACTGCGACGGCCTCCAAGGCTGATCGCTGGCTGCCGATCCGTCCCGGCACTGACATGGCGCTGGGTCTGGCGTTGGCCCAGCACATCCTCGCCAACAACTTGCATGACGCGCAGTTCTGCTCCGACTGGTTGCTGGGTTTCGAGCAGTGGCGCGACTTCATTCTGCAGAAACAGTACACGCCGGAGTGGGCGGCGCCGATCACCGGGCTCGCAGCGAACGACATTCGCCAGCTGGCGGAAGAGATTGCGGCAGCTGACGGCTGCGTGATCTTTGCCAGTCGCGGTATCAATCAGCACACCAACAGCACCCAGACCAACCGCGTGCTGATGTTCCTCGCCGCGATTACCGGCAACTGGGGCCGTCGCGGCGGTGCTTATTTCAACATGAGCGCCGGCACGCCGATCGCGGCGAAGGTGCCGGAACACCGCGCGCCGAAACTGAACAAGCAACGGGTGCGGCGCAGTCCCGCCGGCTGGACCGACGCGATGCTGCACGGCAAACCCTATCCGATCCGCGCGCTGATCAGCTGCAACAATCCGCTGGCGCAGTGGCCGGGACAGGCGAAGGCGCGCGAGGCCTTTGCCGCGCTCGACCTGATGGTGCACATCGAGCTGTTCGCAAACGAGACCTCGGCCTATGCTGATTACCTGCTGCCGGCGGCAAGCGGCATTGAAAAAGGCGAGATTGGCCGTTCCAACGACGACCGCCGCGTGGTGTGGATCGACAAGATGATCGATCCGCCGGGCGAGGCGAAATCCGATACCTGGATCTGGATCGAGCTCGGCAAGCGCTTCGGTTTCGACGATGTGCTGAAGGAAAGATACAAGGATCCGGCGGTGTTCTGGGACGAGGTCTGCATCGACAGCCCGGCGATGAAGGGGTGCACCCAGAAACGCCTGCATTCGGTGCCGCACCGCTGGGTGCGGATCCCCGTTGCAACCGAGGACGCGCCGGAGATCGAAACCCTTTACCTCGAAGGCACGACCGTGCCGACCGGTGCACCAGGCCGGCGTTTTCCGACGCTGTCCGGGAAACTCGAATTCTGGACCGAAGAACTCGAAGCCAAATTCAACACTCTGGGGATGTCGGCGCTGCCGGAGTTCTATTCGGAACGAGAGCAATTGGTTGATCTGCCGTACATGGAACTGCAGGAGACCGATGCCGAGGAGGGCGTGATTTCACCCTTCTGTACGCCGAACACCGGCAGTGCGCGTGGGAAAATCATTGCTCCCGGTCCCGAACATCCCGGCGCGAAGCTGCGTGCCCTGGGCTTCGACACCGAACTGGTCACCGGACGGCCGCTGGCTGCGCATTTCCACAGCTGGACGCATTATTTCTGGCAGTCGCAGGAAATGTGTCCTGACCTCTATTGCCAGATTCATCCGGAGAAGGCGGCACAGCTGGGTATCAAGGATGGAGAACGCGTGTGCGTCGAATCGGCGCACGGACAAATCGAAGCCATGGCCTGGGTACACGCGGGCATTCGTCCGACTGCCGTGTTCATTCCCATCGGCTGGGGCGAGCGTCAACCTTACAATCCCTGGCGGCCGGTGAACTTTCTCACCGACAAGACCCAGCGCGATCCGATATCGGACCAGACCAACCTCAAGGTGCTGCTGTGCCGGGTGTCGCGCGCCTGAGCGGCGGACTGGCTTTCACGGGCGCGGCCCGCAGCTGACGATGCGCGGCGGAATTCCGGGCCTCGGAGCCGCCGCGCTGGTTCTTGCCTGCTGCCTGTGTGAGGTGCTGCCCGTGCGGGCAGCATTGCCGGGAGTCACCGAACTCCGTTCCGCATCCGAAGCATTGACCGATACCGACCTCGATGCACTGCTGAAGACGGCGGTCGCAGCCGCCGACGTGGTGGCGATCGGCGAGAGCGTCCACGGTTCGGCCGGCTTCCTGCGCGTGCAGGCGCGACTGATCCGTTACCTCGTCTCCCGGCAGGGCCTGCGCCTGATCACCTGGGAAAACCCGACGCTGCGCAGCCTGGAGCTGGCGCGCTGGTTGGCCTCATGCACCCAAGGGAGTACGCCGGTGCCGCTGGACGTCATGTACATGCCGACCGCCGCCGACCGCGACCTCTGGGAATGGGCCTGTGCCTACAACCGCGATCATCCAGCCGATCCGCTGATGTTCCGCGGCATTGATGTCTGGGACCGGCCGTGGGCGCATTTCGAGCGGATCGAACGGCTGGGTGCAGGGGCCGGTGTTTCTGCGGCACTGGCGGTTCGCATCCGGAGCCGCTGTCCGGGTCACGGCGCGCGCTCCTGGGACGAATTCGACAGCCTGCTGCCCGAGCCCCGCCAGGGTCCGCGGTTCCTGCCGGAGGGCGCATACGAAGATTGCAGGGCCGCGCTGACGCTGCTGATGGAAACAGCACGGACTGCAGGCGCGAGCTCACGCAAATCAGGTGATCCTGCCGCTACTGATGCCTACGAGCTGGCGATCTCGGCATCGACCCTGCTCGGGTGGCTCGGGTTCTATCATCTCGAACAGGCGGACGATGTGCTGAGCTGGAACGAGCGCGACCGCGCGCAGGGGCGCAACCTGATGCTGGTGATGGAAATGCATGGCGTGCAGCGCGCGCTGCTGGCGGCGCATACCAGTCATGTCTCACACAACCGGTCGCCGGCCGACTGGTGGGGCTTCGGCGATCTCAAGTCCGGCGTGTTTTTCTTCAGCGCCCTCAGCGGGAAGCGGGTATTCAACATCGCGCTCACGGCCTATCGCGCCAGCGGCACCCAGGGTGACTGGATGGTGCCGACGGCGGAGAACTCGATGGATCGCAAGCTGCGCGATGCCGGACACCGCTTCGCGTTTTTTACGGCCGAGGCGCCATTTCTTGGTGAGCATCCGCGCTGGTGGATGCAGAACGGCAATGCAGTGGGCCTCGAGAATGGCATCGAGATCGTGCCGCGGGATCACTTCGACGCGTATTTTTTCCTCGAACAGTCTTTGCTCGAGGGCGCTTTGCCCGCGCGGCCGCTGTGGCGGCCCTGAGCTTTCGCCAAACGGCAGTAAATCCTTGTGTTGGGATGGTTATGTCGGTGGGGGGCGGGATTGTGAACGCCTTCACAAATCTCGGGCATAAGCGACGCCCACGCCCATAGAATCTGCTGCGGCTTTGCGACTGCCTGCTCCGGGCTGTGTTGCTTGCTCGCCATCTGTCAGCCCCCCCGTTCAGGTGAAAATACAATATTCAATCTGGTTCAGAAGCGCCACAGCCAGGTCAATCGGATAAAGCTGCCTTGGCCCGTACCGCGTGCAGTTTTTTGTAGCTGTCGATCAGGCGCTGGTGCCTGTCGAGCCCCTCCAGTTTCATGCTCGTTGATGTCAAGCCGAAGAAGCGCACGCTGCCGTCCACTGAGCCCATTACCGCGTCCATTCGCGGGTTGCCAAACATCCGGCGGAAATTGACCGCGAAATCGTCCAGTTCCAGATCGTCGTCCAGCAGTACCTCCAGCACCACGTTCAAGGCCTGATAAAACAATCCGCGCTCGACCGTGTTTTCGTTGTACTGCAGGAAGGCTTCCACCAGCTCTTGCGTTGCTTCAAATTGCTTCAAGGCGAGATTAATCAGCAGCTTCAATTCCAGAATCGTTAGCTGACCCCAGGCCGTGTTCTCGTCAAATTCGACGCCAATCAATGTGATGATGTCCGTGTAAACATCCAGATCACTGGCTTCCAGACGTTCAAGCAATGCTTTCAGACTGGCATCGTCCAGACGATGCAGGTTCAGGATATCGGCGCGGAACAACAGTGCTTTGTTGGTGTTATCCCAGATCAAATCCTCTACCGGATACACCTCGGAATAACCCGGCACCAGGATGCGGCAGGCCGTTGCGCCTAAATCCTCATACACCGCCATATACACTTCTTTCCCCATGCCTTCGAGAATGCCGAACAGGGTCGCAGCTTCTTCGGCATTGGAATTTTTACCCCGACCAGAAAAGTCCCACTCAACAAAATCGAAATCAGCTTTGGAGCTGAAAAAGCGCCACGACACGACGCCACTGGAATCGATAAAGTGCTCAACAAAGTTATTCGGCTCGGTCACGGCGTTACTTTCAAAGGTGGGCCGGGGTAAATCGTTCAGACCTTCAAAACTGCGACCCTGCAGCAACTCCGTAAGACTGCGTTCCAGCGCCACCCCGAAACTGGGGTGCGATCCGAACGAGGCGAACACACCGCCCGTACGCGGATTCATCAAGGTGACGCACATCACTGGAAATTCCCCGCCCAGCGACGCATCCTTCACCAGCACTGGAAAACCCTGCTCCTCCAACCCCTGAATGCCGGCCAGAATGCCGGGGTATTTGGCCATCACTTCGGGCGGCACATCAGGGAGTGAGATTTCACCCTCGAGAATTTCTCGTTTTACTGCCCGCTCGAAAATTTCGGACAGGCATTGCACTTGCGCTTCGGCCAGCGTATTGCCCGCACTCATGCCATTGCTGAGGAACAGATTGTCGATCAGGTTAGACGGGAAATACACCACCTCGCCGTCCGACTGACGCACATACGGCAGAGAGCAGATGCCGCGCTCTATGTTGCCGGAGTTGGTGTCGTACAGATGCGAGCCACGCAACTCGCCATCGGGGTTGTAAATCCGCAGGCAGTATTCATCGAGTATTTCAGCCGGCAGTGCATCCTCAGAACCGGGCTTGAACCAGCGCTCGCTCGGATAATGCACGACCGCCGCGCTGGCAATGTCTTCACCCCAAAACTGATCGTTGTAAAAATGATTGCAACTCAGCCGCTCTATAAACTCGCCCAACGCAGACGCCAGCGCGCTTTCTTTGGTCGCCCCTTTGCCATTGGTGAAACACATCGGGGAGTGGGCATCGCGGATATGCAGAGACCATACATTGGGAACAATATTGCGCCACGAAGCGATTTCGATTTTCATGCCCAGGCCCGCGAGGATTCCTGACATATTGGCGATGGTTTGCTCCAGCGGCAGATCCTTGCCCGTAATATAAGTACTTGCTTCTGAAGCCGGTTTCAGCATCAGCAAGGCCTGAGCATCGGCATCCAGGGTTTCCACCTCTTCAATCACAAACTCAGGGCCGGCCTGCACCACCTTTTTCACTGTGCAACGCTCGATAGACCGCAAAATTCCCTGGCGGTCTGTGGCGGAGATATCTGCCGGCAATTCGACTTGGATCTTGAAAATCTGCTTGTAGCGGTTTTCCGGATCAACAATATTATTCTGCGACAGGCGGATGTTGTCGGTAGGAATATTGCGCGTAACGCAGTACAACTTCACAAAGTAAGCTGCACACTGAGCCGATGAAGCCAGAAAGTAATCGAACGGACCGGGGGCCGAGCCATCACCCTTGTAGCGGATAGGCTGATCGGCCACCACCGTGAAATCATCGAATTTGGCCTCCAGGCGAAACTTGTCGAGAAAATTGACCTTGATTTCCATGGGGGTTCCAGATGGCGTCGATAATGATTGGGCGGCTATTGTCCGCTTTTTTCAGCCGAAATTTCTTGCTTTTCAACATGTGCCGCCTGACTTCACATTTAACGCGTGCCTCTTTTCACCCCATGCACATTTGACGAAGCGCTGCGAAGCTTTTGATTTTTGAGATGGAGAAATTCCTGCTTCATGGAAATAATTGCCACATCAATCTCCTGTAACCGCTAATGACCGGGATTTGAGAAAGTATTCACAGCCCTACCCGCTACCGACATAACGATCCCGCTTGGCGCTCAACTCCTTCCGCCGTTAAAATGGCCGAAATTGCGGGTGTAGTTCAATGGCAGAACGGCAGCTTCCCAAGCTGCATACGAGGGTTCGATTCCCTTCACCCGCTCCACCCCAGCAACAGCCGCGGGTCGACCGATGAAAATCCTCAAGATTGCCGCTCTTGTTATTGGTGCACTGGCGCTCCTCGCCGGTGCTGTGCTGGCCTATGTCGCCGCAACTTTTGATCCGAACGACTACAAACCGCAGATCGTCGAACTGGTGCGGGAGCACAGCCAGCGCACGCTGAAACTCGAAGGCAATATTCAGCTCGCGTTCTGGCCCGGCATTGGCGCCGAACTGGGAAAGCTGTCGCTGTCGGAACGCAACAGCGACAAGCTTTTCATGTCCGTTGACGGGGCCCGTTTTTCTTTGAAGCTGTTGCCACTGCTGTCGAAGCAGCTGGTGGTTGACGAGGTGACGGTGCGCGGTGCACGCATCAACCTGTCGCGTGACCGCAAGGGCCGGCTGAACCTCGAGGGCCTGATCGGTGGTGATGCGGCGGAGGGCGGCAAGCCGGAAACGCGGAAGCCCGCCGGAGAGCCGGGCCGGCAGTTTGCCTTCGACATCGACCGCGTGATGATTACCGACTCGATGCTGGAGTTTCACGACGAGACTGCGGGTACGCGCTACGCGGTGTCAAAGTTGAACCTGCAGACCGGACGTATCGCCAGCGGAGTCCCGGCCGACATCCGGTTGACCATGATCGCGCAGGCGGACCGTCCAATGCTCGATGTAGCGGTCGACCTCAAAACCCGGCTGGCATTCGATGCCGGACAAAAATCCGCCGCACTGGAGCAGCTGGTTCTGGACATCCGCGGCAAGGCGGCGACACTGGAGAACCTCGAATTCAAGCTGGAGTTGCCCGCGGTCGCCGGCACACTGGAGGCATTCAAGGCGGCCGTCGCGACGATCGATGCCGGCTTCAGGCAGGACGGCCGCGCGTTCAAGCTGCGTCTGGCCTCGCCGGTCAACGGCAACCTGCAAACGCAACAGTTCACCCTGCCGCAGCTTAAGGCAAGCGTCAGCGCAAGCGGTGCGGGGCTGCCCGGGCAGGGCATCAGCGGCGAACTGACGGGCAGCGCCAGCGCCGATGTCGTCAAAGAGAACCTGCGGCTCGATCTTTCCGGGACCTTGGCCGGCAGTACACTGAAAGCGCGTTTGGGCATCGCCGGCTTTGACCCTTCGGCATACAGTTTCGACATCGATCTCGATCAACTCGATGTTGACCGCCTGCTGCCCGTGGGGGCGCCGGCCGGCAAGGGGAGCGGCACACCGTCGGCTTCGGCATCGACTGCCCAGCCGGCCGCCACGCCGACAAAGTCTTTCGATGTGTCCGCCCTGAAGGCATTACGTGCTGATGGCAATCTCCGCATCGGCGCGCTGACGGTCAACAAGCTGAAACTGCAGAACCTGCGCGCGGGGCTCAAGGCCGGCGGTGGACGGCTCAGCCTCAGCCCACTGAGCGCAGGCCTGTATCAGGGCACGCTGGAGGGCTCGGCCACGGTCGATGCTGCGCCGAAGATTCCAGTGTTTGCGCTGAAGCAGACGCTGGCCGGGGTCAGCCTCGCACCCTTGCTGAAGGATCTCGCCGATAATGAAACACTGGAGGGGCGCGGCACGGTGACGGTGGATCTGAACACCCGCGGCAACACGGCCGATGCGCTGAAACGCGCGCTGAGTGGCACCGCCGCGCTGCAGGTAGCCGACGGCGCGCTGAAGGGCATCGATATCGCCGGCGCGATACACACCGCCAAAGCCCGCCTCGGCACGCTCAAGGGCGAGCAGACCCAGCAGGCGGATGCGCGGCAGAAAACCGATTTCTCGGAACTGACAGCGAGTTTCCGGATTGCCGACGGGGTGGCGCGCAACAACGACCTGTCGATGAAGTCGCCGCTGCTGCGGGTAGGCGGCGAAGGCGAGATCAACATTGGCGCGGACAGCCTCAATTACCTGGTCAAGGCCAGTATCGTCGGCACCAGCAAGGGCCAGGGCGGGCGCGAGACTGATGATCTGCGCGGCCTCACCATACCGGTGCGCGTGTCCGGGCCGCTGAAGGCACCGTCCTACCGGCTCGACTTCGGTGCGATGGTTACCGACACCGTGAGGCAGAAGGCAGAGGATGCGCTGAAGAAACGGGTGCTCGACCGGCTGGCGCCGCAATCCGGCGCCGGATCGGCACCGGCGGAGGGGGCAAAAAGCGGTGGCAGTGCGCGCGATGCGCTGAAAGGACTGCTTGGCCGCTGATGCCGTGACTGATCGTGCTGTCGCGGCGTTCGCGCCGGCGCTGATTGCCTGGCAGCAGCGCCACGGCCGGCACGACCTGCCGTGGCAGAACACCCGTGATCCCTATGCGGTGTGGCTGTCGGAGATCATGCTGCAGCAGACGCAGGTCGCGACGGTGATGCCTTATTACCAGCGCTTCCTCGAGCGTTTTCCGACCGTCGCTGCTCTGGCCGCTGCCGCAGAGGACGATGTGCTCGCGTTATGGAGCGGACTCGGTTATTACTCGCGGGGGCGCAATCTGCATCGCGCCGCCGGGATCATCGTTGCCGAACATGGCGGGCGGTTTCCCGCAACACCTGAAGCGCTGATGGCACTGCCGGGCATCGGTCGTTCAACGGCGGCGGCGATATACGTTTTTGCCTTCGGCGGCCGTGCGGCCATCCTCGACGGCAACGTCAAGCGCGTGCTCGCGCGCCTGCGCGGCATCGAAGGTTACCCGGGGGAGACGGCGGTGGCGGCGCGGTTGTGGCGGGATGCCGAAGCCCTGCTGCCGGAGAAAAAAATTGTGGCCTACACCCAGGGACTGATGGATCTGGGCGCCACGGTGTGCACGCGGTGCAGGCCGCGCTGCAGCGAGTGTCCGGCCCGCGTGCTGTGCGTGGCGCTTGCCTCGGATCGCGTGTCTGAATTGCCGACGCCGAAGCCGCGCAAAGCCTTGCCGCAGCGGCGCACGATGATGCTGGTGCTGCAGCGAGCGGGAGAAATCCTGCTCGAAAAACGCCCGACGACGGGGATCTGGGGCGGGCTGTGGTGTTTTCCCGAGGAAGATGCCGATGCGGATCCGGTGGCGGCCTGCGCGCGGCGCTTCGGTGCGAAAGTTGTGCCCGGTGAGATGTTGCCCATGATTGCACACGGCTTTACCCATTTCCGTCTCGATATCCTGCCGCAGCCAGCTATTGTTAAAAGCTGGCCGCAGCGCGCGGAAGAAGCGGGCTGCCTGTGGATTTCTCCCGAAGATGCACTGCAGGCTGCCTTGCCCGCGCCGGTGCGCGGCATCGTCGAACGTCTGCTCGCGTGCGGCAAAACCGCTTGACCACAGGGTTGTCCGGAATGGGAATCCCGTGGTATTCCATTCGTAATAACAGGACTACAAGTCTGCAATAACGGAATTGGACATGAACGAACCGGCTTTGAAGGAATGGCAGGATATCAATGCCTGGCGCAAAACGCAGCGCGCGCACTGGATCGGCTGGCGTTGCGAAGTATCCGCCGGGCAACGCGCGCAGTGGGGACAGCGGATGACCGCGCTGCTGGCCGCGGGCATACCGGTGCCCTCCGGCGCCGTTGTCGGATTCTGCTGGCCGTTCAAGGCGGAGTTCGATGCGCGTTTTGCCGTGCGGCAATGGCGCGAGGCCGGTGCCGAGGCAGCCCTGCCCGAAGTGGTGGCGAAGGGGCAGCCGCTGCGGTTCCGGCAGTGGTGGCCCGGTGCGCCGATGACCCGCGGGGTTTACGATATTCCCCTGCCGGACGGCACGCCCGAGGCGTTGCCTGATTTTGCGATCGTACCGATGAATGCCTTCGACGGACGCGGCTATCGTCTGGGTTATGGCGGCGGCTATTTCGATCGCACGCTGGCGGCACTGGAGCGGCGCGTGATCGCGATCGGCGTCACTTTCGATGCCTGCCGCGTGCCGAGCATTTTTCCACAGGCGCATGACCTGCCGATGGATCTGGTGGTCACCGAGGCAGGCCTCCATGCAGCCGGTGGAGAGGCGCTGCAACTGCTCGATGCTGTGACATCGGCAGCGCGTGTGCGGGAGTTGCTGGTGGCACGTCGCTTGCCGCGGGGCGTCTCCGAGAACAGTATATAACTATTTGTTTTTATTGATATTTTCTATGATTCCATGGCTCAGCAGCAGTGCCTGCAACTGGGCAAGCCGTTCCGCGGTGTCATCCATTTCCAGCAACGCCTGCTTTTCCGGCGGCGAGATCGGCAGGATTTCAGCAAGCCGGTAGCTGACCCAGAGTGCATCGTCGAGTTGTATCGGTCCCGGCACGCTGTCGGCGCCGGCGCGTTCGATTGCGAGACGCAGCACTTCCTGGCAGGCACGGTCGACAGTTTCGGGCCGAGTGGGTTCGGGAAGCATTTCGATGCGGCCAGTGATGAGTCCGTTAGTCCCCACCGAGGCGCCGAGGATGCGGAAGCGCGCGCCGCCGCGCGCTAGCACGGCGAAAAGATTCGGGTGCGGCACGTCCCATTGCTCGATCTGCGCGAGGCAGCCCACTGCATGCGGTGCCGCGGGCTCGCCGACTTCGCGACCTTCCTTGATCAGACACACGCCGAAGGGCGTGGAGTCGCGCAGGCAGGCCTTGGTCATGTCGACATAACGCTGCTCAAAGATCTTCAGCGGCAGCAGGCCGCCGGGAAACAGCACGGTGCCCAACGGAAACAGCGGCAGTTCGCGAATGTCGCTGCTCATGCGCCAAGTTCGCGATGACGCGCCAGCGTGCGTCCGCGCTCGCGGAAGCGGCCGGCGAGGGTTTCGGCGAGAAACACTGAGCGGTGGCGTCCGCCGGTGCAGCCGATGGCGACAGTCAGGTAGCTGCGGTTGTCGCGGTCGAAGGCCGGCAGCCAGTCGCTGACGAAGCGGTGGATGTCCTCGAGCATGCGCATCGCTTCCGGCGTGGCGCGGATGAATTCTGCAACCGCGGCATCGCATCCGGTCAGCGGCCGCAGCACGGGGTCATAGTAGGGGTTGGGCAGGCAGCGCACGTCGAACACGAAATCGGCGTCCAGCGGTATGCCGTGCTTGAAGCCGAAGGATTCGAACAGCAGCGTCAGCCCCGAGGGCGACAGTGCCGCGAACTCCCTGACCCAGTTGCGCAGGGTGTTGGGAGCGAGGTCGCTGGTGTCGATACGGTGGGCGATTTCCGGTATGCCTTCGACCATGTCGCGCTCGCGGGTGATGCACTCGGGCAGCGTCAGCCCGCCGGAGGACAGCGGATGGCGGCGGCGTGTTTCGGAAAAGCGCTTGATCAAGGCATCGGCCTTGGCTTCGAGGAACAGCACGCGTACATCAATGCCGCCTGATTTCAGGCTTTCGACTTCGTGAGGCAGGCCGGCGACCGCGTCACCGGTGCGCGCATCGACCGTCAGGGCGACGCGGTTGTGGCCCTCATTGCGCAGCGTTGCCACCAGCGCGCCGATCATCGCGACGGGCAGGTTGTCGACACAGTAGAAGCCCGCGTCCTCAAGCACGGCCAGTGCCACGCTCTTGCCTGATCCCGAGAGGCCCGTGATCAGGATCAGCTGCATCGCTGAAGCGGTCCGGGTGTCAGCCATCGCGACGGTTCATTGCGCGTTCCTGGCGCTCGATGAATTCGCGCGTGCTGTCGATGCCGCGCATTTGCAGCACGTGGCTGCGTACGGCGGCCTCGGTCAGTACAGCCAGATTGCGGCCTGCCGCGACCGGAATGGTGACCTTGTGGATCTCGACGCCCATAAGCGATTCCGTGCCAGGTTTCAGTGGCAGGCGTTCGAGGTGGGTCGGGTCGGCGCCCTTCGGGCGCTCAAGATGGACGATCAGCTTGACGTTTTTGCGCGGGCGCAGCGCGGCCTCGCCGAAAATCGTGCGGATGTTGAGCACGCCGAGTCCGCGTACTTCGAGGAAGTCGCGCAGCATCGGCGGGCAGCGCCCCTCGATGCTTTCCGGGCCCAGCCGGTAGAGTTCGACGACGTCGTCGGCGATCAGCCCGCTGCCGCGGCTGATCAACTCCAGTCCGAGCTCGCTTTTTCCCACGCCGGAATCCCCGGTGAGCAGCACGCCGACGCCCAGCACATCAAGGAAAACGCCGTGCGTGGTGTCCGATTCCGCGAGCTCGCGCGCGAGCTGCGGCCGCATGATCCACATCAGTTCGACGCTGGGAATCGGCGACGAAAACAGCGGGGTCTGCGTTGCTTCCGCGACTTCCTTCAGTGCGTGCGGCACTGCGTTGCCGCCGGCGACGATGAAGCAGGCCAGTTCGCGGATGGCGGCTTTCTCGAGCAACGCCTTGCACTCCGCGGCCTCCAGTCCATTGAGGTATTGCACCTCGGAATCACCGAGCACCTGGATCAGGTTGGGGTGAATGAAGTTGAGGTGCCCGACCAGTCCCTTGGAGGAATCCTTGGTCAGTTCGCTGTCGATGCCCTTGCCGGCACCGCCCTGGCCGGCAATCCAGGTGAGCTGAAGTTTCTCCCGGGTGTCTTCAAACAGCCGGGCTATGCTGACCTGGGGCATCGGGTTCCCATGAGGTGATCAATTGCAGCAGTTCCGCCGGCGTTGTAGCTGCGAGCAGCCGTTCGCGGAACGGCTTGTCGCAGAACATCTGCGCCAGCTCGGACAGGATCTGCAGGTGCTCGTCGGTGGCGCGCTCGGGCACCAGCAGCACAAAAACCAGATTGACGTTCTGGCCGTCCGGGGCATCGAAGGGTATCGCATTGCGCACCCGGATCATTGCTCCGGATGCCGTCTTCAGGCCTTTGATGCGGCCGTGCGGGATGGCGACACCCTGGCCGAGGCCGGTGGAACCGAGTTTTTCCCGGGCGAACAGGCAGTCGAACACCACATTGCGGCCGGCGCTGCCCGTGTTTTCAAATATAAGGCCGGCCTGTTCGAAGACCCGCTTTTTGCTGGTCAGGTCGGCATCCAGCAGAATGTGGCTTTCGGGCAGCAGCTTGGCGATCAGGTTCATGGTTGTGGCGGCCGTAGCCGGTAATGTCGGGTTTATTCGGTTGCCTGCTGCTTCAGCGCGTCGCCGTCGTGGCGGTGCGACAGGTTTTTTTCCTTGTGCTTGATGATCGCCCGGTCGAGCTTGTTGACCAGATGGTCGATCGCCACATACATGTCTTCCTCGCGCGCCTCGCAGAAAATGTCCTTGCCGCTGAGGTGAACGGTTGCCTCGACTTTGTGCTGGAGTTTCTCGACGGTCATGATCACATTGATTTCGATGACATGATCGAAATGCAAAATGATCTTCTCGAGCTTGGTCGCCACGTGGTCGCGGATGGCGGGGGTGATTTGCAGGTGATGACCGGTAAGGTGAAGGTTCATGGCATGGCTCTTTCTGTCAAAGGGTCTTTCTGAGGTTTACGGGCAGAATATGCATGGATTCCCGGTATTTCGCGATGGTGCGTCTTGCCACGACTATACCCTGCTGGCCCAGCAATTCCGATATCTGGCCATCGCTGAGCGGGGACCGGGTGTTTTCGGCGCCGACCAGCTGCTTGATCAGGGCGCGGATCGCGGTACTTGATGCCGAGCCGCCGGCTTCGGTGGCGACATGGCTGCCGAAGAAATACTTGAGCTCGAAAATGCCGCGCGGCGTGTGCATGAACTTCTGGGTGGTCACCCGTGACACCGTCGACTCGTGCAGGCCGAGGGTGTCGGCGATTTCACGCAGCACCAGCGGCCGCATTGCGACTTCACCGTGCTCAAGGAAATTGCGCTGCCTGTCGACGATGGCCTGCGAGACGCGGAGTATGGTGTCGAAACGCTGCTGCACGTTCTTGATCAGCCATTTCGCTTCCTGCAGCTGCGCGGTGATCTGTTGCGAATTGCTGCCGCGGTTGCGCTGCAGGATGTCCGCATACAGACGGTTCACCTTGAGCTTGGGCATGGCAGCGGGATTCAGCGCGGCAACCCACACGCCCTTGAGCTTGCGCACGATGACGTCGGACACGACGAAGCGCGTTTCCTCCACCGAGAACTCCCGGCCGGGGCGCGGATTCAGGCTGAGAATCAGCTTCTGCACGCCCCGCAGGCAGCTGTCGTCGCATTTGAGTGTGCGCTTCAGGCGTGCGAAGTCGCGTGCCGCAAGAGCGTCAAGGTGCTCGCGAACGATCTCCTGCGCCTGCTCGCGGTAAGGCGTGTCCGGTGGCAGCGCGTCAAGCTGCAGCCTGAGGCACTCGGCGAGACTGCGTGCACCGACGCCGGTCGGCTCCAGGTGCTGCAAGTGCTGTAGCGCGATTGACAGCTCCTCGGGCTCGACCTCGAGTTCGTCGGGCAGCATCGCGGCGATTTCCTCCAGCGACTGCGTCATGTAGCCGCCTTCGTCGAGGGAGTCGATCAGCAGGCCGACCAGTTGCCGGTCGCGGTCGGAGAGGTGGAGCAGCGCCAGCTGCCCGGTGAGGTGTTCGCGAAGGTTCGCCGGCTGCTCGGCAAGCGGCGAGTAGTCCTCGTCCTCATCGTTGCCGCCGCTGCCAAAGGAAGTGCCGTCCCCGCCCTGCATGTCAAAGGTGCTGCCGTCCTCCGCCGTTGTTGTGGGCTCGGGCTCCGGATCCGGTGTCGTCGTGTCGCCGGGGACTGCCTGTAACGATGCGTCGTTGGCCAGTGGCGGCGTCTCCGCCGTGCCGTCCTCACGCTCGAGCAGGGGGTTGTCCTGCAGCAGCCTTTCGATTTCCTGATTGAGCTCGAGCGTGGACAGCTGCAGCAGCCGGATCGACTGCTGCAGTTGCGGCGTCAACGTGAGGTGTTGCGAAAGCCTGAGCTGTAAGGAATGTTTCATCGGGGTCCGGACAGGGGAGCGCCTCCCGGGATCGCACGCAGACGGTTACGTGCGGCTAGCCATCTCAGAGGCGAAAATGCTCGCCGAGGTAGACTTTTCTTACGCTCTCATTATAGACGATCTCGTCGGGCTTGCCGCAGGCCAGCACGCTGCCGTCGTTGATGATGTAGGCCCTGTCGCAGATGCCCAGGGTTTCCCGGACATTGTGGTCCGTGATCAGCACGCCAATCCCCCGCGCCCTCAGGAAGCCGATGATTTTCTGGATTTCGATGACGGCGATCGGGTCGACACCGGCGAAGGGTTCGTCGAGCAGAATGAAGCGCGGTTCGGTCGCCAGCGCACGTGCGATTTCGACGCGGCGGCGCTCTCCGCCGGACAGGCTGATGGCCGGATTGTTGCGCAGGTGGCCGACATGCAGATCCTGCAGCAGCGCGTCAAGGCGGGATTCGATGGCATCGGCCGTGTCGTGGTAGAGCTCGAGGATCGCACGCACGTTGTCGGCAACCGTCAGCCGGCGGAATATCGAAGCCTCCTGCGGCAGGTAGCTAAGCCCGAGCCGGGCGCGACGGTGCATCGGCATGTGGGTGAGCCGCATATCATCGAGATAGAGTTCGCCGCCGTCCATCGCGACCAGCCCCACCATCATGTAGAAGCAGGTGGTCTTGCCTGCGCCGTTGGGACCGAGCAGCCCGACCACCTCGCCGCTGCGCACTTCCAGCGACACATCCTTGACTACCGTGCGCGTGCGGTAACGCTTTTTCAGGTTTTCGGCCTTCAGCAGGAAGCCGTCGCGGGCGGACACATCCCGGCTTGCTGCGGCTGGCGTCTGTTCCACGGAATCCACGGCGCGTTCAGCGGGGCGCGGTCAACTCGCCACGGGGCGAGGAGAGCATCGCCTCGGGTTTCAGCGATACCGGCGGCTGGGGCTCCGGTTTGGCCTTGGGTTTGGGCTGCAGTACCGCGCGCACCCGGCCATCGCGCGATTCCGCCGCCTTTGCGCCGCCGCCGATGACCTGGAAGAACTCGGTGTTGCCGTCGTAAGAGATGTAGTTTCCGTGAACCTCGTCGCCACCGGTTTTTTTCATTGATGCGCGGTTGAACATCTGCAGCTTGTCGGCACGGCTGTCGTATTCGATGCGCTCGGCCCAGCCTTCGATAATTTCGTCATGACCCTCGCGCTTCTGCCGGAAGTAGGCAAGATTGCCCCAGGTGATGCCGCTATTGAATCCCTGGCTGTCCTGACGCACCTCCATGCGGTCGCCGCGGATGACCAGCGTGCCCTGGGTGAGCACGACGCGTCCCTCGAAAGTCGAGATCTGCTTTGCATCATCGACAGTCACGCGGTCTGCTTCGATGTTGATCGGCTTTTCACGGTCAGCTTTTTCGGCGAAGGCCGGGGCGGCCAGCAGCAGCGCCCCGAGGATCACGCACCGCGCGGCATGCGCAAGTTCAGCGGCGGCTTTTTGCGCGATCGGGATCATGGTAGGTGCCGCGGAAGCTTGACAGGAATTTGATGATGCGGGTTTCACTGTTCAATTCTAAGCCAATCGCGTGCGCAACGGTATTGGCGTCGGTGATGGTGACCGGCTTGTCGGTGCGCGCGATGTTCTCGTCCGGCGTCACATGCAGAAAACTGGTTTCCATGACCATTTCGCTATGGCCGTCGTAAGCAGCGCGCACCGCACGCACGTCGGTTTCAAAGTAGACATGCTCGCCGCCGCTGGAGATGCGCGCGGTGCGCGAGGTGATGGTCATCGGCGCACGCGCTGACGCATTGCTGGTGAAATGCGGCGCGACAAGGTGGTTGCTGCCGTCATGCGGATAATGGGTCATGCGCCGCGCGTGCAGGGTGTGCTTGATGTTGCCGTTGGCATCCATGCGGTACGCTGTGACGTTGTCGACGATGGAGTCGGGGTCCTCGCGCTGGCTTTCCACCGGCGCGACGTTCGGCTGCATGGCTTGGTTAAGCCAGAAGGTCAGGGCGGCAAGCACTGCCAACAGCAGCAGTGGAAAAAAACCGGAAAGTCGCGGTATTGCGCGCAGCATCTTCAGCCCCGCGCCTTGTTCAGGAAGCGTCGCGTCTGCGCCGCCAGAGCGCCCTGCCGGTGCAGCAGCAGTTCGCAGAACTCACGCACCGCGCCGTGCCCGCCGCGCGCGCGGGTGACGTGGTGGGCATGGCGTTTCAGCAGTGCCGGCGCGTCGGCCACGGTGACCGCGAAGCCGCACAGCTGGAAGGCCGGGAGGTCGACCAGGTCATCGCCCATGAAAGCGCTGGTTTCGGGCGGCATGGCGAGCCCGGCGAGCAGGTCGGCGAATGCGGCCGCCTTGTCCTGCACACCCTGCTGCAGATGGCGTATGCCGAGATCGCTTGCGCGTGCCGCCACCATCGGCGCCTTGCGGCTGGTGATGATGGCGACCTCGATGCCGGCTTCCTGCAGCAGGCGGATGCCCATGCCGTCGCGCACGTCAAAGGTCTTCATGGCATCGCCGGCATCGGCATAGTGCAGGCCGCCGTCGGTCAGCACGCCGTCGACGTCGAACGCCGCGAGCCTGATCGTAGGCGATGTCCGGGTGCCGGTCATGGGTTCAGGCGCGGGATGGCCGGTCAGACCACTTTGCCGCGGAACAGGTCATGGATGTTCAGCGCGCCCAGCAGCTTATGCTCGTCATCGACGACCAGCAGTTGGTTGACCTTGCTGCGCTCCATGATTTCAACGGCTTCGGCGGCAAGTCGGTCGGGGCCTATGGTGCGCGGATTCGCCGACATGATGTCGCGGATCGCCGTCTTGCGCAGGTCCTGGCCTTTTTCGATCGCACGCCGCAGGTCGCCGTCGGTAAATACGCCCTGCACGACCTGCGCTGCGTCGACCACGGCGGTCATGCCCATCCGGCCGCGTGACATTTCAAGCAGCGTGTCGGTCAGCGTCGCCGTTGTATTGACCCGCGGCGCGTCGGGTCCGGAACGCATCACGTCGCGGACCAGGGTCAGCAGCCTGCGGCCCAGCGATCCGCCTGGATGTGAGCGCGCAAATTCGTCCTGTGTGAAGCCGCGAGCCCGCATCAGTGCGACGGCGATGGCGTCCCCCAGAGCCAGTGTCGCCGTAGTGCTGGCGGTCGGCGCCAGGTTCAGCGGGCAGGCTTCGAGCGCGGCGCCGGCATACAGGTGCACGTCGGCCTCGCGGCCCAGCGTCGAAGCGGCATTGCCGGTCAGCGCGACGAGTTTCGCGCCCTGGCGCTTGAGCACCGGAATGATCGTCAGCAGCTCGGCGCTTTCACCGGAGTTGGACAACGCAAGGAACACATCGTCCCGGGTGACCATGCCGAGATCGCCGTGGCTTGCTTCGGCGGGGTGCACGAAGAAGGCCGGCGTGCCGGTGCTCGCCAGCGTGGATGCGATCTTGCGGGCGATGTGGCCCGATTTGCCGATGCCGCTGACAACCACGCGGCCGCGGCATTGCAGGATGGTGCGGATGGCCCGCTCAAAGGATTCGTCGACCTGCGGAATCAGGTCGGAGATGGCCCGGGCTTCGATGGCGAGCACCTCACGGGCCGCCGCGATCGCGGTGCCGGCGCCGGTGCCGTCGTGGGGTTTGCTCATGGTCGAAATTATAGCAAGTACCCTGCCGCGCCCCGGCCTGCCGGTGGTCGTGCGACTAGACGACAGCGACGTCGAAAAGCTGCGTATTGCCGGAGCCACCGAAGTGGTCGCCGACCTGATGGAGGCGAGCCTGATGCTGGCCTCTAGCACGCTGATGCTGGTCGGGGTGCCGCTTAACCGGGTGTTGCGCCGTATCCGCGAGACGCGGGAAAGCCGTTACGAACTGTTCCGCGGCTTTTTCCGCGGCATGACCGATGCCAGCGAGGGCGGCGACCAGGCGCTGCAGCCGCGACTGCATTCCGTGCTGCTGACCGCAGGCGCCAAGGCCATCGGCAAGCCCTTCAGCGAGATCAACCTCACCGGCTCGGGTGCCGAGGTGACCGCTCTGCGCCGCCGCAACGTGAAGACCGCGGCGCTCGCTCCGGACATGCGCATTGAGGAAGGCGACGTGGTGGTGCTGATGGGCATCGAGGCGGCGGTGGCCGCCGCGGAAATGCAGTTGCTACAGGGTTAGGCCGAACTACGCGTGCAGCGACCAATAAAAAAGCCCGCTATCGCGGGCTTTTCGTTGACGCTTTTTTGGTCAGAATAACAGTGCGCCGCCACAGTTGGCATTGGGATTGGCGGATTGCCAGGCGCCCGTCGTGGTGTTGAAACATTCCTGTGCACCGTTAACTGCGCCACCAAATGTCGAGAAGCGCAGTTGGCCGCCGTTGCCCAGACCATCGTCAACCTTGCGGTCAACTTCGGCCATGATATCCGAGGGGATGTTCGCACCAGTCTTGAGGTTGTGGCGGTTGGCCGGGGCGGGATCCTGGTACACGTTGTCGAAAATCAACTGAATAAGAGAGCCGTAGGGATTCGAGGGCGTATTGGCCGTTGTTGGGGCAGCCACTGCAGCACCCGACACGTAACTCCCGGTGATGAAACCCGCTTTGGACAAATGTTCCCAGACATGCACGGCTTCCGAGCTGGTGCCGTCGGTGACAATCTGGCCATTGCCGTTGCCACCGAAGCAGCCGCCGCAGCCAGGGATGTTGGCTCTAGCGGAAACCTCAAGGTAGTCGCCGGGCAGTGCACGGTAGCGGTCGAGGAAGCCGAAGTAGGCAGCCTTGATGCCGTCCTGCGACGAGATGACGTTGCGCACACGGGCGCTGGTGATCAGCTCCTGGCCCTTCAGCACACCACCGAGCAGCAGTCCGATGATGACCAGCACAATCGCGATCTCAATTAATGTAAACCCTTGTTGCCGTTTCATTTTTTCTCCCTTTGCCGCCCGTGAGCGGAAACAGTGCCTGAGCATATGCAAAGTCCGTACCACTCAATCCTGGGCCAAGGGGTCCGTACCGTGGCAGGGGGGGGGCGGGCATTGCTGGGAGATGTGACATAAGTACTTGTTTTTATTGATATTTTAACCCTGGTTGAGGCTGTGCAACCAGCGCGCCGGCTTTCAGAGCTGAATAGGGCAGACGGAAGTCCGACGATTACTGTCGGAATTTCGACGATGATGGCGGTTTTTCACTACTTTCCAGCGCTTTCAGGCGCTCGGTCAGGAAATGCAGTTCGGCGGGGTCCTTCACTTCGTCATTTGCCAGAAGGCCGCCGAGCAGGATTCTTGCGCTGTCCGTTTCCCCGAGATCCTCAAGGATAAACACCTGCATCTGCCGCGCCCAGCCCGAAGCGCTACCGGCGTGGCGGGTGATGTCCGCCGCGTAGCGCAACGCGAGATTGGTATCACGCAGGCGGTGCTTGGCCATGATTGCGCAGTGTGCGAGCCAGCGCCAGCGCAGATCCGGCGCCTCCAGAAAACGCGCATGCACGAAATCGCACATCGCACGTTGTTTGGCGGGGTCTGCGACCTGGCCGTAGAGTTGTGACGCCATCATCAGCGGGTAGTTCGTGCGGCTGTCTAAACGCAGCGCTGCCTCCAGCCAGCCCATCACCCGCACGTAATCAAGTTCGGCGAAGGGAATACTGATGCCGGGCTGGTTGTCGAAGGCCTGCAGGTAGAGCAGCAGCATCTGCGCCGCGGCAACGGGTTCGCCGAAACTGGCGGCACGCAATAGGCCGGCATGGGGCGCCGGCGGCAGGTCAACAGCGCGGGCTTCGGGCAGCGGGCCCTGTGCGTGCCACCAGAACTGGGCCGCAAGTGTGGCAGCCAGCAGCCATCCGACGCCGCGCGGCACCGCACGCAAGTTGCGTTCCTCGGTGGCGCCGATGACAGGCAATCAGAGGCTCCGGCGGTAAAAGTCGAACAGTGCCGCCGCAGTCAGCAGGGCGACGTAGACAGCCCCCTGGATTACGAGCGTGGCCATGAGGGTGGCGCCACCGGACGGCCCATCGACCAGCCAGGCGGTTTGTGTCCACGTGTCCAGCGCCGGCAAGAGGAAGGCAAGACCATCGACCAGTGCGCTGGTGACCTGGTGCGACAGCGTGTCCTGGCCGGCCACCGGATGTGCACTCATCAGACGCATGGCGGTGATGCTGCGGGCAAGGAGGTAGAACGCGGCGACGAAGCCCGCAGCCGGCAGCAACTGGTTGAAGGTGATGATGCAGAACAGGGCCAGTGCAACAACGATTGCCAACTCGATTGCCAGTGAGGCCGTCCACAGCAGCACTGCTGACGCCGGCGCTAGCAGCCACAGCGGCAAGGACAACAGGACCGCGATTCCGGTTGCCGTCAACACGAAGCCGCCCAGCTTGCCGCAGATATAATGGCTGCGTGGCACGTCGAGCGCGAGCAGTACCTCAAGCCCCTTGTCGTTGAATTCCCGGGTTATGCTGGCGAGCACGTAGAGACCGGCGATGAACACTGCGCAGAACCGTGCTGCCGCTGCGTAGAAACCGGTCTGGAAGCGAGCGCTTTCGGTGACCGCAAGTTCGCGTACGAACAGGCTGGCGCCGAGCAGGACGCACAGGGTCAACAGCGTGGTGGCCGGAACGCGGGTGCGCAGTGCTTCGAGCGCGGTGTATCGACCGATGGTGGTGATGTGCACGTTTGCGGGACTTTCTTGTCGACGGACAGTATAGCTAAGAGCGCCTAACAGAATGAAGCGCACCTGCGTTACAGCCAAAAGGCGTTCAGATCACGATGTCTGAAGAATTGCCCGATCCCCTGCGCTCGGCCCGGCCACTGCCCGGCGCAGCCACGTCCGCCGCGTCCGGCCGTAATCTGAATTTTCTGTTTGCGGCGATGCTGCTGACCCTGCATGGCGCGATTGCCTGGGGCGGCGGCGAGTGGTGGCAGCGCGGGCTGCTGCTCGCGCATTTCGGTTTGTTCCTGATCTGGCAGCCGGTATGGCGGGGTGAGCGGCAGGTGTCGATGACATTGGCCCTGCTGGTGCTGTGCCTGGGCGCATTCTTTGCCGTGGCCGGCACCTGGTGGCTGATCGGGACCTGGATTGCCGTGCTGTTCGGTCTGATCGGCGGTGCGGTTCCCGGGACCTTGGGCCGACGCGAACGCCTGGTGGCGATATTCGGTGCGGTCTACCTGGTCTCGATACTGCTGATGTGGGTGGTGCCGCAGTTGTTCAGCAGTTACGTCGTGCCGCAGGAGATTGTCACCATGGTGCGTTTCGGCCTGCCCCTGCTGCCCCTGGCCATTTTCGCGGTGCCGCGCGGGGAGCACAGGCGCGACGATCCGGTCATCATTGACCTCTTCTACAGTGTGATGCTGTTCCTGCTGGTGGTGGCGCTGGCGCTGGGCAGCTTCGTGATCCAGGAGGTCACCCAGGGACAGTACCTGCTCGGGCTGATGCAGGCACTGATGGTGATTGCGGTGCTGCTCGCGGGCCTGTCCTGGCTGTGGAATCCGCGCGCAGGTTTCGGCGGGCTCGGCACCCTGCTGTCGAGTTACCTGCTCGGGCTGGGATTACCCTTCGAACTGCGCATGCGGCGGCTGGCGGAACTCGCACAGACGGAGACCCGACCCGAGCAGTTTCTGCGCAGAGCGCTGACCGACTTGCTCGAACTGCCCTGGGTCACCGGTTATGGCTGGCGTTCGGCGCAATTCGAAGGTACGGTCGGCCAGACCGCAAAGCACACCGAGCATTATGAGACCGGCGGGATTGTGTTCGCGCTGCACGCCGAGCGGTCGTTCTCACCGGCGGTGCTGCTCCACCTCAAGCTGCTGATGCAGATGGTCGGCCATTTCCACGAGGCGTTGCGCCGCGAGCAGCTGCGGCAGCAATCGGCGTACACCCAGGCCATCTACGAGACCGGCGCGCGGCTGACCCACGACGTCAAGAACCTGCTGCAGTCGCTGCGCTCGATTTGCGCGGCAGCGGAGATGCGTGGTGTCGACGACAGCCAGGCCTTCCGCGCACTGGTGCAGCGGCAGTTGCCGCAGATCACCCGGCGCCTCGGCGCGACACTGGAGAAGCTCAAGTCTCCCGGCGTCATCGAAATGAAGGGCGTCGATGCGGCAATCTGGTGGCAGGGCCTGCAGGCGCGCTATGTCGGTCGCAATATCGTGTTCCTGAAGCAGGATTTGCGCGAGGGCGAGCGCCTGCCTGCTGAACTCTTCGACAGCGTTGCCGATACCCTGATCGAGAATGCGCTTTACAAGGTCACGCAGGGCGATCCGCTGCGCGTCAGTGTCGGACTGTCATCCGGGCCCTGCCTCAGTGTCTGCGATGATGGAGAGCCGGTGCCGCCGGAGATTGCCGCTGACATACTTAACGCGCCGGTGCCTTCGGAAAACGGCCTGGGGGTGGGCCTGTTCCAGGCCGCGAAGTTTGCCGAACAGTCGGGTTATGCGCTGGTGCTGGCGGATAACCGGGAGGGGCGGGTGTGTTTCGAACTGACACGGAGCCACTGATTCCCCTTAGGGGAGCCGGCCTGCCGTTACCATACGGTTGAACAGGATGTAGCGCGGCAGCCATATCAGGATGTCGTCAAATTCGCCGGCAGCTGTACCGGTGGCCGTGGCCACCCGGCTGACAAAGTCGCGGTCTGCGTCGGTGTTTTCCAGTTCATCCGCGCTGGTGGGCGCGGCATAAACCGTTCCACTCGCGCTGTTGGTTGCGCCGTAGCCGTTTTTCCCGTGTGAAATCAGCACCGCCACCGCCGTCGAGGTCAGATCGGAAGCGCATCCGGCTGCTTCGCAAACCCGGAGGTTGGAGGTGTTGGTGCCGAGCGTGAAGAAGGTGCGGCGCGCGTAATCTTCATGCACGGCGTAGCGGATGCGGTTGCCCCAGGCGTCGGAGGCGGCTAGCCCCAGGGTTCGCCACGGCAGGTTGCCGTGGGCGATGCCTGCCGCAGTCCCCGTACACGCCGTGCCGGTAACGTTTTCTGCGCCGTCGTTGTCAGTATCGGCGCAAGGCAGAAATCCGAATGCCATGGCATGTCCGAGCAGGGCGTCCCTGGCTTGCTCCATCGTGCGCAGGCTTTCCGAAATCTGCCGCTGCTCGACCTGAGTGCCCAGCGGCACCAGGATGCTCCCGAGCAGCAGCGTCAGAATGAACATGGCCACGGCCAGTTCGAGGAAGGAAAAACCCGCTTCGCGTTTATTCATCATTCAGGGGGCAACGATCGTCAGGCGGTCATTACCTAGCGAGGGCGTGACGTAAATCGTATCGCTGTTGCGGTTCTCGGGATCGTCCAGACATTGAGAGACGAGTGAGCACGGCCTGGTCTGGCCGTTGGGGATGCCCTGTCGGATCATCAATGCGCGCACGTTGTTCTGGCTGTCTACAGTCAGCAGGCTGCCGCTGCCGTCGCAGACACCTCCGGAAGTCGTGATACAGCGGGTCGATACCGCGTAATGGATAACATAGTCCCAGTAGTTCGAAAAAAACCAACCGGGCCAGGCCATAGTCCACTGTGCGGCAGTTGCGCCATTGCCGCCGGGCAAGCAGGGGTTGCCGCTCACAGGGTAAGGCAGCCGGCCACCGTTATCCCAGCAGGAAAAGTCATTAAGGTAACGGTTGGATCTCGGATAACGATTGGTTACGGACACGTAATGGTTGAGGCGCTCCTGCGCTACGCGCATTGCACGCATCTCCAGCGCCGGGAAAAATGCGCGGGGGGTGATCCACAGCAGACGGTCATTGAAGTTGTCTGTTTCCAGCGAGCTGGTAAAGACCGGATCACCGTTCGCGTTGTCGAGTTCGAGAAAGTTGGTGACGTTGAAGGTCGCGGCGTTGCGATCCTGGGTGGGCAATGCCGGGCCCGGTGCGAACACGACCGCAATGGCATTTTCGCCGGATATTGTGAATTCTCCGGCCGTGTCCGAATTCAGGATGCCCGTACGGGTGTTGTATTTGAACCCGCTGGAAACGGCATATAACAGTGGAGAGCCTGATCCATCCCTCAATTCGGGTAGTCCCAAGGTTTTCCACGGCAAGTAACCCATCCGAGAAGCCGGGGTGTCACAGGATGTTGCCGTTTGACCGTTGGAATAACTAGTGGCCGGGCAGGGCAGGTCACCGAGTCGCGCAGTGTCCGGAACGCTCACGGCGTAAGCCATCAGGGCTTCGCGTGCGGTCGCGAGGGCCGAGGCGGTTTTTTCTGCGGCGGCGAGTTGTGCATTTCCGGTAGGCCCAACAACAACAATGGCTGACGCGGCGGCAACGCCCAGCATGAAGACCAGGATCAGGAATGCCGCGCCTTTTTGCGTCTGGCGGCCAGATGCTGGCGTTCTGCGGGCTCGCCGGTTCATGGGTCTGGACATGCCCTAACGGGAAACCGGCTCTGGTATTCCGGCAGATGGACGTTCGGGCCCGGCCCCCGGCGCCGGCGCGGGTTTCGTGGCTTCAGTCGCGGCCTTGGGGTCGGCGGCTTTGCTTTTTTCAGGTGCTGCGCGTTGCGATGAAAACGATTCATCCACCTTGCCCGACAGCAGTGTCGCGCTCTGCCCGACCTTGAGTTCCAGCCGCCCCCCGGTCCCTGCCTGGGGATTTTGCAACAGGATGCGGCCGTCTCGGCTCACGGTGCCGGTCACCGCCTGACCGCTGCGCAGTTCGGCGGCCGACATCGGCTGGTTGTTCATCCAGATCGTGGTTTTGCCGTCACTGCGGCGGATGATGCCGTTGTAGGTCACCGTTTCGGGAATCGGCTCCTCGCGAACCTGGGATGCCACGGCTTTTTGTGTGCGCAGCTGGTCCAATTGCACGCGCTGCTGGGGAGTGAAGAACAGGCGGCCCGCGAGCTCGGCGGCATGGGTGGCCGGCAGTGCAAGCAGCAGCAGAATCAGCAGCAGTGCCTTCATGGTTTCGCTCCGGGCGTCGCATCCGGCGTGGCGGTGATCCAGGCGAGTTCGCAGTTCGCCGTGATATTCGGCTGGTAGCGCAGGGCGCCGCCGGCGTCGGTCCGCCGCAGCGTGCACTGGTCGAGGTGGAACAGGCCCGCGCCCTGTTCGCGCAGGATATCGAAGAATCTCAGCAGGTCGCCTTCGTGCAGCAGCCGGAAATCGAGTTTCATGCGCGACTGTTTCAGGGCGATCGGTCCCGGGACCAGTTCGGTGGCATGGGCATAGGCCTGCTGGGCGCCGATCTCGTAGCTGATGCCGAACAGGTCGGCGCGGATGTTCGCATTGCGCAGCGCGTCGATCCAGTTGATGCGCTGTTCCTCACCGATAAAGCCGGCGTTTTCCAGTTGCCGGTACTTGTCGGCATATTGGACGATGATCTTTTCTTCGTCGCCGGAGCGCTGCATCCGGGTCTGGGCTTCGCGTAGCTGGGCCTGCGCGCGGACGAGCGTGATCTGCGTTTGCTCACGCAGCAGGTCGGTGTAATAGATGGCGCCGGCCGCGGCAGCGATCACCACGATCAGCAGGATCAGCGGCACGCGCAGTGCCTTGAGTTCTTCGGCGGTCATGAGGGCTGTTTCAATACCACCACGATCCGGAAGTCGGCGCTGCCCCCCTGCGCCGGCGTGTCCGCGGTGTTGCCGGACAGGGCCAGTGCGGGATTCACGTTGAGCGGAAGCTGGACGACGCGCACGCTCTCGACGACGGGGTCGGCGCGCAGGCGCTCCGCAAAGGTATTGATGGACATGATGGCCTGGCGGAAATCGCCCGTGAAGTCGCGGACCTGCCCCGCGAGCAGTCCGCTGTGCCTGCGCGCAGCGGGTGCCGGTGCGGCGGGTGCTGTGCCTTGGCGCGGCGCGGTCGCGCCGGGCTGGCCGCCGGCTTCGAACTCTCCGGCGCGGTACTGCCAGCCCAGTTCGGTAAGGACGATTTCCGGGCTTGGTGCCAGCGCCCGGCCGATGACCTGCATGAAAGGTTCTGGCGTGGTTGCAGACGTGCGCAGCCTTTCAGCGAGTTCAGTCGCCCGCTTGAGGTTGTCAGACGAAGTCGGTGCTGCGGGAAACTGCAACGTGGCCGCCTGATATTCGGAATTGACCCGGGCGGTACGGCGGACCGTATCGTCGATTTCGCCCTGAGTCGAAAATTGCTGCCAGAGGTTGGCGCCTGACCAAATCAGTCCGATACAGGCAGCTGCGGCGCTGGCGGCGAACAACTGGTGGCGGAAACGGTGACGACGATATCCTGCGGTGACCGCCGGTGACGCGAGGTTATTATCCGGTATGCGGCTGCCGAGCAGCTGCAGGTAGATGGCTGCCGGCGAGATGTCGATCAGCGCGGGATCCAGCCTGAGCCGCTTCGCGATGTCGTTGCGCCCGAGGGCGCTGCACTGCAGGCTGGGATTCTCCTCGCTGATCTGGCGTGCGATGTCGCCGAGCCGGTCGTTGTGGTCGAGGAATACCACGCTGACCGGTTCGTCGAGGGTTGCTGCGCGGAGGGCATGCAAGTAGAGCCGGGTATTGGATATTTCGTCGACGAGGGTGCGGCTTTGCATGTCCGCGCTGGCGTCACTACGGTTCAGTCGGCTCAGACGGAATGCGCCGTCGCGGAAAAAAGTGAGCCGGATGCCGGCGGGATGTGCAGCGACCAGCAGCAGGTTGTGGGACTTGCCGCCGAGGATGGGCAGGATGCCGGAGGTCACCACCGGCAGCAGAAAAATGCCGCCGACCGGCAGTTCGTGCTCGACCAGCACGTTGAGCCAGGGCGTGACGATGTCGGGGTTGGTCAGCGCGGAAAACAGGAAACGGTCATCGCGGCGCTTGCTGTTGTCGCGGCCGATCAGCGAGGCCGCACAGTATGGCGAGTTGCGGTAGTACTGGCGCAGCTTGCGTTCGACCATCTGCGCGCGGTCGGAGCCAGACGCATGGGGCAGTGTCTCGAGCCGGTAATCTTCCTCGACCACATCGACAATGATAAATGCGGGGATTTTGCCGCTGTCCGCGACGTAATCGCGGAACTCGTCCGCACCCGTTTCATCCGGAGCGAACACCACGCAATCTTGAAGGCGGCCGCCACGCCAGCGCGCCGCCGTTGTGCGGTTTGCCGAGATGCAGATCAGGAGTTTGCTGGCCATGGTGGGGAGGGGCCGCGGCTAAAATTGCAGCTTGCCGAGAATATCATAGACGGGTCCGAGCACCGCCCAGATTACGAAGGCGATCATGCCGCCGAGGATCAGCGTCAGCGCCGGGCCAAGCATTTTCATGCCCTTGTCCACGGAATCCTTGACATCCCGATTGTAGAAGTAGGTGACGTTCGCCAGCGCAACGTCGAGCGCGCCGGTGCTTTCGCCGACCCGCAGCATACGGATCACCAGCGGTGGAAACAGTCCGAGGTTGTTGAAGGTTTCGGTCATGCCGTCGCCGGCGGCGATCTGCTGCACGGCGCGGTTGAGCCCGTCGGCGACCACGCGGTTGCCGACAACATCCTCGCTGATGCGTATGGCATCGAGCACCGTGATGCCCGAGCGGTACATCAGCCCGAAGACATTGGCGAAGCGGGAAAGGATGATTTTCTGGAGGATCGGCCCCACCACCGGCAACTGCAGCTTGGCGTAGTCCCACATGTAGGCGGCCTTGCTGGAGCGGCGCACCGTCACCATCAGCGCGATGATGGCCACGACCGGGGCGACCAGGATCGGCAGCCAGAAATCCTTGGCGACGCCGGAAACCGCGAGCAGGGCGCGGGTCTGTGCCGGCAGCTCCATGCCCATGGACTTGAAGAGCTGGGCGATTTGCGGCACCAGGAAGATCAGCAGGGCTGCCATCACGCCCAGCACCACCACCAGCGTCAGTGCCGGATACATCAGCAGGCGCCGCGTTTGCGAGATCAGTTCGTCTTGCCAGCGGATGGTATCGGCAAGGTTCTTGAACACTTCCGGCAATTGGCCTGACTGCTCGCCGGCGCGGATCAGGCTGACGAAGACCTTGTCGAACACGTCAGGGTGCGAAGCCATGCACTGCGACAGCACATTGCCGCCCTCCATGTCCTCGGTCATTACCGTCAGCACTTCGCGAAAGCGCGGGGTGTCGATAGTGTCGCGCATGTCTCGCAGGCCGTCGATGATCGGGATCCCGGAGCGCACCATCTGTTCCATGTCGAAACAGAAGTTGACCAGGTCCTGACGCGTGATGCTGCCGCCGGAGGCGATGGAGGTCTGGCGGTCGACCTGTTTGCAGGTGATCAGGTCGAGCCCCATGCGGCGCAGCCGCAGTTCGAGATCGACTTCGTTGACGGCGTCGAGTCCGCCACGCGCCGGCTGGCCGGTCTTGTCGATCGCTTTGTACTCGAAGGAGGGCACGGGGAGCTTTGCGGTTCAGGCGAGCGTCACTGACGCAGCCTGCCGGTCAGGTCCACCGAGCGCGCGACCTCGGCAAGACTGGTGCTGCCGTCGATGACGCGGGCGATTCCTTCCTCGGCCAGAGCGCGGAAACCTTTCAGGGCGGCCTCGGCGCGCAACTCTTTCGCAGTGGCGCGACGGGCCACCAGTTCGTCCATGTCACCGTCCATCACCAGCAGCTCCATGATCGGCGTACGCCCGCGGTAGCCCTTGTTCGCGCAGTGCTTGCAGCCCACGGGGCGATACAAAAATGAGGCGGAATCGGCCGCGGTGCCGAGCAGCGCGCGCTCTTCCTGCGACGGTGCATAGGCTTCCTTGCAATGGGTGCACAACATGCGCACCAGACGCTGCGCGATGACACCGATGATGTTGCCGGCCATGATGTCAGGCTGGATGCCGATGTCGAGCAGGCGCGGGAAGGCACCCAGCGCGGAATTGGTGTGCAGCGTGGTGAACACCTGGTGGCCGGTCATTGCAGCGCGGAAAGCCATTTCCGCGGTTTCCTTGTCGCGCACCTCGCCCACCAGGATGATGTCCGGATCCTGGCGCATGATCGAGCGGATGCCGTTGGCGAAGTCCATGCGTGCAACCTCGTTTACCGAGGTCTGACGCATCAGAGTCAGTGGATACTCGACCGGGTCTTCCAGCGTCATGATGTTGACGGTTTCATCGTTGACCTGGGCGAGCAGTGAGTACAGGGTCGTCGTCTTGCCGCTGCCGGTGGGGCCGGTGACGATCAGGATGCCTTCCGGACGCGCCAGCATGAGCTCGAGCTTGCTCATGGTTTCGGCCGGCAGGTTCATGCGGTCGAGGTTGACGATGGATTTTTCGCGGTCGAGCACACGCAACACGATGTTCTCGCCGTAGATGGTTGGCTGGGTCGAGACGCGGAAATCGACAGGCCTGCCGTTCAGCGTCAGCGACAGCCGCCCGTCCTGTGGCGCGCGGGTCTCGGCGATGTTCATCTCGCTGACCACTTTCACGCGCACAGTGATCCCGGGCATGTAGGTCTTGTGCAGGCTGCGTACCGTCTCCAATACGCCGTCGATGCGGTAGCGGATGCGCATGAACGCATACTCGGGTTCGAAATGGATGTCCGAGGCGCTGCGCTTGACGGCATCGACCAGGATGGCGTTGACCAGTCGGACCATCGGCTGGGTGTATTCGTCGTCACCGACTCCCAGGCTCTCGTAGTCGATCTCGCCGGTCTCGATCTCGGTCAGGATGCCGTCGACCGACAGTTCGTGTCCGTAGAACTGGTCGATGTAGTCACCGAGCTGAGCTTCCGCAGCCAGCTGCGTCTTGAGTTCGACCTGCGGGCCGAGCATTGCGCGCAGTTGATCGAGCGCGACGACGTTGAAGATTTCCGTGGTTGCGATGGTCAGCAACTGCTCGACGGGATCATAGGCGATCGGTAACACGTGGTTGCGTCGCGCGAATTCCTCCGGGACCAGGCTCAGTGCTTCGGGATCGGCCACGACCTGTGCGAGGTCGATCGATTCCTGGCCGACGGTCCGCGCCATGATGTCGCGGATCGCGGTCTCGGTGACGAAGCCGAGACGGACCAGCAGGCGGCCGAGGGGGATGTTGCTGTTGCGCTGCTCGGCGAGCACGATCGCCAGCTGATCCTTGGTGATCAGCCCCTGCTGAACCAGCAGTTCACCCAGCCGCAGTTTTTTCCGTTGTTCGGCCATCGTGGCAGCCCCGAAGCCGTTTATTGCTGCGCGGCAAGTTGGCGGATGCGATCCTGGGCCTGTGCCAGGTTGAATCCGGCGCGTCCCCGGGCCTGAGCCTGGTCGACGGCCTGCCGGTAGAAATTGACAGCCAGCCTCGGCTGCCCGATGTGTTCAAGGCTCACGGCGAGATTGTAGGTGTAATCCGGGTTGCCGACTTCTAACTGGTGAGCCTGGAAATACGCCTGCTGGGCTTCGGCCCAGCGCGCCTGATCGCCGTAGAGATTGCCCAGCGTGAAATAAAGGGGGGCCGAGGCATTGCGTGCAATCAACTGCTTGAGCCGGGATTCAGAGGCCAGCGGATCGGCGCGCCCCATCATGCCGATCAGCCCGGTCTGTGCATAGGCGTTGCGCGGCTCAAGATCGAGTACGTTCATGTAGAGGCGGCTGGCTTCGTCGGTCCGGCCTTCCTGCTGTGCGATGGCGGCCAGTCCGAGCAAGGCATTGATGTTGCGCGGGTCGCTACGGCTGACGTCGCCGTAGAACTGGCGGGCGGCGTCGGTCTTGCCCGACTGCAGCGCGGTATAGGCCTGAACCAGGCGATTGTCGACTTGCGGTTCTGCGGAGCCACTGCTGATCTGGATACGGTCGGTCGGCGGCCCGGCGGGTCGTGTCGGTGCGGCCACTGGCGCGGCCGGTATCGGCTGACGCGGCGGCGCTTCGGTCTGGACGCGGGGAGTGGCTGCAGCGGCATCGGCTGGTGATGCCGGCGCGACCACGGTGCCGATTGCGATCGGGGCCTGGACGCTGGGCGCGGGTTGCGGCAGCCCGGACAGCGGAGCCGGCTGCGGGGCAGCTGGCGGCTTGCGAATGAACAGCCCCGGATTGGTGATCTGCAGGTAAACATAGATCGCGAAGCCGAGGGCGATGAGTCCGGCGACGAGCCCGAGGGCCATCACCGGACTGAGATGGAAGCGGTTGACCGGCGTAGCTGCGGCGGCAGGCCGTGCAGTGGCCTGCATGACAGTGGCGGCGCGCGCCTGATTGCGCTCGGCACGAGTCTGGACGACAGACTTGGGGGGCGGCTTCGTCGGCTCTTCTGACGGCGGCACCGGGGTGTCGGCCTGCAGCGGCTCCAGTGTCAGTTCCCGCGGTGGCGTTTTGGGTGCGGTCGCCGGCTGCGTGGCAGATTTTTCCGCGGGCTGTGCCTGTGCCTGCGGCTGTGCTTCGCCCCTGTCCTTGGCGGCCTTTTCCAAGGCCTTCATCAGCAAACTCATGGGGTGGGCTTGGGGGCAGGCGCGGCAGACTCGACTTGCGGCAGGAAGCGCCGGAAAAATTTCAATTCGTCGCTGTCCAGCGAGGGGTTGGGTACCACGGTGGGGCGCAGGAAAATGACCAGTTCGCTTTTGCTGACACGCTCGTCGCGGAAGCGGAACAGTTCACCGAGTTCACCGATTCTGTCGGCGCCCGGCAGCTGTTCCCGGTTGCGTTGCACGTTGTCCTGCATCAGTCCGCCGAGAATCACCGTCTGGCCGTTGCCGATCTGCAACACCGACTCCATTTCACGCACCTGGATTTCCGGAACCGGATTGGCCACGCAGTTCATGCGGTTGGCGTCGCAAAGACTGGGGTTGGGATCATTGCGGAAGCGCAGGAAGCGCGAGATCGTCGGCCTCACGGTGAGCAGCACGCGTCCGTCGTCGTTGATCTGGGGAGTGACACCCATCACCACCCCCAGAGCCACGGTCTTGGCCGTGGAATTAAAGGTCGTCGAGGCCACGCCCTGGGTGGTGTTGGACTGTGCCTGGATTTCGAAATAGACCAGGTTGTCCACTGCCTTGAGCAGTGCCGTCTGGTTGTTGAGCACCATCAGTTTCGGGCTGGACAGCACGCGGGTGTTGCCGAACTCCTGCAACAGCTTGATGGTGGCGTTGAAGTTGCCGACGTCGGAGTTCGGATTGGTATATCCGAGCTGAAAGGAATTCGCGCCGAGCTGGGAGAGGCCGGTGCCGAACCCTCGCAGCAGTTGCTGGCTAAAGGAGAGTCCGCCGCTGACCGGCAGGCGGCTCCAGTCGATGCCGCCCTGATAGTTGTCAGAGAGGTTGACTTCGACGATGGTCGCTTCGATCAGCACCTGGCGCTGGGCGCCACGCTCTACCTTGGTCAGGTAGTCGCTGATCAGCAGGTGCTGCTTTTCCGTGCCGTTGATGGTGATGGTGCCGGCGACCGGGTTGACAATGACATCGTCCGGCAGCAGCGAGGCCGTAATTGCCTGTGATCCGGCGAGGCCGGCCATGGAGCTTGCCAGAGCGGGCGCCGACTGGCCGGCCTTGCTCGCAGCCTCGATCTGCTTGGTGCGCAGTTCCTGTTCCTGTTTGATCAGCTCAAGACGGTCCTGCCGCGCCTGAACCGACTGGCTCTGCTTCATCGACGAATTCAGGATCGATCGCGCCGACTGTTCCAGCAGTTTCCAGAAATCCGAAGTCGACGTCGTGGTTACCGTGGTGCTCGAGGTATTGCCGGCGCCTTGGCTACCGCCACCCTGGCCACCTTGCTGACCGGTGGTTGCCAGTTGCCCCGAGGCTCCGGTGATCGAGGTGGTGTTGCGCTGTATGTTGACGTAGTTGACGACGTAGGTCCTGATGAAGGGCGTGTCTGGAGACACGATCAAGGTGTTGCCCTTTGTCTCGTAACGCATGTCCACCTGGCGCGAAATACGTTCGAGGATAGCCGGGAGCGTCTCGTTGATTGCGTTCAGGCTGACCACACCGGAGAGCAGAGGATGAATGTCGATGTTCTGCCTGGTGTCCCGTGCCAGTGCGATCAGCAATTCTTTCACCGGCACTTCGTGCACCACCACGCTGTAGGTCTGCGGTTTCACCTGCGGTACCGGCGGGGGTACCAGCGTCGATACTCTGGCGGGGGGCGGGATGTCTGCGGTGGCCTGGGGTTTCACTGCCGGGGCGGCAATATGTCCTTCGGACTGGGGCAAGCTGGGGCGGAATTGCGCACATCCGCCGAGTGCAATCAGGCTGGCGGCCAGGAAAGGCAAGGTTGTGGACCTTCTGTCGGGCCACCGCGCGGACATGTTGATCATTTTCCCCTTGTATCCGGGTGTTTTCTGTTGAGCTTGTCCCGCGGATTCCGAAGTTCGCCTCATGGCGCCTTCCGTTCCCGGACTTCAGCCTTGATCCCCTGCACGGTGCGCAGCAACGGCCGATAAGCCTTTAGCGACGGCGGTAATTTTGCCATTGCTTCCCTGGCTTCGCCGGGGCTGTCGAAACTGCCCCAGACCACGTTCAGTGCCGGCGCACCTTTTGCAACAGTACGATACACAAAAAGACTATTAATTTCAACGAGATTAGAGAGAATTCTGAGGTGATTGTTAAGCTGTTGGTCGTCGCTCGAACCCATCAGCTGGATGGTGTGGGTTTTGGGGTTTGCGCTGTCCAGCCAGGCTTCTGTCGCCGCCAGCCGTGCCTCCAGCAGGCTGCCCGTCGCGCGAGGGGCTTCGGCTGCAGGCTGCACCGCTTCTACCGTGGCCGTTGCGGGGTTAGCAGGCGCCGCCGCCTCCTCTTTATAAGTATTTGTTTTTAAATCATTTATTTGTTTCTCTTCGGGGGCTGCCTGAGCTTGCGTCGGGCTCACGGCAGGCGGGGTCTGTGGCGTGGCGGAGGTGGCGGGCGGACCGGTGACAGCTGGCGCCGTCGCGTGCCTGCTGTCGAGCAGCGCAAAAATGGCAGCGCCAGCCGCCATCCCGGCAAGCACCAGCAGTGCGCCCCAGGCCCAACGTGGCCCCGTCGCTGCGGAGCGCTCGATCCGGGCGAATTCACTGTCGCGGACCGCGGCATCAATATGCTTCTGGCGAATGCTGTGGGTGTTCTCGGAAAAGGCCGCGAGCAGCGCCTTGTCGGTGATCAGGTTGATGCGCCGGGTCAGGCCGCCGGAGATGCGCGCAATTTCGCGCACGATGCCGTCGCTGAACAGATCCGGGCCGCGGTAGCCGGCGGCACGCAGGCGGAACATCAGGTATTCGCGGGTTTCTGCCGTAGTCAGAGGCTCCAGCCGGAAGCTGTGGGTGATGCGCTCCTTCAATTGGCGAATGTTGTTCTCGCGCAAGTTGTCATCGAGTTCGGGCTGGCCGAAGAGCACGATCTGCAGCAGCTTGTCGGACTTGGTCTCAAGGTTCGACAGCAGGCGGATTTCTTCGAGCGTGGCAATAGGCATGCCCTGTGATTCCTCGACGAACAGCACCACGCGCTTGCCTTCGGCATGGCGTTTCAGCAGGTGTTCCTGGATCGCGTGCATCACCGCCAGCCGGGTCGCATCCCGCGGCACGTCGAGTTGCAGTTCGAAGGCGATGGCGTGGAGGATTTCTTCCGGCGAGACGCTGGGATTCGCGAGGTAGATCGTTTCCACGTGCTCGGTCAGCCGTGCCTGCAGCATGCTGCAGAGCATCGTTTTTCCGCTGCCAACTTCGCCGGTGACCTTGACGATGCCCTCTCCCTGGGTGATGGCGTAGATCAGTGCCTCAAGGATCGGGCCGCGATTGCCGCCGCCAAAAAAGAAATCGGTGTTCGGGGTGATCTTGAACGGCGCCTGACTAAGACCGAAGTGTTCGTAGTACATCGCTTATTTGTCCTCGTCCGCGCCCGCTCCCTCACGGGTCTGCATGCGGCTGTAGAGCGTCGTGCGGTGCACGCCCAGCCGTTTCGCAGCCTGCGACAGGTTGCCGTTGGTCAGGGCCAGTGCAGCTTCGATGAATGCACGTTCCCAGCGCTTGAGCACGTCGTCGAGGCGGAAATCGGGGTCCGCTTCGAGCTGGCGGCGCGCCGAGTCGAGCAGCACGCTTTCGTCCACGAGTGCGGGCATGCCGGCGCCGGCCGGCGCGAGGCTGTCACGGTCGAGTTCGATCTGCAGCAGGGCCGGCGTGATGCGGGTGCCGGCGTACTTGGTGCACAGGCGAATCACGATGTTGCGCAGTTCGCGGACATTGCCGGGAAAGGTGTAGTCGCGCCACAGCCGCAGCGCGTCGTTGTCGAGTTCCACCGGCTGGGCGCCTATCTGGCCGGCATAGAACTGGCGGAAATGGTCGAGCAGCAGCAGCTTGTCGTCGTTGAGGTCGCGCAGCGAGGGCATGCCAATGGTGAACACCGACAGCCGGTGATAGAGGTCGGCGCGGAAGCGGCCGTGGCGGATCTCGTTGCGCAGGTCGCGGTTGGTTGCGGCGACGACGCGGGCGTTGGATACCCGGCTCTGAGTTTCGCCGACACGCTGGAATTCGCCGTTCTCGAGCACCCGCAGAAGCTTGGCCTGCAGTTCCAGCGGCAGTTCGCCGACTTCGTCGAGGAACAGCGTCGAGTCGACGGCATCTTCGAAATAACCGGCGCGCGCGGTGACGGCTCCGGTGAACGCGCCTTTGGTGTAGCCGAACAACGTGGGCTCGACCAGGGTCGGCGAAATCGCCGCACAGTTCAGCGCGAGGAAAGGTTTGCCCGCGCGCCGGCTCTGCCGGTGCAGCGCCTGCGCGACCAGCTCTTTGCCGCTGCCGGATTCGCCTTCGATCAGCACCGGGAAAGGCGCGTCGGAGAACTGCGCGATCTGCTCGCGCAGTTTCTGCATCGGCGGGCTGTTGCCGAGCAGGCCGGAGGCGGGAACGCCGGTCTCCGCGGCGGCGACACTCAGCGCCTGCAGCAGCAGGGCTTTCAATTGCGCCGGATCGGCCGGCTTGGCGACAAAGTCGATGGCGCCCAGCGTGCGCGCATGGCGGGCGTTGGCTTCGTCGTTCTGACCGGAGAGCACGATGATCTTCATCTCCGGCGAGGCCGCGATCAGTTCGGCGATCAGCTGGAAGCCTTCGTCGGGACGGTGCGGGCGTGGCGGCAGGCCGAGGTCAATCAGGGCAAGCTGCGGCGGCGCATCCATTTGCCGCAGCAGGGCTTTGGCATGAGGCCGCGATTCCGCGGTGCGCACGTCGAAGTCGCCGCCCAGCACGTAGGCCAGCGTGTCGGTGATCGCGGGATCGTCGTCGACGATCAGCAGTTCGGGTTTTGCCGGATTGGCCATGGCGCTGGTCGCGTTAGCGCGGACGCATCATTATGTTAGGCGCTCTAAGTGACTGAAACGATTGGGCATTGCAGTGCATTGTGCCAGATTGGCCATGGTCGCGATACGACCGCCGGTGTGAGTGTTCAGTGTGCGGCGACGCAAGCGAGGTAGGCTTGCTCAAGATCAGCGGCGTCATGGTGGCGCACAAATTCCGCCGGGGTGCCTGCAAACAGCAGGCGGCCGCGGTCGACGACCGCCATGCGTCCGCACATCTCGCCGACATCGTGCAGGGCATGCGTGGTCATCACTACGGTTTTGCCCGATTCATGCTGGCGGCGTAATTCCCGCTTGAGCAGGGCCCGTGCCTTGGGGTCAAGGCCGCTGGTGGGCTCATCGAGGATCAGCAGGTCCTTGGCCGAGAGCAGGCAGGCGGCGAGACCGAGCTTCTGGGTCATTCCTTTCGAGTAGGCGCGTGCCGGCTTGTCGAGCGCCGCAGCATCAAGCTCCAGTGACTCCAGCATCGCGCGCGCGCGCGTCTCCTCGTAACGCTGCTGGTGCAGTTCGGCGAGGTAACGCAGGAAGTCGCGGCCGCTCAGGTAATGAGGCGGCATGAAACGTTCGGGCAGGAAGGCGATCCGGCTGCGCGCTACGGTATCCTGGTGCGGGGTTCCGAAGATGCTGATGCTGCCGGACTGGATGTCGCAGAAATCGAGGGCGCACTTGACCAGCGTGGTCTTGCCAGCGCCGTTGGCGCCGACCAGTCCGAAGAATTCGCCAGCGGCGATGTCGAGCGACACCTCGGCCAGCGCGACGGCCTTGCCATAGGATTTGCACAGGCGGTTGATGTGCAATGCGAGCGCTGACATGCGGCGTAACTTAGCCGAAACTCACCCGGTGGTAAACATCGCCGGCAGGGCACACCGCGACTGCGGTGGCGGTCTTATAATCGTTACATGCAAAACGCCGATCACGCGCTGCTGCGCCAGCTGTCGGAAAACAGCCAGCGTTACCGCGACCCGCTGGCGGCGGTCGACTGGGCGCGGCTCGACCGGGACGCCTTCTGGCTGCCTGAGACGGCACTGTCGCTGTACGGCCTTGCCGCGTATGAGGACCTGGCCCTGGATGTGCGGCGGCGGCTCTCCCAGTACGAATTCATCAATGTGATGCATGCCGGTCTGTGGCTGGAGCGCGTGTTCATGCAACGCCTGACGCGGCGGCTGACGGCAGTGTTGCCGCGCGAGGAGTATGAGTATTTCCTGCACGAGATGCGCGAGGAGTCCGGCCACAGTCTGATGTTTCTGCGCGCGATCGGAGCTGCCGGACTGGCTGTTCCCGCTGAGGCATGGCGGCCGCCGGCGCTCGCCGATTGGCTGGCGCGGCGGGCGCCGGCCGGCGGCGTTTTGTTCTGGGCTGCAACGGTGGTCGCCGAGGATGTCCCGGACAAGTTCAATCGCCATCTGCGCGCGCTCGACGGCATCAATCCGGCAGTGCGCGACATCTGCACCGTGCATTGCATCGACGAGGCGCGCCATATTGCAGCGGCGCGCGCCCAACTCGAGGCGGCCCTGCAGCCATTGCCGCGTGCACTGCCGGCCCTGCTCAGTCCGTTGCTGCGCTTGCTGGTTCGCCAGTACGCGCGGGTGTTTTATGCGCCGCCGGCGCAGTTCTACGGGCTGTCGGGGCTGCCGCATGGCGAGCACTGGCGGCGGATGGCCCTGCGCAACCCGGTGCGTCAGGCTTTTGTCCGCGAGCGCCTTGCGTCGACGCTACACCTGCTCGAAGGCTACGGCTTCAGACTGCACTAGAGTTTTTTCTGTTTCCGCCGCCGGTAGCTGCCAGCGCCTGCGCGCTGCTTTGAGCCGGCTTCCAGCCGAGTTCCTGTTCAGCGCGCCGGCAGTCCAGGGTCAGCGTGTGGCGCAGGCCCTCCAGCCAGCCCGGTTCGCCTCCCCAGCCGCTGATGCCATGCGCCAAGGCGAGCCCGGCGCGCGCGATCCCCGGCGGCAGTGGCAGGCAGTGCGCGTGCCGCCCGCGCATCACCGCGCGCAGCGTCCAGCAGTCGCGGGCGGCGAGGTTGTAGGGGCCGCTGACGTCCTGCTGCAGGCTGGCCACGATGGCAGCGGCGACGTCGTCCTCGTGCACGCACTGCAGCTCGGGTTGGGGTTCGTCGAGCCGCAGGCATAGCGGCAGGTCGAGGATCTGCCGCAACACCGGCTGCGCATGCGGGCCGAGAATGACATGGGGGCGCAGGCGCACGCATTCCGGCACCGTGCGCGCGATTTGCTGCTCAAGCTCGGCCTTGTGCATGCCGTAGAGGAAGCCCTGCAGCGGCGCGAATGCCGACTGCTCGTCGAGAGCGCTGCCGCTGCCATAGACGGCAGCACTTGAGAGATGGACGATGCGCTTCAATCCCGCTGCCTGCGCTGCCTGCAGCAGCTGGAGGCTGGCGCCGACATTGATCCCGTGCATCGCCTCCGCTCGCAGACGCCCGCGCAGCACGACATAGGCGAGATGTACCAGCGCGTCATGCGCGGGCAGCAGTTCACCGATCCGCCGGTCGCGGATATCGGCCTGCAAAGTCTGGAATTTCGGGTGGACAAAATGCGGCGGCCGCAGGTCGATGCCGGTGATTTCCGTGATGGCCGGGTCGGCACAGAGCTGCGGCAGCAGCGCATGGGCAAGGCTCGCGCTGGAGCCGGTGACCAGGACTTTCACGCGGCGAATGCCGGCATCACTTCGCGCGCAAACAGCGTCATCGATTCGCGCACGGTAGCGCTGTCGATCGCGCCGGCGCCGAATGCGCACAGGATGTGGGTGATGCCAGCCTCGCGGTATTTTTGCAGCTTGTGAACGCATTCCCGTGGCGTCCCGACCACGGTGAGGCCGGCAAAGTCGGTGAGGCCGAGGTCGACGCCGAGTTTCATCAGACTGCGGAAGCGGCCCAGTTCGTGCAGGTGTTCGTAACCCGGATACAGCTTTTCCAGCACCGGCAGTGTGGTCCTGTAGAGCTCGCCGTAGAACCAGCGAAAGGCCTCGCGCGCCAGCGCCTGCGCGCGGCCGCCGTCATCAAGGCACAGCACGCCCAGCGTCATTCCGGTACGTGGCGCTGTGGCATGCGTCCATGCCTTGCGGTAGCGCTGCAGGTCCTGTTCGACCATGAACCAGGGCTTGAACGGCCCGGCGAGCACGCCGAGTTTTTGCGCCGCGGCCCAGTCCCAGGTCTCGGGACTGACTGCGGCGGTCCACAGCGGCGGATGCGGCTGCTGTACCACGCGCGGCACGAGGTCGATGTCCGAGAAGCTGTAGTGCGTGCCGCGATGGCTGAGCGGATCCGGGCGGAAGGACGCGCGCAGTACGGCGAGTCCTTCGTCGACCAGCGCCCGGCTGTCGGCCATGTTGCCGCCGAAGGTGTCGTATTCCCGTGGCGAAAAGCCGCGGCCTATGCCGACTTCCAGACGCCCGCCTGACAGCACGTCGAGCGTCGCCACGCGTTCGGCGACATGCACCGGGTGGTGCAGCGGCAGCGGAATGATGGCGTGGCCGAGGCGGATGCGGCGGGTGCGCGCGGCGGCTGCGCCGAGCAGGATTTCCGGCTTCGAGATATGGGAATAGGCGCGCATGAAATGGTGCTCGACCAGCCAGGCGCAGCCGTAGCCGAGCTCGTCGGCGAGCGCGATCTCGGTGAGGGTGTCGGCGTAGAGCGCGGTTTCGCTGCGCGCGTCGTGCGCGGGCAGGGCCAGCTCGTGGAACAGGTCGAAACGCATGGGGAAGAAAACAGTGCTTGGTGGTGCATCATGCCAGCCGCGCCCCAAGATGGCCAAGCTGACCGCGCATTTCCTGTGTGGTTTTGGCCGGGACGCCGTTCTCGTTTAAAATCGGGGTTTTACCCGCAGTGATGACGGTCCAATTTGTGGCATCCGACACCCTGATCGAAATCAAGGACGTGAACTTTGCCTACGGGCGACGTCCGATCCTGACCGGCATCAACATGACCATCCCGCGCGGCAAGGTCGTTGCGCTGATGGGCATCAGCGGCTCGGGAAAGACTACGTTGCTGCGGCTGATCGGCGGGGTGATGAAACCGACCACGGGTGAAGTCTGGGTCGACGGCAAGTGCACCAGCGCGCTTGACCAGCAGGGCATCTACCGCATGCGCCGGCGCATGGGCATGCTGTTCCAGTTCGGCGCACTCTTCACTGATCTGTCCGTCTACGACAATGTTGCTTTCCAGATGCGCGAGCACACGGGTCTGCCGGAAAGCATGATCCGCGACCTGGGGATGATGAAGCTGCATGCGGTGGGGCTGCGCGGCGCGGCGAAGCTGATGCCGGCGGAACTCTCGGGTGGCATGGCGCGGCGGGTGGCGCTGGCGCGGGCGATCGCGCTTGATCCGATGATCATGATGTACGACGAGCCCTTCACCGGGCTGGACCCGATTTCGCTGGGCGTGATCGCCAACCTGGTCCGCGAACTGAACGACACGCTGGGCACGACCTCGCTGGTGGTGACCCATGATGTGCAGGAGGCGCTTGATGTGGTGGATTATGTGTACTACCTGTCCGACGGCAAGATGAAGGCCCACGGCACGCCGGAAGAACTGCGCGCGAACACCGATCCGCTGGTGCACCAGTTCGTGCACGGCGAGGCGGAAGGACCGGTTGCCTACCAGTATCCGAGCGGCGATTACGCGGCCGAACTGAGGATGGAGGGGCGCCGTGCCGCATAGGTCTCTGCCTACGGTGCGTGGCATCGGTGCCAGCGCCATTGACACCGTATTGCGCCTCGGCTACGCGGCACGCTTCATCGGCCTGACCATCGCCCATTCCGGTACCAGCTTCGCGCGGCCGCGCCTGATCGTGCGCGAACTCTATTACACCGGTGTGCTGTCGCTGATCATCATCCTGGTGTCAGGCCTGTTTGTCGGTATGGTGCTCGGCCTGCAGGGTTACCAGACCCTGACCACCTATGGCTCGGAATCGGCGCTCGGCGTGCTGGTGGCGCTGTCGCTGGTACGGGAACTGGGGCCGGTGGTGTCGGCGCTGCTTTTCGCCAGCCGTGCGGGTTCAGCAATGACCGCGGAGATTGGCCTGATGAAGGCGACCGAGCAACTCTCGGCGATGGAAATGATGGCGGTTGATCCGATCGCCCGCGTGGTGGCGCCGCGGTTCTGGGCGGGCGTCATCTCGATGCCGCTGCTGGCGGCGATGTTCAGCGCGATGGGCGTGTTCGGCGGCTATATCGTGGGCGTTGTGCTGATCGGCGTCGACGAGGGCTCCTTCTGGTCGCAGATGCAGAGCGCGGTCGATTTCCGCGAGGACATCATGAACGGCGTGATCAAGAGTTTCGTGTTCGGCGTCGCGGTGACCTCGATCGCGCTGCTCGAGGGTTATGACGCGCCGCCGACGGCCGAGGGCGTGTCGGGCGCGACTACGCGCACCGTGGTAACGTCGTCGCTGGCGATACTGGGTCTGGATTTCATCCTGACTTCTTTCATGTTCAGTGCTGTTTAAGATGCGCAAGGGTGCCTAATGGAACGATCGATGCTGGATTTATGGGTGGGCGTGTTCGTTGTCGCGGGGATCGCCGCGCTGGTGATCCTGGCGTTCAAGGTTGGCAACATGTCGAGCATGGGCGGAGGCGAGACCTATGTGATTCATGCCAATTTCGACAACATCGGCGGCCTCAAGCCGCGGGCGGCGGTCAAGAGCGCCGGCGTCGTGGTTGGCCGGGTGACTGCGATCAGCTTCAACAACGACCGCTTCACTGCCAAGGTCTCGATAGCCATTGGAAAAACCTACCAGTTTCCGAAGGACACTACGGCCTCGATCCTGACTTCGGGCCTGCTCGGTGAGCAATACATCGGGCTCGATGGTGGCGGCGATGACCAGATGCTGAAGGCCGGCGACAATATCCGGCTGACCCAGTCGGCGGTGGTGCTGGAGAAGCTGATCAGCCAGTTCCTGTTCGACAAGGCGGCCGAAGGCGGCACCTCAAGCAAATAGGGGTCAGAGTTTCTTAATCACGACTGATTGCACAAGAGCGATGGTGAGTTATGTATAAGTATATGTTTTTATTGACTTTTAATCTATTTTTCGGGGCGGGGTCTGCGCTCGCCGCTCTACCACCCGACGTCATGGCGCGAACTGTCACCGACGAGGTGCTCACGGTGTTGCGTGCCGATAAGGACATTCAGTCTGGCAACCAGAAGAAGGCACGCGAGTTGATCGAGACCAAGATCGCGCCGCACTTCAATTTTGCCGGCATGACGCAGCTCGCGCTGGGTCGCAACTGGGGTGCGGCGAGCCCCGAACAGCGCAAGGCATTGACCGCAGAGTTCCGCGCCCTGCTGCTGCAGACCTATACCGCGTCTCTGGCGCTGTTCAGGGACCAGAGGTTCGAATACCGGCCGCTGAAGCTCGCGGCGGATGAGTCCGATGTCACCGTGCGCTCACTGGTTCGCCAGTCGGGCGGGGGTGAGCCGGTGCAGATCGATTACAGCGTGGAAAAAACCGATAGTGGCTGGAAGGTCTACAACGTCAAGATCGGTGGCATCAGTCTGGTCGAGAACTACCGCAGCACTTTCAACACCGAGATCCGCAAGGGCGGCATCGACGGCCTGATCGCGTCGCTGCGTGACAAGAACCGCGCGCTGGTGGCGCAGGCGAAATGATCGAATGTAGCGACGGTCGCTGCACGCTGACAGGCGCCGTCAATCTTGAAACTGTCCTCGCATTGCGCGAGGACGGCCTGCGCCTGCTCACGGCGCCGGAAGTGACGCTGGATCTTTCCGGCGTCACCGAAGTCGATTCGGCCGCAGTCAGCCTGCTCTTCGAGTGGCGCCGCACCGCGCTCGCAGCCGGCCGCAGCATCCGCTATGTCAGCCTGCCCGACAACCTGGTAAGCCTGGCGCGGCTTTACGGTGTTACCGAGCTGGTCGACGCGGAATAACTCTCCCGCCCCGCGCCGCCCCGTCGCGGCGCTTCCGGCCCTAAGAATGACTTACGCGATCGAAATCAGCGATGTCACCAAGCGCTACGGCAGTCTGCAGGCGCTGGGCGGCGTCAGCCTCTGTGTCGAGCCTGGTGAGTTTTTCGGGTTGCTCGGTCCTAATGGTGCCGGCAAGACCACGCTGATCAGCATCCTTGCCGGGCTGGTACGGCCGGACAGCGGCACGGCGCGAATCATGGGTCATGACGTCGGCGTCGATTACCGCGCGGCGCGGCACGCGCTGGGCGTGGTGCCGCAGGAGCTGGTGTTCGACCCGTTTTTCACGGTGCGCGAGGCTCTGACCATACAGTCGGGTTACTTTGGCCTGCGCGACAACCGCGCGTGGATCGACGAGGTGATCGAGAACCTCGACCTGGCTGACAAGGCGGACACCAATATGCGCGCGCTGTCGGGCGGCATGAAACGCCGCGTACTGGTGGCGCAGGCGCTGGTTCACAAGCCGCCGGTGATCGTGCTCGACGAGCCTACCGCCGGCGTTGACGTCGAGCTGCGTCAGGCATTGTGGCGTTTCATCCGGCGCCTGAATCGCGATGGACATACCATCGTTCTGACCACGCACTACCTTGAGGAGGCTGAAGCGCTGTGCGGGCGGGTGGCTATGCTCAAGCAGGGGCGCATCGTCACGCTCGACACTACCGAGAACCTGCTGCGGCTGCATTCGGGCTGTTATGTCGGGCTGCGTCTCGGCGGCGCGCTGCCGGCGGCGTTGGAGCCACTGGTCGCGCAGCGCCAGGACGATGGTGCGATCCGCCTCGCGCTGCCCGATTACGCGGAGGTGGAGCGCGTGATGGCGGCGCTGCGCGAAGCTGGCGTCGCGGTGCTCGAAATGGAGATCATGCAGCCCGATCTGGAGGAAATTTTTGTGCAGATCATGAGAAAAGCGTGAGGAGCGAGGGGTCAGGCGTGAGGAATGGGAAGTGGGGGACGGTTTGCCTCTCACTCCTCACTCCTCACTCCTCACCCTCGAAATAATGACCGGTTTCTACACCCTGTTCTACAAGGAATGGCTGCGCTTCTGGAAGGTGAGCGTGCAGACAGTGCTCGCGCCGGTGCTGACCGCGCTGCTCTACCTGCTGGTGTTTGGCCACGCGCTGCGCGGCCGGGTCGAAGTCTTTCCAGGGGTGGATTACATCGCTTTCCTGGCACCGGGCCTGGCGATGATGTCGGTGCTGCAGAATTCATTTGCCAATGCCTCGTCGAGCCTGATGCAGTCGAAAATGACCGGCAATATCGTCTTCGTGCTGCTGCCGCCGCTGTCGCATCGCGAGTTTTTTCTCGCCTACCTGCTCGCGGCAATGGCCCGCGGCGTGGTGGTTGGCGCCGGCGTGTTGCTGGCAACGCTGTGGTTCACCGAAGTGAGCGTTGTCCACCCCTGGTGGGTGCTGCTGTTCGGCGTCTGCGGCAGCGCGGTGATGGGGGCGCTGGGCATCGTCGCAGGCATCCATTCCGACAAGATTGACCAGCTTGCGGCTTTCACCAATTTCATCATCCTGCCGCTGACTTTCCTGTCGGGAGTGTTCTATTCGATCCAGTCGCTGCCCGCATTCTGGCAGGCGGCCTCGCATCTGAATCCCGTGTTTTACATGATCGACGGTTTCCGCTACGGCTTCTTCGGCGCGTCTGATACTTCGCCGTGGCTGAGTCTGGCGATTGTCGGCGGCAGTTTCATCGCCTTATCATGGCTGACTCTGGGACTGCTCAAATCGGGCTATAAGTTGCGCCAATGAGCGCGTGGCCGGCGCTTCACTGAACGGAAAGAGAAGAACATGGTTACTGCAGAAAGCATCAAGCAATCCATTGCGACAGGACTCGACTGCCAGCATGTCGAGGTTGCCGGCGACGGCCATCACTGGGAGGCGGTGATCGTCAGCGCGGCGTTCCAGGGCAAGAACAAGGTCCAGCAGCACCAGTTGGTGTACCGGGCGTTGGGCGACCGCATGCGCGAGGAAATTCACGCGCTGTCGATGAAGACCCTGACGCCGGAGCAGTGGGCGGACAACTCTTAAAACCATCAGCCACAGAGTTCACAGAGGACACAGAGAAAAAAGCACATTGGCAATCAGCGGCAAGATGTGCAGTGCCTGCTCTGGGTATGTTTTTGATCTTCTCTGTGAACTCTGCGGCTAAAAAGATTTTGACTCTATGGACAAACTAGTCATCGAAGGCGGCGTGCCGCTGTCCGGCAGCGTTGCCGTTTCCGGCGCGAAGAACGCGGCGCTGCCGATACTCACCGCGGCGCTGCTGACCGAGGAGCCGCTGCTGGTCGACAACGTGCCGCATTTGCGCGACGTGTCGACGATGCTCAACCTGCTGATGCAGATGGGTGTGACCACCTCGCTGGACGAAAAGGGCGGCGTCGAGCTGCGGGCGGCGCACATCTCCGATCCGGTCGCGCCCTACGAGCTGGTGAAAACCATGCGTGCCTCGGTGCTGGTGCTGGGGCCGCTGGTGGCGCGGTTGGGCGAGGCGCGGGTCTCGCTGCCCGGCGGCTGCGCAATCGGGCTGCGTCCGGTGGACCAGCATTTGAAAGGTTTGCAGGCGCTGGGCGCGACCATCGAGATGGCGGAGGGTTACATGATCGCCCGCGCGCCGCGGTTGAAGGGTGCGCGCATCTGCATGGACATCGTCACCGTCACCGGCACCGAGAACCTGATGATGGCGGCGGCGCTGGCCGATGGCGTCACGGTGATCGAGAACGCGGCGCGCGAGCCCGAAATTCCGGATCTTGCCGCCTGCCTCACCGCGATGGGTGCGAAAATCAGCGGCGCCGGCACGGACATGATCACCGTCGAGGGCGTCGAGCGCCTGCATGGCGCCCGCCACAGCGTGATGCCCGACCGCATCGAGACCGGCACCTTCCTGGTGGCGGCAGCGGTGACCGGCGGCGATATCAAGGTCACCGGCGCGCGGCCCGATACGCTGGAGGCGGTGCTCGACAAGCTGCGTGAAACCGGCGTGCGCATCGAGACCGGCAGCGACTGGATCCATGTGCGGGCCAATGGCGCGCTGAAGGCGGTCAATGTGCGAACCGCGCCGTATCCGGCTTTCCCCACTGACATGCAGGCGCAGTTCATGGCACTGAACACGGTGGCCCAGGGCACTTCACGAATCGTCGAGACCATTTTCGAGAACCGTTTCATGCACGTGCAGGAAATGCAGCGCCTGGGCGCTGACATTGCGGTCGAGGGCAATACCGCGTTGATTCAGGGCGTGACAGCGCTGGACGGCGCGACGGTGATGGCGACTGACCTGCGGGCGTCAGCCAGCCTGGTCATTGCGGGACTCGTTGCGCGCGGCTCGACGACCATCGAACGAATCTATCACCTTGATCGCGGCTACGAGCGCATCGAAGAGAAATTGTCGAAGCTCGGCGCGCGCATCCGCCGTATCAACTGAGCGGAGCGGGAAGTTTTTTTAACTAATTGTTTTTATTGAATATTATGCCGTAAGATCGAGATCTGCGGCATACGTGTTTTGGCGGTAGTGGAAGGGCACAGGACCATCGGGCAGGCCGCCGATGAACTGGCGGACGAAAGGATCGTCGGAGTTCTTCACTTCTTCGGTCGTTCCCTGCGCCACGACCTTGCCGTCGGCAAGGAAGTAGACATAGTCGATACAGCGCAGCGCTTCCTTCGCGTCGTAAGACACCACGATCGAGGTTACACCCAGCGCGTCGTTCAGGCGCCGGATCAGTTTGCCGACGACGCTGCAGGATATCGGGTCGAGGCCGGCGAAGGGCTCGTCATACATGATCAGGTCGGGGTCAAGCGCAATTGCGCGCGCGAGGCCTATCCGGCGCACCATGCCGCCGGAACATTCCGAGGGCATCAGTTTCGCCGCCCCGCGCAGGCCGACAGCATTGAGTTTCATCAGCACCAGGTCGTTGATCATGTCTTCCGGCAGATCGGTCTTCTCGCGCATCGGGAATGCGATGTTCTCGAACACCGAGAGGTCGGTGAACAGCCCCCCTTGCTGGAACTGCATGCCCATCTTGCGCCGCGTCCGGTACAGCGCATTGCGGTCGAGTTCGTGAATGTTTTCTCCCAAAACGTGCACGCTGCCACGAGCCGGGCGCAACTGGGCACCGATCAGTCGCAGCAGCGTTGATTTTCCGCTACCGCTGGCGCCCATGATGCCGACGACCTTGCCGCGCGGAATGGTGAGGCTGACGGATTTGAAGATCTCAAGCGCTTCGTAAGAGAACGCGAGATCCCGGATTTCCACGATGTTGTCGACGGTAGGCATGGTAGCGGCGCGATGCGGTCTGGACTGCGGAGTGTAACCGCTGGCGTGGTTTCCGGGAACCGCGCAGCCCCCGGGTGAGAGGGGAGATGCGCTACAATCCAACCCTTTCCACGCGCCGCCGCGCCGGGTTCCCAACGCGTCGCCATGAACGTAATTTCAACGTACCCGCAGCCTGCTCCGCCATGATTACCATTGCCCTTTCGAAGGGCCGCATTTTTGACGAAACCGTGCCGTTGCTGAAGGCGGCGGGCATCGTCGCGCTTGAAAACCCGGAGTCCTCGCGCAAGCTGATCCTTGCCACCAACCGCCGCGAAGTGCGCCTGATCATCGTCCGCGCCAGCGACGTGCCGACCTACGTCCAGTACGGCGGCGCCGACCTCGGTGTCGCCGGCAAGGATGTGCTTGACGAGCACGGCAGCGCCGGGCTCTACCAGCCGCTGGACCTGAACATCGCCCGCTGCCGGATGATGGTCGCTGTGCGCAAGGATTTCGACTACGCCGGCGCGGCGCGCCGGGGCGCACGGCTCAAGGTCGCAACAAAGTATGTGCAGACTGCGCGCGAACATTTTGCAGCGAAGGGCATGCATGTCGACTTGATCAAGCTCTACGGCTCGATGGAACTTGCACCACTGGTCGGACTGGCTGACGCCATCGTCGACCTGGTCAGTACCGGCGGCACGCTGAAGGCCAACAATCTGGTGGCGGTGGAGGAAATCGCGCCGGTCAGCTCGCGCCTGGTGGTCAACCAGGCGGCGCTGAAGGTCAAGCGCGAGATGATCCAGCCGCTGATCGCCGCTTTCGCTCGCGCCGTAGCTGCTCCGGCAGGTTGATCATGCGCCGGCTGTCCACCACCGAGGCCGATTTCGATGCGCGGCTCGCCGAACTGCTGGCCTTTGAGTCCGCGCAGGATCCACAGGTTGATGCTGTTGTAGCCGCGATACTGGCCGACGTCAGGTTGCGCGGTGATGCGGCCGTGCTCGAGTACACCGCACGTTTTGACGGCCTCAGCGTGAATTCCCTGGGCAAACTCGAAATTCCCCAAGCCGAATTGCAGGCTGCGCTCGCGCGCACACCCGCCGCGCGCCGGGATGCGCTGGAAGCGGCGGTGGCCCGGGTGCGCGAGTACCACGAACACCAGCGCGCAACTTCTTGGGGTTACACCGACGCCGATGGCAACGAACTCGGGCAGCAGGTGACGCCGCTCGACCGCGCGGGTCTTTACGTGCCCGGCGGCAAGGCTGCCTACCCTTCTTCGGTGATCATGAACGCAGTGCCGGCGAAAGTGGCTGGCGTCGGCGAAGTGATCATGACAGTGCCTACGCCGCGCGGCGAAAAAAATGACCTCGTGCTCGCCGCTGCGGCGATCTGCAGCGTTGACCGGGTGTTCACGATCGGCGGCGCGCAGGCGGTGGCGGCGCTGGCTTACGGCACCGCGACCATTCCCCAGGTCGACAAGATTACCGGTCCCGGCAACGCCTACGTCGCCGCGGCGAAGCGCCGCGTGTTTGGCGTGGTCGGCATCGACATGGTCGCCGGCCCCTCCGAAATCCTCGTCGTCTGCGACGGCTCCACCGATCCGGACTGGGTGGCGATGGACCTGTTCTCGCAGGCCGAACACGACGAACTGGCGCAGTCGATCCTGCTCGCGCCGGACGCGAAGTATCTCGACGCGGTGCAGGCGAGCATCACGAAGCTGCTTCCGGAGATGCCGCGGCGCGCTGTGATCGAGGCCTCGCTGGCCGGACGCGGTGCGCTGATCCGCGTGCGCGACCTGGACGAGGCCTGTGCGCTGGTCAATCGCATCGCGCCGGAACACCTCGAGCTGTCGGTCGAAAATGCCCAGGCCCTGTTGCCGAAGATCCGCCATGCCGGCGCGATTTTCCTCGGCCGCTACACCTCGGAGGCGCTGGGCGACTACTGTGCCGGGCCCAACCACGTGCTGCCGACTTCGCGCACCGCGCGTTTCTCCTCACCGCTGGGGGTCTACGATTTCCAGAAACGTTCGAGCGTGATCCGCGTCTCGCCTGAGGGTGCTGAAAAGTTGGGCCGCATCGCCGTCGAACTGGCAAGCGGCGAAGGCCTGCCGGCGCACGCGCGCTCGGCGGAACTGCGCCTGCGGCGCAAAGACTGAGCATGAGCCGCTACTGGAGCGAAGTGGTGCGCGGACTGACGCCCTATGTGCCGGGCGAGCAGCCGAAGCTGCCCAATCTCGTCAAGCTCAACACCAATGAATGTCCCTACGGCCCGAGCCGTCGCGTGCTGGACGCACTGCGTGTGGAAATCGGCGATTCGCTGCGCCTGTATCCGGATCCGGCCAGCGACCGCCTGCGCGCGGCGATCGCCGCCCGCCACGACGTGACGCCGGCGCAGGTGTTTGTCGGCAATGGTTCCGACGAGGTGCTGGCGCATGTATTCCTCAGCCTGCTCAAGCACGAGCGGCCGGTACTGTTCCCGGACATCACCTACAGTTTCTACCCGGTGTACTGCGGGCTCTACGGCATCGCTTACGAGCAGTTGCCGCTGAACGCGCGTTTCGAAATTGCTGTCGACGATTACCTGAAGCCCAACGGCGGCATCATTTTCCCGAATCCGAATGCGCCGACCGGCTGTTTCGTCCCGGTGGCGGACATCGAGCGCCTGCTGCAGGCGAACCGCGATTCGGTGGTGGTCATCGACGAGGCCTATGTCGACTTCGGCGGCGAGTCCGCCGTGCCGCTGGTCGCCAGGTATCCGCAGCTGCTGGTCACGCACACGCTGTCGAAGTCCCGGGCTCTGGCCGGATTGCGTGTCGGTTACGCCATCGGCCATCCGGACCTGATCGAGGCGCTGAACCGGGTCAAGGACAGCTTCAATTCCTATCCTCTGGACCGTTTCGCCCAGGCCGGCGCCACTGCGGCGATGGAAGACGAGGATTATTTCAAGGCCATGTGCCTGAAGGTCGTCGCGACCCGCGGGAAGCTGGTGGAGGATCTGTGCAGCCTCGGCTTCGAGGTGCTGCCCTCGGTGGCGAACTTCGTGTTTGCGCGGCTGCCCGGTCACGACGGTGGCGACATCGCAGCCCGGTTGCGCCAACGCAGCATCATCGTGCGCCATTTCCGTGCGCCGGCGCGCATTGCCGACTTCATGCGCATCACCGTCGGCACCGACGAGCAGTGCGCGGGACTTATCGAAGCCCTGCGTGACATCGTCAAGCCCGGCTGAGACCAGCGCCGAATTGGTTTATACTCTGCAATCAATAACTTACTGATCCGGAATTGCCATGGCGCGCAAGGCGCAGGTCACCCGCAACACCCAGGAGACGCAGATCAGCGTCAAGCTTGATCTCGACGGCAGCGGCCAGGCGAACCTGGCCAGCGGCGTGCCCTTCCTTGACCATATGCTCGACCAGATCGCCCGCCATGGCCTGGTCGATCTCGAAGTGAAGGCGAAGGGCGACCTGCATATCGACGCCCATCACACCGTGGAAGACATCGGTATCGCGCTGGGGCAGGCTTTCGCGAAAGCCGTCGGCGACAAAAAGGGCGTGCGCCGTTACGGCCACGCCTACGTACCGCTCGACGAGGCACTGTCGCGCGTGGTGCTCGATCTTTCCGGACGCCCCGGGCTGGAGATGAGCGGCAAGTTCACGCGTGCCCGCGTCGGCGATTTCGACGTCGACCTGGTGCGCGAGTTTTTCCAGGGTTTCGTCAACCACGCGGCGGTCACGCTGCACCTCGACAACCTGAAGGGTGTCAATGCCCACCACCAGGTGGAGACGCTGTTCAAGGGCTTCGGCCGCGCGCTGCGCATGGCCGTCGAACTCGATCCGCGCGTCAAGGGCGTGCCGTCGACCAAAGGAAAGTTATAGGCTTTCCGCGGCGGCGCGTGCCCCCCGTCCCCGTTTCCATGATTCGCACCGTATTCCGATGAGCATAGACATCGCAGTGATTGATTACGGCATGGGCAACCTGCGCTCGGTGTCCAAGGCCATCGAGCATGTCGCTCCCGGTAGCCGCGTCGTCGTCACCGGCGATCCCGCGCAGGTCGCGAAGGCGCGGCGCGTGGTATTTCCGGGGCAGGGTGCGATGCCCGACTGCATGCGCGAGATGGAGGCGCGCGGGCTGCGCCCGGCGCTGCTTGATGCCGCGCGCGACAAACCTTTCCTCGGCATCTGCATCGGATTGCAGATGTTGTTCGAACACAGCGAGGAGGGCGACACACCGGGTCTCGGACTGCTGCCGGGCCGGGTGCGGCGTTTTCCCGCAGAGCGCATGATTGGTGCCGACGGCGGCAAGCTGAAGGTGCCGCACATGGGCTGGAACGAGGTCGAGCAGGTGTCGCATGCCCTGTGGGCGGGCATACCCGACCGCAGCCGCTTCTATTTTGTGCACAGTTATTACCCGGAACCAGCCGATGAAACACTGGTGGCTGGCTGGAGCTGCTACCCCTTCCGCTTTGCCTGCGCCGCGGCGCGTGGTAACGTTTTCGCGGTACAGTTCCATCCCGAGAAAAGCCATGTCGCCGGACTGCGCCTGCTCGCGAATTTCGTGGCCTGGAATCCCGCAGACTGAAAGCGCCTGAACACGCTATGCTGGTGTATCATCGATCAACGTCTACGTTACTGCCCATGACTGCCTGATCCGGTTTACCCGTCGCCCCTCCCTTTCGACCAAACCGTTTCACAATCCGCTCCGCAATCTGCTTATTCCCATGCTGATCATTCCCGCTATCGATTTGAAGGACGGCAAGTGCGTGCGCCTGAAACAAGGCGACATGAACGATGCCACAATATTTTCCGAGGACCCGGGCGCAACGGCCCGGCAGTGGCTGGACCAGGGCGCGCGCCGCCTGCACGTGGTCGACCTCAATGGCGCGGCCGCCGGGAAACCGAAGAACGAGGCGGCGATCAAGACCATCGTCAAGGCGGTAGGCGCCGACCTGCCGATACAGCTCGGCGGCGGCATCCGCGATCTCGACACCATCGAAGCCTATATCGATGCCGGCATCAGCTACATCCTCATCGGCACTGCTGCGGTGAAGACGCCGGGATTCCTGCAGGAGGCCTGCACCGCTTTCCAGGGACACATCATCGTCGCCCTCGATGCCAAGGACGGCAAAGTTGCCGTCGACGGCTGGTCGAAAATGACTGGCCACGATGTTGTTGACCTTGCGAAGAAATTCCAGGATTACGGCGTCGAAGCGGTGATCTACACTGACATCGGCCGCGACGGCATGCTTACCGGCGTCAACATCGACGCCACCGTAAACCTTGCGCGCCAGCTCAACGTGCCGGTGATCGCCAGTGGCGGCATCACCGACCTCAAGGACGTCGAGAAGCTGTGCGCGGTGGAGGCCGAGGGCATCACCGGCGCCATCACCGGCCGCGCGGTGTACCAGGGCACGCTTGATTTCGCCGCGGCGCAGAAACTCGCCGATCAACTGACGAAGAAAGGCTGAGCCACAGAGGTCACAGAGTGCACAGAGATTTCAGTTGTTACGCCGTTCTCTGTGTTCTCTGTGACCTCTGTGGCTGATGTTTTATGGGTTTGGCCAAACGCATCATTCCCTGCCTCGACGTCACCGCCGGCCGCGTGGTGAAGGGTGTCAATTTTGTCGAGCTGAAGGACGCCGGCGACCCGGTGGAGATCGCACGGCGTTATGACGAGCAGGGGGCCGACGAGCTGACCTTCCTTGACATCACCGCCAGCAGCGACGATCGCGGCCTGATCCTCGGTATCATCGAGGCGGTGGCGGCCCAGGTGTTCATCCCGCTGACTGTCGGCGGCGGCGTGCGCGCCGTCGAGGACGTGCGCCGGCTGCTCAATGCCGGTGCCGACAAGGTCAGCATCAATACGTCCGCGGTGCAGAACCCGAGGCTGGTGGCCGATGCCAGCGGCCGCTACGGTTCGCAGTGTATCGTTGTCGCCGTTGACGCCAAGCGCGTGCCTGGCGAAGGACCGCTGCGCTGGGAGGTGTACACCCATGGCGGCCGCAAGGCCACCGGGCTCGACGCACTGGAGTGGGGCAAAAAAATGCAGACGCTGGGCGCCGGCGAGATACTGCTGACCAGCATGGACCGCGACGGCACGCGCATCGGCTTTGACCTCGAGCTGACCAGCGCATTTTCAGCGGCGCTGGACATTCCGGTGATTGCCAGCGGCGGCGTTGGCAACCTCGATCACCTCGCCGATGGCGTCACGATCGGCCATGCTGATGCGGTGCTTGCGGCGAGTATTTTCCACTATGGCGAGTACACGGTGCGCCAGGCCAAGGAACACATGGCGCAGCGGGGTATTGAGGTGCGCTTGTAGTGCCCATAAAAAATCATTAAAATCAAATACTTACAAATATTCTCAAGCAAGGGCGCAAGGCAACGATGGATTGGCTGGATCGCATACACTGGAACGCCGACGGCTTGGTCCCGGTCGTCACCCAGGAGCAGGCCTCCGGGCGGGTGCTGACCCTGGCCTGGGCCAATCGCGAGGCGCTGCAACGCACCGTCGTAACCGGCGAGGCACATTATTGGTCACGCTCGCGCCAGAAACTCTGGCACAAGGGCGAGGAATCTGGCCATGTGCAAAAGGTCAAGGCGCTGCGGCTGGATTGCGACGCGGACGTGGTGTTGTTCGAGGTCGAGCAGGTCGGTGGCATCGCCTGCCACACCGGGCGACACAGCTGCTTTTTCCTCGAGTTGCGTGGCGGCGAGTGGGTCGAGGTCGATCCGGTGCTGAAGGATCCCGTGGCAATTTACGGAAAGGGATAGCAGCGTGGACAAAATCAATCAGGACATATTGCTGCGGCTCGGCGAGACGATCGCGGCGCGCAAGGCAGCCGATGCCGGCAGCTCTTATGTTGCCGGGCTGCTGGCGAAGGGCGAGGACGCCATTCTGCGCAAGGTGTTGGAAGAAGCTGCGGAAACCCTGCTGGCCTCGAAGGAGGGTGATAAACTGCATCTGGTTCGAGAAACGGCGGATCTGTGGTTTCACACGCTGGTGCTGCTGGCCTGGCATGGCGCAGGTCCTGAAGACGTGCTGGCCGAACTGCAGCGGCGCGAGGGTATCTCCGGCATCGCCGAAAAGGCGTCACGCGGCAAGTAGCCAAGCGGACGATTTTTGTACCGTGTTCGCGCACGGATCATGAGGAGCAGGTTATGGGTTCGTTCAGCATCTGGCATTGGCTGGTCGTGTTGCTCGTGGTGGTGCTGGTGTTCGGCACCAAGAAGCTGCGCAACATAGGTTCCGACCTCGGTGGTGCGGTCAAGGGATTCAAGGAAGGCATGAAACCCGAAGACGGAAAAACCGATCAGGCCAAGGCCGAAATCCCGCCCTCCGGTGGCCAGACCATCGACGGCGAGGCACGCAAGGAAACCACCAAGTCGTAAGGTGTCAGGCGTGAAGCGTCAGGAGTAACACGGGCCACCTCACTCCTTACTCCTCACCCCTCGCGTCCGCAACCCATGTTCGACATCGGCTTCTCCGAACTGATGATCATTGCCGTGGTGGCATTGATTGTTATCGGCCCGGAAAAACTGCCCAAGGTGGCGCGCACCGCCGGCCACTTGTTCGGCCGCATGCAGCGTTATGTCAACGACGTCAAGGCTGACATCAGCCGCGAGATGGCGCTGGACGACCTGCGCAAGCTGCAGGCGAGCATGCAGGAAACCGCGCAGTCGCTGGAGCAGTCCGTCAACGACACTGTGCGTTCGGCGGAATCCGAAATGAACCGGATTGCCGGCGATGCGCCTCCGGCTGATGGCGGCAGCGCTGCGGCGTCCGCTGTCGCCGAAACCCCCGCTGTCGCCGAAAAGCCCGCCGCAACGGATCCCGCGAAACCGGCTTAGCCCCCCAGTGAGCGAAGACACTTTCATTTCCCATCTGGTCGAGCTGCGCGACCGCCTGCTGCGCGCGCTGATCGCTTTCGGTGTGGTGCTGCTGGTGCTGATCCCGTTTGCCTCCGGTCTTTACGACCTGCTGGCGACGCCGATGATGCGGGCCCTGCCCGAGGGCTCGAAGATGATTGCCACCGGCGTGGTGACGCCATTCCTGGTGCCGGTCAAGGTGGCGATGATGGTCGCTTTCGTGCTGACGCTGCCATATACGCTGTACCAGGCCTGGTCGTTTATCGCGCCGGGACTCTACAGTCATGAAAAACGCCTGGTGCTGCCGCTGGTGGTGGCGAGCACGCTGCTGTTCGTGGTTGGTATCGCGTTCTGCTATTTCTTCGTATTCAACACGGTGTTCCACTTCATCAACCAGATCGCGCCCAAAAGCATCTCGGTGGCGCCGGACATCGAGAACTACCTGAACTTCGTGCTCACCATGTTCCTTGCTTTCGGCCTCACCTTCGAGACGCCGCTCGTGGTGGTGATGCTCACGCGCATGGGCATCGTGACTCTGCAGCAGCTGCGCGACATCCGACCCTATTTCATCGTCATCGCATTCGTCATTGCCGCAATCGTCACTCCGCCGGACGTGGTTTCGCAGCTGCTGCTGGCCATCCCGATGTGCCTGCTGTTTGAGGTCGGCCTGTTCGCCGCCCGTTTCGTCGGCAGCCGGCCGCGCCCGGACGACAGTGACGGCGACTACCGGGCGCCCGGCGATGCCGAGCAGGACGCGGAGCTCGATCGCATCGCAGCGGAAGAACGCAGCCGTCAGTGACGCGGGCTGCAGCGGCGCGGCTTACTCGGCAGGGTTCCGCCGCGGCTGGGCGGGCCGTTTGCCGACAGTGACCTTCAGGTCGAGTGCCTTGGCATCGCGCATGACGCGCAAGTTGGCCTGACTGCCGGGCACCAGCGCGGCAATCAGGTTGAGCATGGTCGCAGAGTCGGGGACCGGCTTGCCGTCGACGGCAACCAGCACGTCGCCGACCTTCATGCCGCCGCGATCCGCCGGAGTGCCGCGGAACACTTCGGTAATCAGTGCGCCGCGTGTTCCCGGAATTCTGAACGATTCTGCGATCTCCTTATTGAGATCCTGAACGCCGACGCCGATCCAGCCGCGCTGCACCGATCCGTTCTGGATGATCTGCTCCATGATGCTTTTGGCGGTGCTTGCGGGGATCGCGAAGCCAATGCCCAGCGAGGCGCCACCGGGAGTCTTCGAATAGATCGCGGTGTTGATGCCGATCAAGTGGCCATTGACGTCGACCAGTGCGCCGCCGGAGTTTCCGGGGTTGATCGCTGCGTCCGTCTGGATGAAGTTCTCGAAGGTATTGATACCGAGGTGGGTGCGGCCCAGCGCACTGACAATGCCCAGGGTTACCGTCTGGCCGACGCCGAAGGGGTTGCCGATGGCCAGCACGACATCCCCGACGCGCGCGCTGTCGGGTGCGCTGAAGGTGATCGCGGGCAGCTTCGGCAGGTCGATCTTCAGCACCGCGAGATCGGATTCGGGGTCGGCGCCGACCACCCGGGCGTTGACCCGCCGCGTGTCGGCCAGTGCGACCTCGATGCCGTCCGCGCCGTCGACGACGTGGCTGTTGGTGAGTATGTAGCCGGATTCGCTGACAATGACGCCGGAGCCGAGATTGGTGCTCGGCTGCACCTGGGCATCGGGCTGATCGCCGAAGAAGAACCGGAACAGTGGATCATCGCGCAGCGGGTGTTGCTGCCGCTTCACGGCCTGGGAGGTGAAAATGTTGACCACTGCCGGCATGGCTTTCTGCGCCGCATCGCTGTACGACGCTACCGCAGGCGCGTCGGCGCTCCCGGCCATCTGCTTTACGGTGGTGATGACCGCACCCTGCGGGGAGTTGCCGTTGAGCAGGTCTGGCCGCAGCGTGCTGACGACGAACAGCGCGGCGAGGCAGATGGTCGCCGTCTGAGAAAAGATCAACCAGAGTTTTCGCATGAAGGTTGCCGCGGGGACGCGTTTACAATGTTTGCTGACCAGTGGATGGACGGATGACCATGGAACGTGCTGCGCTCGACGCTTATCTCGCGGATTATCTGCAAGTCCCTGATTTCCGGGATTATTGCCCAAATGGCCTGCAGGTGGAAGGGCGCGAGAAAGTGAACTGCATCGTCAGCGGCGTGACTGCATCTTCGGCGCTGATCGAGGCGGCCGTTGCCGAGAGCGCTGATGCGCTGCTGGTCCACCACGGTTATTTCTGGCGTGGTGAGGATGGCCGTATCACCGGCATGCGCCGTCGCCGCATCGGTAACCTGCTCCGGCATGACCTGAACCTGTTTGCCTACCACCTGCCGCTGGACGTGCATCCGGAGGTGGGCAACAACGCGCAGCTGGCACTGCGTTTGGAACTGGCGCCCTCGGGTCGTTTCGGGGATCAGGACATCGGCATGCAGGGCACTCTAAAGCATGACCTTGCCCTGGCCGGGTTCGTGCAGTTGATCGAGCGCGCAACCGCACGCGTGCCGCTGGTGATCGGCGATCCGCAGCGTCGCGTGCGGCGGGTGGCCTGGTGCACCGGCGGCGCGCAAGGACTGTTCGAGCAGGCCATCGCGCTGGGTGTTGACGCCTACATCAGCGGCGAGATTTCCGAACAGACCGTGCATGCCGCGCGCGAGTCCGGCGTGGCCTACATCGCTGCCGGCCATCATGCCACCGAGCGTTACGGCGTGCAGGCGCTGGGCGAACACCTCGCGCAGCGCTTCGGGCTACGCCACCGCTTCATCGACATCGACAATCCGGTCTGAGCCGTCGGCGATGTGGACGGTTACATCCTGAAACAAATTGGCTGCCCCCCGCGGGTGTCGGCAGGGCTATCATGGGGGCATTCCGGATGCAGGAGGATTTGTCCATGCGCAAGACCCTGATGCTGTCATTGGCCGCTTTGACTTTGGCGGCGAGCCTGCCGGCCGACGCCCATGGCGGCCGCGGTCACTCCAAGCTGCGGGTGGGCGTGATGCTTGGCGCACCGGTGGTTTTTGCCCCCTGGTGGTCTGCGCACGGCTACCCCTACTACCATCCGGCGCCGCCGGTGGTGTTGCGCGAACGGGTGGTCGTGCGTGAGCCGCTGGTGTTCTACGACGAGCGCGGCAACCCTGTGCCGGCACAGGTACAGGGACCACCACAGTCTGGCAGTGCAGCGCCGACCTGGCATTTCTGTCCGGACTCCCAGGCCTACTACCCCTACGTGCAGAACTGCGCGTCTTCCTGGCAGCGCGTGATGCCCCACCCGCCGCCGCAGTAGCGGCGGCGCGGATCAGCTGGAGCGTTCTGTCATGGCAGTCACAACGGACTTGCCGCGCATCGAGGCGTAGAACGCCCACACCAGCAGTACGACCGTGATTCCGATAAAGGTGGCGCTGATCGGACGTTCCAGGAACACCATGAAATCACCGCGCGAAATCAGCAGTGCCCGGCGTACGTTCTCTTCCATCAGCGGCCCCAGCACATAGCCGAGCAGCAGCGGGGCCGGGGGGAAGTCGAGCAACCGCATCGCGTAGCCCATTGCGCCGAAGATCGCGACGACCCAGACGTCGAAGGTGCTGTTGTTGATGCTGAAGACTCCGATGCAGACCAGCACCAGCACCGCAGGGTAGAGCATGTGGTACGGCACGGCCAGCAGTCGCACCCAGACGCCGATCAGAGGGATGTTCAGGACGAGCAGCATGATGTTGCCGATCCAGAAGCTCATGATCAGCCCCCAGAACAGGTCGGGTTTTTCAGTCATTAGCTGGGGACCCGGCGATATGCCGTGAATCATCAGCGCACCCAGCATCAGTGCCATGCTCACCGTGCCGGGGATGCCCAGCGTCAGCGTCGGGATGAAGGCAGTCTGGTCGCAGGCATTGTTTGAAGATTCAGGTCCGGTGATTCCCTCGACCGCGCCTTTGCCGAAGCGCGAGGGATCCTTGGCGACCTTTTTTTCGACCGCATAGGACATGAACGAGGCAATGGTGCCGCCAGTGCCTGGAAGCGCGCCGAAGAATGATCCAATGGCGGAGCCCCGAATCATCGGCATCCATGACCGCCGCCAGTCGTCCCGCGTCGGGATCATCGAACGGAAAGTGATGCTCTTGCGGTCGACCTGGCCGCGCCGTATGCGGTTGACGCTGGCGATGACTTCAGCGATGCCGAACAGGCCCATTGCAATGGCCACCAGGCTGATGCCGTCAGTCAGTTCGGGAAAACCGAAGGAGAAGCGTGCCATGCCACTGTTGACGTCGGTGCCGATTACACCGATCAGCACGCCAAGCACGACCATGGCGATGCCCTTGATCGGCGCACCCGAAGAGATCGTTGAGGCGGCGACCAGTCCCAGAAGCATCATCGCGAAATATTCCGGTGCACCGAATTTCAGCGCGACCTCGGCGATGACCGGCGAGAACAGCATCAGGATAATGATGCCCACGGTGGCGCCGAAGAACGAGGCGATCGTGGTCATGAATAGCGCGACGCCGGCGCGGCCGCTTTGCGCCATCGGGTAGCCGTCCAGGCAGGCGACGGCGGATGACGGCGTGCCCGGCAGGTTGAGCAGGATGGACGCGGTGGAGCCGCCGTAGGTCGATCCGTAATAGACGCCCGCGAGCATCACGATGGCATTGGTCGGGTCAAGATGGAAAGTGACCGGCAGCAGCAGTGCGATTGTCGCGAGGGCGCCGATGCCGGGGAGCACGCCGACCAGCGTGCCCAGAAGGACGCCGAGAAAGCAGTACCAGAGGTTGGAGAGCGACAGCGCGCTCTCCATGCCGATAATGAAGTAGTCGAGGAGTTCCATCAGAAAGGCCACACGAAGGGATAGATGGGGATGCCGAGCCCGTACAGGAATATCAGCACCGAGGCGGCGGAAAGCGCCGCTGCCAGCACCAGCGTGCCGATGATTCCCAGCTTGTTGTCGGCCAGTACGGCGAGGCCGGTCAGCAGGAAGATGGCGGGCACCACGCCGATGCGCTCAACCGTAAGCGCGAATACCAGGGTGCCGAGCAGCACGAAAAACAGCGGTTTGTACTCAGGTTTCGGCAGGCTGCCGGAACGGAACCACGCCGGGAGTGCAATGAGCACACCGAGCCCGGCGAGGACGTAACCGAGGACGGTCGGAAACATGCCCGGTCCCATGCGGCTCACGTCGCCCAGGGGATAGTGCTGCGACGCGTAGATCGCGCAAAAAATGCCGATCACGATCAGCAGGCCTCCTGCGATGAGGTCGCGACCGTCCTTTCCGTGTAACCAGTTCATCATGTCTCCTCCATTGATAAACCGCTGCGGCCGGTGGCCGTTTGTGATGAGGTTTGTGACGGTCCGTTCGCCGTCCCCGGACCGTAAAGTGCGGTTGGTGTCGTTAATGGACCATCCGTGCCGGCTGGTTGTTCCTCGAACGCGACAAAACAGCGCATCTGGTCGCTCCATTGCACGGTGTAGACGATAACGACGAATTCTTCGTCTGCCTGAACCAAGGCTTGCGTGAAACTGAAAAGGCATCACAGGTCGTGAAGATGCGGTGCCGCGTAACGCGAATGCGCGGATATTGACGGACAGTTCGCATGCAACAGGTTTTGCGGCAAACGATGCTGATGCTTTAGAGTGTTTGCATCGGGATCGTTCCGGTGCCTTTTGGCGGAGCGGTCCTCCATCCAATGAATGCGGGGTTTCCGGCAATGCATGTGCTGATCGTGGAGGATGACAAGGCTCTTGGTGACGGGCTGGTCCGTTACCTGCAGCAGGCCGGGCATCGCGTCGAGCTTGCGACCAGTGGCCGCGAGGCAGACCTACTGCTGGCGCACGAGGATTACGACCTCGTGATACTCGACATCGGCTTGCCGGGGATAGACGGTTTCGAGGTGCTGCGCAGGGCGAGACAGAGGGAACGTTATGTTCCGACGCTCGTGCTCACCGCGCGCGACTCGGTCGCGGACCGGGTACATGGTCTCGATCTCGGCGCCGATGATTATCTGATCAAGCCGTTCTCGCTGATGGAACTGGAAGCCCGTATGCGTGCCGTAATCCGGCGCGGGCAGCAGACAACGGAGACGCAGATCGTCTACGGGCAACTGAAGGTGGACATTGCCGCGAAGCGCGTCTGGGTTGCGGACAACCCGGTGCGGCTTACCGCACGCGAATGGGGGGTACTCGAGTTCCTGGTGCTGCGCGCCGGCAAGATCGTCAGCAAGGAGCAGATCGTGTCCGCGATCAGCGACCCGGATGCCGACCTGAACCTCAACGTGGTCGAGGTTTACATTTCCAGGCTGCGCAACAAGCTCGGGCCGGCGGGTGTGAAGATCCACTCCATCCGCGGTTTCGGCTATTACCTGGACAAGACCCCGGACGATGCAAGTTAGCATACGCCGCCTGCTGTTCCGGTGGCTGTCGGTGCTGCTGCTGCTGGCACTGGCGGCCGCGACGCTGCTCGGACATTCCCTTGCACTGCGTCAGGTGACGGCGGCTTATGACTGGGTGCTCGTGGATACCGCGCAGTCGTTGACCCGGTTGATCAATTCTCGGCCGGACGTGAATCCGGAAGCGCTGTCGAACTCCGCCGACATGATGCTGCGCACAGACCAGTTTGATCGTATCTATTATTCGGTTCATGACAAGAGCGGGCGCCTGATCGCTGGCGATGCGCAGCTGCGGCCCCCCGTCAGCAAGTCCCTCGAGGCGGGTGAACTGCTGTATGACACGATACTCGAAGGCGAAGCGGTCCGGGTGGCCGCGATGCGGGTCAACCTGCGAGGGGTGGATGCCATCGTCCAGGTCGCGGAAACGACGGTCAAGCGCAGCGAGTTGACGAAGCGGATTGTCACCGGGATGATCGCGATCGAGGTGATGCTCGTCGTCTCGGTGGTGATCCTGGTGATGTTCGGCGTGGGCAAGGGCCTGGAACCGCTGGAACACCTGCGCGAGGAAATCGGTGCGCGCTCGCACCGGGATCTGCGTCCGATCGACGCGGAACGCGCTCCGGTGGAGGTGCGTCCGCTGATTGTCACGCTGAATGAGCTGCTGGCGCGCCTCGACCTGACGCTGCAATCACAGCAGCAGTTCGTGGCGAATGCCGCCCACCAGTTGCGTACTCCGCTTGCCGGGCTGCGCATGCAGGTCGAATACGGACTGAGCCAGTCCGATCCGGAGGAGCACCTGCGGGTGCTCAAGGAACTTGGCCTGTCGACCGAGAGGGCAGTGCGTCTTGCCAACCAGTTGTTGACACTGGCGCGGGCGGAAGCGGGATTTGCCCAGGCCGACTCGATGCGCCCGACGGACCTGCGCAGCGTTGCGGCGGATGTCGTCGAGAACTGGATGCCGGCTGCGATTAGCAAGAAGATTGACCTCGGGTTGGATCTCAAGGCTGCGCCGGTGCTCGGCGATGTATTCCTGCTGCGGGAACTGCTGTCGAATCTCATCAACAATGCCATTGCCTATACCCCGCCGGGCGGACGCGTCACTGTCGCAACCGGCAGCCGGGGTGAGGTTGCTGTGCTGCGGGTGGAGGACGACGGCGTTGGCATACCGGAGGCATTGCGCCCGCGGGTGTTCGACCGCTTTTATCGTGTTGACGGCGCCGGTGGCGAAGGCTGCGGACTCGGGCTGGCCATCGTGCGTGAAATCGCCCACCTCCATGGCGGCAAGGTCGACATCAGTGCGGCTCCGGCCGGGCGCGGCACCGTTGTGATCCTGGAGCTGCCACGGGCCTGCTGAGGAGCTGGCAAGCGCGGTAGCGGGGCACCCTTCAGCGCTTGCAAGGATATCCATAACATCATGAATTAATTGATTATTCTCAGTTTTTGCTTAACTTTCCCGGGTCTCCACGTGTAAAATATCCCCTTTTTCGTATACGCAAGACTCAGAGGGGACTACAGGCATGTCCGAGAAAGATACCGATCAGGGTAAACGGCAGTTTCTGGTTGCCGCCACCACGGTGGCTGGGGGCGTAGCGGCCGGTGCTGCAGCGGTGCCGTTTGTGGCGAGCATGATGCCGTCGGAACGCGCCAAGGCTGCCGGCGCGCCGGTGGAAGTTGACGTAGGCGCACTGGCGCCCGGGGAGCGCATTACCGTCGAGTGGCGCGGCAAGCCGGTGTGGGTCGTCCGCCGTACCAAGGAAATGCTCGACACCATCCGCAGCAACGACAGCAATGTCTCCGATCCCGAATCGAAGAAGCCGATGCAGCCGGCCTATGCTGCCAATGAATTTCGCTCGATCAAGGACGAATACCTGGTCGTTGTCGGCATCTGCACTCACCTCGGCTGTTCGCCGGTCGACAAGTTCGCGAAACAGGCCGAGGCTTTCGATCCGAACTGGCAGGGCGGCTTCTACTGTCCCTGCCACGGCTCGCTGTTTGACCTCGCCGGCCGCGTCTACAAGAACCGTCCTGCGCCCGACAACCTGATAGTGCCGCCGCACACTTATCTGTCGGACACACGCATCCTGATCGGCGAAGACTCTAAGGGAGCCTGAATACAAAATGGCTGCTACACCTAAAGAACCCGTCCAGTTCCGCGGCGCCGGCCCGCTCAACGCCCCGATCAGCGGCGTGTTGACCTGGGTCGACCAGCGTTTTCCGCTGATGTCGCTGTGGCGCGATCACCTGTCGCAGTATTACGCGCCGAAGAACTTCAATTTCTGGTACTTCTTCGGTTCGCTGGCGATGCTGGTGCTGGTGATCCAGATCGTCACCGGCATTTTCCTGGTGATGCACTACAAACCGTCGGCGGCTGAAGCTTTCGCCTCCGTGGAATACATCATGCGCGACGTGCCCGGCGGCTGGTTCATCCGCTACATGCACTCGACCGGCGCCTCGGCGTTCTTCGTCGTCGTCTATCTGCACATGTTCCGCGGCCTGATGTACGGTTCCTACCGGCAGCCGCGCGAGCTGATCTGGATCTTCGGCATGCTGATCTACCTGTGCCTGATGGCGGAAGCCTTCTTCGGCTACCTCCTGCCCTGGGGCCAGATGTCGTTCTGGGGTGCGCAGGTGATCGTCAACCTGTTCGACGCGCTGCCGGTGATCGGCCCCGATCTGTCGACCTGGATCCGCGGCGACTTCGTGGTCTCCGATGCGACGCTAAACCGCTTCTTCGCCTTCCACGTGATCGCGCTGCCGCTGGTGCTGCTGGGGCTTGTCGCGGCGCACATCATGGCACTGCACGAGGTCGGCTCAAACAACCCCGACGGCGTCGAGATCAAGAAGCACAAGGACGAGCAGGGCCGCCCGCTCGACGGCATTCCCTTTCACCCGTATTACACGGTGAAGGACATCGTCGGCGTTGTGGTCTTCCTGTTCCTGTTCTTCACGGTGGTGTTTTTCATGCCCGAGATGGGCGGTTACTTCCTTGAATACAACAACTTCATTCCCGCCGACCCGCTGAAAACCCCGCCGCACATCGCGCCGGTGTGGTACTTCACGCCTTATTACTCGATCCTGCGCGCGATCACCGAGGACTTTATGCTGGTGCTGGCGATCGGCGTAGCCGCCTACGTCGTGCTGATCTGGCTCACCGCCCGCGACAGTCGCGTCAAACTCGTCGCGGCGGCGAGCGGGCTGGTGTTGGTTGTCCTGATGAAGGGTGGCCCGCTGGCGCTGGATGCCAAGGTTTGGGGCGTGGTCATGATGGGGGCGGCCACCCTGATCTTCTTCCTGATGCCCTGGTTGGACCGCAGCCCGGTGAGGTCGATTCGTTACAAGGGCCCTCTGTTCCGTAGCGCGCTGACCATCTTCGTGATCACCTTCATTGTGCTCGGCTACTACGGTGTGCAGACGGTAACCCCGGCCGGTACGGTGATTTCGCAGATCGGCACGCTGCTCTATTTCGCGTTTTTCCTGCTGATGCCCTGGTATTCGGCGATGGACAAGACCAAGCCGGAGCCGGATCGGGTTACCATGTGATGGCGGATAACATGAACAAATTCAAGAATCTGATTGCCGCACTGCTGTTCGCGCCCGCGCTTGCGCTGGGCGCTGGCGTCGATGTCAAGCTCGACCGCGCACCGATCGATGAAACCGACCAGGCGTCCTTGCAGCGCGGCGCCCGGCATTTCGTCAATTACTGCCTGAACTGCCACAGTGCGAACTACATGCGCTTTAACCGGCTGCAGGACATCGGCCTGACCAACCAGCAGATCCTCGACAACCTGGTGTTCACCGGAGCCAAGGTCGGTGACCTGATGCGCGTGGCGATGGACCCGGCAGAGGCCCGGGAGTGGTTCGGCGCCCCGCCGCCTGATCTGACGGTGACCGCACGCTCGCGCGCATCCTCCGCCGGTAGCGGAGCCGACTGGCTTTACAGCTATCTGCGCGGTTTCTACCGCGATGCCGAACGCCCGACAGGCTGGAACAACACCGTCTATGCCAACGTCGGCATGCCGCACGTGCTGTGGGAACTGCAGGGCGAGCAGGTTCTGGCGGAGCGCAAAGTTCAGGGTCCCGGTTACGAGAAGACCGCGATGGCACTGAAACTCGACAAGCCCGGGACACTGAGCCCTGTTGAGTACGACCGCATGGTCGCGGACCTGGTGAATTACATGGTGTTCATGGGCGAGCCGATGCGCAATGACCGCAAGACCATCGGAATGTTTGTGCTGCTTGGCCTCGGCCTGCTCTTCGTGCTGGCCTACGCGTTGAAGAAAGAATACTGGAAGGACGTGCACTGAAATCCCGATTTTCCGGCAGGGGCCGTGCGCGCGGACCGCGTCACGGCCCTTTGTTCCTCCAGCGCAGCCCTCCTGCAAAACCACTGAACTGCTGTTCCGTTACGGATAAACCATCATGATGACACTCTATTCGGGCACGACCTGCCCTTTCAGCCAGCGCTGCCGCTTCGTGCTCTACGAAAAGGGCATGGATTTCCAGATCATCGACGTCGACCTGTTCAACAAGCCGGAAGACCTCGCGGTGATGAATCCGTACAACCAGGTGCCGGTGCTGGTCGAGCGCGACCTGATTCTTTACGAATCGAACATCATCAACGAGTACATCGATGACCGCTTCCCGCACCCGCAGCTGATGCCGGCCGATCCGGTGATGCGCGCGCGCGCGCGGCTGTTTCTGTTCCGTTTCGAGCAGGAGATGTTCTCGCATGTGATTGCCATCGAGAAGGGCACCCAGAAGCAGGCCGACAAGGGGCGTCAGACCATCCGCGATGCGTTGACCCAGATCGCCCCGGTGTTCGCGAAGCAGAAATACATGTTGGGCGAGGAATTCTCGATGCTCGACGTGGCGATCGCGCCTTTGCTGTGGCGTCTTGACCATTACGGCATCCAGCTCGGCAAGCAGGCGGCGCCACTGATGAAGTACGCCGAACGGCTGTTCAGCCGGCCGGCCTACATTGATGCGCTGACCGCATCAGAAAAAGTGATGCGGAAATGACAGTGATGAGCGAGGAGTGATGAACGATGAGCAAAACTGCTCCCATGATTCCGTTCATCACTCATCACTCATCATTCATCGCTGAATCATAATGGAGCGTTCCACCAAACCGTACCTGATCCGCGCGGTCCACGAATGGGCCTGCGACAGCGGCTTCACGCCGTACCTGTCGGTGAAGCTCGACGAGAACACCCGCGTTCCCATGGAGCACGTCAAAAACGGCGAGATCGTGCTCAATCTCAGTTACGACGCGACCCACAAGCTGACCATCGGCCAGGACCTGATCCAGTTTTCGGCACGTTTCGGAGGAGTGTCGCGAGAATGCTCGATACCGGTGTCCGCTGTTCAGGGCATATTCGCGCGCGAAAACGGTCAGGGCCTGTTCTTCCCGGAGGAATCCCAGGCACAGTCCACCGCGCCGGTGTCCATCCCATCTTCCCCCGAACAGCCGGATGATCCGAAGCCGGATGCCCCGGCTCCGGGTGGCCGACCGCGGTTGCAGATCGTCAAGTAGGTTTTCGCCGCCGCGGTTTGACACCGTGGCTGACCGCGTCGCAAACTCCTGAGACGCCTCGCACCCAGAACATCAGACCGTCCCGCGAACGGCCCCTGCGCGGTGCATGCTCAGCAATCCATTCAGTCGAGGAGGGAGTTGCCATGCTTAGCCCGGAAGAGCTCGAACAGCTAGACCCCGCAGAATCGATATTCCCGTCGCCGATTCCCGTGCAGTGCGTGTCCAGCGACGAGTACATGCCTCCGCCTCAGACCGAGAAGCAGCGCGAGTTCGAGGGGCGGATCAAGGAGTACGGCGCCGAACTCGCGCGCAAGCAGGGGGTCAGCCGTCGTCGTTTCTTCCAGTCGGCCGCTGGAATGGCGGCCGCTTTCGTCGCCATGAACGAAACCTATGGCCCGTTCTACATGGTCAGCCGTGCCGAGGCCGCCACTCCGGAAATGGCCAACGAGCGGGCGAAGGCGCTGAAGAACCAGTTCATCATGGACATGCACACGCATTTCCTGCGCGACGACACACCGATCAAGACATTTGTCGCCCAGCGCGCGACCGTGGGCAAGCTCGGTTGGAACCTGCAGATCGGCGAAAAGGAGCAGACCATCGACGACCTGAAGTTTCCGAACTACTTCAAGGAGATCTACCTCGACAGCGACACCAAGGTCGGCTGCATCAGTGGCTCCTATTCGGTCGATCCCGCGTTTTCCTTCCTGACCAACGACATGAAGTACGCTGCGCGCGAGAAGATCAACAAGGAGGCAGGCACCCGGCGCAGCTTTTCGCATGCGATATTCACGCCCGGACATGCCGGCTGGCTGGACAAGGTAGAGGAGGAGCAGGCGCGGCTCAAGCCCGATTCATGGAAGGGCTACACCATCGGCGACAACACCAACAAGCACCTCTCAAAGTGGCCTTTCCGCCTCGATGATGAAAAGGTGATGTACCCGTTTTACGAGAAGCTGTTGAAGTGGAGCAAGACCAATCCGAGCCTGAAGAACGTGTGCATCCACAAGGGTTTGTTTCCGCCCCAGATCGAGCAGAAGTTTCCGCATCTGCTCGAATACTCGGACGTGCGCGACGTGGGCAAGGCGGCGAAGGACTGGCCCCAGCTGAATTTCATCATCTATCACTCGGGCTGGCGCTGGACTGGCCCCAACGCGCCGAAGGCCGCTTGGGAGCATTTCGAGAAAACCGGCCGCATCGAGTGGGTCACCGACCTTGCCGAGATCCCGGAGAAGTACGGTGTCAAGAATGTCTACGGCGACCTCGGCCAGCTTTTTGCCTGGACCACTACCGCCAACCCGCGGCTCGGCGCGGCGGTGATGGGGACGCTGATCAAGGGCCTCGGCAGCAGCAACGTGGTGTGGGGTACCGACGCGGTGTGGACCGGCGCGCCGCAGTGGCAGATCGAAGCCCTGCGCCGTCTGGAGATTCCCGAGGACATGCAAAAGAAGTATGGCTACCGGCCGCTCGGCGCCGCCGACGGCCCGGTCAAAAACGCCATTTTCGGCGGCAACAACGCACGCTTGTACCACGTGACGCCGAAACAGCAGGCGGAAATCATCGTCGACCGTGTGGCGCAGATCAAGGAAACCTACGAGCAGGAAGGGCCGGGGCGCACCAACATGGCCTACGGGTTTGTCGCGAAGAAAACCTGAGTTTGAGGTCGCAGGCATCGAAGGCGCGGGAGACCGCGCTTTTTTTTGGCCACCGTGATCCATCGCGTCCACCCGGCGATTATGGAGGGAATATAAAAATGCCTTAAGACCGTCCATGAACCCGCGGACCAGCCTCAAGTTTTGCCGGAATCGGCCGTAAAGCCGGATTATGGATGCGGCCGCCTGCTGTCTATTGCGCGGTTGAGCAACTCATCAGAAAGCAACGGCAACAATACGATGCCAGTGACGGGGATGGAGGGTGAACCAGGCGGCGGCACGTCTGAAATCCCTTTCCCTTATATAATACAAAGGTAATATTCCTGGGCACAGGCAGAGTCAATGCAGCCTTGCCAATCAGACTGTTTTTCGGGTGGCTGATACGTGGCGACGATCATCGCCGGTTTGCATGACCGGGCTGACCTCATGTGCCCGGGCAGGCCCCGGCGCCTGAAAAATAACGCTCCCAGCGTCTCCGGTGCGGGATGCGGCAGGTGTCGCCGTGATACGTTTCACTCAATCAGGACCAATTTTCAATCTTGGCCATCGTCCCCATGAATCTGCAAAACCGCTTTCCACGGCCAATCGGCAGTCTGTTGATCGAGTTTTCTGCGGCGCTGCCGGAGCGCCTGGCGCGGATAGAAGAACTGTTGACTGCAGTATTGTGTGGTGAGACTGCACCACTCGAGTCCTTGCAGCAAGAAGTGCGGAACCTGGCCAACGATGCCGGTGCGCTGCATTTCGCCGACGTCTTTCATGCGGCCTGCACCCTGCAGCAGGCCGTGATCGCCGTGTCGACTTTGCGCGGAGAGAGCCAGACTTCAGCGGCCAGGCTGGCCTTTTCGCAACTGCTTGCGGCTGCGAAGACGCTGGTTCGCAACACCGACATCCTGTTGGCGCCCGCGGCGGCAGGTGCGGCGGCGCCTGTCGTGGCGGTTGTGGATACCGATCCGGACCAGATTGCGTACCTCTGCTGCGTACTGCAGGGAGCAGGTTATCGTGTAGTGGAATACGGCGATCTTGATGCCTTGCATGATGCTTGCCTGTCGCAGAGAGAAGCGCCTGCTGCAGTGATGGTGAACAATGCGCTGCTCGAGAGCGGTGTCGCAGGTGAGCGCATGCTTGCCGAAGTGAAGCAGCGCTGGCCGGGGCTGGCGGTGATCATGCTGGTTGGTGGACAGAATCTGGCTGCACAACTGGCTGCCTACGGTGCCGGCGTTGACATTTGCCTGCACAAGCCGGCGTCTCCCGATACGCTGTTGCGGGCAATCGCAGAGTCTGCTGCGTTGCAATCTGCCGAACCCTATCGCGCGTTGTTGATCGAGAGCGATGGGGGACGCCTTGCCACGCATGCATTGATGCTGCGACAGGCCGGGCTGGAAGTAAGGGAACTCAGGGATCCGCTTCAGGCACTGCACGCATCGCAGGAGTTTGCTGCGGAAGTGCTGGTAATCAGCGCGCGGATGCCCCAATGCCCGGGACCAGAGCTCGCCGCACTCCTGCGCGACGAACTCGGGCAGGAACAGGCGCCGGTCATTTTTTTTGCCGAAGAGGATGAACGCGATTTGCAGCGGGCAGTGGCGGTTTCAGCGGCGTCCGGCCTGTTCATCAGGTCGGGTGAAGCGCAAAAGCTGGCCACGGCAGCGGCAATCCTGGCGCGGCGTTTCCGCCAGTCGGTGCGGCAGTCGAGGCTGTTGCACGCCATGCTCCATGAGCACGAGCGGTACCAGCAGGCACTGGATGCACATGCCATCGTCAGTGTGACCGATGCAGCGGGAACGATTGTTTATGTCAACGCCCGGTTTTGCATGATCAGCGGCTATCAGCGGGAGGAACTGCTGGGACGCAACCACCGAATGCTCAAGTCCGGGGAACATCCCCCCGGGTTCTACGACGATCTGTGGTGCGCAATCTCCGGAGGCGAAACATGGCACGGGGAGATTTGCAACCGCCGCAAGGATGGCAGTCTGTATTGGGTTCAATCCACCATCGTACCGTTCGCGGATGAACAGGGCGTGCCCTATCGGTATGTGTCGATACGCACCGATGTCACCCACATCAAGGCTGTCGAATCAAGGCTGCGCTATCACAGCATGCTGCAGCAGATGATCACTGATGTGGCAGCCGATTTTCTGGCTGTACCTGAAGAGGACATGGATGCCGCCGTCAACCGGTCGTTACGGGCGAGCGGCGAGTTGCTCGGCGCCGATCGCGCCTATCTGTTCCTGTATTCGGAGGATGGCGACTTGCTCAGCAACACGCATGAATGGTGCGCGCCCGGCATCGAGCCGCAGATGCACAAGGTCCAGGATATGCCGTCGTCCGCGTTACCCTGGGGGCTCGAACAGATTCGGCAAAAGCCCTTTGTCATCATTGATGTGGCTGCCCTTCCGCCGGAGGCTGCTGTGGAGAAGGCACTATTCGAGGGCCAGCAAATCCAGTCCCTGATTGCGGTGCCGCTGAGGAGCAATGGCATCACCAAGGGTTTTCTGGGGTATGACGCAGTGCAATCCAGACGCATCTGGAAGGCAGATAAAGCCGGTTTGCTCCTGATCCTGGGCAACTTCTTCTACCTTGCAATCCAGCGTGAGCGTGCAGCACGGACCTTGCAGGCCAACATCGATTTGCTGCATTTGCGCGAACGCGCGCTGGAAGCGGCAGCCAGCGGCATCGCGATTGCCAATGCCCGGGATCCGCTGCTGCCACTGATCTATGTCAATGCGGCTTTCGAGCGCATCACCGGCTATACGCGTGCCGAAGTGATCGGCCGCAACTGCCGGTTCCTCCAGGGCGACGTGCGCGACGAGGAGGCCATGGAGACCATCCGCAGGGGCATCGCCAAAGAGCAACCGGTGGAGGCGGTAATCCGCAATTGCCGCAAAAACGGCGAATTGTTCTGGAATCATCTGCGCCTTGTGCCCTTGCGTGATACCAGCGGCCGTCTGACCCATTTTATCGGCGTCAGTGAAGACGTCTCCGAGAGTCTCATATCAAGGCAAGCCCTGCAGGACAGTGAGATTCGCCTGCGCAATAGCCAAAATTACGCCAACATCGGCACCTGGGACTGGAACATTCAGACCGGCGAGCTTTTCTGGTCCGAACGCATAGCCCCATTGTTTGGTTATCCGGAAGGCGAGCTTGAAACGAAGTATGAAAACTTCCTCAATGCCATTCACCCAGGGGATCGGCAGAAAGTCGTCGATGCCGTCGATGCCTGTATCAAGCGCGGCGAAAAATACCATATCGAACACCGCTGCATCTGGCCGAACGGCGAGGTGCGCTGGTTGCTGGAATCCGGCGACGTGGTTCGCGGTTCTGATGGCGAGCCCCAGCGCATGCTGGGGGTGGTGCAGGACATCGACCAGCGCAAGCGAACGGAACTCGCGCTGGCCGAACGGCAGCGGCAGCTGCACGAGGCGCAGGAGGTGGCGCATCTGGGCAGTTATGATTGGGATCCCGTTTCCGGGGAATTGCTGTGGTCCGATGAGCATTTTCGCCTGTGGGGACTGGCGCCGCAGTCCACCACGCCCAGCTATGCCCTCTTCCGGCAAGGAATTCACCCCGAGGATGTGGTTCGCGTGGAAGAGACCCTTCAGCGGGCACTAGGTGGTGGCCGAGATTATGAGTGCGTCCATCGAGTCGTATGGCCGGATGGCAGCAATCATTACATTCGAGGTCTGGGCACAGTGAGACTTGATGATGCCGGGCGGGCTGTCCGGATGTCCGGTACTGCTCAGGATGTGACCTGGCAAATCAAGGCCGAGGAGGCCCTGGTTCTGGCCAAGGAAGAGGCGGAGCAGGCGAGCCGGGCGAAGTCGGAGTTCCTGTCCAGGATGAGCCATGAACTGCGCACGCCGATGAATGCCGTCCTCGGCTTCGCGCAATTGCTGGACGTCGACGACGCCCTGGACGAGCGGCAACGGAAGTGGGTGCGGGAGATCACCAAAGGCGGCCGCCATTTGCTCGAACTGATCAACGAAGTGCTTGATTTGTCGCGCATCGAGTCCGGCAATATCGAGTTCTCGTTCGAGGTGGTGGATTGCGAAGAGCTGGTCGCCGATTGCCTGCAGATGATCTCGCCCTTGGCCGCACAGCGGGGGATTACCGTATCCAGCGCCAATCTGGCGGGCAAGGCGGTACGCGCGGATCGCATGCGGCTCAAACAAATCCTGTTGAACCTGCTTTCCAATGCCGTGAAATACAATCGCGAGCAGGGCATGTTGCAGGTCTTTGCCGAAGACCCCGGCGGTGACCGCCTGCGATTGATGGTGCGTGATACGGGTATGGGCATAGACGAACACCGTCTGACTGAACTGTTCCAGCCTTTCAGGCGGCTCGTCGGCAAGTCCAGCACCGTTGAGGGTGCAGGCGTCGGCCTCGCCATTACCCGGCGACTGGCCGAACTGATGGGCGGGCAGACAGGGGTGGAAAGCCGGGCCGGGGAAGGCAGCACGTTCTGGGTGGAATTGCCGGCTGAGCGGCTGCCGTATGCTGCAGTGCCGCCGCATTCCGGGATCCGGCCGGTGCGGGACAGAGCAACGGGGGGGCAGCATGTCGTCCTATACATCGAAGACAATCGCGCCAACCTGAAACTGGTGGAGCAGCTACTGGCCCGCCGTTCTGACATTGGCCTGTTCCTGGCGAACACGCCGCAACTCGGCATTGACCTGGCGCAACAGCATCGTCCGGATCTGATCCTGCTCGACATCAGTCTGCCGGGCATCAGCGGTTTTCAGGTGCTGAATCTGCTGCGGGCATCGGAGGACTGCGCGGAAACCCCGGTGATTGCAATCAGTGCAAATGCCATGCCGCAGGACATCACAAAGGGGAGAGCCGCCGGATTTGCCGAGTACCTGACCAAACCCCTGGATGTGGCAGCGTTTTATCGGGTGATCGATCGGTATCTCAAAACGGCAGGTCGCTCCGGGGCATCGCCCTGAACGGGGTATCGGGTTGAAAGGACAGACATTTGAACCGCAATGCGGAGCTCAGGAATGGCTGGCTGGACTGAGGTGAATCCCGGCCTGGTCTACCAGGTTTACGGCGCGGCCTTTCTGCTGCTGGCAGTGGTTGTTTTGATGCTGCCTCGAAGCGATGTGTTGCCGCAACTCAACAGGCCATCCCTGTGGCTGCTGGCGGCGTTCGGCCTCCTGCACGGATTGTCGCAACTGCTGCAAGGATATCTGCTGGATCAACCGCTTGCGTCGCTGGCACTGCTGGGCCATGTGCTGTTGTTGATTTCCTATTTGCCATTGCTGGAGTTCGGGCGCCGGCTCCACGTGAGTCTGCAGGGCGCCGCGCTGGGCGCGGCATGGGTGCACGGGCTGGCCTGCGGCGCTGTGGCGGTGATGGCGTGGTGGGCGGCGGATCCCCTGTCCGGACTGGCGGCCGGCACGCGCTATTTTGTCGGAATGCCGGCCAGCCTGCTGACCGGGCTGGCGCTGCTGGGGATCAAGCGCAGGCAATTGGCCAACCCTGTCAACGAAGCTGCCTTGTTCTGGCTGAGCGTTCTCGCCCTGGGTTTTATGGGCTATGGATTTTTGACACTGTTTGTGACCGCTGGCGCTGCCGGACTGCCGGCATGGCTGCCGACCGGCGCGGAGTTCCTTGCCCTGGTCGGTGTTCCGGTCGAACTGGTGCGGGCGTTGTGCGCGCTTGTCATCGCTCTTGCATTCGCGATAATGACTCGCCAGTTAAACGTCATCAGCAGCGACCACCTGCGGCGGGTGCTCAACACCCTGAATGGATTTGTCTATCGTTGCAGCAATGATCGTGAGTGGACAGTGCTCGACATGACCGCTGGCGTCGAGGAACTCTGCGGTTATCCGCGAGATGAGTTTCTGCGCCACCAGCAGACCTGGGGCGGGCTGATCCATCCCGGGGATGCCGATCGGGTTTGGACAGGCGTGCAGGAGGCACTGACCCGGCACAGCGATTTCGTGCTCACCTACCGCATCCATACCCGCGACGGGACTTTGCGCTGGGTGCATGAGCGCGGGCGGGGGATCCACGACGCCGGGGGTGAGCTGCTTTTTCTCGAGGGCCATGTCACCGATGCCACCGACCTGGTCACGGCGAACGAAAACCTCCTCATCAAGGAGGCTGCCATCGAGTCCGTGCCGGTTGCGATGGCGATTGTCGGACCGGATGACCGACTGCTTTATGTGAACCGGGCTTTTCTGGAACTGTGGCGGTTGCCGCAGCGCGAAGCCGCGGTAGGACGCCCTGCGTTGGAGTTCTGGGAATTGCCGGGAGACGCGCAGTCGATGATGGACACTTTGCGCAGCCCGGGGGGCTGGCGCGGCGAATTGCGCGCCCGCCTCAGGGATGGTTCGCTGGCGGACCTGCAGGTGACTACGCGCCTGGTTCCCAGGAGTTCCGAGGAGGAGTCGCTGTGCCTGATGGCGTCGTTCATCGACGTGACCGCGCAGAAGCGGGTGGAGCATGAGGTACGGCAGGAGCGCGACTTTACCGCAGGACTGATCAAGGCCGCGCCGGTGATCGTGCTGGTGCTCGACATTCGCGGTTTCATACGGCATGTCAATCCGTACTTCGAGCAACTCAGCGGTTACCGGCTGGATGAGGTCAAGGGCAAGGACTGGTTCCAGATGTTTCTGCCGGCGCGGGACAGGGGGGCGATACGCACGCTGTTGGTGCAAACGATCTATGGCGAGCCAGTGCAGGGCCACGTCAATACTCTGCTTACTCGCGGCGGAGCAGAGCGTCAAATCGAGTGGCGCAGCCAGGTTGTCACCGATGTTATCGGCAATCCCGTCGAGGTGCTGGCGATCGGTCAGGATGTGACGGAGCAGCAGCAGGCCGAGAACGCCCTGCGCGAGTCGCGTGCCCGGTTGCAGGCGGTGATCGATGCCGCCACGGAGGTGGCCATCATTGCCTGCGACAAGGACGGTGTGGTGGTGCTGTTCAACAAGGGCGCGGAGCGCATGCTCGGTCATGCGTCTGAGGAAATGGTTGGCCGGTGCACGCCGCTGGTGTTCCATCTGCCTGCTGAAGTGGCGTCGAGGGCGGAGGTGCTGTCCCGGGATTACGGCCGACCGGTGGAGGGCATGGATGTGTTCCTGGAGCCGGCGCGCCGCGGGGATTTCCGGCCACGCGAGTGGACTTACCTGCGCAAGGACGGATCAAGACGGATCGTCACCTTGGTGGTGACCGCACTTCGCGACGGTTTTGGGGACACTGCCGGATTTCTCGGTGTTGCCACGGATATTTCCGAGCGCAAGCAAGCCGAGACTGTGCGGGCGCAACTGGCCGCCATTGCCGAGAATTCCTATGACGCGATTGTCATGCGTGATCTCGACGGGTTTATCACCTCATGGAATCCTGGCGCCGAGCGGATGTTCGGGTTCACTCCCGCCGAGGCGATCGGCAGACCCATTTCGTTCAACGGAGTGCCGGGCAAGATTCCCGTCTTCAAGGATGTCACCCGAAGGCTGTTGAACGGGGAAACCGTGAAGCCTTATCCCACCCAGCGCATGCACAAGGATGGCCGCGTGCTGGACGTGCTGACGTGCATTTCCCTGGTTCGCAACGATGCCGGCGAAATTATTGCGGTCGCTTCGATTTTCCAGGACATCACGCCGATCAAGCAGTACGAGGCGGCACTGGAGCAGGCAAACAAGGAGTTGGGGCAGCGGGTTGCGGAACGCACGGCCGCGCTCTCAGAGCGTGAGCGGCAGCTAAGCCGCGCTCAGGCAATTGCCCGCATGGGCTACTGGACGGTGAATGTGCAGACCGGTGAGCTGGTCTGGTCGGAAGAGGTTTACCGGATGTTTGGCCGCGATCCGAAGTCGTTTGTGCCGAGCCAGACCTTATTTTTCGAGATAGTTCATCCGGACGACCGTGAGTTGATCCAGCGTGTTCAACGCGACGCCTTTCAGACCGGGGTGGTGTACAGCGTCGATCATCGCATCGTCCTGCCCGACGACGAGATCCGCTGGGTGCATGAAGAGGCGCAGGTCGAGACCGATGCGCAAGGTTTGCCATCGAGCATGACCGGAACGGTGCAGGACATTACCGAACGCAAGCTGGCGGAGGAAGCGGTGCTTGCGGCACGGGATGAGGCCGAAGCGGCCAACCGTGCCAAATCCGAATTTCTTTCGCGTATGAGTCACGAGTTGCGTACTCCGCTCAACGGGATACTCGGTTTCGGCCAGTTACTGGAACTGGATCAGGCCACGCTGACCACGGAGCAGCGTGACAGCGTGCAGCAGATCCTTGAAAGCGGCAGGCAGCTGCTGCATTTGATCAACGGCTTGCTGGAGCTGGGCAGGATTGAAGCCGGCCGGCTCGAACTGCAGATGGGCATCGTCGACGCCGGTGCGCTGGCGGAGGAATGCATGAGCGCGATCCTGCCGGCAGCCCGGGCGGCCAATGTGACGGTACATTTCAGTCCCTGTTCCACTTCGGCGCGTGTCCATGCCGATCCCGTCCGGCTCAGGGAGATATTGCTTATCCTGCTGTCGAATGCAGTGAAATTCAACAAAAGTGGCGGGCGGCTGGATATTTCCTTTGAGGCGGATGATGAATCACTGGTTTGCAGCGTCAGGGATTCCGGCATCGGCATTGCGGCGGCCGATATCCCTTATCTGTTCGATCCGCCGGGCAATGCGGACCGCATGACTGCGCTGCAACAGAATTCCGGCCTGGGCCTGGCCATTGCCGGCAGGCTATTGGCACTGATGGGCGGGGAAGTCCGTGCCGAAAGTACCGTCGGCACCGGCAGTGTCTTCCATGTGCGGCTGCGCCGGGCAGGCGGGGATACGGCGTCAATGCCGCCCATGCGGGGAGGCGGCGCGCCGGAGCATGCTGGCGTGGTGCTCTATGTGGATGATGACGAGGCCAGTTGCGCACTGATGGAGGCGGTATTAAGTGGTACGCGGTATCGACTGGTGACGGCTGGCACCGGTGAGCAGGCGCTGGAACTGGTGCGGCAGGGGCTGGTGCCCAGCCTGGTGCTGCTGGATATCAATCTGCCGGGGATGAGTGGTTTTGATGTGCTGGCTAACCTGCGGCTGAACCCGCTGTTTGCGCGGATTCCGGTCATGGCCATGAGCGCCGGTGCACTTCCTGAGCAGGTCGAACGGATACTGGCAGCGGGGTTTTTGCGTTTCGTCGAAAAACCCGTGATGCTGGGGGTCCTGGAAACCGTGCTGCCGGGCATCAAGCTCAGGCGCGGCAGGCGTCCCGGAGGCTGAACCAGGGCTGCCGGATCAACGCCGCCGGCGGCGGATTTCGTGGATCACCGCAGCATTGTCCAGCTCGGCTTCGCCGGCTTTCATGCAGCCGTCGACGATGTCGGCGTAGGTCGAAGCCAGCGGCAGGCCCTGCCGCAGCTTGCCTGCCTGCTCCAGCATCAGACGGAAGTCCTTCAGCGTCTGCGCGATCTTGCCGTGCGGGGTGAAATCGCCGTCGACCATTTTTTTGCCCTTGACGTCCATGATCTGCGAATAGGCGGCGGAATCCTTCGCGACTCCGAGGAAGGTCGCGGGGTCGAGGCCCATGCGTTCGGCAAACACCAGGCCTTCCGCCAGCGCGGCGCGGTTGACGCCGAGAATGAGGTTGATCGCCAGCTTGGCGCGGCCGCCGTTGCCGGCGGCGCCAAGGTGGTGGCGGCGCGGGCAGATGGCGTCGAGCACCTCCTTCACCGCATCGGCGGCCACCGGATCGCCGCCGACGAGGCCCAGCGCGTCGCCGCAGGCCGTCTGCTCGCTGGTGCCGGAGACCGGCATTTCTATGAAACGCAGGCGATCGGCCGGCAGCCGCGCGGCCAGTGCCGCGATGCGATCCGGATCGCAGGTGCTGACGCAGACCACGGTCAGCGGCGAGGCATCCGCCGGCCGAGCCGTCAGCAGGGCGTCGATCGTATCTTCCACCTGCGCGGTGTCGAATACGGCGAGCACTGCAGTGTCGCAGTGCCGGGCGATGTCGGCGAGCGCGGTTGCGGGCTTGCCGCCCAGCGCCGCTGCTTTCAAGGAATCGATGTCGTATCCGGTGATGGCGATGCCGGCCGCCTTAAGGCGCGCCCCGCAGGCGCTGCCCATCAGGCCGCAGCCGATGATTCCGACGGGAGTCATGCAGAGTGTGTCCGTTGGTTAAACAGCGGGCAATTATAGGGGGCCCGCCCGGCATCGAGGCGTTATAATCCCGCCTCGCGCCGGCATAGCTCAGTTGGTAGAGCAACCGCCTTGTAAGCGGTAGGTCGTCTGTTCGATTCAGACTGTCGGCACCACCGCCGCCGGTGCATAGGAACTGCGACAACTGGCGGAAAATTAAAATAATCCAATATAATCAATGGGTTATGTTTGATCACCCGGTATCGGGTGAGGGGTGAAGTTTTGCGGTTCGAAAATTTGAATTTTTTCGTGTCCGCACCATCTAACAGGCCACAAAAAACGCGCTGCCGCGGGATGGACGCGCACGGGAATGGAGAGAGGCATTGATCAACGTCGAACACCTGGTAAAGGCCTTCGGCCCGAAACTGGCGGTGAATGATGTGTCATTCAGCGTCGAGCGCGGCGAAGTGCTGGGGTTCCTGGGCCCCAATGGCGCTGGCAAATCAACCACGATGCGCATGATCACCGGCTATTATCCGCCCACTTCGGGCCGGATTACAGTTGGCGGCCATGACATGGTCGAAGATCCGATCGCCGCGAAACGCCTGATCGGCTATCTACCGGAAAATGCGCCCGGCTACGCCGACATGACCGTGCACGGTTTCCTCAATTTCTGCGCCGAGTTGCGCGGCCTGCAGGGCGACGCGCGCAAGCGCGCCGTGCACAGGGCTGTGGAACTGTGTTTCCTCGAGAGCGTGCTCTACCAGTCGATCGACACACTGTCGAAAGGCTACAAGCACCGCACCTGCCTCGCGCAGTCGCTGATCCATGATCCCGACGTGCTGATTCTTGACGAGCCAACCGACGGCCTCGATCCCAACCAGAAGCACGAGGTGCGCGGGCTGATCAAACGCCTCGGCGAAACCAAGGTCGTGATCTTCTCGACCCACATTCTCGAGGAGGTCGAAGCGGCCTGCTCGCGCGTGATCATCATCGATCGCGGCCGCATAGTCGCCAGTGGCACACCGGCGGAATTGAAGGCGCGTTCGCCCGAAGGCAAACTCGACGAGGTGTTTCGCGCGATCACGCTGCCCGACACTGTCAAGCACGAGGCGCACGCATGAACTCCTGGGCCAATATCCGCACCATCATGAAACGCGAACTGGCGGGCTATTTCACTTCGCCGATCGCCTACGTGTTCCTGGTCATCTTCCTGCTGCTTACGGGCTTTTTCACTTTTACCATAGGCAATTTTTTCGAGCGCGGCGAGGCTTCGCTGGTGTCCTTCTTCACCTGGCACCCCTGGCTGTACCTGTTCCTGGTACCCGCGGCTGGCATGCGGCTGTGGTCGGAGGAGCGGCGGCTGGGCACGATGGAACTGCTGCTCACCATGCCGGTGACTAATTGGCAGGCGATTGTCGGCAAGTTCCTCGCTTCCTGGCTGTTCCTCGCGCTGGCGCTGGCGCTGACCTTCCCGGTTGTGATCACCGTCAACTATTTCGGCGCGCCTGACAACGGCGTGATCTTCGCCGGTTATGTCGGCAGCCTGATGCTCGCGGGTTCGTACCTCGCGGTGAGCTGCATGACCTCGGCGATGACCCGCAACCAGGTCATCAGCTTCATCCTGTCGGTGATGATCTGCCTGTTTCTGATCCTCGCCGGCTACACGCCGGTCACCGACCTGCTGTCGCGCTTCGCCAGCCCGGTGGTGGTCGACATCGTCGCTGCGTTCTCGGTGATGACGCACTTCGAGGGCTTCCAGCGTGGCGTGCTCGATACGCGCGATGTGGCGTTTTTCGCTTCGGTGATCGGCTTCATGCTGTTCGTCACCGGCGTGATCATCCGCAACCAGCGCGCGGGATAAGGCCATGGAAACCAAGACCGTGAAAAACAAGAATCTTGAAACTTTGATGTATTCCGCCGGCGGCATCGTCGCACTGGCGCTGGTCCTGATCGCCGCGAATTTCATATTCAGCGCCTTCAGCGCGCGGGTTGACCTCACCGACGGCCGCGTCTACACGCTGTCCGACGGCACGCGTTCGATCCTGTCGCGGCTCGAGGCGCCGGTGAAGATCCGCTTCTACTACACCCAGGGCAGCACTGCGGTTCCGCCAGGGCTGAAGACCTTTGCCAGCCGCGTCGAAGACCTGCTCAACGAATATCGGGCGGCCTCCAACGGCAAAGTCATCATCGAAAAATTCAATCCGCAGCCGGATTCGGATGCTGAAGAGTCGGCGGCGCTCGACAATGTCGAGGGCCAGATGACCAATACCGGGGAGAAGTTCTACCTGGGTCTTGCGGTGTCCTTCCTAGACCAGAAGTCCTCGATCCCGGTATTGACCCCGGATCGTGAGCGCCTGCTCGAGTACGACATCACGCGCTCGATTTCGCAGGTATCGCAGGCGAAAAAGCCGGTCGTTGGCGTGATGAGCGGGCTTCCCGTTCTCGGCCGCCCGCTCGATCCGTCGAAGAAACAGCAGCCGCTGGAGCCTTGGGTCCTGGCCTCCGAACTGAAGCGCATATTCGATGTGCGTGAAGTGCCGCTGACCGCGACCAAGATCGATGACGACGTCAAGGTGCTGCTGGTCATCCACCCGCGCGACATCCTTGAGCCGACCGAGTACGCGATTGACCAGTTTGTTCTGCGCGGCGGCAAGTTGATCGCCTTCGTAGACACCTATGCCTACTTCGACCAGCAACCCGACCTGCAGAACCCGCTCGGCGGCAATGCCGCGGGACAGTCGACACTGTTCAACCTGTTCAAGGGCTGGGGCGTCGAGCCGAGCACCGGCAAGGTCGTCGCCGACCTGACTTTCGCCAGCGGTGAAGGCCCGCGTCTGTTGCCGACTCTGTTGTCGCTGAACAACGAGGCGCTCAACATGGACGACGTGGTCACCAGCCAGGTCGGTACCTTGCTGATTCCCTTTGGCGGCAGTTTCACACTCAATCTGCCGGAGCACCTGAAGCACACTCCGCTGGTGCATACCTCGAAAAATTCGATGCTTGCGGATCTGATTATCGCGACGCTGTCGGGTGAGCCTTCGACCCGCGGCTTCCAGCCCTCGGGCAAGGAAGAGCCGCTGGCATTCCGCCTGAGCGGCAAGTTCAGGACTGCTTTCCCCAATGGCAGGCCGGCCGATCCCTTCGCCCGTGGAAAACCGGTCGATCCGGCGCAGTTCGAGGCCGACCGCAAGGCGCATTTGCGCGAGGCGGCCGAGGAGAATACGGTGGTCATCGTCGGCGACGTCGACATGCTCACCGACGGTGCCGCTGTAGAGATCCAGGAAATCTTCGGCCAACGCGTGGCGATACCGCGCAATGGCAATCTGGCCTTTGCCCAGGGCCTGGTCGAGCAAATGGCCGGCGACAGTGCGCTGATCAACCTGCGCAGCCGCGCGGCTTTCAGCCGCCCGCTGACGGTGATCAGGCAAATGGAAGCGCGTGCCCAGCAGGCTTATCTTGGCAAGATCAAGGAACTGGAGGATGAGCTGAACCAGACCACCGAGAAACTGCAGACCATGCAGCGGGGCAGCCAGTCCGGAACCGCCACCGGCGGGGCGATCCTCACGCCGGAGCAGCAGGCGGAGATGGACAGTTTCCGCAAGAAGATGGTCGAAACGCGCCGCGAACTGAAGGACGTGCGCAGGACCCTGCGTGAGGAAACCGAAACCCTGCAGCTGTGGACCAAGATCATCAACATCGGCCTGGTGCCGCTGCTGGTGATGGTGCTTGGCGTCACGCTGGCGATCCTCAAGCGTCGCAGGGCCAACGCCCGGGTGCGCGCGTCATGAACCGCAAACAGTTCCTCTGGTTGATGCTCGCCGTGCTGGTGCTTGGCGCTACCAGCATTGCAATGTTCTGGAAGGATCTCACCGCGTATCGCGACAGTGGCGCGAGCATCGGTGCGCCGCTGCTCCCTGAGTTGAAAGCGAGTGACATTGCCAGGCTGCACCTGCAGGATGCTTCAGGCGAAGTGACTCTGGCGGTGAAGGACAAGGTCTGGCGGGTCGAGCAGCGCGGTGGCTATCCGGCGGATTTTGGCGAGATTAGTGGCCTGATCCTGAAGCTGCTCGATGCCAAGGTCGTGCAGTCGGAAACCGTCGGTACTAGCCTGCACGGCCGGCTCGACCTGCTGGCGCCCGGCAAAGATGTCAAAGAAGGCGCGGGCACGTTGCTCGAACTCGGTGACGCTACCGGAAAAACCCTGGCGAAGATGGTACTCGGGCGCGTGTCGCTGAAGAAAGATCCACTCAACCCGTTGCCTAACGCCCGCGACGGTGTTCCCGCAGGACGGCACATCCTGGTCGATGGGCGGGGCGAAAACGTGGTGGTCGTGTCGGATCCCCTGGAGAAGGCGGTGGCGCGCCCCGGTGCCTGGGTGGCCCGCGATTTCTTCAAGGTCGACCGCATCCGCACGCTGCAGGTGTCGGGCGAGCGCGGCAGTTGGACAATCACGCGCGACGAAGAGTGGGGGCAGTGGAAGTTCGCCACCGGCGGCGGGCAACTCGATCCCAGCGCAGCAGTCAGCGCGAACAATGCGCTGTCGAGCCTGTCTTTCAGCGATGTGATTGTCGATGACCAGACCGGAGTGAAGCCGGCGGTGACGATCCTTGCGGAAACCTTCGACAACCTGACCTACACCCTCGGGCTCGCGCCGCAGGCCGATGGCGATTTCGTGCTGCGCTACAAGGTGGCCGGCGAGCTGCCGAAGACGCGCAAGCCGGAGCCGAAGGAAAAGCCCGAAGAGGCGGAAAAGCTGGACAAGGCATTTGACGAGAACCGGCAGCGTCTGGAAGCCAGGGTCATGCTTGAGCAGGTGCGTTCGCAGTGGGCTTACGTGGTGCCGGCCAAACAACTGATGCCCATGCTCGCGGCGCGAGACCAACTCGTCCGGCGTTAGCCGGGTCGGCGGCTTTACCGAGAGGGGGCGGAACTGCAGTAGCCCCCCAAGCGGGCGCTGGTCTTGCAATCCCTCTGCGAGATTTACATAAGTAGTTGTTTTTATTTATATTTTAAGAAAAGCGCTGCGCTATATATACTGCAGCCATGTCCCGCCTTGCCCTGATGGTCATGCTCCTGCTTGTGCTGCCGGGCTGTGCAGTCACCCTGCATGGTCAGCAGACGACGGGCGGTGGCCATTCGGCAACGACGGTGGGCAGCAGCGTGCAGGGCGGCACCCGTATCGGCAATGCACGCATTGGCGGCTCTTTCGGCGCGCCGCGAGCGGCGCAGGCTGGCGGTGGTCAGGTCACGTTTTCCCGCGGCGCGTCAGCGGCGCTGGTGCTCGGTGTGCTGGTTGCCGGTGCCGTCGACGAAATCGGTGGCTGGTTCAAGGCGCCGGCCCCCGCGCGGGCGCAGCGCCTGCCCGAGGGCGGCATCTCGCACACCTGTTCCTGTTACGGCTGGCAACCCGAATCGACACCTGCCGGTGCAGCGCAGTAAGCTTTGGCTTCCCTTGTTGATCTTCCTTTCTTACTACAGGCATCTCGATGAGCAACACCCGAAATTCGCAATCTCCCGATCCGTCACCCGTATTCCCGCAGGAAAAACAATGGGATTTCAAAAAGCGTGACGGCATTTATGAGTCCGACGTGACGGCGCTGGTGCGCCGCATGCTTGAAGACGAATCGATACGTGAAGACCAGCGCCGCGCATGGGAGCGCTGGCGCAATGACCCGGAGGCACTGCAACGATGAAAACCCTGAAAACCCACCTGATCCTCGGCGCGGCGTTGCTCGCCGCAACAACTGTCGCCGCCGCCCAGAACTATCCGCAGCGCCCGGTGCGTTTTGTCGTGCCCTATGCGCCTGGCGGCAGCACCGACACCCTGGCCCGCTCGATGGGTGGCAAGCTCTCGGAACTGCTCGGCCAGCAGGTGGTGGTCGACAACCGTCCGGGAGCCAATGGCGACATCGGCATGAGCATCGTCTCCAAGGCGCCGCCCGACGGCTACAGCATCGTGCTCGGCTACATTGCCAACCTCGCCATCGGCCCCAGCCTCTACGCGAAAATGCCCTACGACCCGGTCAAGGATTTCGCCACGATCACCCAGGTCGCCGGCGCATCGAACATTTTCGTGACTCACCCCTCGCTGCCGGCGAAGAACTTCAAGGAGTTCATTGGTTACGTCAAGGCCAATCCGAAGAAGGTCAGTTTCGCTTCCGCGGGCGTCGCCAGTGTCGGCCACCTTACCGGTGAACTGCTCAACGACATGGCGGGCATCGACATGCAGCACGTTCCGTACAAGGGCAGCGGCCAGGCTATCTCGGACCTCGTCGGCGGCCATATCAAGGTGATGATCAGCGGCATGGCGTCAACCCTGCCGCATGTGCGTTCCGGCAAGCTGGTCGGCATCGTTACCACCGGCCTCAAGCGCACACCGGCGACGCCCGACATCCCGACCATCGCCGAAACCTATACCGGCTTCGAATCGAGTTCCTGGTTTGGCGTTTTGGCACCCGCGGGAACGCCGCGACCCATCATCAACCGGCTAAATGCCGACATCCGCAAGTCGCTGCAGGATCCGGAAGTCGCGAAACGGCTTGCCGGCGTGGGTTTCGAGATCACCCACGGCACGCCCGAGCATTTCAGTGCCTACATCCAGTCCGAAATCAAGAAGTGGGCGCGGGTGGTCAAGATTTCGGGGGCCAAGCCCGAGTGACGGTTTGAGCGTTCATCAATTGCGACAAAGCCCCGCTGATGCGGGGTTTTGTTTTTTTTGGTTGATTGGAAATTCCGAGATTCACGATCAAACAACCGTCCGCAACATGTCGTCATTCCGGCGAAAGCCGGAATCCAGTGAGTCGTTGGAAGGACACCTCAACTTCAACGTCGCCGGGGGCAGCCCGGCGGCTGGTGACTTTCTTTTGCTTGCCCAAAAGAAAGTCACCAAAGAAAAGGGCACCCTGGTTCGCCGGTCCTGCGGACTCCCCTGCGCTGCTCGTCCCGCCGGGCGGCTCCGGAACTCGCCCTTGCCGCTGGCGCGGCAAGGACTCAGACAGTCCTCGCCGACCCCTCCCGGCGTGACTGCGCTGCTCGGCGGCTCACAAGGGGTATCTGCTACCGTCGCACTATCCCCAGCTTCTCGTAGATCGGCCGGATGCCGGCGCGGATCTCGTGGCGCTTGCGCGCCAGCAGCAACGCTGCCAACACGCAACCGATTCCTCCCAAGGTGATGGTCAGCCGCGGGCCCGCGAAGTCCGCCAGCGCGCCCGCAGCGAGTGCGCCGAAGGGTGAGATGCCGAGGAAAGCCACGGTATAGAGGCTCATCACCCGCCCGCGCTTGTCGTCGTCGACGATGGTCTGCAGGATCATGTTGACCGACACCGAGATTACCAGGATGCCGCAGCCGACCACCACCAGCAGCGGCAGCGCGTACCAGGTCGAGGGCGCATTGGCGAACAGCACCAGCGCGCTGCCGGCGGCGAAGGTGGCAATGATGATCAGGCGGATCAGTCCGCGGGCATTGGCGCGTGAAGCCAGATAAAGCGTGCCGGAAATCGCACCGAGGCCGCTGGCCCCCATCAGATAACCCATCTCGTCGGCACCGCCCTGGAATGCTTCGCTCACCATCACCGGCATAAGCGCCGCGTACGGCGTCGCGACGAAAGCGACGGTTGCCAGGGCCAGCAGCAGCGCGCGGATCGGCAGTATTCGCCAGGCGTAGGCGAAACCCTCATGCAGCCCGGCCAGCACGGGCTTGGCTGAAGGCTCGCGCGGCTGCGCGCGCACGCGGATCATCAGGAAGCTGATCACCACGGCGACATAGCTCAGTGCGTTGATCAGGAAGCAGTGGGCCTCGCTGAATATACCGATGAGGATGCCGGCCACTGCCGGCCCGACCATGCGGCCGCTGTTGCCCACCAGCGAGGTCAGTGCGATGGCATTGGACAGGTCTTGCTTGCCGTCGACCAGTTCCAGCAGGTAGGCGTGGCGTATCGGCAGCTCGATCGCCACCAGGATACCCATCACCATCGCCAGCGTGATGATGTGCCAGGGCGCGATGATGCCGGCCAGCGCGAGCCCTGCCAGTGTCGCCGCTTGCAGCAGCTCGAGTATCTGGGTAGCGAACATCGTGCGATGCAGGTTGCAGCGGTCCGACCACCAACCCGCGATCGGCGACAGCAGCAGTATGGGCAGGCTGCCGGCGAAGGCGAGCAGGCCGAGCAGAGTCGCCGATTCCGTGAGCCGGTAGAGCAGCCAGCTCTGGGCCACCATCTGGATCCAATAGCCGACCAATGCAAAGGACTGGCCCGCGAGGAACAGCCGGAAATTGCGGTGGCGCAGAGCACGCAGGGCAGGCAGAGGCATGACTTGCTGGCAAAGGACGGCATTCTACTGGATGGACTTAAGGGCGGGCGTGCTGTCGCGCTGCGGTAAAATGCAGCAATTCCATGTCCGTTCCGTCTGCCGCGATCCCGAGCCGCCTCATCACCATCTACCAGATCATGGCGGTGGTGGTGCTGTGGAACAGCGCCTACAAGGGCGCGCGCGTGCTCAACACCCTTTACGCGCTGGAGCTCGGCGCAACACCCCTGCACATCGGCCTGTTGCTCGCCGCCTATGGCGTGTTCCCGCTGCTGATGGCGGTGAGTGCGGGGCGAATCGCCGATCGTTATGGCTCGCGCATTCCCGTGATATTCGGCATGGTGGTGTGCACGCTGGGCACCGTGCTGCCCTGGTTCGCGCCCAGTCTGACGCTGCTGTTTGCCGCGGCTCTGGTCACCGGCTTCGGCTTCATCCTCGGCCAGGTGGCGTTGCAGTCGCTGGTCGGAACGCTGGGCGAAGGCGAGGCGCGCACCCGCAATTTCAACAATTACGCGCTGATCGTGGCGATGGCCGATTTCGTCGGACCGGTGGCCGCGGGGTTTTCCATCGACCATCTCGGCCACGTTCCCGCGTATCTGGTCATGGGCGCCTTCGGCGTCATCTCCGTCTTCATGATACTGGTGCTGGCCCGGCGCATCCCGCTGCGCCGCCGCCCCGCGCCGACACCCGCCGGACAGAGCATGCTCGACCTGTTCCGCGACGTCGAAATGCGCCGGGTGCTGATCGCCAGCGCCGTGGTGATGACCGGCATCGATTTGTTCCAGCTCTACATGCCGCTCTACGGTCACCAGATTGGCCTCTCGGCATCGGCGATCGGCATGATCCTCGGCGCCGCCGCTGCGGCAACCTTCGTGTCGCGCGCGTTGCTCCCGACGCTGGCCTCCCACTATGGCAAGGAAACGACCCTGCTCTATTCGCTGTTCCTGACTGCGGCGATGTTCACGCTGATACCCCTGTTCAGCAACGGCATCATCCTCGGCCTGATTTGTTTCGTGCTCGGCCTCGGCATGGGACTCGGTCAACCACTGACGGTGATGCTGTGCTACCAGTATTCGCCCAAGGGGCGCGCCGGCGAATCGCTGGGACTGCGCATCGCAATCAATAACTCGATGCACGTGGTGGTGCCGGCGGTGTTTGGCGCGGTGGGTACGGCTTTCGGCCTGGCCCCGGTATTCTGGGTCAGCGCCGGCGTAATCGCAGCGGGCAACTGGTACGCCCGCCGGCGGCCGGACTAGCGCGAGCACGCCCGATGCCGATCACCCTCCTCCTGTTCGTGGTTCTGGTCAACATGAGTGCCTTTCGCGGCAGCAAGGTGCTGGTGTCCCTGTTCGCGCTGGAGTTGGGCGCACCGCAGATCATGCTCGGGGTGATCGTCGCCTTGTACTCGTTGTGCCCGATGTTGCTCGCGCTGTATGCGGGCAAGCTTTCCGACCGTCTGGGTGTGCGCTGGCCGCTGGCGCTCGGCTCGCTGGGCATTGCACTGGCGCTGCTGCTGCCCGGCTTGATGCCGTCGCTCAACATGCTTTACCTGTCCGCACTACTGATCGGGTTCTCTTTTGTTTTCTACAACGTGTCGGTGCAGAGTCTTGTCGGCACGCTGAGCAGCGTCGATGCCCGCACCCGCAATTTCAGCAACCTGAGCATGATGATTGCCTCCGGCGGCGTTCTCGGGCCGCTGATCGCCGGCCTCGCCATCGACAGCTTCGGCCATGCCGCCGGTTACCTGTGCATCGCCGTACTGCCCGTGGTGTCCGCCGCAATCCTGTTCCGCGCCGGCCGCGGACTGGCGGCGTTGAGCGGCGGCAAGTCGAAAAACGAAGAGGCCGGCGGCTATGCGGTGGGGCTCCTTGGCAACGTCCCGCTGCGGCGCACGCTGATCACCAGCGGCATCATCCTGACCGCCATCGACCTCTTCCAGTTCTATATGCCGATCTACGGTCATGCCATCGGCCTCTCGGCTTCGGCGATCGGCATGGTACTGGCGATGTTCGCCGCCGCGGCATTCCTGGTGCGCATCATCCTTCCGCAGATTGTTTCACGCTTCGGCGAGGAGCAGGTGCTGGTGAGCTCGATTTTCATCGCCGCCGGCACCTATCTGCTGTTTCCGCTGGTCGAGAGCGTCCTGCTGCTCGCGGCCATCGCTTTCCTGCTCGGGCTCGGCACCGGCTGCGGCCAGCCGCTGACGCTGATGATGATCTACGCGCGGGCGCCGGAGGGGCGCACCGGCGAGGCGCTGGGCCTGCGCATGAGCATCAACAACCTGACCCATATCGTCGTGCCGCTGTTCTTCGGTGCCATCGGCACCGCGTTTGGCGTGGCGCCGGTGTTCCTCGCCAATGCCGTGATGCTGGGCGCAAGTGGAATGCTCAGCCGGCGGCGCTGAATGTTCATCACCTGATCTTTTTTGGAGAGTTACTGACATGAAAATCGCCATCATCGACGACTACCAGGACGCCTTCCGCAAGCTGGAATGTGCCGGAAAACTGGCCGGCCATGAACTGCTTGCCTATACAGACACCGAAAAGGACCCGGCGAAGCTCGCCGCGCGCCTGCAGGACGCAGAGGTCCTGGTGCTGACCCAGCAGCGCTCGAAAATGCCGCGTGCGGTAATCGAGAAACTGCCGAAGCTGAAGCTGATCAGCCAGACCGGACGCAACGCCAACCACATCGACATGACCGCCTGCACCGAGAAGGGCATCGTGGTGTCGGCCGGTGGCGCCGGCAATCCCAATCCGACCGCGGAACTGGCATGGGGGCTGATCATTGCCGCGCTGCGACGCATCCCGCAGGAGGCACAGCGCCTGAAGAACGGCCAGTGGCAGGGCTCGGTGGGCAGCGGCCTGTCGGGCAGGACGCTGGGCATCTACGCCTACGGCCGCATCGGCAGTCTGGTCGCCCAGGTCGGCAAGGCCTTCGGCATGCGCGTCTGGTGCTGGGGGCGCGAGGGCTCGACCGCGAAGGCAAAAGCGGCGGGTTACGAGGTGGCGCCGAGCCGCGAAGCGTTTTTCGCGGAATCCGACGTGATATCGCTCCATTTGCCGCTGAACGACGGCACCCGCGGCATCGTAACTGCGGAAGACCTGGCGCGCATGAAAACGACAGCGCTGATCGTCAATACCAGCCGCGCGCCGATCATTGCCAAGGACGCGCTGGCCAATGCGCTGAAGGCGGGGCGCCCGGGCCGCGCCGGGATCGATGTCTACGAGGACGAGCCGGTGATGAATGCCGCACACCCGCTGATCGGCATGGACAACGTGGTATGCACGCCGCACCTGGGTTATGTCGAGGAGCGTACCTACGAAGCCTATTACGGTGCTGCAGTCGAGCAGATCCTGGCCTACATTGCCGGCCAGCCGATCAATGTTGCCAATCCGGAAGTGCTGAAAAAGTAACGCAATAACGTAACCGAGGAGAATTGGGTATGGCCATGAAGAAAATGCGTTGCGGCGTCGCCGCGGTCGAGGCGCTGCGTGTTGCCGGCGTGACAAAGGTGTTCGGCCTGATGGGCTCGAGCACGCTGGAGATGTATGACGCGCTGTACGATCTCAAGGACGAAATCGAGTACATCGGCGTGCGTCATGAGAACTGCGGCACGCACATGGCCGATGCCTACGGCCGGATGACCCAGACGCCGGGTGTATTCATCTGCGGGCAGGCCGGACCCGGCTCGGCAAACATGGTGCTGGGGTTGGCACAGGCGAAGTTCGCCTACTCGCCGGTGGTGGCGATCACCGGTCTTGCCGCGACCGAACACCTCGGGCGCGACGCCTTCCAGGAAATTGACCAGAACACCTTGTTCCTGCCGGTAACCAAGCGCGTGATGACGGTGCCGCGGCCCGACCGCATCCCCGAATTCATCCTCGAGGCCTTCCGCATCGCCAACGCCGGTCGCCGTGGGCCGGTGGTGGTCAACATCCCGCGCGACATTTTCAACCACGACATCGAGGTCGATTTGCCGCAGAGCCTGCCGCAGATCCGGCCGCCGGCTGCCGATGCCGCGGTACTTGCCGAGATGCGAAAGCTGATTCTCGCCGCGAAAAAACCGGTGATTCACGCCGGCGCTGGCATCAAGTGGTCGCGTGCGAGTGCCAAACTCGCTGCGCTCGCTGAAAAGCTGCAGATCCCGGTGACCAATTCTGCAGGTCATGCCGACATTCTTCCGATGGACTTCCAGCTCCACGCCGCCGGTGTCGGTCCGCGCGGCAATCCGGTGGCGAGCCAATTGACGCGCGAGGCCGACCTGATCATCGCTCTGGGTACGCGCCTCGGCTTCAACACCACCTTCTATAAGCACACCGACATCTCGCCGACTGCGAAAATCATCCAGGTCGACATCGATCCCGTGGCGCTGGGCCGGTATTTCCCGGTGGCGCTGGCAGTGGCCGCGGATGCCGGCGCGGTGATCGACGGGCTGCTTGCGGTGATGGCGCCGATCGCAGCCGAGTCGGCACCGTGGCGCGCGCGCAACGAGCAGTACTTCAAGGCGCGCACGGCGCTGTGGGCAGAGCGCGAGGCCTCCGGCGCGCGCGATGGCACGCCGATGCATCCCGACGTGATTTACGCCGAGGTGCGCAAGGCAGCGCCGCGCAACGCGATATTCACGCTCGACGCCGGCACTACAGGGTTCCAAGCAACAGATCAGTTGCCCTGCTACGAGGCGCCGGCGCTGTTGACGCCGCTTGACTGCGGCATGGTTGGCTTCTCGTACTCGGCGGCACTCGGTGCCCAGGTCGCGGCGCCGCATCGGCGGGCGATTTCGCTGATGGGCGATGGCGGTTTTGGCATGACCATGGGCGAGATGACCACCGCGGTGGCAAGCAACATCCCCGCCGTCGGCATCGTCATGGATAACGGCACCTGGGGCTCGGAAATCGCCTATCAGCGCGATTTTTATAACGAGCGCTATATCGGCGCCCATGTGCACAGCCCGCGTTTCGACGAGGTGATGAAGCTGACCGGTGGCAACGGTTACCACCCGACGGCGCCTGGCGAGACGGCTGATGCACTGCGCGATGCACTGAAGGCGGGCAAGCCGGCGATCATCCACGTCAAGGTTGATCCGGAGGCGACGATCAGCTTCCGCAAGGACGCGCTGAAGAAACGCCAGCCCGGATCCTGAGCGATCAGGACGGCTTCGCGGGGGATGCAGCGGACGACCGGCGCCGCTGATCCTGCGCACGGCAAACTGATACGCTAGGCTTGATGGATATCCCGATCACACCGCTGCAGCTGATGGATTACCTTGGCGTTGCCGTGTTCGCCGTCAGCGGTGTGCTTGCCGCAGGCCGCAAGCACCTCGACTGGTTCGGCGTACTGGTGATCGCGACAGTTACCGCGATCGGTGGCGGCACGCTGCGCGATCTGCTGATCGACCGTAATCCGGTGTTCTGGATGGCGAATACGGGGTATCTGTGGACCATCCTCGCGGCGACGCTGCTGACGCTGCTGCTGGTGCGCTTTCGGGAAATCCCGCTGCGGGCGCTGCTGGTCGCCGACGCGCTGGGGCTGGCGCTGTTCGCGATCAGCGGCGCGCGCATCGCCGAAGCTGCCGGTTTTGGCGGCATCATTGCGGTGATCCTTGGCACGATGACGGGTGTCGCCGGCGGCGTGTTCCGCGACATGCTGCTGGCGGAGATTCCGCTGCTGTTGCGCAACCGCGAAATCTACGCGACTGCGGCGATTGCCGGCATCGTGCTGTACCTGCTGCTGCAGGCCAGCGGCTTCGAGCGTGCAACCGCCGCTTATGCCGGCATGGCGGCGATTGTGCTGATTCGTTTTGCCGCTATTTTCTTCGACCTGCAGATGCCCGCACTGAGGCTGGGTGAGTCCGAAAAACGGGGCTAAGCAGGGGAGCGGGTTTTCCGCTCTGCATTCATCACTCAGCGTTCAGCGCTGCTTTTAGTGCAGGTGTCGGTTGCGCGGATGCAGCGGAATGACGGTCGAGCTGCCCGCCGTCGATGCGGCAGTGCCGCCCGCCGCTTTCTGCGGCGCGTGGGCGTCGAACATTCGCGTCACCTGCGTGGTGACTTCTTCGACTTCCTGTTTGCCAAGATGGCGCGACAACATGTGGTTGAGGTCTTCGACCACGCACTGGCGGCGGAATTCGTGGATTGCCTCCGGGGTGGGGCCGACGAAGAACTGGTAGAACTCGTCCTCGCCACTGTCCTGGTAGTAAGTGATCTCGACTTCGGACGCGTACTCAGTCAGCGGGCCGAGATTGTTGCAGGCCTCGGTCAGTTTGTTGTGGAAGCTGCGGCCGACGTCACCGGTCCAGCAGATGCTGACCACGCGCTCGCCGGCGTCGTAGACGATACCCGGTTCATCGCGCTCCAAACTTTTCGCGTCGGCAAGATGGTCGGCATCCACGTAATCCAGCCAGGGGCGCAGCGCGAGTTCCACCTGCGCCAGGCGCACGCCTTTGCACAGGAAAACGCTGCCGTGGACATGCACTTCACTTTTCATTGTTACCGACTCCGGTGTGGGGCTGCAGGGTGCCGCCAATGGCGGCACGGGGCGTCAAGGATACCACAGCGGTGAATTACAAATTAACCAATAAAAACAAATACTTATAATCATTTTACATCACGGGCGCAGACCCAGTCCGGTGAGCAGGTCGGCGAGCATCCCGCGTTCGCGCTCAAGCAGTTCGCGGGTCGCATCCGCGCCGGCCCAGGTATCAAGCCAGTACTGGTGCCGCAGTTCTTCCTGCCAGGCTGCGCTGGTGGCAACCTTGCCCAGCGCATGCTCCCACCAGGCGACCTGCGCGGCTTCGAGGCCGTCGGCGCCGATGACCCCGCGCCAGGTGCCGATGACGCAGTCGATACCCAACTCCTGCCAGGTCGGCGTGTCTGCATAGAGTTGGCTGAGACGCTGTGGCGCCGATACTGCCAGCGCGCGCAGCCGCGTCAGCAGGCCGGCGGCATCCGTGATCGGCGAATCGGTGCGCACCAGGAAGGCGATGTACTCGGTATAGAGCGTCGCGAGCGGAGTCGGCACGCGATCGGAGTCAGCACGCGATCGGAGTCAGCACGCGATCGTCGAAATCGCTGACACCGAGCTGGCGGTTGGTGATGAGGGTGGGCGAGTTGATCGCGACCACATGCGGGTCACCAGCGATGCTGGGCCAGGTAGTCCCAGGCGTTGCCGCCGCCACGTCCCGGGATGTTGGTCAACCACGTGGGGACCTCAAGCAGGCTTTCGGACGCCAGAACTTTTAGAAGCGCGCATGCCGGGGGGTCCTGGCCGCCGCCCGCAGGCGTGCCGGCCACCAATTCGATGTCGTGGCCGCCAGCCGGCGGTCATGCCACTGCGCGCTCGCTGTCCTTGGGTACGAACACGACCAGCAGGTTGGCGGCGATGATGGTGCCGGCGAGGAAGTAGAACGCGGTGTAGACGCCCCAGGCATCGGCGATTACGCCGAAAGTGGCCGGCGCGATGCTGCCGCCGATGGCGAGAATGGTGAACTGCAGCCCGACGCCGGTACCGGCGAGGCGCTTGGGCGTGTTTTCGACTGCCCAGGCCTGCATCACCGGGCGCATCGCGTAGAGGAAGAAGCCGACCAGCGCGACGAACACAATGAACATGAAGGATTGCCCGGCGAACACCATGCCGATGATGGTGAGGCCGGTGAGCACCATGCTCGACAGCACGACATGGCGGCGGCCGAATTTGTCGGATACATGGCCGGCGATCGGGCCGGCGATCAGCCCCGCTACCTGCAGCACGGTCATGCACACGCCGACGGCGATCGGCGAATAACCCTGTTCGTACGCGAGGTACACCGGCAGGAACACCATCAGCCCGACCTGGGTCAGGGTGCGGAAGCCGCCGCTGACGCAGATCAGCATCAGCGCGCGGTTGCGCAGCAGGCTGCCGAGGTCCCGCAGGTACTGGCGCGCATTCCAGTTGCTGCTACCGCTGCCGGCGTTGACGCCTTCCTTGCGGGGTTTGTCGCCATCGCGGACGGTGGTCAGTGCGCCGACCATTACCAGAATCAGCACCGCCATCACCAGCCCCGGCACGACGTTGATTACCACCACTTCGCGCCAGCTGAACCAGGCGAGCAGCGAGCCCGCGGCCAGCGGTGCCAGTGCTTCGCCGATGTTGCCGCCCATGCCGTGGAAGGACAGCACCAGCCCCTTGCGTTGCGGGTACTGGTGGGCCAATGTCGGAATGGCGGCCGGGTGCCAGAGGTTGTTGCCGATGCCGACCAGCATCAGGCAGATCACCAGCATCCACATGCTGTTGGTCATGCTCATCAGCGCATAAGGAAAGCCGACCCAGAACAGCGAGGCCGCCATCAGGTAACCCTTCTTGCCGATGGAGTCGACGATCATGCCGCCGGGCAGGTTGGACAGCGCGCCGGCGATGTGCTGCGCGCTCATCAGGAAACCGATCTGCGTATAGGAGAGACCCAGCTCCTTGCCGATCAGCGGCAGCAGCACATAGAAGGTGGCAGGATACCAGTGGGTGAGACCGTGTCCGGCGGAAATCAGCCACACATCGCGGAAGGTGCGTGGCGGTAGAACAGCGGCTGCAGGGGTGCTCATAATATGGTCCTGAACGACTTGCGGTTCATCTTAGCATGGGGCAAAGCGCCAGGACCGCGGCGTATAATCATCGCCTTCCCGCCGACACAAAACACCATCCACGAATCACCGATAAGCGCTTTCCATGCGTACTGACATCGAACGTTTCTTCAGCCCCAAATCCATCGCCATCATCGGCGCTTCCCAGGACCTCGTCACCATCAGCGGCCAGCCGCTGAAACACCTGCTGTCCCACGGCTACAAGGGAAAGTTGTACCCGATCAATCCCAAGTACCCCGAGATTTCCGGCGTCAAATGCTGGCCCTCGATGGAGTCGCTGCCGGAAACACCCGAGCTCGGGCTGATACTGGTCAACGCCACGCGCGTCGCCGACATGCTCACTGCCTGCGGCAAAAAAGGCATTCCCTACGTCATCATTTTCAGCTCGGGTTTCTCGGAAACCGGTGGTCAGGGCGTGGCGATGCAGCAGAAACTGGCCGACATCGCAAAGGAATACAACATCGGCGTCATCGGTCCCAACTGTCAGGGCATGATCAATCCGGCCGCTGCGGTCTATGCCGGCTTCGGCTCCGTGTTTAACGCCGATTACACTGCGGGTTCGGTGAGCATGGTGTCGCAGTCCGGCGGTTTCGGCTTCTCGGTGATGAACCTGTCCTCGCTCGACGGCGGATTGCCGTTCCGGCAGATGGTCACCACCGGCAACGAAATCGGCGTGTCGACGCTGGACTTCATGGAGTATTTCATCCGTGACCCGCAGACCGACATCATCGGCACCTATATCGAGGGCGTGAAGGATGCACGGCGCATCCTTGACGTCGGTGATAAAGCGCTTGCCGCAGGCAAACCGATCCTGATGTGGAAGGTCGGCAACACCGAGCAGGGGCAGAAGGCCGCGGCCTCGCACACCGCCAACCTCGGCGGCGCGATGGCGCTGTACAAGGCGGCGTTCCGGCAGAAGGGCATCATTCAGGTCGAGGACATCCAGGACCTGGTGGATTACGGACATGCGCTGCGCAGCAACCGCCTGCCGCGTGGCAACCGGCTCGCGATCATCACCATCTCCGGCGGCGCCGGCATCCTGATGACCGACGAGATCGTCGCCGGCGGCATGCAGATGGCGCAGCTTGCGCCGGAGACTGTCGCCAAGCTGAAGGAATTTGTGCCTTCTTACGGCTCGGTGGGCAATCCGGTCGACGTCACCGCGGCGATCTTCAACGACCTGAGCCTGATCAACCGCACCCTGCAGGCGATCAATGACGATCCCGGCGTCGACTGCATTGCCATGATCAACGCTTCGCTCCAGGGCGAGATTGCGCAGAAGGTCGCGGCCGAAATCGTTATGGTGGCCGCGCAGACCGACAAGCCGATTTTCATTTCCTGGAGCGCGCGCGACGCCGTCGCCCCCGAGGCTTATGCGGCGCTGGATGCCGCGCGTATTCCGCATTACAAGTCGCCGGTGCGCTGCGGCCGTGCGCTGGCGGCGGTGTCCTGGTATGCCGAAGCCAAACGGCGCAATGAAGCGCAGAAAAACGACAAGGCACCGGTGATCAAGCGCCCCGCGGCGCAGGCGATGCTCAAGGGCCGGACGGGTGACGTCGCCGAATACGCGGCGAAGCAGGTGCTGGCCGAGTACGGCATCCCGGTGACGCAGGAACAGCTGGCGACGAGCCGCGATGCCGCGGTCGCCGCCGCCCAGAAGATCGGCTTCCCGGTGGCAATGAAGGTGCAGTCCGCCGACATCTCGCACAAGACCGAAGCGAAGGCGGTGAGGCTCAACGTCACGGATGCCGCCGGCGTGGCTGCGGCGTTCGATGAGATCCTGAAGAACGCGAAGGCCTACAAGGCCGATGCGCGCATCGACGGCGTGCTGGTGCAGGAGATGGTCGGCGGTGGCATCGAGGCCATTGTCGGCATCACCAACGACGCCCTGTTCGGTCCGGCGGTAATGTTTGGACTCGGCGGTATTTTTGCCGAGGTATTGAAGGACGTGTCTTTCCGTCTCGCGCCGATCACCCCGGCGATGGCGCGCGAGATGATCGAGGAAATCAAGGGTTACCCGGTGCTCGCCGGCGCCCGCGGCAAGCCGCCCGCTGACGTCGATGCGCTGACCGATGCGCTGGTGAAACTGTCGGCGCTGGCGGTGGACCTGAAGGACAGCGTCGCCGAACTCGACATCAACCCGCTGATCGTGCTGCCGAAGGGCAAGGGTGTGAAGGCGGCGGATGCGTTGATCAGAATCAAGGGCTGAAGGTCAAAAACTTTAGCCACAGAGGACACAGAGCTCACAGAGAACTGCAAAAAAAACAGAGGTTTGGTTTTCTCTGTGCTCTCTGTGTCCTCTGTGGCTGTTTTTAGGTTTTAAGGGGTTGTAATGGCCGTTTCCGAAGAAGTCCGCCTGCTCTGCGACGAAGTCGCGAAATTCGTGCGCGAACAGGTCGAGCCGCGTTCGCGCTGGATTGAGGAAAACGATGCGATTCCGGATGACCTTATCAAGCTCGCCCGCGACATGGGCTTGTTCGGGCTGACGATACCCGAGGAATACGGCGGCAGCGGCCTCGACCTCGCCGGCAAATGCGCGATCGAGGAAGTCATGGGGCAGACCAACTACGGTTTCGCCACGCTGATCGGCAATCACACCGGCATCAGCACCACCGGCATCACCGCGCTGGGCAACGAGGCGCAGAAGAAGAAGTTTCTGCCGAAAATGGCCAGCGGTGAGTGGGTCGGCGCGTTTGCGTTAACGGAGCCCCAAGCCGGTTCCGATCCGGCGGCGATGCGCACCACGGCAGTAAAGAAGGGCGACCGTTACATCCTCAACGGCGAAAAGATCTACATCACCAACGCTGGATTGGCGCAGGTGTTCACGGTGATGGCAATCACCGACAAGTCGAAGGGCATCAAGGGAATCTCGTCTTTCGTCGTCGAGCGTGGCACGCCCGGTTTCGGTATCGGCAAAAACGAGCTGAAAATGGGCATGCACGGCTGCACCACGGCGCCACTGTCCTTCACTGACTGTGAAGTGCCGGCGGAAAACCTGCTCGGCGCGGAAGGCATGGGTTATGTGCAGGCGCTGAAAACGCTGACCGCGGGCCGGGTGACGGTGTCCGCGCGCTGCTGCGGCATGATGGACAAGCTGATCACCCAGACTGCTGAATACATGAAAACCCGCAGCCAGGGCGGCAAGCGACTTGCCGAACACCAGGGACTGCAGTGGATGCTGGCCGACATGGCGGTGGCGCGTGATGCGGCACGAGGGCTGACGCAGCGCGCGATCGACACGCTGATGCGCGGCGAACGCGGCACGATGGAAGCTTCGACTGCGAAAGTTTTCTCCACCGAAGCCCTGGGCCGCGTGGTTGACGCTGCGGTGCAGATCCACGGCGGTATGGGTTACATGCGCGAGGTCGGCATCGAAACCACCTTCCGCGATGCGCGCATCGTGCGCATCTATGAGGGTACCTCGGAAATCCAGCGCAACATCATTGCGGGGTTGTTGTTGAAAGACGATTAAAGACTTTAGCCACAGAGGACACAGAGAGCACAGAGAACGGCAAGCTCGGAGTAGTATTTAAGTAATTGTTTTTATTGGTTTTTCTCTGTGGCCTCTGTGATCTCTGTGGCAAAAAAGATTTTTTGAAGGAGTTCCCATGGCAAAAATCCAGGAATTGATGAATCTCGAAGGCCAGGTCAGCGTGGTCACCGGCGGTGCAACCGGCATTGGTCTCCAAATGGCAAAAGGGCTGGCCGAAGCCGGTTCGAACATCGTGATTTGTTCGCGGCGCCTGGATGTCTGCGAAGCCGCAGCGACGGAGATCGAAAAAATCGGCGTCAAGGCGCTGGCGATTGGCTGCGATGTGACCAAACAGGATCAGGTCGAAGCAATGAAAAACGAAGTGCTGAAAAAATTCGGCCGCGTCGATGTGCTGGTCAATAACGCCGGCCGGGCCTGGGTGGCGCCGCCGGAAGACACGCCTCTCGAACGCTGGCAGCAGGTGTTTGACCTCAACATCACCGCGCCCTTCCTCTGCGCACAGGCGCTGGGCCGCGAGTTCATCAAACAGAAACGCGGCAAGATCATCAACATCGCGTCGATTGCCGGCCTCGTCGGCCGCAACCCGGCCGCCTACAACTCGATTGCCTACGGCTCAAGCAAGGGTGCGCTGGTCAATTTCACCCGCGATCTTGCAGTGAAGTGGGCGCAGCACAACATCCAGGTCAACGCGATCTGCCCGGGGTTTTTTGTGACGCCGATCAATGAAAAGATGTACATAAAGAACAAGGAAAACGTCGAGCGCGAGATTCCGCTCGGTCGCACCGGCGGGCCGGATGACCTGAAGGGCATTGTCGTGGTGCTGGCATCGAACGCATCGAACTTCATGACCGGGGCGATCATCCCGGTCGATGGCGGCGCGGTGGCCTGGTAGGAGGAGGGCGCGTACCTGCATGGGGTGCGGGTGGTTGGAGCAAATACTCTCGCCTCGACCAAGTAAATCAAAGGCTTCCGTCATGAAAAACCTCCAAAAGTTTGGATAGGTGTCCAACTTTTGGGGTGCAGTTCACAAGGAGCCCTTTTTTTCCACAGTTTCGGATCAGTTCGGCTGTATGCCGGCAGCCTTGATGACCTTGCGCCATTTTTCGATCTCGGCCTGGATGTGCCGGGCAAACTCGGCGGACGTGTTGCCCACGGGGTCGGCGCCTTCTTTCGACAGGCGGTCGTTCATTTCCGGGCTTTTCAGGATGGCCACGACTTCGGTGTTGAGCTTGGTGACGATGTCCGCCGGAGTACCGGCCGGCGCCAGCAGGCCGTACCAGGTGGCCGATTCATAACCCTTGACGCCGGCCTCGATCATCGTCGGCAGTTCTTTTGCCGCAGGTGAACGCTGGCCGCCGGTTACCGCCAGTGGGCGCAGGCGGTTGTTTTTGACTTGCGGCATGGAGGAAATAATGCTGGCGAAGGTCATCGACACCTGGCCGCTGACCACGTCGATCAGGGCCGGTTGCACGCCCTTGTACGGCACGTGCAGCAGGTCGACGCCGGCAAGCATCTTGTAAAGCTCGCCGGAGAGATGGCCACCGGTGCCATTGCCTGCCGATGCGAAAGACAGCACGCCGGGCTGCTTTTTCGCGATGGCCGTCAGTTCCCTGACGGATTTGGCCGGCACCGACGGATGAATCAGCAACATCAGGTTCTGGGTCGCGACCAGCGAGATCGGCGAGAAATCCTTCACCGGGTCATAGGGCAGCGATTTGCGCAGGCTTACATTGGTGGCGAAGGAGGCCACGGTGCCCATGATCAGGGTATAGCCGTCGGGCTGCGACTTTGCCACGATTTCAGCGGCGATCGCGCCGCCGGCGCCGGGTCGGTTGTCTACCAGGACCTGCTGGCCCCAGCGCTCCGCCAGCTTGGGGCCGACGGTTCGCGCCAGGGTGTCGACGCTGCCGCCCGGCGTGCTGACAACGACGATGCGGATGTGTTTGGTCGGATAGCTCTGAGCCACGGCCGTGCCTGAAGCGGCAAGGGCTGTGGCGATCAGCAGGATTGATGTGGTGCGCATATGCGGTTCTCCTCGTTGTAAACAGCAGGTTTATTCAGTCAGGGCTGGAAACCGACCGAGCCCTCGTACTTGGCTAGCACTTCGGCGCTGGGCAGGAATTCCTCTTCCAGCTTTTTGATATCGGAGAAACCGATGAAGGCGTGCATGTTGCCGGCGGGATGGTCCTTCGTCCGCGCCTCGAAACGTTTGACCGCTTCGACGTCGTCTTTCGCGAACTCGGCAAAATAATCCACCATTGCGACAGTGGAGGAGCGCAGCGAACCGGTGGCGTTGGACACCATTGCGATACCGAGTTCGTTCAGTCGTGACACCGGCAATCGTGGCGACACGCCGGTGCGGTTGAAATGCAGCGGCCCCCTGATCTCCCTGGCACAGCGCTCCAGTTCGGCTTCCGAGGTCAGCGCTTCCGGGAAAATCATGTCGGCACCGGCATCGATATAGGCATTGGCGCGGCGGATCAGTTCATCGACGCTGCCGCCGGCGATGCCGCGGGCATCGCAACGCGCAATCAATACAAAGTCCGGATCCAGTTCGCGGCGTACACGATCTGCGGCGCGCAGTTTGCCGGCCATTTCCTCCAGCGGGATGATCTGCTTGCCGGCGACATGGCCGCAGCGTTTGGGCGCGACCTGATCCTCGATATGGATCGCGGCTGCTCCAGCGACTATGAAATCCTCCACCGTGCGCATCACGTTGATGGCATTGCCGAATCCGGTGTCGGCATCGGCAATCACCGGGATTCTTACGGCGCGAGCGATGTAACGGGTGATCATCACGATTTCATCCAGCGTGATCAGGCCGACATCGGGTTTGCCGAGCAATGAGGCTGAAACGCCATAACCTGTGACACCGCAGCACTGAAAACCGGCTTTTTCGATGATTTTCGCCGACAGTGCGTTGTAGGCGCCGGGCTTGACCAGGGTTTTGCCGCCCTTCAGCAGACGCCGCAGCTCGGTAGTGGTTTTTGTGCGCATGAGGTTCTCCGATGAAGAGAGCATTTTAGTCCAGCGCATCACCTTTGTTTGCGTTCAAGTCCAGTATCCGATACCTGGAGCCGGAAGAACTGAGGCGTGTTGATAAAATGCACCCATACATTTTCAAGGAGGATTTCACATGGCGAGCAAAGGCAAGCAGTTCAAGGACTTGATGTACAGCAAAGAGATCCTCATCCAGCCCGGGGTGTATGACGGCTACAGCGTGAGGCTGATCGAGCGCGCGGGTTTCAAGACCGCGTCGATTTCCGGTGCTGGTGTGTCGGAGAGCCGCATGGGCTGGGCCGATCGCGGCGTGATGACTTTCGAGGAAAATCTCAATAACGCACGCCGGCTTGCCGACTGCTCTGACTTGTTGCTGCGCGCCGATGCCGACACCGGCTATGGCAATGCGATGACCGTGCATTTTGTCGTCCGCGCCTTCGAGAAGGCCGGCATGGCGGCGCTGATGATCGAGGACCAGGTATGGCCGAAGCGCTGCGGTCACATGGCGGGCAAGGCCTGCATTTCCGCCGAGGAAATGGTGCAGAAGGTCAAGGCAGCGGTGGATGCGCGCCGTGACAACGACTTCGTCATCGTCTCGCGCACCGATGCGGCGGGCCCCCATGGCGTGGACGAGGCCATTCGCCGCCTCAACCTGTATGCCGAAGCCGGTGCCGACGTGATGTATGCCGATGCGCTGCTGTCGAAGGAAGACATCGCCAAGGTCGCCAATAACGTGCCGAAGCCCTTGATTGTGAACATGGGCCTCGGCATGCGTCCGCGCAAGACCACGCCGCTGATGTCACCCAAACAGCTGCAGGACATCGGTGTCGGCGGTGTAAGTTACCCGCGCCTGCTGACCACTGCCGCGCTGCGCGGCATGATGAATGCGCTGGAAGTGTTCAAGGATGAGGTGGTCGGACAGAACAAGGTGGTCGAGCGTACCGATCTGCAGGTGGGGTTCGAGGAATTGAACGACCTGATGGGCATGAAATTTCTCGACCAACTGGAAGAGAAATACAAGGGTGGTTGAATGATCGGCCCCGGTGATTATGGGCCGTCATTCCGGCGAAAGCCGGAATACGGTCCGGATTGCCGCTCGTGCGAGCGTTTCTGGACTCCGGCTTTTGCCGGAGTGACGTAACAGGTGGGGGGAGTAAAAATGGGCATGACCATCGCAGAAAAAATCCTTGCCGCGAAAAGCGGCCGCAAGGCCGTGGTGCCGGGCGACGTGGTCACGGTCGAAGTCGACACTGTGATCCTGTTCGACAACAATTTCATGCCCAACAACTGGCGCGACATCCTGAAGGTTGCCGATCCGGAAAAGATCATTGTCACCTTCGACCACCGGGTGCCGGCGCCGACGCAGCAGGCCGCGGCGGCCCAGGTCACGGGCCGCGCTTTCGTGAAGAAGTTCGGCATCAAGCGCTTCCACGACGTCGGCCACAACCAGGGCATCAGCCACCAGCTGGTGGCGGATTACGGCTACGCGCTACCGGGCTCGGTGTTGTTGTGCAGTGACTCGCATACCTGCAGCGCTGGCGTTTTCAACTGCCTGGCGCGCGGCGTCGGCGGTCCGGACATTATCTACGCGGCGATCAAGGGGCAGACCTGGTTCCGCTGCGGCGAGACGGTGCGGTACGAACTGGTCGGCAAATTGCCCGAGGCGGTGACTGCCAAGGACGCCTTCCTGCAGATTGCCGGCGTGCATGGCGCGCATGCGACGATGAACGTTGAATACGGCGGTCCCGGCGTTGCGGGACTGTCGATCAATGCCCGTAAAACAATTACTGCGATGTCGGCCGAACTGTCGGCGGAGTTCGCGACCTTCGAGGCAGATGCAGTGCTGGCGGAGTGGATCAGTGCACGCAATCCCGCGCCCTTGGTGCCGGTGCGGCCCGATGCCGACGCGAAATACCATGCGGTACGCAATGTCGACCTGTCGGCGCTGGAGCCGCTGGTGGCCCTGCCCGACAGTGTGGTCAACAACTCGCAGCCGGTCGCAAAAACTGCCGGTACACGCATCGACCAGGCCTACATTGGCTCCTGCGCCAATGGCACCCAGGACGATATCGAACTGGCCGCGCGCGTGGTCAAGGGCCGGCGCATCGCAGCCGGCGTGCGTTTCATCGTGACACCGGCGTCGCAGACGGTGTACCGCGACGTGGTCGCCAGTGGCGCGGTGCAAACACTGATCGAGGCCGGCGCGATGATTGCGCCGCCGACCTGCGGCGCCTGCGGCGGCGGCCACATGGGTGTGCTGGGACCGAACGAAATCTGCCTGACCTCCAGTACGCGCAACTTCAAGGGACGCATGGGTGATCCCAGCTCGCAGGTCTACATGGCCTCACCGGCAACGGTGGCGGCTTCGGCACTGACGGGAGTCATCACCGACCCACGGGAGTTTCTGCAATGAGCACGATGACATTCAAAGGTCGTGTCTGGATTGTCGGTGACAACATCAACACCGACCTGATCCTGCCCAACAAGGCTTTCTACCTCACGCATGAGGAACAGGCGCTGTACGTGTTCAGTGCCAACCGCCCGGGCTGGGCCGAGCAGGTCAAAAAGGGCGATATCCTGATCGGCGGCAGCAACTTCGGCATGGGTTCCAGCCGCGCGGCGGCACGCTCGCTGAAAAACCTCGGCCTCGCCTGCCTGATCGCCGAATCGCTGAACGGCCTGTTTCTGCGCAACTGCGTGAACTTTGCGTTCCCGGCGCTGGAATGTCCGGGGGTCCATGCTGCGTTTACCGAGGGCGAGGAGGCCGAGGTCGATTTCGCTCAGGCGAAGGTGCGCAACCTCAGCCGTGGCACGGCACTCGCCGGCAAACCGCTGCCGGCGCCGCTGATGGCGCTGGTGCAGGCGGGCGGCGTATATCAGCTGCTCGAAAAAGAGGGATTGATTGCACCGAAGACCTGAAGCCGTGGCCGCACTGTTGACACCGGCAGCGATGCCTTTGGTATAGTCATCCGTCCCATTCTGCGGGCTCTGCATTACGGCTTACCTGACCGGGCGACCGGCAGCGTCCGCGTCCATCATCCACGGAGGAATGCATGTCCAAGATCACGCTGCAGCAGGCCAATACCCTCATCGAAAAAGCTTTTGCCAAGGCGAAGGAAATGAAAGTGAAGCCGCTGGCGGTGGTTGTGCTCGATGCCTCCGGCCACATCGTCTCTGCGCAGCGCCAGGACGATGCAACGATGTTCCGTTATGACGTCGCGCTGGGCAAGGCCTGGGCCGCGGTGGCAATGGGCATGTCCAGCCGCGCGCTGTTCGGCCGCGCCAAGGAAAACCCCAATTTCATGATCACACTGGCGGCAACGGCTCAGGGCAAGTTTCTGCCGCAGACCGGTGCGGTGCTGATCAAGGATGCCGCGGGCAATGTCGTCGGCTCTGCGGGCGCCAGTGGCGGTACCGGTGACGAGGACGAAGCCTGCTGCGCTTACGGTGCCGAGCAGGCGGGCCTGAAGCCGATTATCTGAACCACGAGCGCGGAGACATCATGGCAGACGCAGAAACCAAGACCCAGGGTGCCGTCAAAGGCGGCAACGGCAAGTTTATTTTCCCGCTTGCCGAAATGGCTCCGATCGAAGCCGGCACCGGTTACTCCACTGCGATGGGTCCGGTGATCGAGGGCGAGCGCATGCAGTGCGCGCTGGTGACCAAGGAAAAAGGCACCGGCTCGCGCCCGCACCTGCACCCCAACGAGCAGTGGAACTACATCGTCAAGGGCAAGATGCGGGTCAAGGTTGGTGACGGCCCCGAACAGATCTGCGGCCCCGGCACGCTGCTCTATTTTCCGGCGAACATCGTGCACTACACGATTGCCATGCCGGAAGAGGATGCGATGTTCTTCGCGGTGAAGGACATGTCCCACGGCATCATCGGCAAGGCCGCCGACGGCACCATGGCGGGTGGTCATTACGATGCGGGCACCGGCCCCAAGACTGCATAATGCCGCGCATTCTTCCCGCGCAGCCGGGCATGTCCCTGGCTGATGTCGATACGCCGGCATTGATCCTCGATCTCGACGCGTTCGAGAACAATCTGCAGAAACTCAGGGAATCAATCGCCGGCCGCAAGATCATGCTGCGGCCCCACGCCAAGAGCCACAAGTGCCCGCAGATCGCGCTGCGCCAGATCGCACTCGGCGCAGTCGGCGTCTGCTGCCAGAAAGTCAGCGAAGCCGAGGCCATGGTCGAGGGCGGTGTGCCCGACGTGTTGATCGCCAATGAAGTGGTCGGAAAGACCAAGCTCAGGCGCCTTGCCGCGCTGGCGACCCAGGCGAAGATCACCGTCTGCGCTGACGACGCCGGCAACGTGAAGGATATCGATGCCGCGGCGCGCGAGTTCGGTGTCGTCATCGATGTGCTGGTCGAGGTCAATGTCGGCGCCAACCGCTGCGGTGTGGATCCCGGCGAGCCGGCATTGAAGATTGCACAGGCCATCGCGGCCTGCAAAAACCTGCGTTACGCCGGGCTCCAGGCGTACCAGGGCGGGGCCCAGCACCTGCGCAAGGTCGAGGAACGGCGCGCTGCGATCGACGCGGCAATCGGCAGCGTGGAAAAAACGCTGGCACTCATCGAAAAAGCCGGGTTGCCGCGCGGCAAGGTCACGGGCGCCGGCACCGGCACCTACCTGTTTGAGGCGACGAGTCAGGTCTACGACGAGTTGCAGGTCGGCTCCTACATTTTCATGGATGCCGATTACGCCAAGAACGACTGGACCGAAAGCGGCATCCCTCGCTTCGAGCACAGCCTGTTCGTGTGGACCACGGTGATGAGCCGCACGCGCCCCGACATCGCCCTCGTTGACGCCGGACTGAAGGCTTCCAGCATCGATTCCGGTATGCCGCGGGTCGCCGATTTTCCGCAGGCCGAATTCCAGAAGGCTTCCGACGAGCATGGCGTGATCAAAATGAACGGTTCGCATGGTTTTGCGCTGGGCGACAAGATCCGCCTGATCCCCGGCCACTGCGACCCGACGGTGAATCTCTACGACCACTACGTCTGCGTGCGCAGCGGCAAGGTCGAAGCCCTGTGGCCGATCGCGGCCCGGGGGGCGGTGTGGTAAAGCTTTAAAACCTTTAGCCACAGAGGTCACAGAGAGCACAGAGAACTTCAAAACCGGGTTTCCCTGGCTCGGGGTTTGACCTGGTTTTTCTCTGTGTCCTCTGTGTCCTCTGTGGCTGCTTTTGATCTGAGGGTTTCATCATGAACACCATCAAAAAAATCGGTTTTATCGGCGTCGGCAACATGGGCAACCCGATGGCGGCGAATCTGCTGAAGGGCGGTTTCGAAGTCACGGTGTTTGATGCGCGTCCGGAAACAGCGGCGGCCTTTGTTGCGCAGCATGGCGGCAAGGCCGCGGCCACGCTATCGGAACTTGCCACCGGCAAGGATGCGATTGTCACCATGCTTCCCGACGACAAGATCGTGCGCAAGGTGATGCTCGATGCTGGCGGTGCAGCGTCAGCGATGAACAAGGGTGCGGTGCTGATCGACATGGGCACCTGCAATCCCACCGGTACGCGCTCGACCGCAGAGGCACTGGAGAAGCTCGGATTGCAGATGGTCGATGCACCGGTAATGGGCGGGGTGGTGTTCGCCAAGGATGCGACGCTGGACATCATGACCGGCGGCAGTGCCGAACAGGTGGAGCGGGTGACACCGGTGCTGAAGGCGCTGGGTCGCAGCATCGTGCACTGCGGCGAAGCCGGTTCCGGGCATGCGATGAAGGCGCTGGCCAATTACATCAATGCCTGCGCGCTGATCAATGCCATCGAGGCGCTGACCATTGGCAAGAAATTCGGTCTCGATCCGAAAATGATGGCCGAAGCGCTGATCCCGATGTGCGCGGGCCGCAACCACCCGATCGAGAAAAAAGTCATTCCGCAGATACTCAATCACAAGTACGCCACCGGCATGGCGCTCAGTTTCATCGCCAAGGACGTGAAGATCGCCGTCGACATGGCGCATGCCATTGACGCGGCGGTGCCGCTGGGCGAGAAGGTGTCGGAACTGTGGAGCGATGCCGTCGGCAAGGTTGGCGCCAGCGTCGACCAGACCGAAATCGTGCGCTATTGGGAAGAGGCGACCGGCGTCAAACTCTGACGCGTCTGCAGCATCCGCAGCACGCAAAACACGGCCAGCGCGGCGAGCAGGTGTTTTGCCGAATGGCCGCTGATCGCGGTGGCCGTCGCGGCATAAATCTCGTGATCGTACAGCTCGGCAACCTTGGCCAGGGCATAAAGTCCCACTCCGTAGAGCAGATAATGGCGCCGGTCGTAACGGCCGGGAAACGCGACAATCAGGTAGGGAATTGCCAGCAGCGGCGCGCCCTGCACCCAGATGTAGATACGCAAGTCGCCGCTCCACTGCCACCAGAATACGCTGAACACGCCGACCGCCAATGCGCTGGCGAGCAGACGCGCTTCCAGCCTTGCTTCGAGGTGTTCGCTGACCAGCGCCGCGAACAGACTCATGAAGGCCATGGTCATCGGCAGCCGGTCCCAGACCAGCGTGTGGTCATTCGGTGCGCGGTGGTACCAGGCCGAGCCGAAGAACACCAGTGCGACGCCGGCAAAAAACACCAGCCAGGAACGCCACGCGCCGTGGCGCTGGCGCCAGCAGTGGCGAATCCCCGCTACGCCGACGAGCAGGAACAGCAGGTTGGAGGAGATATTGCCGAAATTGGGAATGCCAAGGCAACTGCGGCCGTCGGCGAAGACATGGTAGCCGCGATCCTGCGGGATCGGCTCGCCGTGGCCGAAGAGCAGCCAGGCCAGCGGCCCAAGTACGAGGATGACCAGTCCGGCTCTGCGTGCGGGGCGTGATGGCGAAGAATAATCCATGCCTTCATCCTGGCGAGAATTGCATTGTTTCAGGGCAGGTATCCCGTTATTCCGGAGGCGCGCAGCGCGAGCCGGAATCCAGTGCAGCTGCCGCGAAAGTCACTGGATTCCCGCTTTCGCGGGAACGACATTTGTGACATCAACGTGTTGTCTGACAAAGCGATCTCAGATAATACAGCTGAGTGTGCCCCAAACGGTGTAATCGCGATTACTATTTGTCTTTCGATCCTTGGAGGAGACAGAAAAAATGGCGGCACAAAAAACAAAAGTCGTGCTCGGCACCGCAACCCCCGGCGGCGGATTTCCCGCCTACGGCTGGCCCTATGCGGAGGTGCTCAACGCCACCGACCCGACGCTCGACATCGAGCCGATCAACACCAAGGGCAGCGGCGAGAACGTCGGCCGCATCGATGACGGTTCGCTCGACATCGCGCTCGCCACCGGCGAAGTGACCTACGAAGCGGTCAACGGCATTGGCCGCGCACCCTGCAAGAACATCCGCATCATCAATGCCACCTATTCGCAGGCGGGCATGTTCATGGTGCGTGCCGACAGCCCATACCAGTCGATCAGCGACCTCGTCGGCAAGACCGTGGTGTGGGGTGCATCGAGCTCGGGCTTTGTCGTGCTCGCGCGCTACGTGTTCGACGGCCTCGGCCTCGACATCAAGAAGGACTTCGATGCGCGGCTGTTGGAAAAAGCTGGCGACGGCCCGCCTCTGGTCAACAGCGGCGAGGCGGCGGCGATGTGGGGCGGCGGCGTCGGCTGGCCGCCGTTCATGAACATTGCCAAGAATCCCAAGGGCATGCGTTTCATTTCGCCCTCGGCCGAAGAGATCAAGCGCATCCAGGCCAAACACGTTTTCCTGAAACAGACCACGATGCCTGCCGGCAGCTACCCGGGGCAGACCGGCCCGGTGAACTCGGTGGGTTCATGGCCCTTCGTGCTGGCGCGGGCCTCGCTGCCCGATGACGTTGCTTACCGATTGGCGAAGGCTCTGCACACCGGCCACGCCGCGCTCTCGGCGAAACTCGATCAGGCGCAGGAGTCGACGCTGGCCAACACCCTGGCCGGTGCACCGACCCGGGAACTGATTCATCCCGGGGTGCTGCAATACATGAAGGAAATCGGTATGGTCTGAAACGCGGAGCTAGAATCCGTACAGCCGCGCAGGATTGCCGACCAGCACCTGCCCGCGCTGTTGTTCATCGGGCACCCAGTCGAGCAGCAGGTTGGTAAGGTCGCCATCGTTCGGCATCTGCCCCTTGTGCATCACATGCGGCCAGTCCGTGCCCCAGATCACCTGCGCGGCATTGGCTTTGATCAAGGCATGCGCGTAGGGGATGGTGTCGGCATGCGGCAGCGCTTGCGCCGAGATGCGGTAGGGTCCCGTCAGCTTGACCCAGGCCTTGCCCGCCAGCATCAGCCGCAGCAGTGCCTGGAAGCCGGGATCTCCGGTGCCCGGGTTGCCCTTCATATAGCCGAGGTGGCCCAACACGACGGGCACCGGGAAATCGGCGAAGCTCTGATCCAGGTCCGGGAATTCGTTGGCATGCATCAGGAATTCCATGTGCCAGCCCATCGGCTTGATGCGCGCCGCCAACGGGCGCAGCACGTCGAGCGGCAGCGTGCCGGGCTTGCGGTCCTTGACGTCGACGATGTTGACGCGCACGCCGCGGATGCCGGCGCCATCCATTTTTTTCAGTTCAGCATCGCTGATCGCCGGATCGACCACCGCGACGCCGCGCAGGCGCTGCGGATCGGCTTTCATTGCATCGAGCATCGCGGCGTTGTCGCTGCCGTAGACGCTGGGCTGGATCAGTACTGCGCGTTCGACGCCGAGGGTGTCGAGCATGTGGCGGTACTGCGAGGGCAGGCAGTCGGGCGGCGTGTAGACGCGCGCACTCGAATAGTTGTAGCGCGCTGCCGGCCCCATCACATGCGCGTGGGTGTCGCAGGCCTTCGCCGGCATCTGGAACTTCGGCGGATGCGGCTTGAAGTCAGGGGCCGCGCAGAGCGGCGCGGTAGTCGTCGGTGTGTTGACAGACATTTTATAAGTACTTGATTATATTGATATTTTAATTACGCCGCCTTGAGGCCGGGCATCTCGAATTCGATCGCCTTGAGTTCGGCGGCGAGCGATGCACGCTGCTCCTTCGACAGTTCGACCAGCGGCGGGCGCACGGTGCACCAATGCTCATCTCCGCTGTATTGCGCGATGCCGGCCTTCAGCGCGGCGATCATCAGGTACTTGCTGTTGCCGAAGGTGCCGCGCACCACATCAAGCGCCTTCTGCTGGGCATCGGCGTCAGTGTTTTTCCATTCGCGGTAGAGCTTGTCGATCGGGCCCGGGTTGACGTTGGCGGTGGCCGAAATGCAGCCGGCACCGCCGTTCCTCATGTTGGCGAGCAGGAAGGATTCGCTGCCGGCGAAGACGTCGAAGCCCTGCTTGGCAAAGTTGTCGAGGAAGGTCTTGGTGTTGTTCCAGTCGCCCGAGCTGTCCTTCATGCCGGCGATGTTTTGCGGATACTTCTTCAGCAGGCGTTCGACCAGTTTCGGCGTGATGCCGACCACCGCGACCGGCGGGATGTGGTAGAGGTAGATGCGCAGGCGGCTGTCGCCGACGCGCTCGATGATTTCGGAAAAATTGCGGTAGAGGCCTTCGTCGCTGACCCCCTTGTAGTAGAACGGCGGCAACATCAGCACGCCGGCGCAGCCGGCCTTCACCGCGTGCTCGGTGAGCTTGATCGAATCCGACAGTGCGCAGCACCCGGTGCCCGGCATCATGCGCTGGGGATCGACGCCGGCGGAGAGCAGCGCTTCAAGCAGCGCCAGGCGCTCGTTGACCGACAGTGAGTTGGCCTCGCTGTTGGTGCCGAAGCAGGCGAGTCCCGAGCCCTGTGATACCAGCCACCTGCATTGGGCGATGAAGCGCCGGGTATCGGGGTTGAGATCCTTGTCGAAGGGCGTGACCACGGGGGCGAGCACGCCCTTTATGCGTTGCGTCTTGCTCATGAATGAAATCCTCGCTGGAAAAAGGGTTCCGGTACCATGCGGTCCGGCTGGACTCCGGCGCGCTGCGCCAGCATGGCCATAGAATAGCATCGCCTCCGCAGCCGCCAAAGCATGACCACCATCCAGTCGTGCTGCGCCGCGATCTCGTTGTCAGTGCAAGGTGCTGTTGTTAAGCTTGCGGGCCGGTCGCGCTGCGACCGTATTTCATAATCTCAACACGCCTGCATCCCGCGCCGCGATGGCGGCGACAGGCATTGACTGATCAAGACAGGAAATTCGCATGAAAACCATGAAAATCCTCAGTGCCGGCGCTGTCAAGCGCGGCGTCGCTCTCGTTGCTGCCGCATTCGAGAAGGACACCGGATGCAAGGTGGAGATCGAGTTCACTCCGGTGCCTGAAGTGCGCCGGCGGATTGGCGCCGGCGAAGCCGCCGATGTCGTGGTCGCCACACCTACCGCGCTGGACGAGTTTGCCGCGCAGCAGAAGATCGACACGGCCAGTCGCGGATTCATCGGCCGCTCGCGCATGGGTGTGGTGATCCATGCCGATGCGCTGGTTCCGCAGATCACCGACACCGAGTCGTTCAAGGCGCTGCTGCTGGCGGCAAGCCAGATCGTGCGCAACGCGGCTTCCAGCGGCATTTACTCGGAGAAGCTGTTCGACCGGCTGGGCCTGACTGCCACGCTGGGCGACCGAATCGTTGTCACCAAGACCGGCTCGGAAATCATGCGGCATGTGGCAGACCATCCGCAGGCCGTGGGCCTGGCGCAGATCTCGGAACTGATGGTGATGATCGACAAGGGTTGCAGGGTCAAGCTCGCCGCGCCGCTGCCGGACGAGATCCAGAACATGACCCATTACGACGCGGCAGCAACGGCCGGCGCATCGGCGGAGGCTGTCGCGCTCGCAAGGAGGTTTTCCTCGCCCGAGGCGAAGAAAATTTTTGCGGAGACGGGCATTTCCTGAAGCTCTGCTTCCGCTGCGGCGGAAGCAGACGTTGTTACGTCCTGTTACAGGCGCAACAGAGTGTTGCACATTCTCCGTTTACAGCGGCGGATGGCGATGCGTTAATGACTGCAGGCATCCACAACAAGGAGGTTTGCCATGAACGCGAATAAACCCATGACTGTCGTTTCAACACTGGCAATTGCGGCGGCTGCGCTGGCTGCTGCGATGCCGGCGTCCGCCGGAGACTATCGCGATTTCCGTCGCGGTGAACGCGCGCAGGTCTTCCGCCAGGCGCCGCCGCAGCATGTCATCGTGCAGCGTCCGGTCTACCAGCACCGGCCACAGGTCATCGTCAGGCAACCGATGATCGTGCAGCGTCCGGCCATGATGGAGCGCAGGGTGGTGGTGCATCGTCCCGCGCCGGTTTATCACCACCGCCCGGCCCGGCCGGATTATGGCCATGCCCCGGCGCCCGCGTACTACGATCAGCGTGCGGCCTATCGTGACCATGATTCCAATGCGGCGGGCGCAGTGGCCGGTGCGGTGATTGGCGGCGTGATCGGCAGCCAGGTCGGTGATTACGAGACCCGCGGCGTGACGACAGTGATCGGCGCCATCATCGGCGGCCTGATCGGCAACGGCCTGTGACCGCAGTGCCGCGTAAAAACAAAGGCAGCTTCGGCTGCCTTTGTTTTTTGCGCTTTCCGCGCCGATACCAGGGTCAGCCCGCGACCGACTCCAGTCCGCTGTCCGAAATGGCCTGGCACGCTTCCGCGGAGGCCAAAAATGCGATGACCTTGCGCGCGGCTCCCCTGTCCGGCGAGTTTGCACCGATACCCGCAGTGAAAAGGGAGGCCTTTTGCAGTTCCGGCGGCAAGGGTGTGATGTGGGCAATGCCGGGCACCGGCAGCAATTCACTGATCTGCTGAAAACCGAAATCGAGTTCGCCGCGGGCAATCACCGTGCCGACGCGTTCGCCACCACCGACCAATCGACTTTTCGGCAGCACCTGGTCTGCAATGCCCAGGCGCTGCACGATTTCGGTGGTGAAGTACTTGCCGCTTTCACTGGCGGAATAGCCGATGCCCTTGGCCGCGAGCAGCACGCGCTTCAGGTCATCGGCAGTGTGGATCTGCGGGTCAGGTGCGCCCGCGCGCACCGCGAAACCCATCATTGAGCGTGCGATGACCGTCGCGCTTTCGGCCAGCACCAGCCCGTCGGCGATGAACTGGCGCAGCACTCCGTCGGCGACGATGACGATGTCCGCCACTTCGCCGCGTTTCAGGCGATTGGGGATGGAAATGTCGCCGGTGCCGATGGAGGTCGTGACGGTGACCACCGTCTTGCCGGTGAGGTGCTCAATTTGCGGGATCAGCGACTTGTAGGCGGCAGTGAAGGCGCCGGAGGTCATTACGCGGAATTCGGTGCTGGTGTGGGTCATCGTTTGCGGGATAGTGAGTGGTAAAACTTCAATTTACAGGATGGACAGGATTAGCAGGATGAGCAGGTTAACAGGGCACGGATTTATCCTGTAAATCCTGTCCATCCTGTTAATTGGTTCTGTTGCATAAAAGAAATCACTGCACCTGCATGCCGACGGACTTGACGACCTTGGCCCAGCGCGGGATTTCGTCGAGATACATCTTCGTGAATTCGTCGACCGTGTTGCCGACGGGATCGAGGCCCTGACCGATCAGCAGCTTCTGGGCGTCAGGTGTCAGCACCGCTTTGGCGATTTCCTGCTGTACGCGATTCGCAATCGGCTTTGGTGTTGCGCCGGGCAGGAATACCGCATACCAGTTGTTGTAGCCGAACCCCGGTACGCCGGATTCTGCGATCGTCGGGTACTCCGGCAATGCCGGCGTGCGTTTCGGACCGACCACGGCCAGTGCGCGCAGCTTGCCGCTGGTGAAGAAGGGCCGCGTCGAGATCACGCTGGCAATGGTCATCGCAATGCGGCCGCCGACGACGTCAATAATGCTCGGCGCGGTGCCCTTGTACGGTACGTGGGTGAGTTTGATGCCCGCCATCTGCGCGAACATTTCCATTGCGAGGTGCTGACCCGAGCCCTGCCCGGACGAGGAGAACAACAGCTCGCCGGGCTTGGATTTACCGAGGGCGATCAGCTCCTGGATGTTTTTTGCCAGCAGCGAGGGGTGGACCACCAGCACGCCCGGTGAAACCACCGCCAGGCTCACTGGCAGCAGATCTTTGCGCGGGTCGTAACCCAGTTTCATGATGCTCGGCGTGATCGAAATGCCGGAGGAAGTCATCAGCATCGTGTAGCCGTCGGGTGCCGCCTTGGCCACGAGCTCGGCGGCGATCGAACCGCCGGCACCGGGCCGGTTGTCGGTAATCACGTTCTGCCCCCAGGCTTCGCTCATTTTCTGGGCCAGATAACGCCCGGTGGTGTCGACGCCGCCGCCGGGAGCCAGCGCGATGATCATGCGTACCGGTTTTGTCGGAAACGTTTGGGTCTGCGCGCTGGCGAAGCCGGCGGTGAACACGATTGCCGAAAAACCGAGGACTGCCGTGCTGATGTTCCTGAACATCCGGTCCATATGCGCCTCCTCCAATCGGGTTATTGGTGTTTTGAGAATTCCAGTATGTCGTAGCCGCAGTAACGGTCGACGATGTGGATCAGTCCACGGTCGTCGACCTCAGTGTCATTGGTCTGCGGGCAGGGTTTGCCGCCGCAGGGTTCGGGAATGTACCAGCCCACTTCCTGCGGCGCCGAGGGATCGGCGACGTCGACGATGCGCAACCCGCCGGCGAACCATGCGCAGTAGAGTAGTGTGTCGCCGCCCTTCCAGTGTTCCTGAAATTGGTGGGCGCCGAAGCGGCCCGGTGCGGTGCGGCTCCAGGGACTGTCGAGCTCGCTGACTTCGAAGAGCGAGAGCGGCTTGATGTTCGACAGGTCGGAGACGTCAAACACCCACAGACAGCCATGCGGACGGCCGCGGCGGCGCGCCATCTCCGCAGCGTCGTGGGCATGATCTTCCTCATCGATCGCAACGGCGATGCGTTTGCCGTCGAGCGGCTTCAGCACCGGCATGACGGTGTGAGTGGGCTCGGGGTAGGGCGGGTGGTAGTTGTAGGCACCCACGGTTTTCGGCTTGCGGATGTCAGAAACATCGACCACCCGCACGCCGCCGTGCCAGTAGCCGGCCCACAGTTCGTTGCCGAAGCGCAGCGTATGGTGCAAGCGGTGCTGGCGGCCGGGCCAGGTCGGTTTTTCGCCGCCGGCGAGGTGCTGGCCGGGTATCCACCAGCGCGACACCTCTTCCGGTTTTGCCGGATTGCGGATGTCGTAGGTGACGAGGATGTTGCCGATGAAGCCTTCCATCTCGGTCGAGATATAGGCGTAGTTCGCATCCATGTCGAAGCGGTGTACGCCGCGGCCCCAGGTTTTCTGGAAATGGATCAGCTTGGGCCTGGTTTTGTCGGAAACGTCATAGAGGCTGAAGCCACCGCGCTCGTAGGGTTTGCGTTCGGCTTCTTCCACTGCCGGAATGTCGGCTACCGTGACGCCCAGTCTTGCCGCGAGTTCGGCGTGTGTCGGCGCGCGGCCGAGTTCGGCGGTCAGCCGCGTGCGCAGCTTCGGCAGCTCGTCGGCCTTGCGGCCGATGGCGGTCATGTTGCGCTCGCTGTTGATGATCATCAGGTCACCGATCACCCGCGCCTTATGGCTGTGCGAGTCCGGGTCTTCGATGAAAATCTGCGACAGGATTTTCGGGTTTTTCGGATCGGCGACGTCGAGGATGCTGGTGCCGAGTTGCTGCTTGTTGGGGATGTGGCCGATGTAGCAGTGCGTGCCTTCGACATAGACCTGGCCGGCACCGGGCAGGTCGAGGTGCGACAGGCGTTTGACGTTGTGGGCGAGGGTGCCGGGCTTAGTGATGGTGTCCAAGATTCTTGCCGTCCATGATGTGGTGTTCTGTCGTGGGGAGGCCAAAAGTCTACCCGATGGCCGCTGCAGCGGCTCGGTTAGAATAGAAAAACATCGCAAAATTTCCGCCTTGTCCAATGTGGACCACGGCGGATCCAGACCTCAGGAGGAGTCCCGATGGCGCGTCAGAACAAGCGTCCCGAAGAGTTGCGCAGTCACCGCTGGTTCGGCACCCGTGGATTGCGCTCGTTCACCCACCGTTCGCGCACGCTGCAGATGGGTTATGCGATCGAGGATTTTGCCGGCAAGCCGGTGATCGCGATCATCAACACCTGGAGCGACATCAATCCCTGCCATGCGCATTTCCGCACCCGCGCCGAGGAAGTGAAGCGCGGTGTCTGGCAGGCCGGGGGATTCCCGCTGGAGATGCCGGCAATCGCGCTGGCTGAGCCGTTCCAGAAACCGTCGACCATGCTCTACCGCAACATGCTGGCGATGGAAACCGAGGAGTTGCTGCGCGGTTACCCGGTTGACGGCGCGGTGTTGATGGGCGGCTGCGACAAGACCACGCCGGCGCTGATCATGGGCGCGACCTCGATGGGCCTGCCCTTCATCTACGTGCCCGCCGGCCCGATGTTGCGCGGAAACTGGCATGGCGAGCCGCTGGGCTCGGGCAGCGATTCCTGGAAATACTGGGCAGAGCTGCGCGCTGGCAACATCACCGAAAACGAATGGGATGAGGTGGAAGCGGGCATTGCGCGCTCTTACGGTCACTGCATGACCATGGGCACGGCGTCGACGATGACCTCGGTGGCGGAGACGCTGGGTCTGACGCTGCCGGGTGCCGCCTCGATTCCGGCGCCGGACGCCAACCATCCGCGCATGGCCACCGCCAGCGGCCGGCGCATTGTCGAGATGGTGTGGGAGGACCTGAAACCCGAGGAACTCATGACCGCGCAGGCCTTCGACAACGCGGTCACCGTGGTCCATGCGTTGTCGGGCTCGACCAATGCGCTGATTCACATGGTGGCCATGGCGGGGCGTGCCGGCGTTGATCTGAAGCTCGACCGTTTCGACGAACTGGCGCTGCGTACTCCTGTCCTCGCCAACATCCGACCCGCGGGGAAGAAGTACCTGATGGAGGATTTCTATTATGCCGGCGGACTGCGCGCGATGCTGTCCGAGCTGAAAGATCTGCTGAACCTCGACTGCCTGACCGTCAATGGCCGCACACTGGGCGACAACCTTGAAGGGGCGACGATCTACAACGATGACGTGATCCGCCGCCGCGATAATCCCTTGTCGGCGAACGGCGGCCTCGCGGTGCTGCGCGGCAACCTCGCGCCGGATGGCGCGGTGATCAAGCCGACGGCGGCCGAGCCGCATCTGCTCAAACACACCGGCCCTGCGGTGGTGTTCAAAAACTACGACGACATGTACGCCCGCGTCGATGACGAAAATCTGGTGGTCGACGCGAACTCGGTGCTGGTGCTGCAGAACGCGGGGCCGCAGGGCGGACCGGGCATGCCGGAGTGGGGCCAGCTGCCGATTCCGAAGAAGCTGCTGCAGCAGGGTGTGCGCGACATGGTGCGCATCTCGGATGCGCGGATGAGCGGCACTTCGTACGGCGCCTGCGTGCTGCATGTGGCGCCCGAGGCGCATGTCGGCGGGCCGCTGGCGCTGGTGCGCGACGGCGATCTGATCGAACTCGATGTCGCTGCACGCAAGCTCGAACTGAAGGTCAGCGCCGAAGAACTCGCGAAGCGCAAAGCGGCGTGGAAACAGCCGCCGCCGCATTACACCCGCGGTTACGGGGCCATTTACGTGCAGCACATCACCCAGGCCGACAAGGGCTGTGACCTCGACGTGCTGCATCGGGGCGACCCGACGCCCGACCCTGAAGTGGTTCATTGACCATTTTATATATGAAAGTGCAAATATTTGATTTGCCGTCACTCCGGCGAAAGCCGGAGTCCAGAGTCGTTCGCAAGACTGTCTCGTAAACACTGGATTCCGGCATTCGCCGGAATGACGAGTAGATGTCTCAGGTGATTGAATTCAACAAGTTACAGGGAGCATGAAAATGGATTTGCCCGTCAATCAATTCAAGAAAGCGATCAAGTCAGGCAAGCCGCAGATCGGCATTTGGTCGAGCCTGTGCAGTGCAATCTCCGCGGAGGTGCTCGCTGACGCCGGTTTCGACTGGGTGCTGCTCGACACCGAGCATTCGCCCAACGAACTGCCGAACGTGCAGAACCAGCTCGATGCGATGCTCGCCGGCAGCACCGAGGGCATCGTACGCCCGGCCTGGAACGACACTGTGCTGATCAAGCGTTTTCTCGATGTCGGCGCACGCACGCTGCTGATTCCGTATGTGCAGAACGCCGAGGAAGCCAGGCGCGCAGTTGCGGCCACGCGTTATCCGCCGCTGGGTGTTCGCGGCGTCTCCGGCTGCACCCGCGCGACCCGCTACGGCAGGATCAAGGACTATTTCAAACGCGTGCACGACGAACTGTGCGTGCTGGTGCAGGTGGAAACAGTGGCGGCGATGAAGGAGATCGAGGCGATCGCCGCGGTCGAAGGCGTCGACGGCATTTTCATCGGCCCCAATGATCTCGCCGCCGACATGGGTTACCTCGGCAACTGGCAGCATCCGGAAGTGTGGAAGGTGATGGAAGATGCTGCGAAGCGCATCACCAAAGCGGGCAGGGCGCCGGGCATACTCGTCGGTGAAGCTGATGGTCAGCGTTGCCTCGACATGGGTTATCTGTTCGTGGCGGTCGGCTCGGATCTGGTGATGCTGGCGCGCGGCAGCGAGGCTCTCGCCGCGAAATTCAAAAAATAACAATAAAATCAAGTACTTATAACATACCCGGCGTAACGCCGGCCGGCGATGACATCATCGAAATCCGCTTCGCTGCTGGCTCTGGTGATTGTCGCCGTGGCGGCAGCGATTTTTTTCGCGCCGCCGCCCGCGGGTGTATCGGTCAACGTGATGCATACCGGCGGGCTGCTGGTGCTGGTGATGGGTTTCTGGGCCACCGGCATCCTGCCCGAGGCGCTGACCGCGCTGATGTTCTTTGCGCTGGCGGTATTGCTCGAAGTGGCGAAGCCGGAAGTCATTTTTTCCGGATTCGCTTCCGGTACATTGTGGCTGGTGCTCGGCGGGCTGGTGATCGCCGAAGCGGTGCGCATGACCGGACTCGGCGAGCGTATCGCGAGGGCAGCGCTGGGCACGCGGATTTGGACCTATCCGCAGCTGGTCACGGCCGCGGTGCTGGTGGCCGTGGTGCTGGCTTTCCTGATGCCGGCGACCGTCGGTCGAATCCTGCTGCTGGTGCCGATACTTGCGGCGGTCGCCGAACGTCACGGCCTGGCGCCGGGCACGCCTGGGCACAGCGGCGTGCTGTTCGCGACCATCATCGCTTCCTTTCAATGCGGCACCGCGATCCTGCCTGCCAATGCGCCGAACCTGGTGCTCGCCGGCGCCGCGGAAACCCTCTACGGCGTGCAGCTGATCTATGCCGAATACCTGTGGGCGCAGTTCCCGGTGATGGGCATTATCAAGGGCGCGCTGATCGTCGTACTCGTGTGCTGGATGTTCCCGGCGCAGACCTGTGCTGCGGGCGTGGCGGCCGAACTGCGGCCGATGAGTGGCAACGAAAAGCGCCTGGCCGTGATCGTGCTCGTCGCGCTGGCACTGTGGGCCAGCGATTTCCTGCATGGCATACGGCCGGGCTGGATCGCCCTCGCCGCGGCGGTGGTGGCGATGTTGCCGAGAATCGGCGCAGTACCGGCCTCGATTTTCCAGGAGCGGGTCAAGTTCGGCACCTTTTTCTACATCGGCGGCATCCTCGGCTTCGGCGCTGTGATGCTCGATACCGGCCTGAGCAAGGCGATCGGCGATGCGTTACTCCAGGTCGTGCGCCTGGAGCGTGATGCCGACGCGGCGAATTTCATCATGCTGTCCGTGTTGTCGACGCTGGCATCCATGTTGGTCACCAACCCGGCGCAGCCGGCGCTGCTGTCGCCGCTCGCCGGCACTTTCGCCGAGGCCGCCGGCTGGCCGCTGCAGGCGGCGCTGATGACCATGGCCGTGGGGTTCTCGACGCTGTTGTTTCCGTACCAGGCACCGCCGGTGGTGGTGGGCATGCAGATGGCGGGCCTGCGGCTGCGTGATGCGCTGCGGCTGACCTTGCCGCTGGCGCTGATCAGCATATTCGCGCTGATTCCGCTGCATTACCTGTGGTGGCGGGTGATTGGTTATTTCGGCAATTGAAGCGGGGAGCAAGGACATGACATCGCAACTGTTTACGCCACTGCGGATCGGCGGGCTCGAACTGCCGAACCGGATTACCGTGGCGCCGATGTGCCAGTACAGTGCCGTCGACGGTTCGATGGGCGACTGGCACACCATGCACCTCGGCTCATTGGCGATCTCCGGCGCATCGATGCTGGTAATGGAAGCCACGGGCGTGACTCCGGAAGGCCGCATCACGCCGCATTGCCCGGGCCTATATTCGGATGCCAACGAGGCGGCGATGCAGCGCGTCGCCGATTTCATTCGCGGCGTGTCGCCCATCGTGCTCGGCGTGCAGCTTGCCCATGCCGGACGCAAGGCTTCGAGCCACCGCCCCTGGCAGGGGCACGGACCGTTGAATGCCGGTGAGGGGGCCTGGCAGACACTGGCGCCGTCGCCGTTGCCGCTGGCTGCAGGCTGGCCGGCACCGCATGAAATGAGCCGTGCCGATATGGACGCACTGACTGCGGCTTTCGTGCAGGCGGCGCGGCGCGCGGCGCGCATCGGCCTCGATTTCGTCGAACTGCATTCGACCCACGGCTATCTGCTGTCGGAGTTCCTGTCGCCGCTGGCCAATCGTCGCAGCGACGAATATGGTGGCAGCCTTGAAAACCGCATGCGTTATCCGCTGGAGGTGTTCCGGGCGATCCGCTCGGCGTTTCCAGCCGGGCGTTTCGTCGGTGCCAAGATTTCCGGCAGTGATTTCGCCGAGGGCGGCTGGACACCCGATGAGGCAGTCATCTACGCGCGTGCGCTGAAGGCCGAAGGCTGCGCCTATGTCACGCTGTCCGGCGGCGGCGTCGTGCTCGATGCGAAGATTCCGCTCGGCCCCGGTTATCAAGTGCCGTTTGCCGAGCGCGTAAAAAAGGAAGTCGGCATGGTGACCGGTGCGGTGGGCCTGATCAGCGATCCGCAACAGGCTGAATCGATCATCGCTGGCGGGCAGGCGGATTTCGTATCACTGGCGCGAGCGCTGCTGTTCAATCCGCGCTGGCCGCAGCATGCCGCTGTCGCGCTGGGTGCAGAGGCGGTTTGGCCGCCGCAGTACGAGCGCGGATCACCGAAGCTGTGGCCGCCGGGACGGGTTGCCGGGAGCACCGGGCGTTAAGGCGGAGCCCGGACACAGCGGCGGCTACCCGAAGAGAACGCTTGCGCAATGAGCCTCTGGTTCCAGGTCGGGATAGTGTTGAAGGCCTATGCGCTGGTCGCGGTCGCGATCGTATACGGCGTGACGGTCATCGCGCGGCGCAGGGGACGGAGCCCGGCGCGCTGGGGATCAGCGGCCGCTGCAATCATGGGACTTGTTCTGCTCTGGGACTGGCCGCCGGTCGTGCTTTCCCACCATTACCGCTGTGCCAAAGAGGCGGGCCTGAAAATTTTCGTGACGCCCGGGCAGTGGCGCGAAGCGGGGAAAGCCGGAGCTGGAGCGCGTCCTGTTGATACTGCAGAGAATCGGGATGCGAGGCGGTTTGTACTGGTGCACCGCAATCACATCACTACCCGCGACGAGGGCGAGCTGTTCCTGAAGGTCTGGCGCTGGACCGACGAGCTGGTGGACACCAAAACCGGCGAGTTGCTTGCGCGTCGCGTCAATTTTTCCGCAGGCAACGGTTACCGGCATTCCGATCCGCCGGTGAAGTTCTGGCTGCAGGTCCGGGACTGCAAGGGTGCGCCGGAGGAGGCGCTGCAGCTGGCGGCCCTGCTCAGGCAGTTTCGCGAGGCCGAAGGCCAGCGTTAGGTCGGCGGCGAGGACACGTCAGGACCTTTGCCGGGCTCCGCTACGCGGCGGACTATAATGGCGCATGCCATCCTCCCCGCAGCCAATCAAGGACATTTTCAGTCACCGCAAGTACTGGGCGGCGCGTTTCGGCACGGCCCCGTTCCTGCCGATGTCTCGCGCCGAGATGGACAAGCTCGGCTGGGATGAATGCGACATCATCCTTGTCACCGGCGACGCCTATGTCGACCATCCGAGTTTCGGCATGGCCATCGTCGGCCGGCTGCTCGAAGCTCAGGGTTTTCGCGTCGGCATCATCGCCCAGCCGGAATGGCATTCGGTTGATGCCTTCCGCGCGCTGGGTCGGCCCAAGCTGTTCTTCGGTGTCACCGCCGGGAACATGGATTCAATGGTCAATCGCTACACGGCCGACCGCCGGCTGCGCAGCGACGACGCCTACACGCCGAACGCCGAGGGCGGCAAGCGGCCCGATCGCTCGGTGATCGTCTACAGCCAGCGCGCGCGCGAAGCCTTTCCTGACGTGCCCATCATCATCGGCGGTATCGAGGCGAGTCTGAGGCGCATTGCGCATTTCGATTACTGGTCGGAAAAGGTGCGGCGCTCGGTGCTGGTAGATGCCAAGGCTGACATCCTGGTGTACGGCAACGCCGAACGTGCGATCGTGGAGATTGCCCACCGGCTGGCGGCGCGGCAGCTTCCTGCGGACATCATCGACATCCGTGGCACCGCTCTCCTGCGCGGCGCGACGCCGGCGGACTGGATCGAAATCGACTCCACGACCATCGACACGCCGGGTCCGCACAATCCGCCAGTCGACCCTTATGCCATGGAGGGCTCGGCGACGGCGCAGCCGCCCGCTGCGCCCACCGGCGGCGCACAGGTTGTGCGTTTCATCCGCGAAGTAAAAAACGCGGACCGTGCGCGCAGCGTGATTCGCATGCCTTCGTACGAGGCGGTTGCCGCTGACCCGATCCTGTACGCGCATGCTTCCCGCATCCTGCACGTCGAGTCGAATCCCGGCAACGCACGGGCGCTGGTGCAGCGCCACGGCGAAGGGAAGAACGCGCGGGAAGTCTGGATAAACCCGCCGCCGATTCCGCTGACAACGAAGGAAATGGACGCGCTGTATGAGCTGCCCTACGCGCGTGTGCCGCATCCTGCGTACGGCAAGGCGAAGATCCCTGCCTACGAGATGATCCGTTTTTCGGTAACCATACAACGCGGCTGCTTTGGCGGCTGCACCTTCTGTTCAATCACCGAGCACGAAGGCCGCATCATCCAGAATCGCTCCGAAGATTCGATCATCCGCGAGGTCGAGCACATCCGCGATGCGGTGCCGGGGTTCACCGGCGTCATTTCGGACCTCGGCGGACCGACCGCGAACATGTACCGGCTCGCCTGCAAGAGCCGCGAGATCGAGGCCTCCTGCCGCAAGCCTTCCTGTGTCTATCCCGGCGTGTGCCCGAACCTCAACACCGACCACTCGTCGTTGATCAGGCTCTACCGCCGTGCCCGCGCGCTGCCCGGCATCAAGAAAATCCTGATCGGTTCCGGCGTGCGTTATGACCTCGCGGTGGAATCGCCTGATTACGTGAAGGAACTGGCGCAGCACCATGTCGGCGGTTATTTGAAAATAGCGCCGGAGGCGATCGGCGAGGGGCCGCTGTCGAAGATGATGAAACCCGGCGTCGGCACTTACTACAAGTTCAAGGAACTCTTCGACAAGTATTCGCGCGAGGCCGGCAAGGAGCAGTACTTGATCCCGTATTTCATCGCCGCGCACCCCGGCACCACCTACGAGGACATGCTGGAGCTCGCGTTGTGGCTGAAGCAGAACGGGTTTCGCACTGACCAGGTGCAGGCGTTCCTGCCGTCGCCGATGGCCTCTGCGACGGCGATGTACCACTCCGGCAAGAATCCGCTGCGTAAGGTCACCCGTGACAGCGAGGACGTGGTCATTCCGAAGGGTCTCAGGGTGCGCCGGCTGCACAAGGCTTTCCTGCGTTACCACGATCCGGAAAACTGGCCGATGTTGCGCGATGCGTTGCGGCGCATGGGCCGTGCTGACCTGATCGGCTCCGGCAAGCGCCAACTGATTCCGTCTTTTCAGCCCGCAGGTACGGGCCTGAAGCCCGAGGGCGCGCGCAAGCCGACCAAGTACCAGTCCTTCCGCACCCAGCACACTGGCTTGCCGCCGGCACCCCAAGAGCGCGATCGCAAGGCGCGACAGGCCGGGCCGAAAAAATCGGGCACGCGCGCTGCCAGGGTGCGTTAACCAGCCGGCACGGCGCGACGGCGCAGCAGGGCCGCAGTGCCGACCACCAGTAAATCGAGCACGCAGTAGAAGGCACCGGCCGAGAGCGGCGGATTGAGGGTGTGCAGGCCCAGTCCCGGCACCTCGGCGTGCCAGCGCCAGTTGCCCAGCGCGGTGCCGTAGATTTCCATGGCCAGCGCCAACAGGAACATCACCGCATAAAGCTTGCGCGCGCGGCTCAACGCCATGCAGGCGAGCAGCAGTGCGAACAGCGGAAGTCCCAGGGTGTCAGTGCCCGTCCAGGCCAGTGCAAGGACCAACGGCGCCGCGGTGGCCGGTATTACCCAGGTGACCCAGTCCGGCAGACGCATTGCGAGGCGAATGCCGAGCACGAACAGCAGGGCATGGCCTGGCGGCACGAACAGGGGTACGTTGCCGAGGCGGTACTCATAGAGTCCCCAGACCAGCGACAGGACGATTTCGCCCAGTGTCGCATAGACCACGCAGATGGCGAGGCTCAGCCTTGCCGGTGGTGCCGATCTCGCCATCCACCACAGCAGCATGCCCCATGTCGCCAGGCTGACTGCCGGCTGGCCCCAGGGCGCGACATGCTGGTCGACCATGAGGCCTGCGGTGATCAGGGCAGCGATCGGCCAGCATGGGAGTGTCGCCGGGATATCAATATAAGTATTTGTTTTTATTATTATTTTCCGGAAAATCGAGCTTTGCGCTTGTCCTTGAAGCTGGCAATGCCTTCGCGGGCATCGGCGCTCTGACGGATGCGCTGAATGGTCGCGCGGCCCTGTGCGGCGAGTTCCGACGGCCCTTTGGGTATGACGCGGCCCACGTAATCGCGCAGCACCGACAGCACCAGCGGTGCATTGTCGGCGAGCTGGCGCGCGTATTCCATGGCTGCATCAAGTTGTTGCCCTGCCGGCACCAGCCGGTTCACGAGTCCGACCTGATACATGCGTTCTGCGGAGATCTCGTTGCCAACCAGCATCAGCTCCATCGCGACCTTGTGCGGAATGCGTGCGGCGAGTCCGGCAATCGCGGCGCCGGTGAAGCCTACCTTGGCTTCGGGGAACATGAACTTCGCGTCGTCTGCTGCCACGCAAAGGTCGCACATCTGGAGGATGACCACGCCGCCGCCGACCACCCAGCCGCCCACAGCAGCGACCAGCGGCTTCTGCATCATAACGCCGACATTGGGCACACAGGCCGGGAAGTCCTCGGGCGGACCCTTGATGTCGGCACCGCCGGTGAAATGCGCGCCGGCATGGGTCAGCACGCCGACGCGATCTTCGCTCTCGTTGAGCCGGTCGAGCGCCGCGCGCAGCTGCTGTGCGACCTCGTTGTTGATGGCGTTGCGTTTCGCCGGACGATTCAGCGTGATGACGGCAATGCCGTCGCGGGATTCGTAGGTGACAACCTCAGTGCTCATGACTGCTCCTTCAGCGGGTTTGTTCTGTCAAGGTTGCGCGGCCGTCGAGCGCGATGACACCCTGCCCTGATTCGCGCACCAGCAATGGATTGATGTCGAGTTCGGCGAGCCGCGTGCCGAGAGCGGCGGCGAGCTCGCTCAGGTGGGCGATGGCATCGGCCAGCGCGTCGATGTCGGCGAGCTTGCGCCCACGCGCGCCGGCCAGAACCGGTGCGATGCGCAGGGCCTCGACCAGGCGCCTGGCATGGGCGGCGGAAACCGGAGCAACTGCCATTTGCACGTCGTCGAGGATTTCCACCAGTACGCCGCCGCTGCCGACGACAACGACCGGACCGAACTGCGCATCCCAGCGGCAGCCGACGATCAGCTCAATGCCGCCGGACAGCATGGGCTGCACCACGCAGCCTTCGAGTGCTGTGCCCGGCAAATGCGCTTCGAGTCCGCACCTGATCTCCTGCCATGCCGCGCGCAGCGCCGCCTCGTCGCTGATGCCAAGCCGGACCGCGCCGGCTTCACTCTTGTGAACAAGGGCGCGGCACACGCCCTTCAGGACAACCGGGAAACCGATGTGCCGGGCCTGTTCGATGGCGTCATCCGGTGTCGGCGCCAGTACATCCTCGGTGGTGCAGATGCCTGCTGTGCGGAGCAGGGCCTTGGTTTCGGGTTCTGTAAGGCGCCCGGCCGGTAGGCCGTCGACGTGCCGGCGCGGGCCCTCAGTCCATGCCTGCGGCGCTGCGGGTGGTGGCGGATCGCGCAGCGCATCGCCGTAATCGACGGCCGCGCGCAGTACACGCAGGGCGTCGTCTAGGCGATTCGTGTACGGGCACCGGATCTCCTTCAGTGCACGACGCGCGCCGTCGACCAGCGATCCGGGGGTGAGCAGGAGGGCGGTCGGCTTGCCGCCACTGATCGCGGCCCAGCCCCATTGCCTGACCTTGTCCTCGAGTTGCGGGGTCGTGGCCACGGCGATCAGGATGGCACCGACTGCGGGATCCTTCGCCAGCAGTTCATAGGCGGTGAGCGCGCTGTCGAGGCCGCTGCTGCGCGGGAGGCCGCCGACATCCAGTGGATTGAACAAACGTCCCGGAGGCAGCAGCGTGCGCAGCGCGGCGCAGGTTTCTGCGCCGGGTTCGGCAAGTGCCAGACCCGCGGCGCTGACACGATCGCCGGTTACGGCAACGGTGCCGCCGGACGGGGAGATGACTGCGATGGTGGATTTTGCGGGTGCACCGAAGCGGATCAGGAAATCAGCGCAATAGATCAGTGCCTCGGGATCGTCGAGCAGGATTACTGCGTGGTCGCGGCAGGCGGCCGCCCATACCGCGTAGGAGCCGGCGAGGCTGGCGGTGTGCGACTGGGTCAGTCGTTCGCCGGCGGCGCTGCGTCCCGCCTTCACGGCGAGCACCGGTTTGCCCGCAGCGCGAGCGCGGCGGGCGAGTTCAAGGAAGCGCGCGCCATCCTTCAGTCCTTCGACATAGAGGCAGATGGCACGGGTCGCGGCGTCCTCGATGAAATATTCAAGCAGGTCGCAAAGTTCAATGTCGGCCTGATTGCCGACGGTGGCGGCGACGCTGAATCCCGCGCCACAGTCCTGCGCATGCGAGATCAGTGAAGCCATCAGCGAGCCACTCTGGCAACCGAGGCCGATTTCGCCACGCGGCATCGGTTCCGTTGCCAGTGCGACCGAGGAAGTCAGCGCGAGGTTGAGATGTGGGTTGATGTAGCCAAGACAGTTGGGGCCGATGATTCTCAGGCCGTGGCGGCGCGCAATGTCGATCAGCTCCTGCTGTCGCGCCGCGCCCTCAGCGCCGGTCTCGGCAAAATCCGCGGTAATGACCACGGCGCCGCGCGCGCCTGCCCGGCCACAGTCATCCAGTGCCGCGGCCAGGTGTGTGGCAGGAAGCGCCAGCAGGCAGACATCGACCGGCTCGCTCACCGCGGAGAGCTGCGCCACGGCCGGAATGCCCAGCACTTCCTTCGCGCTGGGGTGCACGGGCACGATGCGGCCGCGATAACCGTGCTTGAGCAGGAAATGCATGACGCGGCCGCCGAATTTGGCGGGGTCGCCGGATGCGCCGAATACGGCTACGCTGCGCGGGTTCAGTATGGCCCGCAATACGGAATTTTCCGGGTTCATGATGGCGACCCGAGCATAACATCGGTGTCATTCGCGTCGCTGAATCGATGCCCGGCGCACCTATAATCGGAAACGGCAAACTTTTTTCGGGGAACACGATATGGACGGTGTGGCCGTAGTAACGGGAGCGAGTTCGGGCATAGGCGAAGCGATCGCGCAGGATCTGCTCGACCAAGGATTGACGGTGGTGACACTGCAACGCCGACCGCCGCGGATCGTGCATCCGCAGATTCTGCATCACGCGGTCGATTTGGCCGATGCGGCGGCGGCATCGGCGGCGGCGCGGGAGGTGGCGGCAAAGTATCCGGTGCGCTACCTCGTGAACAATGCCGGGGCGAACCGACCGGGATCGCTGGAACAGGCGACCGTGGATGACATGGATCATGTCTATGCGCTGAATGTTCGCGCCGCCATGATCCTGATCCAAGCATTGGCGCCGGGGATGCGCGAGGCGAAGTTCGGGCGCATTGTCAATATCTCGTCCAGGGCCATTCTGGGTAAGACCCAGCGGCTGGCCTATGCCGCGGGCAAGGCGGGGCTTGTCGGCATGACAAGGGTGCTTTGTCTGGAGTTGGCCGGAGATGGCATCACGATCAACGCAGTTGCCCCCGGTCCAGTGGCGACGGAATTATTCGATAACGGTCACCCGATCGGCAGTGTCAAGCGCCAGGCAGTGATCGATAGCATTCCTGTGCGCTGGGTCGGAACGCCGCGGGATGTGGCAAGAGCGGTTGGTTTTTTCCTGAGCCCGGAGAGTGGCTATATCTCGGGGCAGACGCTTTTTGTCTGTGGCGGCAGCAGTGTCAGCGGCTCCGGCGGTAATTAATCAATTAATTGATTAATAAGGCATTTAATTGTTTGTGTGCGCTCACGGATGTAAGGGTAGAGGCAGGAGCTATGAGCCCCTGCCCAGTGAGGGCGGTGGGGGAGTTAATGATTGAGGGGGACAGGTGCACGGATGTTTCGACTTATCGGCCGCGCCGGAATCCCCGCAATGCGGGCCGCAGTCTACAGGCTAGTGACAGTTGCTCTGCGAAAGTCAATTTCAATCATGGTTTCAGTGTCTTGGCGACCTCCTCCACTGCGACGTTGCAGTGCCGCGATTTTTCTGCGCCGCCCCCATATTTTTTCGCGTACTTTCATTGACATACCCACATGATCTGACGATAATTACCGGTTTCGTTCGGAGGGGTTCCCGAGCGGTCAAAGGGGGCAGACTGTAAATCTGTTGGCTCAGCCTTCGAAGGTTCGAATCCTTCCCCCTCCACCAGGATTTTGTTGCAGGCGCCTGGAAGTATGTTGTTTGTTGCAGTAGCGGGGTGAGTGCGGATTCTCGGAATGTGGTGTGGCAGTCAGGGCGGGTGTAGCTCAATGGTAGAGCAGAAGCCTTCCAAGCTTACGACGAGGGTTCGATTCCCTTCACCCGCTCCAGTAACCGCTTCCCGACGGGAGCATGGCATCAGCGCAGCTTTTGCGCCCATGTAGCTCAGTGGCAGAGCACTCCCTTGGTAAGGGAGAGGTCGCGTGTTCAATCCACGCCATGGGCACCATTTAAGAGAAGCAATCGGTTTTTTAATTTTTCTTAACCATCAACGGCAGGCAGGGAAAAG
>JAUXYA010000017.1 GCA_030684405.1 Burkholderiales bacterium | reverse complement strand
ATGTTTCCCTCACCCTCGATCCCTCTCCCGGAGGGAGAGGGATGCAAAGCCCTTCTCCCGTCGGGAGAAGGGGACACTTGAAGCGGAGCAGAAGGGTGGGGATGAGGGAGAAGTGTCGCTCAGTTACGTAATCCTCAATAGCCAACTCGGCTCAGCCGAAATTCTTAGCCGCAAAATCCCAGTTGGCGAGGCTGTTGAGGAACGTCTCGACAAATTTCGGCCGCGCGTTGCGGAAATCAATGTAGTAGGCATGTTCCCACACGTCGATGGTCAGCAGCGCCTTGTCGGCCGTGGTCAGCACGGTGCCGGCGTTCGAGGTATTGACGATGTCGACGCTGCCGTCAGCCTTTTTCACCAGCCAGGTCCAGCCGGAACCGAAGTTGCCGACCGCACTTTTGGTGAAGGCCTCCTTGAAGGCATCGAAGCTGCCCCATTTCCTGTCGATGGCCGCGGCCAATGCGCCCGAGGGCTTGCCGCCGCCGGCCGGCTTCATGCTGTTCCAGAAAAAGGTGTGGTTCCAGACCTGGGCCGCGTTGTTGAACACGCCGCCGGAGGATTTCTTGATGATGTCCTCGAGTGACGAGTTTTCGAACTCGCTGCCCTTGATCAGACCGTTGAGGTTGGTGGCATAGGCTTGATGGTGCTTGCCGTAATGGAACTCGAAGGTCTCCTTCGAGATATGCGGCGCCAGCGCGTCCATTGCGTAGGGGAGTTTAGGCAATTCGTGTTGCATTGAGCTTCCTTTGCGGGTGGCGGGAAAAAAATCGCGATGATACGGGAGCCCGGCCTTGCGGCCAACCCGCGGCGCCCCAAAAACAAAACGCCCGGGAGAGTCCCCGGGCGTTTTGACAACAGAAAAAGCCGGAAGTTACAGACCGCCGTTCTGCTGCGCCACCATGCAGAACAACATCGGGATCGACAGCATCGTGTTGACCCGCGAGGTGATCATCGCCACACGCGCGGCCTTCGCTTTGGCCTCGGCTTCGACCTGGACTATGCCCAGCGCCTTCTTCTGGTTGGGCCAGATGATGAACCAGACGTTGAAGGCCATGATCAATGCCAGCCACATGCCGATACCGATTGCGACGAACCCTTCGCCAAACATCAGCGCCGAACCGAGGTAGCGGTTCATGCTGGCAACGATCAGGCCGGTGATCACGGTCGCCAGCGCCGCCCAGCGGAACCAGAACAGCGCAGCCGGCGCGATTACCTTGCTGATGGCCGGCTTCTGCTCATCCGGGATCTTCGGCATCGACGGGATCTGCACGAAATTGAAGTACCACAACAGGCCGATCCACATCACGCCCGCCATCACGTGCAGCCAGCGGAACACGAAACCCCACCAGGCGTGGTCGCCGCCACGTGCACCGGCGCCACCGGTAACAATGATCAGCAGGACCAGGATGATGAAGCCGGCGAGGACGGTGCGGCCCAGAGACTGGAATATGGCTCCCATGCGTAGATTCCTTTCGTTCGCTATTGTTTTATCGAAATGGATGAAACGCCAAAGCAGCGCGCAGTCTAGCACGCCAGCCGGGAGCTAAACCCATGACGCAGAAAGGGAAAACGGCGGGCCACGGAACCAGCACCCGCAGGGACACTGCTGACTATCAGGCAGCAGCGAGGCTGCCGGTCTCGACTGCGGCAATCGCCTTGGCCTTGTTGATATCCTGCGCGTAGCCGCTGCCGTAGAGGCAGCAGGCAAGCTGGTTGGCGACGGGCGCCGGCATAGGGATGCGCCCTTCGAGCACGTTCTCGATCCAGCGCGCAGTGGCCTTGGGATCCTGCGCATCCGGCAGTGGGTGCGCGCAGCGCGGCGTAACCTCGGCTTCAAACAGGAGACACATCGATCCATCGCGCACGAGTTCGATGCCGGGCCGGCACTGCGCGTCGACCACCGGATCGCCGTCGCGGGTCTCGAACAGCAGCGCGGTCCTTCCGGTGTCGCAGAGCAGGGATTGCAGCACGGCGCGCTCCTGCGCATGCTCCGCGGGCACCAGCTGCAAGGCAGCACCCGCGAAGGGATCGGCCAGTCGCGCCAGCATCCGCGCCAGCGCGCCACCGCCCAGCCGCACGCGCAGCGCCAGCAGATCGGCCAGCGCCGGCGCCAGCGCACCGGTGGGCAGGAAGGCGAGATGCCCCGTCTGCAGTTCCTGTTGCGCCTGCGCGAGGCTGGCACAGGGCATGATGCCCATTTCGCGCAGCACATAGGCCGCAGCCACGCCGCGGTCGCCGCTCAGCATGCCGTGTATCAGCACCGGTATGCCGAGGCGCTGCAGGCTCAGTGCCAGTAGCGGCAACAGGTTCGGCTGTTCACGCAGGCCGCTGTAGCTCGGCATCAGCACCGTCCGCCACTGTGTGTCCGGCGCGGTCAGCTGGAACACCCGCTTCGACAGTGCCGCCAGCACGCCAACCAGCTCCTGCGCGGTCAACCGGCGTTGTTCGATCAGCGCCAGCAGTGCGCCCAACTCGAGATCCGGCACGCCGTCGTCGAACACCGCTGCAAAAAGGGTTTCTGTCTCGCCTTCCGTCAGTACCTGGCCCGCCGCCAGGTCATCAATCACATGCGCCCACGTCATGCCGCTCTCCTCTGGACTGAACACCATCGTTCTGTGCCCTTGCCCTGAGCAACCCCCGTGCCATGTGCCGGTAAAGCGTTGTCTACCTGAACATCGACCGAAAAGCCCTGCGCAGCGCGCCACCTGGCGGTGCGATCACGGAACAAAGCGCTTTATTTTGGTGCCGCCGCCCCGTTATGTTGCAACGCAAAACCGAGCCTGCGGCAAACTCAACGCCCGGGCTTGCGCGTCAGCGGCACGAAGCGTACATCCAGCACCGAGCGCTGCGACACCTTCCCGCGCAGATCCTTCTCGACCAGGGTCAGCACCTGCGCGCCGCCGCGCTCGCCGAGCGGAATCACCAGGCGCCCGCCCGGCTTCAGCTGATCGACCAACTGCTGCGGCAGATACGGCGCCGCGGCAGTAACCATGATGGCGTCGAAGGGCGCCTGCTCGGGCCAGCCGGCGTAACCGTCGCCAATACGTGGATACACGTTCCAGTAACCGGCGGCCAGCAGTGCCTGGGCGGCAGTGCGCCCCAAGAGTTCGACAATCTCGATGGTGTAGACCGCGCGCACCAGCTCGGCGAGCACTGCGGCCTGATAGCCCGAGCCGGTACCGACCTCGAGGACCCGGTGATCCGGCTGCAGGTTCAGCAGGTCCGTCATCAGCGCGACTATGAAAGGCTGCGAAATAGTCTGTTCGTGGCCGATCGGCTGCGCATGGTTCTCATAGGCCTGCGCCGCGCGCGACGCCGGCATGTAGCGGTGGCGATCCACCTTGCGCAGAGCCGCGAGTACCCGCGCATCGAGCACCGGGCGGCCGGTCGCCTGTGCAGTGTCGCGGGCCATCTGCTCGACATCGGCGACCATCCGCGCGCGGCGCGCATCCAGGTTGTCAGCAGCTTCGGCGGCCATGATCGCTCCCGCCAGCAGGCAGACCGCGCACAGTGCCCGGATAAAGGCCGTGAAAGACAGCGGACGCGGCTGCACTGCCGATGAAAAAAGAAAAGGGGACATACTGTTCTCAGTATGCCCCCGTCGCGCTCTCCGCCGCAATGCGCGGCGGAATCGCAAAGTTCAGTCTGCGCGGATGCTCAGCCCTTCAGGCATTCGCTCATGAACTTCTTGCGCTCATCGCCCGCCTTGCCCTTGGCCTGGGCGCTGCAATCCTTCATCCGCGCCTGCTGCTTCTGCTGCGCCTCGCTGGGCCCTTTGCCGGAGGGCGACTCGCCCTTGAGGCAACTGCTCATGAATTTCTTGCGCTCGTCGCCGGACTTGCCTTCGGCCTTCACGTTGCAGTCCTGCATCCGTGCCTGCTGCTTCTTCTGGGCTTCACTGGGTTCCTTCTTCGGCTCCGCCGCCTTTTTCTCGGCAGCTGGTGCAGCCTTTTTGGCTTCCGCTTTGTCCTGGGCGTGTGCAGAACTCAGTGCAAACAGCACGCAAATCATCACGGCGATTAGTCGTTTCATTTGATTTCCTTAAATTTATTCAATAAAAACAGATAGTTATACAGGCGCCTTGAGGAAGACTGCACTACGGCCGCCTGATAGGTTTGTTAACGTCCCCCTGCGCACGTTGGATGACATGCAATGAACGCGCGGCACATCCACGACAGGATTTTTAACCAGATTCAGTGCGTCGACCGCAGCACCAACCCCTGTAACACGTCGCGGAGTTCCTCGACTTCGTGCGCCTTGGAAATCAATTGTTTCACCCCGGCAGCGGCGGCCTCCGCACGCAAAGCATCGGTGATGTAGCCGGAAACCACGATTACCGGCAAATCCGGCTGCGCATCGCGAATCGCCCGCGCGATTTCCAACCCGGACATGCCGGGCATGTTGAAGTCAGTCACCACCAGATCAAAGCGAATATTGCCGGCGAGCACAGCGCTCAGCGCTTCACGTTGCTCGATGTAAGCGCTGACGCGGTAACCCCAGCGTTCCAGCATCCGCTTGAGCATATACACCTGTGCTTCATCATCATCAATGTAGAGGATGTGCAGGCCGCGGCCTTCTTCACTGGTTGCAGCCGTCTCCGCGTTCACAGGGAGCGCGGCCACGGCTTCATCAGCACGTGGAAAATACAATTCGAACCGGCTGCCCTTTCCGGGTTCGCTGTGGACGAGAATTGCCCCGTCGTGCGCCTGCATGATGCCGTGGGCCACTGCCAGGCCCAATCCCGTGCCCTTGCCCACCGGCTTGGTGGTAAAGAACGGCTCGAATATCCGCCGCTGCGTTTCGCCGTCCATGCCGTGCCCCGTATCACTGACCACGATGCGCGCATAACGGCCCGGTCGCAGCTTGAGTTCGTGCCGTGTCGCAGTCGCAGTCGCAGTCGCATCTAGGATGATGTCCTCCACCTCAATGTCAATGCTCCCGGTCCGGCCGACCATCGCCTGCGCAGCGTTGGCGCCCAGATTCAGCAACACCTGCTGTATCTGTACCGGATCGGCCATGATCGACGGCGTATCCTGGGCACAGCGGCAATTGATTCGCACGCCGCCGTTCAATGCTGCACGCAATAAACGTACGGATTCCTCCACCACCGGCGTCAACACCATCGCCCGGCGCGAGGTAGGCTGGCGCCGGCTGAACGAGAGGATCTGCTGCACCAGATCCCGGGCACGGTGTCCGGCCTTCTGGATTTCATCCAGACTCACCAGCGCCTGCCAGTTTGCTGCGGCATCCTGGCGCGCCAGTTCGACATTCCCCAGGATGGCCCCGAGAATATTGTTGAAGTCATGGGCGATCCCTCCCGCGAGGGTGCCGATCGCCTCCATTTTCTGCGATTCGCGCAATTGCGCTTCGATCGACGCGCGCGCCTGCTCGGCCACTTTGCGATCGGAAATGTCCTGAAATGCACCTTCGATCGAGGTGATCCGGCCCACCTCATCCCGTACCGCCTGACCGATGACGCGGACATTGATCCGGCGACTCCGGGCGGTGAAAATTTCCAGCTCACAATCGAAAGGGGTGCCGTCATCGGCACAGGTTTTCAGCGCACCGGCGATGATTTCCCGCGATGCCGGCGGATACAGCGCAAGCGCTTCAGCAAGCGACGGGGCCTTAGCTTCGGGAAAATCGAGAATCGTGCGGATCTCGTCTGACCATGTCAGGCGGTTGTGCGGCAGCTGGATGGCCCAGCCACCCACGTGCGCGATCATGCCGGCAGTCTGCAGCAGGTTCTGGCTTTGACGAAGTTTTTCCTGGATCAACTTGCGCTCGGAAATATCGCTCATCACTTTGCGGCAAATCCGGTTGCCGTCGGCATCCACCGCAATGGCGGCCTCTATCCACGCCGTAAAAGGTGCGCCGCCGACTCTCGACAACCGCAGTTCGAACGCTGCTGGCGCGCCTGTCCTGAAGAGCTGTCTGTGCTGCAGGTAGTATTCATCCGCATCCTCGGTCACGACAAAACGACTGAGCTGCTGCCCGACCAGCGCACCACGCGCAACACCCAGCAATGTCGCGCCGGTGAGATTCGCTTCGAGTATGAGTCCGCTCTCGTTCAGGGTGAAATAACCCACCGGCGCCAGGTTGTAGAGATCGAAGTAGCGCGTTCGGGAGGCCTCCAGTTCGTCCTGCGCACGACGCAGTTCCTCGTTCTGCAGTTCCAGTTCAATCTGATGCACCTGCAGATCGTGAAGCAGGCGTTTCGCGGCGGCGGGCGGGAATGTACTCAGGTCTTCCGGTTCGCGGTTTTTACGTTCACGGGCAATCTTTTCCGCGCGCTTGCGCAATAACTCCACCGGGTCGCCCGCTGTTCCGCTCCCTGCCGTCGGCCTCGGTTTCAAACAGCCTCCCTCTCCGTCGTCGCCACGGCGTAAACAACACCGGCCGCATTGACCAATGCGGTGGCGGTCAGCAACACGTGCAGAGTCGAGCCATCCTTGGTGATCCGCTCCATCCGGTAGGGCTTCAGAATTTCTGCATGGCCCAGTTGCTTGATCACAGCCAGGGCCTCCTCCTGCCCGTCCGGCGGAATCAGTTGACGGATGTTCATGGACAGCGCCTCGGCCTCATTCCAGCCATATAACCGGGTTGCCCCCGGATTCCAGGCCAGAATTTTTCCCTCCAGATCCTGCACCAGGATGGCATCGCGCGAATCGATCATGACCGTCGCCAGGCGGCGCAGGGATTCGGTTTCCTGCAGCGCTTCCTGCGCTTTTTTCATTTCGGTGATGTCGAAAAAGGTGATCACTGCGCCCTCGATCACATTTTCCAGCGTGCGGTAGGGACGTATGCGCAACAAAAACCACTTGCCGAGCTTGGTTCTAACTTCGATTTCGCGGGGAATCAGCGTATCGAGCACCCGCTGCACGTCCTCCACCAGGTTGTTGTAATCCACCAAATTGGAGACGATGTGGCCCACCGGCCGCCCGACATCGGTTGCGATGAGGTTGATCACCAGCGTGATCGCCGGGGTGAAGCGCTGGATGCGCAACTGGTGGTCAACGAAAATCGTGCCCACGCCGGTGCCGGCGAGCAGATTGTTCATGTCGTTATTGGCCTGCGAGAGATCAGTCACCTTGCCCTGCAATTCGGCGTTGACGGTGGCCAGTTCCTCGTTGACCGATTGCAGCTCCTCCCGTGATGTTTCCAGTTCCTCATTGGTGGACTGCATCTCCTCGTTGATCGACTGCATTTCCTCGTTCGCGGACTTGAGCTCCTCGTTGGTGGTCTCCAGCTCCTCGTTGCTGGACTGCAGGTATTCCTCCTTGTCGCGCAATTCCTGCTGCAATGCCACCACTTGTGCATTGATTTTCTTGGCGTCCGCCTTGGCCGCACCGCCCCCCGCCTTCACGGTTGCGGGTGCTGCCGGCGCAGGCTGCAGTACCACCAGAAACAGCGGTTCCTCAGACGCATCGAGAATGACCGGCCGGACCTTGACATCCACGCTGGAAAAATCGCCATTGGTCTTCACGCGGACACCGGCAAGGGAAATCAGCTCTTTTTTTGCCACAGCTTTGTGCAATAGCGTGGTCAATGCCGGGCGCAATCCCTGACGCGACATTTTCAGGATGTTCAGTCCGGCCTCACCCGCCGCAGGCTCCAGATAGAGGCCGGTGCGCCCATGCAGGTAGAGAATATCGCCACGATCATTGACCAGCACGCCGGCCGCAACGTACTGCTGCAGCAATGCCCGCTCGGTCAGTTCACGCAAATGCACGCCGGGTTCACCCGTGACTTTTACGACTTTGCCCCGTTCGACTCCACCGCCCGTGACCGGCGGGAGAAACCGCGTCAGGGACAGTCGCCGGGCGGCACTTTCATCCTTGCGCTGATACAGCTTCGCGGTGCGATTGAGCGGGACAAAAAGATCCAGATGGTCACCAATCGACTCGGAAGTGCCCAGAAACAGCATTCCACCGGGATTCAGCGCATAGTGGAACAAGGGCAGCAGTTTCTTGTGCAACTCTGGTCCCATGTAAATCAGCAGATTGCGGCAACTGATCAGATCCAGCCTGGAAAATGGCGGGTCCTTGATCACGTCCTGCTCTGAAAAAACCAGTATGTCGCGGATCAGTTTGTTGATACGGAAAAAGCCGCCACCCGGCTCTTCGGTGAAATAGCGTTTCAGCCGTTCGGCCGAAATATCGGCGGCGATACTGGCGGGGTAGATACCGGCGCGGGCTTGTTCAATCGCCCGGCTGTCGATATCGGTCGCAAATACCACCAGCTTGAGGCTGGTCTTCAGAGCGTCCATCCGCTCCTGCAGCAGGATGGCGATGGAGTAGGCTTCCTCTCCGGTGGAGCAACCGGCCACCCAAACCCGTATCGCGCTGCCTGCGGGCTTTTTCGACAACAGTCTGACTATGGCATCTTCCTCCAGTGCCTTGAAGGCCTCGGGATCGCGGAAGAAACTGGTAACACCAATCAGCAAATCGCGGAATAACGCTTCCACTTCGGACGGATTCTTGCGCATGTAATTGATGTAATCGTCCACTTGCTCGATCTGGTGCACGGCCATGCGCCTCTCGATACGGCGATTGATGGTGTTTTGCTTGTACTGGGAAAAGTCGTGCCCGGTCTGCGCCCGCAACAGAACGAAGATTGTTTTCAATGACTCATCGATCTTGAGGCCGGTGGAAGAGAATGTTTTCGTTGTCTTCCCGAAGGCATGGCGGACATAGGCAATCAGCTGTGCCGGCATTTCTTGTGGCGGCAGCACAAAATCCACCATGCCGGTGGCCACCGCGCTGCGCGGCATGCCATCGTATTGGGTGGATTCGAAGTCCTGGACCATCACCATGCCGCCTTCGCCCTTGATTGCGCGCACGCCCTGGGTACCGTCGCTGCCGGTGCCGGAGAGCACGATGCCAATTGCCCGCGAGTGCTGATCCTGCGCCAGCGAACGGAAAAAAAAGTCGATAGGCAAGCGCTGGCCGCGCGGTGAGGTCGGCTCCAGCAATTGCAATGCACCGTTGAAGAACGCCATGTCGTGGTTGGGCGGGATGATGTAGGTGCAATCGGGCCGGACCACCATTCCGTCCTCGACTTCGAACACCTGCATCCGGGTATAACGGCCGATCAGTTCGGTCAGCATGCTTTTATGGTCGGGAGAGAGATGCTGCACAATCACAAAAGCCATGCCACTGCCACTGCCACTGCCACTGCCACTGCCACTGCCACTGCTGTTGGGGATCGCAGCAAAAAACGCTTCAAACGCCGCGAGGCCGCCTGCCGAAGCGCCAATGCCAACGATGGGAAAACCCGCACCAGTTGATACAACCGGCTCCGGCTTAGCGATTACCCCGGCAGCGGGCTTCGCCATTGGGGGTTTCGCGGCGGATTTTCTGGGGACAGTCTTTTTTCGGGCGGTCATAAATATGTTTCAGGGTGAAGCGCGCAATCATCGGTGACCAGGTCGGTCGCGTGTCTAAACCTCCTCATGCCTGCACTTGCACTGATGACTGCAGTTGCAAAACCTGCGCCCACTTAACCCCTCGATCGGACACTACCCACGGCTGGCTGCAGTCGCCTCGCGCTGGAGATGATCCGGCAGCAGTCGATCAAACTCTTTTTTCACCACCGCATAACACTCGCAGACGCGTTGTTCCAGTTTTGGACGATCCAGCACGTTGATTTTGCCGCGGCTGTAATGGATCAACCCTGCCGCCTGCAACCTGCCGGCCGCCTCGGTTACGCCCTCCCGCCGCACGCCCAGCATGTTCGCAATCAGTTCCTGGGTCATGCTCAGTTCGTTGCCCGGGAGGCGGTCCAGACTCATCAGCAGCCAGCGGCACAATTGCTGGTCAACCGTATGGTGCCGGTTGCATACGGCGGTCTGCGACATCTGCGTGATCAGCGCCTGTGTGTAGCGCAGTGCCAGGTGTTGCAAATGTTCTCCCTTTGCGAACTCCCTTTTCAGGACAGCTGACTTGAGCCGGTAGCCGTAACCTGCGCTTTGCACCACTGCCCGACCGGGCGTGCTTTCGCCCCCCATGAACAGGGAGATGCCGACCAACCCCTCATTGCCGGTGACCGCGATCTCCGCGGTGGCGCCATTCTCCATGACATAGAGCAGAGAGACGATGCTGGTCGTCGGAAAATACACGTAAGCCATGTGGCCGCCGGACTCACAGACAGCCCATCCCAGCGGCATCGGTATGAGTTCCAGATCGGGAAGCAGGCGCGCGAAATCTTCTGCGGACAAGGCTGCAAGCAGATGGTTCTGCAAAGGGCTATTCGGTGAAGTCATGGCAGGGTTCCTTTTGATGAAAGGAGTGTTTCGGACCGGATTGAAAGCCGGGGGGGAAGCCGGTCAGGAGACGGCGCTGGGGATGCGTCTCATCTTACACCCTATGTGCGCTATAGCGCATTCAGTGATTTCGCCGCCCGAATGCAGCCGCGAGACACGGCCACCACCCCCGGGACACTCAGCGGCCATCATCCAGAACTACTCGGCACTCCCATCGGTGCGTTGAAAATCTGTAATACCCAAGTTGCAAGTTATACAACTTATTGATTTTATTAATAATTTTTCAGCTGAATGATATGCAATGCAACGCCATCAAGGTGCAGTTGCCGCCACAGGACGCTGCAGTTCAAAAACACCGGCCAGCAGTTCATACGAACGCAGCCTTGTGTCGTAATCACCGGTGATGGTGATCACCATCAGCTCGTCGGCTTCGAACTCCGCCTGGATCTCCAGCAGTCGCTGTTTGACGACATCGGGTGTGCCGAGCACCACACGGCGACGGTGATGTTCGATGCGCTGGCGGTCGACATCGGTATAGGGATAACGCTCGGCCTCCTCCAGCGACGGCACAGGCGCGTTGACGCCGTAATCCATGTTGAGCCGCCTGAGATCGACGCTCTGCGCCAGCCGCTCCGCCTGCGCCTGCGTCTCGGCGCAGATCACGAACACGCAGACCAGCGCCTGCGGCTGCGGCTCGCGCGGCGAAGGCTGGTAACGCCGTTTGAAATCGCGCATCACCGTGTCGCCGCCGCGCGCGCTGATGAAATGGGCGAAAGCAAAACGCAGCCCGAGCTGCGCCGCCAGCGCGCCGCTGTAATCCGAAGAACCGAGCAGCCAGATCTGCGGGCTGCCCTCGCCCGCCGGCTGCGCCTTCACCTGCGCAAAAGGATGACCTTGCGGCAGATCGTCATCGAGGTAGGCCGCGAGGTACTGCACCTGCTCCGGAAAATCATCAGCCGAGGGATAACGCCCCTGCCCCATCGCCGTCGCGGTGGCCTGGTCGCCGCCGGGCGCGCGGCCGATGCCGAGGTCGATGCGCCCCGGAAACAGCGCTTCGAGCATGCGGAACTGCTCGGCAATCTTCAGTGGGCTGTAGTACGGCAGCAGCACGCCGCCGGTGCCGACGCGGATGGTCGAGGTCGCCGCCGCCAGCCGCGTCACCAGGATCTCCGGGCAGGGATCGGCCAGCGCCATGATCGAATGGTGTTCGGCACACCAGTAGCGGTAATAACCCATCTGCTCAGCAGCCTGCGCAAGCCGCAGTGTCTGCGCGACGGCTTCGCGCGGCGTGTGACCGCTGATGATGGGGGACTGGTCGAGTACGCTGAGTCTGATCGGGTTCATCCGGTATGCCAGTGAAAGATGTGAGTTGAAACCGGCATCCTTAGAGCGCCTATCAAAATGACTCTTGGTATGCCATACCCGTAGCCCGGAAGCAGGCCGCAGGCCGGAATCCGGGGACACAGTGGCTAATTGCTACGACTGACCCGGATTCCACTTCGTTACATCCGTATATGGACTCCTCCCGGTTTGCAAACACGGCATGGATTGCAGTAGGTACGATTGCTCACGTAGCTCCGGCCTGTTCGTCGGGTCAATCACCCTGGCCATAATGGGCTAGTCGCGCGCCTTCTCCTGATCGGGCTATCGTGCTCATGGGCACCCCGGAAGCACAAGGTTTGAAAGGCACCGGTTCGACCTGTTTGCCATCATGCGATGTTGTGCAATCGTGGTGAGCTACTCCTTCTGGAAGCGGTCTTTG
>JAUXYA010000009.1 GCA_030684405.1 Burkholderiales bacterium | reverse complement strand
CGGCAGGCGGTCGAGCAGTTCCAGCTGCAGGCCGACCTGGGTCGCCAGCGCCTCGACACGCTCGCGGATCGCGGCGCCATCGGTCATGCCCTCGAGGCGCAGCAGCGGGTCAGCGATCGACTGCGCCGCTGTTGAGCGCGGGTTGAGGCTTTCATGCGGATCCTGGAACACCATCTGCAGCTGGCGGCGCAGCGGCGAACGCGCGAACTGCCCGGCCGGCACCGCGGTCAGTTCCTCGCCCTTGAAGCGGATGCTGCCGGAAGTCGAGTCGAGCAGGCGCATCACCATCGCCGAGGTCGTCGACTTGCCGCAGCCCGATTCACCGACCAGGCCGACGCTTTCGCCGCGGGCGAGGCTGAAACTGATGCCGTCGACGGCGCGGAAAGGCTTGCTGCCGCCCTTGCCGCGCAGGCGCTGCAGCAGGCCGCCGGGCGGGGCGTATTCACGGACCAGATCTTTCACCTCGAGCAGCGGCTCGTCACTCACCTGCAGCAGGGGCGGCGGCGGCAGGCGCAGATCTTCGGGCAGCAGGTCGCGGATGTTCTGCGCGGCATGCGGTGTCGAGCGGATCAGCCGCCGGGTGTAGGGATGCGCCGGCTCGGCAAACAGCCCGGCAGTGTCCTGCTGTTCGACCACCTCGCCCTTTTCCATGACGATGATGCGGTCGCAGTATTCTCCGGCGAGCCCGAGGTCATGGGTGATCAGCAGCGTCGACATGCCTTCGGAACGCGTCAGTTCGCGCACCAGCTCCATCACCGCGCGCTGCGTGGTGACATCAAGCCCGGTGGTCGGTTCGTCGGCAATCAGCAGCTGCGGCCGGCAGGCAAGCGCGATGGCAATCACCACGCGCTGGCACATGCCGCCGGAAAGTTCGAAGGGATAGGCGTGGTAACGCGCTTCCGGGTCGTGGATGCGCACCTTGGCCAGCGCCTCGATGGCCTTCTGCTTCGCCTGGTCGCGGGTGGTCTGGGCGTGGCGGATCAACACGTCCTCGATCTGTTTGCCCACCGGGCGGATCGGGTTCAGCGCCGCGCGAGGGTTCTGGAAAATCATCGATATCTCGCGCCCGCGCAGGTCGCTCATCATCGCCTCGTCGGCGTCGTGCAGTTGCATGCCGCCGAATTCAATGCGGCCCGCAGCGATGCGTCCGGCACGGTCGAGGATGCGCATCACCGCGTACGAAGTCACCGACTTGCCGGAACCCGACTCGCCGACGATGCCCAGGGTCTCGCCCTTGGCCACCTGCAGGCTTACCGAACGCACGGCAGTGACGGTGCCCTTGCGCGTTGCGAACTCGACGCAGAGGTCGTGGACCGCGAGCAGCGGCGGGTTGTGCAAGTGATTGTGAAACTGCGTGCTCATGTGCGCCTCTGCGGATCGACAAGGTCGCGCAGGCCGTCGCCGAGCAGGTTGAAGGTGAACACGGCGAGCATCAGTGCGGCGCCCGGAAACAGCGCGAGCCACCACTCGCCGGAGACGATGTAGTTGGCGCCCTCGGCGACCATGATCCCCCACTCCGCCGTCGGTGGACGCACGCCGAGCCCGATAAAGGACAGACCGGCGGCGTTGAGAATCGCCCAGCCCATGTTCAGCGACAGCTGCACCATCATCGGCGGCAGCGTGTTGGGCATGATTTTCATGATCAGGATGCGCAGCTCGGAGTTGCCCGAGAGCCGCGCCGCCTGCACGTAGCCGGCATTGCGGCGGATCGAGACCTCGGCGCGCGCGACCCGCGCGTAGAACGGCAGGTTGATGATCGCGGTGGCGATGACGATGTTCTGGATGGTGTTGCCGGCGGCGGCGACGATGCCCATTGCGAGCACGAACAGCGGAAAGGCCATGATGGTGTCGAGGAAGCGGCCCGAGAGCTTGTCGAACCAGCCGCCCCAGTAACCGGCGCAGGCGCCCATTGCGGCGCCGACGAAGAAGGATAGTGCCACCGCCGACACCGAGATCAGCAGATCGAGCCGGGTGGCGACAACGACCCGTGAAAAAACGTCGCGGCCGAGCTGATCAGTGCCGAACCAGTGGTCCCAGCTCGGCGGCTTGAGAGCCTTGTCGGAAATCGTCGCCAGCGGATCGTGGGGCACCAGCATGGGCCCGAACAGTGCGATGACGATCATGCCGGCGAGCATCACGAAGGCGAGGAAAGTCACCGGGTTGGAGGTCATCACGTAGCGGAAATGGGCGAAGTTGCGGCTCCAGGCGGAGCTGCGTTTCGCGCCGGCGGCGAGCTGAGTGGTGTAGGTGGTATCGGTCATGGCATCAGCACTCCGCTTTTAACCTTCAATGCGTACGCGGGGATCGATCAGCGTGTAGAGTGTGTCGATCGCGAGGTTGAGCAGCACGAACAGCACCGCCATCGACAACACGAAACCCTGCACCGCGGCGTAGTCGGAGACCACCAGCGCCTCGATCGCGAAGGAGCCGATGCCGGGCCAGGCAAAAACCTTCTCCACCAGCACGTTGGCGCCCAGCGTGAAAGAGAACACCATGCCCAGCGTGGTCACCACCGGCAGCAGCGCGTTGCGGAAGGCGTAGACCATCAACACGCGGCTGCTGGAAAGGCCGGCGGCGCGCGCGGTGCGCAGGTATTCGGAGGACAGCGCCTGCAGCATCGAGGCGCGTGTCATGCGCGCGATCGGTGCCAGCGTGAACAGCGCCAGCGTGATGCCGGGCAGCAGCAGTTGCTTGAACGCGGACCAGGCGGTGCCCCACTCGCGCGCGATCATGCCGTCGAACACGAGGAAGCCGGTGACCTGCGGCGGCGGAATGTGCAGCATGTCGAGCCGTCCCAGCGGCGCCGGCGCCCAGCCCAGCAGGAAATAGAACACGTAGACCAGCAGCAGCCCGGTGAAAAAGGTCGGCAGGCTGACGCCGGCCGTCACCACGAAGCGGCAAAGCTGGTCAATCCAGCTGTCCTGGCGCACCGCGGCGAGCACCCCCAGCGGCACCGCGACACCCACCGACAGCAGCAGTGCGAACAGGGTCAGCTCGAGCGAGGCCGGCAGCCGCCGCAGCAGCTCGGTCGCCACCGGCTGGCCGGTGGAAATCGACTGACCGAGATTGCCGGTGGCAAGATCCTTGACGTAGGCGAGAAACTGCACCGGCAGGCTTTGATCAAGCCCGAGCTTGCTGCGGATTTCGGCGATCGATTCCGGCGTTGCCGAGGCGCCGGCAAAATACGCCGCCGGATCGCCGGGCAAGGCGCGCGTGAGCAGGAAGGTAACCACGACGATGCCGAAGATCGTCGGGATCGCCTGCAACACGCGCGCGAGGATGATACCCAGCTGGTTCATGCCGGTCTCTTACGCGAGCCTGTACTTGCGCGCGTCCACCTGGCGATGGAACCAGAACTCGTAACCCTGCAGCTTCGGCGTCATCGCCGACTCCAGCGTCGGTTGCCAGAGAGGGATGCGCGGCAGGTCGTCGAAGGCTTTCTGGATCATCTGCCGGATCTTGCCGTCGTAAGTCTTGTCGGATTTCTCCATGTGCAGCGTTTCCTCGACCAGTTGCTTGACGGTGGCGTCATCGTAGTTCGAGGCGTTGAACAGGTTGCCCTTGATATAGGCCCAATAGAAGTAATAACAGGGGGTGTTGAGCCAGCCGCCGAAGTTCTCCAGCAGGAAGGGCAGCTTCTTCTCCACCAGCGCGACGGTGCGCCAGTTGGCGCCCGGCACCTTGTCGAGTGTGACCTTGATGCCGATCTTGCCGAGGCTCTCCTGGATCAGCAGCGCCGCGGGTTCGCCCCAGTCGGCTTCGCCGAGGTCATACGACAGCGGCACTTCGAAGCCGCCCTTGTACGGGGTCTGGTCGAGCAGCGCCTTAGCCTTCTTGAGGTCGGTGTCGTAGGGGAAAGCCTGCGGCCAGGCGGCGGTCGCCGGCTTCGCCGATTTCGCGCCCCACATCTTCACGCCGCGGCCGTAGGCGGCCTGCCTGAAAATCTGCTCGTAGGGAATCGCGAAGGCCACGGCCTGGCGCACCTTGGCATCGCGGAAAGGCTCGAAGTTCTGGTTGAGGCAGGCGACATAGAGGCAGTTGTCGATCGGCGAACCGGTGACCTTCACCTTCTTCGCTGCCGCCAGTTCCTGGGCATCCTTGTTCGGGATCTGGAACGACAGGTGGGCATCGCCGCGTTCGACCAGCGCGCGCCGCGTCGCGGTGGCCGGCACTTCGCGGATGATCACGCGCTGCACGCCGGGCAACGGACCGCCCGCCCATTTGTCATTGCGAACATAGATCAGTTGCTGACCTGCATCCCAGCGCTCGACCTTGAAGGCGCCGCTGCCGGCCGGGTTGCGGTGCAGGTATTCGGCAGCCCAGGGATCGGCCGCGGTGGCATTGGCTTTCGCGACTTTGGAGTTGATGATCACCGCGACCGGCACGCCAAGATTGGGCAGCGCCAGCTTGGAGGGCCGCTTGAGGTCGATGCGGATGGTTTTCGCATCGACGACGACGAACTGACCGGGCTCGACAAATCCGCCGGCGCCCATCTGCACTTTCGGGAATCCGCCCAGCGCCAGCGCGCGGTCAAAGGACCACTTGACATCATCGGCGGTGACCGGCGTGCCGTCCCAGAACGCGGCGTTCGGCTTCAGCTTGAAGGTGATCGATTTGCGGTCTGCTGAAAAGCTCCAGCTTTCGGCGAGTTCGGGCTCGACCTTGTCGTAGTCGTAGGACAGCGAACCATCAGCAAGTTTCTTGGTACCGAATGTCACCAGCCGGTCGTAGACATTGACCGCGACCTGGTAACTCGGGCGGTTGGTACCCGGACGGTGGATGTCGAGGCTGTTGATGGTGTTGCCGATCAGTACCACTGCCGTGCTGCCGCTCTGTGCCCAGGCGTTGGTTTTCAGGAAAGGCAGCAGCGAGGCGCCGGCAGCAAATGCGCCGGCGGATTTCAGAAGTTGACGACGGTTCATGATGGATGATTCCTTTCAGGTCAGCCCGCATCCCATGCGGTATACAAGATGGGATGCAAGAGGCGTGCCACACGCAACCCGGCGCCCGAGAATGCTGAATTCTGTTTAATAAGCAGCAGCTTGCGGCTGGTGATTGACTTTAAGCCGGCACCGCAGAAACAGCACTGCTTTGGGGCGCCGGCGCAGGTCGCGAAGTACAACGGTGCACTGAAGCCGGAACGCTGGCCACAAAAAAGCCCGCATTGCGCGGGCAGTGTCGATGCTGCTATTTAGCGGATCACTGCAGGTCCAGCTTCGCAGCCTTGGCCAGTTTGTTCCACTTTGCCATTTCGGAACGGATGTGCGCAGTGAACTGTTCCGGCGTCGAGCCCACCGGGGTCGAGCCTTCCGCGGCCAGGCGCTTCGCCGTGTCGGGCTGCTTCAGCGCATCAACGATGCCGTTGCGGATCTTGTCGACGATCGGCTTGGGCACCTTGGCGCCGGTGATTACGCCGTACCATTGATCGACTTCGTAACCGGGAATACCGGACTCGGCTACCGTCGGCACGTCAGGCACCGCCGGCGAACGTTTGCCGGCAGTGATCGCCAACACGCGCAGGCGGCCGGCCTGCCAGTGCGAACGCACGCCGAAGAAAGTGCCGAAGCCGAGTTGCACGTCGCCGGAGAGGTTGGCGATGACGCCGGCCGCGGTGCCCTTGTACGGCACATGGGTCATGTCGACCTTGGCCATGTACTTGAACATCTCTCCGGCGAAATGCTGCAGGCCGCCGGTTCCCGAGGAACTGAACAGGATCTTGCCGGGATTGGCCCTGGCATAGGCAATCAGTTCCTTGACGCTGTTTGCCGGGACTTTCGGGTTGAGGTACACCGCGTAGAACAGCGAGGTGGCCTGCGAAATGCCCTGCAGGTCCTTGCCGAGGTCATAGGGCATCTTGGAGTTGGTGCCTGAATTGACGCTGTGCGAGGCGGAGATCAGGCAGATCGTGTAGCCGTCGGGCGGCGCCAGCGCCGTCAGTTCGACACCGATCGAACCGGCTGCGCCGGTGCGGTTGTCAACCACGAACTGTTGCCCCCACAAGGTGCTCATATGCGCGGCCAGCGCGCGCGCAGTGGAATCAGTGCCAGCGCCGGGCGTGAACGGTGAAATAAAACGCACCGGTTTGGTCGGGTAAGCCTTCACGGCGTCGGCTGCCCATGCGGAAGTGCCTGCGGTCAGGCACATCGCAGCGGCAAGCGCGCGCATGGCACCTCGGGTTTGCATCTTCATTCCACTGACCTCTCTTGTATGAATATCGGGGGCATGCACTGGCAGTTCATGCCGGACATGCCGTCTGCACGTCATATGATTGGCGGCGCGCGATTTTAATGCCCGGCATTGATATTCCGGACCGACAGTCCACTGCTTGAATATGTCAATTCAGCGTGGCGGCAATGCGAGGTACAGCAGGAGCCCGCAGTAGGTCGCGGCGGCGCCAGTGACCAGCGCCAGGAACAGCCAGTCCAGCCAATAGCGCAGATCACCGAGACTGCCGCCGATGACCGCGAAGGCGAGCAGCGGACCCAGCACGAGGCCGAGAATGCCGCCGGCGAGAGCGCCCAGGCGCCGCCGCGGTGAGCACCAGCCGCCCTTGCGCAGGGTCAGTATCCACAACAGCAGCGGCAGCCCCGCGACCAGCAGCGCCAATGGCCAAGCCTCGATGAGCATCATCAGGCCGACCGGGAGATTTTCGAGTATGCCCTGCATCACGGTCCCCTCAGGTCCAACCCTTGAGCATCGCGAAGTACGCCGGCTTCAGCATGCGCTCCTCGAGGAACCAGGCAAACCAGCTTTCGGTGAGGGGCTCCACGCCAGGCAGCGTGGGGGTCAGGCGTCCCTCGTAGTCGAACTCGATCAGCATTGCGCGGCCGATCGAGGTCACCATCGGGCAGGAGGTGTAACCATCGAACTTGAGTTCAGGCTCGCGTCCGGCAACCACCGCAGCAAGGTTCGCAGCGGCGACGAAGCCGCCCTTCTTGACGGTGGCCGCGGTCTTGCCGCGAGGCGTGCCATTGATATCGCCACAACCGAAGATTTCGGGAAAGCGCCGGTGCCGCAGGTTGTCCTTGTCGACGTCCAGCCAGCCGCCCTCGGACAGCGGTCCCGACTGTACTGGCAACGGACTGTTGCGTACCACGGCCGGCGCGCGCATCGGCGGCACGACATGCAGAAAATCGTAACTCTGTTCGACATCGCCGGCGTTAGTGGCGAAGACGGCCCTGCGCCGTCCCGGGTCTACTGCCTTCAGACGATGGCCGTAGGCAACGCCGATACTGCGCTCATTCCAGAGCTCAAGCACCTTGGTGTTGACCGAAGGCACACCGAACACGGATGACAGTGGCGACATAAAACTCACCCGCGATCGGCTGCGGCCGCCATGGCGGCGCAACAGGTCATCGGCAATGAAAGTCAGCTTCAACGGGGCGCCCGCGCACTTGAGCGGCGTATGCGGCAGGGTCAACAGTGCATCGCCGCCGCTCTCGGCCAGCGCCATGATCATGCGATAGGTACCCAGCGCAGCCTCGGGGCTGGCATACACGCACCCCAGGCCGCCGCTGCCGATCAGCTTGGGATCGAATCCGGCGATCTGGTCGAAGCCGAGTTCGAGGCCCGGTGCGACCACCAGGAAATCGTAAGGTACGCGTTTGCCGCCCGCTGTCGTCACCGCTTTCGCCACCGGATCGATCTCGGCTGCGTATTCCTGCAGCCATTCGACGCCGCGCGGCATCCAGCGCGCCTCTGGCTCGATGACCTGTGCCGGCGCCCAGGTGCCGGCCGCAACCAGCGTCAGTCCCGGCTGGTAGATGTGTTGCTGCGCGCCATCGATCAGGGTGATGCGCGCGCCGTCGAGCAGCGCGAGCAGGCGTGCCGCCATGCTGATGCCGGCCGCGCCGCCGCCGACGATGACGATACGGGCATTGGTGCGCGTGGCAGCGCGTGACTGTCTCGGCACAGCCGACGCCATTGCAGCGGCGAGCGCGGCCTGCAGAATGCGGCGGCGCTGCGGATCAGCGGACTGTTTGCGAATAACCATGAAGGTACATTAACCAGAGCCAGGTGGCCCCGGTTTGATGCAAGTCAAGCCGGGCGCGGAAGGTCAGCGGCGCCGGGCAATACCCTCGTCCCATGAATAGGACACCTGCTCTCCGGGACCGAAGGGAATCCCGATCGTGCTGCCCGCGGGGTACTCGCGTGCGTGCTGCGCCAGCTGGCGCAAGCGCTGTGCTTCGCGCGGGTGGAGCAGCGCTGACGGATCAGCGACGCCCAGTTCGCGCGCCGCGTGCAGCGGCCAGTTGGGATCGTCCATCAGGCCGCGTGCCAGCGCGATGAAATCGGCATGGCCCTCGCGCAGCAGCGCCTCGGCATGTTGCGGCTCGCGGATCATGCCCACCGCCACGGTCGGCAGCCCGGTTTCGCGCCGCAGCTCACTCGAGTAACCCGCCTGGAAGCCGGGCACGCGTGGCACTGGCAGCAGCGGGCCATCACCGCCGACGCCGCCGGAGGAGCAGTCAATGGCATCGATGCCCCGTTCTTTCAGCGCGCGCGCCAGCGCCAGCGTCTCCTCGATGCCCCAGACGCCGCCGGGACCTTCGACGGCCGAGGTGCGGAACCACAAAGGCCGGTCAGCCGGCCACACTGCGCGCACAGCCTCAGTGACTTCGAGCGCGAAACGCATGCGACCTTCGAGGCTGCCGCCATAGGCATCGGTGCGCAGGTTGGACAGCGGCGACAGAAACTGGTGGATCAGGTAACCATGGGCGCCGTGAATTTCGCACAGCTCATAGCCGGCGTCGAGTGAGCGCTGCGCGGCAGTACGCCAGGCGGCGATGCACTCGCGGATGTCGTCGAGGTCCATCGCCTTCGGCAAGGGGCCGCCCGGTGTCGCTGGCAGCGCGCTGGAGGACAGGCCCTGCCAGGGCTTGCGGTTGTTCGCGGCATCGGCATCGGTCAGCTGCGCACGGTCCTTCAGCGGGCCGTGCTGGGATGCGCGGCGGCCGCAGTGGCCAATCTGGATGGCGGGCACCGCGCCCATGGACTTGATGAAATCGGTGATGCGGCGGTAGGCCGGCACGTGGGCATCAAGATAGATGCCGGCGCATTCATGGGTCTTGCGCCCGCGGGCATCGACCGCAGTCTCTTCGGTGAACACGATGCCGCAGCCGCCCATCGCAAACCGGCCGAAGTTGACCAGCTGCCATTCGGCGGGCATGCCGTCGTCGGAGGCGTACTGGCACATCGGCGAACTGACGATGCGGTTGCGGACGGTGATGCCGCGCAGCTGGATGGGCTGGAACAGGAGTGGCAGGTGAGACTGGGCTTCGGTCATCGGGTCATTCGCTGAGTGGGTGTACGGACAAGTGTAACCAAGGCGGAGCGAGTTCACCCCATCGCAGTCCACAATTTATCGAGGCGTTTGTACGACACCGGGTACGGCGTCTTCAGCTCCTGCGCATAGAGTGACACCCGCAGCTCCTCGATCTGCCAGCGGAACTCGAACAGCCGCGGATCCACCGTGCCGGCCTTTTGCTGCTGGTCGAGACGCATTTCGTAGCGTCCCCACAGCGCGGCAATGCTCGCGGCGTGTTTGCCATCGCGCTCGGAGTTCGCCGGATACTTCTGCAGGCGCAGCAATGCCGCCTTGAGGTAACGCGGCAATTGCGCGAGCTGTGGCCAGGGTGTCGCACCGAAAAATCCCCTGTAGACCAGACGCTGGTTCTGCGTGCGGATATCGTTGGCGGCACGGGCGACGTTGCCCTTGGCCGCGCCGAGTGCCAGCGACAGCTGATGCTGTTCGGCGGCGATCACCGTAAACAGCCGGCAGGCGGCCTCGCTGACAGCGGGCAGCCGTGTGCGCGCGCGCTTGACCTGGTCCTCGAACGCTTTCAACCCTCTGGGCAGTTCATCCTCGCCGATGAAAGCGCGGTCGCAGATTGCGCCAACGAGATCCGCGCGCAGTTCGTCGGGGCCGGCGACGCTGCGCAACTGCAACGCTGCCTGGTCGAAACCCTTCAGGTTCTTGTCGAGCTGGCGCAGCTGCTCCTTCAGCACGAACCGCATCAGCCGCACCACACCGGCTCGCATCGAGACCTGCGCCGCCTGCTCAACGTCGAAGAGCCGGATCGACACGCTGTCGCCGTCGTCGACCAGCGCTGGATAACCGGTGACCTTGCGCCCGGCACGGGTAAAGGTGAGGGTCTGCGGCAGATCGCCGAAATCCCACAGCTTGATGCCTTCGCGCTCGATGCCGGTGCTGGTCTCACTGAACGTCAGCTGTGCGGCTTCACCCAACTGCGACTTCAGCGCCACAAGGTCGCGCCCAATGGCGAGTTCGCGGCCGGATTCATCAATGACACAGTAGTTGCAGCGCAGATGGGGCGGATAGTCGATTGCAGCCGCCTCCTCCTTCGTCAGCGGTGCGCCGGCGGCACGTGTCGCATAACGCGCCACCGCATCGGCAAAGGCGCCCTGCGCCGCACCTTCGGCCTGCAGAAATTTCGTGACATGCTCCGTCGGCGGCGTCAGGTGGCGGCGCCAGTTCTTCGGTAGCGCCTTGAAGGCAAAGGCCACCTTGTCGCGAATCATGCCCGGCACCAGCCAGTCGAAGTCCGCGGGCTCAAGCTTGTTGAGCAGCGCCAGCGGCAGTGTCGCGGTGATGCCGTCGAGCGGAAGGCCGGGGTCAAAGCGGTATTTGAGCTTTACTTCGATCTCGCCCCCCGCCTGAACGCTGTCCGGAAACTGCGCCTCGGTGATGTCCTCGGCGGCGTGGCGCATCAGGTAATCGCGCGTCAGCCGCAGGTGGTCGGCGTTTTCCTGCTCGGCCTCGCGCCGCCATTTTTCGAAGCCGGCGCCGTTGACGATGCCCTGCGGAATACGCTCGTCATAGAAGGCGAAGATCGCCTCGTCGCTGACCAGCACGTCGCGTTTGCGCGCCTTGTGCTCCAGCGCCAGCACGTCCTTTATAAGTTGTTGATTATATTGAATAAATTTTGCCTGCGAAGCGTAATCCCCGGCGACCAGCGCCTGGCGGATGAAAATCTCGCGCGACGCCACAGGATTGATCGCGCCGTAATGCACGCGGCGCTTGGGCACGATGGTGAGGCCGTACAGCGTCACCCGTTCGAAGGCCGTGACCATCGCCCGCTCGCGTTCCCAGTGCGGATCGAAGTAATGCCGCTCGACCAGGTCACGCGCCAGCGGTTCGATCCATTCCGGTTCGATGCGCGCCACGCTGCGCGCGTAGAGCCGCGCGGTGTCGACGAGTTCACCGGCCATCACCCACTTCGGCTGTGCCTTGCGCAGCCCGGAACCGGGGAAGATATTGAACTTGATGCCGCGCGCACCGAGGTAATCACCACTGAGATACGCACCCTCCTCGGTCTTGAAGCCGATGTTGCCGAGGAGTCCCGCGAGCAGCGCACGGTGGATCTGCTCATGGGTCGCCGGCGTCTCGTTGGCATGCAGGCCCAGCTCCGCGGTCAGGGCGGCGAGCTGGCCGTGGATGTCGCGCCATTCGCGCAGCCGGCGCTGCGACAGGAACTCCTCCGCCAGCTGCTGCGCCAGCTTGCGGTTGGACTGCTTGTGTTTGATCGACTCGTCGAAATGGCTCCACAGCTTGAGATAGGCCATGAAATCCGATTTGTCGTCGAGAAATTTTGCATGCGCGCGGTCGGCAGCCTCGGATTTCTCGAAGGGCCGCTCGCGCGGATCCTGTACCGACAGCGCGGCAGCGATGATCAGCACTTCGCGCAGGCAGTTCTCCTGCTTCGCGGCAATGATCATGCGCGCAATTCGCGGGTCGATCGGAAACTTCGCCAGTTGCCAGCCGACCGGTGTCAGTTCCCTCCGCACATCGACCGCGCCGAGTTCGGCCAGCAACTGGTAACCGTCGGCGATCATCCGCGGCGTCGGCGCCTCGAGAAAGGGAAAATCCTCGACGTCACCAATTTTCAATGCCTTCATGCGCAGGATCACATGCGCCAGCGAGGAGCGCAGGATCTCGGGGTCGGTGTATTGCGGCCGCGCGGTGTAATCCTCTTCCGAATAGAGCCGGATAGCCACGCCGGCGGCGACGCGCCCGCAACGCCCGGCGCGCTGATTGGCGGAGGCGCGGGAGATTTTCTCGACCTGCAACTGCTCGACCTTGTTGCGGTAGCTGTAGCGGTTGATCCGCGCCAGTCCCGTATCGACGACATAACGGATGCCGGGCACCGTCAGCGAGGTCTCGGCGACGTTGGTGGCCAACACGATGCGGCGCGCACCATGCGGCCGGAATATCTGTTCCTGCTCCTCAATGGAAAGCCGGGCGTAGAGCGGCAGGATTTCCGCGCCCTTCGGGTGGTGTTTGCGCAAGGCCTCCGCGGTTTCGCGAATCTCGCGTTCACCGGGCAGGAACACCAGAATGTCGCCGTCCATCCTCTCGCGTGCGAGTTCCGCTACGGCGTCAACAATCGCATCCGTCAATTCTTCATCGCTGTCCGGGCCGGCCCGGCCGGCGCGGGCAGCCTGTTGCCTCCCCTCTCCCGCCGACACATCGGCGGGAGAGGGGCCGTGGGTCAAGGGCACACTTGAAGCGGAGCAGAGGGGCGATCCGGGTGGCCTATAACGCAACTCGACCGGATAAGTACGGCCCGAAACCTCGATCACCGGCGCGGGTTTTCCGGCTACGGCGAAATGGTTCGCGAAACGTTCGGCATCGATGGTTGCCGAAGTGACGATGATCTTCAGGTCGGAGCGGCGCTGCATCAGCCGCCGCAGGTAGCCGAGCAGGAAGTCGATGTTGAGGCTGCGCTCATGGGCCTCGTCAATGATCAGCGTGTCATAGGCCCGAAGATCGCGGTCGCCCTGGGTCTCGGCCAGCAGGATGCCGTCGGTCATCAGCTTGATGTAGGTGTTCTGCGACAGCTTGTCGGAGAAGCGCACCTTGTAGCCGACCGTATGACCGAGCGGACTTTTCAGTTCCTGCGCGATGCGCGTCGCCACCGTGCGTGCGGCGATGCGCCGCGGCTGGGTGTGGCCGATAAGACCATGCACGCCGCGCTGCAGCTCAAGGCAGATCTTCGGCAATTGCGTGGTCTTGCCCGAGCCGGTCTCGCCGCAAACGATGACGACCTGATGCTCACGGATCGCGCGCGCAATGTCTTCGCGCCGGGCGACCACGGGCAGGTCTTCGGGATACTCCGGCCGCGGTAGATTGCGCAGTCGGTGTTCGATTTCTTCAGGGGTGCGGGGTTTCAAATGAATTACGGCAATGCAGCGGCAGGGAGCGCACGGGGGGATGCGCAAAGCGCGTATGCTAAACCAGTTTGCTGCAGCCGACGGAATACCTCAGGCAGCGGTGCCTGCGGGCTGTGCCGGCGCCGCGCCGAGGTTCAGCAACTCATCGACCTGCAGTGCCTGCGGCAGGTGGTGGGCGATGAACAATATCGTGACCTTGCCTTTCAGCCGGTTGATGGTCTGCGCGAACTGTTCCGCAGTAACCGGATCCAGGCCGCTGGTGGCCTCGTCGAAAATCAGGATCTTGGGGCGTTTCAGCAGGGCACGGGCAATCGCAAGCCGTTGTCGCTGGCCGCCCGACAGTCCGACGCCGTGCTCACCCAGCCAGGTCTGGTAGCCCCGGGGCAGTCCCTCGATGACATCATGGATGCCAGCCATGCGACAGGCAACGATGACGGCCTCGAAGTCGGCATGCGGGCTGGCCATCACCAGGTTTTCATACACCGTGTTCGCGAACAACACCGTGTCCTGCGGCACCACGCCGTAGTGCTGGCGCAGTTCGTTGGCCGAGAGGCCACGGATGTCGCGGCCGTCCAGCTTGATGCTTCCGTCATCCGGCGGATAAAAGCCCTGCAGCAGCTTGACGATGGTGCTCTTGCCGGATCCCGAGGGTCCGGTGACCACGGTCAGGCGTCCCGGCTTCAGATCCAATGACAGATTGCGGAAAAGGTAGGGATGGGCTTCGCTGTAACGGAACGATAATCCGCGGATGGCCACCTCGCCCGCGCCATCCGGCGCGCGCGTCGGCACCAGCGCGTAAGGTTCGGTCGGCGCATCCATCAAGTCACCGAGCCGGCGCACTGCGATGTCGGCCTGCTGAAATTCCTGCCACAACGAGGCGAGTCTCAACATCGGCTGCGCCATGCGGCTGGCGAACATCTGGAAAGCCACCAGCATGCCTATGGTGAAGCCATCGTTACGCATCACCAGCAGCGCACCGGCGCAGAGGATCGCCAGCGCCTGCGCCTGCTCGATGGCATGGGCCAGGGTGTTGGTGGTGTTCGACAACTGGCGGGCGCGGAATCCGGCATGCAGGTAATCGGCGAGCAGCCCGTCATAGCGCTTCTCGAGGTAGGGCTCCATCTGCAATGACTTGACCGTTTCAATTCCCGATACGGACTCGGTAAGGAAGGCCTGGTTGCGGGCGCCCTTGAGGAACTGGTCGTTGACGCGCTCGCGCAGCAGTGGGGTGACCGCGACGCTGAGCACCGTGAGCAGCAGCACCGTGGCTACCGCAATCAGCGACAGCTGCCAGCTGTACCAGATCATCACTGCCAGGAACACGAACAGAAAGGGCAGGTCGAGGAACAGCGTCACCGCCGCCCCGCTGATGAACTGGCGCACGATCTCGATGCCGTGCAGGCGGGCGATCAGGGTGCCTGTGGGCCGCTGCTCAAAATAGCGCAGGTGCAGCCGCAGCAGGTGGCGCAACACATGGCTGCCAAGCACGGCGTCGATGCGGTTGCCGGCATGCAGGATCAGGTATTGCCTCAGCCAGGTGAAAAACGCGCTGAAAAGCAGGAACAGCGCAAGCCCTGCGGCAATTGCGATCAGCGTGCTTTGCGTCTGGTGCACGACGACCTTGTCGATCACCACCTGCGTGAACAGCGGTGTGGCGAGCCCGGCCAACTGCAGCGCCAGCGAGGCCAGCAGAACATCGCGCCAGGCGGACTTGTGTTTAAGCAGTTCCGGCACGAACCAGCGGAAACCGAAGCGACCGGCGTCGGGCCGCGCTACATCGGCCTCAGGCGCGTCCGCGGGCTGCTCAAGCCTGAGCAGCAACACGACTGGCGCGAAGTCCCGCGTGAAATCGGCAAGGGTGATTGTCTCTGCGACGGTTGACTGCGCACGAAACAGCAGCAGACGCTCGCCGTCGGCTTTGACCACCAGCGCAAGATCCGCTGGCGCAGCATCGCCATCGCTGCGCAGTTGTGCTACCAGCGGGAAATTCATTCCGGAAAAGCCATGCACGGCGGTGTCACAAGGGCCAGCCTGGAATCCCAGATCAGTGGCCGCCTGCACGAAAGTGCTCTCTGAATGCGGCGGCGGGTATTGCCGTGCCAAGAGCCCTGCATCGAAAGGCAGGCGCTGGAGCCGGCACAAACTTCCCAGCATCCATACCAGATCTTCAGTGCGCCATTCCCGGTCCACGTGCGTCCCCCTGCACTGCTGCCGTCCGCCGCGCTCTCGCAACGGCGCGCTGTTACGCGGCAATATAGCAAACCGGCGGACAGCCGGGTGGACTGCCCCGAAAGGACTCCGGGTCAGACGCTCAAGGCGGCAACAATGCGCTCGCGCGTGAAGGGCATGTCACGCAAACGTGCGCCCAGCGCATTGTGGATCGCATTGCCGATGGCTGCAGCAACGGGACCCTGGGTGCCCTCACCCGCACCCACCGGCGGCGCTTCGGGGCGGTTGATCAGCGCAACTTCGATCTCGGGCACCTCGGTAAAGCGCAGGATCGGGTACTCATCCCAGGTTCGCGTGGTCACGGCGGACTTGTCGAAATCGACACGCTCCTTCAGCGCCATGCTCGCGCTCTGGATCATGCCGCCCTCGATCTGGTTCAGCACGCCGTCAGGGTTGATTGCCTGGCCGACGTCCACCGTGCCCCACAGCTTCGTCACGCGCACTTCTTCCTCGACCTTCACCTCGGCAATCACCGCGATGTAGGCAGCGAGGTTTTTGTAGCGTGCGAAACCGATGCCGCGGCCGCGTTCACCGTCGCCTTTTTCACGGGTTTTCCATTGCGCCATCTGCGCGGCCTTTTCGATCACCGCCTTCGCCCGCGCGTCCTTCAGGTGGCGCAGGCGGTATTCCACCGGATCAGCGCCGGCAGCTTCGGCCAGCTCGTCCATGAAGCACTCAATGGCGTAGGCATTGGCGAAGCCGCCCAGCGCGCGCAGCGCCGAGGTGCGCAGCGGCGAGCGGCGAATCAGGTGGTTGGTGACTTTCTGGTTGGGGAAGTCGTAGAGCGGAATCGCGTTGCGGTGGCTGCCGCCTCCGGGCAGCGGCGGATTGCCGGGTTTGGCTGCAGGCAAAGCCTTCTCCAGGTGCCACGCTGCGAGCAGGTTGACGCCGCCCTTGCTGCCGGGCCGCGTGCTGTGCGCGTGGCTCCACAGTTCGTGACCCCAGTTGACAATGTTGCCCTGATCGTCGAGCGACGCATTAAGACGCATCACCATCGGCGAGCTGAAAGGCTCCCAGCAGAATTCGTCCTCGCGCATCCACTGCACACGCACCGGTTTGCCGGGCACCGCGCGCGCCAGCAGCACGGCATCGAGGGTGACGTCGTCGGCGGCATTGTGGCCATAGCAGCCCGCGCCTTCGACGTGGGTGATGACGATGTCCTGCTCGGGCAGGCCCAGTACCTGCGCCATGTCGCCGCGCAGCGGATAGATGCCCTGGCTGTGGGTCCATATCTTCACCGTATTGCCTTCCCACTGCGCCACCGAACAGGACGGCGCCAGCGCGGCGTGGGCAATGTAGGGCTTGGTGTATTCGGCGGAAAGCTGCTTCGTACCGGCAACAGAAAGATCGCCCTTGGTATTGATAATCTCGGTCTCGGCTTCAGCCTGCAACGCCAACAGCTGGCGCGGATCGTTGGCTGGCAGCTCCGGTCCCGGCGTCCACTGCGTGATGCGGGCAAGCCGGCGCTCGGCGCGAATCGCCTGTTCCTCACGCTCGGCCACCACGCCGAGGAAGCTGCCGTCGCGCAGGACGGCGACCACGCCGGGCATCTGTTCGACTTCCCTGAAATCGATTGCCCTCAGCACGGCTCCCGGTCCGGCGGGGCGGCAGACGCGACCGTGCAGCAGTCCGGGTAGCATCATGTCCTGCACGAAGGACGGACTGCCCGTGATCTTGCCCGGAATGTCGACGCGTGCGAGCGAGCTGCCGACGACGGCATGCTCCTGCGGCAGCTTGGTGCTGACGTCGAAACTCGCTTCGCGCGCGAGCAGGTCCGGCGTGGCAATTTCCCAGTAGGTCACCGAGCCGCCGCCGCGGGCGCTGATGACGCCATCTTTCACCGTCAGGCTTTCCAGCGTGACGCCAAGTTTCTGCGCGGCACGCGCCAGCAGCAGGTCGCGAGCCTCGGCCGCGGCATGGCGCAGCGCGAGTCCGCTGTCCTGGATCGAGCGGCTGCCCGAGGTGACGCCTTCGTCCGGGCTGAACGCCGTGGACGCGGGCCTGAGTCGAATACGCGAGACATCGATGTCGAGTTCTTCCGCCGTCATCTGGATCAGCGCGGTGAGGATGCCCTGGCCGATCTCGACCTTGCCGGTGATAAGTGTCACTGTGCCGTTGGCATTGATGGTGAGCCAGCGCTCCAGCCGGCGGTTGGTGTCGAGGCTGCCCGGCAGCTTGCGCGCCGGCGCGGTGCTGTTCGTTAGCGCCATTACCCTTTCCCCCGCAATTCTTTGGCCGCACGCTTGATCGCGCGCAGGATGCGGCTGTGCGTGCCGCAGCGGCAGAGGTTGCGCTCCAGCGCTGCGCGGATCTCGGCGTCCGTCGGATCAGTGTTGACGTCGAGCAGCGCCTTTGCCGCCATCAGGATGCCGCTCGTACAGTAGCCACACTGCGCGGCTTGTTCGGCAATAAAAGCGCGCTGCAGCGGATGCAGCGTTGCAGCGGTGCCCAGTGCCTCAACCGTGGAAATCTGTTTGCCGACGACAGCCGACAGCGGCACATCGCAGGACTGCACGGCCTTGCCGTCGATGATCACCGTGCAGCTGCCGCACTGGCCGAGGCCGCAGCCGTAGCGCGTGCCGACGAGTCCGAGGTCGTTGCGCAGGGCGTAGAGCAGCGGCGTTTCCGCATCGGCCCGCACCTCGCATGCCTTGCCGTTGACATTCAGCACCAGATTCATATTGAATTACCTATTAAAAACAACGGGTTATAATTTTTCCGACTTGCCCTGACCCGCCGTCGGGCCTATACTTGCGCTCCCGCTGACCCGTATCCGCCGCGCATGACTGAACGCACAGACATCGAAGCCATCGAAGCGCGCCTCGCCGAACTCAAGCTCGAACACCGTGACCTCGACGACGTGATCCTGCGCTTGATGCAGACCCAAGTCATTGATCAGTTGCAGTTGCAACGGCTGAAAAAGCGCAAGCTGCTGGTCAAGGACCAGATCTCGATGCTCGAACGGCAACTAACGCCTGATATTCGCGCCTAGACGGTAAGGCGTCTGCGCTGCCACGCCAGCCAGACTACGTAAACACCCAGCACGATAAACCACAGCAACGACCAGCCGGCAATGGTCAGGCCGAGGAAGCGCCAGTCCGCTTCCGCACATTCGCCGGACCCCGAGAGCACACTCTGCAGCATCCGCATCAGCGGGAACTGCTCCATCATGTAAGCGAGCCCCGGACCACAGGCCGGCACCTGGTCGGCAGGCAGGCTCTGCAACCAGACATGGCGCGCAGCGAGTCCGGCACCGGTGGCCGCACAGATCGCGCCAAGCACTGCATAAACCACTGCGCCGGTCCGGCCAGGGCCGTGAATTGCGGCGACCAGGTACACCGCGCCCAGCGCGATGAAGGCGACGCGCTGGAAAATGCACAGCGGGCAAGGATCCTGCCCATCGACATGCTGCAGGTACAAACCAAAACCCAGCAGGCCCGCGCAAATCGCGGCGCCGGCAATGTATCCATAACGTGTGTCCATAAACAACCCTATATGTAAGCCAGCAGGCGGCCGCAGGCCAGCACCCCCGCCCAGATCAGCAATGAAGCCAGCGCATGCCGCTTGGCGGCAAGCGGAACTTCCACGGCAGTGTCCCAGGCTGCGGCCCCGCGGAAAACGCCCGCGTGAAAAGCCGCCGCGTTGGCGCCGGCACACAGCAGCAGCACCATCTTGATGATGAACGCAGTGTTGCCGACTAAATCACCGGCATGCGCAATGAACATCAGCAGACCACTGGGCACGATCAGCAGCAGCGCGCCGATGCTCCAGGGCAGCACATGCCGGGACAGCGCCTGCAGCGGCAGGCCTTTCGAAAAACCGAGCAGTCGCAGATCAAGCACGATGATGCCACCCACCAGCGTGACGAAGCCGATGATGTGGAATATCTCGACAATCGGGTACAGCCACAGGTCGTGGCGCATCGCGACCGCCAGCGGCAACTGCTCGATCGCGGCCAGGGGTGACGCGGGGTCGGAAATCAAATGAAAAAACCTTTAGCCACAGAGGACACAGAGTTCACAAAGGAAAAACAACAGCCAGCCAACGCAGTCTCAAATATTCCGGGGTTTGTTGTTCTCTGTGCACTCTGTGTCCTCAGTGGCTGGTTTTGACTTTCTGTAGTTGGCTTTTGATCTTGTTGCCCTAGCGCAGCTCAACCGTCTTGCCACCCGCGATGATGCGCTCGGCACGCATCTCGTCGGGTTTTCTGCGGTTCGGATAACCGATCACGGTCACCGTCGCACCCTTCTTGATGGCATCCGGCGGCAGGCCGCGCGCGGTCATCCGTGACGGCGGTGCCAGCACGGCGTGCCAGGTCTTGTCCGGCGCCGCGACGCGGATGTGGCCATGCGGGTGTTCATAACCGGACTCAACGACGGTGCCGGTGAGTTTCAGCTCCTTGCTGTTGTCGTATTCGCTCCAGCCGTGGTGGGCGTATGCAGGTAACCCGGCGACAGCAAGGACGGCGAGCAGCAGTGCGATTTTGCGGGACATGACGGACTCCTGACTGAAAGGTCTGTTTTGCGGGTCGACACGCGTGTTTCCGGCGAGCTACTTTATACTTAATCCAATATGAGAGTCACGCGCGGCATTGTCATAGACGAGACCGAACTCGTCGAGCGCTTCATTCACGCCTCCGGCCCCGGTGGCCAGAACGTGAACAAGGTCGCCACCGCAGTCGAACTGCGTTTCGATCTGGGGCACTCTCACGCGCTGTCTGACAGCGTGAAGGCACGCCTGGTTGCATTGGCCGGCAAGCGCCTGTCCACAGAAGGGATCCTGGTAATCACCGCACAACGCTTCCGCAGCCAGGCGCGCAACCGCACCGATGCGCGCGAACGGCTGGCGGGGCTGATCCGGGCCGCGGCGGAGCCGCCGAAACTGCGGCGCGCGACCCGTCCGACGCGGGCTTCACGGGAAAGGCGGCTGGAGGACAAGCGGCGCACCGGCCAGCGCAAGCGCCAACGCGGATCCACCTTGAAGGATTGACCCCCCCTTCAATGCGCCATTCCGGTGCATCCTGCGGGATGCGGACCGGCGGAGTCAGAATCAGCAACAGCAGGGACTCACACTGCTACAATCATTCTGCTGCGGGAATAAAAGTGCCCGCCACCACGTTTACCGATAGTTCATACGCTCAACCCACGGGAGAACCTCAATGAAGAAGGCACTGATCGCTGCAGTCATCGGCACTTCCACCCTGCTCGCCAGCGGCACTGTTTCGGCTCAGGCCAAGCCGGAAGATGTCATCAAGTTCCGCCAGGGCGTCTATCAGGTCGTCGGCTGGCACGTGCGCACCATGGGTGGCATGGTCAAGGGCCAGATTCCTTACGACCAGGCTGAATTCACCCGCAATGCCGAAATCGTGGCAATGATGAGCACCGTGGCACCGCATGCCTTCGCCCCAGGTTCCGACAAGGGCGCGCCGACCCGGGTCAAGCCGGAGATCTGGTCGGATGCCCCCGGCTTCAAGAAAGTGATGGACGGCTTCCAGGCCGAAGCGACCAAACTCGCCCAGGTTGCCAAAACCGCGGGCACGGTCGATCAGGTGCGCGGCCAGTTCAGCGCGATGAGCAAGAGCTGCGGCGCCTGCCACGACAATTTCCGCACCAAATAAATTCCGGCAGGATCAAAAAAGCCCGCGACAGCGGGCTTTTTTTGGTTCGGATCAGTTGCCCGGAATCAGAGCTTCACCTTCGGATTCAGCGTATACAGCCCGGTGATCTTCGCCTCTCCCAACACATGCCCGGCAATCGACTTGCGCACATCAGCGCCGCCGAACCTGCCCTCGACCGGGCACTTGGCAACATCAAGCGCGTAAAGCGTGAACACGTAGTGGTGCTTGATGCTGTCGTTCCACGGTGGACAGGGGCCATCGTAGCCGTGGTAGTCGCCGTTCATGTCCTTGTCGCCGGCGAACCATGCGGTGTAGTCGTTGATGCCCTGACGGGTGCCGCGCGGGCCGGGTCCGGCCTTGCCACGGGGGGTGACGGCCTCGGAGAACTCACCGGCAGCTATCGGGCCCGAAGCGGGATCAAGATCGACTAACACCCAGTGGAAAAAATCGACACGTGGCAGCGAAGCCGGAACTTCGCGACCTTCCTGGTTGACGTCATCGGGCTTTGAAGGCACGTCGGGGTCGTGGCAAATCAGGGCAAGCGATTTCGTGCCGGCGGGCAGATCACTCCAGGCGAGCTGCGGGTTGCGGTTGGCGCCCAGCGTGCAATGGGTTTTTGCGTCGGGGGCGCAGAAGGCGAATTCGGCCGGAATCGGCTGGCCGTCGCGGAAGCTGGTGCTGGTCAGTTTCATGCGAATGTCGTCCTTTTTGCTACGGGTTTGTCAGCGTTTTCAGTATAGCAAAGCTTCCCCCTCCGCATCCCTCCCCGGGCTCAAGTGACGGCGTTTGCAGCCGTTATACCGCCTGTCTGACGAATCCGCTCCTCATCCGCGCGGCCCTGCATCACGAAACAGCACCCGTTTGAAGGAAATGACCATGAAAACCGTCATTCACGTCCTGTTTGCCTGCGCATTGGGCACCATCGCCGTCGGTGTGACGGCACAGCAATCGCAGGCCGCCGACAACGTGCCACTGGGGACCGTCGAGGCTATTTACGTGCGGGTGGCTCCAGGGCTGTTCATCGAAACCCGGCTGCAGCGCGGCAAGGTACCAGCGGAAACCTGGAGCGACGTGCACGTGCGACAGAACTCCGGCAAGGGCAAGCCGCGCAACGAACTGGCAAAAAATCCCGAAGGCATGGCCGTGCGTCAGGGCGACGTGGTGCAGCTGACGGTCGCCCCGCTGCCAGAATTCGCCACCGCTCCGATGGCGGAAGTCACGCGTGTGACCGAACATATCGCGCCAGCCGGGAGCCGTTACGCACGCGAATTCCGCCAGCAGTCCTTTCCGACGATCACACAGGCGGAAGGCCTGTCGCGATAATTCCGCCGGTTCAGCGCGCAGCCAGCGCGGCCAACCGCGCCTTGCGCTCCCCGGCCGGCAGCGCCGCCAGTTCACGCACGGCCGCGTAGAAACGCGACAGGTCACCGCCCTGCTGCGCGAGCAGTGCCTCGAATGCGGGCACCTGCTGTGTGTAAATCGCCACCGAAGCAAGGTGTGCGTTGCCCAGCGGCTGCGCGAACCAGCGGTCGTATCCGGCAAAGCCGCCCCACTCCAGGCGCTGCGCTTCATAAGCCCGCCGAAGTCCGGCAAAAATTTCCGCCTTGCGCCGGCGCTTCTCTTCGACGCCGGCCTCGCCTGCATAGATTTTCGCCAGGGCGCTGCGGGCCTCCACCACCAGCCGGCGGAAATCGGTACGAAAACGCTGCAACTGCGCAAAGCGCTCGCGATCGGTCGTACTGCCATGGTCAGCCAGCCAGCGCGCGACCCCGGCCTGCTCGACCACGGTGGCAAAGGATTCGTTGAACACGGTGTCGTCCTTGACGTAGACCACCTGGTGCGCGAGTTCATGGAACAGCAGGCGCGCGAGTTCCGGTTCGGGATAACGGATGAAGGTGTTGAGCAATGGATCGGCGAACCAGCCAATGGTGGAATAAGCCGGCACACCGCCGACGTAGACATCATGCCCCTCCGCAGCCAGTTGCTGCGCAAGACCGCGCGCCTCGGCTTCGGAAAAATAACCCTTGTAGTTGACGCAGCCAGCGAAGGGGAAACACCATTGCTTCGGTTCCACTGAAAACTCGTCCGCGACAAATACGTTCCAGACCACGAAAGGTCGCGCGAGGTCGGCGTAAGAGCGGTAACTGCGGTTGTCAGGCAGTCCCAGTTCGCGGGTGGCGTAATCGCGGATGCGCAGCGCGCGTTCGATCTGCGCCTTCAGCGCCGGATCCAGCGCGGAATCCTCGAGCAGGCGCTCGACCGGCACCTCGCGCTGCCAGATGCCGAACTGCCCCTGCACTGACTGCAGGTAGTAGCCGAGGTTACCGCAGCCCGTCAGCAGCAACGCGGCCAAGCCTGCAATGAGGATACTCTTCATGCTGCAAAACGCCCGTGGCGCAGGAAAGCGCTGCACTGCCGCGCCACTGCGCGTGACAGCAGCATTCCGGTATGGCCAACCGCGAGTTCGACGCGTTCGGTCACGCCGGGCACAACAGTTTCCTGCAGCGTCACCACGCCGTCATTGGGCTGCGGCAGGTCCGGTGCGACCAGTTGACCGAGTCCGAAGCCACGGGTACCGGCGATGATGCCGATTTCAGTATCGCCGCGCGGCAGCGGCCGCGGGCCGCTAAGCCATTCACGGATGCTGCGGCCGAGCAGCGTCGTCCCGCCGGGAAACCGCGCGAGGCGGCGCGCCGAAAAGCTGTCGCCATACGGCGTGCCGACCAGTACCAGCCGCCCGCAACGCAGTTCGTGATGCTGTTCGAGCATGCGCAGTGCCACCAATCCGCCCATGCTGTGCGCGACGATGTGCACCCGCGGCGCAGCCAGCGCCAGACAGTGGCGTGCCAGGCGTTCGGCGTTTTCAGCAAGCGACCTGCGCAGCGTCGGATAGGACCATGTCTGTGCCGCGAAACCTTCCTGTGCGATTCGCCGCGCTAGCAGGCTCATCACCAGCCCCCGCATCCACAGGCCATGGATGACGATGACCGGTTCCGCCGGATTCATCCGCCCACCGCTAGATATAATTCGTAAGTATTTGTTTTTATTGATATTTTTGACATTTTAAATACTGCCGTCACCGAATATGGTGACGCCGTCGGCACCCAGGTGATCGGCATCGCCCCAGCGCCCTGCCTGCCAGGCGCCGTTATCACAGACAAACCAGTTGAGGCTGGCGTTGACCAGCGGCACCGGGCGCAGTGCCTCGAGTGCAAGACCGGTTGCAGCACGATATGCGGCATCGAGCACGAGGCCGTGGGTGACGATCGCGATGGTTTCACCGCGATGGCGTGCCGCAATGTCCTCGAGCGCATCACGGCAGCGCGCGAAAAATCCCGCGGGACTTTCACCGCCGGGCACCGCGTACTGCGGATCGCGCGACATGAAGCGCGCATAGACCTGCGGATCGATCTTTTCCATCTCGGGACGCGTCATGCCCTCGAACAGACCGAAATGGCGCTCGCGCAAGCGTTCGTCTGCAACGATGTCATGGCCACTGAGCTCGGCAATGCGCTGAGCCGTCAGCCGCGCGCGCGGCAGGTCGCTGGAATACAGCGTGGTAAAGGCCATCGTGGCCATGCGTTCACCGAGGCGGCAGGCCTGCCAGATGCCACGCTCGGTGAGCGGGCTGTCGAGCTGGCCCTGCATGCGGCGCTCGGTATTCCACAGCGTTTCGCCATGGCGGATCAGGATCAGTTGGGTCATAAAAGACAATGATGAGTAATGGACGCTGAATGACGAATTAAAACACGGGCAAATGTCAGACACGGATTTTCCGCTCATCGTTCATCACTCATCACTCCGCGCCAGGTCTTATATACTCCCTTCGATGCCGGTCACTGAACTTCTGCAGCCTCACATCCTGATCCTCGCGCCGCTGATCGTTTTTGTGGCCTATGTGGTCTTCGGCATCTCCGGCTTCGGCTCGACGCTGATTGCGGTGCCGCTGCTGGCGCATATCTTTCCGCTGAAATTCGTCGTGCCGTTTTTCGTGCTGATCGACTGCGCCGGCGCCTTCGCCATGGGCCTGCGCCTGCGCGCCGACGTAATGCGCCAGGAGCTCGTTCTGCTGCTGCCGTTCATGGCACTGGGCATCCTCGCCGGCGTCTGGCTGCTGGTGCAGGTCAGCCCCGAACTGCTGCTTGGTGGACTCGGGCTGTTCGTGATCTTTTTCGGTGTGTCCTATGTCGTCAAGCGCGGCAAGGGTTTTCCGTTGCCGCGCTGGGCGGCAGCACCCATCGGCGGCTTCGGCGGCGCAAGCTCGGCGGTGTTCGGCATTGGCGGCCCGATCTACGTGTTCTACCTCGCCGGCCGCAACGCAGGGCCGGAACAGATTCGAGCAACGATACCGATGATTTTCATGTTCACCACCGTCGCGCGCATCGTGCTGTTCATCGTCGCCGGCCTCTATTCACCGGCTGCTCTGGTCGCCGCTGTGGCATTGATGCCGGTGATGGCGCTGGGCGTATGGACCGGCCATCACCTGCACCTCAACCTGTCACGCGACACGGTGATCCGGGTGATGGGCGCACTACTGGTATTAAGCGGAATTTCGCTGCTGCTGCGCGCAGCGGGCTGAGCACCGTGAAAAAACGGGGCCCGCGGGCCCCGTTGTCCTTTGCCGCAAGCCCGGTTTCAGACGCCGTGCTTCTTGAACCACTCGGTCGCGCGTTTCCAGCCGTCGGCTGCCTGCTCCTTGCGGTAGCTCGGCCGGTAATCCGCATGAAAGGCATGCGGCGTATCCGGGTAGAGGTGGATCATCGACGGCTTGCCCTTCTCCTTCAGCGCCGCATTCATTTTCTCGACGGTATCGTTTGGAATCCCGGCATCAGCGCCACCGTAGAGTCCGAGCACCGGTGCATTGATCTGGTCGACGACGTCGATCGGATGTTTCGGCGTCATCTCGGTAGACTGGCCGACCAGGCGGCCGTACCAGGCCACGCCTGCCTTCACATTCTTGTTGTGCGCAGTATAGAGCCAGGTAATGCGGCCGCCCCAGCAGAAACCGGTGATCCCCAAGCGCTTGCCGTCACCGCCGTTCTTGTTCGCCCAGGCCACCGCAGCATCAAGATCGGACATCACCTGTGCATCGGGCACGAAGTTGACGACCTTGGCGAAGATCTCCTTGTTGTCCTTCAGCTGCGACACGTCGCCCTGGCGGAAGTACATCTCCGGGGCGATCGCGAGATAACCCGCCTTCGCAAAGCGGCGGCAGATATCCTTGATGTGCTCGTGCACGCCGAAGATTTCCTGCACAACCAGGATGGTCGCCAGGTTCTTGCCATTGGCGGGCATCGCGCGGTAAGCGGGAATATCGCCATTGGCGGTCGGGATTTTCACCTCGCCCGCGGTCAGCCCGGCGGTGTCGGTGGTGATCATGGTCTGTGCCGCCACCGGTTGCACCGCCAGCGCAAAGCCTACGGCGAGCGAGCCGGCAACAAATTCGCGACGGGATACGGTGGTGCGGTTGCTTACCAGGGCAAGCAGGTCTTCACGCTGCATGTCGTTCATGGTGACCTCCGGTGGAAGTGATCAGAAAATCGAAGTGCGCTGAGCCTAGACAAAGCCCGGCGTACTGGCAAGTTCTTGCTGACCATACCTGCCGGACCGGCAAACGGAGCCGTCAATTGTCCTGGACGCAGGAATCAGGGCTTGAAGGGTGGCGGCAAATATTCGTCAGCCGCCCCCGGTGGAATCGGCGGGTTGCGCTTCAGCCCCTCCTGGAAGTCGTGCATCATCCTGCGGATCGGCGTACGCACCCAGCCGGCTGTTGTATTGACGTCGGTTTCCTCTTTCGGATCCTGGATTAGGTTGAACAGCAACGGCGATTCGAGATGGTTCGCGCCGGCGTTGGGCTCGACCTCCCACACCAGATGCATTTTCCAGTCGCGCCATTTGGCAGCTCGCAGCTCGGACTTGATGTAATAAACCAGTCCTTCGCGCGCCGACTTCTCGCTTTGACCCGTAAAAAAAGCGCGCTGATCCAGGCCGTCGATCGGCCGGTCGGAGGGTGCGTCGGCCCCGGCCCAGCGGGCCAGCGTCGTGAACAGGTCCGTGACCTGTACGACCTCGTTGGAAACCCGGCCCGCCGGGATGCTTCCGGGCCAGCGCAGGATGCACGGCGCGCGCAGCCCCCCTTCCATGGCGGTGTGATAGGTCCCCTGCCACATACCGGCGGAGCCGCGCCAGGGACGGCGAAACTCCGGTCCATTGTCGCTGGCGAAAATGAACAATGTATTTTCAGCGATCCCCAGTCGATTGACGGTCTCGAGCAGTTCCCCGACTCGATAATCCATCTCCACCATCGCGTCGGCAAAATCCCCTGCGCCGCTCCGGCCTTCAAAATCACGATGGGGTATGGTCGGGTAGTGCATCTGGGTAATCGGCACATAGGCAAAAAACGGCACGCCCGCCTGATGCTGGCGGGTAATAAAATCCGCTGATCGACGGAACAGGTCACCGTCTATGCGCCGGCGCATCTCCAGATCGTAAATTGCCACCTCGCGCGGAATCTCGCCCGACTTGGCTTCGAGCACGTATGGCAACGGGGTGACTTTCGGGTCATAGCCCGGGGCACTGGTAAACATGCTTTCGTTAGTCGTACGCGGAATGCCGTACCACTCGTCGAAGCCGCGATCGGTCGGAAACCGTCCCGGGCGGTCACCGAGGTGCCACTTGCCATGGATCGCCGTGGCATAACCCCGGGACTTCAACAGCTGCGCCAGAGTGATCTCCCAGGGAATGATGCCCTGCGGCAGCCCCGCCGGCACCGACTGCTGGGCGCCGGTGCGGATCGGATAGCGGCCGGTCATCAGCGCCGAACGTGTCGGCACGCAATCCGACTCGATATTGAAGTTCAGCAGCCGCAAGCCTTCTCCCGCCAGCGCATCAATGCGCGGCGTCGGCGCACCGCGCAGCGCGCCGCCGCCGTAGCAGCCAAGCTCTCCCCAGCCGAGGTTGTCGGCGAGAATCAGCACGATATTGGGACGGGCGGTCGGATTCGATACGGCCATTGCAGGTTCTCCTGGGGTCATGTCTTCATTCAGTGAAAGATGTTTGTCGATCAACGCAGACTTGCGGGGGGGGGCTCAGCGCCCTCAAGTACCGGCCGCTCGCGCCCCCGGGGACGGTATTTCCGGCGCAGACGGCCCAACTGGCGACCGAACTTCGATTCAAGCAGGTCGCCGAATGCCGAGTGGATTTCCGCGAGGTAGACCTCATGCAGCAACAGCGTCTCAATCACGTAGACGATCGAATAATCCCTGGCAAAAGAAGCCTTGGGTATTCCGGAAAATGACGCAATCAACATACCCTCGCTGTCGACGGTGGCGGTAAGCATACGGTCCGATGGCGGACCGTGGGGCTCCCCATCCCCCTCGTGCGGAATCAATTGGAGTCTCTTGTGTGGCTTCAGCCCCGGAACGGTTTTACCAAAAACGATCAGCCGCACCATGGCACCGCGGCGTGCCGCATCGTAAATGGCAGCAGCATGCGGCTCGATCAGTCCGACCGGCGCTTTCATCCAGATATGATCACGCGCACTCTCGATCATCTCAGTGAGTTTGCGCCGGACATCCTGCTCACCCCGGAAAATTGACACATAGGCATTGTCGGCCGACTTGGCGCTGCGGCGCATTGCCCGCACTACGTCCTCGCACAGGTCACTGGTGTCGCGCTGGACACCACGAAAAAATTGCTCGGGGTCGACCGGGACATAGCGCACCGGATTTTCGGTGACTGGCTGTATCGCGCCCCGAGCCTCCAGCGCATGCAGGGTGGCATACACATTGGCCCGGGGCAAAACGGCCTTTTTGGCAATCTCGTAGGCTGTCGCCGGCTGCGTGGCCGAAAGCGCCGCGTAGGCGCGTGCTTCGTAATCAGTAAACCCGAGCCGGCGCAAGGCATCCGCCAGCGGCGTCCCGTCACGCGGGGGACGCGCGCCGAGCTTTTTTCCAGAAATATGTGGCATAGTAGTTGCTAATGCTACTTCTAAAAGATTCCAATGGCAAAAGTCATCATCCCTGCAGACATCCGTCGCAGACCGGTATCACGAATATAACCTGTTGAAAGGAATGCAAATGATTCTCCAGCGACCCCTGCTGATCCGTTTTGCAATAACCGCCTCGGTGCTGACAGGCGCACTGTTTCCGCTCGCCGAACAAGCGGCCGCACAATCCTGGCCCAGCCGCCCGGTGCGCCTGGTCGTGCCTTACGTACCCGGCGGAGCCACTGACCTCGTTTCACGCATAGTCGGAGAACAGCTGACCGCCAGGCTGGGGCAACAGCTCGTTGTCGACAACAGGCCTGGCGCCACCGGAACAATAGCCTTTACCGGGGTTGCCGAAGCCATCCCTGACGGTTATACGCTGATCACCACAGCCGACTCGCTTACGCTGCTGCCCCACGCTTACCGCAATCTCAAATTCGACCCGCGCACCAGCTTTGCGCCCATATCCCTGATGTCCACCCAGCCGCTGGTGCTTGCAGTGCATGCCGCAGTGCCGGCAAAGAACGTCAAGGAGTTCATCGCCCTCGCCAAATCAAAGCCGCTGACTTTCGGGACATCCGGCACCGGCACTTCACAACACCTGTCCGGCGAACTGATCAAAAAAATGACCGGGATCGATATGGTGCATATCCCATACAAGGGCGGAGGCCAAGCCATTATCGAGCTCAGTGGCGGCCAGGTGCCTGCAGCAGTACTCGGCTCATCCACGGTGATTCCGCAGCACAAAGCCGGGCGGGTCAGGATACTCGCAGTCACTTCAAAGAAACGTTCGGCTGTTCTGCCCGATATACCGACGCTGGATGAATCCGGACTTGCCGGCTTCGATGTCTATCAATGGACAGCGATGCTCGCGCCAGCAAAAACACCGAAAGCGATCATCAACCGGCTGAACAGTGAGATCAGCGCCATCCTCAAGCAACCTGCCGCACGCGACAGGCTGCAGGCCGCAGGCTTCGAGACGCAGCCAAGCTCGCCCGAAGAAGTCGCCAAACTGATCAGCGAAGGCATGGCGGGCTGGGGCAAACTGATACAGGAACTCAAGCTGGATCTGCGGTAAGCAGATCCACTTTTCGACAATCCCCTGCCGAGGCAGCCATGAACGCGATGAAACGATCAACTCTTTTACTGGCGGCAGCGTTCTCCCTGCTGGTCGGTTGCACGACCATACCTTCGCATTCACCTGAAGCTGCGCCACAAGCTGCCGCCTGCCCGGCAGGCGTACCGGCTGGAGCCCGCTGCCTGCGTGGCCAGGATTCGGCGAATGCGCACTACCTGATCGTTATGCCTGAAAACTGGAGCGGCGTACTCGTCGTTCATGCGCATGGCGGGCCGGCGCTCGGCGAACCCAAGGCCTCGCGCGCAGATGAGGATATCCAGCGCTGGGCCATCACTGTGCAACAGGGCCACGCCTGGGCGGGCTCGGTGTTTCGCCAGGGCGGCTTTGCTGTCACCACCGCCGCCGAAGACACTGATCGGGTGCGTCGCATATTCGTGGAGCATGTCGCCAAGCCGCGGCGCACGCTGCTGCACGGGCAGTCCTGGGGCGCAATGGTTGCGACCAGGGCGGCCGAACTGTATCCAAAATCTTGGGAAGGCATGTTGCTGACCAGTGGTGTCGTCGCCGGACCCACCACCTACGATTTCCGGCTTGACCTCAGGGTCGTCTACCAGTACCTGTGCAACAATCACCCGCGGCCCGATGAAGCGCAATACCCGCTGTGGATGGGCCTGCCGGCCGACAGCAAACTGAGCAATGCCGATCTCTCTGCACGCGCCAACGACTGCCTCGGTTTGAACAAACCGGCCGCGCAGCGCACGCCGGAGCAGGCGCGGCGCGTGCGCACCATCGTCGATGTCGTGCGCATCCCCGAGAATGCGATAATCGGCCATCTGCGCTGGGGAACCTTCACGCTCCGTGATGTGATCAGCCGTACCGGCACCAGCCCCTTTGGCAACGAGGGTGTGAGTTATAAGGGCTCGGATGACGATGCCGCGCTGAATGCCGGGGTCAAGCGTTACCCTGTCGACCCTGCGGCAGCTGCCCGCTTCGCAGCCGACGTCGACTACGTCGGCCGTTTCGGGATACCCGTGCTGGCAGCCCACGGCATAAACGACTCCACGGTCTTTGTCGAAGGCAGCGACACCTTGCGCAAGCGCATGCAGGCGACCGGAAACGGTGCGCGCCTGGTACAGACCTTTGTCGACTCGAACCAGCACAGCTACTGGGGTGATGCGATGTATCCGCCGCTGTTCGAAGCCTTGCTGAACTGGGTAGAAAAAGGCGTGAAACCCAGTCCGGCGGGGATTGCTGCACGTTGCATGGCAATAAGCGCCACAAAGCCGGCCGACTGCCGATTTCTCGATAACTACACGGTCAAGCCCCTCGCCTCGAGGATTCCGCCGCGCTGATTCCCGCCAGCTCCAAAATCAATCCGAACCCTGCTGATCCGCCACCGCGCCCGGACCGCAACAGCGGGTTTACCTGATCAAACCTTCCGCACGCATGGCGGCCTGCACCTGCGGCCGCTCGCCGATGCGCGCGAAAAATGCCTGGATGTTCGTCCATGGCGCGAGGTCGATCTTGTGGTAACCGCACCAGCGCAGTACGTTGAACAGGTAGGCATCGGCAACGCTGAAGGCCTCGCTTGTCAGGTGTGTCCTGCCCGCCATCATTTGGTCCAGCGCATTTAAGCGGCGCGTGATGTAAGCCTTCTGCACTTCCTTCATTTCCGGCGTCATCTGCGGATTGAACAGCGCGCCCACGGACTTGTGCACTTCAGTGGCGATAAAGTTGAGCCACTCCATCAGGCGATAACGCGCCATCGTGCCTGCGGCAGGCACGAGCCCGGAGGCCGGTTTCAGATCAGCCAGGTACTGCAGGATGGTGCTGACTTCGGTCAGCACTTCGCCGCTGTCCAGTTGCAGCGCCGGTACGTACCCCTTGGGGTTGATCTGCCAGTAGTCGGCGCCGGACGCGGTTTTCTTGTTCGGGATATCGACTTTTTCGAGCTCGAAGGCATGGCCGGCTTCGAGCAGCACGATATGCGGCGCCAGGGCGCACGAGCCGGGCGAATAATAAAGTTTCACGGCATTTCTCCTGAGAAGGGAAACAGTGTTTGAATCCTGCCGCAAGGCGATAAACCTTGCAAATGCGGGGACATGCGCCCATACTTCGCGCCGGCGTTTGGATTTTGTCTGCCCTTCGTGCCTGTTTCCGTTGTCGGTACTTCTGTTCGGCCTTCTCCATCCGTTGTTTCTCTGATGCCCCACCCACTCGGGGTGCGGATCAGCCACTACCAGGAGATCACCATGGCCAATATCACCGGCACAGTCAAATTTTTCAACGCCACCAAGGGTTTCGGTTTCATCCAGCCGCAAGACCAGTCGAAAGACGTGTTCGTACACATTTCGGCCGTTGAGCGCGCCGGCATGAGCACGCTGACCGAAAACCAGCAGGTGTCGTTCGATCTCGAACGCGGTTCGGACGGCCGCTCTTCCGCCGTGAATCTGCAAGCCGCCTGATCACGGCGCGGGCGGAATTTCCGCCCGCAGCGCGAGCCGCGTGCGCAATTGCACGCGGCTTTTCCTTTTGGAGCACACGACAGGGAGAACCAGAATGTCCAAGGAAGAAATGGTCGAATACGAGGGTGTCATCGAAGAGGTGCTGCCCAACACGATGTTTCGCGTGACACTCGTCAACGGCCACACGCTGACGGCTTACGCCTCGGGAAAGATGCGCAAACACCGCATCCGCATTCTCGCCGGCGACAAGGTGACCATCGAAATTTCGCCCTACGACCTGAACAAGGGCCGCATCAGCTTCCGCCACAAGGATGAACGCGCCGGTCCTCCGGCAGCGCGTCCCGGCAACTTCTACCGCAAGCGCTGAAGCGCCGCGCGCGTCAGCGCGCGGTCCGGCGACGGGGACTTTTCTGCGCCGGCCCCAGACCGGGCAACGGCAAGGCCGTCTTGTATTTCACCTGTTTCAGCGCGAAGCTCGATTTCAGGTTGCCCACCCCGGGTATCTTGGCCAGGAAATCGACGATGAAGCGCTCCAGCGCCTGCACATCGGCCACCATCACCCGCAACATGTAGTCCGAATCGCCGGTCATCAGGTAACACTCCATGACCTCCGGCCGCTCCGCAATCGCCGCTTCGAAGGTCTCCAGCGCCTTCTCCACCTGGCGCTCCAGCCGCACCTGGATGAACACCGACACTGTCAGCCCCAGTTTGAGCGGATCGAGCAGTGTCACATAGCTGCCAATCAGCCCACCCTCCTCCAACTGCCGCACCCGCGCCAGACAGGGCGAGGGCGACAGATTCACCGCACGCGCGAGCTCGACATTGGACAGGCGCGCGTTGCCCTGGAGCCGGGCGAGGATTTTCCAGTCTGTCGCATCGAGTTTTATATTCGGCATATCATGCTTTTAAAATTATATTTTTCAGCATTATATGCTGAATTAATGTTTAAAAACAAGCAAATACAAAACCCCATGCCGCACGCTTGCGCGTAGCATCCAGAAGTTGCGCGCGCCTGCGCGCGGAGGAACCTGCCGTGACCGACCTGTCCGAACTTTCTGCCGCCTTCTGGCGGGTGATGCCCGCCGACCCCGATCCCGTCGAAACCCGCGAGTGGCTGGAAGCTTTCAACTCGCTGATCGACGCCGGCGGCCGCGAACGCGCGACCTACCTCCTGCGCAAGCTGCTCGACGAAGCGCGCGCCAAACGGGTGCCGATGCCGCCTGTGCTCAATACGCCGTACTGCAATTCGATCGCACTTGCAGAACAGCCGCAGTTTCCCGGCAACCTCGACATTGAGGCGCGTGTCTCCGCGCTGGTGCGCTGGAACGCGTTGGCGATGGTGGTGCGCGCCAACCGCGGCGCTGCCGAACTCGGCGGCCACATCGCGACCTATGCCTCGATTGCCGACCTGTTCGAGGTTGGCTTCAATCATTTCTTCCGCGCCGGCCAGAACGGCGATGCGGTATTTTTCCAACCTCATGCCGCACCCGGCATCTATGCCCGTGCCTGGCTGGAAGGCCGTCTGAGCGAGGCGCAGCTCGACAACTACCGCCGCGAGACCGGTGGGCCGGGTAGCGGTCTGTCCTCCTACTGCCATCCCTGGCTGATGCCGGATTTCTGGCAGTTCCCCAATGCCTCGATGGGCCTCGGCCCGGTCAACGCCATCTATCAAGCGCGCTTCATGCGTTACCTCGAGCATCGTGGCATCCAGAAGACCGCCGGACGCAAGGTCTGGGCCTTTGTCGGCGACGGGGAAATGGACGAACCGGAGTCCCTCGCCGGACTGTCGCTGGCTTCACGCGAAGGCCTCGACAACCTGATCTTCGTCGTCAACTGCAATCTGCAGCGTCTCGACGGTCCGGTGCGTGGCAACGGTTCGCTGATCCAGGAACTCGAGGGGCTGTTCTCCGGCGCCGGCTGGCATGTCACCAAGCTGCTGTGGGGCTCGGAATGGGATCCGCTGTTCGCGCGCGACGTCGACCACGTGATCCTCAGGCGCCTGCACGAAACGGTCGACGGCGAATTCCAGAAGTACGCCGCCACTGACGGCCGCTTCAACCGTGAACACTTCTTCAACAAGGACCCGGAACTGCAGGCACTGGTGTCGCACCTGTCGGACGAAGACATCGACCGCCTGCGCCGCGGCGGCCACGACCCGGTGAAAATATACGCCGCCTACCACGCCGCCATGAACCATCGCGGCCGGCCGACGGTGATCCTCGCACAGACCAAGAAGGGTTACGGCATGGGCCACTGGGGCCAGGGCAAGATGGGGGCGCACCAGCAGAAAAAAATGGAGGACGACGCCCTGCTCGCCTTCCGCGACCGCTTCGCACTGCCGATACCCGATGCCGATGTCAGGGCGCTTAAATTCTGGAAACCCGGGGACGACAGTCCGGAGATGCGTTACCTGCACGCGCGACGCAATGTGCTGGGCGGCTACCTGCCGGCACGCGTCACCACGGCGCCGAAACTGGCGACGCCGAAAGCCGAAGCCTGGTCCCGCATCACCGAGGGCTCGAACGGGCGCGAGGAATCGACCACCATGAGCTTCGTCAAGATGCTGGCGCAGATGCTGAAGGACCCGGTGATCGGCAAGCAGATCGTGCCCATCGTCGCCGACGAGGCGCGTACCTTCGGCATGCAGTCGCTGTTCCGCCAGGTGGCGATCTACTCGCCCTTCGGCCAGCTCTACGAGCCCGAGGACCGCGACGAACTGCTCTATTACAAGGAGGCGCAGGACGGGCAGATCCTCGAGGAAGGCATCAACGAGGCCGGTGCCATATCGTCGTGGATCGCCGCCGCCACCAGCTACAGCGTGCATGGCATGCCGATGCTGCCCTTTTACATTTTCTATTCGATGTTCGGCTTCCAGCGTGTCGGCGACCTGATCTGGCAGGCCGGCGACTGCCGCTCACGCGGTTTCCTGATCGGCGCCACTGCCGGCCGCACCACGCTCTCCGGCGAAGGACTGCAGCACCAGGATGGGTCCTCGCAGTTGATCGCCTCCACGGTGCCGAACTGCCGCGCCTGGGATCCCGCCTATGGCTACGAGCTGGCGACGATCATCGAGGATGGCACGCGGCGCATGCTCGAGGCGCAGGAGGACGTGTTCTATTACATCACCGTGATGAACGAGAACTACGTGCAGCCGGCGATGCCGGAAGGCGCGCGTGAGGGCATCCTCAGGGGCCTGTACCTGTTGCAGTGGAAGCCCGACGCCGCAGTGCAACTGCTCGGCAGCGGTACTATCCTGCGCGAATCGCTTGCCGCCGCAGACCTGCTGCAGCAGGATTTCGGCATCGTCGCCAACGTGTGGAGCGTCACCAGCTGGAGCGAATTGCGCCGCGACGGCATGGCCTGCGCCCGCCACAACCGGCTCAATCCACAGGCGACGCCACGAACCTCGCATGTCGAAACATCGCTGGCGGCGCACGCGGGTCCGGTCATCGCCGCCTCCGACCATGTCAGCGCAGTTCCCGACCTGATCCGCCCCTGGGTATCGCGGCGCTACGTCGCGCTCGGCACCGACGGTTACGGGCGCAGTGACACTCGTGAAAACCTGCGCCGATTCTTCGAGATGGATCGCCAGCACATCGTGATCGCGGCGCTGTCGGCACTGGCCGACGACGGCGCCATCCATCGCGAGGTCGTGGCTGAGGCCCTGCAGCGCTACGCGATCGCCGCGACTACCGCTGCACCCTGGGAGATCTGAACGGACCGGCTCAGGCGCGGCGGCGCCGCGGCACTATCGCCGCCACCCGGACTCCGGGACGCCGGACTGGGGCGCGTTTCGCTTTGCGGGCGGGAAGCCCCGGAGTAGCGCGCAGTCCTTCCAGAAACACATCGATGATGGCGTCGGCGTCGATTCTCGATGGAGCATGATCAGGGTCCATCACCCATTTGCTGATCAGGCCGTTGAGCATTGCATGCAGGCCGACCGCCGTCTGATGCGCATCCAGCTTCGCCGGCAACTGTCCGCGGGCGATCGCTGCCGCCAGCCCCTGTTCCAACCGGCGCAGGCAGCCCGCCTGCATCTCGCGGAAACGCTGCCAGACCTGCTCCATCTCGTCGACGTACTCGCATTTGTTGAACACGATGTGAAACACACGACGTGCCTGGGCATCGCCGGAGGTCCGCTGCAGGATGCCGGTGAGCATGGTGCGGATGCTGCCCAGTGGATCCGCGTCCCGGCCGGGGTCAATCTGGCAGGGGGCATCCTCCATTGGCATCGTGACCCGCGCCACCATTTCGCAGAACAGATCGGCCTTGTCCTTGAAATGCCAGTAAATGGCGCCGCGCGTCACCGAGGCCGCTTCGGCGATATCCGCCAGGGAGGTGCGCGACACGCCGCGGGCGCTGAATACCTTCTCAGCCGCATCAAGAATCTGGTTGCGGGTCTCGACTGCCTCGTCCTTGGTGCGTCTGGCCATGTTCCTCCGGTTGCTGCGCGGCCGTTGGCGGCCTTTGTCATGAAACGCTACTTTACATACATTCATGCTTGTATGTAAACTGTCGCGCTGTCAGAGATGCTGCCGGCATATCCGGCCCGCAGCCTTCAGGGACCCAAAAAAATGAACGCATCGATGCCCCGCCTCCGCCCCCTCGTCGCCGCGACCGCAGCCTCTCTGCTGCTCGCCGCCTGTGGCCCCGCCGGAGGCCCGCCGCCCGGCGGATTTCCGCCGCCTCCTGTCAGCGTGATGATCACCGAGACGCAGGATCTGCCGGTGAAGCTTGAATATACCGCCCAGACTGCGGGTTACCGCGAAACCGAAATCCGCGCCCGGGTCAGCGGCATTCTGCTCAAGCGCAATTTCCGCGAAGGCAGCAGTGTCAAGCAAGGCGAGTCGCTTTTCACCATAGATCCCGCACCCTTCCAGTTGGCACTGGCACGCGCCAAGGCGGACCTCGGCGTCGCGGAGGCCCAGTTGCAGCAGGCACAGCGCGACCTGGCACGGCTGAAACCGGTATACGAATCGAAGGCGGTCAGTCAGAAGGAATTCGACGATGCCACATCAGCCGAGCGTATTGCCGCAGCCCAGGTCGCCAGCGTGCGCGCCAGATTCAACGAAGCGCAGCTGAACCTCGACTGGACACGTGTCGATTCTCCGATCGCCGGTATCACCGGCCGCGCCGCAGTATCTGAAGGATCACTCGTTTCGGGTTCTGGCGTGCTGCTGACCACCGTGACCCAGACCGACCCGATGTACGTGATCTTCGGCGTTTCCGACCGCGACACGCTGGCACTGCGGCGAGACGCCGAGGCCGGCCGCATCAAGCTGCCGGGCGACGGCAAGTTGAAAGCGACGGTCACACTCTCCGACGGCAGCGAATATTCGCGACCCGGCGTGGTCAATTTTGTCGATTCCCGCGTCAGCACCCAGACCGGCACCACCGAAACCCGTGCCGAGTTTCCCAATCCGGGCAACCTGCTGCGTGCCGGCGAATTCGTGCGCATCACCCTCTCCGGCGCTGTGCGGCCCAATGTCATCGTCGTGCCGCAGCGCGCAGTGCTTGAGGGACCGACCGGCAAGTTCGTCTATATCGCCAACGCGGAATCAAAGGCCGAGCCGCGCCCGGTCGAAGTCGGCGCCTGGACGGACGTCGGCTGGATCATCAATTCCGGCCTTAAGGCCGGCGAGCGCGTGATCATCGACGGCATGGCGAAGATCTTCGCGCCCGGCACCCCAGTGAGCATCGCCGATTCAGCAACGCTGAAGGACGCTCCCCAGCCACCCGTCAAGCCCGAAGCCAAACCGGCCGCGGAAAAACCGGCGGACGCACCGAAGAAGCAGTCCTGAGCCGCGTCGACTGAAGAAACGGACTGAACCATGATTTCACGCTTTTTCATCGACCGCCCGATCTTCGCCGCGGTACTGTCGATCTTCATCGTCATCGCCGGCCTCGCCTCGATGCGTACGTTGCCGATCGCGCAGTACCCGGAAATAGCACCGCCGGTGGTCACCGTGCGCGCGGTTTATCCCGGCGCCTCGGCCCAGGTGCTGGAGCAGACCGTCGCAGCACTACTGGAGAACCAGATCAACGGTGTCGAGAAAATGCTCTACATGAGCTCGACCTCCACCGCGCAGGGTGTGGTCGAGATCCAGGTCACCTTCGACATCGGTGCCGACATCGACACCGCGGCGCTCAACGTCAACAACCGCGTCAAACAGGTCGAACCGCGGCTGCCGCTGGAAGTGCGGCGTCAGGGCGTCACTGTCGAAAAAGGTTCCTCCTCCTTCCTCCAGGTGATCGCCTTCACCTCGCCCGACGGCCGTTACGATGACTTGTTCATTTCGAACTACGTGACGCTGAACGTGCTCGACGCGCTGAAACGCATTCCCGGCACCACCAATGTGCAGATTTTCGGTGCCAAGGACTACGCGATGCGCATTTGGACCCGTCCCGACCGCATGGCACAGTTGAAAGTCACACCCGGCGACCTGCTGCGCGCGCTGAATGAACAGAACGCGCAGTTTGCGGCCGGCAAGATCGGCCAGTCGCCGACTGCCGGACCGCAGGAACTGGTCTACACCATCACTACCCAGGGCCGGCTTTCGGAACCCGCAGAGTTCGAGAACATCGTCGTCCGCGCCAATCCCGACGGTTCGTTGCTGCGCCTGGGGGATGTCGCCCGTGTCGAACTCGCCTCCAAGGATTACGAGTTTATGGGCCGCGTCAACGGCAAGTCGGCGACGCTGGTCGGCATATTCCTGCAGCCGGGCGCCAACGCACTGGCCACCGCTGATCTTGTCACCGCGGAAATGGACCGGCTGAAGCAGCGTTTCCCGCAGGGTTTCGAGCACGCCGCAGTTTACGACACCACGCGTTTTGTCGCGGTGTCCATCCGCGAGGTCGCGAAGACGCTCGCCGAAGCGATGCTGCTGGTATTCCTGGTGGTATTCGTGTTCCTGCAGAACTGGCGCGCGACACTGATCCCCTTCGCTGCGGTACCGGTGTCGCTGATCGGCACCTTCGCCGGCCTGCTGATGCTCGGCTATTCAATCAACACGCTGACGCTGTTCGGTATGGTACTGGCGATCGGCATCGTCGTCGACGATGCAATCGTCGTGCTGGAGAACGTCGAGCGCATCATGCGCGAGGAGAAGCTGGGCGCACGTGAAGCCGCGATCAAGGCCATGAAGGAAGTCACCGGCCCGATCATCGCGATGACGCTGACCATGTGCGCGGTGTTCATCCCGATCGCCTTCCTTGGCGGACTGACTGGCGAACTCTACCGGCAATTCGCGGTGACCATCTCCATCGCTGTCCTATTCTCGGCGGTCGTCGCACTTACGCTGTCACCGGCACTATGCGCTTTCATGCTCTCACGCGGGCACCGCGAACCCGGCCGTTTCTTCCGCTGGTTCAACGGCTGGTTCCGCCGCATGACCGGCCGCTATGTCGATGGCGTGACCTGGATGCTGCGCCGCGGCGGCATCGCGCTGCTGCTGTTCATCGGCATGGTCGCGATCACCGCCGGCCTGTGGCGCGCCACGCCGGGCTCCCTGGTGCCGGACGAGGATCAGGGCTATTACATCGCCGCGGTACTGCTGCCCGACGGCGCGACCCTCGAGAGGACCGACAGGGTCGTCAGCGAAGTGATCGCGGCCATCAAGTCCAATCCAGCCAACGAGCATGCTGTCGCCTTTACCGGTTTCGATTTCCTCGGCGGCGGCTTCCGCAACAATGCAGCAACGATTTTCGTCACCCAGAAGCACTGGGATGAACGCGAAGTCACCACGCCACAACTGGTCGGCGAGTTCTTCATGAAAACCGGGCACATCAAGGAAGCGCTGGTGCTCGGCTTCAACCCGCCGCCTATTTTCGGCCTCGGCAGCGCTGGTGGCTTTGAGTTCTACCTGCAGAACCGCGGCGAGGGTGGGCCAAAACGGCTCGCCGAAGTGACGCAGCAGTTCCTCGGCGCGGTGGCGCAGGACCCGATGTTCGTGCAGGTCAACACGCTGTGGCGCTCCAACGTGCCGCAGCTCTACCTACAGACCGACCGCGAAAAGGCAAAGACACTGGGCGTTCCGATCGACGAACTCTACAACTCGCTCGCTGCGACGCTGGGCACCTACTACGTCAACGACTTCAACAAGTACGGCCGCACCTGGCAGGTGCTGATGTCGGCCGAGCCCGGCTATCGCAAGCGCCCGGACGATGTCGGTGCGGTCTTCGTGCGCTCCGAGCGCGGCGTGATGGTTCCATTGTCCTCGCTCGCGAATATCGAATACTCCTCGGGCCCGGACACGCTCGACCGCTTCAACAACCTGCCGGCAGTGAAAATCTTCGGTTCAGCCGCTCCCGGCTACAGTTCGGGCCAGGCCATTGCGCGCATGGAAGAAATCGCCGCGAGGACACTGCCGCCGGAATTCAGCTACGACTGGAGTGGCGCCTCCTTCCAGGAAAAACGCTCGGGCGGAACCGCCGGCATCGCGCTCGGACTTGCCGTGCTGATGGTGTTCCTGATCCTCGCCGCGCAGTACGACAAGTGGTCGCTGCCGCTGTCGGTGCTGCTCGCCCTGCCCTTCGGCACCTTCGGCGCGCTGGCCGCGGTGTGGCTGCGCGGGTTCACCAACGACGTCTATTTCCAGATCGGCCTGGTGACACTGCTCGGCCTCGCCGCGAAGAACGCGATCCTGATCGTCGAATACGCAGTGCTGAAAAAACACGAGGGATACACCACTGCTGCCGCGGCAATCGAGGCCGCACGCCAGCGTTTCCGCCCCATCCTGATGACCTCGCTCGCTTTCATCCTCGGCGTGCTGCCACTGGCGATCTCGACCGGTGCCGGCGCCGGCGCACGCCATTCCGCAGGAACCGGAGTAATGGGCGGCATGCTTGCGGCCACCTTCCTCGCGATTTTCTTCATCCCGTGGTTCTACAAGCTGATCGTCGACCGCAAGCTCTCCGACAAACGTTCGACCGCAGAAATAGAGGCTGAAGTCGAACACCATCGCCAGCAAAGCCTGAAAGCAGTACACACGCCGCACCACGGCACCCCGGCCAAAGGCGAAGATAATGCGTAACTATTTGTTTTATATAGTTTTTTTATCATCGGCCTTGAGCGGCTGCAGTGTCGGCCCCGAATATGTCCGCCCCAACGCCGAATTGCCCGATGCCTGGAAAGTAGCGCCCGCAGCCGGCAAAGCCGTGGTCACCGAACGATGGTGGACCGTATACGGCGACCCCATGCTGGACCGCCTGATCGACGAGGCACTCGTCAACAACCAGGACCTCGCTCTCGCCACGGCGCGTCTCGACGAAGCGCGGGCGCTCGCGCGCGTTGCCGACTCTCGTTTGGCCCCCGCGATCGATGGACAATTACAGCGGGATCGCAGCCACCGTTCGGACAGCACTGCAACGCGAATACCGGGTTCTTTGGAAAACAACAACTACCGCGCGCAGCTTAATGTCTCCTACGAGCTTGACCTGTGGGGCCGCCTGCGCAGTACGGCGAAGGCCGCGCAAGCGGAACTGCTGGCCAATGCGGCGGCACGCGAAACCGTGCGCCTGGCGCTGACCGCGCAGGTGGCGCAGTCGTACTACGCGCTGGTCGCACTCGACGCGCAGCTTTCCGATACCCGCAAGTCGCTGGCCCTGCGCGAAGACAATCTTCGGCTGCAGCGCATCCGCTCGGGCGCGGGGCTGATCAGCGATTTCGAATTGCGCCAGCTCGAAGCCGAAGTGGCCGCGGCGCAGGCGCAACTGCCGGCGCTGGAGCGCAGGCGCAGTTCGGAAGAACTTGCGCTGGGTGTGCTGCTGGGCCGCAGTCCGCGCGCGCTGATCAGCGACAGCGTGGCACGCAGCACCGACAGCGGCCTGCCGGCCACCCCGGTGGTTCCCGCCGATCTGCCTTCGGACCTGTTGCTGCGGAGGCCCGACGTCGTCGCCGCCGAGCAGCAGTTGATCGCCGCCAACGCACGCATCAGCGCCGCGCGCGCCGCACTGTTTCCACGCATCGGCCTCTCGGGCTATCTCGGCAGCGAAAGCGCAGCCCTGTCCAGTCTGTTCTCGGGCCCGGCGCAGATCTGGAGCCTCGGCTTTGCGCTGGCACAGCCTATTTTCCAGGGTGGCCGGCTGTTCGGCGAGATGGAGGCTGTGCAGGCGCGCGAGCGCCAGACGCTGGCCCAGTATCAGAAAACCCTGCAGACGGCATTTCGCGAAACCCACGATGCGTTGGTCGCGCAGACTCGCGCCCGCGAAGCATTCGATGCCGAGAACGCCCGGGCCAGGGCGCTCTCCGATTCGCTGCGGCTCGCGCGCATCCGTTATGAGAACGGCCTGACCAGCCAACTCGAAGCGCTCGATGCCGAGCGTAACCTGCTCAGTGCGGAACTGAATCGCAGTGATGCGTTGCGCGCTCAGCGCGCCGCAGTGGCTGACGTGGTCAGGGCGCTCGGCGGTGGCTGGACCGGACTCGCCAAAGTCGACGCGACAGGGCAGCGCCAGCCGCGCGGCAGCGTGATACAGTAAATGCGTATTCGCCCGCCGCCGTGGGCGGTTTGAGGTCCGACCTCCGGAGGAACTTCATGAAAATCGACCGCATCCATCACTACAACATCCGCTGCGCACCCAGCGACCTGGAACCGATCGAAAGCTTCTACGGTGACGTGATCGGCTTCAGGAAGGGCAGTCGCCCCAACTTCCCCAACCCCGGCATCTGGCTCTACCTCGACGACCATCCGATCCTGCACGTCAGCGCGCGCTGCGTGGAAGGCTTCCTCCAGCGCGACCATCACGGCAGCGTTGACCATATTGCCTTTCAGTCGCAGGGAGCCGGCGAATTCATGGCGAAACTCGAGCGCATGAACATCCCCCACGAAAGACAGAACGTGCCCGAAGCGGGTTACCAGATTTTCCTGCGTGACCCCGTCGGCACCCTCCTCGAGTTCAACTTCCCGCAGCAGGAAGCACCCGCCGCCGTCAGCACAGGCACCCTGGCGCCGCGGCAGACCGCAATCGCGCGCTGAGGCGGCCTGCGGACTCAGCCGGCAGGCGTATTCCAGCGTCCGCCGAAAAACCGTTCAGCAACGGGTTTGCGCTCCCGCGCCTTGAGTTCCTTTTTCAGGGTTTCCTCGTCGAGCACTTCCGGACCCGCCTGGTGACCGACGGCGATCATCGCCATCGGCATGTAGTCCTCGGGCACAGCGAAGGCCGCCCGCACCTTCGGAATGTCGAATCCGCCCATCTGGTGGGCGACCAGTCCCTGCGCCACGGCCTCCAGCGTCAGCGCCAGCGCCGCCATGCCGGTGTCGTACTGCGCCCAGCGGTTGGACTGGCCGTTGTGCTCGAAAATAGAGCCCGCGCAAGCGAGAAACAGCAGCGGCACGTTTTTGCACCATTTGCGGTTGTTATCGGAGAGGCAGTCGTAGGCCTGCTGCCAGCCCGCAGGGTCCCGCGCACGATCCCACATCAGGAAGCGCCAGGGTTCTGCGCCGAAACAGGATGGCGCCCAGCGCGCCGCCTCTATCAGCGCTGCGACCTGTGCCGGCGTCACTCCGCGCGAGGCGTCAAAGGCGCGCGTACTCCAACGCCGCCCTGCAAGTTCGTTGATGGGTACGCTGGTGATGGCCTTGCGCTCCTGCATGTGCATCTCCTCGTCGAGTTATTTATCTGCGACAACCGGAATCGAATGCGCCACAGCACCGCCCAAGGCGGGGTGCAATGCAGCGGACGGTCGCAATCATAGCCGACCGCGGTCCACAAAGTGTTCGCGGGATATGGATTCCCGGCATGCTCCCGCAGTATGCTTCGGCCTTTCGATCAAAATCCAGAGCCCACAATCCATGCCTTCCAGACGCACTTTCCTTTCACTAGTTGCCGCCGCTGCGGCCTGGCAGACCATTGCTGCGCGTGCCCAGGAACTGTTCTCCCCCTTTGTCGGCAGTGACCCCGAAAACGTCGAGCGCATGGTAAAGCTGGCTGCCCCGGCCAGCGGCGAAACCGTGATCGACTTGGGCTCCGGCGACGGACGCATTGTGTTTGCCGCGCTGAAGAACCGTCCGGGCGTGCGCGGCATCGGTGTCGACGTCAACGCGAGCCTTGTAGCGAAGGCCAACGCGGCAGCGGGGGTACAGAACCTGTCCGATCGCGTGCAGTTCCTGCACCAGAACGTTTTCGATGCCGACCTCAGCAAGGTCGACGTGATCTTCATGTGGCTGTTTCCCGAACTGATGCGCCTGTTGCGCCCGAAAATCCTCGCCCAGGCACGCCCGGGCACCCGCGTAGTCGCCGCCACCTGGGGCATAGGTAACTGGCCCGCCGATGTGACCGACGAGCGAACCGGCAACTTTACTACCGTCCGTCTGTGGCACGTCCCGGCACGCGTCGAAGGCGCCTGGGAGTGGGAAGCCAGTATCGGCGGCAACCACTACCGCTTCGAGGCACTGCTCGAGCAGCATTTCCAGCAGGCCGAAGGCGCGGTCCGCGTCGGCCACCGCCGTCAGTTGATCCAGAGCGTCAAGCTGCAGGGCCGAAGCCTGCAGTTCCTGCTGAGCATGACGCTGCCGGGGACCGGCTACACCGGGATGTCCTTTTCCGGCGAGGTCCGTGGCGATGTCATCGAAGGCACGATCCAGGTGCGCACTCCGGTGCGGGAAGACGAGGAGTTGGAAGGGCTCCCCACCATACGCCTGCCCTGGCGTGCGAAGCGAACCCTGGAGATCGGTTATTTCGCACCGACCGGGACGGATATTTCCTGAGACAGCCTGTGGCCGCAGCGCCGGTTCAATATCAGGACTTTTTCAGTCGATCATCAGGCATCCATGCCGATGACACCATAGGTATAGGCGGCATGGATCCAGCGCGCCGTGCGAAATGAAAACGGCTGGCTGGCGTGCGGTCATGTTCTCCGAAACCCGCGGCTCAGGCCGCGAGTTTCTTCACCCAGGCCACGTAACGATCCACCCAACCCTGCACAAAGGCACGGCTGTCCGGCCCGATACCACCGTCCGCATCGAACAGGCCGTCCTTGGCCTGCAAATACACCTCCGGCTGACCCAGCACTGACACGTCGAGATAGGAGAGGATGCTGCGCAGGTGCTGCTGCGCCAGCGCGGTGCCGATGGCGCCGACTGAGACGCCGAGCACGCCGGCGGGCTTGCCACCCCAGACGCTCTGTCCCCAGGGCCGCGACGCATGGTCGATCGCGTTCTTCAGCACGCCGGGAATTGAGCGGTTGTACTCCGGCGTCAGGAACAACAGTGCGTCTGCTTCCTTTATTTCCTTGCGCAGACGCAGCACTGCGGCGGCCGGCTTGGCGTCATCATCCTGGTTGTAGAGTGGTAGATCGTCGATGCGCACCGTCCTGAAGGAAAACTCCGGCGGCGCGAGCTTTACCAGCGCGTCAGCCAGCTTCTGGTTGAGCGAATCCCTGCGGATACTGCCGACGATCACGGCGATGTTGTACTGGCTCATGCTGTTTCCTTTAAAGTTGCAATTGATCAATCTTAAGATTTCAAGGCAGGTCGAACACCAGCACTTCGGCAGCATTGCCGCCCTCGATGCTGATCGTGCCCGCTCCCGCTTTCAGGGCATCTCCGGCGCGCAGCTGCTGGCCGTTGACGGTGATGCTGCCGCGTGCGACATGAACGTAACCGCGACGGCTGGCCGCGATCACCCGTTCGGCAGCCTCATCCGCGTCGAACAGCCCGGCATACAGGAACGCATCCTGATTCATGCTCACCGAGCCATCGCGCCCGTCCGGCGACACGATCAGCCGCAGCCGGCCGCGTTTCTCTTCCGCGGAAAAATGCTTCTGCTCGTATGAGGGCTTGATGCCGGTAAACTTCGGCTCGATCCAGATCTGCAGGAAATGCGTCGTTCCCGACTGGCTGTGGTTGTGCTCTGAATGGCGCACGCCGCTGCCGGCACTCATGCGCTGCACATCACCGGGCACGATCGCCGAGCCGTTGCCCATCGAATCCTGGTGGGCCAGCGCGCCGTCGAGCACATAGCTGATGATTTCCATGTCGCGATGACCGTGGGTGCCGAAACCGGCGCCTGCCTGGACGCGGTCCTCATTGATCACGCGCAGCGGGCCATAACCCATGTGATCGGGATCGTGATAACTCGCGAACGAAAAGCTGTGGTACGAGTCCAGCCAGCCATGGTTGGCATGGCCGCGGTCTTCACTTTTGCGCAGGTTCAGCATGGCGCTTCCTTTCTTGTTCGATGCATCTTGCGATGCGATGAGAGGCATCCTAGGGCGCCGTTCCGGGACAAGAAATCGGAAGATTTTGACTGATTACGTCAAAATTAATGAATAATATTATTGTTTAAAAACAATTATTTATGATAAATTAAGTAAAAATTAAATACACTTATTTCAACAAGGAGTCGAGATGCGCCTGACCCTTGATGCACTGCTGGCCATCGACGCCATAGACCGCAAGGGCAGTTTCGCCGCCGCCGCGCACGAACTGCATCGTGTGCCTTCAGCACTGACCTACACCGTGCAGAAACTCGAGGAAGACCTCGACGTAGTGTTGTTCGACCGCCGTGGCCATCGCGCGAAACTCACAGCGGCAGGACGCGAACTGCTGGCCGAAGGTCGCCACCTGCTGCGCGCGGCCGGCGAACTCGAAGCGCGCGTGAAACGCGTCGCGACCGGCTGGGAATCCGAGCTGCGCATCGCCTATGACGGTCTGCTGCCGGGACAAGCGATGCTTGATCTCGCACGCGATTTCCACGCCCTGCATGACGAAACCCGGCTGCGCTTTTCCGCAGAGGTGCTGGGCGGATGCTGGGACGCGCTGGCTTCAGGCCGTGCCGACCTTGCCATCGGCGCTTCCGGCGAAGGCCCGGCGGGCGGTGGCTACCAGACGCGGCCACTCGGCGAAATCGACTGGTTCTTTGCGGTGGCGCCTGCGCACCCGCTGGCGGGGCTGCCTGAACCGCTGCGGCGCGAAGACATCCTCACCCATCGCGCAGTGGCTGTCGCCGACAGCTCGCGCAACCTGCCGCCGCGCACCACCGGCCTGCTGTCGGGCCAGGACACGCTGACCGTACCGAATCTCGCCGTCAAGCTGCAGGCGCAAGTCATGGGCCTCGGCGTCGGCTATCTGCCGCAGTGCCTGATCGGAACTCCCATTGCGCGCGGCGAACTGGTGGTGCGGCAGACCGAGAAACCGAAGGTGAGCCAGATGCTGTACCTCGCCTGGCGCACGGCACACCGCGGCAAGGCGCTGCGCTGGTTCGTCGAGCAGGTCTATGTGCCGGGCTGGCTCGACCGCGCGCTGGAGAGCGGCGGCAACGGATGAACGCTCAGAGTGCGGGAGTGACGGCCGGCTGCGCGTCATCCGCCGGCTTGCGCTCGCCGACGATGAAGGTGTAGGCCACCGGCACCACGAACAGGGTGAACAGCGTGCCGAAACTCATGCCGCCGACGACCACCCAGCCGATCGCCGAGCGCGACTCTGCGCCGGCGCCGGTGGCAATCGCCAGCGGCACCGCACCGAGCACGGTCGCCGCGGTAGTCATCAGGATCGGCCGCAGGCGCAGCGAACAGGCCTCAACCAGCGCCGCAACTTTCTCGCGCCCCAGATCGCGAAGCTGATTGGTGAACTCGACGATCAGAATGCCGTTCTTGGTGATCAATCCAATCAGCATCACCAGCCCGATCTGGCTATAGACATTGAGCGTACCGCCGGTCAGTTTGATCACCAACAGCGCGCCAGTCACCGCCAGCGGCACGGTCAGCATGATCACCAGCGGGCCGCGGAAACTCTCGAACTGCGCCGCAAGCACGAGGTAGATGAAGGCCAGCGCCAGCACAAAAATCAGGTAGAGCTGCTGACCGGACTCACGAAACTCGCGCGATTGTCCGTCGAGCGTAGTCTGATATTCCGGCGTCAGGGTCTCTTCCGCCGCGGCCTCCATAGCATCAAGCGCCTCGGACAGCGAGTAGCCCGGCGTGACATTGGCAGAGATGATCACCGCGCGCAGCCGGTTGAAATGGTTGAGCTCTTTTGGCGCCACCGTCTCGCGCACGCTCACCAGATTCGACAACTGGGTGATTCCGCCCGCGGCGCCACGCACGTAAATCGAGGTCAGGTCGGACGGCTGCCGGCGATCCTTGTCCTCAAGGCGGACGATGACATCGTACTGCTTGCCCTCGCGCTTGAAACGCGTGACCTGGCGGCCGCCGAGCAGGGTTTCCATGGTACGGCCTATGGTTTCCACCTCGATCCCCAGCGCTGCCGCCTTCTCGCGGTCGATGTCGACCGCAAGCTGCGGCTTGTTGAGCTTGAGGTCGCTGTCAACATTGGCCAGTGCCGGCGACTGTCGCGCCTTGGCCACCAAAGCGGTGACTCTGCGGTCAAGGTCCTCATACGAATTGCCCTGTACCACGAACTGCACCGGCGGATTGCGGAAGCTCTGCCCCAGCGACGGCGGATTGATCGGAAACGCCAGCACGCCCGGCATCCGCGCAAACATCTGCGGCGCGATCGAAGCGGTGATCTGCTGCGTCTTGCGGTCGCGCTCGCTCCAATCCGTCAGCCGCACGAAGGACAGCGCGAAATTGACCGGGTTCGGGCGCTCGAGGCCGGGCGCGACCGACACGAAGTAGGAGGTGATCTCCGGCACGTCGGCATAGATATCCTCCCAGATTCGGGCATAGTCGTCGGTGTATTCCTTGGTGGCACCCTCCGGCGCCGACATCACGCCGATGAAGAAACCGCGGTCTTCCAGCGGCGACAGCTCGGAACGGATCGACAGAAACAGCGCCGAGCCGCCGGCAGCGACCAGCAGAAACAGCGTAACGACCACGCCGCGCCGCGCGAGGCAGAAGCGCAGCAGGCGTTCGTAACCCGAGGACATACCCTCGAAAAAACGCTCCAGCGCGTTGTAGACCCGGCCATGCGAAGTTTCGCGGCGCAGCAGCTTCGAACACATCATGGGCGTCAGCGTCAGCGCAACGAATCCGGACACCACGACCGCGGAAGCCACCGTCAGCGCGAACTCGAGGAACAGGCGGCCGGTGTTGCCGGTGGCGAAAGCCAGCGGCGCGAACACTGCAGCCAGCGTCACCGTCATCGCCACCACGGCGAAGGCAATCTCGCGCCCGCCCTTCAACGCCGCCTCGAAGGGACGCATGCCGTTTTCGATATGGCGATGGATATTCTCGAGTACGACGATGGCATCGTCGACAACCAGGCCGACCGCCAGCACTATGCCCAGCAGCGTCAGCACGTTGATGGAGAAGCCCATGATCCAGATCAGGAAAAAAGCGCCAACCAACGACACCGGAATGGTGACGAAAGGAATCAGCGTCGCCCGCACCGAGCGCAGGAACAGAAAAATCACCAGCACCACCAGCACCAGCGCCTCCGCCATCACCTTGTACACCGAGGTAATCGACTTCTCGATGAAAATCGAAGTATCAAAGGCGACCGCAATCTGCATGCCTGGCGGCAGCGCCGCGGCGATCTTTGGCACCTCGGCCTTCACAGCTTGCGCCACCGCCAGCGTATTCGCGGTGGACTGCTTGACAATGCCGAGGCCCACCGCCGGGTTGCCGTTAACGCGCAAAATGTTGCGGTCATCGGCCGCGCCCAGCTCAGCGCGCCCGATATCGCTCAGCCGCACCGGATATCCCTTCACCTCGCGGATGATCAACTGGTTGAATTGGGCTGGCGTGCGCAGGTCGGATTCCGACAGCACCGTGAATTCGCGCTGGCTGCTCTCGATTCTTCCCGAGGGCACCTCGATGTTCTGGCGGCGCAGCGCCACCTCGACGTCCTGCGGCGTCAGCGCGTAGGCAGCGAGGCGCTCACGGTCGAGCCAGATGCGCATCGCGTAGCGCCGTTCGCCACCGATGATCACCGAGGCCACACCGGGAAGCGTTTTCAGGCGGTCGGCAACGAAACGGTCGGCATAGTCGGAAATATCCAGCGGGCCATGCTGATCCGAAAACAGCCGCAGCCACATGATCGCCTGGGCGTCGGCCTCCACCTTGGAAATGATCGGCTCATTGACCTCGTCGGGCATGCGTCCGCGGGCGCGCGACACGCGATCGCGCACATCGTTGGCAGCGAGATCGGGATCACGGTCATTGGTGAATTCGACGGTGATCTGGCTGACCTCCTCCCGACTCACCGACTTCATCGTCTTCACACCCTCGATGCCGGAGATGCTGTCCTCCAGCGGCTGCGTAACCTGGGACTCGATGACCTGCGGGCTCGCGCCGGTATAGATCGTGCGCACCGAGACCACCGGAGAGTCGATCTTCGGATACTCGCGTACTGTCAGTCGCTCAAAAGAGATGATGCCGACCAGCATGATCAGCAGGCTCATCACCGTGGCGAGCACGGGACGCCGCACCGAGAGTTCCGGAAGGACCATCGCTATTTCGCCGGTTGCGGTTGCGGCTTCTGTTTCGGTGCGGGCAGGCTCACTGCAGCGCCGTCCCGCAGCCGCAACTGCCCGTCGGCGACGATGCTCTGCCCGGCCTCGAGGCCGCTGGTGACTTCCACCTCGCCGGGGCGGCGCAGGCCAGTCTCAACCTTCGTCAATTGAGCCTTGCCCTCGACCACGCGGAACACGTAGCTCCCATCACCGCGCGGCACGATCGCCTGCTCGGGCACCAACAGCGCATTCTGGCGTTGCGCGAGCACCAGGTTGACGCGCGCGAACATGCCCGGCTTCAGGCGCACGCCCGGATTGGGCAGCCGCGCGCGCAGCAGCACAGTGCGCGTGGCTTCGTCGACCGACGGTTCGATGGCGTAAATCGTGCCGCTGAAATTTTCACCTGCATAGGCATCCACCGTAACCGTCAGTGACTGCCCGGTACGGATCTGGCGCAGATAGGCTTCCGGCACGCGAAAATCCAGTTTCAGCGTGCCGATGCCCTCGAGCCGGGCAATATCCTGCCCCGCCTTGGCATAGGCTCCGGGACTGACCTGGCGCAGGCCGGTGACACCTTCGAAGGGCGCGCGGATCAGGGTCTTCGCCAGCCGGGCGCGGACTTCGGCTTCGCGCGCATTGGTCTGGTTGAGATTTTCACGCGCTTCGTCCAGCGCCTGGGCGCTGATGAATTTTTTCTCGATCAGTTCTTCCGAGCGTTTCAGCCGGCTGCGGTTGAGATTGGCCGCGGCCATGGCGGAGCTGAGCTGCGCCTCAACCTCGGCCGCGTCGAGCGACACCAGCTTGTCACCCTTGCGTACCAGCTGCCCTTCCTGAAAGTGAATGACTTCGATACGGCCGTCGATTTCCGGGCGAATCATCACTGACTCGTTGGCGAGGAGTGTGCCCACCGCAGTCAGGCTGTCAGTCACGGTGTCGCTGCGCACGCTAGCCACCTTCACCGGCGATGCGCGCGCCGGACCCGCGGCAGGCTTCGCGGCAGGCGCCGGCTGGGGCTTTGAATATTGGCGCCAGGCAAAGCCCGCAGCAATCAGCAGGGCGACAGCCACCGCAAGGTAGACAATGCGTTTCATGGGAACCTGATGTTCGGAAGGAGCCGATGTCGGACAACAGCGGGAGCCCGGAGTTTAGCGCGCAGGAGCACGCATTGTCAGTGCGGGCATTCCCCGGCTGGCATAGCCCGCTTGGGACCGGCAACGACGTTCAGCCCGGCAAGTGCTCCGCGATCCAGTCAGCGACAAAATCGACACCGACCTGGCGGTTGTCGACATGCGCGTGTTCGGCGCCACCATCATCAGTGGTGAACACGCGCAGGGTCTTTTTCGTGGAACCGAGCGCATCGAATAGTTTCTGCGCGTTTTCCGCCGGCACCACGCGGTCGTTGGCGCCATGAGTGACCAGGAAGGGCATCGTGACCTGGTGAGCAACATCCTTAAGCGTGAAGCGTTTCGCAATCTCGATGCTGCTGTCGGTGTCCGGCGCGCCGACCACCCATTGGAACTGGAAATTCGACTGCGCGACCTTGGTGCCCTCGGCCTGCGCCTTCTCCTTGATCTTCTGTTGCCAGCCGGCGAGATCCCAGTGCAGCGCAGTCATCGCCACGCCGGCGGCGTAACGCTTCTCGAAGGCGGCGATGCGTGCCGAGTAATAACCGCCAAAGCTGTAGCCCATGATCACCACCCGCGCCGGATCGACATCGGCGCGTTGCGCGACATAATCGTAGGCCGCCTTGCCCGGCACCTCGTAGTCGTAGCGGCTGTGGATGCCGCGGAAACGCAGTGTCTCGCCCTGTCCCGGTCCGTCGATCGCCAGCGTGTGCATGCCGCGCTTCGCGAATTCCAGCCCGGCGAATATCACACTCATTTCCTTGCAGTTGTCCATGCCGTTGAAAATGACCACCGTCGGCGCGCGCAGCGACACGCCCGGCGCCTTCATGAACAGCGCAGGCAGGGTCTCTCCTTGGTACGGCACTTCGACAAATTCAATTTCGGGATGGCGACGGGGCAGACCCTCGCGATAACAGCGGTAGGCCTTGCGTCCGACCGCGACCTTGACTTCACCCGGCGGGATAAAACGCTCACCGGTGTAGTAATAGTTGCCAGCGCGCAGATAGTAGTTGCCCGCAGTGCGATCGCGCCCGCGCGCCGCTTCGGCATCGGCGGTTTTTTCGAGTTGCGCCGCCATCGCACACCATTCCTGTTGCCAGGCTTCGGGTTCGCCCTGGCGCAGCTTGAGCTTCTCCGCGATGCGATCGATCTCGTCCAGCGCCACCACGCCATAGGGCGCCATGCCCTTGCAAGCCAGTGCGGCGTTGGACCATAGAAAATTGCCGGGAAAATGATCAATCCAAAAACCGCGCACGCTCATGGCCTGTCCTCCCGCCCATTACACCGGGACGAATTATTATAAGTAATTGATTTTATTGATATTTTTACTGCTGTTGCGCCTGCTGTGCGGCGACTTCGCGGCGCACCTGCTCCATGTCCAGCGCCTTCGCCTGCGTCAGCACGCTCTCCAGCCCAGAAGCCGGCAACGCACCGGACTGCATGAACACAACAATCTGCTCGCGGAACAGCATGATCGTCGGAATCGAGCGAATGCCGAAATGGCCAGCCAGCGCCTGCTCATCGTCGGAATTGACCTTGGCAAACACCACGTCGGGATGTTTCTCCGACGTGGCCTCAAACACCGGGGCAAAACTTTTGCAGGGGCCGCACCATGGCGCCCAGAAATCCACAATCACGATCTTGTTGCCGGTAATCGTGCTCTCGAAATTATGCTGAGTCAGTTCCAGGACAGGCATGGTCTCAGCTCCTGTCCAGTGATCGGCTTGCGGCCCCGGGCGCGCCGCTCCCGCAAACGGGCCTGCGGCTACCGAGTCGCGGCGCGCGCCCGCACCACGGCGCCCGGAAATCCACGATCACCATTTTGTTACCGGTGATCGTCGCATCGAAATTCTCTTGGGTTAAATCCAGGACAACCATCGTCGCGCTCCCTTCGCATGAAACGCGATGATGACATAAAACCGCAGAAACCCGGACGGCAGGCGCCCGCTAGCATTTCGCGATGACAGCCCTCAATGCGTCATGCCGGCGAAAGCCGGCATCCAGCAAACAAAGGATTAGTTTTTGAAAATTTTTTCCGGCCCCGGACTTTCCTCAAGAGGACCGCCTTCGCGCCGCGCCGAGGTGATGATTCGGGATAGACGCCAACTCAACTGCCGATGATGCCGCCGTCGTTCCTGCTGATGACGAGGGTCGCCGAGCGCGGGCGGCCGCCGGCAGCGCCGTCGGGCCAGCTGCTGTGCGCCTTCGGGTTGCGCGGATCGTTGCGGCCTTTCGGCGCTTCACCCGGATGCTGGATGTTGACGAACATCGTGCGTCCGTCCGGTGTGGTGATGACACCAGTCACCTCGCTGCCGCTGGGGCCGGTCAGGAAGCGACGGGTCTCGCCGCTGCGAATATCGGCAGCGAGCATCTGGTTGTTGCCCAGCCGTTCATAGTGGTTGCGGTTCTGCGTGCTCGCCGACACGTCGGTCTGGATCCACAGCAGCCCGCCATCGTCGAACCACAGGCCGTCGGGACTGCCGTAGGCGTCGCCCTTGATGTTGCCATGGCGCGCCGGATCCGGATGCTGTGGATCACCGGCGATTGCAAACAGGTCCCATTCGAATTTAATCCCGGCCGGGTCGTTGCCGGCCTCGCGCCAGCGAATGATCTGGCCGAAGACGTTGTTCGCCCGCGGATTGGCACGATCGACACCTGGCCGGTCCTTGCCGCCGCGCCCGCTGTTGTTGGTCAGCGTGCAGTACACCTCGTTCGTCGCCGGATGCACGGCGATCCATTCCGGACGGTCCATTTTTGTCGCACCGACGGCATCGGCGGATGCGCGGGTGCGGATCAGCACATCGGCCTGGTCGGCAAAACCATTCGTCGTGGTCAGCGCGCCGCGGCCATGCACCAGCGGCAGCCATTCGCCGCTGCCGTCGTCGTTGAACTTCGCGACATACAGCGTGCCGTGATCGAGAAGGTTGGCATTGGCCTTGCGGTCGCTGCGGCTGTACGTGTCGCGCGACACAAATTTGTAGATGTATTCAAAAGCACGGTCGTCGCCCATGTATATCACCAGCCGGCCATCACGCGCCGTGGCCGGCCAGGCACCCTCGTGGCTGAAGCGACCGAGCGTCGTGCGCTTGACCGGTTTCGACTGCGGATCATAGGGATCGAATTCGACCACCCAGCCGTGACGATTGGGCTCGTTCGGATGTTTGCCGGCATCAAAACGCTCATCGAACTCCTCCCAGCGGTAACCGCGGCCCTTGACGGTCACGCCGTTGCGCCGCTGATCCGCGGTCAGCGTGTCGCTGTTCGCAAAATAGGTATCCCAGTTTTCCTCACAAGTCAGGTACGTCCCCCAGGGCGTGTAGCCATGGGCGCAGTTGTTGAACGTGCCCAGCACCTCGGTGCCCGCCGGATCGGCGGCGGTTCTCATGCCGGCGCTGCCTGCGGCAGGGCCGGCAATGCGCATCGGCGTCGCCGCGGTGATGCGCCGCGCGTAACGCGAGGGCCGCACGACCTCCCACCGGCCGCCGGACGCGGCGCGCACTTCGATCACCGAACAGCCGTGGGCGTTCTGCGCCTTGCGCACCTTCTCCGCGCTCCAGCTGGCAAATCCGTCGCTGTGCAGCAGACCGTCATCGGTGTACTCATGGTTCATCACCAGCAGGCCGCTGGCGGAATTCTCCGAGCCGTACGGCAGCGGGAAATAGTGGATGCCGTCATGGTGCATGCCCGCCTGCAGCGCCTGTTCACCGGCGCTGTTGCCGGCGTCATGGCGGAAGGCCGGCGAAGCAGAAGGGTGGCCGACGGGATCGCCCCAGGCATACAGCACTTTCGCCGAATACCCTGCGGGGACACGAACCGCATCAGCCGTGGAAACCGTGATGCCGCTGAAACCGAGCCGGCCCTCGCGCCGCAGGCCGGTCGTGGCGCATGCACCGAGCGACAGCGGCAGTGCAGAAGCCGCCGCCAGCGCGGCGGCGCCCTTCAACAGCCCGCGGCGTGACAGCCGCGCCTCGAGGATCTGTTCAAACGTCGCATTCGGCGCAGCGTTAAGGCTGCGCCCGTCGCTGTAACTGTGGCTCATTTGCGTTCCCTTTAAATGGAAGCGCGGACAATACGGCGAGTCCGTGACAGAACGATGACGGATCAGGCGCCGCTGGCGCTCTCCGCACTCTGCTGCAGCAGGCTGAGCAGGGCGGCGGCCTTGTCGAAGGTTTCCTGGTATTCGGCCTCGCGCTGCGAATCGGCGACGATACCGCCGCCAGCCCACAGCCGCACCGTGCCCTGCGAATGCACCAGGGTGCGGATCGCGATGTTGGTGTCCATGCCACCGTCGTGGCCGATGTAGCCGATGGCGCCGCAGTAGACGCCACGGCGGTGCGGCTCGAGTTCCTCGATGATCTGCATCGCCCGCAGTTTCGGCGCACCGGTAATCGAGCCACCGGGAAAGGCGCCGCGCAGCAGGTCGATCGCGTCGCGGCCGGGCTTCAGTTTTCCGGTCACCGTGCTGACCAGATGGTGCACGGTGGCGAAACTCTCGACATCGAACAGCTTCGGCACTTTCACCGAACCGATAGCGCAGTTCTTCGACAGGTCGTTGCGCAGCAGGTCGACAATCATCAGGTTTTCGGCGCGGTCCTTCTCGCTCGCCAGCAATTCGGCGATGCGCTCGGCATCCAGCCGCGCATGGCCAGCGCGCGGCCGCGTACCCTTGATCGGCTTGGTCTCAACCATACCGTCCTGCACACGCAGGAAACGCTCGGGCGAAGCCGACAGGATCTGCGCGTAAGGCGTGCTGAAATAGGCCGAGTACGGCGCCGGATTGATCAGCCGCAACCGCTGGTAGGCAAGCCAGGGATCGCCGCTGGCCTGCGCGATAAAACGCTGCGCAAGGTTGACCTGGTAACAGTCGCCGGCACGGATGTAACCGAGAATGCGGTCGAAGGCATGACCGTAGCCCATGGGGGTGAAATTCGAGGTTACCGGCGAGGTCACCCGGAATGGTGTGCGCTGCCGTTCGGCGGGCATTGCGGTAAATAGCCGCACCAGTGCATCCCATTTGCGGTCGGTGTCGGGATCGCGGCCCTGCCCGGCGAGCCAGGCGCGGCGCTCGGAATGGTCGACCACCACCGCCCAGTCGTAAATGCCGACCGCCATGTCGGGGATGCGTTCGCTCGCCCGCGCCCGCACCGGCAGGCGCTCGATGCGCCGCGCGAGGTCGTAGCCGAGATAACCGATGGCACCACCGGCGAAAGGCAGGTAGCCGGCACAGCCCGGCTCGAAACCCAGCCGCCCGCGCAGCAACTCGAAGGGATCGGCGCGCGACAGTTCGCTGGCCTCGGCATGGATTTCGGTCAGCGCGCCGCGGGTCACCAGCCGCACATGCGGCTCAGCGGCGATGATGTCGTAACGCGCCTGTCCCGGGTGATGCAGACCGCTGTCGAGAAACACCGCCCACGGCCGGTCCGCTACCGCCTCGAACAGCGCGGCACTGTCCTCGCGGTACGGCAGTTCGGTGAGCAGAGGGGTCGTCATGCGCTCATTTTAATGAATCCGCGGCGCCCTGACGCCAATCCGCAATCCACGGGTCACATCACGGCAACAATCGCCAGTTAGGCTGTGCGCGTCGATAACGGAAAACAATCAAAGACTTTGAACAACTCACTGACAAAACGCATGAGTGAGCGCATGAACGAAAAAGTGTTCGATGCGCTGTATTCCCGCTCGCTGATCTACAACACCTGCTGGGAAGATCCTGCAGTGGACCGGCAGGCGCTGGGCATCACCGGGGAGGACACGATCCTGGTGATCACCAGCGCCGGCTGCAATGCGCTGGACTACGCCCTCGCCGGACCGCGGCACATCCACGCCGTCGACGCCAACCCGCGGCAGACCGCGCTGCTGGAACTGAAACTGGCCGGGATCCGCCGACTGTCGTACACCGATTTTTTCATGCTCTTCGGCGAAGGCCGGCACCCGCATTTCCATGAGTTGTACCAGGATGTGCTGCGGCGCGACCTGTCGCCCTTCGCGCAGGACTTCTGGGACGATGCCGGAGACTGGTTCAGCCACAGCAATCCGCGCAACACCTTCTACTTCCACAGCCTGTCCGGGCGTGTCGCGCTGCTGTTCCGCCATTACCTCGACCTGCAGCCAAAACTGCGCGACGCCGTCGACGAACTGGTCGAGGCCAAGTCGCTCGACGAACAATGCAGCATCTACGATGCACGAGTCGCGCCGCGGATGTGGAACCGCGGCGTCAACTGGGCGCTGTCGCGACAGATCACGATGAGCATGCTCGGCGTGCCTGCGCCCCAGCACGAAGAGGTGCGCCGCCAGCACGCCGGAGGCGTGCCGGGATTCGTGCGTGAAGCCGTCGAATACGTGTTCCGCAGTCTGCCGCTGTGGACGAACTATTTCTGGCGCGTCTACGTGCGCGGCAGCTACAGCCGCGACTGCTGCCCGGAATATCTCAGGCGCGGGAATTTTCTCGCGCTGAAGAACGGGCTCGCAGACCGCATCACCCACCACACGTGCACGGTCACCGAACTGCTGCACGACAAACAGCCGCAGGTATCGAAGTTCGTGTTGCTCGACCACATGGACTGGCTGGGCTCGTTCAAACCCGAGGCACTGCGCGAGGAATGGGCCGCGCTGCTCGACTGCGCGGCCCCCGGCGCGCGCGCAATCTTCCGCAGCGCCCACGCACAGCCGGCCTACCTCGACACGCTGACCGTGCCGGGCGCTGGCCGCGGCCGCCGATTGCGGGAGTTGCTGGATTATCACCCCGGGCTGGCCACGCGACTGAGCCGAGAGGATCGCGTCCACACCTATGCCGGCTTCCACATCGCCGACGTGCGCGTCTGACGGTGACACTGTGAAAACACCGTTGACTGCCGAATTGCGCACCCTCTGGCAAATGGCGCGGGGCGCAGGCCACGGCGACAGCCACGCCGAGCGCCTTGAGCGCTTTTACCGTCCCCAAGCCGGGCATTACGACAGTTTCCGCGAGAAGCTGCTCCACGGACGGCGCGAACTGGTGGAGTTGCTGGATCCGCCGGAGGGCTCGATCGTCATCGAACTGGGCGCCGGCACCGGTCGCAATGCCGAATACTTTGGCGAACGACTGCTCGATTTCCAGCACTTCGAGCTGGTCGACCTTTGCCCCGCCCTGCTCGAACAGGCGCGGCGGCGCTGGGCGCTGCAGCCGCGGGTGCGCATCATCGAGGCTGACGCCACCACCTACCGGCCGTTGCAGGCTGCCGACTGCGTGTATTTTTCCTATGCGCTGACGATGATGCCGCAGTGGCGGGCTGTTCTCGACAACGCACTGGCAATGCTCAAGCCGGGCGGTTTGCTCGGCGTCGTCGATTTCGGCCTGCCGAGAGGTGACTGCGTGGTGGATCGCTGCGCCTGCGAGTTCTGGCGGCGCTGGTTTGGCCACGACGGCGTGCACCTCGACCGCGCTCATGTCGACACGCTGCAGCAACTGACAGAAACGCGGGTGCTGCGCGAAACGACCGCGGCCCTGCCCTATCTTCCCGGGCTGCGCATGCCCTACTACCTTTTCCTCGGGCGCAAGTCACTGACCGGAAACACCGCCCGATGACCCGCCGCGTCCGCACGCTGTTTCTCTCCGACATCCACCTCGGCACCCGCGCCTGCCAGGCCGAACACCTGCTCGCCTTCCTGCGCGAATACGAATGCGAACAGCTGTTCCTGGTCGGCGACATCATCGACTTCTGGGCGATGAACCGCTCGGTGCACTGGCCATCGACGCACAACACCGTGGTGCAGAAAATACTGAAGATGGCGCGCCACCACACCAAGGTCTGCCTGATTCCGGGCAACCACGACGAACTGTTGCGCGAACACGTCGACTCCAACTTCGGCGACGTCCACCTGCTGCGCGAACATGTGCATGTCGCTGCCGACGGCAAAAAATACCTGGTGCTGCACGGCGACGAGTACGATCAGGTCACCCGGCTGCATCGCTGGATCTCGGTGCTCGGCGACATGTCGTACACCGTACTGATCCACATCAACCGCTTGTTGTCCTGGCTGCGGCGCAAGCTCGGCGTCAGCGGACACTGGTCGCTGGCAGACTACGCCAAACGCAACGTGTTGCAGGCGGTCAGCTATATCAGCGATTTTGAAAGCGCGGTGGCGCACACCGCCACACAGCGCGGACTCGACGGCGTGATCTGCGGCCACATTCACACGCCTGTGCTGCGACAGATCGGCGGTGTCACTTACATCAACTGCGGCGACTGGGTCGACAGCTGCACAGCGGTGGTCGAACATCCCGACGGTCGCATGGAACTGGTGCGCTGGGAGCCCGAGGTACGCGCGGCTAATGACGAACAGGGTAAGGTCGTACCTCTACATACCGTCGATGCCGCCTGACGCAGTGTTAATAAAATAATAATAAAATCAATTACTTATAACTATGTTCCGCAGTAGGTGCGATAACCGGCGGATGTTTCCGCAGCCGCCGGTTCGGCATAGGCCGCCCATTCCGGCTTTTCGCTGAAGGGCTCCTCCAACACGGCGAGCAGTTTTTCGAACGGTCCGTAGTTGCCGAGTTCGACTGCGGCATCGAGTGCTTCCTCGACCTTGTGATTGCGTGGAATGTAAACCGGATTCACCGCGCGCATCGCCTGAGCGCGCTTTGCAGGATCGCCGCCTTCCGCATTGATGCGCGCGCGCCAGCGCGGCAGCCAGGCGTCAAGCTTGTTGTCATCAGCATATAACTGACGCAGCCAGCCTTCGCGTGACGCATCAGTGGCTTCTGCGGCATCCGCCAGCCGGCGGAAGGCCTGCGTGAAATCGACACCCTGGCCTTCCATGCCGGCGAGAAAATCCTGCGCCAGTTCGAGGTCACCGTCCTCCTCGCGCGTGAGCCCGAGCTTGCCGCGCATGCCGGCGAGCCAGTGCTTTTCGTAACAGGACTGGAAATCGCCGAGGATTTCCATGGCATGCTCCACGGCCCGCTCCTCTGCCTTGCCCTGTTCGCCACCGCTTTCGCCAATCAGCAGCGGCAGCAGGGCCTCGGCGAAACGTGCAAGGTTCCAATTGGCGATCGGCGGCTGGTTGACGTAGGCATAACGGCCGTGTTCGTCGATGGAACTGAACACGGTATTCGGATCGTAACGATCCATGAAGGCGCAGGGGCCGTAGTCGATGGTTTCACCCGACAGCGTCACGTTGTCGGTGTTCATCACGCCGTGGATGAAACCGACATTCATCCAGCGCGCGATCAGCGCGGCTTGCCGCTCGCAAAGCGCACGCAGCAGTCCGAAGTACGGTTTATCCGCACCCCTGATCTCCGGGTAGTGCCGATCAATCACGTAATCCGCGAGTTTTTTCAGCAGCGCCTTGTCGCCACGCGCAGTAGCGAACTGGAAAGTCCCGACGCGGATATGGCTCGCCGCCACCCGCGTCAGCACCGCCCCCGGCAGGTTGCGCTCGCGGCGCACGAATTCGCCAGTCGTCACAGCCGCCAGCGCCCGCGTGGTCGGAATGCCCAGCGCATGCATGGCCTCGCCAATCAGGTATTCCCTCAGCACCGGCCCCAGCGCCGCCTTGCCGTCGCCACCGCGCGAAAACGGCGTGCGCCCCGAACCCTTGAAGGCAATGTCGCGGCGCCTGCCCTGTTTGTCGATCACCTCACCCAGCAGCAGCGCGCGGCCGTCGCCGAGCTGCGGCGAGAAACCGCCGAATTGGTGGCCGGCGTAAGCCTGCGCGATCGCGGCCGTGCCTTCAGGCAACCGGTTGCCCGAGAAGAGTTGCGCGCCTTCGGGGGAATCCAGCGCCTGCTCGTCCAGGCCCAGCTCCACGGCCAGCGCGTGGTTAAGCCGGATCAGCTTAGGCTGCGGCACCTCGGCGGCTTTCCACGACACGTAGAGGCCTTCGAGGTCGCGGGCGTAGCTGTTGTTAAATTGCAGCATGATTCTCAAAAAAAGTAGATGTAGCCCGTAAGGAGCGTAGCGGATTACGGGGAAGCGTTCCCCGCCCCCGTATTTCACTTCGTTCCATACGGGCTACGCTTGCTAAAAAAAACGCCATTGAGTAGCGCATGTCAGGCATGACCGAAGTCTTTCCGGCCAAATTACCGAGATAGGCCAGAAGGGCCACTGCCGCATCACCATTTAACAGAGCAAGCAGTTTTATTCCTTCGACTGAAATTTGGACAAGCGATTTATATGTCTCGATTGCATGCTCTTTTTGAATCTGGGGAGAGCTCATAGCTCGCCTATTTTAAAAATCGCGTAAGACCTCGACTCGAATCAACGTCCGTGCCTGATGGCTTAACAACAAACACTGCAATTCGGGAATCAAGGGCGCGAGATCGACAAAGGCCGTGCTGCGCGCAGCCAGCACAAAAACCGTCAGCGGCAAGGCACTGAGGTTTTGCTGGTACTGGATATTCTGGTCGGCGGTAATGAACGCGTCGAACCTCGACGCCGCCAGCTTCAGCAATTCGCCGTTCTTGACCCCCGCCCATCCGGCGCGCTGCACCGATTCGACTTCATGCCCTTCGATCAGCCGGGCCAGACGCCAGGGCAGTGACTCATCAAGCAGCAGGCGCATGCTCGGAAGCTGCTTCACGCGCCAGCTTCAGTGCGGTTACCGCCTGCCCGCGTGACACCGAAGGATAGTCCGCGAGGAATTGGTCCAGGCTGTCGCCGGCCTCAAGCGCATCAAACAGGTTTTTCAGCGGGACGCGGGTTCCCGCGAATACCGGGACGCCGCCTTGTATGTCGGGATCGCGATGAATCACAGTCTGTTTCATGGTAATACCTCCGAAGCAATCATCTTAACGCGATTCGACGGCGGACAGATTCATTGAGAAATACAGGAAAGCGGGGACGGGATCACTACTTGCGATAAATTTCCCGGCGATGACCGATGGACAGCGCGTGAACAACCAGCCGCTGATCCTGTATCTCGCAGATGACGCGAAAGTCGCCGATGCGGTAGCGCCACAGGCCAGCGAGTTCCCCGCGCAGCGCCTCGCCGAAATGCCGGGGATTACCCTGCCCCTCCAGTCGCGATTCCAGCCAGTCGAGGATGCGCGCTGCCGCAGGACGATCGAGTTTCGCAAGCTGCTTTTGCGCAAACCCCGAAATCTCAACCGTCCAGGCCAAGCGATTTCCTGACCTCGGCAATGGACTTCGCACGGCCGCCTGCCTTGCGCGCCTGTTCTGCAAGCAGGATGTCCTCCCGGTCTTCCAGATAACGCACCACGGCTTCCCGCACCACGCTGCTCTTGGTGCTGCCGGTGGCTTCGGCAATGCGCGTTATCGCGGCTTCCAGTTGTTTCTCCAGTCTCACGGCCAGCATGGCAAATCTCCTCGTGTTTCACCCAAATCGTATGACATTGTATAACAATCGGGCTGCTCGATTTGAAGCCATAAAAATATTAATAAAATCAATCACTTAAATATAAATCAATCAGAACCTCACTACACTCCGTATCGACTCCCCGGAATGCATCAGGTCGAAGCCCTTGTTGATGTCCTCAAGCGCGAGCTGGTGCGTAATCAGATCGTCAATATTGATCTTGCCCTCCATATACCAGTCGACAATCTTCGGCACATCACGCCGGCCCTTGGCACCGCCGAAGGCCGTGCCTTTCCACACTCGGCCCGTGACCAGTTGGAAGGGCCGGGTCTTGATTTCCTGCCCTGCCCCGGCGACGCCGATGATCACCGACACGCCCCAACCCTTGTGGCAGCACTCCAGCGCCTGGCGCATGACCTCGACATTCCCGATGCATTCGAAGCTGTAGTCAGCGCCGCCCTGGGTCAGGTTGACCAGATAGGGCACCAGGTCGCCTTCGACTTCCCTCGGGTTGACGAAGTGGGTCATGCCGAATTTTTCGGCCAGCGGCTTGCGTGAGGGATTGAGGTCGACGCCGACGATCATGTTGGCACCGGCCATGCGCGCGCCCTGAATGACGTTCAAGCCGATGCCGCCGAGGCCGAATACCACGACATTGGCGCCGGGCTCGACCTTGGCGGTGTTGATCACCGCGCCGATGCCGGTGGTGACGCCGCAGCCGATGTAGCAGACCTTGTCGAAAGGCGCATCCTCGCGGATTTTCGCCAACGCGATTTCCGGCACCACGGTGTGATTGGCGAAAGTCGAGGTGCCCATGTAATGGAACACCTTGTCGCCGCCGATCGAGAAACGGCTGCTGCCGTCAGGCATCACGCCCTGGCCCTGGGTTGTACGGATCGCCTGGCAAAGATTGGTCTTGCCACTGAGGCAGTATTCGCACTGGCGGCATTCCGGCGTATAGAGCGGAATCACGTGGTCGCCCTTCTTCAGGCTGGTGACACCGGGGCCGATGTCGACCACTACGCCCGCGCCTTCGTGGCCGAGGATCGCCGGGAATATGCCTTCGGGATCGGCGCCCGAACGGGTGAACTCGTCAGTGTGGCAAATGCCGGTGGCCTTGATCTCGACCAGCACTTCGCCCGCGCGCGGGCCGTCGAGGTCGACGGTTTCGATGGTCAGCGGCGCTCCGGCCTTGTGTGCAACAGCGGCTCTGGTTTTCATGCAGCTTCTCCTGTGGTTTCGCGGAATTGATGAAATGGCAACAAACGAATCAAGCGCCGAGCAGTGCGCGGGTAGCGGCGACACCCTCGCGCGCCGCTTCTACCGCGGGCCGTGCCCACAGTTCCGGGTTCGGTGCCTCGTAACTGAGGTAACCCTGATAACTTTTTTCGGCGAGCAGCGCAAACACTTCCGCCCAGCGTACGCAGCCGCGTCCCGGGGTCAGGCGATCGGTAGGCCGCAACATGCCCTGCGGCGCAGTAACCGGCACATCGCTGTACTGGATGGCGAATATGTGTTCTGCGGGCACGCCGGCAAAACCGCGGCCGCCGGCCCCGCTGCGTTCGAGGTGGTAGGTGTCGAGCAGCAGGCCAAAAGCCGGATGCGCGACCCGCGCATGCAATTCCTGTGCAATGTCCAGTGTGTTCATGGTCTGGTGCGCCGAACTGAATTCGTAGGCAATGCGCAGGCCGTGGCCGGCGACGACATCGGCGGCAGCGCGCATATTGGCCACCGCGGTGTCGAGGCTGCCGGCAGCCTGCCCGGTGGCAGTCATGATCATGTCGCAGCCGACGGCGCGGGCAATGAAACAGGTCTCGTCGAGCACGGCAAGCAGGCGTTTACGCTCGGCGCCTGCGGCAAACAGCAGGCCGTACTCGGTGCCGGTCACGGCGACCGGAATGCCCGCGTCACCGATCATGACGATGACTTTCTCGCGGGTGTACCCGGCCTTGTAGGCCTGCAGGACATCGCTGCGACGGATTTCGACGGCATTCCAGCCGGCCTCGCGCGCGACCCGCAGCACTTCGGGGAACGGCGTCGATTCCAGGGTCCAGGTATGCAGTGCGAGGCGCCGCGCAAATCGCGCCACCTCGGCTTTGAATTCCGGCTTGTACATAGGGTCTGCCAATAGAGGGTAAACTACCACTCTAGTATGTCATCTTCATCAGTAACTGCTTCCGCAGTCCCCCCCCGCGGCCGTTTCGCGCCTTCTCCCACCGGACCACTGCATTTCGGCTCGCTGGTGGCTGCCGTCGGCAGCTATCTCGATGCGAAATCACGCGGCGGCGAGTGGTTGCTGCGCATGGAAGATCTCGACCAGCCGCGCACCGTGCCCGGCGCCGCTGACAGCATCCTGCGCGCGCTGGAGGCACTGGGCATGGCTTGGGACGGCCCGGTGCTCTACCAGAGCGGCCGCGACCAGGCCTATCGCGCTGCGCTGGAAAAGCTGAAGGCTCGCGGACTGGTCTATCCCTGCGCCTGCAGCCGTCGCGAGATCGCCGATTCAGCGGTGTCCGGCATCGACGGCCCGGTCTATCCCGGCACCTGCCGCAAAGGCCTGCTGCCCGGGCGCAGCGCGCGCGCCGAACGCGTGCTGACATCGAGCGAACCGATCATTTTCGAGGATGCGGTCCAGGGCCGCATCGTACACACCATCGAACGCCAGATCGGGGACTTCGTGCTCAAGCGCGCCGACGGGTTTCATGCCTACCAGCTTGCGGTGGTCGTCGATGACGCGGAACAGGGGATCAGCGACGTGGTGCGCGGAGCGGACCTGCTGGACTCCACGCCACGGCAGATTTACCTGCAGCGGCTGCTGGGTTATCCGACGCCGCGCTACGCCCACCTGCCGGTGGCCGTCAATGTCGTTGGCGAGAAACTGTCAAAGCAAACGCTGGCGCCGCCGGTAACGACCGATGAACCGGTCATCACACTCGACGCAGCGCTCCGCTTCCTCGGGCAAGCGCCCGTAACGGATTGCGCGCCGGGCGATGTGCGGACGTTCTGGGCTCAGGCCCTTGCCGGCTGGCGCATCGACCGCGTGCCGCGCCAGCGTACGCAGCCGGCGCAATCTGCCTGAGTTCCCGTCGCTCAATACTTCGCCGGACGCAATACCTCAACCTCCGACAGCAACAGCCGCACCGAGAAATGCGGCGCAAATTCGTCCAGTACCTGCCGCGCGATGGCCTCGGCGACCTCGCGCTCGCAGATCACCTTCACCTCTATTGTGCGGTCGATCTCACCCGCGCCCTCGCGCCGACGTTCGCCCTCCGTCGAGAAGCTGCCGCCACGCACCTCATGCACGGTATAACCCTGCGCCCCGAGATGTCCGATCAGGGCAACGAGCCTTGATTCGAGCACGTACTCGGCGATGATGGTGAGCTGGCAGCGGCGGTGGGTTTCCATGCTCATGACGGCGCTCCAAGGCTGACAAGCAGCGGGATGTTAACGAACACATTGAAGGGAAAGGTCACTGCCAGCGCGGCGGATATGCCCAACGCCGGATTGGCCTCGGGTACCGCCATGCGCATCGCCGCCGGCGCGGCAATGTAGGATGCGCTGGCCAGCAGTATCCCGAACAGCACGCCGCCGCCTGCCGACAAATCAAGCACCGCCGTGCCGAGATAAAAGCCGGTGATGCCTAGAAGTGCCGGCGCCACGACGCCGAACGCAACCAGCGGCCAGCCGGCGCGCCGCAGGTCAGGCATGCGGCCGCCGACCAACACTCCCAGCTCGAGCAGATAGAGCGCCAGCACTCCGCGGAACAGGTCGCCGAACAGCGGCTTCAGCGGCGCAAAACCCTCGGGGCCGGCGATCCAGCCGATGGTGATGCCCCCGGCCAGCAGCACAATGCCCTTGTTGACCGCGACCTCGCGCAGCACCGGCGCACCGCCAAGACCGCCAGCGCGGGCGAGCAAGACACCCGCAATAATGCCCGGCGCTTCCATCAGCGCCAGCAGCACCGGCATGAAGCTCTCCGCCGTAATACCGCGGCGCTCGAGGTAGGCGCTGGCGATGGCGAAGGTCACCACCGACACAGAACCGTAGTGGGCCGCGACACTCGCGGCATCGGCACGCGACAGCCCCGCGAGCCGTCGCAGTAGCGGAAACAGGATGAAAGGCAATGCGAAGCCGAGCAGCACGCTGGCCACGGCTGGCAGCGCCACATCGACCAGCGGCTCGCGCGACAGTTCGACGCCACCCTTGAGGCCGATCGCGAGCAACAGGTAGATCGACAGCGCCTCGTAGACCGGCTCCGGGAAACGCAGATCCGACCGCGCGAGGCGCGCCGCGACGCCCAGCGCGAACAGCAGGATCAGCGGATCCACGGGTGCCGCGGCCTCAGATCACCTTGCGACTGCGCAGTGCAGCGATCTCTGCGGCAGCGTATCCGAGTTCGCCGAGGATGGCTTCGCTGTCAGCGCCCACCTGGCGCGGCGGAGTGTCGGCGCGCGGGCCGTCGTGGGCAAAAGTGAACGGCGACAGCGGAACCTTGAGGTCCTTGGTAAAGCCGGTCGCTTGCGGCGGGAAGCTGTGGAACAGACCGCGTGAAGCAGTCTGTGCTTCCGCCATGCACTCGGGAATGGTTCGCACGCGGCCTGCCGGCGCTCCCGCCTCGTTGAACAGCGGCTCCCATTCCGCCGCCGACTTCGTCATCAGCTTCTCCTGCATCAGCGCGCGAAGTGCCGGGATGTTGTCGCGCCTCGCGGGGCCCGTCGAAAACCTCGGATCATTGTTGAGCGCGGTCAGACCAAGGACCTTCAGCAGCCCCTGGTGCTGGTGCTCCTCGTTGATCGCAAAGGCGATCAGGCCGTCGGCGGTATTGAAGGTGGTCGAGGCCGGCGAGCGGCTCGCCGCATCGTTGCCGCCCTGCTTCGGCGCGGCGCCGGTGTTCATATAGGCAGTGACGACGGACGCCATCAGGATGATGTTGGTGTCGAGCATCGACAGATCAATGTACTGTCCCTTGCCAGTGCGCTGCTTCTGGTAGAGCGCGGCCGATACCGCATAGGCTGCGGCGAGTCCGGTTGAGTAGTCGATGATCGGCGGGCCGGCCTTCAGCGGGCCGCTTTCCTTGGTCCCGGTCACGCTCATGAAGCCGGACCAGGCCTGGATCACGCTGTCGTAGGCCGGATGGCTTTTCTTGGGACCGCTGTTGCCGTAGGCAGTGATCGACATGAACACCACTTCCGGGTTGACCTTCTTCACCGCCTCGTAACCGATGCCGCGCTTTTCGGCCGAACCGCTGCGCAGGTTCTGCACGACGACATCACATTCCGCGGCAAGCTTCAGGAAAATGTCGCGGCCTTCGGGCGTGTCGAGGTCCAGCGACAAAAAACGCTTGTTCGAGGACTGGGTCATGAATCCGAGCGACAGGCCCTGCTGGCCGAAGGAAGGATCTGCCTCCGCGCGCCAGCGCACGGACTCTCCCTTGCCCGGCGGCTCGATCTTGATGACCTCGGCGCCGAGCAGCGCGAGCTGATAGGCGCAGAACGGTCCCGCCAATACGCGCGTCAGGTCGAGCACCTTGACGCCGGCGAAAGCGCGGGTATCAGTGGAAGATTTTTGCGTGGTGGTCATGATCTGCTCCATAAAATCAGGAACCGATCATAACAAGGGGATCGTCGGCGACGGGCCTGCAGTTCACATTACGCTAGGCACCTGAGCCGGCAGCGCCGACGCGCAGCGGGCGCGCCTTCTCGGCTGCGACGCGGACAAGCAGTTCGCGCAGCTGCGGCACAATCGCCTGCGCTGCAGCTTCACCCGCCGCGAGATTGGCGAGCTTGTGTGAAAAATCGGTGATGCGCGAACGGACGGTCTCGGGACGTATCACGATGTCAGCCTGCCGCGCTTCTGCGGAGCCGCGCCAGGAGACGTCGACGGCAATCACGATGTCGGCGCCCATCTCGCGCGCCACCGAAGCCGGCACGCGGCTGGCCATGCCTCCGTCGACATATTCAGTGCCGCGTATCACTACCGGCCAGAACAGCCGCGGCACGCTGGCCGAGGCACGCACTGCGAGCCCGGTGTTACCGCGGTTGAAAACCGTCATGCGGCGGGTTTCCCGCTCGGCGACCACTGCGGCAAAGGGTTTCTGCAGCGCCTCGAGCGGGCGCCCGCCGACCATCTCGTTGATATAACGCTGGAGCCGGCCGCCTTCGATGACACCGGGACCGAACAGCGTGAAGTCGAGCAGGTCGTTGTCCTCGATTTCCAGCGCATGCGCTTCCAGTTCCTTCGCGCGCATGCCGCCGGCGTGCAACGCGCCAACGATAGCCCCCGAGCTCACGCCGACCAGCACGTCGAGTTCGATACCTGCCGCTTCCAGTGCCTTGAGCACTCCGACATGGGCAAAGCCGCGGGAACCGCCGGCCCCGAGCACGAGGCCGATCACCGGACGCGTCTTGGACACCCGCTCCAGCGGCGCTGCGTACGGTGCGTCGGACGCGACGTGGTTAACCGGCGCGGTGGCGCAACCGGCAAGAATTACCGCGATCAGCGGAAAAAGTAGCGTCTTTTTTAGCAGGTGCATGATGTTCTCTTGAGTGTGTGGTGACCTTCTGAAGCAGTCAAGGTTCCCGTTCCGGTGTGACGCCGCATCGACCAATTTGGTTGACAATGGTTGTTGCCATGTGTTTGCAAACCCGACAAAATCCTGATCGTTTTACCTCTACAAAAACATAATCGCTACCTAGGAGGACGTCATGCGCTTTACACGCAATTTCACCATTTTGCTGGCCGCATCGCTGGGATTTGCTGTGGCCCCATCCGCATTGGCTGCCGATTACCCGATCCGGCCGATTCGCCTCATCGTGCCCAATGCCGCCGGCAGTTCCGTCGATACGCTGGGACGGATTTTCGCCAACGCCTTCACCGCCGCTGCCAAGCAGCAGGTTGTCGTCGACAACCGCGCCGGTGCCGGCGGGCTGATCGGCATGGAGATCGGCAAGGACGCCCAGCCAGACGGCTACACCCTGCTCTCGGCTTCCACCGCGGCAATGGTCATCGGACCGCATATCTTCAAGAAACTGCCTTTTGATCCGCTGAAGGACTATGCCTTCATCTCGCTCTTCGGCAATACGCCGAACATCATGGTGGTCAACCCTTCGCTCCCGATCAAAACCGTCAATGAACTGATCGAGTACAACAACAGCCGCGGCGGCAAAGCGAACATGGCATCCGCGGGCGTCGGCTCTCAGAGCCATCTCGCCGGTGTGCTGTTCATGCAAATTGCAAAATCCGAAGCCCTACATGTGCCTTACAAGGGCGGCGGTCCCTCGGTGGCAGCCGTCGTTGCAGGCGAATCGCAGTGGACGATCACACCTGCGCCTGCGGTAGCCGGCCTGGTCAAGGGCGGCAAGCTGCGCGCGGTCGCACACACCCTGCCGGCCAGAACCGCGCTGCTGGGGGATCTGCCGGCGGTCGCGGAAACCGTGCCGGGCTACCAGTACGGCGGCTGGAACGGCCTGCTGGCTCCGGTGAAGACTCCGCGGGCAGTGCTCGCCAAAGTACGGGAACTGTTGATCGAAACCACGAAGAATCCTGATTTCCGCAGGCTCTTCGAGCAGCAGATGACCGAGGTGGTGACCAACACGCCTGAGGAATTCCGCCGCTTTGTCGAGTCCGAGATCAAGACCATGGGCCCGGTGGTGCAGGCAGCCGGTCTGACCGCACGATAAAAAAGCCGCAAACGGCGACAGGGGGGCGGCGATTGCCGCCCCTTTTTTTATTCCGGAGCGCGCCGGCCAGCCATCGCGGCAGCGAGTTCGCCCTGCTTCGCCGACAGCGTCTTCAGCCAGCGCTGCCCGCCGAAGGTAAAACCGATCCAGTAACCGAGTTCGACCAACTGCGGTTCGCTGAACTCGGCGCGCAATACCACCCACATCGCGTCATCGGCCTGGTTGGGATCGTACATGATCGCATCAGCGTAACGTAGCGCGATTTTCTCGCGCGACGTGAACCGGTCCGACTTCTCGTACTGCATCAGTTCTGCCATCCTGCTGTCCGCTTCCCGCGCCGACCGCGCGGTTCCCTGATTGCTTCAGTAGCCGCATTCGATGGTGAAGGCGATATAGGCGCGCAGCATCTCCTTCAGGTCATGCTCGACGACGCCAGCACCGTTGTCGAAGAGCATCTCGCGGGTCAGCGTGAAAGAGCGCATCACGTCGGGCTGGTGGGCGCGGATGGCCTGGTTCTCCGGACCGGGACGGCCCGCGGCAATTGCGTCATCAAGCCAGCACCGGATCTGTGGGTCGGTCACGGCCTCGGGTGTCACATAACTTATGCGCGCCATTCTCACCTCCTGTCATGGATGCGAACGTTCAGGATTACGCAACACGTTAAAATTGCGCCCTGAATACAGAATAACGCCGACCATTTTGGTGAACCATGCATTTTTCGGCAGCTGAACCCCCACGGTTCCGGCGCCGTCCATCGTCACCGACCCAACGCCGGGAGAACATCGCTTGAAAGCACTGATCGTCCATGAACACGGCCCCCTTGAAAACCTGGTCCTCGAAGAAACCGCGGATCCGGTACCCGGTCCCGGCGAGGTCCTGGTCGACGTGCACGCCGCCAGCGTCAACTTTCCCGATCTGCTGGTGATCGGCGGAACCTATCAAGTGCTGCCCAAACGCCCGTTCAGCCCGGGCAAGGACATGGCCGGTGTGGTGGCCGCGGTCGGTGCAGGCGTTATCACCTGCAAACCGGGGGATCGTGTCGCCGCTCAGAATGAATACGGCGCCTACGCCCAGAAATGCGTGGTGGCGCAGCACAACTGCTACCCGATGCCGGAGTCGATGAGCTTCGCCGACGCCGCGGCGATGGGCATCGCCTATCCGACCGCGCATTTCGCGATCGTCGAACGCGGCCAGTACCAACCGGGTGAAACCATCCTCGTCAACGGCGCCGCCGGCGGAGTCGGTATCGCCGCAATCCAGGTGGGCAAGGCACTGGGCGCGACAGTGGTCGCCAGCGTCGGCAGCGCCGAGAAGGCTGCGCTGGCGAAACAACATGGCGCGGACCACGTGGTGCGCACCGACGTGCCGAATCTGCGCGATGCCTTCCGCGACCAGGTGCTTGCGGCCGTCGGCAAGCGCGGCGTCGACATCATCGTCGATCCGGTCGGCGGTGACGTCTTCGACGCCAGCCTCAGGGTCATCGCCTGGTCCGGGCGATTGATCATTGTCGGTTTCGCCGAAGGCCGCATTCCCGAGGTGAAGGCCGGCCACCTGCTGGTGAAGAACATCGCGTTGCTCGGCCTCCAGTACAGCGCCTACCGCGACCGCCAGCCGGAAAAGGTACAACGCGTGCAGCGCGAACTGTTCGACTGGTATGTCGCGGGCAAGATCAAACCCCATGTGATGGCAGCTCACCCGCTGACACATTACCTGGACGCGCTGCGCAGCGTGCGTGAGCGCAAGGTGGTGGGCAAGGTCGTGATCCTCATGCGGTCATGATGGAAAATTCATTAAATTATTGTTTTTAAAGTACTTTTTACCCCTCCCTCCAGGCGCAGCTAATCCGGCGCGGTGACGCAACAAGATGGCAGCGCTGCGCCGTCTCGGTATGATGAAAGCGGACGCAGGTGATGCGTCGTGACGGGCCGGGGGATATTGTTTGTTCGCCAAAAAGAATACCAGCGAAAATGCGCCACGCCAGGCCGGCGTGCTGCGGCTTGGCCTGCCGCAGCTGCTGATTGCTGCCGGCGTCGTCCTCTCGGTCATCCTTGTCGGTACGCTGGTGGTGAACCTGCAGGCGCGGGAGGTCGAAGCCCGCCGCCAGGTTGACCTGCTGATGGCGGGTTCCTCGCTGCGCGCGCGGCTGAGCCGTGAACTCAACAGCGTGCTCTACCTGACCAGTGGCATGAGCAGCTACCTCGCAGTACGGCACGACAGCCTCGAGCGCAAAGAGGTCGAAGCCATACTCGCCGGCCTGTATCGTGAGGCCCGCCATGTGCGCAATCTGGCAATCGCAGTCGGGTTCCGGCTGACCTATGTTTATCCGGTGAAGGGCAACGAGAAGGCGATTGGCCTGTATTACCCCGACGTGCCCACCCAGTGGCACGACGTCAAACGCGCCGCGGACAGCGGCATGCCGGTGCTGATCGGCCCTATTCCGCTGGTGCAGGGTGGCACGGGCCTGATTTACCGGGTGCCGATAGCCGTCGATGGCCACTACTGGGGCCTGCTGTCTTCGGTGATCGACTCGGAATCTCTGCTCAACACCGCGATTGCCGAGAGCGCGTCAAACGGCACCCTGATCGCAATACGAGGCAAGAACGGCGCCGGAATGGAAGGGGATGTGTTCTGGGGCGATGCGGCGCTGTTCTTAGCGCCAGGCACCCAGCTGGTCGATGTCGATGTGCCCGGCGGCAAATGGGTGATCGCGCTGCGCCATGCGGAGACGCCGCAGCAGTTCGCGCTGTGGCTGATGAACGGCCTGGTCTGGTTGCTCGCCCTCATCCTTGGCGGGAGCACGCTGGTCGTGCTGGCGCAGCGGGCACAGCTTGGACAACTCGCCTTGTTCGATCCGCTGACTGGTTTGCCTAACCGCCTGCTCGTGCGCGACCGCATCGACCGCGCGATGTCCGGCCTGCGCCGCGACCCCGGCCGGACCTGCCTGCTGCTGTTCATCGACCTCGACGGCTTCAAGCAGGTCAACGACAGACTGGGCCACAAGGCGGGTGACACCGCCCTGCAGCACACGGCACAGCGCATCACCGGGGCAGTACGCGAATCAGATACCGTCGGCCGTTGGGGCGGCGACGAATTCATTGTGTTCATGGAGAACGTTGACCGGGCCAGCGTCGGCGAGATGATTGCCAAGATCCGCCAGGTGGTCGAATTGCCGACGAACTATGCGCAGCAGCCGTTCGCGGTGGGTGCATCGATCGGCCACGCTTTCGCACCGGAGGACGGTGGCACACTGGAAGAATTGCTGCGCACCGCCGATGCCCGCATGTACGAAAACAAGGCGCTGCGGCGCAGGGACAGCACCCGCGACGCTATTTGAGCATCAACGGCAGCCCGCTCAGAATCAGGATGACGCAGACCACGCGGCGAAACGTCGCCTCGCTCATGCCGGTGTGGATGCGGTCGCCGAGGAATATCCCGATCAGCATGAACGGCAGCGCCGCAGCGAACAGCAGCAGCGATTCGCGGCCGAATTCGCCCACCGCGTAATAACCAACCCCCCGAACCACCGCCAGCGTCATCATCAGCGCTGCCAGCGTGCCGCGGAACTGCTCCTTGGTGACGCGGATGGCATCCATATAGACGGCGAAGAACAGGCTCGCCATGGTGCCGAACATCGTGCCCACCGCGCCTGCGAGGAAACTCGCCGCAGTGGCCACCGCGCGCGGAGGCTTTGGCGATTCGCCGCTGCGGGTCTGCCACAACGCATAGAGGCCGTAGCACGACACCAGCGCGCCCAGCCCGCGCGTGAGCCAGGCCGCGTCCAGCGTTTTGAACAGGTACAGGCCGAGCAGGATGCCCAGCGTGCACGAGGGCAGGATGCGCAGGATCAGCGACAGCGACACATGCCGGCGATCCTTGCCGAACAACGTTGCCGACGACGAGATGGTCAGCAGCGTCCACACCGGCACCAGCACTTTCATCGGAATCACCAGCGCCAGCAGCGGCATCGCGGCGAAGCCTCCGAAACCCGTGCTGCCGCGCAGCGCGTAGCTCGCGATCAGCACGACGATGCAGTACCCCTGCTCCAGAGGCGAAAGACCGATCATTCCGCCGTGTGCCCGCCCAATTCGATCAGCCGCATGATTTCCGTTGCGGCGGCCTGCGCCTCCTCGCGCGTCAGCCGCTCCGCAGCATCGGCATCGCGCTTGCGGATCACCGCCAGCATTGCGCGCAAACCCTTGACGCTTTCCCGCGAGCGGTTGATCGAGCGCCGCGGATGCGACAGGCCCAGCGCGCGCCAGCGCCAGATGCGCGCATGCAGCGTACCGAGCATTGAAGACAAGATCTCGCTGCCAGCCGCCTCGAACAGCACTGCGTAAAACTGGCTCTTGGTTTCCAGCACTTCCTGCGCGTCGCCGCGTTTGTAAGCAGCGGCAACGACATCCAGCGCCTGCGCCAGGCGCTTCAGTTCGGCGTCTCCGGCGTTCTGCACAAACAGCCGTGCAGCCAACCCCTCCAGCACCGCGCGTATGGTGTAGAGATCCTTGGCTTCAGCCAGCGACAGCGCGCGCACCACCGGCCCCTTGTTCGGCACGTTGGCAATCAGGCCTTCGGACTCGAGTTGACGCAGTGCCTCGCGGATCACCGTGCGCGACACGCCCATCATCTCGGTCAGCTCGCGCTCGGTCAGCCGCGCACCGGGCGCGAGGCGGCCGTCGATGATCGCGCGGCGCAGGCCGTCCAGCACCTGCAGCCGCAGCGGTGCCGCAAGTTTCTGAATTCCCTCGATTTTCGGATTGTTCATGGTGTCTGCGGAAAGCGGTCGTTGACCAGCTCGTAATACCGTAATACGATATTACGACTGGCCATCGGCAGCAAGCATTTTGCCGCCGCGCGCCGCCGGTTCACATTCCCGAAGATACCCGTGAGGAGCACGCAAGCATGAGCACCCCCGTCAAAGTCGGCATCGTCGGCCTCGGCCGCTGGGCCAAGGTCCTGACCCGCGCCGCAAAACAGTCGAACAAGGTCCAGATCGTCGCCGGCTACAGCCGTTCGCAGGAAAAACGTGATGCCTTTGCCGCGGAAATGGGTGTGCCCGCAGTGCCCGACATGCAGGCGATGCTGGCCAACCCGGAAATCAAAGGCGTGATCCTGACGGTGCCCAACGAACAGCACCTGCCGATGGCCGAGATCGTCGCCAAGGGCGGCAAACACGTCTACACCGAAAAGCCGATCTCGCAGACGCTGGAAGACGGCCTGAAAATCGAAGCGCTGCAGAAACAGCACGGCGTCACCGTCACCGTCGGCCACAGCGCGCGGCTGATGGCCGGCATCCGCATCATCAAGGAAAAAATCGACGCCGGCGAGTTGGGGCGTGTCGCCTTCATCGAAGCCAATTTCTCCAACGAGCGCGCGCTGGAACTGACACCGCAGACCTGGCGCTGGTACAAGGACCGCGCCCCCGGCGGCCCGCTGTCGCAGCTGGCGATCCACCAGTTCGACGTGCTGCACCTGCTCGGCGGCGAAGTGCAGGAAGTGTCGTCGATGGCCTCCAAGCTGTCGCCGGTCGGCGCCGAAGTCGACGACCAGTCGATGACCCTGGTGCGCTTCAAGGACGGCAAGATCGGCTACGTCGGCTCCTGCTGGACCTCGCCCGGCATCTTCGCGGTACGCGTGTTCGGCTCCAAGGGCCTGATGCACTACGAAATCGATTTCGGTACCTGGGATACGCCGCATCTTCTGCACAAGAACTCCGTGCTCTACATCCAGCGCGGCAAGGACGGCTGGGGCAAGCGCGAAGACATCAAGCTGCCGGAATCCGACATGTTCCGCGCCGAACTCGAAGCCTTTGCCGACAGCTGCCTCTCCGGCAAGCCGAACGAACTGACCGCCCACAATGGCAACGTCGCAGTGGCGATGACCAACGCCGCGCTGAAGTCGATCGACCGCAAGGGCCAGTGCGTCACCATCGAAGAAGTGATGAACGACGCCCGCTCCAAGAACGATGCAAAACGTGCAGCTTGAAAGACGGTAATTGGTGATTGGTGGCTGCTAATTGGAAAACCGGCCCACTCACCACCATTTACCAAGCACCAATTACCAATCACCAGGCACTCATATCATGAACCGTTACTTCATAGACCTGACCCAGCCCGAGATCGCGGCGCAGCTGAAGAAAAACCCGCTGGTGATCCTGCCGGCAGGCAGCGTCGAGCAGCACGGGCCACATCTGCCCACCGGCACCGACATTTACGCCGCCAACGTCATCGGCCATGCCGTGGCCGAACGCATGGACGGCCTCGTGCTGCCGGGCGGACCGCTGGGCGTGACGCCCATGCACATGCCTTTCGAGGGCACGATCACGCTGACCCCCGACACCTACCAGCGCGTGGTCACCGAAACCTGCGCCTCGACTGCCCAGCACGGCGCGAAACGCCTGCTGATCCTCAACTGGCACGAAGGCAACATCCCCTCGCTGGCGATCGCCTCTGAAAAACTTCACCGCGAAGTCGGCATGAGCGTCATCGTCGTGCAGGCCTGCTACGTCGCCGCCGAACTCTATGGCCATGACTGCGGCGGGCTGACCCATGGCGGTGAAATCGAAGCGCTTGCGGTGCTGGCCTACCAGCCCGACCTGGTGCACCTCGACCGTATCGACTACTCCTCGGACCACGGTCATGGCCGCAAATGGGACCGCTTGCGCCGCACTCGCAGTTATCAGCCCGTCCTGCGTGACATCAAGACCATCGCCGCCACAGGCTGGTACGGCGCACCGGAACACGCCACCGCAGCGAAGGGCCTGAAAATGCTCAACGACATCGCCGACGCCATCGCCAAGGAATGCGGCGAGATCTTCGCGCTTCTCGACGAGGCTCAGGGCGGCACCGCCGAGATCAAGCACCTGAAAGTGGCGAGCTGATGGCCAAGGTCCTGACCCAGTCCGAAGCCAAAAGCATGGGCCTGCCCGGCCGCAAGTCGCTGGAAATTGTCTCCGGCGAAAAGGGTTCGCAGGCGGTGACGCTGCGTCTGGTCGAAATCCCGCCAGCGCACCCCGGCGACGCCCCGCGCGGCAAACATTTTCACCAGGGTTTCGAAGAATGCATCTTCGTGATGTCCGGCGAAGGCTGCACCGAAGCCGACAGCGGCAGTTATCCGCTGAAAGCCGGCGATACCATCCTGATCCCCTCCGGCGAGAAACACGCCACCCGCAACACCGGCAGCGAGCCGCTGGTGCTGCTGTGCTTCTTCCCGGTGGCGGATATCAGCAAGCGCACGCAGGAAACCACACCCCTTAAAAGCTAGCCACAGAGGTCACAGAGAACACAGAGAACAGCGAAAAACACCCGGGCAGAATGCCTGCTGCATCCCCGGGGGTTTTCTCTGTGCTCTCTGTGACCTCTGTGGCTAAAAAAGGTTTTGAATCATGTCCATCGACGTCGTCTGCCTCCGCCCCGAAGCCGATTTCACCCGCGTTGGCGTCACACCACCGCAGAACATCAAGATCGCCTATCGCAAACCCGATGACGCCGACCTGCCGGCGCTGATGAAGAATACGCTTGCGGTGATGATGCCCGCGGTCGGCCCGAAGCTGCCTGCCGCGCTGTTCGAAGGCACTTCGCTAAAAGTGGTGCAGATCACCGGCGCTGGCGTCGACCGTCTCGACGAAGTTGCGCTGAAGAAACTCGGCATTCCGGTCGCCAATGTGCCCGGCGGCAGTAACAGCGCGCTCGCGGAGTACACCACCGCCTGTGCGTCGGTATTGCTGCGGCGCTTCGCCTGGGCCGATGCCGAGATCAAGAGGGGCAATTACATCCCCTTCCGCAACCGCATGATGGCCGACAACCTCGCCGGCATCGACGGCGCGACTGTCGGCGTGGTCGGCATGGGCGTGATCGGCAAGGCGGTGGCGCAGGCCTTCCACAGGATCGGTTGCCGCATTGTTTACTTTGACCCGACACTGAAAGACAAGTCGCCGGCCGACGCGATGAACGCGAAAGCGTTGCCGCTCGACGAACTGCTGAAAACCGCCGACGTGGTGACGCTGCACGTGCCACTGATCCCTGCCACAACGAACCTGATTGGTACTGCGCAGTTGGCGTTGATGAAACCGGACGCGGTGCTGATCAACGGCGCTCGCGGCGGCGTGGTCGACGAAGCCGCACTGGCGCAGGCCCTGAGCGACAGGCGTATTACCGGCGCCGCAGTGGATGTCTACAGCATCGAACCTGCGACCTCCGACAATCCGCTGCTCAAGCTCGAGGGCGAAGCCGCCTCGCGCCTGCTACTGACGCCGCACGTCGCCGGCGTGACCCGCCAGTCGGCGGCATTCCTGTTCAAAGCTTCCTGGGAAAACGTCCAGCATGTGCTGAACGGCGGGACGGTCGCCAATCGCGTCTACTAGAATACGGGGCAGGTGGCGCCCAGCGCTGCCGCAACAGGAGGAGCCCCGTTGAAACAAAGTAAAACCCTCGGCATCGCCGTCATCGGTGCTGGCCGCATCGGCACGTTACGCGCACGCCTCGCCGCCAAACACCCGTCCGTCGGTTTCCTTGCCATCGCCGACCAGGATCCCGCAAAAGCTGCGGCACTGGCAAAAACCACCGGTGCCGACCTGCATTCGGCGAACAATTTCGAAATCATCGAACACCCCGAAGTCACTGCGGTTTTTGTGTCCACGCCGGAAGGCGAGCACGCCGCGCCGGTCAAGCGCGCCCTGGAACTGGGCAAGCCGGTGCTGGTGGAGAAACCCATCGCGCTATCGCTGAACGACGCAGAGGATATCCTCGCCACGCTGGAGTCCACAGGCGGCGAACTGCGAATCGGCTACAGCCGGCGTTACAAGGAATGTTACCTGCGCGCCAAGGAACAGATGATCCAGGGCCGGCTCGGCCGCGTCACCGGCGGGCTCGCCCGGGTCTACAACTCGCGCGCCCAGGCTTTCGCGATACTCAAGCGCGACCCGCATGCGACGCCGGTGCTGGACGTGCTGACCTATTACGTTGACCTGATGTGCTGGTTCCTCGAAGGCAATGTGCCGGTGGAAGTCGTCGCCCGCGGTCAGAAGGGCATTTTCCGCGACGCCGGTTATGGCGCCGACGATGTGACCTGGGCTATCGTGACCTTTGCCGACGGTGCGGTGATCAATTTCGGCGTCAGCTACGCGCTGCCCGCGCGTTACCCGACGCTGGGCCAGTCCGACCGCCTCGAATTGCTCGGCACCGAGGGGACGATGATCATCGATGATGACCACATGGACCACATCCTCTACTCCGACAAGGGCATTCCGCATGCCTACGTTCCGGATCACGCGGTCAACATGGCCTTCCTCGGCAGCAACACTGCCGGCGACTGGGCAGTCGGCGATTTCTGGGGACCGCTGGGCAATGAAACCCGCGCCTGGCTCGATCATCTCGCGACCGGCAGTCCGACAGTGCATACCACGCCGGAGCAGGCGTTGATCAACCTGCAGACCACGATTGCGATCGAACGCTCAGCGCGCGACGGCAAGCCGGTGCGGCTGCCGCTGGAGACCTGAAAACACAACAAGCCGGAGGAGAATCATGTTTCGCTCAACACTCATTGCCTGCGGGCTGATCATCGCCACGCTCGCCCAGGCCCAGGACTATCCCAATCGGCCGCTGCGGATGATTTCGCCGAACCCCCCGAGCGGCGCCAACGACACCATAGGTCGCATCATCGCGCTCAAGCTCGGAGAGGTGCTGGGCCAGACGATGGTGATCGACAACCGCGGCGGCGCCGGCGGCACCCTGGGCGCCGAAATCGCCGCCCAGGCGAATGCCGACGGTTACACCCTGCTCGCGGGATCGGTGTCGACGCATTCCTTCTCTCCGGCCCTGCGCTCAAAGCTGAACTACGATCCGGTGAAGGATTTCACGCCGATCTCGCTGTTCGCGATCTCGCAGAACCTGCTGGTCGCCAATCCCTCGCTGAAAGTCTCCTCGGTGAAGGAACTGGTCGCACTGGCGCAGTCGAAACCGAAAGCGCTGAACTACGCTTCCGGCGGCACCGGTTCGACCAGCCATTACGCGATCGCGTTGTTTGTGCATCGCGCCGGCATCGACAAGGACACCGTCCACATCCCGTATAAGGGCGGCGCGCCTTCGGTGGCGGCCACGATGTCCGGTGAAACACAATTCTATTTCGGTCCGATGGCCAGCATGACCTCGCAGGTGCAGGCCGGGAAACTGCGTGCGCTGGCGGTGGGCGGTATCAAGCGCTCCCCCACGCTGCCGGACGTGCCCACTGTCGCCGAAGCCGGCATCCCGACCTACCAGTCCTTCGGCTGGTTCGGCATGCTCGCGCCGGCAAAAACGCCGGAGCCGGTCATCCGCAAGCTCAACCAGGCCGTTGCCACCGCGGTCAACTCGGCCGACATCAGCCAGCGTTTCCTGCAACTGGGCGTCGATCCGGTGCATAACACACCGGCAGAGTTCCGCAGCTTCATCGCCGACCAGCTGGTTCGTTACCGGACTGCGGTGAAGGAACTCGGACTGAAGGCCGACTGAGGCGCGAAAAAAACACGGGGACGCCACCGCCGGCGACCCCGTGTCACCACCACCGATCACCTCCTTTCCGTCTGCAGCAGCTTTCTCGCCGCGCCACCACCAGACACCACCACTTGAATTGTTCTATTGAGGATTACGTAACTGCGCGACACTTCTCCCTCATCCCCACCCTTCTGCTCCGCTTCAAGTGTCCCCTTGTCCCGACGGGAGAAGGGCTTTGCATCCCTCTCCCTCCGGGAGAGGGATCGAGGGTGAGGGAAACATG
>JAUXYA010000008.1 GCA_030684405.1 Burkholderiales bacterium | reverse complement strand
CCCGAAGGAAGTCCCCTTGGAGGGCAAGCAGGAATCCAGGGGTTTTGTATTGAAGCGAAACTGGATTCCGGCTCGCGCTACGCGCGTCCGGAATGACGGTATCTTTGTCACTGAATTATGTAATCTTCAATAAGGTGATGTCAGTGATGTTGCGGTTTACAATCCGCACCTGAGCTTGGTTGTGCCGCCGCTGGACCGGACTGAATATCGTCGCGGCATGCCTTTAAGCCCGCACAGCCGCCAGAATCGAAAGGTCCACCATGCATTTCACGCGCCATCTCATGCCGGCTCTGCTTGCCGCGATGATTCCCATGTTTGCGACAGCCCAGGGTTATCCTGAAAAACCGGTGCGCGTCATCGTGCCCTTTCCCGCAGGCGGCGCCGCCGATATCGTGGCGCGCCATTTCACCACGCGCCTGTCGCCGCTGATCGGCCAGCAGATCATCGTCGACAACCGCGGCGGCGCCGGCGGCATGATCGGCGGCGAAGTGGTTTCGCGCGCGCCCGCCGATGGCTACACCCTGCTTTTTGCATCGTCGAGTGTGCTCTCGATCAACCCCCACCTCGGCGCCAAGGCGCCCTATGACGTGCTCACCAGCTTCACGCCCGTCGTCAAAATCGGTGACGCGCCGAACGTGATGACGGTCCATCCCTCGGTGCCGGTGACCACGGTGACGGCCTTCATCACGCTGGCGAAATCCAAACCCGGCGCGCTGGCCTATGCCTCCAACGGCGCGGGTACGCTGAGCCACCTAACGGGTGAACTGTTCTCGCAACGTGCAGGCGTCAAAATGTTGCATGTGCCCTACAAGGGCGGCGCGCCAGCGGTGATCGATACCGTTGCCGGCAACGTCTCGGTGCTGTTCGCCGCATACCCCACCGTTTCGGGGCAGGTGCGCGCCGGCCGTTTGAAGGCGCTGGCCGTGACCAGCGCGAAGCGCATCGCCATCGCTCCGGATCTGCCCGCTGTCGCCGAAACCATCAAGGATTTCGAATCCAGCCAGTGGTGGGGCCTCTATGGTCCGGCAGGCCTGCCCGCGACTGTGGTCGAGCGGATCAACGCCGCCGGCAACAAGGTGCTGGCCACCGACGACATCAAAAAAGTGCTCGCGCTCGACGGCGCCGAGCCCGCGGGCGGCACGCCGGCGGCACTGGCCGCGTACCACAAGGCCGATTACGAGAAGTGGGGCAAGGTCATCACCACCGGAAAAATCAAGGACAACTGAAATGGCTGACAACGCCGCGGCGGGCGCAACCCGCCGGTTCGCCGGGTTTGCCGCCAGTCTCAAGTACGCGAGCCTGCCGCCCGAAGTCCGCGAAGCCCTGACCGTCTTCCTGCTCGACTACCTGCGCGTTGCCTCGCTCGGCCAGCGCATGCCGTGGAGCGCGTGGGCGACCCGGCTCGCGCGCGAACTCGGCGGCAACGGTCATGCCACACTGCTGTTTGGTGAGGACCGCAGCGATCCCGAGCGTGCCACCTTCGTCAACGCCACCTACTCGGGCAGCATTGACGCCGACGATGTCCATGTGGGATCGATGCTGCACCCGGGCTGCGTGGTCATCTCGGCGGCGCTGGCGATCGGCGAGGCCCGCAACCAGCCCGGTGAGCGCATTCTTGCTGCGATTGCCGCCGGCTATGAAAACATGATCCGCATCGGGCTCTCGATCCAGCCTTCGCATTTTCGCCGCGGCTTCCAGAGCACGGCAACCTGCGGCGGCTTCGGCGCGGCGACTGCTGCGGCCTGCCTGCTGTTCACGGGCGGTGACCGTGCCGAACGCATTGCCGAATCCCTCGGCCTGGTTGCCTCGTTCAGCGGCGGCCTGACCCAGTTCTACCACTCGGGCTCCACCGTCAAGCGCATCCACGCTGCGCATGCGGCGGGCGAAGGTGTGCACGCGGCACTGCTCGCTGAAGCCGGATTTTCCGGGCCGGCGGACATCCTTGAAGGCAAGGATGGTTTCGCGCGCGCTTATGCCGACGGCCACGATTTCGACAAGGGCCTCGCCGGCATCGGCGGGCACTGGCGTCTGCTCGAGACTGCGATCAAGCCGCATGCCACCAGCGCCCGCGTGCTCTCTGCGATTGAAGCGACCGCCGACCTGTGCCGCGAACACGGTCTCAACGCGGCCGACATTAAATCGGTCCGTGTCGGCATCCCGAAAATCATCCAGGGTCGCCTTACGGTTGGCGAGCCGAAGGACGTGCAGGCCGGGCAGATGAGCCTGCCTTTCTGCATGGCGATGGTCTTGCGCATGGGCAAGGATGCCGCGCCGGGATTCACCATCAATATCGACGATTTCGACACCGCACTGGCCGATCCGGAAACGATGGCGATCTCCAAAGCCATCGACTGCGCGCTGGATGACGATGCGGAACGTGTCAGCACCGAGCAGTCGGTCGGCGCCAAAGTCACCTTCACGCTCAAATCCGGCAAGACCGTCGAGAAATTCGTCGAAGCGCCCAAAGGCAGTGCATCGCGGCCATTCACGCTCGATGATCATGTCGCGCGTTTCCGTGCCGAAATGCTCCGCCGCTTCACTCCGCCACAAGTCGACGCGCTGATCGAAGAAGTACGTAACTTTGATCAGGCCCGCAACCTCGACCGTCTGATGCATCTCCTGGCCGGCCGCGGCTGACCGAAAGCCCCGAACCATGCCCGTGCTGAAACTCGCAGACTGCGAACTCTTCTACCGTGTCGATGATTTCACCGATCCCTGGACCACGCCGGAAACCGTGCTGATGCTGCACGGCAATGCCGAGAGCAGCCTGTCCTGGTACGCCTGGGTGCCGGTGCTGGCACGCCACTGCCGCGTGGTACGTCCCGACATGCGCGGCTATGGCCAGTCGACACCGATGCCGCGTGACTACGAGTGGACTTTCGACCAGCTGATCGATGATTACTGCCGTCTGCTGGACCAGCTCGGCATTGAGCGTTTTCACCTCGTCGCCGCGAAAATCGGCGGCACGGTCGCCCGCGTCTTTGCTGCCCGCCGTCCGGACCGCCTGCTGTCGCTGACCGTTGTCGGCACACCACAGGCGAAGCGCCCCGGCGCAGAGCAGATTCCCGCGCTGATCGAGGAATACGAAACCAAAGGCGCGGAGCACTGGGCGCGGCGCACCATGGATGGCCGGCTCGGCGAACACTTCCCCGCCGAGGGTGTCGAGTGGTGGACCCGGTTCATGGGGCGCGCTCCCGTGTCCTCGCTGATCGGTTTCAACCGCAGCATCAACTACGCTGACATCAGCGCCGAACTGCCGAGGATCAAATGCCCGACGCTGGTCGTCACTACCGAGGAAAGCGGCCTCGGCACCGTCGAACGCACGCGTGAATGGCAGCAGCAGATTCCCGATTCGCGGCTGCTGGTGCTGCCGGGCAAGTCGTACCATGTCGCGGCAAGCGATGCCGAGGACTGTGCGCGGGAGACGCTGGCGTTCATCCGCGAGTCTTCAAAAAGAAACCAGCGATAACAAGGTCAACGGCAGATACATTGCTGTGGGCAGAAGTCTTGCAAAAACGAGAAATTTTCAGTCATGAAATTGTCGACGTCAGTCATGACTTCGGCATAACTGATTGATTGTCTGGAAGTTCTGCGGCTTGTGCGGGTGCTGGCAAGGAATGCCGGCAAGTTCTTCTGATTGCCCTTTTCCCCGATCACGATTAGGGTTACGCCCTCGCATAAGGGCGGGCCTCGGGGAGGGCCATGAAATCAGAGTTGCGCTTGTTGATTGTCGAGACCTCGGCGGCCGAAGCCGACAGCCTGCTGCAGGCGCTGCGCGGCCAGGGTGTTGAGGTTGCGGGCACGGTCGTTTCAACGCTCTCGGCAATGCGCGAAGCGCTGGCCGCGGCCGACTGCAAGGCCATCATCTGCTGCCACCCAGTCGCTGGCTGTCCTGCCGCTACAGCGCTCGCCCTTGCGCAGGAACTGCGTCCCGACCTGCCTTTCATTGTGCTTGCGCGCGAGCCGAGTCTCGAACTGGCAGTAGGTCTGATGAAGCTCGGCGCGCACGATTACTTGCCCGTTGATGAATTGCCGCGGCTCGGCCCCGCGCTCGAGCGCGAACTGCGCGACGCTGCCGTGCGGCGGCGCCAGGTAATCATCGAGAACCGGCTGCACGAAAGCTACGAGCTGTTCCGCGCCATCGTCGAAAACGTCGGCGACCTCGTTGCCGTGCTCGATACCGAAGGCCGGCGCGTCTACAACAGTCCCTCGTACCGTCCGCTGTTCAACGAGCGCGATATCCGTCGTGGCAGCAGCTCCTTCGCCGAGATTCATCCCGAGGATCGGGAGCGCATCCGCAGCGTGTTCCGCAAGACTGTGGCAACCGGTATCGGCGAATGCGCCGAGTTCCGCTTCTTGCTGAAGGACGGCAGCATCCGTTTCATGGAGTCCGACGGCCGCGCGATCCGCGGTGTCGACGGCAAGGTATCAAAGGTGGTCGTGGTCTCCCGCGATATCACCGACCAGAAACGCCTCGAGGCCGAGCTGCGCGAGATGGCCGCGACCGACATGCTCACCGGCCTGCCCAACCGCCGCCACTTCATCGGCCAGCTCGAACAGGAAACCGCCCGCGTGCATCGCGACGGCGAACACAGTGCCTCGGTGCTGATGATCGACATCGACCACTTCAAACGGGTCAACGACAGCAGCGGGCACGTCGCCGGCGACCAGGTGCTGCGCCACCTCTCCGCCACGATGCGTCAGGAACTGCGCCGCGTCGACACGGCGGGACGCCTTGGCGGCGAGGAATTCGCGATCATCCTTCCCGGCGCTGCGCTTGCCGACGCGGAGCTGTTCGCAGACCGTCTGCGCCGCAAGGTCGCGGAAACGGCAGCGATGCACGACAGCCGCGAGTTGCCAGTGACCATCAGCATCGGCGTCAGCGAGATTCGTGCCACGGATGCCGGTGCCGAGGACGTGCTCGGCCGTGCTGACCGCGCGCTCTATCGCGCCAAGGAAAGCGGCCGCAACCGGGTGGTCGTCGAAGCCTGATCCCCGCCGCACTCACAGCAACCGCTAGCGCTTCACGCCCAGCAGTCCATCGCCGTTTGCCTTCACCTCGAAGCCCGAACGCTGCAGCCGTTTCGTCACCTCCGCCGGCACGTCGCGTCCGGAGGTGAGCTTGTTCGGCGTGCCGGTGTAATGAAACAGCCGGCCGCGGCGTTTCAGTACACGCGCGAGCTGATCGTAGAACCGCTGCGAATACAGTTCGCCGGCAATGCCGAAGCGCGGCGGGTCATGCAGGATCGCGTCGACCGACGCATCGGGCATGGACTGGATGGCTTCCGCGATGTCGCCCTGCGTTAGCGTCAGCCGCGGATCATCCTGCGGCGACCAGGGATTGAGGCTGCGCAGCCAGATCACGTCGGGATTTTTCTCGAAAGACAGAATCTGTTTCGCGCCACCGGCGAGGCAGGCGGCCGCGAAATACCCGAGCCCGCCGCAGCAATCGAGGATCAGCTTGCCGCGCGGCGCGATCAGGCCGACCTTGCGTTCGGCATCCGCATAGGGTGACACCTGTGCCGTCGGCAGCATCTTGATGCCGTCGATCTCGAAAGTAGGCGCGCCCCACGCGGTCGGCACCAGCTTGATCAGCGATTCGGAGAAACGCTGCACGGGCTCCCAGTCAGCGCCGGTCCACCAGTAGATCGTGCGCTCGCGGCAATCGTCGACGAAGGTGTAGTCGATGCCCTGTCCGGACCACCCGGAGGCATGGACGCTGACGGTGGTTCGTGTGCGGCCGAGATCGAGTGAACACTCGAGCGTGGCCACGCCGTCGCGCGCTGCGGCAAGCAGGGCATCGTGTATTTCAGAGGTGAGCAGCGGTCCGGGCATCGCGGGCGATTCTCGCAGATCGCAAGCGGCCGCGTGCGGATTTGAGCGGCACCGCGACTGTGTTCTGTTCATCGCCGGCAAAGCAGGCGAAAATCCGCTCTCACCTCAACCCGCCGGAAACCTGACCCATGAACAAACCCGTCTGCCTGCTGTGGCTCGATGAACTCCCCGCATATGAAAAGGCGCTCTCTGAGGCCGGCCTCACTGATCGCCTCGAACTGCATTTCGTGAAAAGCGCAGACAAGCCGCCGGAAGAGCTGCTGCCGCGCGTTGAGGTCCTCGTCGGGCGCAAACACGGCGGGCTGCTCCCGCGCATGCCGAAGCTGCGCTGGGTGCAGACCGTGACCGCGGGCGTCGAATCCTGGCTCGGGGCGCCGGGCCTGCGCACGGACGTGGCGCTATGCAACGCGCGCGGCTCGCATCGCCATTCAATGTCGGAAAACATCCTCGGCGCGCTTTTTCACCTGACCAAACCGTACATGGCAATCGCACTCGACCAGAAGCAGAGTCGCTGGAACAAGCGCCAGTCGCTGCTGCTTGCCGGCCAGACCCTGGGCATCCTCGGCTTGGGCGCAATCGGGCAGGAACTGGCGCAGAAGGCCGCCGCGCTGGAGATGCGCGTGATCGGCACCAAGCGTTCACCGGAGCCGATCGAGGGCGTGGAAGAGGTTTACGGCAGCGATGAAACCGACGACGTGCTGCGCCAGTCGGATTTTGTCGTGATGCTGATGCCGGCCACCGCCGAGACCGACGATTTCATCAATGCCGCACGCCTGAAGGTGATGAAACCCACCGCCTGGCTGATCAACTTCGCGCGCGGCAGCCAGATCGTCGATGCCGATCTGATCGCCGCAGTGAAGGCGAATACCATCGCCGGCGCGGTGCTCGACGTTTTTCGCGAGGAGCCGCTGCCGGCGTCACACCCTTTCTGGACCACCGACAACATCCTCGTGCTGCCGCACATCGGCGGCGGTTATGCCGGACGCGCCGCGGCCGTCGCCGAAATCTTTGCCGAGAATGCGCGCTGCGATCTTGAGGGCGAACCGTTCATCACGGGTGTCGACAGGGTGCGCGGTTACTGAGGTACTTCGAGTACCTGTTGAGAATTACGTAACTGCGCGACACTTCTCCCTCACCCCCACCCTTCTGCTCCGCTTCCAGTGTCCCCTGGTCCCGACGGCGAAGGGCTTTTGCATCCCTCTCCCGTCGGGACCTCGGTGCCGCTTGACGGTAGAGGGATAGAGGGTGAGGGAAGCATGTTGGAACCGTAATGTCGTGTCATGGGGTTTGGTAAAATTCAATAAATGAAGCAGCCCCCGCGCTCAGTCAGCGCGCGCGCCCGAAGCCTGGATCACCTTGGCGTACTTTTCGATCTCACTCTTGAGATAGGCCGTCATCTCTGCAGGCGAGCTCGCCAGCGGCGTCGCGCCCTGGTTCTCCATCAGTTTTCTTACATCGGGGTCAGTGAGCACCTTGCTCATTTCCGCGTGCAAGCGCGAGACGATGGCTTCCGGCGTCTTCGCCGGGAAGAACAGGCCGTACCAGTTGTCACTCTCGAAGCCCTTCAGCGTCTCGTCGACGGTCGGAAGGTTGGGCAGCGAGGGCGTGCGCTTGAGCGTCGTCACCGCCAGCGCGCGCATGCGCCCTGACTCCATGTGCGGTTGCGCCGCGGCGATGGTCGTGATCAACATGTCGATCTCGCCGCTGGCGAGCGCGATCACTGCCTGGCCCGCGCCCTTGTACGGCACGTGGGTCATTTTGGTGCCCGTCATCGTCTTCAACAGCTCCGATGCGAGGTGGCTGGTCGTGCCGGTGCTGTTCGAACCGAAGTTGAACACCCCCGGACGCGCCTTTGCCAGCGCGATGAGTTCCTTCACGTTCTTCGCCGGCACCGACGGATGCACCACCAGGATCAGCGGGGTCGAGGACACCAGCATCACCGGCGCGAGGTCACGTATCGCGTTGTAGTTGAGCTTGCGGTAAAGGGTCGCGTTCACCGCGAGCGACGCCGACTGGAACAGCACCGTGTAGCCGTCGGGCGATGACTTCGCCACCAGCTCCGCGCCGATGTTGCCGCCGGCTCCCGTGCGGTTGTCAACGATCACTTGCTGGCCGAGCAGCGGCTGCAGCTTGGCTGAGAACAGCCGTGCCTGGATGTCGGTGCCGCCGCCGGTGGCGAAGGGCACGATCATGCGCACCGGCTTTACGGGCCAGCTCTGCGCCAGCGCGGCGGTGGCGGCGAACAGCAGTCCGCCACCGAGCAGCAGGACGGTTCCGGTTTTCAGCGCGAATTCACGTGAAGTGGCAAGGCGTGCAGCGACAGGACGTACGGGCATGTCGGTATTCTCCGGTGTGCTGAGGGTTGTTGTTGGTATCGGGTTGCAGCGATAACGGCATTCAGCCTACGCCCGGCTCCCGGCGAGCGTCAAGGCACGACCGGCCCGCGCCCCGGCTCTCAACCCTCCGCCACCAGCAGCGTCCCCTGACGCAGCCCGCGCACGGTCTGCAGAATTAGCCACGCAATCACCAGCGTCGCCAGCGCCAGCAGCGGTACGGCGAGAAAGTCGAAAGGTTGTCCTGTCGGCGCGAGGCGCAAGGTAAGTCCCGCGAAGGCGGCCAGCGGAAAACTCAGCGCCCACCACGCGACCGAGAAAGGCTGCGCCAGCATCGATCGCAGCACATGGGCTGACCACAACAGGAAAAACAGCGCGATGCCCCAGCTGGCCTGCGACCACGCCGGCACCGCCCCCAGTGACAGCAGCGCGCTCCCGATCACCGCCGGCGGCGCCACCGTAATGAAAACCGAAGGCAGCAGGCGATCCGGCCACAGGCCCTGCACACCGATGCGCACGAAAATCAGCGTGACCACCACCGGCCACAGGAAGACGCCGAGCCCGAACTGTGCGACCGCCAGCGCGGGTTCGCCCAGCGCAACACCCGCGAGCGGCGCCAGCACGTTGCCGACCACCGGGATGATCAGCACCGGCGTAATGCCCGGCCACTGAAATCCGCCCGGCACGTTGCCGCGCGTCCAGCGCGCCAGCACCCAAACAGTCACCGCGAACTGTAATGCGCAGCCGAGCAGCCACAGCACCAGCCAGGGCACCGCCGCACCGAACAGCGCCGCCCCCAGCGTGGCGAGCAGGATCAGCGACACCGGCAGCGCCGCGAGAAAGGCGTGGCGCACCGGATGGCTCAAGTCCGCGGAGAGTGCCTCGGGATGCAGCTGCTCGCGGCGGATGTTCAGCACCAGCAGCGCGGCAAAGACCAGCAGCGCCAGCGCGCCCACGCCCTGCGCAACCCAGCTCGCTGCCGCCCCCATCTGCGGCACCGCCGCGCTCCAGGCCAGTGCGAGGCCGGCGAGCCCCATCACAGTGGCGAACCATTGCGGGCCGAGGAATTTCAGCGGTGAAGGCGGGGTGGCGGGTGCTTCAGCGGGCATCGAGTGACTCCAGTGATGGCGGGCGATTACGATTGCCGTCGAAGATAGGGCTTCGATGCGTACGCGGCAAGGACAAGATTGCCGGCATGGCAAAGGTCCGTTGCCGATGGGCAAGGCAGCGCTGCGCACAGTGCGGAATGACGGGTTGCGGCGAAGCGGGATCGCCGCCTAAGATGCGGACGGATCGGCCGTTCAGGCCGGTCCTGCGGAAGCCCCCGGCAGGCCGCTTCCGGGAATCATAAAAAATATCAATAAATACAAGTGCTTATGATTTATCGGGAAGGGGATGCTGCATGTTCTTCACGCTGCTGGTTGTTACCTTTGTGTTGTCGCTGTTGGTGTCCGTCATTCTGGTGCGGGCCTTCAACCAGCCGATCGAACGTATCCTCCAGCGCATCATCGCCGACGCCATCCATGACGCCTGGCTCAAATACCTGAAGTTCGCGATCTGCGTCGTCGGCGTGTCCAGCGGCGTGCGCATCCACTAGATCGAGCGTCGGGCCTACCGCTCACAACACCCGTTTGATCTGCTGATAGTCCCCGCTGGTTTTCAGAGTGACCGTGACTTCGCTGTTCGTGCGGTTGCGCCAGAACCAGCCATGCGTGCCGTCGAAGGCGGCCTTCAGCGTGCCGCTGTCGCTGGCGGTGTTACGGCCCTTGCCGTAGCCGTGATAGAAATTCTTCGGCGCATTGACCGGGTCGCCATGCGTGTCGTAGTTGACCGGCCCGCCTTCAGTCGTCCACTCATAACGCAGGGTCGCATCCTTGCGCATGGTGACCTTGATTTCGGCGCCTTGGCCGGGTTTGAGTTTCACCGTCATCGTGTGCTGCGCGACGGGGGCGGCTTCCTGTGTTGCGGGGGCCGGGGTTGCCGCCGGTTTTTCCGCGGGAGCCGCAGGTGCTGCCGCGGCCTGGGCTTGGGCTGCGGGTGGCGCGGCTTTCTCCGTTGCGGCTTCTGCGGCGAGCGATTTCTTGATCTCGCCCATCTGGGTCAGGCCCAGCGCGCGGCCGATGCCGGTGGGGTCGATGCCGTATTCGGCGGGGAGAACCGTGGTCACCAGCAATGTGGCGGCGACGAGGAGGGCGATCACGGTGGAACGCAGCAGCCGGGCCGTACTCGGCAGTTCGGCGCGGGTCGGAAGGTCGGTGTTGTACATGTTGAATGCTCCGTGTTCAGGATAGGTAAAAGCCGGTGAGCTGATAACCGGTCAGCATGAATCCGGCGGACATCATCGCCACGTTGGCGGTGTAGGCATGTTTGAGAAAACCCGCGGTGCGCCGCCAGTAACCCATCGCGATCAGGATCACGCAGAGGGCCAGTAGCTGCCCGATCTCGACACCCGCGTTGAAGGCCAGCAGGTTGGGCAGCAGGCCTTCGCGCGCGATTTCATATTCCTGGATTTTCGCGGCGAGACCGAAGCCGTGGACGAGGCCGAAGGCGAGCGTCGCGGCTTTGGTATTGGGCTGGAAACCGAACCAGCGCTGGAAGGCGCCCAGGTTGTCGAGCGCCTTGTAGACGACCGAGAGGCCGATGACGGCGTCGATCAGGTAGGCGTTGACGTTCACGCCGGCGTAGACGCCGTACACCATCGTGACCGAATGGCCGATGGCGAACAGGCTGACGTAGAGGGCGATGTCCCTGAGCCGGTAGAGAAAAAAGATCACGCCGGCCAGAAACAGCAGATGGTCGTAGCCGGTGACCATGTGTTTCGCGCCGAGGTAGGTGAAGGGCAGCAGATGGATGCCGGAGATTTCCTGGATGTAGCCCTTGTCGCCTTCGGCCACGCCATGCGCATGGGCGGTCGCCTGGAACAGCAGGAAGAGCAGCAGGATCAGCAGCAGGCCTAAGGTCTGCCGCATCAGCGGAGCAGGGGAGGGTCGTGCAGGATGCACCCGTCCCGGGAACGTCAGGTTCATGAGGGTTTCCTGAAAAAATGAATGGGTTCGCGCCCGCCGCAACGACGGGTGCGCTGCTTCACGCCGGCAGCGGCTGTTTCGGCGGGCGCTCGAAGGCAAAGCAGGGTTCGGGGTAGTTCGCGCAATGCGGAAGGGATGCCCAGATGCGCGGGGGTTTCACCACGGCCTGATGATGGCTGCGCTTGAAGTTGGGCTTGTCGTGGCTGTGGTCGGCGCTGTGCTGTCCGTGTGAACCGGCCGGATCGTGGCTGTCGGTCGCGGGATCATTATGGTGGTGATCGTGGCTGTGTCCGTGGTCGCCGGACTGCGCGGCGAGGATTGGCGCATGTTCATGGCCGGCCCAGCTCGCGGGGTCGTGGGCGGTCGACAGCAGGCTTGAATGCGCCATCCACCCGTAGAACAAGGCGACGAGCAGCACGAAACACTGGAAGGCGAAAGGCCGGGACGGGCGCGGTGTTTTCAGGGTGGGCGCGATGTGCATGGCGGCAGGGGTGATCCGAGGATGTGGATGGTAGCGCAACGGCGCCCTTGCATCCGTGCCGGGTGATTGTTCAGACAAACACCGCCGCCGACACGCCAAACCGGGCCGCCAGTTTTGTCGCGAGTTGTTTGCTGATCGCGCGTTTGCCGGAGAGTACGGCGCTGATCGTGCTCTGTGGCGCCAGACCGGTGAGATCGCCCTGTTTGAGTCCGTGCTGTTGCATCAGGAAAGCCAGCGCTTCCTTCGGTGTCGAGGCCGGCAGCTTGTCCGACCGCGCCTCATAACTTTCGATGACTTCGCCCAGGGCTTCCACCAGACCCGCCAGCGGGTGGCGTTCGTCGGCACCGCCGGCGTCGAGTAGCGCATCAAGAGCGGCCACCGCCTTGCGGTAGTCGCTTTCTCGGGTGATCGCCTTCAGCGGTACCAGCCGCGCAAGGGCCTGGTAATGGCTGGTTACGGCATCGATGTTGAGATTGCCCATGATGGTTTCCAATCGTTGTGGTCGGCAGGGGTCATGATCGCGCGGACGCACGGAATTTAACTGCAGCCATGCAATCCGTGGCGTTTACTCCCGGATTTTTGACATCTTGATCACTATCGACTGGCCATGCGAGCTTGCAGGTGATAAAGGGTATTATTTCATAAATATTTGATTTTATTAATAAATATTTCTTCACCCTGCCCTATTTGAGTAATTGTGAACGTTCTATTTAATGCATAATAAACGTCTATAAACTATCATAATTCTTCATTTTGAGCATTTATAAACGATCATGAATACCCGCGACCTTCATCTGACCCAGCTCGATCAGGCGCTTGCGCCGTGGCGCAAGCTGGCGGAACCGCCGCCTGCGGAGGGCTGGTTGCGGGCCGTGCGCAGCGCGCTGGGCATCAGCACGCGCCAGGCGGCGCAGCGTGCCGGCGTGTCGCAGTCTTCCTGGGTTGCCGCCGAGCGGCGCGAAGCCGCGGGCACGATTTCGCTCGGCCAGTTGCGGCGCTTGGGTGCGGCGCTCGATTGCCGGCTCACGCATGCCCTGGTGCCGGAGGGATCGCTGCGCGACAAGGTCGAGGCACGTGCGCAGCAACTCGCCGAAGCCGAGGTCAACGCGGTCGCGCATTCGATGGCGCTGGAACAGCAGCGCGCCGATGACGCCTACACACGCATGCAGGTCGAGCAGCGCAAACAAGAACTGCTGCGCGGCCGGCGCTCGCGGCTTTGGGAATAGCAGATCTGTGTGCCGACTGTCGGAAACAGCGCTTGGCCAGATGTAACTGATAAGTTACACTATGTTCCGCGTTGAACATTACATGACCCTTGCTGGTGTCGATTTGTTCGCGCGCTGGATCGGCAGGTTGCGCGATGGCAGGGCGGTGACCAAGGTGCTGACCCGCATCGACCGGCTTGCACTGGGCAACCGGGGTGACTGCCGCGAACTGGGTGGCGGCGTGTTCGAGCTGCGGATCGATTGGGGTCCCGGTTACCGCGTGTATGCCGCGCAAGTGGGTAAAGTAGTGGTGCTTCTGCTTTGTGCGGGAGACAAGAAATCACAGGCAAAGGATATTGAAAATGCCAAAGCGTACCTCCGGGACTACCAGGCGCGCAGCCGCCAAGCCGGCGCCGGCTAGTGTTTCCCATGAGGCCTGGCTGCTCAATCATCTGAAGGATCCGGCCAAGGCCGCAGCCTATATTGAAGCTGCGATTGAAGATGGCGATCAGCCGGCCTTGATGATGGCGCTGCGCCATGTGGCGATGGCTCAGGGCGGCATTTCGAAGATCGCGCGCAAATCGAAGCTCACCCGCGAAGCCACATATCGCATGCTGTCCGCGTCCGGGAATCCCGAGTTGCGGAGTCTGACCGCGATTCTGGGCGCAGCAGGTTTGCGCTTGTCGGTCAGGCCGGTCAGCAAGCGGGCCGCTTAGTCTTGGTGTCAGTGTGTTCTTGTCCTCGAAGTCGGGGAAAAGTCTGTGATGGATAAAGTTTCTTCAAGGAGTCATGCATGAAATTCGGCCGTTTCCAGCAGCAGGATCGCACTTTCTACGGCCTCGTCGAAGGTGACAATGTCATCGAACTCGAGGGCTCGCCGTTCACGAGTTACAAGCCCACCAGCAATGCTTACCTCGTTTCGTCGCTGAAAATCCTCACGCCCTGCGAGCCGCGCAATTTCTACTGTGCGGGCCTCAACTACGCGGCGCACATCGAGTGGGCGGCCAAGCGCAAGGGCCTGCCGGTGAAGCTGCCGGAGAAAGCCGATGTCGGTTACCGCTCGCCCAATGCGCTGTGCGCGACCGACGAGCCGATCGTGATTCCCGCCGATGCGACCGACATGGTGCAGTTCGAGGGTGAGCTGGTGGCGGTGGTGGGCAAGACCGCGAAGCACCTGACGGAGGAGAACGCGCTGTCCTGCATCCTCGGCTACACGCTGGGCAACGATGTCAGCGAGCGCAACTGGCAGAAGGCCGACCGCACGCTGTGGCGCGCGAAGAACTGCGACAGCTGGAAACCGATGGGGCCGTTCATCGTCACCGGCCTCGATCCGATGAACCTCGACGTCGAGATCCGTATCGACGGCAAACGCGTCGCCGGCTACAACACCAGCAAGATGCTGTTCTCCGCACAGCGCTACATCGCCGAGATCACCAAATACATGACGCTGCATCCCGGTGATGTGATCTGGCTTGGTACCGACGATGCGACCGAGCCCAATCTTGCGGATGGGCAGGTGTGCGAGATCGTGCAGCAGGAGATCGGGGTGCTGCGTAATCCGGTGATCAGGGAAAAAGCGTAAACCGCAGAGCCCGTCATTCCGGACGCGTAGCGATCCGGAATCCAGTGGTTGATCGGGCAGAGTGCTGGATTCCGGATCGGGCTGACGCCCGTCCGGAATGACGGGGAAGAATGGTTATAAGTATTTGTTTTTATTGACTATTTTATAAATCGCTGCGCTCTTGTGGCGATTGTTTCCTGGAGATTCGCAATGACTGACACGCAATACGCCGCGCTGTGGCCGCGCGGCCCGCGCCAGGCGAAGGTTAAGCCGCTGGCGAAACGGCTCGACACGCTCGAGGGCAAGACAGTGGCCTGGCTGTGGGACTACGTGTTCCGCGGCAACGAGGTGTTCGAGCAACTGGAAGAGAGCCTGCGCGCGAAATATCCCGGCGTGAAATTCCTGCACTGGGAAGTCTTCGGCAACACCCATGGCAGTGACGAGCGCGCGGTGATCGCGGCGCTGCCGCAGAAGCTGCGCGAACTCGGGGCCGACGCAGTCGTCTCCGGGATGGGTTGTTGAGGCAGTTGCACGCCCGCCGTGTTGCGGGCCAGTGTGGCGGCCGAAAATGCCGGCATTCCTTCGGCGACGCTGGTCTGCGAGAGTTTCATGACGCTGTCGAAGGCGGCCTCGCAGGGCCTCGGTTATCCGAACATCGCGGTGGCGGCGGTGCGCGGCCATCCGGGACTGCAGAGCAAGGACGAGCTGCAGCGCAATGTGCGTGAACTGACGCTCGACGGCGTGCTGGATGCGCTGTTCAAAATGCCGGCGGCAAAAACGCTGGGCGGCGAGCCGGGGCCGCGCGACGTGATCTGCAGTGGCAGCTTCGAGGACGTCAATGAGTATTTCATTGCGCATGAACTCTCCGACGGTCTGCCCATCGTGCCGCCGACGGTGGACAAGGTCGAAACCTTCCTGCAATACACCGAGCGCAAGGCTGACGAGGTGCTGGGCGTGCTGCTGCCCGACAATCGCGCGGCGACGGTGTGGAGCGTCGCGGTCAACGGCGTGATGGCGGGCTGCCGGCCGGAGTACATGCCGGTGCTGGTTGCCCTGACGGAAGCGATGGCCGATCCGGCCTACGGCGTCGAGCACAGTGGCAACACGCCGGGCGGCGAGACCCAGATCGTGTTGAACGGACCGATCATCAAAGAGCTCGGTTTCAACTACACCCAGGGCGTGATGCGCGACGGCTTCCGCGCCAACACCACGGTCGGCCGCTTCTGGCGGTTGATGCTGCGCAACGTCGCCGGTTTCCTGCCGCACAAGAATGACAAGGCGACGTTCGGCAACACCTGGCGCGTGGTGGTGGCGGAGAACGAGGAGGTCGCCGCAAAAATCGGCTGGCCGCTGCACAGCGCCGAGTTCGGTTTCAAGCCCGGCGACAACGTGGTATCGGTCGCGCGTTACACCGGTGGCAACCACATCTCCTCGGTGTCGGGCGCAACACCCGAGGAACTGCTGCCGTACATCGCCGATGCCGTGGCGCGCCAGTATTCCTGGCAGATCATGTTCAGCGTCGGCCAGGGTTACGACACGGTGCGGCCGCTGCTGCTGCTGTCACCGATCATCACCGAGACCATCGCCGCCGGCGGCTGGTCGAAGCAGCGTTTCAAGGAAGAATTGTTCAAGAGTGCGCGCATGACTGCGGCCGACTTCGAGCGCATGCTGCGCGACTGGACACAGAAGCCGAACTGGAATCTGGCGGAGGAACATGCCGCGGGGCGCATTCCCAAGGTGTTCCACGAGTCCGACGATCCGCAGCGGATGGTGCCCATCGTCTGGCGGCCGGAGGACTTCCAGGTGGTCGTCACCGGCGACCTCGGCCGCAACAGCATCTACGTGCTGGCGCACAACGGCGTGCTCGGTTTCCCGGTGGGCAAGAGGATTGATCTGCCGAAGAACTGGAGCGCATTGCCGAAAGGTGGGCAGAGGAATGGATAAGCTGCTGCCCCATGCCGAGCGCGCGATTGCCGCGCTGAAGGCGAAGAACCAGAGCATCGCCGTGGCCGAATCCTCGGCCGGCGGCCTGATCACTGCAGCGCTGCTCGCGGTGCCCGGTGCCTCGGCCTGTGTGCGGGGTGGTGTGGTGATCTACACCTACGACATGCGCCGCGCGATCCTCGGCATCAGCGACGGGGAGATGCAGGGTTTCACGCCCTCGACCGAAACCTATGCGCTGCTGAAGGCGCGGCGTCTGCGCGAACGCGTGAAGACGGACTGGACGCTGTCCGAGACCGGTGCCACCGGTCCGACGGGGAGCCGCTACGGCTATCCGGCGGGACATGCCTGCTTCGCAGTGGTCGGTCCCGGCATCGAACGCGCGGTGACCCTTGAAACCGGCGAATCGGATCGCGTGGCCAATATGCAGGCCTTTGCTGCACGCGCGCTCGACCTGCTCGCCGAAGCGGTGCGCGGATTACCCGCCTGAACGGCGGCCACCGCTAGAATGCAGCCATGAACAGTCTCCCGAAATTCTCCAGCGAGATTCACGAAGTCGCCGATGCGATGGCGGCCAACGAGCTCTACCAGCGCAATGGCTGGACCGACGGCCTGCCGATCGTGCCGCCGACGGAAGCAACAGTTGCGCGCTTCCTCGAGGCGGCGCAGCTCGCTCCGGCGGACGTGATCGGCGTCGAACCGGTGCGCCGCCGCAGCATCACTGCCGAGAAAGTAGCGATTGCCGCGGTGATGGCGGGTTGCCTGCCGGAATACCTGCCGGTGGTGGTGGCGGTGGTGAAGGCGATGTGCCAGCCGGAGTACGCGCTCCACGGCAGCACCGCGAGCACCGGCGGCAGCGCGCCCTTTATTGTTGTCAACGGCCCCGTGCGCAAGGCCATCGGCATGAACGCGACGCACAATGTGCTCGCCAATGCATCCCGCGCCAATGCCAGCATCGGCCGCAGCATCCGCCTGATTCTGCTCAATGTGCTCGGTGGCATTCCCGGCCAGCTCGACCGCTCGACACTGGGGCATCCAGGCAAGTTCACCTTCTGTGTCGCCGAGGACGAGGAGGATTCACCCTGGCTGGCGCTGGCGGCCGAGCGCGGCATGCCGGCGGGGACGTCGGCGGTGACTGCGCTGCAGGTGGAGTCGCCGATGCAGATCATGAACGAGTGGACGCATGACCCGCGCGAGATCCTCGACACCTATGTCGCGGCGATGCGCAGCAACATGCTGCTGTATTCGATCTGGGAAGGTAATTACGCCTTTGTGATCCCGAAACAGCATCGCGAGATTTTTGCCGCCGCGGGCTGGAGCAAGCAGAACATCCGCGACTATGTGTTCGAGAAAGCGCGGGTGAAGCGCGGCGAATGGCGCAGCGTCGGCAAGGCGGCGGTGGCGGGGCGCAAGGACGAGGATAAGGTTTACTGCGCGCTGCGTTCACCCGACGATCTGCTGGTGGTTGCGGCGGGTGGGCCGGCCGGCGGTTTCGGCGCGATCCTGCCGCCGTGGTATGGCAAGAAGTCGCTGGCGGTTACGATGCCGGTGGATGCTTGAGCGAAATGGTCAGCAGCCATCTTGCGACGATCCCGATTGCTCCGCTCCGTCATTCCGGCGAACGCCGGAATCCAGAGCAAAACCTCTGGGTTCCCGCTTTCCCCCCAAGCGGACTTCCTTCGGGGCGCGCCGGGACGACGATTATGGTTTGCACAGTGTTTGGTAGTACCCGACAGGAGTAGCACATGACACTCAGAGTTCTTGATCCCACCCAATCCGCCCACGGCGAGGCTCTGCGTCTCGCGCCGCCGCTGGCATCCCTTGAGGGCGCGGTGGTCGGCATGATCGACAACGCCAAGATCGGCACCGAACGCCTGTTCGATTTCGTCGAGGAAATCCTGAAGAAGGAATACCGTGTGCGTGAATGCATCCGTCGGCGCAAGCCCGATGCCTCGCGCCCGGTGCCAGGACCCATGTTGATGGAACTGCGCGGCGCGGATGCCATCCTCGCCGCCACCGGTGACTGAGGCAGCTGCTCGTCGTGCAGTCTGCACGACGCCATCGAAGCCGAACGGCTCGGTATTCCCGCGGTCGCGATCATGACTGACCGCTTCGTCGCCACCGCGAAGGCAGTGGCCGGCGTCAACGGCCTGAAGGACTACCCTTTCGCGGTGATCGCGCACCCGATCGCCAATAACGACGACGCGGTGCTGCGCGAAAAGGCGCGCATCTCGGTGGATGCGATCGTACCGCTGCTGACGCGGCGCTAAGGCTTGGCGGGATGTCTTCCCGCCAAGCCTGGAATCAGCGCCTGCCGCTGCGCAGTGTTCAGCGCAGCGCCAGTCCGGTGGTTTCGAAATAGGCACTGGTCGTGCTGCGTGTGGCCTGCCAGGGCAGCTCAAGCCTTTCGCCGGTTTCCTCGCCTTGCACCAGGCGCACGACGCGCACCGTGCCGTTGATGCGGTCGCCATCGACAGTGCCGCTGAAGCGGTGTCGGGTGAGGCCCTTGCCGTCGAGCGTCATCTCCAGCGCGAACGAGATGTGGGTGCCGTGGAGTTCGGGATTGCTGAAAATTCCGCGGCGGTCGACGCTGCGTACTACACCCTCCAGCTGCTGGAAGTGCTGTTCGAACACGGCAGCGTAGTTGCGATTGAGGCCGCCCAGCGGCAGGGTCCAGTTCCAGTAGCCGCCGACTTTTGCCGGAACCCGCCAGAGGTTCACCGGCAACGGCGTTTCGTCGATGTAATCCGGTTTCCAGCTGCCGAGGTCCCAGATGTTCGTGATGACCCGGGTGCCGGGCCTGGCCTCGCGCAGGATCTTGGCGCGCAGCATGTACATCAACTCCGGCCACAGCCACATGAAAATCACATCTGCTTTCGACAGGTCGGCGTCAAAGGCGTTCTGCTGCAGGAAGTGCACGCGTTCGGCGAGACCGCGTTTCTGCGCTTCGGCATTGGCGCCGTGCACCAGCTTGGGATCGAGGTCGACGCCCCAGCCGCGTACCCCGGCGTGGGCTTCCAGGGCGGCGAAAACGATACGTCCGTCACCGGAGCCGAGATCAACCACGTGGTCGCCGTTACCCAGTTCCGCCAGCTGTACCATGCGTGCGACCGCGTCCGGTGGGCTGCCCGCGAAAATCGAGAAACGTTCCTGCGCCTGTGCCACACCTGCCGCCAGCGACGCACACAGCGCCGCAACCCGCCACCAATGCATGATTCCTCCAGTCAGTGAAGAAGCTGCAGATTATCCGGGAATTTGCGCATAAAAAAAGGCGGACCGCAGTCCGCCTTGACCATCTGTTGGATCGAATCATTCCGCCTTGATGCCGGCTTCCTGGATCACCCGGGCATACTTCGTTTTTTCCGACTTGATGAAAGCGGCGAATTCCTTCGGCGTGTTGCCGACGGGAATTGCGCCCTGCCGAGTGAGCGCTGCCTTCATGTCAGCAGAATGCGTGGCCTTGACCGTCTCCGCAGAAAGCTTTTCCAGCACCTTCGGCGGCAGGCCGGAGGGCGCGACCATGCCGTACCAGGCAGCCGATTCGTAGCCCGGTACTCCAGATTCCGACACCGTGGGCACATCCGGCGCGACATCGAGGCGCTTGGCGGTGCTCACCGCGAGTGCGCGCACCTTGCCCGACTTCGCATGCGGCAGGACCGTCAGCGCGGTGGTCATGGTCATGTCGACATGTCCGGCGACGACGTCGATCAGGCCCTGGTTGCCGCCTTTGTACGGGATGTGGTTCATCTTGATCTTCGCCATGTAGGCCAGCAGTTCGGTGGCGAGATGCTGCGAGGAACCGATGCCGCCGGTGGCATAGTTGACCGGCTTCGGGCCCTTGGCCAGCGCAACCAGCTCGCGGATATTCGTGGCTTTTACCGAGGGATGCACGGCGATGATCTGCGGCAGGATCGCCGTCAGGCTCACTGCAGTGAAGGCCTTGTCGGCGTCGTAAGGCAGATTCTTCTGCAGCAGCGGGTTGATGGCGTGGCCGATGGCGACAAACATCAGCGTGTGGCCGTCGGGGCTTGCCTTTGCGGTGATGTCAGCGGCGACCACGCCGTTGGCGCCGGGCCGGTTGTCGGCAACGACCTGCTGGCCCCATGCCTCGGTCAGCTTGTGGCCGATCATGCGTGCCAGGATGTCGGTGGACCCGCCGGGCGTGAAAGGCACGATGATGCGGATCGGCTTGTCCGGGTAGGTGCTTGCAGCATGGACGGGCAGTGCGGCGACGAGAGCGAGCAGGGTCGCGGTGGCGATGGCGGTGTGTTTCAAGGGTTGCTCCTGTTGTTTATTTTGTCGGTCGTGCGCTCAGGCTGCAGCGACATAACCCGAAGGCGTGCCGAGCACTGTGGTGCGTTCCATATGGCGCAGCTGGCTTTCGTCGAAGTCGCCCAGCGCCTGGTGCAGGGTGCAGCGGTTGTCCCAGATCAGCAGGTCGTTTTCGCGCCACTGCTGACGGAACACGAATTCCGCCTTGGTGGAGTGCCGGTTCAGATAATCGATCAGCGGCTTGCTCTCTTCCTCTGTCATGCCGTCGAAGCGCTTGACCTTCTCGCCGAGGTAGATCGTTTTGCGGCCGGTCTCCGGGTGCACGCGTACCACCGGCTGGGCGATTGGCGGGTTGAGTTTCATTACTTCGTTGCGGCGGGCCTCGCCGGCGTCAGCGACATTGATCTTGCGCGTGCCTGAGAGGTGGATACCGTGGAGATCGGCAATCAGCTTCTTCATGCCGTCGGAAAGCGTGTCGTAGGCCATGGTCATGTTGGCGAACAGGGTGTCGCCGCCGACTTCCGGGAGGTTGTAGCAGCGCAGCAGGGAGCCCAGCGCCGGGCGCGTGGTGTAGGACATGTCCGTGTGCCAGGAGCGACCGGTGTAACGTGACTCTGACGGCGTGCCGTCGGGGTTCGGCCGGTTGGTGACCAGCAGGATTTCCGGGTAATCGGGATGGCGGTCGCGCGGCAAAGACGCATGATCGTCCAGCTCGCCGAAGCGGCGGCTGAACTCGATGTGCTGCTCGCGGCTGATGTTCTGATTGCGGAACAGCAGGATACCGTGCTGCAGGAAGGCGCCATAAATTTCGCCGAAGGTGCTCTCACTCATCGGTTTTGTCAGATCGACATCGCAGACTTCGGCGCCCAGCGCGTTGGACAGGCGGCGCAGCTTAAGAGGCATGGACTTTTCCGGATATTGTTGGTGAACGATTTGAAAGATTACACCTTGACCTTCAAACCTCGAGGCATATGGTCCACGTTAAGGACTTTCCCGTCAGAGGATTCAGCGTCAATGCTGTTATTCATCTCATGTTGCATAAATCTGCAGCGAGTCTGCATAAGCTCGAAACCCCTTCAAGAATCTGCACCGTGGTGCATCTTATGGACTCCTCGAGATCGCGGCATGCAGACCTCCTTAGAATGCGGTCACGGAATGTTTATTTAACGAAAGCGGAGTGATTTATGAAGAATGAAGAGCAGAAGCGTGACAGCGACGGAATCCCCGTATGTGACGGTCCGGATACTTCGCCGCGCCAGCCCAGGCTGAAGGCTCCGCCGGGATCGATCGATTGTCACGCCCATATTTTCGGGCCAGTGGCGAAGTATCCTTTTTCGCCCAAGCGATTGTTTACGCCCCCCGATGTGACGCTGACGCAGTATCGCGCGCTGCTGGCGCTGCTAGGCATCGAAAAAGCTGTGCTAGTCACGCCGAGTGTCTACGGGATGGATAACGAGCGTCAGCTCGACACGCTTAACGAAATGAAAGGCGCATGGCGCGGTGTGGCGGTGGTGCCTACCGATGTGTCGGACAAGGAACTGGAGCGCCTGCACAAAGCGGGCTTTCGAGGGGTGCGTGTAAATTTGTTTGCCAAGAGCGGGTTGATGCTGGAAGACCTCGAGGCGACGGCAGTTCGCATTGCCGACTTGAAATGGCATGTGCAATTGCATGCCGATGCGCGCAATCTGGGGGAACTGGTGCCGCGCTTGCGCAAGCTGCCGGTCGATGTGGTGTTCGACCATATGGGGCACGTGCCTGCTGCTGCCGGCGTGAATGATCCTGGTTTCCAGACGCTGCTTCGACTGATGAAAGAAGGACGTTTCTGGGCAAAATTATCTGCGCCTTACCGGTTATCGGAACTCCCCTATCCCTGGCATGACGTGACGCCTTTCGCGCAAGCCCTGATTGCTGCAGCGCCGGATCGACTGGTATGGGGCAGCGACTGGCCGCATCCGGCGGTGCCCGGCCACATGCCGGCGAATTTCGTGATGCCCAATGACGGCGACCTGCTGGATATTCTGTCTCTGTGGACCGAAGATGCGTCGGTGCAGAAGAAGATCCTCGCAGACAATCCCCGAAGGCTCTACGATTTCTGATTTGATTGTCTACCCAACCCGATGATTCCGGAGAAGACCATGATCAAGCAATGGACAACAGCCCTCGTGGTAACGCTGGGAATGGCTGGCGCTACATGTGCCGTGGCGCAGGATTATCCGAACCGCCCGGTGAGAATCATCGTGCCGCTGGCGACCGGCGGCACCGCAGATATTCTTGCACGCATGGTCAGCAACGACCTGGCAAGCAAGCTGGGCAGGGCCGTGCTGGTGGAGAATCGCACCGGCGGTGGCGGGCACATAGGTTCCGAGTTTGTAGCCAAGTCGCCGGCCGATGGATACACCTTGCTCTCGGCCGGCATTCCGCAGGCCATCGGCATGAGCCTCTACAAGGACTTGCAATACGACATGGCCCGTGACCTGGTAGCTATCACGCAGGGCGTCACGGCGCCCAGTGTCATTGTGGTTCATCCGTCGCTACCCGTTAAATCGATGAAAGACCTGATCGCCCTGGCAAAGGCTCAACCCGGGAAGCTCAATTTCGGCGCCAACACCGGATCGCCGAACCATCTGGCCATTGAACTGCTCAATGTTGGCAACAACATCAAGATGGTCCATGTGCCCTACAAAGGGGCAGGGCCGGTGGTGACCGACGTGATGGCCGGGCATATCGAACTGGCTTCCCTCGGGTTGCCGCCCGCTTTGCCCATGGTGCAGGCGGGACGTTTGCGCGCAATCGCGCAGACTGGTCTTACACGGTCAGCGCAATTGCCTGATTTGCCCACAGTGGTGGAATCAGGTGTGCCGGATTACAACGTAACGTCCTGGTACGGCTTTTTCGCCCCTGCGCGTACGCCGCCGGCGATTATTGCGCGACTGAACACCGAAATGGTTGCGGTGCTCAAGATGCCTGAAGTGAGCAAGCGGCTTGTTGCACTGGGCGCCGATGTCTCGCCCACTACAGCGGATGAATTCGGCCGCATCGTGCGCGACGAGATCCAGAAGTGGGCAAAAGTGGTTAAAGCATCCGGTGCAAAAGCAAACTGAAGAGGACCGATTGACATGGCTGATATCAAGCTCACCGGCAAGATAGCGCGCGAGCGCATCGTCATGCTCGACATCCCGCGGCCGGACAAGGGCGTCATCGAGGCCTATCTCGCGCTGACCGATCTCGCCGGCACGGTATCGGACGCGATGGACGAGTTGGGCATTCACGGCGCGATTCCGGCGGCGAAGTTGCTGCCGATGCTGCCGGGTGCGCGTATGGTCGGGCCGGTGACGACGGTGCGCAACATCATGCAGTCGACCCCGCCGACGCTGGGCGCGCAGGCGCGTCAGTCGAAGCAGGCCGACATCGAGGCGCATAACCTCGCCAAACCCGGTGACGTGCTGGTGATCGAGGGCGTCGAACACATCTCCAGCCTCGGCGGCAATTCGGCGAACGTGGGCAAGCGCCAGGGTGAGGCGGGCGCGATTGTGGATGGCGCAACACGCGACGTCGACACCGCGCGCAGCATCGGTTACCCGATCTGGGCGCGCGGCGTGAGCCTGATGACCGGCAAGTGGCGCGTCGAAACCGTGGCGATCAATGGCCCGGTGCAGATCTGCGGTGTGCCGGTGAACGCGGGCGATCTTGCGGTGGCCGACGACAACGGCGTCTGTTTCATCCCGCGCGCGCGCATCGCCGAAGTGCTGGCACGCGCGCAGGCGCTGTCAGCGGGCGAGGAGGAACGCAACCGCGACGTCGCGGCCGGCATGAGTGTGGTCGAGGTCGCGAACAAGGCCTACTTCAAAAAAATCGGCAGCTGAAGCGAGACATGCGCAGCCCCCAAATCATTCCCTCGGGATCAGCCTGCGGCGCAGAGTTGCGTGGCATCGATCCGGCGGTTCCGGGGCCATTCATGGCGGAAGCATTGCAGCAGGCGCTGCGGGAGCATCTCGCCGTGGTGGTTCGTGACCGGGCGCTGGACGATGCGCAGCTGCTGGTATTTGCCGGGCTGCTCGGCACGCCGGAGGAGCAGGGCATCAGCGTGCTCACCGGCGACGCCGCAGGCGCGACGGCGGCGCAGATGGTGGCTTCGAGCGCCCATGCACCGGCGCGGCCCACCGGCAGCCTTGGTGGCGGCGCCGGCATCTGGCAGTCTGATCTCGCCTACCGCCTGCGGCCCTGTTCGATCGCGATCCTGCATGCGCGTGCGCTGGCAGGCGACTGCGGCACGGTGGCCTTCGCCAATCAGTACCAGGCTTATGACACTCTGCCGGCTGAGCTGAAGGCACGGGTCGAGGGCCGCATGCTGCTGCACGATGAGAGCCATGACAACGAGGGGCGCCTGCGCGAAGGGCATGAAGATATCAGCGATCCGCGCGAGTCCACCGGCGCGCAGCACCGCATCGTGCGCACGCATCCCGAGACCCGGCGCAAGGCGCTGTACCTCGGACGCCGCCGCAACGCCTGGGTGATCGGCTTGCCGCTGGACGAGAGCGAGGCCCTGCTTGATGCGCTGTGGGCGCATGCGACGCAGCCGGCGTTGCAGTGGCGGCATGCCTGGCGCTCCGGCGACACGCTGCTCTGGGATAACCGCTGCCTGCTGTATTGCCACGATGTCGCCGCCAGGACAGGGCGCGAGTTCCTGCGCGTTCAGCTGCGTGGCGAGCCGCCGCGCTGAGCTGCAAAACCGTTTATCCTTTCGCTTCCGGTTCGTTTTTACAATTCATCACGCACAAGGGAATTGCCATGTCGTCGTATACCAACACGCTGCTTTACATCAACGGCCAGTGGTGCGCCGCAGCTTCAGGCCGCACGCTGCCGGTGGTCAACCCCGCCAATCACCAGCAGATCGGCACCGTAGCCTATGCCGAGAAGGCGGATCTCGACCGCGCGCTGGAAGCGGCGGACAAGGGCTTCAAGGCGTGGCGCAAGGTGTCTGCCTTCGATCGCTGCAAGATCATGCGCAAGGCGGCCGATATTTTCCGCGAGCGTGCCGACACGGTCGCGACCTACATGACTTTCGAGCAGGGCAAACCGGTGGGTGAAGCGAAACTCGAGGCGTTGGCCGGTGCCGACTTGATCGACTGGTTCGCGGAAGAAGGACGCCGTACCTACGGCCGGGTAATTCCGGCACGTGCGGAGGGTATCTATCAACTGGTGGTGAAGGAGCCGGTGGGCCCGGTCGCCGCCTTCACGCCCTGGAATTTTCCGATCAACCAGGCCGTGCGCAAGCTGTCGGCGGCGCTCAGTACCGGTTGCTCGGTGATCCTGAAGGCGCCGGAAGAGACGCCGGCCTCGCCCGCGGAGCTGGTGCGCGCCTTCGCCGATGCCGGTGTGCCGCCTGGCGTGATCAACCTGGTCTACGGCGACCCGGCGGAAATATCGAGCTACCTGATCCCGCATCCGGTGATCCGCAAGATGACCTTCACCGGCTCGACGCCGGTGGGCAAGCAGCTCGCAGCGCTTGCAGGCCAGCACATGAAACGCGCGACGATGGAACTGGGCGGCCACGCGCCGGTCATCATATTCGACGACGCCGATGTCGAAATCGCGGCGAAGACCATGACCTTCATGAAGTACCGCAACGCCGGTCAGGTCTGCGTTTCGCCGACGCGTTTCCTGGTGCAGGAGGGCGTTTACAAGCAGTTCGTCGAAAAATTTGTCGAGGGCACCAAGGCGATCAAGGTCGGCGACGGTTTCGACAAGGACACCAGGATGGCAACCCTTGCCAATCCGCGCCGCCAGAGCGCGATGGTGGCCAACGTCGAGGATGCGAAAAAACACGGCGGCAAGCTGCAGACCGGCGGTTATCCGATCGGTGAGAAGGGCAACTTCTTCGAGCCGACAGTGATCACCGAGCTGTCGACGGAAGCGATGGCGATGAATACCGAGCCCTTCGGCCCTCTGGCAATCATCAATTCCTTCAAGACCTTCGATGACGCAGTCGCGGAAGCGAACCGCCTGCCCTACGGCCTTGCGGCTTATGCGTGGACCAAGTCGGCGAAGACCGCGACGGCGATTGCGGCGCAGGTCGAGACCGGCATGATGACCATCAATCACCTCGGCTTCGCGTTGCCCGAAGTGCCTTTTGGCGGCGTCAAGGATTCGGGCTACGGTTCTGAGGGCGGGCTGGAAGCGTTGGAGCCCTACCTGGTCGGCAAGTTCGTGACCCAGGCCGGATTATAAAAATATCAATAAAATCAATAACTTAAATGAGTTTCGAAGGGGATTTAGCGCTAGGGAAAATAGTAACGCGGGAGAATGAATCAGCGGGAACGACATCAGGTGTCGTTCCCGCTTTTTTTATCGATTTCCGCTTCCGCTAGAGCGAGCTTCCGCTAGGTTTTAGTAGGCAACCACACCAGCCTTGCGCAGTATTTCAGCAAAAATGCGTGTGTCGCTGCGGATGGTATCGGCAAACTCAGCGGAACTCCCGCCCAGCACATCAAAGCCCTGGCTAACCAATCGCTGTCGCGTATCCCCTGTATCCAGCACTTTGTTTACCGAGGCATTGATTTTTCCAATGATGGGTTTGGGAGTGCCCGCGGGTACGATAAAACCGAACCAATTCTTGAACTCGTAGCCAGAAACGGTTTCGCCCAATGCCGGAATCTGCTCGGCAACCGCGGAACGCTTGGCTGAAGTGATGCCGATGATATGTATACGACCGGCTTTGTGCAGAGGCAGCAAATTGGGCAAGCCAGTCATCACGAGAGGAATGTTATTTGATACTACATCCATCATGGCAACATTGCCGCCCTTATAGCTGATGTGGGTCATATCGATTCCGGCAGCAGCTTTGAATATTTCTCCGGCGAGGTGCCCGCCGCTTCCGATACCAGCCGAGCCATAGCTCAGTTTTCCGGGCTGTGATTTCGCAAGCTCGATAAGTTCTTTGGCAGTCTTGGCTTTAGACGAAGGATGGGTTCCAAGGGCCATGGGCTGCGCAGCGATCAGCACGACCGGTGCCAAGTCCCGCTCCGCGTTGTACGGCAGCTTTTTGTGCAGAGCCGGATTGGCAGCTAGTGCGTTCGGGGAAAGATATATGGTGTACCCGTCCGGGGACGCGTTGGCCACGATTCCAGTCGCGATCAAAGTGCCTCCACCGGCGCGGTTGTCAACAACCACTTGCTGTTTCCATAAGTCAGTCAGGCGCGCGGACACCGCTCTTGCCACAAGATCGAACGTTCCACCTGCGGCAAACGGGACGACGACACGGACTGGTCGATCGGGGTAACGGTCGGCCGTAGCTGCAAGGGCCTGACAACTCACCAGCGAGAATAGTGCAAAAGCCTGCCATGAAATATGACGCATGAGATCTCCTCTAGTTGCGTTGAGGACAAATTATTGTTATATCCTTCAACTCATACGTATGATACGTAAATTTCCGGTTGTTACAACCCTTAATGAAGGCATGAGCATGGTTATTCGCGAAATCGTGGTCCGGCAACTGTGTTTGCCACTGACAAAGCCCTATAAAGTGTCATTTCGTACATATACCGAGTTCGAACCGATAATCGTTGAAATGGTTTCCGACGATGGATCGGTAGGTTGGGGTGAGGCTTATGTTCCTGCCGGGTCTACTCGTGAAACGGCCGAGAGCGCTTGGCAGTTTTGCTGCTCGCATGCCGAAAGACTGGTTGGCAGAACGGCTGCCGAAATCGGCGATTCAATTGATGCCGAAGTGGAAGAGTCGCCCTTCGCGTCCTGCGCCATGATGTCGGCGGTGGCGATGGTCACTCGCCACCCTGCCCTTATGGTGGACACGGAGACACGCGTCCCGTTGCTAGTGCCGGTATCTGCGACGGAGAAAGCGGCCATTGCCGAGGAGATTGAAGAGCGGCTCGAACAGGGCTATCGCACGTTCAAGGTCAAGGTGGGCTGTGATGTGGACGCCGACCTGCAGCGCGTAAGGTGGGTGCAGGAGGCTCTGCGCGGCCGTGCCATGATTACCATGGATGCTAATCGGGGATACGACGCTGCTCAGGGCGCACGCTTTGCTGCTGCACTCGATCCAAACGGGATCTTGCTGTTTGAGCAACCTTGTGAGGCCGATGAGTGGGAGGCAAACGCTCGCATCGCGCAGTTGTCGAAGGTGCCGTTAATGTTGGACGAATCCATTCGTGGCGTGAAGGATATAGAGCGTGCCGCTGCATTGCCGGGTGTGCGTTATGTCAAGCTCAAACTGAAGCGGGTTGGCGGGGTTGACAGGGCTTTGAGCGCCATGAGCCGTGCCAAGGAACTGGGGCTGGGAATTTGCCTGGGCGATGGCGTTGCCACCGAGATTTTGTGCTGGATCGAAGCCTGTGTGTCGCGCGGGTTCTTGGCCGGTGCCGGCGACATGAATGGCTTTTTGAAGCCCAAGGCACGACTGTTGGCCAATCCGCTGCCATTCGAGCGTGGTGATATCGTTCTGCGCCCGGGGTACTGGCCGATTGTTGATCGCAAAGCGTTGCAGGATCACCAAACGCGCGAGTCGCGCTATATGGCGTTGGCGACGGCCTAAATGCTGCCTTCAATGGTCCGGTAATGATATTTCGTGGCGTCAAAAGTTCGCGTGCGAAACTCGACGGGCACGTTGCGATACGTGTAGGCAGTTCTTTCGACGCGCAACACGGGGCTGTTATTCCGTATTTTTAGCGCCTTGGCGTCAGCGGGTGTAGCCAATGCAGCATAAATATGCTCTTCAATGCGAATTACGTTGACGCCACATTCATCCTGATATGCGGCGTAAAGATTTTCCTGTGCGTTGCGGACCGCACTGGCAGTAAGTTTGCTGAACATTCGCGCCGGCAAAGTGATATCCAGTGTTGCTACTGTTTGCTCTTCGTCGATGCTAATCATGGATAAGCGGAAAACAGTCGCCTTGCCCCCAGGGGGTAAGGCGAGCCGTGCCGACTCCTCGGGGATGGCAATTCTCTTGACGAATGCGAGCAGCTCCCGGCCAGGAAATATCTGGCGGCCATTTTTGTCATGGATGTGCGAAAACTGATAGCGCTGGCGAAGCTTGGAGTGACGCGCGACAAAAGTACCCTTGCCCTGCTTGCGCACGAGGATGTTTGAAGCCACCAGCTCGCCGATACCGGCACGGATGGTGAACACTGCGACGCCGAAGCGCTCGGCGAGCTGGTTTTCGGTCGGGAGCTGCTCACCCGGCTTCCATTCGCCTTCGGCGAGACATTGGAGAATGCGCTGCTCGACCTGCTTGTAGAGAGGGTCGGGACCACTAACGTCGAGCCCGGTAGAATGTTGTTTTTGTGGCATGGGTGTGCGCTTGATAATTATATGAATTATAGCTCAGTTGCCAGTCCTTCAAAAGATACGTATGATACGCATGTATTATAGTCAAGGATCGTTTCAGACTTTAGGAGACACACTGTGCAAGTAGCCCAGGAAACTGCCCGCAAGCCAGAATTGGCACCTCAGATCATTCCCTCTGGCAAGGGCTGCGGCGCCGAAGTCACTGGCGTCGATCTTGCCATGCTCGACCCCGTCACCGTGGCAACGCTGCACCGCGCGGTGCAGGAGCATCTGGTGGTAGTCGTGCGCGGACAACCGATTTCCGATCCGCAATTGATCGCACTGGGCAAGAGCTTCGGCGAGCTGGAGCCGCCGGGTATGAGCATAATCGGCAAGCCGTACCTTGATGAGTTCCCGGATATTTTGGTGATTTCGAATGTCATGGAGCAGGGGATTCCAAAAGGGAATCTGGGATCAGGTGAAGCGATCTGGCACACCGACATGTCGTACCGCCCGAAACCGTGCACGATTGCGATTCTGCACGCACTGGAAGTTCCTCCGTCCGGAGGCAATACCTATTTCGCCAATCAGTACATGGCCTACGACATGTTGTCTGGCGAGCTGAAGAAAAAGCTTGATGGTCTTGAAGTGATTCACGACGAGACTTACAACAGCGGCGGCCAGTTGCGCAAAGGCTTCAAGGAAGTTACCGATCCGCGCGAGGCCCCAGGCGCGCGCCACAGGATCTTCCGCACCCATCCGCTGACCGGGCGCAAGGCGCTGTACCTCGGGCGCCGCCGCAATGCCTATATCGTCGGATTGCCGCTGGAGGACAGCGAGCGCCTTCTCGACGAATTGTGGGCACATGCTTCGCGGCCGGAATTCGTCTGGCACAACGAGTGGAGCGCCGGCGACACACTGATCTGGGACAACCGCTGTCTGATCCACCGTCGCGATTCTTTCGACGCCAGCCAGCGGCGGATGATGCACCGCGTGCAGATCCGCGGCGAAGCGACGCAGTAAGCAGTGCGTGCAAGAGCACGGAAGCCCGCGGCATGCCGCGGGCTTTTCTGTTTCAGGTGAAGAGGTTCAGCGGGTGACGCAACCGCGGCGGCGATTCTCCGCCGCAGCCATGTGGCGCAGGCAGATGGCGACGGCGGGAATGTTCACCGCGACATGGAAGGGCATGCGCAGGCGGCTGGCGAGCCAGGCCCGGCGCAGCGCAGTGTCGGCGGCTGGATCGGATTGCAGCGGCAAGGCGAGTTGCTTCATGCGGCGACCTCCTGTGAACTCAACGTGGGCACATGGTGCAGCGTTGACTCGTGCCTTCATTATCGGCAGCTGCCGCCTCTTTCTTGAGCAGAGCAGGGGGCGGTACGCGGTCCATTTCGGCGGATGGCTGCGTGCCGCGGCTTGCCCAAAAGCAAAGGGCGCGGCTCGCGCCACGCCCTTCGGGTTCACTTCGGCCGTCCGGTCGGGGCAACCCTCGAACTTCCGTTCAGGGTGGTCGCCGCCGGTTCGCATCAGGTACACCCGACGAGGGGCGCGCACAACAGCGAACGTCAGTGGCAGCAACCGGGGGGTTGCACTTTGGTCCGGGTAACTGCCCCGTTCCGGAATTGCCGAAGCTGGTTTTATTTACGGCAGCGGCCGGCCCGGCTTTAGCCCTCCGCCGGCCGTTGCGCCAGCCACACGGTGTGCCGCCCACAGTCGGGATCCTCTGTCCGGTGCAGCAGCACCCGGAAGCCGTTCGCAGCGAGCAGGTTTTCATACTCCGCACTGTCCAGGCTGGCGTGATACAGCACATGGCCGTACATCTCGCCCACCACCACGCCCGCTTGTGGCCCGGAGGTGAACAGCAGCAGTGCACCCGGTGCGGCATGGCGCGCGAATAACGGAAACATCGCGCGCTGGTCTTCCGGGTCGAGATGGAAAAAGCTGTCCCAGGCGATGATGGGGTCGAAGCAGCGGCTGAGGTCGAGTTCGCAGATGTCGGCTTGGAGTCAGTCGCCGTCCGCGTAACGTTCGCGGCACAGCGCGATCATCGCCGATGTGGCACCGATACCGGTGACGCGGCAGCCGGCGTCGATGAAGAATTTCGCGATGGGCTCGGCACTGCCGCAGCCGAGGTCGTGAATGTCACGCTGCCCACCCAACCGCGACAGCAGGGCATCAAGGTAATGCCGCTCCATCAGGGCCGAACTGCGGTCGCGGTCGAACTGCTCCGCGACCGCTTCGCAGACGGCCCGGATGCCGGACATCAGGCCTTGTTGGCTGGACGCTCGGGCTTCTTGTAACGGCCAACCGGCACCAGTTCGGCGACGGTGCCGCCGGGGGCGCGAAACTTCACCGGGATCACGCCGGGATCGCTGATGATTTCGCAGCCGTAGGATTTGATCTTGGCGGTGGATTCTTCCATGTTCTCGACTTCGACGGCGAAGTGGTGGATGCAGGGGCCTTCACCGGCGGCCTTGGATTCGGCCGATTGAGTGCCCTCGTCATACTTGATCAGCGTGAAATCAATCTCGCCATCGGTCAGGTGGCGCGACAGGTGGTCACGGGTCTTGCGGGTCTCGGCTTCCCAGAAGCCGAAGACCTCTTCGTAGAATTTGGTGGTTTTCTCAAGGTCGTCGACCTTCAGGGCGAGATGTACGATGCGGTTCATGGCGTTGTCCTTTCGGGGTCCGCAGGGATTGCGGCTTGGGAGTGTTTTACGTCAGCGGCTGACGCTTCCGCAAGCGGGGTGTTACACTGTGGGCGTCATATTATGTGACCCCCCCGGCAGTTCCCTCTGGTTCCTTCTTCCGGACCTCCCGCCTGATCAACCAGCCGCGCCATTCAGGCCAGTGCGGAAATGGACAGTCCGACGACCTTGTTGTCGGCGATGGCTTTGGCGACCAGCCCCGTGGCTTTCGCATCCTCTATGAAGTCGGCGAGGTATTTCGCGGCATTAGGCCGTCCCTTGGGCACGCCCGCTGCCTGCAGCACGGCGGTGAAGTTGCCTTCGACGATCAGCGAGCCCGGGAATTTGGCCTGGTCGGAGATCAGGCGCGGCTTCAATCCCGCCAGCGCGTCGAATTTTTCATTGACGAAACGTTTGAAACAGAGATCGGCTCCCTTGTCTCTGAGGAGTTCCGCGTTCCGGATCGTGCGCGAGAGATAGAGTTCGTACGCCGCCTTTTCCGGGACGATGATGCGCACGCCCTTGCGATCCACGTCATTGGCGTGTTTCAGCGACGAGCCTTGCGGCACCAGGTAGGTGGATTCGATCTCGACATAAGCCGCCGTGAAATCGATCTCGTTGGCGCGCTGTGGTTCGGCGCCGAGGAAGCCGACATCCCAGACGTTCTTGTTCGCGGCGTCAGCGAGCGCGCCGGGGTTGGGGTGCGGCACGAACTCGACCGGCAGGCCGAGGCGGCGCGCCAGTTCCTGGCCGAGATCGTGGGCGACGCCCAGCGGCTTGCCGCTGGCGGCATCGGTCCGGGTGAGCAGGAAGTTGCTCATGTTGAGGCCCACGCGCAGCGTGCCGGTGGGCGCGAATTCGGAGCGGAGGGCAGGGGTGACTTCGGTCATTGAATGATCCTGTCGCGTTACGGGTTGCGGGACCTTCGATTAAACACTGAACCGCGGCGGCTTGTCATCCGCGATTAGAATGACGGCGCTGCAATATGGAATCCGCAAATCCGGCGCGCCCGGCGCGCTACATCGCCCATCTCGACATGGACGCGTTCTACGCGTCGGTAGAACTGCTGCGTTATCCGCAGCTGCGCGGGAGGCCGGTGGTGGTCGGTGGCCGTCGTCGCGTGGCGTACGGCGAGTCCGCTGACGACCGCTTTGCGACACTGCGCGGCTACACCGGCCGTGGCGTGATTACCACTTCAACTTACGAAGCTCGCGCGCTCGGAGTGTTTTCCGGGATGGGGCTGATGAAGGCGGCGAAACTGGCGCCGGATGCCATTTTGCTGCCGGCGGATTTTGAGGCCTATCGGAAGTATTCGCGACTGTTCAAGGACGCGGTGCGCGCGATGGCGCCCGAAGTCGAGGATCGCGGCATTGACGAGATCTACATCGACCTCGGCGAGGCTGTCGCCGCCAGCGTTGCCGATGGCGCACCGGATTCCTGGGCGCGCGCCCGTGCGCTGGCGCTCGACATCCAGCGCGTGGTGCGCGAGGCCACCGGCCTGTCCTGCTCCATCGGTATTACGCCGAACAAGCTGCTGTCTAAAATTGCCTCCGAGCTCAATAAGCCGGGCGGGGTCAGCGTGATCCGACCTGATGATGTGCACAGCGTGGTTTGGCCACTGGCGGTGCGTAAAATCAATGGTATCGGCCCGAGGGCCAATGCGAAATTGGAGAAGCTGGGGGTGCGCACCATCGGTGAACTGGCGCAGAAGGATGCGGCCTGGCTGGTGGAGCAGTTCGGTCGCAGCTATGGTGCGTGGATGTATCGCGCGGCCCGCGGCGAGGACGAGCGGCCGGTGGTGACCTGGAGCGAGCCGAAATCGATCAGCCGCGAAACCACTTTCGAGGATGACCTGCACCCTGTGCGTGACAAGGCGCGGCTGACGGCGATTTTCACCGAACTTTGCCAGCGCGTCGCCGGCGACCTGCAGCGCAAGGGTTACTCCGGCAAGACCATCGGCCTGAAAATTCGCTACGACAACTTCCAGACCGTGACCCGTGACCTCACGATCGACATCCCGACCCAGGATGCGAAGACGATTCGCCGCGCCGCCGGCGAATGCCTGAAGCGAGTACCGCTTGACCGGCGCATCCGCCTGCTGGGGGTGCGGGTGGGAACGCTGTCGCGGCCGGGTGTGGTCCTGGAAACTCATGATCCGTCGCTGTTTGAATGACCGGGGTCGGCGCGCGCTTGTAGCGAGGCGGTAACGCGTCCGGAAAACGCGACTTAAAGTCTCTGGCGCGGCATTCCCGGGCGTTTTCCCGTGGCCACCGCCGGTTTCGATTCACCGGTGCCGATGGTGTGGATCAGTGTTTCTAGGTCATCGCGCAGGTCGGCCGGCAATGCCAGCCGGGAGAGGCGCTGCAGGCGCATGTTGCGGTCCGTCAGGTCGAGCATCCCGGTCAGGTAGAGCAGCAGATCGTTGGGGGTGTAGCGATTCCCGGGGCTGGTGCGCCAGAAATCGCGGGGCATGTCCGGGTAACCACGGCTGCCCGGGAACAGCGCGCGCAGGACCAGGCCGATGCAGCTCATGCATTTGCCCTGCGGGCTGTCGTCGAGGCAATAGGGAATGCCGGCCTTGACCCATGAGTTGACCCGGGCCGGCAGCGTCTTGCGCAGCCGTGCCATAGCGGCCTTGTCCGGGAAGGGGCGCAGGCCGTAGAGGTGCCAGACGTCGTAGCTGTTGTTGCCGACCTCGAGGGTGTCGCCGCTGATGAACGGTGAGATGACAACACCCAGCTCCGGGAAGGACCAGGCAATGCGCTGGTCTTCGAGCTCGATGCCGACCTGCACTTCGACGCTGTCGTCCGGCATGCGCAGCAGGAAATAGTGCACGTAGCCCGCCTGTCCGGGTGCAACACCGACAACGCTGTGCAGCGGTGCGGTGCCGCGGGTAGCCGGCACAGTTTTGCTGACCGGCACGGCCGTGCGCAGCAGCGACTCGGCCGCGGGGGGAACCCGGGCCGCCGCGTGGCCGGAGAGCATCAGCACGACGATCGTGCCCAGGATGCGGATGATGGCTTGCCTGCACATGATAATTGGCATTATTGCTGGATTCAGCAGTCCCTTGTGGGTGTCAATTAGATGGATTGTCGCCATGCCTGCCGGTGACTGGTCCTTTAGAATGTCCGGACCAAGAAGGGTTCCATCAGAGCCAAAATCGAATTTAGCGATCCGTACCGGTTACTCGCCGGGTCGGATCTCGAGCTCGGTTTCGGCTCCGGGGAGTGCCGGATCTGAAAACCAAACGAGGATTCGATTGATGATGCAGACAATCACGCCGCGGCAGTTGCGGCAGTTCTACGACGACGGCAAGGAACTCGCCGTGTTCGACGTTCGGGAGGAGGGCGTTTATTCGCGCGACGGCCACTTGCTGCGCGTTTCCAACGTGCCGTTGAGCGTGCTCGAGCTGCGCGTGCCGGCGCTGCTGCCACGCAAGACGGTGCGCATCGTGGTCTGCGATGGTGGCGAAGGGCTTGCTGTACTCGCTGCGCAAAAACTTCAGGCCGGCGGATATGCCGATGTCAGCGTGCTCGACGGCGGCACGCCGGCTTGGAAGGCTGCGGGGGGACGGCTCTATACGGGGGTGTATGTGCCCAGCAAGGCCTTCGGGGAATACATTCAGCACGAGGATGCGCCGCCGGAAGTGACGGCTGCCGAACTCGATGCCTGGATGAAGTCAGGCAAGGATCTCGTCGTCGTCGACAGCCGGCCGCTGGCTGAATTCCGCCGCAACAGCATTCCCGGCGCGCTCGACTGTCCCAGCGCCGAGCTGCCCTACCGCATGCCGGCGTTCGTGAAATCGCCGGATACCACCGTGGTGGTCAACTGCGGCGGGCGCACCCGCAGCATCATCGGTGCGCAGGTGCTGATCAATGCCGGATTCCCGAACCGGGTGTATGCGCTGAAGGACGGGACCCAGGGCTGGAAACTCGCCGGTCTGCAACTGAACCATGGTCGCAGCGAAGCCGTGCCACTGCCTCCGGAGGCAGACAAGGCCTGGCCGCTGCAGGCAGCCGAGCGCGTGGTCCGGCGTTTTGGCATTCGTTGTATTGATCTCGCCGGATTGCAGCGGCTGCTGACCGACGCAGCGCGCACGGTCTATCTGTTCGATGTACGCAGTCCAGAGGATTACGAGCAGGGCCACCTGCCCGGCGCGATGCACGCACCGGGCGGCCAGCTGGTTCAGGCCACCGACACCTTCATTGCCGTGCGCCCGTCGGTGGTGGTGCTGACCGACAACGATGGCGTGCGCGCGACTATGACTGCGGCCTGGCTGGCGCAAATGGGCCATCAGGAGGTGTATGTGTTCGCAGCCGACACTGCAGCCTGCAACGAGCGCAACGTACCGCGCGGTGCCTTGTTAGACGGCAGCCGCTTGTGTGCCGACACGGTTTCGGCGACGGAACTGAAGGCATTGCTTGATGCGGGACAGGCGCAGTTCGCAAACCTTGACAGCAGCCTGCAGCATCGCGAAGGTCATATACCCGGCGCCTGGCATGTCGTGCGCTCGCGACTTGTTGATCAACTGCCGCGTATTCCCGCAACACCGCTGCTGGTGTTTGGTGCGGCCGAGGAGGACCTCGCGCGTCTCGCGGCGGCGGATGCTGCAAAACTTCAGCAGACTCCGGTGAAGGTGCTGGCCGGCGGCACTTCGGCCTGGGTTGCGGCCGGGTTTTCGCTGGAAACCGGCGATGAGCGCATGACCGGTGCCGCCGACGACCTCAACTACCGCGCGCTCGACCGTAAGGACAATGTCGAAGCGGCGATGCTCGAGTACCTCAAATGGGAAGTCGAGCTGGTGGAGGCGGTGGCCAGCGATCCCGACTTCGGCTTCGTGCGCTTTCCGCCGCTGCCCTAAACTGTCGCGACCACCGCTCGCGTTATATTCGAAAGTCCGGCTCTGGCGCCTGCGCGTCAGGGCCGGTGATACAGGAATTACTGCCCATGCCACAAGACATCGACATTCTGATCAGCGAAGTGGGGCCGCGTGACGGTCTGCAGAACACCAAGGCCTTCATGACGACCGAATACAAGAAACGCTGGATCAGCGCAGCCGCCGCGGCCGGCATCCGCGAGATCGAGGTCTGTTCCTTCGTGCCGCCGACGCTGATTCCACAGATGGCCGATGCCGCCGAGGTGGTCGTGCACAGCCTGACGCTTCCCGGACTGCACGTTGCCGCACTGGCGCCGAACTTCAAGGGCGCGCAGCGCGCGATGGAGGCCGGCGTGCACAAGCTGACGCTGACGATCTCGGTGTCGCGCGAACACAGCCTCGCCAATGTGCGCATGACGCCGGACGAGGCCATCGCCAGTGCGAAGAAAATCTGCGAGTTCCGCGACAGCCTGCCGAAGGACAAGCGCCCAGTGATCGAGTCCGGGCTGTCGACGGTGTTCGGCTGTACGCTGGAAGGTACGGTCAGTGAGGACGAGGTCGTGCGTATGGCGGTTGCTTCGGTCGAGGCCGGCTGCGACGAGGTCGGTCTGGCTGACACCACCGGCTACGCCAACCCGGAGCAGATCCGCCGCGTATTCAAAAAAGTCCGTGCCGCAATCGGCGACAAACTGTCGGGTGCGCATCTGCACAACACCCGTGGCCTCGGGCTCGCCAATGTGGTCGCTGCGCTGGACGTCGGCGTGACCACCTTCGACAGCTCGCTCGCCGGGCTCGGCGGCTGTCCCTTCGCGCCGGGGGCCTCGGGCAACATTGTCACCGAGGATCTGGTCTTCATGCTTGAGTCCATGGGCCTGCGCACCGGCATCGACATGGACAAGCTGCTGGCACTGCGCAGCATTCTTGAACAAGGCATTCCCGGCGAACCGCTGTATGGTTATGTGCCGCTGGCCGGCGTGACCAAGGGTTTCGTGCCGGCGACACGTTCGAATTGAAATGGCAATTAACAGGATGTGCAGGATGGACAAGATAAACCCCGGCATGGCCTCAGGCTCTTAATCCTGTCCATCCTGTTAATCAAGATCTCTGTCACAAAGTAATGGAATCAATCATGACCATAAAACTTCCCCTCGAAAACATCCGCGTCATCGAGTTCTGCCACGTGGTCATGGGCCCGACCTGCGGCCTGGTGCTGGCCGACCTCGGTGCCGAGGTGATCAAGGTCGAACCCCTCGACGGCGACCACACGCGCAAGTTGACTGCTTCGGGCGCCGGATTCTTTCCGACCTACAACCGCAACAAGAAAAGCATCGCCGTCGATCTCAAGTCCGAACAGGGCCGCGAACTGGTGCTGAAGCTGATCGCCAGCGCCGACGTGGTCACCGAGAACTTTCGCCCCGGCGCGATGGACAAGCTGGGTTTCGGCTACGAGGCGCTGAAGAAACTCAACCCGCGGCTGATCTACTGCTCGATGAAGGGTTTCCTGCCCGGACCGTACGAACACCGCACCGGGCTCGACGAGGTGGTGCAGATGATGGGCGGACTCGCCTACATGACCGGCGGGCGTTTCGGCCCGCTGCGTGCCGGCGCCTCGGTCAACGACGTGATGGGCGGCATGTTCGGCGCCATCGGCATCCTCGCCGCGCTGAACCAGCGCCAGTCCTCCGGCGAGGGCCAGTACCTGCAGAGCGCGCTGTTCGAGAACGTTGCTTTCCTGATGGCCCAGCACATGCTCGAAGGTTATGCCACCGGCCAGCCGGTGAAACCGATGCCCGACCGCATCCGCGCCTGGGCGCTCTACGACAATTTCAAGACGAAGGAGGGTGAACTGGTCTTCGTCGGCGTGGTCACCGACACGCAGTGGAAGGTGTTCTGCGAATCCTTCGGATTGACGGAACTCTTCAACGATCCGTCACTGAAGACCAACCCCCAGCGCGTCGAGGCGCGGCCGCGCATCCTGCCCATCGTTACTGAAATCTTCGCGAAGATGGGCAAGCAGGAGCTGATGGACCGCTGCGAAAAACTCGGCCTGCCCTTCGCGCCCATCGCCAAACCGGAAGACCTGTTCGATGACAAACATCTCAACGCCTCCGGCGGACTCGCACCGGTGCGTCTCAACAACGGCGTGAAAACCAAGGTGCCGGTGCTGCCGCTGGAAATGGACGGCCGGCGCTTCGGCACCCGGCTCGACATTCCGCATGTGGGGGAGCACACGCGGGAGGTGCTGAAGTCGGTGGGTTATGGTGATGCCGAGGTCGACGACTTGGTCAACGGCAAGGTGGTTGCGGCGAGCACGAGGTAATTGTTACGCCCGCTAACGGCCAGAAGCGGACATTTGCTTTGACGGACATCCCTGGTTCAGATTGGTAGGGTTGACGGGGGACAGGTCAGTAACCCGATCCGAAGGGTCAAATTGGACCAAATTACTTAACGTCCTCCCCCGCCAAAACCACAACCCCGCGAGAGCCTGCTTGCCCGTGCCAACGCTCCAGATTATCCCCAACCAGTACAAAATCCGTCAGGTCCGGTATCGCATCGGGATCAATCAGGACGTGAAAGCCCTTTTTGATTTTCTCGCCAATATCGTGCAGTGCCGTCACCCAAAAGCTGGTGCCGATCAAAGTGATGGTCAAAATCGCATTCCCTTCAAAGTGATGTGAGGCACCCTTATACAGGGTATGTATCGATCACGCGCCGGAATGTGGGCGGCATCGGTTGCAAGTGACATTACACTACCGCCATGACAACCCCCCTCGAACACCCAGGCCTTGCGTCTGAAGAAGCCCCCATCATCAACGAACCGCGCCTGTGGGTGCAAAGGGGGTGGACCGCACGCGTCATCAAAAACAACGATGACGACGGCTGGGCTGTGGAAATGATTCTGGATGGCCAACCCGAACCCGCGCTGGTTGGCCCGTGGACCATGGGGCGCGATAAAAAGAATCCGAAGCCGCTTGATGGCAACGCATTCAATACGCTGGTCAAAACTGCCTCAGAGGTGGTGCTCCGCCACGAACAGCACCTGCAGGCCTTGCTGCACAAAACCATCACTGTCATCGTGGGCGATCAGCCTGTCCGTGTGGCACTGGACGTAGTGCCTGACGAAGACGAGCCGCATGCTCTGCTGAGCGCGCATGACCCGGATGGCGCACAACTGGCGCAGGTGAGGGTGCGGACAGACTTCAAATTGAACGCGGTCAGCGCAGAGGCGTGGATAGCCGGTGGGTACGGCAAGCCGAAGTGAAGGGATGCTCCAGTTTGCCGACGGGGTAGCGTAACTGCCTGAAATGGGATGCCCGAATTCGGCTAGATCCGGAAGGGGATGGTTGTTTGCAGAAAAGACTGCTCGTCGGCCCATGCTGCCGCTATCTCTTTGTGGCCGATAGCCGCCGTCTACCTAGAGCGCCTAACAGAATGAAACGCGTGATGCGCTGACACGATTTTGGCTGGAGGCAAGGACTGGGACGCCGCCTCCGGCCAAAATCGCGCCAGCCCGGCAGGCGCTCGAAATAATCAGCCGCATCATCGGGTTACAGCCAGAATCGGCCCTGCCTTTGTCGCGCGGCTTGCTCATATTCGCGATATGAGCTGCGCCGCGCTTCGCGGCAGAACCGATTCTGGCTGTAACGCACACGTGTTTCATTCTGTTAGGCGCTCTTACGGCCATAAGCGGACGCACAAAGTTACTTTTCAGTTTAACGACGGATCGACACCCTGTATATGGCTGCGCGCGGCCCACGCTTGCGCGCTCGGGGTCAGCGTGCGTTGAAGTCAGGCAACTCGGGTCGATTCAGGGAGCGAATCGTCATTGAGAGCGGCGAATCTTTGCCGGAGACCGCGTGATTGACCGCCTCTCGGGACGGCGATACCGATCGCGGATCGGGAAAAAGGCGGTTTGAAATTCCTATACGCATACCGGGCGCTGCGCACAACGGCGATTTTTCCAAGTTCAATCCCGAAGAGCAGGCGCAAATCGTCGAAGATTTCTGGCGCGCCACGCGCGATGGCGCGACCGATACGCTACCCGTCAAAGATCTGCGGCCCTATGCACGAACGGTGTTCACGCCGCTGCGTACGACTCGGGCACGCGCGGTGGTACGCGGCGCGCGTGCAGGTATGCACAGTGCGAATCGCATCCAGACGCAGGCTGGCGCGTACTACCCTGCAGCACGCAGCAGCATGACCCTGACGGTTAACTGGGATGCGTTACGGCGAGTCCCGGGATTGCGAATCGTGATCCCGGGGCAGTTGCGCACAAGATCGGGGGGTTGACGTACACCAAAGTCGCCGATCGATGGTAGTGTCTGCGCTGGTTTACTGCGCATTGCTGCGATTCTCAACATGTCATTTGGCGCGACTCCGATTCACGCATGAGCCGCGGCGGTCAACATCCGTTGCTGCCTTTGTTCGCGGTTAGCCTGGGCGCGTCCATCGCGCCCATGGACTTCGCGGTCAATGTCGCGTTTCCGGCGATCACCGCGGCGTTTGCACTCAACGTTGAAGACATACGCTGGGTCGTGATCGCTTATGTGGTGACCTACGCCAGTCTGATGCTGGCCTTCGGCAAGCTTGGCGACGTGGTGGGCTACCGCCGGGTGTTTCACGCAGGCCTGGTCATGGGCGTCATCGCGTTCGTCGCATGTGGTTTGGCGCTCTCGTATGCGTGGCTGTTGACGGCGCGTATCCTGCAGGGCATTGCGACCGCTCTGGTGTTGAGTTGCGCGCCGGCGCTGGCGGTGGCTTTGGGGGGACGCGGGCACCGCACCTGGGCGCTGAGCCGCTACGCCATGTTTACCGCGCTTGCGGCCATTGCCGGGCCATTGATCGGCGGTGCGAGCCTGCAGTGGCTCGATTGGCCCGGCGTATTCTGGTTTCGCGTGCCAGTGGCAGCCGCCGCGCTGTTGATGCTCTGGCTTGTACCGCAACAGGCCGACCCTGCGCCGCAATCGATGAGCGCAACCGGTGCGATGCTGCTGGCTGCGGGGCTCGCGCTCATTCTGCTGGGCTGTGCACTTTGGCCTGGCGCCGGGAGCGCGATTTGGCCCACGGCGTTTAGTGCAGCGGGCGCGGGCGTGTTGCTCGTGTTCGTCCGGCATGAGCGAACCTCCGCCGCGCCGATGTTGCCACGCTCGGCGCTCGGCGATCGCGCGTTTTTGTTGTTTAATGCGACCAGTGTCGCAGTGCACTTCGTGGGATTCGCCGTACCGCTGTTAACGCCGTTTTACCTCGCGCGCGTCGGCGGATTTAGCGCCGTCACCATGGGCTTGCTGCTGGCGGCAGCGGCCTTGGGCATGTTTATAGGCTCGGCAGCCGCGCCACGCCTGATCCGTGCCGCCGGACAACACCGCGCTGCGCTTTGCGCGCTGGGCATGGTGGTACTGGCGCAGTGGTCCATCGGGATGTGGCCGCTGTCGCCTGCCATGTCCCAGCTGCTGATGTTGGTGGCGGGGCTGTTATTGCATGGCTTCGGCATCGGCCTGTTTCAGGTGAGCTACACCGACAGTGTGCTGGCTGCGTTGCCGGTGCGTGATCACGGTGTCGCGGGCAGTCTCACGATGTTGACCCGCACCATCGGCGTGACACTGTCCGCCGTTGCGTTGAGCAGCGCATTCCGGCTGCTGGAGGCCGGGCATCTGGCCGATGGACGCGGCGGGACTGACGCGTTTCTCGCGGCGTTTCAAACGGTATTTTTCTACTCCGGGTTGCTGCTGGCGTTGTTTGCGCTGGCGTCGTGGCTGGCGCGAAACAAATCGTAGCCGCTAACGCAGCCAGAACAACGTGGCCGCCAGCACGGTGCTGAGCGCGAACAGCGCGGTGATCAGCCATAACGAGCGTCGCAAGCGTAGTTGTTCGAGGTGCAGCACTTCGAGTTGCTTCTGCAGCGGCGCGCCGCGGTCTTCGCTCAAGGCGTTGTGGATCAGGCGTGGCAACTGCGGCAGCGTGGTGGCCCAGAACGGCGCTTCTTCCTGCACCTGACGCACCAAGGCGCGCCAGCCGACTTGTTCCGACATCCACGCTCCAGATATGGTTTCGCCGTGGCCCACGCTTGCGCGTCCGGGGTCAGCGTGCGTCGAAGTCAGGCAATTCGGGTCGATTCAGGGGGCGAATCGTTCTTGAGAGCGGGGAATCTTTGCCGGAGACCGCGTGATGGACCGCCTCTCGGGACGGCGACATCGATCGCGGGTCGGGAAAAAGGTGGTTTGAAGTTCCTAAACGCGCCCTCTCGACCGCCCAAGGGGGGCGTATTAGACTTGATCGTACGCAATTCGGCCCCTCCGACAGCAAAGCGAGTCCTGGACCATGCAGCATAAGACCAGCCCCCTGAACGGCGATTTCGGTGTGATGATTGAAGGCGTCAGCCGCCGCGACCTGAAAGACGCAAGCTTCCAGCGCGAAGCCTATGACCTGTGGACCCGTAAAGGCGGCCTGCTGGCTGTCCGCGGCAACGATTTGGCCGCCATCCCGCCGGAAGAACTGGTCGCCTGGTCCGAGGTTTTTGGCGCGGTGGAATACGAGGGCATGACTGCCCGCGAAGACAAGTCAGTCAAAGGCTTTCCCATCCTGCGCATCGGCAACATCCGTGACGAGGCGGGCAAACTGAAGGCCTCCCTGTCGCGGGTGCCGCAGCTGCGCACCGATGACGACATCCGCTATAACCCGGAAACCCGCCGCCCGGTCTGGCACACGGACTCCACATTCCGCAAGCATCCGCCCATCGGCTCGGTCTTTCATTGCAGGATTGCGCCCGACGAAGGCGGCGAGACGCTGTTCGCTGACATGCGCGCGGCCTACCAGCGGCTGGACGGCGCGACCAGGGCGAAGCTGGACGGGCTGGAAGCGGTGTGCTCGCTGGCCCATCACGACAAGAAGATCAACGCCTACTCGCCGGACTATCCGATCCTGACGCCGGCGCAACGGGCAGCCAATCCGCCGAACCGGGTGCCCATCGTGCTGAAACATCCGGTCAGCGGCGAGCCGGCGCTCTATGGCCTGAATTCCTCCACCTGCGCCATCCTGCCAAAAGGCCAGGACATCGCGCTGGACGTGCTGGACGTTTGCGATCTGGAAGGCACCGAGCACGAAAGCGTTCAGATACTCCGCAGTCTGCTGCCCGCGATCACCGGACCGGAATACACGGTGAAATGGTGCTGGCAGCCCGGCGATATCGTGGCCTGGGACAATCGCTGCACCATCCATTCCGCCACCGGTTACGACTATGAGCGCTATAGCCGCGAGATGTGGCGCCTGACCCTGCTCGACCGCGCGCAGCGACCCGGGCAAGGAAGCCAAACCTTATCAGGTCGAGGAAGCACGGGAGTTGTTTGAACGAGCAGGAGTGAAGCCATGAATGCGGCGCAGGCGCGCGGCAAGAGGCTGAATCAGTGGGCGACCGAAGCATTGCAGAAGGCTGTGGCTGCGGAAAGCTAATCCCGTGTCCAGCAGCTCGCCATCACCTTCCCCCACTTCGCATCCGGCCTGATTTTCAAGGGCTGCGGCGCCGCGGCGAGCGCCGTGCGTGTGGTCGAGGTGATGTTGAGCAACACCGGCTTGCCGAATTCGGCTTCGAGGATCGGCACCGCATGGATCGCGAACCACAGGCCGCCGGGCAGCAACAGGGCCTGGGCTTCGGGCGCGGCAGCGAGCGCGGCGCGGCCCAGTTCCAGCGCCAGTTCATGGTCGGCGAGCGGGCTTGATACCTTGTTCTGGTCGAGGTTGCGGCCCTGGGCGCGCAGCGACACCACCTCGATGCCGGCCTGCTTCAGATAATTTGAGAGTGCGCTGTTGACGTGTTCCGGCCAGCGCGTGGCGAGCGCCAGTTTGCTGACGCCGAAATGCTGCAGCGTGGCGATATGGGCTTCAAGATCAGTGTCACAGGGGATGCCGGTGCGCTGAGCGCCTTCAGCGAGGATTTCACGCATTTTTTTTCGCCCCAGTACCGAGGCCACCGGCACGCCGCTCAGCGCGATGCGATCGACTTTCTTGTGCTTCAGCATGTCGAATGCCTTCCACAGCGCTGGCAACTCGGTCTCCACGGCGGCGAGGCTGTATTCCGTCAGGTTGAGTCCTGTGCTGACCAGCATCATGCCGTCAGGCGCTACCCGGTAGAACTGGTAGGCGTCCATGTCGGTGTAAAGGTGGGGAATGACGTAACCGAGGGTGAGCCAGGGGCTGACGATGGACATGACGGCGATCCGTAAAAAGCAGCTTATTCAAGCGCGGGAAAGCCTGCATTATCCATGACTTGCGCGCGCAAGTTCGGCGCACTGCCGTTTTCGGCTATCCTCGCGGTTTTTCGCAAATCCTCTTTCCGGAATTCCGCACCATGGCCCAGTACGTATTTACGATGAATCGGGTGAGCAAGGTCGTGCCGCCCAAGCGTGTCATTCTCAAGGACATCTCACTGTCGTTTTTCCCCGGCGCCAAGATCGGTGTGCTCGGCGTCAACGGCTCGGGCAAATCCAGCCTGCTCAAGATCATGGCCGGCGTCGACAAGGAATACGACGGCGAAGCGACGCCGATGCCGAATCTGAACATCGGCTTTCTGCAGCAGGAGCCGCAGCTTAATCCCGAACAGAACGTGCGCGAAGCGGTGGAAGAAGGCCTGGGCGAAGTGTTTAACGCGCAGAAGAAGCTCGACGAGATCTACGCCGCCTACGCCGAACCCGATGCTGATTTCGACAAGCTTGCCGCCGAACAGGCCAAGTACGAAGCGCTGTTGTCGAACGCCGGTTCCGATACCGAGCACCAACTCGAAATCGCCGCCGACGCGCTGCGCCTGCCGCCGTGGGACGCGAAGATCGACAAGCTGTCGGGTGGCGAGAAGCGCCGCGTTGCCTTGTGCCGGCTGCTGCTGTCCAAGCCGGACATGCTGCTGCTCGACGAGCCGACCAACCACCTCGATGCGGAAAGCGTCGACTGGCTGGAGCAGTTCCTGTTCCGCTTCCCCGGTACCGTGGTGGCGGTGACTCATGACCGTTATTTCCTCGACAACGCGGCCGAGTGGATCCTCGAACTCGACCGCGGCCACGGCATACCGTGGAAGGGCAATTACAGTTCCTGGCTGGAGCAGAAAGAAGACCGCCTGCAGAAGGAAGAGGCGACCGAATCGGCGCGGCAGAAGGCGCTGAAAAAGGAGCTGGAGTGGGTGCGCCAGAATGCCAAGGGCCGTCAGGCGAAATCGAAAGCGCGAATCGCGCGTTTCGAGGAACTGTCCTCCTTTGATTACCAGAAGCGCGCGGAGACGCAGGAAATATTCATTCCGGTGGCCGACCGCCTTGGCGAGCAGGTCATCGAGTTCAAGGACGTGTCCAAGGGTTTCGGCGACCGCCTGCTGATCGACAAGCTGACATTCTCGATTCCGCCCGGCGCCATCGTCGGCATCATCGGACCCAACGGCGCCGGCAAGTCGACGCTGTTCAAGATGGTCACCGGCAAGGACAAACCGGACTCCGGCGAAGTGGTCATTGGTTCGACGGTGAAGCTGGCGGTAGTCGACCAGTCGCGCGATGCCCTGCCCGACGACAAGACTGCATGGGAGGCGATTTCCGGCGGCCTCGACATCATCAATGTCGGCAAATTCGAGATGCCCTCGCGCGCCTATCTTGGCCGTTTCAACTTCAAGGGCCAGGATCAGCAGAAAAAAGTGGGCACCCTGTCCGGTGGTGAACGCGGCCGCCTGCACCTGGCGCAGACGCTGCTGACCGGCGCCAACGTGCTGCTGCTCGACGAACCGTCCAACGATCTTGACGTTGAAACGCTGCGCGCACTGGAAGACGCGCTGCTTGAATTCGCCGGCTGCGTGCTGGTGATTTCGCACGACCGCTGGTTCCTCGACCGCATCGCAACCCACATCCTTGCGGCGGAAGGTGATTCGCAGTGGACCTTCTTTGCCGGCAACTACCAGGAATACGAGGCCGACAAGAGGAAACGCCTCGGCGAAGAAGGTGCGAAGCCGAAGCGGCTCCGGTTCAAGCCGTTGAAGTCTTGACGTAAATATATGTTTTTATTAAATATTTTGTAGGCCCCTCCGGCATATCGATCTCAAGTATCCCGCTGCTGTGCCGTAAACCCCGATGACGACAAACCGGGGGCCGCGAGCGTTTTCGCGCGCGGAGCGAATTGGACAGACCCAATCATCTGCTGGCCGGGCTGGGCGAGCTGCAACTCGACGAGGCTCTGCGGCTGCTGCGCCATGCTGACTGCGGTGGCTTGTATCCGCCGGTGGTCACGGACATTCCCGGTCTGCAGGCCGTGATCGACGGCCTCTGCGAACTGTCGTCCCGCGACGGGCTCACCGGCATTCCCAACCAGCGGCATTTCCGCATGGTGCTGGAGCGCGAACTCGACCGTGTCGCGCGTATCGGTGAACCGCTGGCGCTGCTGCTGTTCGACATCGACCATTTCAAGCAGGTGAATGACCGTTACGGCCATCCCGCCGGTGACAGGGTGCTGAAGGCCGTGGCCTGGCTGCTGGAGGCTGGCGTACGTCCGATGGACACCGTGGCGCGTTATGGTGGTGAGGAATGGGCCGTGGTGCTGCCCAGCAGCCTGGCTGCGCACGCCGAGGGTGCCGCCGAACGCCTGCGCCGCGAGATTGAAGACATGCCGGTTTTCCTGGAGGATGGCACCCAGATTTCGATTACGGTCAGCTGCGGCGGCGCCGCCATTGCGCCGTGGACCGGCATATCGCCGGAAGAACTGATCAGCCGCGCAGACCAGGCGCTGTATGCGGCGAAACAGGCCGGCCGCAACCGGGCCTTTTTTGCGCCGCGACCGGATTCATCGGTGTCACCGGCGGAGCGGGACGCATTGTTTGATTCCGAAGGGAGCGGCAGACCATGAGCACCGCAAGACCGGGCACGCACATCGTTGCGATTACTAGCGGCAAGGGCGGTGTCGGTAAGTCCTTTGTGGCCGCCAATCTCGCCGCAGCGCTGGTTCTCGACGGCCACCGTGTGCTGGTGATGGATGCCGACCTCGGACTGGCCAACCTCGACATCATTCTGGACCTCAAGCCGACGGCGACGCTGCACGAAGTGCTGATGGGCAGCCGCCGGCTGGATGAAGTGATCCTGCAGGCGCCGGGCGGGTTTTCCGTGCTGCCCGCCGGTTCGGGTTTTGCCGATTACTCGAAACTGAACGATGACCTGCGCCGGCGCCTGCGCGGAGTCTTCGATGAGCTCGGCGGACGCTACGACTACCTGTTGCTCGACACCGGCGCCGGCATTGCCGATGTGGTGCTGTACGTGGCGTCGCTGGCCGACGAGATCGTTGTTGTTGCGACGCCCGAGCCAACGGCGATGGCCGATGCCTATGCCATGATCAAGGTGCTGGCGATGCAGCAGCAGCGCAGCCAGGTGCATCTGGTCATCAACCAGGTGCGCCGGCAGGGTGAGGGACTCACACTGACCCGGCAGCTGCAGCAGGTGGTGGACCGTTTCATCGATGCCGGCACGCCAGGCGGCAGCGTCAGACTCGGATTTCTCGGGGAGATTCCCCATGATGAACTGGTGCCGCAGGCAGTGCGCAGCCGCAGGCTGCTGCTCGAATCGTCGCCGGGTTCCGCGGTCGGCCGTTCGCTGATCGACATCGCGGGCCGGCTGGCCCGCCGCCTGTTTGCCGCAGCCGCCTGAGGCGCGGCAACCGGGCTTCAGCCGCGCCCGGCGTAGGGCATGTTGGTCGCCATTACCATCAAGTGGTAGATGTTGACGTCAAGCGGCTGGCTGGCCATGAACAGCACTGATCTTGCAACATCCCTGACGTCGATCATCGGCTCCGCCTTGATGCTGCCGTCAGCCTGTTTGACGCCCTTGGCCATGCGCTCAGCCAGCCCGGTCATCGCGTTGCCGACATCGACCTGGCAGCAGGCGATGCCGTACTTGCGGCCGTCGAGCGAGATCGTCCGTGTCAGTCCCGAAATAGCGTGCTTGGAGGCGGTGTAGGGCGCAGAGTCTGGCCGCGGCGCGTGCGCCGAGATCGAGCCGTTGTTGATGATGCGACCGCCTTGGGGATTCTGGCCCTTCATCATCCGGAACGCCGTCTGCGCGCAAAGGAATGACCCGCTGAGGTTGGTGTCGACTACCGATTTCCACTTGTCGTAAGGCAAATCCTCGAAAGGCACACCCGGCGCGTTCTGGCCGGCGTTGTTGAAAAGCATGTCGATGCGGCCGAAGCGGTGCTGGACTGCGGCGAACAGCGCAGCGACTGATTGCGGATCACTGACGTCGGTGGCGACCGCCAGTCCGTGCGAGGCGCCGCTGCCCGCTTCCGCGAGCACTGCATCGAGCGCTTCCTGCCGCCGCCCGGCAAGCGCTACCCGCCAGCCATCCTGCAGGAACGCCAGTGCGGTGGCCTTGCCGATGCCGCTGCCGGCGCCGGTGATGACTGCGACTTTTGCTGCGTTGCTCATGACGAGGCTCCTTTTTTTATGGATGATGCCGCGGACGCTGCAACCGGGGCTTGAGCGCGGCGATGCTTCATTTGATCCAGGAATCGCGCAGTGTCACCGCGCGGTTGAAAACCGGCGCCTCGGCGCGGAAATCGCCGAGATCGGCGACGAAGTAGCCGTGGCGCTCAAACTGGAAGCAGGTGCCGGGCGCGGCCTCGCGTAGTCCGCTTTCGACCCGGGCGATGACGGTTTTGCGGGAATCCGGATTCAGGTCGAGCAGGAAGTCGCGGTCGCCGGCTCCCGGGTGCGCGGCGCTGAACAGCCGGTCGTAGAGGCGCACCTCAGCCAGTACCGCTGCATGCGCGCTGAGCCAGTGGATGTTGCCCTTGACCTTGACCGATTCCGCACCTGGCGTTCCCGACTTGGTGTCGGGCAGGTATTCGCAGTGCACTGCGGCCACATTACCTTGCGCGTCCTTGTCATAGCCGGTGCATTTGACGACATAGCCGTAGCGCAGACGTACGCTGTTGCCCGGAAACAGGCGGAAATAGCCTTTTGGCGGGTTATCGCTGAAATCCTCTCGCTCTATCCACAGCTCGGGCGTCAGTGGCACCGCGCGCTTGCCGAGTTCGGGCTTCTGCGGATGGTTGGGGGCGAAGCAGTCTTCCTGCTGCCCTTCCGGATAGTTGTCGATGATCAGCTTCAGCGGGTCGAGCACGGCGATGCGTCGTTCTGCCGTTTCATTGAGGTGCTCGCGCATGCAGTCCTCGAGCACCGAGTAGTCGATCCAGGAGTCGGCCTTGGACACGCCGATGCGTTCGGCAAAGCGGCGGAAGCCTTCGGGCGTATAACCGCGGCGGCGCGCACCCGCCAGTGTCGGCATCCGCGGGTCGTCCCAGCTGTCGACATGTTTTTCGGAGACCAGCTGGATCAGCTTGCGCTTGGACAGCACGACGTAGCTCAGGTTGAGCCGTGCAAACTCGATCTGCTGCGGCAGCGGCCGTGCGAGCAGTCCGCCGTCGGCAAGCTTGCCGAGCAGCCAGTCGTAAAAAGGGCGCTGGTCTTCGAACTCCAGTGTGCAGATCGAGTGTGTGATCCGTTCCAGCGCGTCCTCGATCGGATGCGCATAGGTGTACAGCGGGTAGATGCACCAGGCATCGCCGGTGCGGTGGTGGGTCGCGCGGCGGATGCGGTAGATCACCGGGTCGCGCAGGTTGATGTTGGGCGAGGCGATGTCGATCTTCGCCCGCAGCACCATCGAGCCGTCCGCATGTTGGCCGGCGCGCATTTCGCGGAAGCGGGCCAGCGACTCCGCGGCCGGGCGTTCGCGCCAGGGGCCGGGACGACCGGGCTCGGTCAGCGTGCCGCGGTTTCTGCGCATTTCCTCGGCGCTTTGTTCGTCGACATAGGCGTAGCCGGCGCCGATCAGGTGTTCGGCGGCTTCATACATGAAATCAAAATAGTCGCTGGCGAAATAGCCGTGGGGACCCCAGTCGAAGCCGAGCCAGTGCACGGCATCACGGATCGAGTCGACGTACTCCTGTTCTTCCTTCTCGGGGTTGGTGTCGTCGAAACGCAGATGGCAGGCGCCGCCGTAATGCTGCGCAAGACCGAAATTCAGGCAGATCGACTTCGCATGCCCGAGGTGCAGGTAGCCATTGGGTTCGGGCGGAAAGCGGGTGCGGATTTTCGCGGCATCAGGCGGCCCACCGGCATGAGCACGCGCCGGGCCGGGTTTGCCGCCCCAGGTACGGGATGCGTATTTGCTGGTGGCCAGATCGGCGTCGATGTGACTGCGGATGAAATTGGATGTCGACGCAACAGCTTCTGCGCCGGGCTTCGCGTTTTTTGCCATGCTTGCGGAGGGAGGTTTTGCCGGGGTAAAGCGGCCGGATAAAACGGCATTTTAACCCGCACGCACGGCAGGCTTCAGCGTTTTGCCAGACATCGGGTCGGCAAAGGGCGCTCAACGGCAGTGCTGCCCTTGCGGAGCAGACGCCAGCCGCGGGCGGGTCGGTGGTTGGACACCACCCGCGACAGTTTGCCGTCGATGAAATGCAGCGCGACGCCGTCGTCAGCGGCATAACCTTCTGCAATGGCGCCGCGCGCGACCATTTTGCGGTAGGTCGGCCGCCGCAGTGCTTCGCTGTTGTAGTGGGGACAGTTGCTGCCCGGCAGGAAGCCGAGGCAGTCTAGCGTGGTCAGCGGCCCGGCGCTGGAATCAGTGATGCCCTGTTCGAACCAGCAGATCGAGCCCGCGCTCCAGCCGCCGAGTACGATGCCGCGTTCCCATGCGCGGCGCAGGTGGGTGTCTAACCCCCAGTCGCGCCATACCGCAAGCATGCTGCGGGTATTGCCGCCGCCGACCAAGATTGCGTCTTGCTCAAGTACGAAGGACTCAAGATCACGCGGCGTGCGCGCAAACAGTGGCAGGTGCGTCGGCTTGCAGTCGAATTGGCCGAAGCCCGCGTAGAAGCGCAGCCGACCGGCCTCGGCGTCGCCGTGCGCGGTGCCAATGAAACAGACGCGGGGCTTGCGCTTGCGCGTCTGCTTCAGGAAATAGTCGACCAGCAGCAAGTTGTCCTGTTCCAGCGGCAAGGCGGCGCCGCCGATGGCGATGATCTGGGGTTTCATTGCCGGAATGTTAACGCCTCGTGCCGTCCCGCGGAGTGCGTGGACGAAAGAAAAGCCCGGCGCTGCCGGCCTTGCTGAAAATTTCGAGGCCGGCAGGAACGCGGCGCCTGTTCAGCGTTTCGCCGGGCAGGTGTTGATGCCGACCAGCGTGTAGGCCGGGCACCAGCCCAGTGTGCCGGTCAGCAACGGCAGAAGCCCGATCAGCCCCCACCAGCGCGCGCTGCCTTCAAGAATGAAGAGCAGGGACAGCAGGGCGAGCCCTGCGACGATGCGCAATATCTTGTCGATGCCGCCGACGTTGGATTTCATGGCTCATTCTCCGCAGTGAACATGGCATATGCCATAAGGGCATCCTAGGCGCTGCGCCGGCTGTTGTCTGTAACCGGAGTTACACTACAACCAATTGGTTTAATTCCATTTTTTTCCTTCGGCGAGCTGTTTGAGGCCGCCGCCATCAATGACCTCCACCTGTTCCCGGCGCAGACGCACCAGGTCACGTTCGGCGAAGTTGCCGAGCAAGCGGCTGACCATTTCGCGCACGCTGCCGAGTTCGTCGGCAAGAGCTTGGTGGGTTGCATGCAACACCGGCCCGCGGGCGAGCAGCAGGGCGGCGAGGCGCTGGTCAAGGCGCCGGAAGGCCACTTCCTCGATCAGCAGCGTGAGCTCGGCGAGCCGCATTGCGAACAACTCGAAAACGTGGCGGCGAAACGGTTCATGACTGGCGAGCAGCCGATCGTAGAGTGGCAGGGGCACCGCGATCAGCGTCACGGCCGTCTCGGCGATGCCGGTGGCAGTGTAGTCGGAGCGACCGAGCAGGCAACTGCTGCTCAGCACACAGCTCTCTCCCGGCGCGACGCGGTAGAGCAGGATTTCACGGCCCTGGGAGCTGATCTTGGACACGCGGATGAAGCCTTCGAGCAGCAGGGGAAAGGCCGAGCAGCGCGCCTGCTCGTCGAACAGGCGCGTGCCTGCGGACGCGTGCAGAAGCTGCGAGTCCGTGCGCAGTCCTGCGATGCAGTCCTCTGGCGCATCGCGCAGCGGTGCGAACAGCTCAAGGGCGCGCGCGATATCCGGTGCGGCGGGTTGCATGATGCCGCCGATTCTAGCCCAGGCTCGATGGTAGGCCGTCAGTGCAGCGGCGGGCGGCATGCCCATGGTGCAATCGGCTATCCTTGGCCCATGAACACCATGGCTTTCAAAACTCTGCGCGCACTGGCCGACGGTGGTTTCCATTCCGGCGAGGCGATTGCGCAGACCCTGGGGGTGACCCGCAGCGCTGTGTGGTACGGCATCCGCGACATTGCCGGGGCGGGATTTCAGGTCGAGAAGGTGCGGGGCCGTGGCTACCGCCTGTCCCGCCCGTTGTCGCTGCTTGACGCCGGCGCGGTGTCGGGCCTGCTGGGACCGCAATCCGCAACATTCGTGATCGAGGTGATTGACAGCATCGATTCGACCAACACCCGGCTGATGCAGCGGGCTGCCGCGGGCGCGCCTTCGGGACTGGTGCTGGCGGCAGAAGCGCAGACCGCGGGGCGGGGCCGTCGCGGCCGGACCTGGCGCTCCGCGGTGGGCAGCACGCTGACGTTCTCGTTGCTGTGGCGCTTTGCCCAGGGTGCGCGCGAACTTGCGGGCCTCAGCCTCGCCGTGGGACTGGCGCTGGCGCGGACGCTGCGCGCGGCCGGTGCCACCGGGGTTGCCCTGAAATGGCCAAACGACGTGGTGCTGCCTTCCGGCAAGCTCTCCGGCATTCTCATCGAAATGCAGGGCGATGTGCTGGGGCCCAGCGCAGCGGTGATCGGAATCGGTGTCAATGTCTGTGCGGACTCGCGCGTCGCGGACCAGGTGGACCAGCCGCTCACGGACCTTGAATCGGCTACCGGAAACGCGGTGGACCGCAATGCGCTGCTCGCGCGGATGCTGGCAGAGCTTTCCTGCGTGCTCGGATCGTTTGCGCAAAACGGATTTTCGCCGTTGCGTGCGGAATGGCAGCAGCTGCACGCGCACCAGGATCGCCGCGTGCGCCTGCTGCTGCCGGACGGGGAGTCGCTCGCCGGCATTGCGCGCGGCGTTGCCGACGACGGCGTCCTGCTGCTGGAAACGGCGGCCGGCGTGCAAGGCTTCCACAGCGGCGAGTTGAGCCTGCGCGGGGAGATTGCGCCATGAACCTGCTGCTGATCGATGCCGGCAACACGCGCATCAAGTGGGGTTGCAGCAGCGATGGGGAGTGGCTGCGCCAGGGCTGGGTGGCGACCACTGAGCCAGCAGCGCTGGCTGCGGAATTTGCAGGTCTCCCTGCGATCGGACGCACTCTCGTGTCCTGCGTGGCGGGTGACGCCGAGCGTGAGGCGATCGCGGAGGCGCTGCCGGCATCCGCAGCGCCTCCGCGCTGGCTGGTGTCCTCCGCGGCGCAATGCGGGGTGCGCAGCAGCTATGCCGATCCCTCGTCACTGGGTCCCGACCGCTGGGCTGCGCTGGTTGGCGCTTGGCAGCTTACCGGCGCCGCCTGCGTGGTGGTTAATGCCGGCACCACAATGACCGTCGATGCGCTCGGCGGCGACGGTGTGTTTCTCGGCGGCTGCATTCTTCCCGGCGCACGCCTGATGCGTGAATCACTGGCCCGGGATACGGCGCGGCTTGCGCAGCGGGACGGCGCGTTCAGCTATTTCCCCGACAATACCGGTGACGCGATCTTCAGCGGCGCGGTGAATGCGCTGGCGGGCGCGGTCGAGCGCGTGGCGAAGTATCTCGGTGAAATCAACGGCTCGCCCCCGCCGGTGCTGTTGTCCGGCGGCGATGCGCCGCTGGTGGAAAAACGGCTTAACGCGCAGGTCACGGTTGTGGATAATCTGGTGCTCGAAGGACTGGCGCGCATTGCTGCGCAGTCCGCAGGCTGAACCGGATATGAGAATACTGCTGCTCCTGCTGTTGCTCGCAAACCTCGGATTTTTCGCCTATCACCATCTGGCGGGTGTAAATGACGAGGCCGCGGCACAGATCGCGCTGCTGCAGATCAGCCCGGAGCGGATCAGGACCGTTGCCGCAGGCACGGTAACCCCGCGTCCGGCGGGTCCGGCTCCTGCGAGCGGATCTGCTGTGGCGCCGGCGGCCTGCCTCGAGTGGAGTCCGTTCAGCAGCGCGGAGGCGACGCGCGCCGAGGCCGCACTCGCGCTGCTGGTTCTGCCGCCGGACACGATGCAACGGCGGACTGCCGATGTCGACGGTTACTGGGTGCACATGCCGCCACTGAAGACCCGGGCCGAGGTCGATCGCAAGGTGGCCGAATTGAAGTCTCTGGGCGTCGAGGAATTTTTCGTGGTCCAGGATGCCGGGCCCTGGCGCAACGCGATATCGCTGGGGCTGTTCAAGAACGAGGAGGCGGCGAGGACCGAACTTGAGCGTCTGCGCCAGCGCGGCGTGCGTTCGGCAAGCATCGTGCGACGGGAGAAACTGCTGAAACAGGTGACCTTCTACCTGCGTGAACCGGATCCGGCCACGGTGGCTCGTCTGACCGAACTGCAACGCGATTTTCCGGCAACCGAGATTAAGGCGGCGGCTTGCCCTGCACCGGAAAATTCATAAAAATATTAATAAAAACAATAATTTATAGTTTATCGCGCGCTGAGTGCCGGCGATTTGTAAGTGTTCACTTATTTGGTGTGACCAAGCGCACGCGCTGTAGAAGCCCAGTGGTTGAGCGCTGATGAGCAAAGGCGATCGAATGTACGCTGCCACCCCAGCCCTGCACTTCGCGCGCGCCGACGATGGCCTCGGGGGGCCAGTCGCCGCCTTTGACCAGCACATCGGGCTTCAGCGCGAGTATCAGATCCAGCGGCGTGTCGGTGTCGAACCAGGAGACGAGGTCAACGCTGGCGAGCGCTGCCACCACGGCTGCGCGGTCGGCCAACGGGTTCAGCGGGCGGTCATCGCCCTTGCCGAGGCGTTTTACGGAGGCATCACTGTTCAGCGCGACGACCAGGCTTGCGCCCAGTGCTCGTGCCTGGGCGAGATAGGTGACATGGCCGCGGTGCAGGATGTCGAACACGCCGTTGGTAAACACCAGCGGCCGCGGAAATCGGGCAATCCGCGCCGCTGCTTCCTCCGGGGCGCAGATATGCTGCTCGTATGCAGGGGTGTTGTGCATGGCCCGGCAGTCTACGCGGCCAGGAAGTCCGCGACAAACCCCGCGACCGCGGTGCTTCAGGCTGCAGCAATTTCCTTGCGGAAACGGTTGAGATCCTTCACCGATTCGAAGCTGCGGCCGAAGAGCAGCGACAGGTTGTGCAGGATGACCTTCACCACCTTCTGCTCCCAGTCGCTGTTGAAACGGATCTGCTCATCGAGCCAGCGCTCAAGCCACGCGGGGTCGGGCAGCCGGCTCTGAACCGTGTCATTGGGGAACAGCGCCTTGTTGACATGCAGGTTGGTCGGGTGCAGTGGCTTGCCACTGCGCCCCGAACTGGCCATCAATACGCCAACCTTGGCGAAGGCCGCACGCGCGGGATTGCCGACGCTGTTCAGCGCGCGCTTCATATACTGCAGGTAAGCGCCGCCGTGGCGTGCTTCGTCGCGCGAGATCAGCCTGTAAATTTTCCTGATCACTGGCTCGGTGTGCCATTCCATCGCGCAGCGGTACCAGTGGTTGAGGCGGATTTCGCCGCAGAAATGCAGCATCAGCGTTTCCAGTGGCGGCGCCGGGTCGAATTCGAAACGCACGGCATGCAGCTCTTCCGGCGTCGGCGCGAGTTCGGGGCGGAAGCGCCGCAGGTAATCTATCAGCACCAGAGAATGTTTCTGCTCTTCATAAAACCATACCGACATGAAGGCGGAAAAATCGCTGTCGTGGCGGTTGTCGCGCAGGAACATCTCGGTGGCCGGCAGTGCTGCCCACTCGGTGATCGCGTTCATCTTGATCGTCAGCGCCTGCTCCTCGGAGAGCAGGTTGCTGTCGAAGCGGTCCCAGGGCACGTCATCAGCCATGCTCCAGCGGATACGCTCCATCGACTTGAAGATTTCGGGGTACAGCATGTGTCCGGTGGTGACGAACTCGGCGTCGGGCTGCATCAGGGTCTCCGGGGACTTGACGGGACGAACATAATCATAGTTGCTGAATTGTTGCAAGAATGCGATCAGCCGACTGCCGGATCGCCCCTCTCTCGGCCGGACTGAGGCGCGAGATGTTGCGGGCCATCAGCACCGTGCGGGGGTTGGCGGAAAATTCGACTTCGTGGCGGTCGAGGAAGTTCCAGTAGAGCACGGTGTACGGGCAGGCGCGCGGTCCGCTGCGCAATTTCGGGTCGTAGCGGCAGCCGCGGCAGTAATTGCTCATGCGGCCGATGTAGGCGCCGGAGGCGACATAGGGCTTGCTGGTGAAGCGCCCGCTGTTGGCATAGAGCGCCATGCCCGCGGTATTGGGCAGTTCAGCCCACTCGACGGCATCGACATACACCGCCAGATACCACTCGTGCACCGCGCGCGGCTGCAGCCCGGCGAGCAGCGCGAAATTGCCGGTCACCATCAGCCGCTGGATATGGTGGGCATAGCCGTAGCGCAGGGTCTGGCCGATGGCCTGGTGCAGGCAGTTCATCTGTGTCTCGCCGGTCCAGTACCAGGCGGGCAGCGGGTGCTCGTGGCCGAAGTGGTTGGCTTCGAGCAGTTGCGGCATGTCCAGCCAGTAGACGCCGCGGACGAACTCGCGCCAGCCGAGGATCTGACGCACGAAGCCCTCGACTGCAGGCAGCGGCGCCTGGCCGCGCTGCCAGGCATCGACCGCCGCCGCAATCACTTCGCGCGGGTTTAGCAGCTTGAGGTTCAATGCCACCGACAGCAGTGAGTGCCAGCCGAAGGGCATGTCCGTCCACATCGCATCCTGGTGGCGGCCGAAGCCGGACAGGCGGTGTTCGATGAAATCGGCCAGCGCCGTTCGTGCGTCCTCATGTGTCACCGGCCAGCCGAAGTCCTCAAGCGTGCCCGGGTGATCAGCATAACGTCTGACAACCAGATCGATCACGGCGCGGGTGATGCCGTCAGGAGCGAAGCGCAGTGGCTGTGGCAGCGCCGGGGGCCCGGCTTTCGGGAAGGCCGAGCGGTTGGCCGCGTCGAAGTTCCAGCGGCCTCCCGCAGGGGTGCCATCCTCGAGCAGCACTCGGTGCCGGCGGCGCATCTCGCGGTAAAAGAACTCCATGCGCAGCACCTTGCGCGAGCCGGCCCACGCCGTAAACTCGGCGCTGCTGCACAGGAAGTGCGTGTCCGGGCGGATTTCCAGTGGCAGGCCTGAATCGTGGCAAGCCTGCTCAAGCATTTCGCGCACGCGCAGCTCGCCCGGCTCACAGACCACCACGCGTTCGGGCAGGTGTTGACCGATCTCGGCAATCAGGCCGTCAGCGAGGGTCGCCGCCGGTGCAGGATCATCCGTGGCCCTGTAGCTGACCGGCCAGCCGCGGTCACGCAGCAATTCCGCAAAGTGCCGCATCGCCGACAGGAACAGCACAATGCGTGCCTTGTGGCTCCACACATGGGTGGCCTCGGCAGGGCATTCGATCATCACCACGCGGTCGTGCTGCGGATCGAAGCCGGACAACGCGGCGCTGTCGGCGTCGAGCTGGTCGCCAAGGATCAGGACGAGGTTGCGCATGTTCAGCGGCTGCGCCGACAACGCGCTGAGCAGTATTTGACGGCCTCCCAGTTCTTTGCCCAGTGCTTGCGCCAGACCATGGGCCGACCACAGGCCGCACAGGTCTTGACCGGAAGATCCGACTTGCGCATGTGTCTGACCGCAGGTGTTCAGTGCGCGACGTGTTCGACGCGCCAGCGCTCCAGGGCATAACGCAGGTCGTCGAAGGAGCGCAGCAGCAGAACGCCAGGCGCAGCCTTGCGCGCGCGGACCAGCGCGCCGCCACCGCCCCAGACCTCGACTGTTTCGGGCAGCAAGGTGCGCAACTCGGCGAGACCGGCGAGCGCCGCGGTTTGGGTGATCGCGCTGCTGAAGGACAGTGCAACGACATCGACCCGGTAGGCCGGGACCGCGTTCTTGATGTCGATGATCGGCGTTTCGGTGCCGAGCGCGACGCAGGCCGCGCCTTCGGCGATCAGCACAGCCTCGACCATCAGCAGGCCGATTCGGTGTTTCTCGCCGGGCAGAGAGGTCAGCAGTACTCTCGGGCCCGAGCCGCGACCGGGCTGGGCAATGATCGCGTTGCGCAGGATGTTCTGGATGTGTTCGGAGTAGAGGTGCTCGTCGAACACCGCGATGCGGCCGGAGAGCCAGGCTTCGCCAATCCAGTGGTTGAGGCCGGCCACGGTCTCAGTGACGAAACGCAGCAAGCCCTGCTTCATCAGCGCCTGCAGCAGGGCGTTGCGGAAATTCTCCACATCGTGCTGGAGCAACAGGTCGATGATCGAGGCGATCTCGGGCGGCGGCGATTTTATCGGCGCGCGCGAGCTGATCAGTTGAGCGAGTTCGGCGGTGCTGCAATTAATGATCTTGCCGGGACGGTGCCCGTAATCAATCAGCAGGCGCAACAGGCGCAGTTTCTCGAGGTCGGGCAGCGAGTACAGGCGCTCGTCGTGCTGGTCGCGCCGCGGCTTCGGAAAACCGTAGCGTCGCTCCCATACACGCAGTGTGTCCTTGGACAAACCGGTATCACGTTCGACGGCGGCGATGTTGTAGCAGGCCGCATGAGCATCAATGCTGCTGTCCGGTATCGTTTTCATATGTCTTGGACAAAATAAGGATTAATCGTGAAAATATAGGAATTTTCGGTTCATTTCTGTATCTTTGACCAAGACATTATTGGTCATTAGTTGGACAAAGTCAATCTGCATATCGGCGTAACTCTCCTTTATATGTAATGGAGACTTGGCTTTACGCCGACGGCAAGATTGGTTTTGCACAAGACAGGAGTTGAACATGAATGCACCGGAAAAATGGCTGTTGCCTGATGTGCAGTCGATTGCCGATCGCCGCAACGTCTACATCAACCGCGTCGGCGTCAAGGCGCTGGTCCATCCCCTGCGCATTGCAGCTGTCGGCGGCGCTGCGGTGCCGACGGTGGCCACGGTCGATATGACCGTGGGCCTGCCGCCCGAGGTCAAGGGCACCCACATGTCGCGCTTCATTGAAGTCCTGCAGCAATGCGACGAGGCGATTGATGCGGCGTCCTTCACCCGCCTGCTCGAGCGCATGCTGCAGCGGCTCGATGCGCTGAGCGGCACGATCGAAATGCGTTTTCCCTATTTCATCCGCAAGCGTGCGCCGGTTTCAGGCGTCGAAAGCCTGCTTGATTACCGCGTGATGTTCCGCGGCGAGCAGACGCCGGAGGGCGCCGTGTTCACGACCCGGGTATCGGCGCCGGCGACGAGCCTTTGTCCCTGTTCGAAGGAGATTTCCGCATATGGTGCCCACAACCAGCGCTCCGAGATCACCATCACGGTGCAGTGCGCGGAACCGCTGGCGATTGAGGAGTTGGCCGGGATCGCCGAGCAGGAGGCCTCCTGCGAGGTCTACGGGTTGCTGAAGCGGCCTGACGAGAAGTACGTGACCGAAAAGGCTTACGACAATCCGAAGTTCGTTGAGGATCTGGTGCGCGACATCGCGCTGCGCCTCGATGTCGATCCGCGTGTGCGCAGCTATACCGTGGAAGCCGAGAACTTCGAATCGATTCACAATCACTCGGCCTACGCGCTGATCGAGCGGGTGAAATAGCATGCATCCCGGCGCACAGGGCAAGCGCATTGCCGTGATCGGCTCGGGCATCTCCGGTCTCTCCGCCGCCTGGCTGCTGTCGCAACGCCATGCGGTGACCCTGTTCGAGGCCAATAACTACCTCGGGGGGCATACGCACACCGTCGACGTTACGCTCGACGGCATCAGCGCACCGGTCGATACCGGTTTCCTGGTGTACAACAACCGCACTTATCCCAACCTGATTGCGTTGTTCGACTACATTGGCGTGCAGTCCTGTGCCAGCGACATGTCGTTCTCGGTGCGCCTTGAGGACGCGGGCATCGAGTGGGCCGGCGCCAGCCTCGACACAGTGTTCGCGCAGCGCCGCAATCTGTTGCGCCCCACGTTCTGGGGCATGTTGGTCGACATCCTGCGTTTCAACCGCGAGGCAACGGCGCTGGCCCGCGCAGCATCCGGCACTGCGGGATCCCTCGGCGAATTTCTTGATGCCGGAGGCTATGGACGCGCGTTCCGCGACTGGTACCTGCTGCCGATGGCGGGCGCCATCTGGTCCTGCCCGACCGCAGCCATGCTGTGTTATCCGGCACAGACTTTTTTCCGGTTTTGCGACAACCATGGCCTGCTCCAGGTCAAGGACCGTCCGCAATGGCGCACCGTGACCGGTGGTGCGCGCAGTTATGTTGAAAAGCTTGCAGCGGATATCGCCGAAATACGCCTCGCCACGCCCGTTACCGCGGTGCGCCGCCGGGAACAGGGCGTCGTGTTGCAGGCCGGCGGCGCGGAAGCGCGCTTCGATGCCGTGGTGCTGGCCTGTCACAGCGACCAGGCCTTGCGCCTGCTCGCTGATGCCGACGCGGAAGAGCGCGCGGTGTTGGGCGCGGTGGCCTGGCAGGACAACGAGGTGGTCCTGCATACCGACGAAAGCTTCCTGCCACGCGCGCATTCGGCCTGGTCGGCCTGGAACTACCACGCTGGCGGTGAGGCCGATGCCGGCAGGCCGGTCGGCGTCAGCTACCTGATCAACAAGCTGCAGCCCCTGCCGTTCCAGCGGCCGGTGATCGTCACCCTGAATCCATCGCGCGCGCCGCGCGCTGATGCCGTGATCGACCATTATATTTATGCCCATCCGGTATTCGATGTCGGCAGCGATGCGGCACAGGCACGTCTGCCCCGACTGCAGGGACGCCGCAACACCTGGTTCTGCGGCGCATGGACAGGTTACGGTTTCCATGAGGATGGTCTGAAGGCAGGCATGGCGGTGGGCGCAGACCTCGGAATTGCCGCGCCCTGGCTGTCCCAGCCCGAGGCATTGAAGGTTGCCGCATGACTGCAGCGTCGCCTCGCGCACTGCTTTATACGGGCACGGTGATGCATCACCGCGATGCGCCGGCCGTGCACGCCTTTCGTCACGGCGTGTTTTTTCTGCGCCTGCGCATCGACGGGCCGCAGCCGGAGCTGCCGGCCCTGTGTTCGCGCAACCGCTGGAACCTGTGCACCTTTCACGATGCCGACCATGGTCCGCGCGACGGCAGTGCACTGGAACCCTGGATTCGTGGCCTGCTCGCGGATCACGACCTGGCCTGTGCCGACGGTGCGATCTGGTTGCAGTGTTTTCCGCGGATCCTGGGCTATGTGTTCAATCCGGTCAGCTTCTGGCTGTGCCACGACCGGCAGGGGGCGCTGCGTGCAGTGCTCGCCGCAGTCAGTAACACCTTCGGCGAGCATCACAACTACCTGCTGGCCCACGAAGACGCGCGTCCGATCGCTGCCGGCGACTGGCTGGAGGCGCGCAAGGTTTTTCATGTGTCGCCATTTTTTCCGGTTTCCGGCGCCTACCGCTTCCGCTTTGCTGATGCCGGGGCGCATTGCAGTTTCCGTATCGATTACGAGGATGCCCGGGGCCACCGGCTGATCACCAGCGTTGGCGGCTCGGCGCAGGCCCTTACCGCCGCAGCACTGGCGCACGCGCTGCTGCGCCATCCCGCGCTGACCTTCGGCGTGATGTTGCGCATCCACTATCACGCGCTGCGGCTGTGGCTGAAGCGCGTGCCGTTTTTCCCGAAACCCCTGCCGCCCTCGGAGGACACTACACGATGAGCAACACACTGACCGATGCCGCACCACCTTCCGGCAATGAACCTTCTGCCGCGCGCTGGCTGTTTCGACTGCTCGAACGGCTGCGCTTTGGCAGTATTACCCTGCGCACGCCCGATGGCAGACATCTCGAGTTCGCCGGCGCGCGTCCCGGCCCGCATGCGACCTTGAGCTTGGCCGACTGGCAGACCTGCAGTGACATTCTGAGGAAGGGTGATATCGGCCTTGCCGAGGCATACATCGCCGGTCGTGCGAGCACGGACGACCTGACCCAACTGCTGCTGCTCGGCGCGCTGAACGAGCAGGCCATCGAGCAGGCGATTCATGGGCGCTGGTGGGCGACTCTGGCCTATCGCCTCCGCCACTGGCTGCGCCCGAATACGCGGGCCGGCAGCCGCCGCAACATCCATGCCCACTACGACATCGGTAACGAGTTCTACCGGCTGTGGCTGGATGGCACGATGACCTACTCTGCGGCGTTGTTTGACGGCGACCTGTCGCTCAGCCTGGAGCAGGCCCAGACAGCGAAGTACGCGCTCATCCTGCGTGAACTTGGCGCACGGCCCGGAGACCATATTCTCGAGGTCGGCTGCGGTTGGGGCGGTTTTGCCGAGCATGCGGCTCGCGCCGGTTGCAGGGTCACCGGCATCACGGTGTCGGGGGCGCAACTGGAATACGCGCGTGCGCGCATTGCTGCTGCCGGTCTGCAGGATCGTGTCGAGTTCAGGCTCTGCGACTACCGCGATCTGGAGGGCCAGTATGACCACATCGCGTCGATCGAGATGTTCGAAGCCGTCGGTGAGCGCTACTGGCCGGGGTATTTCGCAGCCCTGCGCCAGAGGCTGAAACCGGGGGGGCGTGCCGTGGTGCAAACCATCACCATTGCCGAATCCAAGTTCGAGCGTTATCGCGGCGGTACCGACTTCATCCAGCAGTATATTTTTCCGGGTGGCATGTTGCCGTCGCCGGAACGTTTTCGCGCAGAAGCGGCAGAACAGGGACTTGCCCTTGCCGGCACGCATGCTTTCGGCCTCGACTACGCGGAAACCCTGCGCCACTGGCACCGCCGCTTCCACGCCGTTGCCGCGCAGGTCGAGGCGCAGGGCTTCGACGAGCGCTTCATGCGCACTTGGCGCTTTTACCTGGCGTACTGCGAAGCCGGCTTCCGTGCCGGCGCCACTGGTGTGATGCAGGCGGTGCTTACGCATGCTTAGGATGGCATTCTGCGCGCTGGCGCTGCTGCTCGCCGCGCCCGCTGCGGCAGTCAATGTGCCGCCGCAATTGCCGGTGCCGGTGTGCAGCGTGCTCGAGAGTTGCCGCATGGTCGGCAAGGGGCGGCTGCGCTGGTGGGGCTTTCATGTTTACGACGCCGCCCTGTGGTCGCGCGATGGCCGCTGGCAGCCCGACGCGCCCTATGTACTCGACATTGTCTATGCCCGGCGCATCAGCGGCGCGCAACTTGCCGCCACCAGTGCCGACGAGATGCGGCGTATGGGGGTGGCGGACGAGGCGAGGCTGGCGCGTTGGGAAGCCGGCATGCGCACGGTGTTCCCGGATGTCGAGGCGGGCAGCCGGCTGATAGGACTTTATCTGCCGGGGCGCGGTGCGCAATTCCATTCGGGGACGCAGCCGCTGGGCAGCATCGACGACCCGGAATTTGCCCGGCGTTTCTTCGAAATCTGGCTGGATCCACGCACCCAGACGCCGGACCTGCGCTCGGCATTGCTGGGTGGCGATGGCCGCGCTCGGTAAGCGGGCACTCGCGGCCTATGCCGCGGTCGCGTTGCCGCTGGCTGTCGCGGCGTTGCCGGTGCACGTACATGTACCGAAGTATTACAGCGAACTCGGACTCGACCTCGCGCTGATCGGGTTCCTGCTGCTCGCGGTGCGCCTGCTCGACGCGGTCAGCGATCCGCTGCTGGGGGCCCTTGCCGATCGCATTCCCGCGCATCGCGGCGGCCGCAAAACCATGATCGCCGGCGCGGTGCTGCCGCTTGCAGCGGGTTTCTGGCTGCTGTTCAACCCGCCGGCAGCGGGGGAGGGACTCGCGATCTGGCTCGCCGGTTCGTTGGTGCTGACATACCTTGGCCTCAGCGCGGCCAGCATCGGGCACTTCGCGCTGGGCAGCGCATTGTCGCGCGACTATGTCGAGCGCACCCGGATCACTGCGGCACGCGGCATCGCCGCGCTCGCCGGCGTGCTGTTCGCTGCCGCGGTTCCGGAACTGCTGGTGCGGCTGCAGGGCACGCGCGCCGGCCTGTCATTGTTTGCGGCCGGTTATCTGCCGCTGCTGCTAGTGGCGGCGACCATCACGCTGATGGCGGGCCCTGCAGCCGCGACAGTGGCGACGCGAGCCGTGACGCTGCGCGCCCTGTTGCAACCGCTACGTAATCCGCGCTTTCGCAGGCTCGCCCTTGTGTTCCTGGTCAACGGCGTTGCGGCGGCGGTGCCGGCGACCTTGCTGCTGTTTTTTGTTGCCGATGTGCTGCAGCGGGCAGACCTGACGCCGCTGTTTCTGGTGCTCTATTTCGTTGCTGGCGCCGCGGGCATGCCGCTGTGGGTCTGGCTGGCCGCGCGCATCGGCAAGTCGCGTGCCTGGCTGCTGGCGATGGCGGTCGCTGTCTCGGCATTTGTCTGGGCCTATGCTTTGGGGGCTGGTGATGTAGTGGCTTTTGCCGCGGTCTGCGTCCTGTCCGGGCTCGCTTTTGGTGCCGACCTCGCGCTGCCGGCCTCGCTGCTGGCCGATGTGATTGATGATGACGAAGGCCGCGACGGGCGGCCCGACGGCGCCTATTTCGGTCTCTGGCACTTGCTGGAGAAGCTGGCGCTGGCACTCGCCGCGGGCATTGCATTGCCGCTGCTGCAATGGCTGGACTATATGCCGGGGACGGTGGCGGAACAGGGTTCCCCGCTGTCATGGGTCTATGCGCTGCTGCCCTGCGTGGTCAAGCTGGCCGCAGCCTCGATACTGTGGTTTTCGGAACTGGAGCCGCGCGGTGCGCCGCGCGCATGGAAAGGAGTCGGGACATGAAGGGAATGCGATGGATGCTGGCGGCGCTGCTGCTGGCGCTGGCGGGTTGCGGTTCGGTGCCGGTCGAGCGCTACCGGGACGAGCGGCCGGCCATGGATCTGCAGCGCTATTTCGACGGCACGATCGATGCATGGGGAATGTTTCAGGATCGCAGTGGCAAGGTCGTCAAGCGGTTTTACGTGCGGATCGATGCGAGCTGGAGCGGAGATACCGGCGTTCTCGACGAGCATTTCGAATACTCCGATGGCACGCGCAGCCGCAGGGTGTGGACCATTACCCGTATCGGTGCCAATCGCTATCGTGGGACGGCGGACGACGTCATTGGTGAGGCGTACGGCGAGGTGCAGGGCAATGCGCTGCGCTGGCAGTATGTGCTGGCGCTCGAAGTGGACGGCCGGACCTGGGAAGTGGATTTTGACGACTGGATGTACATGATTGACGATCAGGTCATGCTCAATCGATCGGTAATGAGCAAGTTCGGCATCCGCCTTGGCGAAGTGATCCTGAGTTTTCGCAAGCGCACATGAGCCTGAATCCTCCGCTGCGCGACTGGAACGGCAAGCGCGTCTGGATCGTCGGTGCCTCCAGTGGCATCGGAGCGGCGGTGGCGCGCGCCTTGCTGGAGCAGGGCGCCAGGGTGGCGCTGTCGGCGCGCAGCGCGCCCGAACTGGAACGCATCGCGGTGCCGCATGGCGATGCCGCGATTGCACTGCCGCTGGATGTGACCGATGTCGCAGCGGCCGCAGCGGTCCTCGAGCGCATCGTTGCGGCCTGGGGCGGCGTGGATTTCGTGCTGCTTTGCGCCGGAACCCACCAGCCGGTGCGGGCCTGGAACCTCGATGCCGCTGTTGCGCACCGCCTGGTCGACGTCAATATCAACGGCGTGTTCAATTGCCTCGTTCCGGTGCTGCGACAGTTGCAGCAGCAGAGAAAAGGTGCGGTCGGCATAGTGTCGAGCGTCGCCGGCTATGGCGGCCTGCCTACGGCACTGGTCTATGGCGCGACCAAGGCTGCGCTGATCAATCTCGCAGAAACGCTGTACCTCGACCTTGCGCCGCGCGGCATCGGCGTATTCCTGATCAATCCCGGCTTCGTCAAGACGCCGCTGACCGACCGCAACACCTTCCGCATGCCGGCGCTGATCAGCGCCGAAGAGGCGGCGCAGGCGATACTGGCCGGGCTCGGGCGCGGTGAATTTGAAATCCATTTTCCGCGCCGCTTTACGCTCTGGCTGAAGCTGCTGCAGCTTTTGCCGTACCGGATCTATTTCGCGCTGGTGCGCCGGGGGACAGGCCTGTGAACGCGCAGAGAATCGACGCGCTGGTGCGCTATTTTGAAACGCTGAGTCCGGAAACCGTTGGCACGTTGCCGCAGTACTATGCGCAGGAATGTCGTTTTGTCGATCCATTCAGCGACGTGCGCGGCGTCGAGCGAGTCGCCGCCATATTCCGCCACATGTTTGAACAGCTCGATACGCCGCGGTTCATCGTGCGCGACCGCGTGGCCGAGAGCTCGCAAGTGCTGCTGACATGGGATTTCGAGTTCAGCTTCCGGCGCTGGCGGCCGGGCAAAGTTCAGCGCATCCACGGCGCGAGTCTGCTGACTCTCGATGCGGCTGGCCTGGTCGCCGTACATCGTGACTACTGGGACGCTGCTGAACTCTACGAAAAGCTGCCGGCGATCGGCCTGCTGCTGCGCGCGCTGAAACGTCGGGGGCGCCCGCAGGCGCCCCTCGGCGAGTGATTATAAGTACTTGATTATATTAATAAATCAGTCCAGATATTCGAATACCCGGACAACCTTGCGGACACCACCGGTAGTGCGCGCCACTTCGGTGGCATCGGCGGCTTCCTGGCGCTTAACCAAGCCCAGCAGATAGACCACACCGTTCTCGGTGACGACCTTGACGTGCAATGGGCTGAACTTGCTTGCATCGACGAAACGCGCCTTGACCTTGGACGTGATGACTGAATCGTTGGTACGCGCCTGCAGCGAGCTGTTGCCGGCCACCTGCAGTTCGTTGAACACGCTGCGCACGTTGTCGACTGCGCGCGCGATGCGTTCGGCTTCGGCTTTCGCCGCTTCAGTGGGCACTTCTCCGGTCAGCAGCACCGCGCGGTTGTAGCTGGTGATGTTGATGTGCGCATCCTTGACCTTTTCCCTGATGCGGCTGGCTGCCCTCAGTTCGATGCCCTGGTCTTCGGTCATGGTGCCGACCGTGCGGCGGTCCTCGGCGATCATCACGCCGGCGGCGACGCCACCGGCGGCAACGGCGAGGCAGCCGGAAAAGACCGGCAGCAGTGCGAGCAGGGTAACGGTGACAATGTTGTTGCGCATTTATTCAACTCCCAATAGTAGACAGTCAATGCCGTCGCACAGACAGTGCAGCGTCAGCAGATGTACTTCCTGGATACGTGCGGTGCTGTTGGCGGGAACGCAGATGTGCACGTCATCGCCCTTCAGCAATTCGCCGATCCTGCCCCCGTCGCGTCCGGTGAGGGCGACTACATGCACACCGCTGTCATGTGCCGCTTCAATGGCGGCGATCACGTTGGGCGAATTGCCGCTGGTGGATATTGCCAGCAGCACATCGCCCGCATGGCCCAGCGCGCGCACCTGCTTCGAAAACACCTGGGTGTAATCGTAGTCGTTGGCGATCGACGTCAGCGTCGAGCTGTCCGTGGTCAGCGCCATCGCGGCCAGTCCCGGACGTTCGACCTCAAAACGGTTCAGCAGTTCCGCAGAAAAATGCTGGGCGTCGGCGGCCGAGCCGCCGTTGCCGCAGGAGAGGATCTTGCCGTCCTGCTGCAGGCAACGCACCATCAGCTGCACGGCGGCGGCAATGGGCACTGCGAGCGCATCCATGCTCTGCAGCTTGAGATGGGCGCTTTCTGAAAAATTCTCGCTGATGCGGCTTATCAGGTCCATGGTGGGCCGCATTCTACTCCGAACGCATGTGCGGATGATTGTTGCGGCAGCCTATTCTTCAATGACGTTGAGCAGCCAATCAATGCGCGGTGGTTCGCCGCTAAGCAGCACGGCATCGAAGCGGCAGGCGGGGGCCGCGGCGAGGCCGGCAAGGTAGTGGTGTGCCGTTTTCAGAAGCTTTTCGCGTTTCGCCGCGTTGATGCTGGCGGCTGCGCCGCCGAAGGCATTGCCCGAGCGGCGGCGCACTTCGATAAATACCAGCGTGTCGCCGTCGCGCGCAACCAGGTCGAGTTCGCCATGGCGGCAGCGGTAGTTGCGGGCGACGATGCGCAGCCCACGGCTTTCGACGAAAGTCGCAGCCAGAGCCTCTGCAGCCTCACCGCGCGGATTCACGCTGTCCCGGCAGCAGCAACTGGACGCGACCCTCGGTGTAACGCCCGGTGACCAGTTCGCGTTCGATGACGCCATCCGCGCCGAGCATCAGCCGACCGGTGACGCCATCGAGGCGGAGTTCCCGTACACCCTCGAGCAGTTGCCGGGCGATGCGCCAGGCGTCGATGCCGAGCGCATAGAGCCGGTCCAGTTCGGCACTGACGGGAGTCTTCGAGCGCGGAAATGCCGTGATCCGCGGGTGATCAGGTTCCAGCAGCCAGGGCATGTCGACGAACAGGATGCCGCCCAAGTCATGCCCAGCCAGCGGGCCGAGGTCGCCGCCATGCACGCTGGACGTTGCGTAAAGCGGAATCGTTCCGAGGTAGGGTCGCGCGCCGCGTGCTTCAGCGTGGCCCAGCGCCAGAAACACCATGTCCGCTCTATTCATGGCGCGCGCCGCAGCGCGCATCCTGTCCGGCTCGGCGGCAAAGGCGATGTCTGCTGCCAGGACGCCACCGAGCTGCACGAACTCCGTTGCGAACGCCGTCTGCATGCGGCGTTGCAGGGGTCCGCTGCTGCCGAGTATTGCGGCATTGCGGCGACCGGCCTCCCAGGCGATTCGCGCCACCTGCCGCGCCTCGGTCTCGACTTGCAAGCCAAGTACGTAAAGATTCCCGGGCATGCGTCCGACCTCGTCGGGCATGCTCAATGCAAGTGTCGGCACGGGAACCGGCTCGCCAAAGGCCAGCGCCGTGACTGCGTCCCGGGTGAGGGGCCCCACAACGACCTGCGCCCCGGCGGCAACTGCCGTGCGATAGCCCTCGAGATTCGCGGCCGCGTCTCCGGATACCGCATATTCACGCAGCGCCAGCACAGGACCCGCTTCGCTGCTGGCTGCAGCACGGAATCCGTCGCGGACTGCAGCAGCATGCCGCGCGAACACCTTTGAATTGACGGGTAGCAGCAGTGCGATGTGCGGTACCTGCGCCGTGCTCGCCACCGGTTGTGCAGGCGCGGCTTCGCTGGCAAATGCCAGGCCCGCTCCGTATAGTAGGCAGCCGAAAACCAGAGTGGCTGCGAGCCGCAACAGTCGATGGATCATCCGCAAAACCCGATGCCAGAGGAAGTTTCGAATGCGCGCGGCACCGCCGCCGCATGTCCCGGCACATTATATGTAGTCGCGACGCCGATCGGGAATCTCGGTGACATTACGTTGCGCGCGCTGGACGTGCTGCGTAGCGCGGATGTCATTGCCGCAGAAGACACGCGGGTGACCTCCAGGCTGCTCAATCGCCATGGCATCAGCGGCCGCCTGATTGCCGTGCACGAGCACAACGAGCGGCGGGCCGCTGAAACGGTGACCGGCTTGCTCGCTGGCGGCAAGTCCGTGGCCCTTGTCAGCGATGCGGGCACCCCCGGCATTTCCGATCCCGGGACGCTGGTGGTGGCTGCTGCGCGCGCCGCCGGACACTCTGTGGTGCCGCTGCCCGGCGCCAATGCGGCGGTGGCAGCGCTTTCGGCCAGCGGTTTCGATACCGCCCGCTTCCTGTTCTGCGGATTCCTGCCGGCCCGTGCCGCGGAGCGCCGCCGGATGCTCGCGGAATTGGCGACTGAACGGGTTTTGCTGGTGTTTTACGAGGCGCCCCATCGCATTGTGGATTGTGTCGCCGATCTCTGCGCCGCGTTCGGCGGCACGCGGGAAATCCTGATTGCCCGGGAACTGACGAAGCTGCATGAAACGCTGCACCGCTGTCGCCTTGATGTGGCCGGCGAGTGGTTGCAAGGGGATGATCATCGCCGGCGCGGCGAATTCGTGCTGGTTGTCGAAGGCGCGCCGGAGGCGCCGCGGGAGGCATCGGTAGATGTCGAAGGTGTTCTGAATATACTGCTCGGCGAGTTGCCGCTGAAACAGGCGGTTGCGCTGGCGGTGAGGCTAACTGGCGGCAACCGCAACGATATTTACGCCCTGGCGCTGAAACTGAAGCAGGATGGCTGAGCGACGGCAATTTACGTACGGCTGCGCAGCGATTACCATCACTTCCGAAATGAACCAGATAACCATTAGCCGTCCCGACGATTGGCATCTGCATCTGCGCGATGGTGCAGCGATGCGCGACGTGTTGCCGCATACCGCCGCACGTTTTGCTCGGGCCATCGTCATGCCCAACCTGAGGCCGCCGGTAACTACGACGGCGCTTGCGCTGGCCTACCGTGAGCGCATCCTGGCAGCGCTGCCTGCGGGCAGCCGCTTCGAGCCACTGATGACGCTATACCTGACCGACAACACGCCGCCCGCGGAAATTGCCCGCGCCCGCGAGAGCCGCGTCGTGCATGCGGTGAAATATTATCCGGCGGGCGCTACCACCAATTCCGATTCCGGCGTGACCGATCTCGCGAAGTGCCGCGCCGTGCTGGAGGTGATGGAGAAGCACGGGATGCCATTGCTGTTGCACGGTGAAGTGACCGACGCCGATATCGACATATTCGACCGCGAGCGCGTGTTCATCGAGCGTACGCTGGCCCCGCTGGTCGAGCGTTTCCAGGGGCTCAAGGTGGTAATGGAGCACATCACTACGCGCGAAGCCGCGGAGTTCGTGACTGCCGCTCCTCCACGGGTTGCTGCGACACTGACGCCTCAGCACCTGCTGCTCAGCCGCAACGCGCTGTTCACAGGTGGCGTGCGTCCGCACAACTACTGCTTGCCGATATTGAAGCGTGAGGTGCATCGCGCGGCGCTGGTGGCTGCAGCAACCAGCGGCAATCCGAAATTTTTTCTCGGTACCGACAGCGCTCCGCATGCGCGGCATACCAAGGAAAACGACTGCGGCTGCGCCGGGATGTTCAGCGCCCATGCCGGCATCGAACTTTATGCTGAGGTGTTTGCTGCCGCCGGCGCAATCGACCGGCTGGAGGGCTTCGCCAGCCACCATGGCGCGGATTTCTACGCATTGCCGCGCAACACCGAGAAGATCACGCTGGTGCGGGAATCCTGGGCGGTGCCGCCCAGTGTGCCTTTCGGCGCCGACACATTGGTGCCGATGCGCGCCGGAGATTTCGTGCACTGGAGGATTGCCGGGGCTTGAAGTGAACGGATCTGGGCACGCAGCATCGGATGCTTCCCCGCCACTGCCGGCGCATGATCCCTGGCATTACAGCAGGCTGAATCTGCCGCGCGGCGATCTCTGGATATTCACCTACGGTTCCCTGATGTGGGATCCGGGTATCCGTTTTGCGGAGCGCGTGCCTGCGCTCCTGCGTGGCTATCACCGTTCCTTCTGCATTTACTCGAGCCGCTTTCGCGGCACCGTGGCCCGGCCCGGGCTGGTGCTGGGCCTTGATCGTGGAGGGGCGTGCAGGGGCATCGCCTACCGCATCGCGGCGAACGATGTACAACCGTCGCTGGAAGCGCTGTGGCTGCGCGAAATGCGGCGGCGGGTCTATGTGCCGCGGTTGCTGCCTGTGTCCGCCGGTGAGGGACGGCGTGCGGCACTGACTTTTCTTGCGAACCGCGCACATGAGGGTTATGCCGGCAGGCTGGATCCCGAACACTGCGCGACCATCATCGCCGAGTGTTGCGGCGAACGCGGGCCGAACGTTGATTACCTGGTGAATACACTGCGCCATCTTGACGCGTTGGGTGTTCACGACCAGCAGATTCACCGCCTGCTCGCCAAGGTGCGTGCCCGGATCGCTTGAGCCGGCGGCGCGATGGCGCGTGTTAACATCCGCCGCGAAGCTGGCCAGGCAGCCGCTGTGCGCGGAACAAACCGGACAAGGCAACTTGCCCGTGCCGCGCATAGAGGAAAGTCCGGGCTCCACAGGGTAGGGTGACGGGTAACGCCCGTCCGCCGCGAGGCGAGGAACAGGGCCACAGAGAACGAACCGCCGATGGCCGCCCGACTTGAGGCGCGCAAGCGCCGCAAAGTCTCCCTTAAATGGGGAGGGGGGTGTGCGAGCACTCCCGAAAGGGGATGCGCAAGCGCCCCCGTAATTCGTGCAAACGGATTACGGCGGATCAGGCAAGGGTGAAAAGGTGCGGTAAGAGCGCACCGCGTTCGCGGTAACGCGAATGGCAGGGTAACCTCCACCCGGAGCAACACCGCATAGGCAAGCGATGACGCGTCCCGCCGAGCTTGCGGGTAGGTGGCTTGAGCCGGCCAGCAATGGCCGGCCCAGAGGAATGGCTGTCCACGACAGAACCCGGCTTACCGGCCAGCTTCACTTTTCCTGCCCTGAAGCTTCATTTGGCCAAGCCGTCGCTTGTTGACGACGCTTGCTCCGCTAATTGCCTGATTTTTAAGCATAATTACTTAAGGCGCTACTTTCAGTACGCGCAATACCTCTTTGTTTTTATTGGTTTATTTCAAGGTAAAAAAATCATAAAAACTGATGTCAACAAGTCGCCGTAAGTCGTTGTCATTAAAAAGGAATTTCGAAATCCAACCCTTGACCCGGATCGCCTGCTTATTTATAGTGGGGCAGAGTGGTAAAAAGTGGGAGAAAGCCTGCCGAATTCCCGGCAAGACGGCTCTCCCGGGCGCAAGGGGGGGGAACCGTGTTTCGCGGGGTCGCACAACTCAATCTCGACAGCAAAGGCAGGCTTGCGGTACCCGCGCGCCATCGCGACTCGTTGCTCGAGCGTTGCACGGGGCATCTCGTCATCACTGCGGATGCCGATCGCTGCCTGCTGATTTACCCCCTGCCCGACTGGGAACTCATCCAGCAAAAACTTGAAGGTCTGTCGAACCTTGATCCGCGCGTACGCGAACTGCAGCGGCGCCTGATCGGTTTCGCCGTCGACGTAGACATGGACGGTGCAGGCCGTGTCCTGATCACGCCGGAACTGCGCCGTTACGCGCAACTCGAGAAGAATGTTGTCCTGGTCGGCCAGGGCAAGAAATTCGAACTGTGGAACGAGGAGAGCTGGACGCAGCTGATCGATGGTGCGGGCGGCTTCGGCGCCGGCGGATTGCCGGCCGAGCTGGAAAATTTTTCCTTGTGACCGAAGGCGCGCATGCCGCAGTGCTGGTGCAGGAAGCCATGGAGGCATTGAACATCCGGTCCGGTGGCGTTTATGTCGATTGCACATTCGGGCGCGGCGGGCACAGCCGGCTGATCCTCGAGCGACTGGACCAGACGGGACGGCTGCTGGCCCTGGATCGCGACCCCGAGGCGGTGGCAGCTGCACGGACGATCGATGATCCGCGGTTTGTGATCGTGCACAGCGCATTCAGCCGGCTGGACGAGGCCTTGCGCCTGGCAGGCGTGGCGGGCGTCGACGGGATCCTGCTGGATCTCGGTGTTTCGTCGCCGCAGATCGACGATGCGCGCCGCGGCTTCAGTTTCAGGGCGGATGCACCGCTGGATATGCGGATGGATCCGGGGCAGGGCATCAGCGCCGCGCAATGGCTGGCAACAGCGGACGAGGCTGACATCAGGGAGGTCATCAGGGACTATGGCGAAGAACGGTTTGCTAAACAGATTGCAGCAGCGATTGTTGCGGCTCGGGCGCGGGGACCTGTTGACACCACACGACAACTTGCCGCGCTCGTGGCAGAAGCCGTTCCCACGCGCGAGCCACGCCAGGATCCGGCGACGCGCACGTTTCAGGCTCTACGGATTCACGTCAATCAGGAGCTTGAGGAACTATCGCTAGTGCTGCCCCAGTGCGTGGCCCTGTTGAAGCCGCGCGGACGTCTGGTGGTGATCAGCTTCCATTCGCTCGAGGACAGGATCGTCAAGCGCTTCCTGCGCAACGAGTCCCGCGCCGACAGCCTGCCTGCGCGGCTGCCGGTGCGCGCCCGCGACCTGCCGCCTCCGCGCATGCGGCTGGTCGGCCGCGCGCGCCATCCCGGGGCTGCCGAAGTCACCGTCAATCCGCGGGCACGCAGCGCGGTGATGCGGGTTGCGGAACGTCATTCGGCGGGGGCTGCGTGACCGCACGCCTTGCGTTCATCCTGCTGGCTGCGCTGATCGTCTGCGCCTTCGCACTGGTCACATCCCAGCACAAGGCGCGCAAGCTCTATGGTGAACTGCAAAAGGAGCAGACGGCGGCGAAGCGGCTCGATGATGAATGGGGACAGCTGCAACTCGAGCAGGGAACCTGGGCCACCCACGGAAGGATCGAACGCCTTGCCACCCGCGAACTGGGCATGCGCCTGCCGCCTCCGGGCAGGGTCGAAGTGGTGCCGGCGTCACGGCCGGTGACTCCGCCATGAGGCCGTCCAGCTCACGTGAACAGTCGCCGAGCCTGCCCCGCTGGCGCGCGAACCTGCTGTTGCTCGTGCTCGGTGCATGGTTTATCGGCCTTGCCGGCCGCGCACTGTGGCTGCAGGCCCTGAACAACGATTTCCTGCAGCGGAAAGGGGAGTCGCGTTATTCGCGGGTCGTCGAAATTGGCGCGAGCCGCGGCATGATCGTTGACCGCAACAACGAACCGCTGGCGATCTCGACCCCGGTCGAATCGGTGGCTGCAAGTCCTGCTGATGTCGAGGCAGATCCGGCTGCGCTGCGCCGGCTCTCAAAGCTGCTGGGCATGAGCGATGCGGATCTGCATGCGCGCCTTGCCGATACTCGGCGCGAGTTCGTTTACCTGAAGCGTCAGCTGCCACCGGACCAGGCGGAGCGCGTGGTTCAGCTCGGCATACCCGGGGTGTTCCTGCAGCGTGAACATCGCCGCTATTACCCGGCCGGCGAGGTGATGTCGCACATTGTCGGCTTTACCGGCATCGATGACAGGGGGCAGGAAGCGCTGGAGCTGGCTTTCGAGGAAACGCTGGCCGGAAGGCCCGGCAGCCGGCGGGTGATCAAGGACCGCCTCGGCCGCATCGTCGAGGACGTGGAAAGCATACGCGTGCCGCAGAACGGGCAGCAACTGCGCCTGTCGATCGATGCGCGCATCCAGTATCTGGCTTTCCGCGAACTGAGGGCGGCGGTGGTGGCCCACCGCGCGAAGGCCGGCGCCATTGTCGTGCTTGACGTGGCCACCGGCGAAGTCCTGGCGATGGCCAACATGCCGACGTACAACCCCAACAACCGCGGCAAGCTTGATGCGCAGCGCATGCGCAACAGGACCGTGACGGATCTTTTCGAGCCGGGTTCGACGCTCAAGCCGTTTACGGCAGCGGCTGCCCTCGAGGCTGGCCTGTTCAAGCCGGGAACCGTGATCCAGACGGCGCCGGGCCAGTTGACCATCGGCAACCGCACCATCCGCGATGTGCATCCGCAAGGCGCACTGACTGTGGCCCAGGTCATCCAGAAGTCGTCCAACGTAGGCACGGCCAAGATTGGACTGGCGATGCCCTCGGAAATGCTGTGGGGTCTGTTCAGCCAAGTGGGGTTCGGCACGCCGCCGCGTTCCGGATTTCCAGGCGAGGTTTCGGGCCGGCTGCGCGCGCATAGCTCCTGGCGGCCGATCGAGCAGGCGACGATGTCCTATGGCTACGGCATCTCGGTGTCGCTACTGCAGTTGGCGCGCTCTTACACCGTATTCGCTTCCGATGGTGTCCTGTATCCGGTGACGCTGGTTAAACGTGAAGGCCCGGTGCAGGGTACCCGGGTGATCTCCGCCCAGACCGCGCTCGCGGTGCGCCAGATGCTCGAAATGGCAGCGCAGCCGGGCGGCACTGCGCCAGGCGCGCAGGTGTCGGGATATACCGTCGCCGGCAAGACCGGAACGGCCCACAAGCTTGAAGGCCGCGGCTACGCCACCAACCGCTATGTATCGTCTTTTGTCGGCATGGCGCCCGCAATGAAGCCGCGGATCATCATCGCGGTCATGATCGACGAACCCTCCGCGGGCCAGCACTACGGCGGTGCCGTGGCGGCGCCGGTGTTCAGCCAGGTGGCTGCGGGCACGTTGCGTTTTCTCGCGGTGCCGCCTGATGCTCCGGGCAGGACGACAATGCTGGCGCCCGAGGATGCGCCGCTGGTGCGGGAGGAGGTGTGAACGGCGTCGATTCCCAGGTGCTGCGCCAGCTTGGCGTGCGCCGGCTGACCGTGGACAGCCGCGCGGTGCGGGCGGGCGATACTTTCCTCGCCTATCCCGGCGAAGCCCGCGATGGCCGGGACTACATTGCCCAGGCACTGGCCAAAGGTGCTGCATCGGTGCTGTGGGACAGCGATGGTTATTCCTGGAACGCGCAATGGCGGGTGCCGAATCTCGGCATTCCGCGGTTGCGGCGGGAAGCCGGCGTGATTGCCGCCGAGATCTACGGCAGGCCCAGTTCTCGATTGTGGACCGTCGGCATAACCGGCACCAATGGCAAGACCTCCTGCAGCCAGTGGGTCGCGCAGTCGCTGACCCGGATGCGGCGCAAGTGCGCCGTGATCGGTACACTGGGCAGCGGTTTTCCGGGAAGGCTGGATGCGCACGCCAACACCACGCCGGATGCGGTCACCCTGCAGGCGCGCATGCGCACGCTGGCGCGCGCCGGCGCGCGTGCGGTGTGCATGGAAGTGTCGTCGCACGGACTCGACCAGGACCGGCTTTCCGGCGTCGAGTTTGATGTCGCGATGCTGACCAATCTGACGCGCGACCATCTTGACTATCACGGCACGATGCGCCGCTACAAGGCAGCCAAGGCAAAACTCTTCCGCTGGCCAACGCTGAGCCGTGCCGTGGTCAATATTGACGATGCCTTCGCGCGGGAACTTGCGCTGGGCTGGAAGCATCGGCGCGCGGAGCTGGTCGGTTACGGTTTCAGCGGCAGTGCGGCGCGTGTGCACAAATGCTGTGTACAGGGGCGGAATCTGCGGCTCGGACTCGACGGCATGGCTTTTGAGATTGCGTCGCCCTGGGGTCGGGGAAAGTTGCGCAGTCCGCTGATCGGCGCCTTCAATGCCTCCAATCTGCTCGGTTCGCTGGCGGTGCTGCTTGCAGGTGGCATGAATCTGGAGCGTTCGGTTGCTGCACTGGAAAAAGTGCGCCCGGTTGCCGGCCGGACTGAAACTTACGGCGGCGGCGGCAGACCGCTGGTGGTGGTCGATTATGCGCACACGCCGGATGCGCTGGAGAAAGTGCTGCTCGCGCTGCGCGGGATCGCCGGAGAGGGCCGCCTGTTCTGTGTGTTCGGTTGCGGCGGCAGCCGCGACCGCGGCAAAAGGCCGTTGATGGGCGCCGTGGCTTCGCGCCACGCGGACCGTGTAATCGTCACCAGCGACAATCCGCGTGATGAGGATCCGGCGGCCATCATTGCCGAGATTGCCAAAGGAATGCGCGGTTCGCGCCAGGAAATCGTCGACCGCCGGAAGGCGATTCTTGCCGCGCTCGCCGAGGCGCAGCGTGGCGACGTCGTGCTGGTAGCGGGCAAGGGCCACGAGAACTACCAGGAGATCGGCGGCAGGCGCCGCAGGTTCAGTGATGCCGCGGTGGTTCGTTTGGCGCTGGCGGGGAGGGCCCGGTGATGACTTTGGCCATTGCCGCGAAGATCACCGGCGGTGAACTGCGCGGGGCCGATGTGCCGTTTTATGCCGTGTCCACCGATAGCCGTGGCATCAGGCAGGGCGAGTTGTTTGTGGCGCTGCGCGGAGAACGCTTTGACGGCCATGATTTTCTTGCTGCAGCCGCAGCTTCTGGCGCCGCCGCTGCGCTGGTCGACCGCGACCATGCCGGAGTGGCGCCCTTGGCGGTCGCAAGAGTGGCTGACACTACTGTCGCGCTGGGCGTGCTGGCGGCCCACTGGCGGCGGCAGTTTCACCTGCCGCTGATCGCGGTAGCAGGGTCCAACGGCAAGACTACGGTCAAGGAGATGATTGCGGCCTGTCTGCGCGAGCATTTCGGCGACGCGGCAGTGCTGGCGACTCGCGGCAATCTCAACAACCACATCGGCATGCCGCTGACGCTGCTCGCGTTGCGCGGCGAGCATCGCGCGGCCGTGGTGGAGGTCGGCATGAACCATTCCGGCGAGACAGCACAACTGGCGCAGCTGGCAGCGCCGACAGTGGCGCTGGTTAACAATGCCCAGCGCGAGCACCAGGAGTTCATGCGCTCGGTCGCGGATGTCGCTGAGGAGCATGCCAGCCTGATCCGGGCCCTGCCGGCGGATGGCGTGGCCGTGATCAACGGCGATGATCCCCATGCCGGCCTGTGGAGGGCCGCCGCGGCTTCGCGCGAAGTCCGCGATTTCGGACTCGGCACCCACAACCGCGTGCGCGCGCAGTGCCGGCTGCTGGCTTCTTCATCCTGGCTGGAGGTGACGGTGCCCGGGGCGCAGACTGTCTTCGAACTGCCGCTGGCCGGCGAGCACAATGCGCGTAACGCTCTCGGTGCGATCGCTGCGGCTACCGCCGCCGGCGTGCCGCTGGCCGGCTGCGCGGTGGCACTGTCGCGCTTCGTCGCGGTTAAGGGGCGCCTGCAGACGAAGTCCGGCGCGCGCGGTGCGATCCTGATCGACGATACCTACAACGCCAATCCGGACTCGGTGCGCGCCGCGATCGACGTACTCGCGGGGATGCCGGGGCACCGGCTGCTGGTGCTGGGCGATATGGGCGAAGTGGGCAGTCAAGGCGCCGCATTCCACGAAGAGGTCGGTGCCTACGCGAAGCAGTCCGGCGTGCACGGCCTGTTCACGCTCGGCAAGCTGGCGGCAGCTTCAGCGGCGGCCTTCGGCGACGGCGCCTGCCATTACACGCGCATCGAGGATCTGCTGGCGGATGTCGGCAACGCACTCGGTCCGCAAACGGCGCTGCTGGTCAAAGGGTCGCGCTTCATGCAGATGGAGCGCGTAGTACGCAGTTTCGAAGTTTCCGGGGCGGAGGCCTAGTCGATGCTGCTCGAACTGGCGCAATTTCTGGAACAGCATATCCGCGCATTCAACGTGTTCAACTATCTGACGCTGCGCGCGGTGCTGGCCTGTCTCACCTCGCTGGTGATCTCGTTCATCGTCGGGCCTGCCCTGATCCGCAAACTCGCTGCCTACAAGATCGGGCAGGCGGTGCGCGACGACGGTCCTCAGACCCATCTGGCCAAGGCCGGGACACCGACCATGGGCGGTGCGCTGATTCTGGTGTCGATCATCGTGACGACACTGCTGTGGGCGGATTTGAGCAACCGCTTCGTCTGGGTCGTGCTTTGCGTCACTGTCGGTTTCGGCGCAATAGGCTGGGTCGATGACTACCGCAAGGTAGTACACCGCAATCCCAAGGGATTGTCGGCGAAAGCTAAGTTTTTCTGGCAGTCGGTACTGGGGCTGGGCGCCGCGATATTCATTGCCTACTCGACCAACCTGCCGGCACAGACCGAATTCATCGTGCCGTTCTTCAAGCAGGTGGCTTATCCACTGGGTGCGATCGGCTTCATCGGGATGACCTACTTCGTCATCGTCGGTACCAGCAATGCAGTCAACCTGACCGACGGCCTCGACGGGCTGGCCATCATGCCGACGGTGATGGTGGGCAGTGCGCTGGGCGTCTTTGCCTACGTGGCCGGCAACGCGGTGTTTGCCAAGTACCTCGGATTTCCCTACATCCCGGGTGCCGGCGAACTGGCGGTGATCTGCGGTGCGATTGCCGGTGCCGGGCTCGCCTTCCTGTGGTTCAACGCCTATCCGGCAGAAGTGTTCATGGGCGACGTCGGGGCGCTGGCCCTGGGCGCCGCGCTCGGCACGATCGCGGTCATCGTACGCCAGGAAATCGTGCTTTTCATCATGGGCGGCGTATTTGTTGTGGAGACGCTGTCAGTGATGCTGCAGGTTGCCTCGTTCAAGCTCACCGGCAAGCGCATCTTTCGAATGGCGCCCCTGCACCACCATTACGAACTGAAAGGCTGGAAAGAAAACCAGGTCGTCGTTCGCTTCTGGATTATTACGATGATGCTGGTGTTAATCGGACTGTCGACATTGAAGCTGCGATGAGATGCCCAAGCCGATGCCCGGAACATGCCATTCCAGCCTCTGCCGCAACGCCGGCAGTCCTGTGGCCTTCCTGCGCCTGCGCTGCGATGGCGTGGAGTTGCTGCTGATGCTCGATCTGGCGGGCGCCCGGGTGCTGGTCCTCGGTCTCGGCGACACCGGGCTGTCGATGACGCGTTGGCTGCGCCGGCACGGCGCCAACGTCCGCGCCGCGGATACACGCACTGCGCCACCCGCGGCGGAGGTCCTGCAGCGCGAATGCCCGGAACTGCCGTTGCTGCTCGGCGGCGTGCCCGAGGAGGAATTTGCGCGCGCCGACATCATCGCAGTGAGCCCCGGCATCGACCGCCGCCGCGGTCCGATCGCGTTGGCGGCGGGACGCGGTGTGCCGGTGGTCGGTGACATTGAACTTTTTGCACAGGCGCTCGCCGCCCGCGGCGATATGCCGCCGGTGGTGGCAATTACCGGCTCCAATGGCAAAAGCACGGTGACTGCGATGGCCGGGGAAATTTGTGTTGCCGCAGGCCTGCGGCCGCTGGTTGCGGGCAACATCGGCCTGCCGGTGCTGGATGGCCTCAGCGGAATCGAGGACGGTGCGGAGATGCCGGGTGCGGTTGTACTCGAACTGTCGAGTTTCCAGCTTGAGAGCACGGCTTCGCTGCGGCCGCAAGCGGCGACGGTGCTCAATCTTTCTGAAGATCATCTCGACCGGTATGACGGCATGCGCGAGTACGCCGCGGCCAAGGCGCGTATTTTCGCCGGCGATGGATTGCAGTTGCTCAATCGCGACGACGAGTGGAGCCGCGGCATGGTGCTGCCGGGCCGGCGCCAGGCAACTTTCGGCCTTGATGCGCCGCGGGCAGACGAGGACTGGGGCATTGTCGATGTGGGCGCAGCCTTGCGGCGTGGTGCGGTTGTTCTGGCGCCGCTCGATGTCCTGAGGGTCGCCGGACTGCACAACGCAGCCAACGCGCTTGCGGCGGGGGCCCTGTGTCGCGCCATTGGCGTTGCCGATGATGCCATCGTCGAAGGCTGGCGAGGTTTCGAGGGATTGCCGCACCGCGTAAAAAGTATAAATAAAATCAATAACATCGAGTTCTATGACGACTCCAAAGGCACCAATGTCGGCGCCACCGTCGCGGCGCTGACCGGGTTGCGTGTGCCGCTGGTGCTGATCGCCGGCGGTGACGGCAAGGGCCAGGATTTTGCGCCGCTCGCCGCGGCTGCCCGTGGCAAGGCGCGGGCGATCGTGCTGATCGGCCGTGACGCGCAGCGCATCGCGGCTGCGGTTGGCGCTGACGTGCCGCTGCTGCGTGCAGCGAATATGACCGAGGCGGTGACGCTCGCGTTTGCAGCCGCGCGGCCGGGAGACGCCGTGCTGCTGTCGCCGGCCTGCGCGAGTTATGACATGTATCGCAATTACGTGCATCGCGCCGAGGCGTTTGCCGAAGCGGTGTCGGTGCTGCAGCAGGGGCGTTCGTGAGCCAGTATTACGCCACCGTCAACCAGCGCGCTGCCGGCGCCGAGTACGACAACGCCCTGGTCTGGGTGACGCTGTTGCTGCTCGGCTTCGGCATGGTGATGGTGTATTCGGCATCAATCGCCATTGCCGAGGCGAGCCGCAGCACCGGCAACAACGCTGCGTATTATCTGACCCGGCATGCTGCTTACATCCTGGTGAGCCTGGTGGCTGCGGGCATCGTTTTCCAGGTGCCCCTGCGTGTCTGGCAACGTGCCGCACCACTGCTGTTCGTGCTTGGCATGGTGCTGCTGATGCTGGTGCTGATCCCGGGTATCGGGCGCGAAGTCAACGGCAGCCGGCGCTGGCTGCCGCTCGGCATCGTCAACATGCAGCCCTCGGAACTGATGAAGCTGTGCGCAGTGCTTTACGCCGCCGATTACACCGTCCGCAAGGCCGCGTTCATGCACAGCCTGCGCAAGGGCTTTCTGCCGATGGCGGGTGTGATGCTGCTCACCGGCGGGCTGCTGCTGCGCGAACCTGATTTTGGCGCCTTTGCGGTGATCACGGTAATCGCGATGGGCATTCTTTTCCTCGGCGGCATGAGCTGGCGTCTGTTCGCCGGCCTTATTGTGATGCTGGTAATCGGCTTCCTGCTGCTGATCTGGACCAGTCCGTACCGCATGCAGAGGATCGTCGGCTTCATGGATCCCTGGGCCGACCCCTACGGCAAGGGGTACCAGCTGTCGCATGCGCTGATCGCGTTCGGCCGCGGCGAGTGGTTCGGCGTCGGCCTCGGCGCCAGCGTCGAGAAGCTGTTCTACCTGCCCGAGGCGCATACCGATTTTCTGCTCGCAGTAATCGCCGAAGAGCTGGGGTTTGCCGGCGTGCTGGTGCTGATCCTGCTGTTTTCGTGGATAGTCGCCCGCGCCTTTGCCATCGGCCGTCTGGCAGCCGATTTGGGCCGTCCGTACCCGGCATTGGTGGCGCAGGGTATCGGCTTGTGGATCGGCGTCCAGGTGATCATCAATATGGGCGTCAACATGGGTGTGCTGCCGACCAAGGGACTGACGCTGCCGCTGCTGTCTTTCGGCGGCAGTGCGATCCTCGCCACCTGCTGCGCGCTTGCGATCCTGCTGCGGATCGACTGGGAGAACCGTCAGATGCAACGGGGGTTCACGGTATGAGCCGCACCATCCTCGTCATGGCTGGCGGCACCGGCGGCCATATCTTTCCGGCGCTGGCCGTCGCCGATGTGCTGCGCGATCGCGGCTGGCAGGTGGTCTGGCTGGGCGCGCGTGGCGGCATGGAGGAGCGGCTGGTGCCGCCCCGGGGTTATGCGACGGAATGGATACGCTTCGGCGGCGTGCGCGGCAAGGGCTGGCTGCGCAAGCTGCTGCTGCCGGCAGCTTTGCTGGTCGCCTTCTGGCAGAGTGCAGCGGCGATATTCCGCCACCGTCCCGACGTGGTGCTCGGTATGGGGGGCTATGCGTCTTTCCCGGGCGGCATGATGGCTGCGCTGTTCGGCCGGCCATTGCTGATCCACGAACAAAATGCCGTTCCGGGGCTGGCTAACCGCGTGCTCGCTGGCGTGGCCGACCGTGTGCTCTCGGCGTTTCCGGACGCCTTCGAAGGGCGTGTTGACGTGATCTGGTCGGGCAATCCGGTACGCAGCGACATCGTCAGCCTGCCGTCACCCGAAGCGCGCTTTGCCAACCGCAGCGGCCCCCTGAGGATGCTGGTGATCGGCGGCAGCCTAGGTGCACGGGCACTGAACGAAACGGTGCCGCAGGCGTTGGCCCTGATGACCGCCGGCGAACGGCCGCGGGTGGTGCACCAAGCGGGTGCCGCGCATGTGGAGCAGTTGCGAGCAAATTATCGTGCCGCAGGCGTAGAGGCCGAGGTGCCGGCGTTCATCGATGACATGGCTGCACGCTACGGCGCGGCCGACCTGCTGGTGTGCCGTGCCGGCGCAACCACTGTGACCGAATTGGCAGTTGCCGGTGTTGGCAGCATCCTCGTGCCCTTTCCGCACGCGGTGGACGATCACCAGACGCGCAATGCGCGCTATCTCGCTGATCGTGGCGCGGCGCTGCTGATGCCACAGAAAAATCTGACGCCGCGAGCGCTGGCCGATGTTCTGCGCGGGCTGACCCGGGCGAAACTCCTGGAGATGGCCCGGGCTGCCCGGGCTGCCGGCAAGCCGGATGCGGCAACCCGGGTGGCCGACTATTGCATGGAGCTGGCGCCGGCATGAGGACCGTTCAATGAGACACAAGGTCCGCAACGTGCATTTTGTGGGCATCGGCGGCGCCGGGATGAGCGGCATTGCCGAAGTGCTGTTCAACCTCGGGTATGCGGTGAGCGGCTCCGACCTCAGCGAGAGCAGTGCGACGCGACGCCTCGCCGGGTTCGGCGCGCAGGTTCGCATTGGCCACGACGCGGCGCATGTCGCTGCAGCCGACGTGGTGGTGATTTCCAGCGCCGTGAAGCCGGACAATCCGGAAGTAGTTGCGGCGCGTGCCCGCCATGTGCCGGTGGTGCCGCGGGCGCTGATGCTGGCCGAATTGATGAGGTTGAAGCAGGGCATCGCGGTGGCCGGAACCCACGGCAAGACCACGACCACCAGCCTCGCAGCCAGCGTGCTGGCCGAAGGTGGTCTGGATCCCACCTTCGTGATCGGCGGGCGGCTGGAAAGCGCAGGGGCGCATGCACGGCTCGGCGCCGGCGAGTTCATCGTGGCCGAGGCGGATGAATCCGATGCGTCCTTTCTGCACCTGCAGCCGGTGATTTCCGTGGTCACCAACATCGATGCCGATCACATGGAGACCTACGACCACTCGCTCGACAAGCTGAAACAGGCTTTCGTCGATTTCGTCGAGCGCCTGCCGTTTTACGGCGTCGTGGTGCTCTGCAACGACGATGCCAACGTGCGCTCAATCATGCCGCGCCTGACCAAGACCGTGGTGACCTACGGCATCGACGAGGGCGCGCAGCTGCGCGCCTACTCGGTGTTGGCGGATGCCGGGCGCATGCGCTTCCGGGTCCGGCGCGTGAACGGCAAGCGCTTGTCCGATCTTGACGTCGTTCTTAACCTGGCGGGGCTGCACAACGTGCAGAACGCACTGGCGGCAATTGCGGTCGGCATGGAGGCCGGCGTCGCGGATGAGAAGATCGTCAAGGCTCTGGCAGAGTTCAAGGGCGTAGGCCGGCGGTTCCAGCGCTGCGGCGCAGTCGCGTGTAGCGACGGATGCTACGACCTGATCGACGATTATGGACATCACCCGGTCGAGATGGCGGCAACCATTGCTGCGGTGCGTGGCGCATTCCCGGGGCGCCGGCTGCTTCTTGCTTTCCAGCCCCATCGCTACACGCGCACCCGCGACTGTTTCGAGGATTTTGTGCGTGTGCTGTCGAGCGTCGACGCACTTCTGCTGACCGAGGTCTATCCCGCCGGAGAGGCGCCAATAGTAGCGGCCGATGGCCGGGCGCTGGCGCGAGCGGTGAGGGTTCTCGGGAAAGTGGAGCCGGTGTTCATAGGACAGATTACCGATCTGCCAGCTGCGATCGAAAGTGCGGCCCGCGACGGCGACGTGGTGCTGACCATGGGTGCCGGATCGATCGGCACGGTGGCCACCCAGTTGACGCAGGTGAAGGCGTGAGCGCGTATGCCGCAGCGGGTCAAGATGACGACATGGATATGAGCGAACGGAACCGGATCGGGGACGGATTGCGCGGCGAGCTGCGGCACGACGAGCCGATGGCGCGGCACGTCAGCTGGCGTGCCGGCGGGCACGCACGTCGCAGCTATGCACCCGCGGATCTCGCCGATCTGGCGGCGTTTCTCCGCGCATTGGCAGGCAGCGAGCCCGTCTGCATGGTGGGACTGGGGTCCAATCTGCTGGTGCGCGACGGCGGCTTCGACGGGACCGTGATTTTTACGCACTGGGCGCTGCGCAACCTGCGCGTGGCGGCGGCGCCGGAAGGCGGTGGCGAGATACACGCCGAGGCCGGTGTAGCGAGCCCCAAGGTCGCGCGAGTTGCGGCGCTGAACAATCTCGGTAGCGCCGAGTTTCTTGCCGGCATCCCTGGCACGATTGGCGGCGCGCTGGCAATGAACGCCGGATGCTACGGCGGTGAAACCTGGAACATCGTGGCCGGCGTCGAGACGATCGACCGGACCGGAACCCTGCGGCGGCGCACGCCAGCGCATTACAACATTGGCTATCGCAGTGTCGTGCGCCGTTGCCGCCAGATGTCTTCTGTGCCCGGTGCCGCGCAGAATGAAGAGTGGTTCGTGGCGGCAACTTTCCGGCTGCCCCTTGGCGACGGCCTGCAGTCGCGGGAAAGAATCAAGGCGCTGCTATCGCAGCGGATCGCGTCACAGCCGCTGGGAGAGCCGAACGCGGGCTCGGTATTCCGTAATCCGCCGGGGGATCACGCGGCGCGACTGATCGAGGCTTGTGGTCTCAAGGGGAAAACCATAGGCGGGGCGGCGATCTCGGTAAAACACGCCAATTTCATCGTCAACACCGGCGACGCAAGCGCGGCCGACATCGAAGACCTGGTTGCACTGGCGCAACAGGCAGTGGCGCAGCGCTTCGGCATCCGGCTCGACCCTGAAGTGCGCGTGATCGGGGATCCGGCATGAGCGGGCTGGGGAAAGTCGCGGTGTTATTCGGCGGTCGCAGCGCGGAGCGCGAGATCTCCCTGATGAGCGGACGCAACGTGCTCGATGCGCTGCGCCGCGCGGGCGTGGACGCGCACGCCTTTGATCCGGCCGAAAAGGAGATATTCGACCTCAGACGCGAGGGGTTCGCGCGCGTGTTTATTGCGTTGCACGGCCGTTACGGCGAGGACGGCACCGTGCAGGGTGCGCTCGAGCTGATGGGGTTGCCCTACACCGGCAGCGGCGTGATGGCCTCCGCGCTATCGATGGACAAGGTGCGCACGAAAATGGTGTGGGCTGCGGCCGGCATTCCGACGCCGCGTTTCGACGCCGTCGATGCCGGCAGCGACTGGAACGGCGTGGCGCAGCGGCTCGGCCTTCCGCTGATCGTGAAGCCGGCGCGCGAAGGCTCGACCATCGGTCTGACGAAGGTGACCGACGCAGCCGGGTTGCCGGCGGCTTACGCACTGGCCGCGCGTCACGATACGTTCGTGATGGCGGAGGAGTTCATCGAAGGCTGCGAGCTGACCGCCGGCTTTCTCGGTAACCAAGCGCTGCCGCTGATCCGCATCGAGGCGCCGCAGGGCAATTACGATTACCAGAACAAGTATTTCAGCGACGAGACAAAGTACCACTGCCCCTGTGGGCTGCCAGAGACGGAGGAGCTGCGCATCCGCGAGATGGTGATGCGCAGCGCACAGGCCCTCGGCTGCACCGGCTGGGGGCGCGCCGACCTGATTCGCCGCGCGGACGGGAGCCTGCAGTTTCTCGAGATGAACACCTGTCCCGGCATGACCGGACACAGCCTGGTGCCGATGGCGGCGCGCCAGGCCGGGCTCTCCTTCGAGCAGCTGGTGCTGCGCATCCTGGAGCTCGCCCATGTGGGATAGGCCTGCGGTGCTGAATCTGTTTGCCGACCTGCTGTTGATTGTGGCGCTGCTCGGCGTGCTTTATGCCTGTGTCTTCCATGCCGTGCGGCAGCCAGCATTTGCGATCACGCAGGTAAGAGTGGTCACGCCGGTGGACCATGTCACCCGCCAGCAGGTCGAGGAAATCGTCAGGCGCGAGGGCGGCGGAACCCTGTTCACGCTACGCCTCGACGCGACGCGAGCGGCCTTCGAAAAGCTGCCCTGGGTGCGCAGTGCCACATTGCGCAGGCAGTGGCCGGGCGGGCTTGAGGTGACGCTGACCGAGCACCTGCCGCTCGCGCGCTGGGGGCGCGATGCGCTGGTCAATGTGCAGGGCGAGGTGTTTGCGGCGGCATTCGACGGCGAATTGCCGGTTTTCAACGGGCCACCTGGAGCGGCGAAGGAAATGGCCATCCAGTACCACCATTTCCGCCGCAGCCTCGAGGAGATCGGCCGTGTGCCGGACGAGATCAACGTCTCGCCGCGACGGGCCTGGCAGGTCAGGCTCGACGACGGTATGACACTGGATCTCGGCAGAGAGCACGTCGAGCAGAGGTTACGCCGTTACGTGACGGCGTATCCGCGGACGATCGCACGCATGACGCGCCCGGTCGACCGGGTCGATCTGCGTTATGCCAACGGATTTGCAGCGCGGGTGCCCGGTTTGCCGCCGGTTGGAGACGATACGCGGCGCGGGAGCGGGGCATAAAGTGACCCACGGGAAATGACGGGAAAGATGAACAAGAACAGGGAAACAAAGAAACTCGTGGTGGGTCTCGACATCGGCACGTCGAAGATCGTGGCCATCGTCGCAGAACTGAAACCGGAGGGCGGTTTCGAGATCATCGGCATGGGCAGCCACCCTTCGCGCGGGCTGAAGAAGGGCGTGGTGGTCAACATCGAAACCACGGTGAATGCGATCCAGCGTGCGCTCGAGGAAGCCGAACTGATGGCTGACTGCAAGATCCGCGAGGTCTACACCGGCATCGCCGGCAACCACATCAAGAGTTTCAATTCGCAGGGCATGGTCGCGATCAAGGACAAGGAGGTGTCCCAGATGGACATCGACCGCGTGATTGAGACCGCGAAGGCGGTGCAGATTCCCAACGATCAGCAGATCCTGCATGTGCTCAACCAGGAATTCATCATCGACGGCCAGGAAGACGTGCGCGAGCCGCTCGGCATGTCCGGGGTGCGCCTTGAGGTCAAGGTTCACATCGTCACCGGTGCCGTGTCCGCGGCGCAGAACATCATCAAATGCGTGCGCCGCTGTGGCCTCGAGGTAAACGACCTGATTCTGCAGCCGCTGGCCTCGTCGGTCGCGGTCCTGTCCGACGACGAGAAGGACCTCGGTGTCTGCCTGATAGACATCGGTGGCGGTACCACGGACATGGCTGTGTTTACCCATGGCGCGATCCGCCATACAGCGGTGATCCCGATCGCCGGCGACCAGATCACCAACGACATCGCAATGGCGCTGCGCACGCCGACCAAGGATGCCGAAGACATCAAGCAGCGCTATGGCTGCGCGCTGTCCCAGCTTGCCGACCCGCAGGAAATGGTCGACGTGCCCGGCGTCGGCGATCGCAGCACCCGCCAGCTGTCGCGCAAAACCCTGGCCGAAGTCATCGAGCCGCGGGTCGAGGAGTTGTATTCGCTGGTGCAGTCCGAGCTGCGCCGCAGCGGCTACGAGGAGCTGCTCTCCTCGGGGGTCGTGCTGACGGGTGGCTCAAGCGCCATGCAGGGCATGGTCGAGCTGGGAGAGGAGATTTTTCACATGCCGGTGCGCATCGGGATGCCGCATTACTCGGGCGGCCTTGCCGAGGTGGTGCGCAGCACGCGTTATGCGACCGGCGTCGGCCTGCTGATCGCGGGTGCGGACGAACACCGCCAGCGCGATGCGGTGCGGGCACACATCAGCAGCTTCCAGCAGGTGCTGGAACGGATGAAAAACTGGTTTACGGGGAATTTCTAGTGCGGCAGGCGAGAGGCATTCGGTTATCTGAGTTCGGTATTAGCGGGATTTTTCAACATTAATTACTTTGTTTGCGGAAAAGGAGATTCACATGATTGAACTGATTGATGCACAGGCGCAGGAGGCGGTAATCAAGGTGATCGGCGTCGGTGGCTGCGGCGGCAACGCCGTGGACCATATGATCGTGCAGGGCGTGCAGGGCGTGGAATTCATCTGCGCCAATACCGACGCCCAGGCGCTCAAGCGCAATCAGGCGAAAACGCAACTACAGCTTGGTGGCGAGATCACCAAGGGCTTGGGCGCGGGCGCAAATCCGGAGATCGGCCGCGAGGCCGCCATCGAGGACCGGGAGCGCATTGCCGAGCTGATCTCTGGCGCAGACATGCTGTTCCTGACCGCGGGAATGGGTGGCGGTACAGGCACCGGCGCGGCGCCCGTGGTTGCCGAAATAGCCAAGGAAATGGGCATTCTGACCGTGGCGGTGGTGACCAAACCCTTCGCTTTCGAGGGCAAGCGGCAGCGCATTGCTCAGGAAGGCCTCGATGCGCTGTCTCAGCATGTCGACTCCTTGATCGTGATCCCCAACGACAAGCTGATGCAAGTGCTGGGCAACTCGATCACCCTGGACGAGGCATTCCGAGCCGCCAACGACGTGTTGCACGGCGCAGTGGCGGGCATTGCCGAAATCATCAGCTGCCCGGGCATGATCAACGTCGATTTCGCCGACGTGCGTACCGTAATGGGCGAGATGGGGATGGCGATGATGGGTTCTGCCAAGGCTGCCGGCATCGGCCGTGCCCGCGAGGCTGCGGAGCAGGCGGTGGCATGTCCGCTGCTGGAAGACATCAACATTTCGGACGCGCGCGGCGTGCTGGTTAACATCTCGGCCAGCAAGGCAACCTTCCAGTTGCAGGAAATGTATGACGTCATGGAAACCATCAAGGCCTTCGCGGCGGATTCGGCGACGGTCATTGTCGGCACGGTATATGACGATAGCCTCGAGGACGGCCTGCGGGTGACGATAGTCGCCACCGGGCTGGGTAAGCCGATGGTCCGGCAGCAGTCCAAGCCGATGATCGTCGTGTCGCAGAAAACAGGTACTGACAACATGGCGATGGATGTTGACTATGGTGCTCTGGAACAGCCTGCGGTGATCCGTCGCCGCAACCGCGATGCCACCGTCGACGCCATGCGCCAGTCCGGTGTTGAGATGCTCGACATCCCGGCTTTCCTGCGCAAGCAGGCTGACTGAGCGGGGGCGTGGTGCGGGCCATGCCGGTTGCCCGAGTGGGGCAGCCGGCTGCTCTGATGCTGCGCTGCGGTAGCGTGGTAGAATCGCGACCTCCCGCAAAGGCGGAAAAACGCTTCGGGCAAGGGAAGATTCAGTAGACATGATCAGGCAGCGCACATTGAAGAACATGATCCGCGCCACCGGCGTGGGTCTGCACACGGGCGAAAAGGTCCACCTGACCCTGCGCCCGGCGCAGCCAAACACTGGCATTGTGTTTGTCAGGACGGACCTCGAGCCGCCGGTCGAAATCAGGGCGGATCCGTATGCGGTGCACGACACCCGCTTGTCGTCCTGCCTTGAGAAGGATGGTGCGCGGGTGCAGACCGTGGAACACCTGATGTCGGCACTGGCTGGCCTCGGTATCGACAATGTCCGGATAGACGTCACTGCGCCGGAAGTGCCGATCATGGACGGCAGTGCCGGCCCCTTCGTGTTTCTGCTGCAGTCCGCCGGCATCGAAGAGCAGAATGCGCCAAAAAAATTCATCCGCATACTCCAGAAGGTCGAGGTGCGTGACGGCGACAAATGGGTGCGCTTCGACCCGCATGATGGTTTCCGACTCGAGTTGGCGATCGACTATGTGCACCCTGTTTTTGATGTCAGCGCGCAATCGGTCGTGGTAGATTTTGCATCGACCTCGTACGTCAACGAGGTGGCGCGGGCCCGCACTTTCGGTTTCATGCAGGACGTTGAGAGCATGCGCTCGCAGGGGCTCGCACTTGGCGGCAGCCTAGACAACGCGATCGTGATGGACGAGTACCGCGTGCTCAACAGTGACGGTCTTCGCTACGACAATGAGTTCGTCAAGCACAAGGTGCTTGACGCCATCGGCGATCTCTACCTGCTGGGGCATCCCCTGATCGGTGCATTCAGTGGCCACAAGTCGGGCCATGCCATGAACAACCGCCTGCTGCGCCGGTTGCTTGAGCAGCCGCAGGCCTGGGAATACGTCAGTTTTGACCGCAGCGAGGATGCGCCACCATTCCTCGCCTGGCAGCCACAGGCGGCCTGACCGCTCCCTTACCGGGCGCGAGGGGCGAACGGTTTCCATCCATGCTGCTGCTCAGGCTCGTCGGCATCCTTGCGCTGATCTCCATCGGGGTCTCGTTTGCGCTGTATGTGGTTTACCGCGATCGGCGCTACCTGCGTTTTGCCTGGCGGGTGCTTGTCGCAACCCTGCTTTTTGCCGGCCTCCTGATGCTGTTCTACGCGGCCGAGCGTATTCTGATGGTCGTCTGACGGCTGCCGCAATGCGGAAAGTCAACGTCCGTTGCGCCGTCTGGCGGCGAAGCGGGCCAGAGCCGCGCTGAGCCCGGGGTCCCGGACCCGCCTCGATAGATTTTCAAAATTATCAATTAAATCAATAGGTAATTGCTTTTTTTCGGGGGCTACAGGGGTGGCCGGCGGGTGACTGGAAACTTGAACTCGAATCCGTATTCCAGTAACCTGCGCCCTCTGCTTATGCAGATTCTTCAGCAGTCGTGGCGTTAGCTGTTTCAGTTTCGCCGCGACCGCACCGTTGTCTGCCGCTATGACCAGAGTACCGTTGTGGTCTCCGACCACCCGGCTCGCCTGGGACAGTTCAGGGGGCGCGCAGGCCGTATAAAGCCGTTGCAGTGCTGAGATGCGCTGCGTTGTCCGGTTCAGTGCCGATAAGCCCGCAGTCTCGACAAAAAGGGCGCTGAATTTGCGGGTGGGCATGGCGATAAGGGAGTTAGACCATGAATATTATTCTGGTTTCAGAGAAACTGCCAAAGGCGTGGACTATCACGCTTGAATGGCCGCAGTTCGCCGGCTTGGCGGCGCTGCTGGTAGTTGCGATGCTGACGACGGCTGCCGCGCTCAATTACGGCATCCTGCGGTTCGCCTCAGAGTTGAAAATTCCCTACGTCAGGGATGTGCTGGTATCCATACATCAGCAGCAGCAGGATAAGCATCATTCCTACCTGCAGGACAACCTTAACGCGATGGCCGTGCGGCTGGGCCAGATGCAGGCCCAGTTGTTGCGCCTGGACACTCTCGGCGAGCGCCTCGCCAAGCTGGCAGGATTCAAACCTCAGGACCTGATGTTCAACGAAGTTCCGGGACGGGGCGGCGCGCTATCTTCGGTCCCGAGCCAGAATCTTTCGCTTGGTGATTTCACGCGACAGGTCGAGGAATTGACGCGCAATCTGGAGGACCGCGGGGACAAGCTGGGCCTGCTTGAGTCGATGTTTACGCTGGAAAGCGCGAGGAAGAAACTGACGCCGACCAAACTCCCGGTGGAGGGCGGATGGTATTCCTCGAACTTCGGCTGGCGCATTGACCCCTTCACCGGGCAGCGCGCATTTCACGAGGGAATAGACTTCATGGCCGAGGAAGGAACGCCGATCTACGCGGCTGCGGCGGGTGTCGTCGTCTACTCAGAGTTCCACCCCCAATATGGTAATATGATCGAGATCGATCATGGCAATGATCTGATCACGCGGTACGCACACGCATCGAAGCGTCTGGTGAGGGTCGGAGACATCGTGCTGCGCGGTTCCCGGATTGCCGATGTGGGCAGGACCGGACGTGCAACCGGTGCACATCTGCACTTCGAGGTGCGCCAGCGCGGCGTCGCACGCAACCCTGCGCAGTTTCTGCAATTGCCTGGCTGAACGGCAGTACCTATAGAGCGAATTGCAGGGGTGGGATTTTCCCACCCCTTTTTCATTCAGGATGTCCATGATTACCGGCTTAATGAAGAAAGTGTTCGGCAGCCGCAACGAACGGTTGCTCAAGCAGTACCGCCGCACGGTACGCGAGATCAATGCGCTGGAAACGCAGATTGCGGCGTTGCCGGATGATCAGTTGAAGGCGAAGACGGACGAGTTCCGCGATCGCGTCGCAAAAGCGGTGGCGGCGGTTGCAGCCGACGGCCAGACGGCGGCACGCCGGGCAGTGCTGGAGGTCATTCTGCCTGAAGCCTTCGCTGTAGTGCGCGAGGCGGGCAAGCGGGTGCTGGGCATGCGCCATTTCGACGTGCAGATGGTGGGCGGCATTGCCCTGCACAACGGCAAGATTGCTGAAATGCGCACCGGTGAAGGCAAGACACTGATGGCAACGCTCCCGGCTTACCTCAACGCGCTGGCAGGCAGCGGGGTCCATGTTGTCACGGTCAACGACTATCTGGCCCAGCGTGATGCGGACTGGATGGGGCGCATCTACCGTTTCCTCGGGTTGACCGTCGGCGTCAACCTCTCGCAGATGGAGCATGGCCGGAAGCAGGAAGCCTATCGCGCCGACATCACCTACGGCACCAACAACGAGTTCGGTTTCGACTACCTGCGCGACAACATGGTCTACGACACGTCGGAGAAGGTGCAGCGCGGGCTGGCTTTCGCGATCGTGGACGAGGTTGACTCGATCCTGATCGACGAGGCGCGCACGCCGCTGATCATTTCCGGACAGGCGGAGGACACCACTGATCTTTACGTGCAGATGAATGCCGTGACGCCGAATCTCGTGCGTCAGAAGGATGAAAAGGGCCCGGGGGACTACTGGGTCGACGAGAAGGCCCATCAGGTGATCCTTTCCGAGGAAGGACATGAGCATGCGGAGGCCTTGCTGGCCAAGGCGGGAATGCTGCCCGAAGGCGGCAGTCTCTACGACGCAGCCAACATCGGCTTGATGCATCACCTGAACGCATCCTTGCGTGCCCACAGCCTGTTCCACCGCGACCAGCAGTACGTGGTGCAGAACAACGAGATAATCATCGTCGACGAGTTCACCGGCCGGCTTATGCCGGGCCGCCGTTGGTCGGAAGGGCTGCACCAGGCGATCGAGGCCAAGGAAGGTGTGGAGATCCAGAAGGAAAACCAGACGCTTGCAACGATCACCTTCCAGAACTATTTCCGCATGTACGGAAAGCTGGCGGGCATGACCGGAACTGCTGATACCGAAGCCTATGAATTCCAGCAGATCTACGGGCTCGAGACGGTGATCATCCCGACGCACCGCCCTATGGTCCGCGATGACCGCATGGATCAGGTGTTCCGTACCGCAGCGGAGAAATACAGCGCAATCATCAGCGACATCCGCGACTGCTACGGACGTGGTCAACCGGTGTTGGTAGGCACGACCTCCATCGAGAACTCCGAATACATCTCGGGCATCTTGGCGAAGGAAGGACTGCCGCATAATGTGCTGAATGCAAAACAGCATGCCCGGGAAGCCGAGATCATTGCCCAGGCCGGCAGCCCGAAGATCATCACTCTGGCCACCAATATGGCGGGCCGCGGTACCGATATCGTTCTTGGCGGCAACCCGGAGCCCGAGATCAACCAGGTGCTCGCTGACGAGAGTCTTGATGTGGCAACCCGCGAGCGGCGGGTGGCCGAACTGCGCGAGCAGTGGCAGCAGCGCCACGACGAAGTGGTGAAGGCCGGCGGGCTGCACATCATCGGCACTGAGCGCCATGAATCGCGGCGTATCGACAACCAGCTGCGCGGCCGCTCCGGCCGTCAGGGCGATCCGGGCTCCAGTCGATTCTTCCTTGCCCTTGATGATTCGCTGCTGCGGATTTTCGCTTCTGACCGGGTTGCCGCGATCATGAACCGGCTGAAGATGCCCGAGGGCGAGGCGATCGAACATCCCTGGGTCACGCGCTCCATCGAGAACGCGCAGCGCAAGGTCGAGGCGCGCAATTTTGACATGCGCAAGCACCTGCTCGAGTACGACGACGTGGCGAACGACCAGCGCAAGGTCATCTACCAGCAGCGCAACGAATTGCTCGAAAGCACCGATGTCTCCGCGACCATCGCAGCGATGCGTACCGATGTCATTGTCGCGCATTTTGTGCGGCACATTCCGCCGGGCAGCCTGGAAGAGCAGTGGGACATGGAGGGGCTGGAGGCAGTGCTGCGCGGCGAACTTACGCTGGATCTGCCGCTACGGCAATGGCTGGAACTCAGCCCGCAAATGGAAGAGGAGCCCCTGCGCCAGCGTATCGTCGAGGCCGCCCATGCGCGTTATGCCGAAAAAACGGCGACAGTGGATACTGCCGCGATGCGCCAGTATGAGCGCGCGATCATGCTGCAGAGCCTGGACAGCCACTGGCGCGAGCACCTGTCGGCGCTGGACCACCTGCGCCAGGGCATACATCTTCGCGGTTATGCCCAGAAAAACCCGACGCAGGAATACAAGCGCGAAGCTTTTGAGCTGTTTTCGCTGCTGCTCGACATGATCAAGACCGATGTCACACGCATCCTGATGACCGTGCAGATCCGCAGCGCGGAGGAATTGCGCGCTGCGGAGGAACACGAGATATTGAGCAATGTCCAGTATCGGCATGCTGAAGCTGTGGCGGAAGCCGCTGACGAGATCGCCGAGGAATCGGTGCTGCCTGATGCGACGGAAGAATCCGATAAGGCCCAGCCCTTTGTACGCGGCGGACAGAAGATCGGCCGCAACGATCCCTGCCCCTGCGGTTCCGGAAAGAAATACAAGCAGTGCCACGGCAAGCTCGCTTGATGCCATGCCTGTCAACCTGAAAGCCCCTGATCCCGCCGCACTGTTGCCGGTTCCTGGCGTGATGCTCGGCATTGCCCAGGCGGGAATCCGCAAGGCCGGCCGCAAGGACATGCTGCTGATCCATTTGGATCCGGGTGCGCGTGTCGCTGGCGTATTCACGCAGAACCGCTTCTGTGCGGCGCCGGTGGTCGTCTGTCGCCAGCATTTGTCGATGATCGATCCCGATCAGAGCATGCGCGCCCTGGTCGTCAACACCGGAGTCGCCAACGCCGGTACTGGCAAGGACGGACTGGCCCGTGCCCGCCGGACCTGCGCGGAGGCGGCAGAACTGCTTGGATGCGCACCACTCCAGGTGCTGCCATTCTCGACCGGGGTGATTATGGAGCCCCTGCCCGTGGACCGCATTGTCGCCGGACTGCCTCATTGCAAGGCCGCGCTAAAGGCGGATGCCTGGGCGGATGCGGCTGCAGCAATCATGACCACTGATACCCTGCCCAAGGCCCTTTCGCAGCGGATCAGCATCGGTGGCGCCATGGTGACGGTAACGGGCATTGCCAAGGGCGCAGGCATGATCCACCCGAATATGGCGACCATGCTCGGTTTTATCGCGACCGATGCCGCGGTGAGCCAGGCTCTGGTCAAGGCTGCGGTGCTCCATGCCGCGCAGCGCTCTTTCAACTGCATCACCGTGGACGGCGATACTTCGACCAACGACAGCTTCATGCTGATGGCCACCGGCAAGGCGCCGATGGCGGAAATCACCGACGCAAAAAGCGCCGAATATGCGGCCTTCCGCGACGCGGTGACTGCAGTGGCAATCGAACTTGCCCAGGCGATAATCCGCGACGGTGAGGGAGCGACCAAATTCATTACCGTCAAGGTTGAGTCGGGCCGCAGCGAGGAGGAATGCCGCAAGGTCGCACTGGCAATCGCGCATTCGCCGCTGATCAAGACCGCGTTCTTCGCGTCGGATCCGAACCTCGGCCGCATACTGGCGGCTATCGGCTATGCCGGTATCGCCGATCTTGATGTCGAGGGCATTGAACTTTATCTCGATGACGTGCTGGTGGCGGAGCGCGGGGGTCGCAGCCCCACCTACCAGGAGGCCGACGGCAAGCGTGTGATGAGGCAGTCCGAGATCACCGTGCGCGTCATGCTCAACCGCGGCAAGGCCGCGGTGACGGTGTGGACCTGCGACCTGTCGCATGACTATGTCAGCATCAATGCCGATTATAGAAGCTAATTTTATCAATAAAAACAAATAGTTATGAATAAGAAGCCGCCCGCAGATCCGGCTGCATCATGGGAGGCCCTGGTGGCGCGTGCCGAGGGTGTGCTGGGACGTCTCGAACAGTTGCTGCCACCGCCGCATCCGGCGGTCGCCTGGAAGGCGTCGATCGCGTTTCGCTGGCGCAAGAAATCGGGGCAGGGAAATTTGGAGCCGATACACCAGGTGCATCGCATCGATTTGCGTGACCTGCAGGGCATCGACGAACAGAAGACGCTGGTGGAGCGCAATACCCGTCAGTTCGTCGACGGCTTGCCGGCAAACAATGTACTGCTCACCGGTGCACGGGGTACCGGCAAGTCTTCGCTGGTCAAGGCGCTGCTGAACAAGTATGCGCCCCGCGGCCTGCGCCTGATCGAGGTGGAAAAGCGTGACCTCACCGATCTGCCCGACATCGTCGAGATGATCCACGCGCGTCCTGAACGCTACATCCTCTACTGCGACGACCTGTCATTCGAGGCGGACGAACCCGGCTACAAGGCGCTGAAGGTGGTGCTCGACGGATCGGTCGCCGCAGCTTCGGAAAACTGCCTGATCTATGCGACGTCGAACCGCCGCCACCTGATGCCTGAGTTCATGCAGGAAAACCTGGAGTATCGTCACGTCGGCGAGGAGATCCATCCCGGTGAGACCAGCGAGGAGAAAATCTCGCTGTCCGAACGCTTCGGCCTCTGGGTTTCGTTCTATCCCTTCGACCAGGATGAGTACCTGCGCATCGTCCGTGTCTGGTTGGAACACTTCAAGGTGCCTGCCGGCAAGGCTGCGGAGGTCGAGCATGCCGCGCTGCAGTGGGCGCTGTTGCGCGGGTCGCGCAGCGGCCGAGTCGCCTGGCAGTTTGCGCGCGACTGGGCGGGCCGCTTGCGGCTGGCACGCCGCAAGTAAGCCATGCCGGAGCTGGCAGGGCGCCGCCGCATCGCGGTGGTTGCCGCAGTGCTGCAACGGGCGGATGGCCGTTTCCTGTTGGCCCAGCGTCCGCCGGGCAAGCCTTACACAGGCTACTGGGAATTTCCAGGCGGCAAGATCGAGGCAGGTGAATCTCCGGAAGCGGCGCTATCGCGTGAACTGCACGAGGAACTCGGCATCGAGATTGTCACGGCCTATCCCTGGCTGATCCGCGAATTCGACTACTCGCATGCTGACGTGCGCCTGCATTTTTTCCGGGTTCGCGCCTGGCGCGGTGTACTACAGAGCCGCGAATCCCAGGCATTCTCCTGGCAGCGTGTCGACGCCATAGACGTCGCACCCCTGCTGCCGGCCAACGCGCCGATCATGCGGGCGCTGGCTTTGCCCGAGACCTACGGCATCACGGGTTTCAAGCCTGAGGAGTATCCGGCAGCGCTTGACCGTATCGAAGGCGCGCTGAGCCAAGGACTGGGGCTGCTGCAGGTGCGCGGCAAGGACTGGCCGCAGCAGCTGTTCGAGACCTATGTCTCCGCCGTGGTATCGCGCGCGCGAAAACACGGCGCCCGTGTCTTGGTCAATGCCGACGTTGAACTTGCCTTGCGCTGTGGCGCCGACGGCGTTCACCTGACGGCGAGCCAGCTTGTAGCGCTGAAGCAGCGGCCCAGGTTGCCTCTGGTCGGGGCTTCATGCCATGACAGGGGGGAACTCCAGCGCGCTGAAGTCCTGGGGGCGGATTTTGCGGTTCTGGGTCCGGTGCAGCCCACGCCAACCCACCCCGACGCTCTGCCGCTCGGCTGGGCAGGCTTCCGGCGCATTGCTGCTGACACCACCATTCCGGTGTTTGCGCTGGGCGGACTGCAAGAGGAGGACCGTCAACAGGCGCTGGATAGCGGAGCACACGGCCTCGCGATGTTGCGCGGAGCATGGCCCCATGAAATGATTGTTAACAGGTCCTAGTTCAGCCTCGGATTCTCGTCTTCAGCGGATAGCGCGGACTCGTCGGAGTCCTCGACCGGCACGCGATAGCGTTCGGTGGCCCAGGCGCCAAGATCAATCATCTTGCAGCGATCCGAGCAGAACGGCCGGAACCGGTTCGCCTGGTTCCACTCAATGCTGGTCCCGCAATGGGGACAGGCTACGATTTTTCCTGCCATGTTTCAGAGGTCAGAAGGCAAAATTGAAACTGCCCGTAAGATCAACGCTGGCGGATTTTTCGATTTCCACATATTCTCTAACTACTCACCTAGCTACTCGGCATGGCCATGCTGGGAGGTCTCTCCGCGGCCAAAACATCGCCCGCAATCTGCGGGGGGGCAGGCTGGGACGGATTATATCGGGCGGTGCGGGCGGACGCAGCAACCATCCCGGGGCCCGTGCCGTCAGCACTGCTGACAGCGCAGGCCGCCGGCTGTCAGGACGTCTGGTTCATGTTGCTTCGCTAGTTCTCCTGCGGTCTCCTGGTTGTTGCTGGTTCGCTGACTTGCCGCCTGGTGTGTCTAAAGCAACGCAAGACCTGCCCTCGTTTTTTTGTCTGTGGAATGCAGGGCGCTTCAGTCTTTGCTGGATTTATTCTCAGCTTGTTCGTGTTTTTCATGCAAGTGAGGAGCCATAACCTCTTCCAGGGTCAAACCTGTTAATCGACGTATGGTGCGCCACAGATAGTAAAAAATACACATCATCATCAAGGTGGACGGGATGGCAATCATCGGGTAACTCAGCAAGGTCATGCGTCCGAGCTCTTCATTGAAGGCTTGGGTGCCGGAAGGACTGGTGACAATCCATCGCGCCAACACATAATTCATGATGGATGAAAACAAAAACGTGGCCGAAAAAAAGTAGGTGGCATTTAACAGGCGCGTATCAAATTCCTTTACCTGGTTATTGCTTTCCAATGCCGCTTGAATCTTGTTCACATCGAGCAGGTTGGGGTTGTAGAGCAGCGTGCGTACCAACGGGTATCTGGTTTTGGTGGAAATCAACACCGCCAGACCGATTATGGCGGGTATGGCCGCTTCTTTAACAGCCAGCCATTGAGCATCCATCTCCAGCAGGCCAATGCTCCCGGTAAGCCCCACGCTGACCAAACCTAATACTGCAATAAAGTTTTTCTTGTGAAAGCGGATCAGCTCGAACAGGCCCCAGCCTAGCGGAAAGGCCAGACCAATCAGCAGTGCATTGACGCTACCCAAGTGTTCATCGCCACTGAATTTCATCAATATAACGGAGGGGATAACGATACTGACCAATAAGTCTACCCATGGTCGTGGCTTATGGTCAGGGTGTTGTGTCGAAGTGTTCATGAATTATCTTATTACAAAAATGAAGGTATGTTTTTTGCGAGAACTTTAGTACAGACCATGGGTTCCAATTATCGAGAGTTGCATAAATAATGACAAAAACATGCCTCTGACGAGGCTGTCATGTTTTTGGAAAAACTCAATAATTTAGTGTTTAAGTGACGCTCTTCCAGATTTATCTTGGGTAGCTCAGGGGTTCCCGGGCATCTCTCCATGCCCTTGTTAAACCATGGTCTGTCCCTGAGGTATCCTGAACTGTTCACAGAATATTGAAAACATGATTCCGATCATGGGGAGTAGGTTTTGTTCTAGGCCCCCAATAAAGCCAGCCACGCTCGTCCTGCTCGGCCAGACGGTCTGCCAGATCCCGGAAGATTTTAAGGCGTGGAGCCAGAACCTCGGGCATGACAAGGTACTGACGACGTTTCCCAGCTATGGGCAGATCGAGAGCCCGCGGCAGGGGGAGATTATTCTGGGGACACCGCAGGTCGGGGGCAGGCGGATGTGGGCGAGCTGGCGCGGGCGCTGGTGCGTGAGATACGGGGAGGGCGTAGGGAATACGTCTTAGTCCTTCACTGCACGCTTGAACGGAGCGAGATTGGGTAACGGATGTAGTTGGACGATAAAAAACAAAACTATAGATTACAGAAGGTCAGCTCGAATTCGACATCCGTGTCGGAGGCTCTGGGGCGCTGGATGCCTTCCTGGGTGGTGAAGCGGATGTTCAGTGCGTACTTGTTCGCACTGATTTCCGGGATGCAAGCGTAATCGGAGGAGAGCCCGATGCGCAGCATCTGGGCCATGCGCCCGGCCATCATCTGCTGATACACGCCTTGTTGCGCGGTTTGGGCGGTGGTCTTGCCGCTTTCACGCAGCAGGCGCAGCACGATGTTGATGGCGTCACGCGTTGGCAGGAACGGCGCCAGCCACTGCTGCAGGTCGTGGCGCCGTACGTCGGTCGTCTGCTGCAGCCAGTAATGGTAGGACGGCAGGTCGAACTCGCAGAGTCCGCCCGGGATCGCCGTACGCTGCTTGATGCTCATCAGCCATTCGTTTTCCCGCAGTTCCTGGCCCACTTTGCCCGAGGCCTGGAAAAGTCGCGACGAAGCCTGGTCGATCTGCCACAGCACGTTGTCGAGGGCTTCTTCCGAAATGTCGGGGTTTTCGCGCAGGGCTTCGAGGGTCTGCTTCTGGCGTTCGAGCTCCTGCAGCAGGTCGGACTTGAGGTCGGCGCGGCTTGCGACCTCGAGAATTTCGAAGATCAGCAGCAGTGCGACATGATGTTCGGGAGAATCGTTGCGGCTCTGGAAATATTCGATGCGTTCGAACAGGTCTTCCAGGCGCAAAAGGGTGCGCACACGCTCGCTCAGTGGATGTTCGTAGACGATCACGTCCTGTGCGCCCGATTGAAAAGTTTGGAGTCCGGTTATCGGAGTATCGGACAAAAACCAGAAAAAATAAAGGCTTAATGCCGGTTTTGCGGATTGCTTCGAGCTTCCTGCGCGGCCAGTTCCAGGTACTTGGCGTGGAGCATCACGACCTGTGCGCGCAGGTCTTCAACCTTGCCGTCATTACGGATGATGTCATCCGCGCACGCCAGCTTTTCGTTGCGTGGCATCTGCGCCGCCATGATGGCCTGCACTGAGGCCTCGTCGAGGTGGCTGCGCGCGATGGTGCGGCTGACCTGCAATGCCTCGTCGCAGTCCACCACCACCACCCTGCGGATGAGGTCGCGATAGGCGCCAGTCTCCAGCAGCAGCGGTACGACGAGCAGCACGTAGGGTGCGGTGGATTCGGCAACGTGGTGACGCGCTGCTTCGCGGATCCGTGGGTGGAGGATGCCCTCGAGCTTTTGCCGGGTGAGGGGATCGCCGAATATGCGCTGTCGCATCGCCGCGCGGTCGAGGCTGCCGTCAGCGGCTGCGGCTTCACGACCGAAGGCCGCGATGATGTCTGGCATGGCGCTGCCATTGCGCGCCGTCATCTTGCGGGATATTTCGTCAGTATCGACCACGTCCGCACCCAGTTCCGCGAACATGTCCGCGGCGCGCGATTTGCCGGAGCCGATGCCGCCCGTGAGGCCGATGCAGTAAGGCTGCATGCTCAGAGCGGACCGAACCACGCTTGCGTCAGGGCGGGGCCGTACGCCAGTGCGATCAGTCCGGCAATCGCCAGATAGGGGCCGAAAGGAATGGGTACGCTGCGGCCGCGCCCGGCAAACACGATCAGCCCGATGCCGATGACTGCGCCCACCAACGACGACAGCAGGATCGTGAGGGGCAGCATCTGCCAACCCAGCCATGCGCCGATTGCGGCCAGCAGTTTGAAGTCGCCATAACCCATGCCTTCCTTGCCGGTTGCCCATTTGAATATCCAGTACACCGACCACAGACTCAGGTAGCCTGCTGCGGCTCCGATGACCGCGGACTGCAGCGTTGCGAAGGTGCCGTTTATGTTGATCAGCAACCCTGCCCAAAGCAGGGGCAGGGTCAGGTTGTCCGGCAGGTAGTAGGTGTCGAGATCGATAAAAGTAAGCGCGATCATCAGCCACAGGAAAAGCAGCGCTGCTGCCCCGGCAATGCCGAAGCCGAAATGCCAGGCGAAGTAGGCCGAGAGTGCTGCAGTCAGGGCTTCGACGGCCGGATATCGCGGAGATATCGCTGCCTTGCAGCCAGCACAGCGGCCGCGCAGCACTATCCAGCTCAGCAACGGGATGTTCTCTATTGCCCTGATCGGCCGGTTGCAGGACGGGCAGGCCGAGCGCGGGACGATCAAGTTGTAGTGTTCAGCGGGTGGAGCCTCCCCGCCAGCGAGCTCGGCGCACTCCGCACGCCACTGCCGTTCCATCATTTTCGGGAGGCGATGGATTACGACATTAAGAAAGCTTCCGACGCACAGCCCGGCCAGCGCTGCACTCATGGCAAAGATTACGGGATCCGACAGCATGGTTGATACACCTGATAGCAGGGTTTCCCGACAAAAGCGCAGTCTGGCCTATTTGGGAATGGAATGGCTGCGCCGGGCTCGGCAATCTTAGACGGCGGATCCCAGCTTGAAGATAGGCAGGTACATGGCGATGACCATGCCACCGATCAGCGTGCCCAGCACCACCATGATCATCGGCTCCATCAAGCTGGATAATGCTTCGACCGCCTCGTCCACCTCGGCCTCGAAAAAGTCGGCTACCTTGCTCAGCATCTGGTCAAGCGAGCCCGCCTCCTCTCCGATCATGGTCATCTGGATCACCATGTTCGGGAAGACCTCGGTGCCCTGCATGGACGAGGTGAGGCTGGAGCCGGTGGCAACTTCGGCCTGGATTTTCTTGGTGGCGACGTAATATTCATAGTTGCCCGCAGCGCCAGCCACCGAACCCAGGGCTTCAACCAGCGGTACGCCGGCGGCGAACATCGTGGCAAGCGTGCGCGTCCAGCGCGCAATCGAGGATTTGCGGATCAGGTCGCCAAACACGGGGACACGCAGCACGATACGGTCCATGTACATCTGCATCTTCGTCGAGCGCTTCCAGGTCCAGAAGAATGCATAAATGGCCACGCCGGCGCCGCCGAACAGGAAGAACCAGTTGGCCACCACGAAATCCGATATGGCCATCACGATCAGCGTCGGTGTCGGCAGGTCGGCACCGAAGCTCTTAAACACTTCCTTGAAGGCCGGAATCACGAAGATCATGATGATCGCGGTGATCACCACGGCCACCACCATGATCGCAATCGGGTAGAACAGTGCGGACTTGATCTTGCCTTTGATGGCGAGAATTTTTTCCTTGTAGGTTGCCAGGCGGTCGAGAAGGCTTTCCAGGATACCGGCCGCCTCGCCGGCGCCGACCAGGTTGCAGAACAGCGCATCGAAATGCAGCGGGTGCTTTTCGAATGCCTGTTTCAGGCTCATGCCGGTCTCGACGTCGGACTTGATGCTCATCAACAGCCGGGCGACCGCCGGATTGCTGTGGCCCTTGCCGACGATGTCGAAGGACTGCAGCAGCGGCACGCCGGATTTCATCATGGTTGCCAACTGGCGGGTGAACAGTGTGATGTCCTTTTCCGAGACCGAGCCGCCGCGACCTAGACGCTGCTTCTTGACCTCGACGATCTTGATGCCCTGGCGGCGCAGCACGGCGTTGACCTGCGCCTCTCCGCTTGCCTGGATTTCTCCGCGTACGGTTTTTCCGGCACGGTCCTGACCCACCCAGCGGAAGGTGTATTCCGTGATTTCGGATTTGCGAGCGGCAGTTGCGGTTGCCATGGCGGACCTCCAAATTTCCTCGATGAACCAATAGGTTACGATCGCTTATGCATGGGATGATGCCCGTCCGGCGCAGTGTTGTAAAGGCTGCGCGCCGGGATCGGACGCCTTATTTCACCGACGGCGTGAACACTCGCACACTTTTGATGACCCGGTCCTGGGTCTGCACGATTTCCAGGGGGTGACCCGCGATACGGACACTGGTGTTCGGTTCGGGAATGTCCTGCAGGTGCTCCAGGATCAGTCCGTTTAGGGTCTTCGGGCCGTCAAGCGGAAAATCGAAGCCAAGCTTGCGGTTGAGTTCGCGCAGCAGCGTGCTGCCTTCAATAACATAGCTGCCATCCGGCTGGGGATGCAGGCCGCGCGCCATCAGAGGCGACTGGGTGGTGAACTCGCCGATGATTTCCTCAAGGATGTCTTCCAGGGTTACCAAGCCCATGATTTCCCCGTATTCATCGACCACCAGGCTGACCCGGTCCTGATGCTCCTGGAAGTTCTGGATCTGCGACAGCAGCGGTGTCGATGACGGCACGAAATAAGGTTCCCTGATCATGTCGCGCACGCTTTCCTGCGTAAGTTCGTCGCGCTGGATCAAAGTGAGCGCATGTCGTACCCGGAGCGTGCCGATCACGTTGTCAAGCTGGTCCTGGTAAACCACGACCCGTCGGTGATGCGCGGTGGATATCTGCTGCGCGAGTTCTTCCAGGGGGAGGTCGATATTGATGCCCTCGATCTGGTTGCGCGGGACCATGACATCGTCGACCGTGATTGCGCCGATCTCGAGCAGATTGAGCAGCACTGAAGCATGCTTCTTCGGCAGCACGTTGGAAGATTCAAGGACGATGGTGCGGATCTCGTCGATCGACAGCGGCTGCGGTCCGGATTCCTGCGGCTGCAACCGCAGTACCCGCAGCGCAATGCCGAGCACTGCGTCGGTGGATATCGTCAGTAAATGGACAAAAGGCGCGGTGACGGCCGCCAGTCCTCGCATCGGCCAGGAGACATAACGTGAAATGTTTTCGGCGCTGTGCTGCCCGAGGCGCTTGGGCACGATTTCGCCGATGACGATGGAGAAGTAGGTGACGGTTATCACGACCACGGTGGTGGCGATGATGTTGCTGGTCCTGGTTTCCAGACCCTGCTCCTGCAGCCAGACGGCGAATGGCGCGGCGAGGATGGCTTCGCCGACGATGCCGTTGAGCAGGCCGATCGAGGTGATGCCGATTTGTACGGTTGAAAGAAAGCGGGTCGGGTTGGCACACAGCTTGATCGCAGCGGCGGCGAGCTTATCACCGCGCTGCGCGAGCGTGACAAGCCTGGACTGGCGCGCGGTCAGTAATGCCACCTCCGACATTGCGAACGCACCGTTGAGGAGAATCAGGCTGGCGAGGATCAGAACTTCCATGGCATTACCTCAGGCAGATGGCTGGCGGAATCGAGTGGAAGCTGCGCCGCGTTTTTTATGGCTGGAACGGCAGTCAACTGCGTCCGAGCAGTATTTCGACAACGAACTTGCTGCCGAGATAGGCCAGCACAAGCATCAGAAAGCCGGCCAGTGTCCAGCGCACGGCGACGCGGCCACGCCATCCGTAAAAATGACGGCCGAACAGCAGGGCGCCAAAAACGAGCCACGAAACGATGCCGAAGATCGTCTTGTGGTTGAGTTGCGCCGTTCTGCCGAATACTTCCTCCGAAAACACCACACCGCTGGCGATTGTCAGGGACAGCATCGCAAAGCCGGCCCAGATGATCCGGAACAGCAGGGTTTCCATAGTCAGCAGCGGCGGCAGGGTGCGCAGCCCCGCGGGCAAGGCGCCGCGGTGCAGCCGCCGTTCGAGCATGGCCATCAGCAGCACGTGCAGTGAAGCGATCGTGAACAGGCTGTAGGCAAGCATGGAAATCAGCAGATGCAGCTTGAACGCAAGCAGCTCGGCATTGGGCAGCGGCCGCGCCGCGGGAAACAGCGCCGGCAGCAGGACGGCGATCGCCGCGGCCGGCATGATCAGGGCCTGCAGGCCTTCAAGCCGGTAGAACAGGCCGCCCAGCCAGTAAATGAGCACGGCGAGCCAGAGGATGGCCGATATCGCATCGCCGACGCCGATGCGCAGGGCGCCTCCGGAGAACATGGCGCCGAAAAGCAATGCCGCGTGGATACCCAGAAGGGCCAGCATGCACAGTCTCTCGGCGGTGCCGTTAGCCGGCACTGTGTCGGGCAAGGTGGCGGCAGCCGACCAGTGGCGCCGCCAGAAGTACAGGCCCATGGCGGCATAGAGAATCGCGCAGAAGAGATACGGTAGAATGCCCTGCATACTCCAAGTTTACCCGAACGCCATCCGGGCGATTTCCAATGTTTGACAACCTTACCGGTCGCCTTGCACACGTCGTCAAGACACTGCGCGGCGAAGCACGACTCAACGAGAGCAACATCCAGGATGCCTTGCGCGAGGTGCGCATGGCGCTGCTGGAGGCCGACGTCGCGCTTCCCGTGGTCAAGGTGTTCATTGATCGCGTGCGCGAGAAAGCGGTCGGCGAAGAGGTGGTCGGCAGCCTGACGCCGGGTCAGGCATTGGTCGGCGTCGTGCATCGCGAGTTGGTGGCGCTGATGGGCGAACGCAGCGAATCGCTGAGCCTTGCGACGCAGCCGCCGGCAGTGATCTTGATGGCGGGCCTGCAGGGCGCCGGTAAAACCACGACGGCCGGCAAGCTGGCGCGTTGGCTGCACACGGAGCAGCGCAAGAAGGTGCTGCTGGCCAGTTGTGACGTTTACCGGCCTGCCGCGATCGAACAACTCAGGCTTCTTGCCGGCCAGGTCGAAGCGGATTTCTACCCGGCGGGCGCCAGCGAAAAGCCGGTCGACATCGCCAGGCAGGCGCTGGACCATGCGCGCAGGCATTTCCACGACGTACTGATTGTCGATACCGCAGGCCGCCTTGCTGTCGATACGGCGATGATGGAGGAGATCCGCGAACTGCACGCGGCCGTAAATCCGGTGGAGACGCTGTTCGTCGTGGATGCCATGCAGGGCCAGGATGCGGTCAATGTGGCCAGGGCTTTCGGCGAGGCTTTACCGCTGACCGGCGTCATCCTGACCAAGCTGGATGGCGATGCCCGCGGCGGCGCCGCGCTCTCGGTACGGCACGTGACCGGCAAACCGATCAAGTTTGCCGGCACTGGCGAGAAACTGGATGGACTGGAGGCATTCCATCCGGACCGCATGGCCTCGCGCATTCTGGGCATGGGCGATGTTTTGTCCCTGATCGAGGATGTGCAGAAGACGGTCAATCGCGACGAGGCGGAGAAGCTCGCGCGCAAGGTCAAGACCGGCAAGGGTTTCGATTTGGAGGATTTCAAACAGCAGGTCGCGCAGATGCGCAAGATGGGTGGCATGAGTGCGCTGATGGACAAGCTGCCGGCGCAACTCGCGCAGGCTGCGCAGGGCGCGCCGCAGATGGAGGACAAGACGATCCGCCGGCTGGAGGGCATCATCAATTCGATGACGCCACAGGAGCGTGCAAAACCAGATCTTCTCAAGGCCTCCCGCAAGCGCCGCATTGCTGCCGGCGCCGGCGTCAGCGTGCAGGAGGTCAACCGTCTGCTCAACCAGTTTGAGCAGACCCAGAAAATGATGAAAATGGTCGCCAAGGGTGGTATGGCGAAGATGATGCGCAGCATGAAAGGCATGTTTCCCGGCATGCGCTGAACATGCCGGGGCGCCTCCGCCCGGCCCCGTCTATTTCAGGCTGAAACCCTGACGCCGGATGTATTCGCCGAAATCCGCGCGCTCCGGCTCGGCGTACTGCCGGGCCTTGTCCTCGGACCAGCCATAGAAATCCGCAGTGCCGAAGCGCGCAAGTCGGCGCTGCTTGCCATAGGGATGATTGGCGTGCCGCCTGCGGTCATAGGCGTCGATGTTCTCGCGCAAACCCGTCTCGTCATAACGATCGGTATGCAGGGTGACTTCAAGCGGCAGGCGGGGGCTGACATGGCCCGCAGTCGCGGGATAGCCGACGCAGAGGCCGGCAACCGGAAAGACCCCTTCCGGCAATTCGAGCTCGCTGCTGACGGTGTCTATGGCGTTGCGGATGGCGCTGATCGGACAGGTGCCGAGCCCGGCGGCTTCGGCTGCACTGATGAAATTCATCATGGCGATGCCGGCATCGACTGCGGCATTCATGAAATGGTCGAGATGCTCGTTGACAAAGGGCTTGCCGCGCCATTCGCCGATGCGACGGATGCGGCGGTTGTTGCCGCAGAAAATCAGGAACAAGGGTGCCTCGGCGATCCATCCCATGTCAGGGAGATGGGCGATGATGCGCTGGCGGCGCACGGGATCGGCGACATGGATGATGTCTGCCTGCTGCAGGTCGCTTTTGGTCGGCGCCGAAAGCGCGCAGGCGCAGAGCAGGCGAAACAGCGCCGGATCAACCGCATCAGGCCGGTAGCGGCGAACCGAACGGTGATTCGCGATTCGGGCGAGTTCGTCGATCCCGGCCTGATCCGGGGCTACCGGAAAATCGCCGCCAAAGCGGATGCGCAGGGCGGCATTGATTCGATCAGCCGGGGAATTTGGGGTATTAGGCATGATTGCAGCTGAAGCTCCATTAGAAAATTCATTTAAAAACAATTATTTATAAGTTAATGTGCACACTATCGAGCAGATTAGCCCGAATTCCAGGTTCCGCTAGCGGTACATTGCTTAAGGAGGTGAAAGTAACGTAAAATCCGCCCCTTTCGACTTTTTAAGCGCCGGGAATACCGACATGGTAGTGATTCGATTGGCACGTGGTGGGGCAAAAAAACGCCCGTTCTTCAATTTTGTTGTAGCCGACTCACGTTTTCCGCGTGACGGCCGCTTCATCGAGCGCCTGGGGTTTTACGATCCCAAGGCTCCCGAAGGTCGGGAGCGCTTGCGCATCAACCGCGAGCGTCTCGCGTTCTGGCGGGGCCAGGGTGCCCAACTGTCCGACACCGTGACCCGGCTCGTCAAGCAGGCTGGTGAACAGCAAGCCGCTGCCTGAGCGGCTGGTGGCGATGGGGCGCGTCATCGCGCCCTACGGGGTCAAGGGCTGGGTCAAGGTTCAGCCGTTCACGCAGCAGCCTCAAAGCCTGCTCGACTACCACGAGTGGCAGTTGCAGAAGGGCGATGCGTCGCAGGCGTGGGCCGTGGATGCGGTGAGGGTTCACGGCAGCGCAGTGGTGGCAAAGCTGCAGGGTATCGATGACCGGGATCAGGCCGCGATGCTCAGCGGTATGCAGGTTGCGGTTTCGCGGAACGAGTTTCCCGAACTCGTAACAGGCGAGTATTACTGGGCCGATCTGGTTGGCCTGACGGTTTGGAACGAGGCCGGTATCGCGCTGGGTCGTGTGGCCAGGGTGTTCGAGACCGGAGCGAATGACGTGTTGGTGGTCGAGGGCGCGCGCGAGCGCCTGCTGCCCTTCATCGGGCCGGTGGTCCGGCAGGTTGATGTGGCGGGTGGCAGGATAGTTGTGGATTGGGACGCTGACTATTGATGCTGCAGTTTGATGTTGTCACGCTGTTTCCAGCGATGTTCGACGCAGTGACCGAACTGGGGGTTACCGGGCGCGCACGGGAGCGCGGGTTGTATCAGTTTGTGGCGTGGAACCCGAGGGATTTCGCGGCGAATGCGCACCGCACCGTGGATGACCGGCCCTATGGCGGCGGTCCCGGCATGGTGATGATGGCCGAGCCGCTGGGCAAGGCCCTGCAAGCGGCGCGGCAGAGGCAGCAGAGTGCCGGTGTGGAGCGCCCCCGGGTGCTGCACCTGACACCGCAGGGCAGGTTGCTGGATAACGCGCTGGTCGCGGCGCTTGCACAGGAGCAGGGTCTGGTGTTGCTGGCCGGGCGCTACGAGGGCGTGGACGAGCGGTTGATCATGCAGCAGCGTGTCGAGGAAATTTCGGTCGGTGACTATGTGCTGAGCGGCGGTGAAATTGCCGCGATGGTGGTGATGGACAGTGTGGTGCGGCAATTGCCCGGCGTTCTGGGTGATGCTGAATCGGCGGCGCAGGACTCCTTCGTCGACGGCCTGCTGGACTGTCCTCACTACACACGGCCCGAGGTTTTCGAAGGCATGGCAGTGCCGGCAGTGTTGCTGTCGGGGAACCACGCGGCGATTGCCCGCTGGAGAAAGAAACAGGCGCTGGGCAGGACCTGGCAGCGCCGGCCGGAACTGCTGGAGCGCCGGGTGCTGAGCGGAGAAGAACGAACGCTGCTGGAGGAATTCCGGCAGGAATTGCAGGACGGTGGACATTAACCGCGGACGCCATTTCGGCGGACGTATCGAGTTTTGAGGGAGCATGAGCATGAATGTCATTCAGCAGCTGGAACAGGAAGAGATCAACCGTCTGGGCCGCAAGGTGCCGGAGTTCACCACTGGTGACACAGTGATCGTCAGCGTCAACGTGGTCGAGGGCGAGCGCAAGCGTGTCCAGGCCTACGAGGGCGTGGTGATTGCCAAGCGCAACCGCGGAATCAACTCATCGTTCATCGTGCGCAAGGTGTCGTCCGGCGAAGGCGTAGAGCGCACTTTCCAGACCTATTCCCCGGCAATCGCCGGCATCGAGGTCAAGCGCCGCGGTGACGTCAGCCGCGCCAAGCTTTATTACCTGCGCGGCCTGTCCGGCAAGGCAGCTCGCATCAAGGAAAAGCTCGCGACCAGGGCTGCGCCGGAAGCGAAGGCAGTGGCGAATTCCGTGCCCGCCGAAACTCCGGCCGAGAAGTAGTCTCGGAGCTGAGTCGAAAAGGCGGCTTTTGCCGCCTTTTTTATGTTGCCGCGAGGCGCTGCAATGCGCCCCGCTAGAATAACGTGATGTCACGCCTGCGCTGCCTTGCCGTCCTCGCCTTTTTGCTTGTGAGCGTGCAGGTGCCGTTGCCGGCACGTGCTGCCAATACTCTGGAGGACATCCGGATGCTGGCACAGGCTGGCGCTGCGCAACTCGCGCTGCAGCGCGTGGATGCATTGCAGCCCGCGGATGCGCAGGCTCCGGACTGGAGTGCATGGGAATATCTGCGGCTCCAGCTGCTGGACCGACTCGGTCGGCATGAGGATGTGCTGCGGCGTGCCGGCACGCTGCCGGTGAAGATGCCCGCTGCCGCGCGATCCGGGTCGCATGCCGCGGCTGCCCGCGCGGCACTTTTGCTCAACCGGCCGTCCCTTGCGCGCGATCACGCCGGTCGCGCACTGTGGTCTCCCGACATGGGTGCCAAGGCGATCCGCGATCTGCGTCTCCTGGTCATCCACAGCCAGGTTCTGGAATCCCGTTTCGAAGATGCCTGGCGCAGCATGCTGCGTTTCGAACAGGACTATCGGCCGCTGGATCAGGCAACTGCGACTCGTTTCGTCGAGGCCTTGCTCGACGCCGGAATGGTCCGCGAAGCGCTGACCTGGCTGGGCTTGCTTGACGAGCGCGGAGCCACCCGGCTGCGGCTGCACATGCATGCCGGCCTCGTCACGGCTGGTGAGGCCGTCTCCCGGGCGCAGTCGGCGCTCTCCCGCAGCGACGATCCGGCGTGGTGGCGGCTGCTGCTGGATGCGGCGGATCACAGCAAAAACAGTGCTCTACGCCTCACTGCACTGGAACAGTTGCTGGAGATCGAGTCAGTCGCGCAGGCCGTTGCTGCTGGCGCGGCGCGCTTGTGGTCAGCCTATGCCAGTCATGTGCATATGACGGCGAATGCGCGCCAGCTGCTGTCCGGGGATGAGGCCGGCTGGCTGGAGTTTGCAATTCGCCGCAGCGCGACCGAGGTCGTAGAGGCGCGCGCCTATTTCGCGTACCTTGCGAGGCATGGCTCGGATCCACTGCTGCGCGAGCGTGCCCAGGAGCGGCTGGCTGCTGGATATGCTGCGGCGAAGCTGCCGCGAGTTGCCTTGCGCGTGTTCGGCGTATGGCCCGGGCAAGTCGACGGGCTGCGGGCACCTACACGCCGCATTCTGGGTCGGCTCGCCGAAGGGCCGGGCGACCATCCGCTGGCATTCCAGTACCTCGAGGGCCTGCCGGCGCCGGAGGAGATGCCGGCAGCGGTCTGGCAGTTGCGCATGGCCGCGCTGGCGCTGCGTGCCGGGCGTCCCGACGCGGCAGTGGTCATTGTGCAGCGGCTCGTCGCGGGAGTTGAGGCCATCCCGTCGGCACAGCTCGCGGAGTGGATCCTGCTCGCGCAGCAACTGGCGGACCACGGGCTGCACGAGCCCGCGCTGATGCTGTTCGGGCGCGTGCTACCCCATGCTGCGCCGGAGCAGTGGCGCACGCTGCAGTCTTCGGTCGAGCGCATTCACCGCAGTCGCAAGGAAGCGCTGCCAGCAGCGGATTTTTACCTGCGCCAGGCGCTGAGCGTGCCGGCGGCCGCCGCTGAGGCACGGCTCAAAGCCGGGCTCAGCCTCGCGCGCGCAGGGCTGCTCGGTGATGCGCGTGCCCAGTTCGACTGGGTGCTGAAAAACGCCGGCGATCCGGAGTTGATCACGGTGGCGCGGCGTGAGCTTGGCTTCTAGGCTTCAGCGGGCGGCAGTTTTCCAGAGGTCGCTGAGATACTCGTGGTCTGAGGTGTTGATCCAGCTCAGCCGGTATTCCACCGGCGAATCGTTGTAGCTGTAGGCCACGCGGCGGATGTGCAGCGCCGGTTGATCCGCACGCATGCCGAGGATGGTGGCAATTTCTGCTGGCGGATGAGCGGCGGAAAGCCGCTCGCTGATCCTGACCACGTTGACTCCGTAGCGTGCCTGATAGAGGCCGTAGATCGTGCCTACACGTTTGCGGAAAGTGGTTTCATCGATGCGCGGGAAGCGCTCGGTCGAGACCGTGATGTCGTCGAGCACTACCGGCTTGCCTGCCAGCTTCAGCAGGTTGCGCACCCGCGCGACCCGGCTTCCCCGGGGAATCCCCAGCAGCGACTCGTCGCCGGCGCCCGCGCGCTCCTTGTGAAAACCCAGGAGTTCCGAGACCGGGAATTCCTGGCCGCCGTCTTTGCCGACCACATGGAAGAAGTAAAACAGCGTGCGATCTTCGGTGTGCGTCGCAACAAAGGTGCCGCGCCCCTGCTGGCGCACCAGGATGCGGCCCGCGACCAGCTCGTCGATGGCGCGCCGGATGGTTCCGATCGAAACTCCGAAATCGGCGGCGAGCCTGGTTTCGCTCGGGATCGCTTCTCCCGGTTTCCACTCGCCCGCGGCCAGCGCCCGGGTAATGCGCAGTTTCACTTCGCGGTAAAGTGGTGCAGCGTTGGGCTGGCCGGCGGCCAGCGTGTCGGGTCTGGGGATCAGGTTCATGATGAATGGCCTGGAGTCTAGCACGCGCTCGGTGAACTCATATAGGTCATATAGTTGACTTCGCTGAAGCCCGGCGGTTAGCATGGCAAGCCCTGCATTAAAATATTTCCAGAACTTTCACCCGCACAGCGTTTATCCAGGAGGCGCAATGATTCACTTATTGATTCACGACAAGAAAGACATGGTCGGCGTAGCCGTCATCGAGGGCATCAAGGCTGGCCAGGAGATGATTGGCTGGGTCATGGAAGATGACTCCACGATCAAGGTCAAGGCACTCAACGATATCCCCATCGGGCACAAGGCTGCGTTGCGCGAGATCAAGAAGGGCGACACCATCATCAAGTACGGTTTCGACATCGGCAAGGCCGTGGCTGACATCAAGGTCGGCGAGCACGCCCACGTCCACAACATCAAGACCAAGCGCTGGTAATGGCGTCAGGCAAGCCAACCGCGATCCCGATTTCTACGGAGAAACTGAAATGATCAACAGCAAAACCACATTCATGGGCTACCGCCGCGAGAACGGTCGCGTTGGTGTCCGCAACCACGTCCTGATTTTGCCGGTGGACGATCTGTCCAATGCCGCTGCTGAAGCCGTGGCCAACAACATCAAGGGCGCGATAGCGATCCCGCACCCCTATGGCCGGCTGCAGTTCGGCGCCGACCTGGACCTGCATTTCCGCACCATCATCGGCGCGGGTGCCAATCCCAATGTCGCCGCCGTGGTAGTGATCTGTATTGAAGAAGGCTGGGCGAAGAAAGTGGTCGATGGCATTGCCAAGACCGGCAAGCCGGTCACCGGTTTCGGCATCGAACTCCATGGCGATCACGACACCATCATGCGTGCGTCCAAAGTGGCCAAGGAATATGTGCAGTGGGCGTCCGAACTGCAGCGCGTGGAATGCCCGATCAGCGATCTGTGGGTGTCAACCAAGTGCGGCGAGTCCGACACGACTTCGGGTTGCGGTTCCAACCCCACCGTGGGCAGCGCTTTCGACAAGCTTGAGCCGCTGGGTGTGACCATGTGTTTCGGTGAAACCACCGAAATCACCGGCGGTG
>JAUXYA010000037.1 GCA_030684405.1 Burkholderiales bacterium | reverse complement strand
CGCAGTGTCACAGAACTCCTGAACCGGAACATCTGGAGTGAATTTCCGCAGGCGGTCGGCAGCGAATTCCATCGCCAGTACCATCTCGTGCGGGAGCAGAAAAAATCCGCCAATTTCATCGAATACTATGCGCCACTGCGGACCTGGTTCGAGGTGCATGCCTATCCCCAGCCATCCGGCATCTCGGTATTCTTCCGCAACATCAACCAGCGCCGGGCGCACGAGGAAACGCTGCGCCTCAGGGAGCGCGCGCTCGAGGCCAGCGCCAACGCCATCGTCATTACCGACCAGCTGCAGCCGGACCAGCCGATCATCTACGTCAATCCGGCATTTGAGCGCATCACCGGATACCGTGCCGGCGAAGCCATAGGCCGCAACTGCCGCTTCCTGCAGGGCAGCGACCGCAACCAGGCAGACCTCGAGAAGCTGCGGACACTGATCCGCGACGGCGAGGAAGGCCGGGTCGTTCTGCGCAATTACCATAAAAGCGGCGACCTGTTCTGGAACGATCTCTATGTCGCGCCGGTACGCGATGACCAGGGTCGCATCACCCATTACGTTGGCGTGCAAAACGACATCACTGACAGCAAGAAATACCTCCTCGAACTCGAGCGGCGCGCCACCCACGACCTGTTGACCGGACTCGCCAACCGCAGCCTGCTGATGGATCGAATCCAGCTCGCCGCAATGCAGGCAAGACGGCGCGGCACCAAGGTGGCGGTTCTGTTCATCGACCTCGACGGCTTCAAAATGATCAACGACGGCTTCGGACACAACACCGGCGACCAGGTGCTGAAGCTGACTGGCAACCGCCTCGCTGCCAACATCCGCCAGGGTGACACCGCCGCGCGGCTGGGCGGCGACGAGTTCGTGGTCGTGTTCAACGACCAGGAGCGCGTCGAGGACATTTCGGATGCGGTGCAGCGCATCATCGACGCGGTGCTGCGCCCGATCCCGATACGGCAGCAGGAAATCACCCTGACCTGCAGCATCGGTATCAGCGTCTGCCCCGATGACGGTGATGATCCGGACGAACTGCTCAAGTTTGCCGATGTCGCGATGTACAAGGCGAAGGAGGAAGGCAAGAACACCTCGCGCTTCTACACCCGCGGCATGAACGACGCCATCGTGCGCAAGGTGACGCTGACCAATAACCTGCGGCGCGCCCTCGAGCGCGAGGAATTCCGCTTGCACTACCAGCCCCAGGTCAACCTCGGCTCCGGCGCGCTGGTAGGTGCGGAGGCGCTGATACGCTGGCAAAACCCGCAATACGGCCTGATATCGCCGGCGCAGTTCATTCCGCTGGCGGAGCAGTCGGGACAGATCGTGCAGGTCGGCGAATGGGTGCTGCGGACGGCCTGCAGACAGGCGGCCGATTTCGCTGCATCAGGCCTGACACCGCTGGTGATGTCGGTCAACCTGTCCGCACGTCAACTGCGCGACGAAAACCTGATCCAGCTCATCAGGAACGCACTGCTGGAAAGCGGGCTGCCGCCCGCGGCATTGGAACTCGAAATTACCGAGAGCATGGTGATCGACGACGTCGAGAAGTCGGTGGAGATCCTCGGCCGCATCAAAAAACTCGGCGTACGCATCGCAATGGACGATTTCGGCACCGGCTATTCGAGCCTGTCCTACCTGAAACGCCTGCCGATCGACCGCCTGAAGGTCGACCAGTCGTTTATCCATGAGGTCACCACTGACCCCAGCGACGCCGCGCTGACCCGCGCCATCATCGCCCTAGCGCACAACCTCGGCATTCCCGTGGTCGCCGAGGGCGTCGAAACCCGCGAGCAGCGCGACTTCCTGGTCCAGGCCGGCTGCGACGAAGCGCAGGGCTATTTCTACGGCAGGCCGGTGCCGGCCGCGGAATTCAGCGAGCTGGCCCGTCGGCTACAGGCCCGTTGAAGCCAGGAAGCTAGCGGGTCAACATCAGCTGGTTGAGGCGCCTGACGAATCCGGCCGGATCCTCGAGCTGGCCGCCTTCGGCGAGCAAGGACTGGTCGAACAGCACTGCCGCGAAATCACCGAAACGCGTCTCGTCGGTTTCCGCCTGCAGTCGCTGCACCAGTGGATGGCTGGCATTGATTTCGAGAATCGGCTTCGACAGCGGCACCTTCTGTCCCGCAGCCTTCAGCATGCGTTGCAGGCTCGCACTCATGTCGTGCTCGTCGGCCACCAGGCAGGCCGGCGATTCTGTCAGCCGCAGAGTCACACGCACGTCCTTGACCCGTTCCTCCAGCGCCTTCTTGATCCGCTCAACCAGTTCTTTGTGTTCGCTTGCCGCCGCCTCCTGCGCCTTTTTCTCGGCTTCGTCTTCCAGGCTGCCGAGATCCAGTACGCCTTTGGCCACCGACTGCAGCTTCTTGCCCTCGAACTCGGTGAGGAAGGACATCATCCACTCGTCGACGCGCTCCGACAGCAGCAGCACTTCCACGCCTTTCCTGCGGAACACCTCGAGGTGCGGGCTGGCCTTGGCTGCGGAGAAGGACTCGGCGGTGACGTAGTACACCTTTTCCTGCTCCGGCTTCATGCGTGCCACATAGTCCGTCAGTGACACTTCCTCGTCGGGTGTGTCCTTGTGGGTGGAGGCGAAACGCAGCAGCTTGGCAATACGCTCGCGGTTGGCATGATCCTCGCCGATGCCTTCCTTGAAAACCCGGCCGAACTCTTTCCAGAAAGTCGCGAATTTCTCTTTCTGGTTCTCCGCCAGATCCTCGACCATCGACAGCACGCGCTTGACCGATCCCGCGCGGATTGCCTCGATGTCTTTCGATTCCTGCAGGATCTCCCGCGACACATTGAGCGGCAGATCCGCCGAATCGATGACACCGCGCACGAAGCGCAGGTAATGCGGCATCAAGTGTTCGGCATCGTCCATGATGAACACGCGCCTCACATAGAGCTTGATACCGCGACGCTGCTCGCGGTCCCACAGGTCGAAGGGCGCGCGTGCCGGAACGTAGAGCAGCTGTGTGTATTCCTTGCGGCCCTCAACCTTGTTGTGCGCCCAGGCCAGTGGCGCCTCGAAGTCGTGCGCGACATGCTTGTAGAACTCGGCGTACTGCTCGTCGCTGACTTCGGATTTGGGCCGCGCCCACAGCGCGCTCGCCTGGTTGACGGTCTCGTCCTTGTCCGTCGTGCGGTACTTGGCCGAATCCTTGTCCCACTCCTCCTCTTTCATCAGAATCGGCAGCGTGATGTGGTCGGAGTACTTGCGCAGTATCGTGCGCAGCCGCGTGCCGTCGGCGAACTCGTCCTCGCCCTCGCGCAGTTGCAGCGTGACCGTGGTGCCGCGCTCGGCCCGATCGACGACTTCCAGGCTGTATTCGCCGCCGCCGTCCGAAGACCAGCGCACACCGTGTTCCGCGGTGAGCCCGGCACGCCGGGTCTCCAGCGTCACTTGCTCGGCAACAACGAAGGAGGAATAAAAGCCGACACCGAACTGGCCGATCAGGTTGGCATCCTTGGCCGCATCACCCGTCAGCTTCGACAGGAATTCACGGGTGCCCGAGCGGGCGATGGTGCCGACGTTTTCTATGACCTCCTGCCGCGTCATGCCGATGCCGTTGTCGGTCACCGTAACCGTGCGCGTCTGCGGATCAAAAGCGACGCTGATTTTCAGTTCTGCGTCGTTCTCAAGCAGTGCCTTGTCGGTGAGTGCCTCGAAGCGCAGCTTGTCGCAGGCATCCGATGCATTGGATACCAGTTCACGCAGGAAGATTTCCTTGTTGCTGTACAGCGAATGGATCATCAACTGCAGCAGTTGCTTGACCTCGGCCTGGAAGCCCAGCGTCTCTTTTTGGGTGGTCTCGGACATGGCCTCTCCGGAAATGACGGATAAAAAAATACTGCGGTCGACCTGACATGGGGTCGCTACCGCTGTTTTCAAGCTGCAAGGAAGCAGGCGGCGCTGTTGCGCCACCCGCGAATAATCAATATAACTTATTGATTATAAACTACCTTTTAGAACGGCGCGCGACCGCCAGGACCACGCCGCCAATCGCCAGCACCCCGAGCCCGACCAGTGCATTGCTACCGTGATAGGTCAGGCTCGAATACAGCAGATAGCCGCACACCAGCACGAACACCGCCGGCAACACCGGGTAGAGCGGCACGCGGAACGGCCGCGGCGCATCGGGTTCCTTCGCACGCAGCACGAACAAGGCAATGCCGGTCAGCAGGAAGAAGCCCCAGAACACCGGCAGCGAATACTCGATGAGTCCCTTGAAGCCCGCGTTCTGGATCGCGCCCAGTCCGACCAGCGCCAGCGCGATCGCGCCCTGCGCCAGCATCGCGTTGCGCGGCGAACCGCTGGCATCATCCCAGCGCCCGATCCAGGACAGCATCGGCCAGTCGCGGCCGAGCGCATAGTTGGAGCGCGCGCCGACGATCATCGAACCATTGACCGAGGTCAGGGCTGCAATCGCGATCATCACCGCGATCAGTTTCTCGCCCGTGGTGCCCCACACCGCCTTCATCAGGTCGGCGGCCACTGCATTGGAGCGTGCCATCGCATCGTAACCGAGGCCTTTCAAGAACGCCGCATTCACCAGCACGTAGAGCAATGCAACCACGCTGATTGCGATCAGCAACGCGCGGACCATGTTGCGATCACGATCGCGCACCTCGGCGGAAATGTAAGCGGCATCGTTCCAGCCGCCGTAGGTGAACAGCACGAAAATCATCGCCGAGCCGATGCCCGCGCCCATGTACCAGGGTTGACCCGCTCCTGCAGCCACGGGCGCGGCGGCCTCGGGCGGCGCAGCGAGGAAGAGTCCGGCGATCACGATCAGCACCAGTCCGCCGACCTCAAGCGCCGTGAACACGTTTTGCGTGGCCTTGCCTTCGCGGATACCCCGGTAATTCACGTAAGTCAGCACCACCACCACCAGCGCCGCCCAGATCGCGGAGGAATGCGCCCCGAAGCTGATCACGCGCGACATGTAATCGCCGAAAAGATAGGCAAAAACAGCTATCGAGCCGGCGACGATCACCGTCATCCGCGCCCAGCCATACAGGAAGGCCAGCGAACGTCCGAATGCCCGCTGGAGAAAGTGGTATTCACCGCCGGCGGAGGGAAAGGCGGTCGCCAGTTCCGCGTAACACAGCGCACCAATGATCGAAAACACGCCGCCGGCGATCCATACCGCGTACAGCGTGGTTTCCCCGCCGACGGCGCCGGCAACAATCGAGGGTGTTCCGAAAATTCCCGCGCCGACGATCAGGCCGACGATCATCGCGCAGGCGTCGGTCACTGACAGGGTCTGGCGCGGCGCGGCCGCGTTCTGGGTGCTCATGTTGTTTCCTCCCGGATCGGGCGTTTGCCGCCCGTTGGTGGTGATTCGCGATTACAGTTCGTCGGATGCCCGCTTCAGTTCACTGCGCTGGACCAGTTTCGCGGTCCACGGCAGCTGCTGGCGCGAAGCGCCCTCGCCGATGACCAGCGTGCCGGAGATATTGCCGTCGCCGATCTGGCCGGTGAACTCATGGCGCGGGACGCCGCCGCGGCCACCCGCCACCAGACGAATGCGCTCGCCGAGGATGCGCCCGCGCAGGTCGACACTGCGGTCGCGGATCTCGACCTTGCCTTCGATTTCCTGGAATTGCTGCTCGAAGCTGAATTCCATCGGCGTTTCGCGCCCGCCGATGCTGACCAGCGACTGCCATTTACCCGGCACCCGGGCCGGCACCACGTAAGAATAGATGTAGCTGATGCCCGGGGTGCCGACGACCTTCTCCGGCACGATCAGGTCGCGCCGCTCCTCGGCGTCCCACTGGCCCATGTGGTAATCGTGGGTGACGATGCGGGTCCCGGGCTTCAGCGTCAGCAGCTTCGGGCGCAGCTTCAGGTTCATCTCCGGCAGCAGGTAGGAAGTGATCACCGTCGCCCGCGACAGGTCAGTCCTGAACAGGTTTTCCTCGACGAAGTGGACTTTGGCGGTCACCCCGGCCTTCTGCGCATTCTGGTTGGCAAGTTTCAGCAGGTAGGTGTCGAGGTCAACACCGAAGCCGCTGGCGCCAAACTTTGAGGCGGCGGTAATCACGATGCGACCGTCGCCCGAGCCGAGGTCGATCACGTAATCCTGGGGGCCGACCTTGGCCATTTCCAGCATGGTGTCGACCACGACCTGCGGGGTCGGTACATAAACCACGTCGCCGCGGCCATCCTGAGACGCCGCCGGCAGAACGAAGAGGCTGCCGACCACCATTGCGATACTGCCCATCATGTTTGCAAGTTTCATCACTGCTCCTTGATTGAACTGCCGGCCGCCACGGCCTGCGCCCTGTCGCCGCGACCTGCGACACCGATATCCATTTTGCCCGTCCTGACCCTCGTCGCCTGCCAGGGTAGTGAACGTCCGCCACCGGGCAACGACACTTCTCCGCTGATCGTATTGCCGCTGATGCGCCCGCTATAGCGCTGCACGCCACCGGCATCGCCGAGCGTGAAACTCACCGCATCCCCGCGGACTTGCGCGTCGGCAAGCAGCACCGGGCGGTTGTGGGCCGCGGCGCGGCCATACAGCACCTGGAACTTCTGCGACAGCTGCGCCTCGTGCCTGACATCGCCGCCGGCGCCGGGCAAGGTCCACTGCCAGACTCCGGAGAAATCCGCCGGAATCACCCACAGCATGATATCGCTGCGCGGCGGCCCATAGGCCTTGTCCGGCACATCAATGGTTATTTTCTGGTCAGGCTGCCAGTCGCCGAAATGAAAATCGTGGGTGACAATACGGGTGCCGGGCTTGAGCTGGGCAAACAACTGCGGACGCAGCCGCAGGTTCACCGAATTGAGCAGGTAGGCGGTGATCACCGTCGCCTCCCCGAGATCGGTGTCGAACAGATTTCGCGCCTCGAACTTAACCCCGTCCCCAACACCCGCTTTTTGCGCCGCGGCACGCGCTGTCCTGACCAGACTGTCATCAAGATCGACGCCGAGTCCGCGCACTCCAAAGCGTGTAGCGGCGCGGATCGAAATGCGGCCATCGCCTGAACCAAGATCGATCAGAAAATCGCCGGGACCTACGGCCCCGAGGCCGAGCATCGCGTCAACGACATTCATCGGCGTCGGGACATAGGGCACATCGGAGGCCTGTGTGGTGGCCACCTGAACACAGAATGCTGCCGCCGGCAGAATTCGCAACAGGCGCTTTGCGGCACTCAGAATCATGGCGCCTTTACCCGCTCCGCGCGCCAGGCATGAATGGTCTGGGCCTCACCCACGCCGCGGCGCAGCCGGCCCTCGATGACATCGCCCTTGACCTGCCCCTCGAGATAAAGCGCAGCCTCGTTGTCGCGATCACGATCGTCGACAATCACAAAGCTCAGCCGGTCGCCGGACAGGCGCGACTCCCAGATCTGCGAAGGACGATCGCTGAACTGTCCGAAGCCTTCGACTTCCTGAAACTTCTGCCGCAATTCGAGGCTCATCTGACGCTCGCCGCCGGGCAAGGTCATTTTCAACTGCCAGCGGCCGCCAACCCGTGCCGGCACGATCCACAGGAAAGTGTTCTTGCGGATCTGCGTGCTGACATCGGGCTTCCAGTCACCCAGACGAAAATCGTGGGACACCAGGCGTGTGCCGGGCTTCAGTTCGAGCAGTCGCGGCTGCAGGCGCGCCATCACGCCGGGCAGCAGGTACATCGTGATCACCGTGGCCTGGTCGAGATCGGTCTTGAAGAGGTCCTGCTGCAGGAACTGCACGCGGTCGGTAACGCCAGCGGCCTTCGCCGACTCGATGCTCTCCGCGACGAGATCGCCGTCGAGATCGACGCCGATGCCGCGTGCGCCGAATTTCTGCGCTGCGGTGATCAGCACGCGGCCATCGCCGGAGCCGAGATCCATCACAAAGTCGCGCGGCGTGACATCGGCCAGCCGCAGCATTTCCTCGATCACTACGTACGGCGTCGGCACAAAGGGCACATCGAACTGCCAATGCACCTGGGCCCGCGCCGCAGAAAGCGGTAACAGTACGAAGCAAAAAATAATGTTTAAAACCAAATACTTACGCATTATACTTATTCGACGTTGAACTCACGCACCACGGGCGCCGGCGCAATCACGTGAGCGGCATCGCGGATTTCCACGCGTACCGCGCTCCACGGTGCGGTTTTGCCCGCGGTATCACGCAGCCGGCCTTCAATCGCCTGATTGATGCGCGTACCGCTGAAAGTGCTGCGGCCGCCTGCGGGCAGCGTCAACACGAGTTCGATGTCACGCCCGGTCAGCGTCGCGCGCTCCACCGGCAGCGGCTTGCCATCGAGTGTCGCGACGGCTTCGAGCTTCTGGTAGTTCTGCCGCAGAGACAGTTCGACGCGTCGCGACTTGCCGCCATCTTCGAGCGTCCACTGCCAGCGTCCCGCGACCAGATCAGGGACCACCCAGAAAAGCACCTTGCTCTTCTGCGAGCGGCCAACCGGCTTGCCCGGCGCGTCCATCTCGTATTCGATGTCCGCTGGCCAGTCGCCGATGCCATAGTCGTGCGACACGATGCGCGTGCCCGGCTCCAGCGCGAGGAGCTTGCCGCGCGCCATCAGGTTTACCTCCGGCAGCAGGTAGATCGTGATCACTGAAGCCGGCGACAGGTCGGTGATGAACAGGTCGCGGTCGTAGAACTTCGCGCGGTCGGCGACGCCAGCCTTGCGCGCATTGTCATTGGCCAGCTTCACCAGGCGTTTATCGAGGTCGACGCCGAAACCGCGGGCACCGTGCTTCTGCGCCGCAGTGATGACCATCCTGCCGTCACCCGAGCCGAGGTCGATCACAAAATCCTTTGCCGTCACCTTCGCAGTCTCGAGCATCGCATCAACAACGTTCTGCGGCGTCTGCACATATGGCGTGTCGCCGAACTCCTGGGCCTGCACGGCCCCTGCCAGCGCCACCAGCAAGGCGCCGGCCCTCATCATTTTCCGCATCAGCGCGCAGCCTCCGTCCGTTCAGCGATCCACTCCATGCGCGAAGCCAGCCTGCCGCCGGACAGCGCTGCCTCCCCTGAGATGCGGCCGCCGTCGACCCGGCCGCTGAATTCATGCTTCACCGGTGCGCCATTGACTTCGGCGATAAACGAAAACGACAGCTCGGCGCCGCGCAACTTCGCACCCTGGATCTGCGTCGGCCGCCCGTTGACGCGCACGTTGCCGCCGACGGACTGGAATTTCTGCTCAAGCTGAATTTCATAGGCCTGCGGCTTGCCGCCGGCGGTGAGCTGCGAGCGCCAGCTTCCGGCGACTTTGGCCGGCACGATCCACAGGTAAATGTCGCTGTCGCCACCGGCGCCCGAAAACTTGTCGTTCGCTCCCATGCGCACATGCTCGTCGGCTTTCCAGTCATCCATGTCGAAATCGTGCGACACCAGGCGGGTGCCGGGCTTCAGGTCCAGCAATTTCGGCCGCAGCTGCAGATTCACCCGCGGCAGCAGGTACATGGTGATCACCGTGGCCTGGGACAGGTCGGTGTCGAACAGGTTGCGCTGGTAGAACGCCACCTTGTCGGTAACGCGGTTCTTGCGCGCGTTCTCGTTGGCCTCGTCAATGCGCACCGGGTTAAGGTCTACGCCGAAGCCGCGCGTTCCGTACTTCCGCGCGGCGGTCACCACAATGCGACCGTCGCCGGAACCCAGGTCGATCAGGTAATCAGCGGCAGTCACCTTCGCCATCGTCAGCATGCGCTCAACCACGGCCTGCGGGGTCGGCACGTAAGGCACGCTGGGCTGATCGCTGGCCGCGTGTGCAGGCATACACACCAGCAGGGCCGCGCCAGCCATCATCCCCTTCAACATTCGCATTGCAAGCTGCATGAACGCCTCCGCGGTACGCCGGCAGCATCCGCGCTGCAGCCGCAGCGCCCGCTCCTGCCGGTTGAATTTGACACTGATTGCCGGGCCAGGGCCGGACCAAATGGCATTGACCAAAGCCTGTGGTAGATTGGCGGCGCATTATAACCGACACCCCTTCTCTGCCCACCCTTCCCCGCCATGCCCTTTGCCCTGATCTTCATCTCCGGCGGCGCCATACTTGCGCTCGAGTTGCTGGCCTCGCGCATCATGACGCCCTATTTCGGCATCAGCCTTTACATCTGGACCGGCATCCTGTCGATCACGCTGGTATCGCTGGCGATGGGCTACTGGTGGGGCGGCCGGCTCGCCGGCGGCACTCCTGCTCCGTCAGACCGCAAGATCGGCCTGTTGTTCGGCATCATGCCCGCGCTTGCAGGCATCGCCATTGTCATCGCCTGCCTCGTCTATCCGCTGGCCTTCCACCCGCTGGCGCGCTGGAGCCTCAGTGGCGGCGCCTTCTTCGCCTGCCTGATTCTGCTCTTGCTGCCGCTGGTGGCCACCTCAGCCATGAATCCGCTGCTGGTCGCCCTGCTGCTGCGCCGGCAGGCCACGCACAAAGGTGATGCCGGTGCCGGCCTGGTGTTTTTCGTCAGCACTCTCGGCTCCGTCGCCGGCGTGCTGATCACGGCCTTCCTGCTGATCCCCAACATCAGCAACTACACCGGCACGCTGTTGGTCGCGGGCATCCTCGGCATATTGTCCCTGGTCGCAGCAGCATCACCGAAGCTGCCGATGGCGGGACGCGGCAGTGTCACTGCCTGCGCCATCCTGGCGATGCTCGGCGCGGCAATTCTGGCCTGGCAAGCCGACCGCTACACCGGACGCCAGGGCCCAGTGGCCTTCAGCGGTGCGCAATGGCAGATCGAAGGCACGCACAATTCGCTGTTCGGCACGGTCAAAATCCTGCGCAGCAACGCCGATGCCGAGGGCAAGTTTCTGCGCATGTATTTCCACGACGGCCTGATCCAGAACACCGTTGATTCGAACCAGCAGTCGACCTCCTTCTACACCTGGGCGCTGGAAGGCCTGTCGCGCGCCTACCGGCCACAGCTGCAGGACGTGCTGATGCTGGGCCTCGGCGCCGGCATCGTGCCCTCGCGCCTCGCCCGCGACGGCGCGCGCGTGGAAGTGGTCGAGATCGATCCATCCTCGCTCGCGGTTGCGCAGCGCTACTTCGGTTTCGACCCCGCGCTTGTAACCACACACCTGGCCGACGCCCGCACTTTCGTCGCCGGCTGCGAACCGCGCCACGACGTGGTCCTGGTCGACCTGTTCCAGGGCGATGGCACGCCGGACTACCTGATCACCCGTGAGTTCTTCCGCGACCTCAAACGCTGCCTGAAGCCGGACGGCGTCGCAGTGTTCAATACTTTCGCCAACCTCAAGGATCCGCGCGCCTACGCCCACCTGCTGGCGACTCTGACCAGCGAAATGCCCCACGTCGCGCTCTATCGTCCGGACTGGCCCGGTGCGCGCTACATCAACAGTTTCCTGGTCGCCGCGCCGGCACCCTTGCCGCAGGCGCAGCGGGTCACGCTGAGCGGTATGCCGGAACGCCATGCAGCAACACTGTGGGACATGCTGGCACGGCCGCGCGTGGTTGATGCCGGACTCACCGCCGGCGGAAAAATCATCCGCGATGCCTGGAACTCGGCAGCCCTGGACATGGCTGGAAACCAGGCCGCGTTTCGCCAGGGTGTGCTGGAGAATGCACCACCGGCGTTGCTGATGAACTAGAACCCTAAATCGGGTTCTGCGCAGACGCTGCAAACGCGACCGGCACCTAGCCGCGCACCGCCTGCCATTTCAGCGACTTGCCGTTGCCGAAGGCCGCGGAGCCCTCCATACGGTCACCGCTGACGCGCCCGGTAAAACGCACCCGGCTGTTGCCCTGCAGAACCACGAAGCTGATGTCGGTGCCGCTGATCCTCGGGTCGAGCAGCACCAGGCCGTCCGTGCGCCCGCGACCGTCCACCTTGCCCTCGACGTTCTGGTAATGCTGCTTCAGCGCAAGGTCGTACTCGCCATCGCCGTCGACCCGGATCGTCCATTTGCCGGCGACCTTCGCCGGCACCACCCACAGGTACAACGTCGCCCGCGGCACGCCAGAGATGAACTCCTTCTCCGGCACGTCGAAGCTGATCTCCGCATCATGCTGCCACTGCTCGAAATGGTAGTCATGCGAGACAATCCGCGTGCCGGGACGCAGTTCGTCAAACAGCTTGGGGCGCAGCCGCCTCATGAATTCCGGCAGCAGGTACAAGGTGACCACCGTAGCCTTGCTGACGTCGGTCTTGAAAATGTCGCGTGTCTCGAAAAGCACCCGACCATCGATGCCGAGATTCGTCGCGCGCTCGTTGCTCTTGCGCACCAGTTCCTCGTCGATATCGACACCGTAGCCGCTGGCCTTCATCTGCTGTGCGGCAGTCAGCACAATGACGCCGTCTCCAGAACCGAGGTCGATGACATGGTCGCGCGCGGAAACATTCGCCATCTTCAGCATCTGGTCCACCACGACATTCGGCGTCGGCACATAGGGTCCGCCCTCGCGCTCATACTCCGGAGGCACCTTGGGCTGCTTTTGCGCGACCGCAGCGCCGGTTGCGAAGAACATTGCCACCAGCGCGCATGCCAGCCATTTTCCGCTCAACTTCATCTGTCTTTTCTCCGTTGCCGGCCACGGCGGCCGGGTTTGAGCGCGACAATATAACGCATCCGCGCCTTTCAGCGGCGTGCTCGCCCTTTGCCGTCGTCGCAACTCTCTGCCAGTTCGTAAACCGAGACCTCGCCGGTGTAGGTCAGCTGAACCGCGCGCCGGATCAGCGCCAGTTCGTCGGGCCGGAAGCGCTTGCCCAGTTCGCTTTTGTCGATCTCCGTCAGGACCTGCCCGAGGCTGGCGCCGCCATCCCGCAGCTTGAGGCCGGCCTGCGCACTCGCCACCAGCTGTTCGCAACTCAGTTGCGCCACCACCGGCAACGCCGGCACTAACCCAAGCAGCACCATCCCCAACCGCGGCAGCATGGCGACCATTCAGAACCCCTCCGGGTCCAGCGCCAACGTGCTTGCCGCGCCCCGGGTCACGGTAAGCGACAGTGCGGCGGCCGGCGGCAGCAGGTGCTCAATGTAGAACCTTGCCGTCGCCAGCTTGGCATCGATGAAGGTACGGTCAGCGTCAGACGTCCCTCGACGCGCGGCCACAGCCAATGCCGCGCGCGCCATCAGCCAGCCGCCGGCAACCGCGCCGAAGAGTTTGAGATAGGGCACCGCCACCGCGGCGGCAGCCTCCGGTTCCGCGTGGTAGTGGTCGACCAGCCAGCGCGTGGCCGACTCCAGTGCATCGACCGCCTGCGCCAGCGTGGTGTGCATCTGCTCGAAGAATGTGCCGGCCCCTGCCAGCGCAGCATCCAGTTCACGCATCTCGGCCACCAGCGCCAGCGCAGTCGCGCCGTGCTCCGCTCCGACCTTGCGCCCGATCAGATCGAGGGCCTGAATGCCGGTGGTGCCTTCATAGATGGTGGTGATGCGCGCGTCGCGCAGATATTGCGCAGCCCCCGTCTCTTCGATGAAACCCATGCCGCCGTGGATCTGCACGCCGAGCGACGCGATCTCCACCGCAAGCTCTGTGCACCAACCCTTGACCACCGGAGTCAGCAGGTCGAGCCGCGCCTGGTGCCGGGCGCGAACACTGGCGTCGGGATGACTCTTCGCACGGTCGAGCTCGCCTGCCGCAAGATAACCCAGCGCGCGCATCGCCTCGGTCTGCGCACGCATGGTCATCAGCATGCGCCGCACATCGGGGTGGTGGATGATGGTCACGCGGTCGCCGCTCTTCCGGCCGATCGCCCGCCCCTGCACGCGCGTCCTCGCGTATGCCAGTGCATGCTGGTAGGCGCGTTCGGCGATCGCCACACCCTCCATGCCGACACCCAGCCGCGCGTGGTTCATCATCGTGAACATGTATTCGAGGCCGCGGTTAGGCTCGCCGACCAGGCGGCCGATCGCGCCGCCATGGTCACCGTACGCCAGCACGCAGGTCGGGCTGCCGTGTATGCCCAGCTTGTGCTCGATCGACACGCAGCGGATGTCATTGCGCGCGCCGCGGCTGCCGTCGGCGTTGACCAGAAACTTCGGCACCACGAACATCGAGATGCCTTTCACGCCTTCCGGCGCATCGGGCAGCCGCGCCAACACCAGATGCACGATGTTCTCCGCCATATCGTGCTCGCCCCAGGTGATGAAGATCTTGGTGCCCTGGATGCGGTAATGGTCACCTTCCGCGACGGCGCGGGTGCGCACCGCCGCCAGGTCGGAACCAGCCTGCGGCTCGGTCAGGTTCATGGTGCCGGTCCACTCGCCGGACACCAGTTTCGGCATGTAGGTTTTGACCAGATCCGTCGAACCATGATGGGTCAACGCCTCCTGTACCCCGGAGGTCAGCATCGGGCACAGACAAAAGGCCATATTGGCGCTGTTCCACATTTCCTGCAGCGGCAGCGCGATGCAATGCGGCAGTCCCTGCCCGCCGTAATCCGTCGGCGCCGCAAGCCCGTTCCAGCCGGCGGCGGCAAACTGGCGGTAGGCTTCGGCAAAACCGTCGGGCGCGGTGACCACGCCGGCGCGCCACTGCGCGCCCTGCCGGTCGCCACTGCGATTGAGCGGGTCGAGCACACCCTGCGCGAATTTGCCCGCTTCGGTCAGCACAGCCCCGACCAGTTCGCCAGTGACCTCGGCACAGCCGGGCAGCGCAGCGATGCCTTCGAGCCCGGCGAACTCGGCGATCGCAAACTGCATGTCCTTCAGCGGCGCTGCATAGCTCGACATGACGCTCTCCACCAAAACAAAGGGCGCCGCAGGGGCGCCCTTCGATGTTACTCCAGACCGGCACGCATCAAAGCTGCTGCGTCAGTTCCGGCACCGCCTTGAACAGGTCATCGACCAGCCAGTAGTCGGCCACCGCGAAAATCGGTGCTTCCGGGTCCTTGTTGATGGCGATGATGACCTTGCTGTCCTTCATCCCCGCCAGATGCTGGATCGCACCGGAAATGCCGATGGCGATATACAGCTCCGGCGCGACAATCTTGCCGGTCTGGCCAACCTGGTAGTCGTTGGGCACGAAACCCGAATCCACCGCTGCGCGCGAGGCGCCTACGGCGGCGCCGAGCTTGTCAGCCAGCGCTTCGAGGATCTTGAAGTTTTCGCCACTGCCCATGCCGCGGCCGCCGGAGACGATGATGCGTGCCGCGGTCAATTCCGGGCGGTCCGACTTCGACAGTTCCTGTCCAATGAACCTGGACAAGCCGGTGTCGGGGCCGGCAGCGAGATTTTCGACTGCGGCACTGCCGCCTTCAGCCGCTGCGTCGAAGCCGGTGGCGCGCACGGTGATGACCTTGACTTTGTCCGCGGACTGCACGGTGGCCATCACGTTGCCGGCGTAGATCGGGCGCACGAAAGTATCGGCAGAAACGACGGCGCTGATGTCCGAAATCTGCTGGGCATCCAGCAACGCGGCGAGGCGCGGCATGAAATTCTTGCCAAAGCCGGTGGCCGGCGCGAGGATATGACCGTAATCTCCGGCAATGGTCAGCACCAGCGCTGCCATATTCTCGGCACCGGACCCGGCATATTGCGGCGCATCGGCCAGCAGCACCTTTTTTACGCCGGCGATTTTCGCTGCGACCTGCGCCGCCTCGGCGCACTTATGACCGACAACCAGCATGGTGATGTCGCCGCCGATTTTCGCGGCGGCAGTGACGGTGTTGGTGGTGCCGGGCTTGAGTTGTTTGCCGTCGTGTTCGGCAATGACCAGTACGGACATCAGATGACCCTCGCTTCGTTCCTGAGTTTTGCGACCAGTTCGGCGACGTCGGCGACCTTGACGCCGGCGCTGCGTTTCGGCGGTTCCTCGACCTTCAGAGTCTTCAGCCGCGGCGTGATATCGACTCCCAGCGCCTCAGGCTTCAGCACTTCCAGCGGCTTTTTCTTCGCCTTCATGATGTTGGGCAGCGTGACATAACGCGGCTCGTTGAGGCGCAGGTCGGTGGTCACCACCGCCGGCAGTTTGATCGTCAGCTTCTCGAGACCGCCGTCGATCTCGCGAGTCACGTCAGCGCTGTCGCCGTTGACGGCAATCGCTGAAGTGAAAGCCGACTGCGGCCAGCCGAGCAGCGCGGAAACCATCTGACCGGCCTGGTTGGAGTCATCGTCGATCGCCTGCTTGCCCATGATCACCAATTTGGGTTGTTCCTTGTCGATGATCGCCTTCACCAGCTTGGCCACCGCCAGTGGCTGCATATCCACTGTGCCGGTCTCGACCAGGATGCCGCGGTCGGCACCCATCGCCATCGCAGTACGCAGGGTTTCCTGGCATTGCGGAGCACCGATCGACACCGCGACGATTTCGGTCACGACACCGGCTTCCTTCATGCGCACGGCCTGCTCGACGGCGATTTCGCAAAACGGATTCATCGCCATCTTGACGTTGGCGGTCTCGACGCCCGTGCCGTCGGACTTCACGCGCACCTTCACATACGGGTCGATGACGCGTTTGACTGTCACTAGAACCTTCATGGGTACTCCGGAGATGAAGAGAGGAAACTGCTACCGGGCCAAACAGCCCGCGAGGGCCCGGAAAAGGCAGGATTTTAACGCAAGCGCCCTGCTGGCGAAACCTCTGACGACCGTACTATGGTCATGCGGCAGCTGCGAATTACCTGCTGAAACCCTGTTCTCTCAGAAATCGCTGTATCAGCGGGGCCCATATTTCGAAACCGCGCGTAAAGAGCCGGTGTCCATCGTCGCCGAACGGCGGCAGCAGCAGGAACTCACCCTTGCCGCCGTTGGCCTGGAACGCGGCAAACCAGGCCTGGCTGTGGCGCGGGCCGAAGTAGCGATCATTCTCGGTATAGAGCCACAGCGTCGGCACCCGCGTGTTGTGTCCGTAACCGCCGAATGTCGCCGTTGAAATCGACGCGGAACAGGGTTCTCCGGGTCGTGTCTCCGGATTGCCTCCGCCACCGCCGGCAAAATTGATCGCGGCCACAACGCCCGGCAACCTGCGCGCGGCCACTGCGATGCTGGTTGCGCCGCCATAGGATTGCCCGACAAGCACGATGCGCTGCGCATCAATGCGCGGCTCGCGCCTTGCGGTGTCGATGACCTGCTCGACCTGGTCCGCGGCTACGCCGAAAGAGCGCGCGAAGTTGCGGTTGTTGCAGGGTCCCGCGAATTCCGCATCAATCGCCGTACCGCTCGCGCCATAACCGATGCGCGTCGGCACCCAGACGGAAAAACCGGATTCAGCAAAGAACCGCGCGGCCTGCGAGTAGCGCGCACGGCGCAGGCGGGAACGATCAGCCGCATGACGGCCGTGATTCAGCACCAGCAAGGGATAGCTGGAACGCCCCGCCTCCTCGAACACCGTGACCACGATGTCCTGCGCCAATGTCTGCCCATCCGGTCCCTGCACTCTGACCGGCACGGCCAGGATGCGTTCTTCGATCTGGGCCGCTGCAACCGGCACTGCGCTGAGCATGGACAGCAGCGCGATCACCCCTGTAAAGCCCGACCGAATCATCGTGATGAATCCGGAAATTTATTCAAGTATTTGTTTTTATTGAATATTTCAGAATCCGTCGCGAAAATGCACAACGGCATCCTCAATCCTGCGTACAGCGATGATCTTGAGTCCGGCTATCGGTTGCCGCGGCTGGTTGGCATGAGGCACCAGCGCATGCGTGAAACCCAGCTTCGCCGCTTCCTTCAGCCGCTCCTGGCCCCGTTGCACCGGGCGCACTTCACCGGCAAGCCCGACCTCGCCGAACACCACCAGCTTTTTCGGCAGTGGCTTGTCCTTCAGCGAACTCACCACCGCCATCAGCACCGCCAGATCGGCGGCCGGCTCGGTGATGCGCACCCCGCCCACGGCATTGACGAACACATCCTGATCGAAACAGGCGATGCCGGAATGACGGTGCAGCACCGCCAGCAGCAGCGCCAGCCGGTTCTGCTCAAGGCCGACCGAAAGCCGCCGCGGGTTCGGCGCATGCGCCTCGTCGACCAGCGCCTGCACCTCGACCAACAGCGGTCGCGTGCCCTCCTGCGTCACCAGCACGCAGGAACCTGCGACCTCGGTGTCATGCTGAGAGAGGAACAGCGCCGAGGGATTGGCCACGCCTTTCAGCCCTTTGTCGGTCATCGCAAAGACGCCGAGCTCGTTGACTGCACCGTAGCGGTTCTTGAAGGCGCGGATCAGACGAAAACTCGAATGCGTGTCACCCTCAAAATAAAGCACGGTATCGACCATATGCTCGAGCACGCGCGGCCCGGCCAGCGTACCTTCCTTGGTGACATGGCCGACAAAAATGATGGTGGTACCGCTGGCCTTGGCGAGCCGCGTCAGTTGCGCCGCACATTCGCGCACCTGCGCCACCGAACCCGGCGCCGAGGTCAGTGCATCGGAATACAAGGTCTGGATCGAGTCGATGACGGCGATGTCCGGCTTTTCGGACTGGATCACCGCCTGGATTTTCGCGAGTCCGGTTTCCGGCAACACCTGCACATGTTCGGCCTCGACATTGAGCCGCTTCGCGCGCAGCGCGATCTGCTGCGGCGATTCCTCGCCCGACACATAGATGACCTTGCGTCCGGCGCCGATGGTGGCCAGCGACTGCAGCAGCAGCGTCGACTTGCCGATGCCCGGATCGCCGCCGATCAGGATCACCGCGCCGGGCACCAGTCCACCGCCGAGCACGCGATCGAACTCAGAAATGCCGCTCGACACCCGCGATTCCTCGCGCGCCTCGACTTCCGACAGCTTCTGCAGTTTGCCGGTCTCCGCGATCAGCGAAAAACGGTTGGCCGAAGGCGCCGCATTGTCGGCCACCGATTCGACCAGCGTGTTCCAGGCCTGGCAATGCGGACACTGCCCCTGCCACTTCAGCGCCTGACCACCGCATTCGGTGCAGACGTAAACGGTTTTTGCTTTTGCCATGCGTGCTAGGTTACCGGAAAAATTCAGTCCGGCTCGACGACTCGAACCCGCGCCGCCAATGCACACAACAATTCATAACTGACGGTACCCGCAGCCTGCGCCACATCGTCCACCGGATTGCCCTCGCCCCACAACACCACCGGGGTGCCGACGCCGGCTTCGGGCATGGCGGTGATGTCGATGCAGAGCTTGTCCATCGATACCCGGCCGACAGTGCCGGTCATCACATCGCCGACGCGGACCGGCGTGCCGTTGGGCGCATGGCGCGGATAACCGTCGGCATAACCGCAGGCCACGATGCCGATGCGCATCGGGCGTTCGGCGCAGAACATGCCCCCGTAACCCACCGTGTCGCCGGGCTTCAGGTCGCAGCAGCCGATGATCTCCGAGCGCAAGGTCATCGCCGGCCTCAGGCCCAGCGCCGCCGCCGACACTTCGGCAAAAGGCGAAGAGCCGTAGAGCATGATGCCCGGACGCACCCAGTCGAAATGGGTTTGTGGATAACGCAGTGTCGCCGCGGAATTGGCGAGGCTGCGCGGCGCCGCGATCCCCGCTGCCGCGTGTTCAAAGGCTTGCATCTGCCAGTCCACGCCGCGCGCATCGTCGGCATCGGCAAAATGCGTCATCAGCGTGATCTTGCCGACCGCGGGGCAATCCTGCAACGCAGCGTAAACCTTGCCGGCATCCCCTGGGGCAAAGCCGAGCCGGTTCATGCCGCTGTTGATTTTGAGCAGCACGTCAAGACGCGACGGCGGGGGCAAGCCGCCAAGCATCGCAATCTGTCCGGGCCGGTGCACCACCGTTGCGATTTTCCGGGCTGCGCCCTCGACCATCTCGCGTTCATCGAAAAATCCCTCCAGCAGCAGAATGCGCTGGGAAAATCCCGCCTCGCGCAGGCGCACAGCGGCGTCGAACTCGACCACTGCAAAACCGTCTGCTGCGCGCAGCGCCTGCGCCACGCGCAGCAGGCCGTGGCCATAGGCATTGGCCTTGATCACTGCGAATACCTTCGCATGCCGCGCATGTGCGCGCGCCACACCCAGGTTGTGCACCAGCGCGGCAAGGTCGATGGTTGCGGTGATCGGTCTCGGCATGCAGTCTATGCAGCGGTCGCGGAACGTCAGCCGCTTCCGGATTCAAGATAGTGGCGCTCAAATACCAGTTCCAGCTCGTCGATGATCTCAGCTGCGGCCCGCCCCTCCAGCGCATGCTGCGCCATCAGTGCGGAAGCGGTTCCCATCAGCCGCCTCCGTTCGAGCATTGGATAACTGCGCACCAGGCGGCGCAGCGCCAGCACCACTGATTCATCTGGCGGCCGCGGCTCCCGGCACGGTTCCGCGACGGGCGCCGCCAGCGCCCGCGCGAATTCGAGCAGTTCATTCTGCCGCTGCGCATCAAGTGTCCGATAAATATCCAGCAGTGCGCTCTCCCCTTCGGCAGGCATGGTCACTGCTCCCCGGACAGCGCCTGGATGCGGAACACTGGCGGCTTGCGCCGCTCCTGCATCAGATCCAGTCCCGACACCAGCGCGGCAATTACGCGATCCGTGGTTTTGCGGGATTCCGGCCACAGCTCACGGGCCTGTGCCAGCACTTCGCCGATGTCACCGGGCAAGGACCGATCCTCCTCCATGATGATGTCCTCGATCATCCCCGGCGTCATCTCCGGGCGGAACAGCAGGCCATAGGCCTGATCCTGGCGCAGCAGGATCCAGTGGCCCTGGTCGTCGAGCGCCAGCGGCGCCAAGCCTGCAGGCAGTGCAACGCGGCCGCTCGCCACCACCAGCACCCTGCGACCATCGATCGCCTGCGCCACCGGGTCGGCCGCACCGGCAGCGGTCGCATTTGCAGTCGTCCAGTAGGCATAGGCGCCGGGATCCGGCTGCGCTGCACCGCCGGCGGCCTGCGCCAGCACCAGCGCGCCGAAACCGAGGCCGACCACCGGACGGCCTGCCTTTATGAAAGCGCGCAGCAGTCGCAGTTCCTCGTCGAGCCAGTGCACATGGTCGCGGTCCGCCGGCGCATGGGCGCCGCCGAGCAGCCACAGGGCGTCGAACTGCAGCGCGCTCGCCGGCAGCGCCTGGCCGGTGAACGGGCGGAAATAGCTGAAGCCGATGCCGCGATTCTCCAGCTGTTTCTCGACGGTGCCGAGAAACTCGGAATAGCTGTGCTGGACTGCAATGAAACGCTTCATTGCGCGGCAGCCAGGTCCTTCATGCGCCCTTTCGCGAACTCGACAAAAGCCGCGAGCAGGCGCGAGCGGAAGCGGTCTTTCGGGGTGACCACCGACAGCCCGCGGATCAGTGGCGGATTCAAGGGCACCGCAACCAGCACACCGAGCTTCAACTCTTTTGCCACTGTGGCACGCGACAGGATCGACACTCCCAACCCGGTTTCGACCACGCCCTTGATCGCCTCCGGACTCCCCAACTCCATCACCACGTGGACCGCGTCCTGTGACACGTTGTTCTGCTGAAAGTACTGGTCAACCACCTCGCGAGTGCCGGAACCCGGCTCGCGGCTGATGAAGGGTTCCGCCGCGACCTCGGCCGCCGAGACCTTTTTCGCCTTCGCCAGTTTGTAGCGCGGCGCGCAGATCATCACCATCATGTCGTCGCAGCAGACCTCGGTCTGTACCGCCGGGTGCTGGGAGGGCGATTCAATCAGCCCGAGGTCGAGCGCATGCTCGGCGACGCGGGTCACGATGGCCTCCGAATTGCCCACAGTCATGCGCGCCCGCACCAGCGGATGCCGGACCTTGAACTCGCCGAGGATCTGCGGCAGGAAAAACTCGGCGACGGTCGTGCTCGCCCCCAGCAGCAGCGGGCCGCTGATCTCGCCGGTCAGCTCGCTGACACGGGTCTCGAGTTCCTCGGTCAACGTCAGAATTCTCTCCGAATAGCCGAACACCAGTTCGCCCGCGGGGGTCAGCGCGATGCGGCCGTGGCTGCGCTCGAACAGGCGCGTATTGAGATGCTCTTCCAGTTGCTTGATCTGGAAAGTCACCGCGGGCTGGGTCATGAACAACTGCTCCGCAGCCTTCGTAAAAGAAAGCTGGCGGGCGACGGCATGAAATACCTGGAGGCGGCGATCGGCCATTGCGGGTGTGCATTCGGCAGTTGAAAAAAGCGATACTACCCGTTCACGACACCGCGACAAAGCACTGACAATCCGCGGTGGACCGCGTGGTATCGTCGCCTGCAAGCTAATGGACAAGACATGAACCCGAAATGGCGAGCGCTTGATCTGGAAGGCGGCGGGCTGCAGGCGATGAACCTGCGCCTCGCGCGCACGCTGCGCCGACGCCCCACCGCCTGGCTGCTGTTACTGCTTTTTCCAGCCGGCGCACACCGCTGGTATCTGCACGAACCCGTCGCCGCAATTGCCTACCCGGCATTGACACTCGGTGCCGCAGCGGGCTGGGCCTGGGGGCTGCCTTGGCTGTTGTTCACCGCACTGGCCGCGGTAGCACTCCTGCTGGTCGTCGACATCGCCAGCCTCGAAAACCGCATTGCAACATGCAACCGGCGGCTGCGGATGGCGGCCTATCTGTCCCCCGGCCCCGGCGCCCCTGCGGACTTCCGCGGCCGGACTGGCGATAAGCCTGTCCGGGTGCCGGGCTTTGCCGAACAGGAAAAGCTGCTGCGCGCGCTTGCGGAAAAATCAGCGGATGCAGGAGACCGGAAAGCCCAATAGTCCCGGAGAACTATGGTATAAAACGGCGGTTCAAACTGCAGCCCCACCCTCCCCGGCCATCCGCAACCGCCCACCGCGCCAGTCGCGCGTCGCACTGCCCGAATGACAACCCAGCCGTCTCGCACAAACTGGATCAGGCACGCCAAGAGAACCCTGTGGTTGCTCTGCGTCGGCCTTGTAGTGGTCTGGTCGCTGTGGCTCCTGTATTCGAAACTGCTGGCCGAGGTCGCCACCGATCCGGTGGCCAAGGCACTCATCGAAAGCGGATCCCTGCAGTCCAACTTCGCGGTCATTTTCGACATGATCGCGCGCAGCGTCGGCGCAGTATCGGCGCAGGCCTATGTCCTCGCCGGCCTGTCTGCCCTCGCCGCCTATGCCGCGCTGGCCTGGTACGACCGCATCGCGCTGATCTACCTGAACCGCCACCGCGGCATTTCCTGGCCCTACATTGCCACCTGCTCTTTCGTCACCTACGCGCTGGGTCACAACCTCGGCGCTTCGGTGCTCTCCGGCGGCATGGTGCGCCTGCGCGCCTACTGCGCAAAAGGGCTCAGCCCCGGCGAGGTCGCGGTGCTGGTTGGACTCACCTCATTCACCTTCGGCTACGGCATGATGCTGCTGATGAGCATCGTCTTCGTGGTGGAACCGCAGATCGTGCAGTCCCTGGTCAGCATCATTCCACGCCTCAACCTGCCCGCGCCACTGGTGCAGCTGATCGGCGCCGGCATGATGGCCCTGTGCGCGCTCTATGTCATCGGCTCCTGGCGCGGCTTCAAGCCGCTGCGCATCCGCACCTTATACGTGTTCTACCCTAAATTGCCGATCGTCACGCGCCAACTGATCGCCGCGCCGCTCGAAATCGTCGCCGCTGCGGGCATCATCTATTTCGCGCTGCCCGAAGCCGGCAATCCCGGTTTCATGATCGTGCTCGGCGCCTTCCTGCTCTCCTTCTCCGCCGGATTGCTGTCGCAAACCCCCGGCGGCATCGGTGTGATGGAAGCGGTCTTCCTCGCGGTGGTCCACACCATACCGCCCTCCGACGTCATCGCTGCACTGCTGGTCTGGCGCCTGATGTACCTGCTGATCCCCCTCGCCATCTCGCTGCCGATTGTCATTGCCTTCGAGCGCGCGCAGTTGCGCATGCCGAATTGAATGATCGCGGTTAAGGCCGCCCATGCTGTCAAGCCCGGGTAATCCGACACGTCGGCAAACCCGCTTTACGGCTGCAACAGCGCGGCAACCATGAAAAAAGCGGCCACGCAGGCCGCTTCTTCCGGCAACGAGCAATCAAACGGGCTCGTACTTGAAGCGTTTGACCTTCGCCATGTTGGTGCCCTCGATGCGGATCAGGCTGGTCGGCCCCTCGCGCTTCGGTGAATGCAGGTCGCCTTCGTTGTAGACGTGGGCGACGCCCGGTGTCAGCTTGTAGGAACGCGTCTCCTTCACCTTGCCCGGCTTGTCCGCGCTCGCCGGCTCCAGCAATTGATAGTCGCGCATCTGGGTCTCGCCGCGCGCCTGGCCGTAAATCGCCCAGGAATGGGCGTGATCGTGAGGCGCGCTGGTCTTCGCATCACTGTAGTCGTGCGCGAGTATGCAGAAACCGAACTCGGGATCTTCATAAAGAATCTTGCGCTCGCCGACACTGGCATCGACATGCTTGTCGATAAAAGCCTTGTCCTTCAGCACCTCCTGCAGCAGCGCGGCAACCTTGGCTCGCCCTGCAGGACCGGGCTCCGCCTTGATGTAGTTGTGGCACTGCGCAGCAAACTGTTCCAGCGTGTGTCCCATCGAATTCTCCTCTTGAATGATGAAGCTACGGCTCCATTTTGCCGCAACCACCGGCCCCCTGGAAAGCGGCGGCATTGATCTCCGTCAACCAGGCTCGAATAGCGTCTCGCATCGCGGACTCCTGCTCAATCTGCAGCACCGGCACGGCGGTAGAGGCCGAGATAGGCTTCGCGCACCAGCGGCGGACGCGCGGCGACGGCCAGCAGATCATCCAGATGCGCCGGCGTGATCATGCCGGCAAGGCTGACGCCCAGACCGGGCGTTGAGCGGTTGAACTGCAGCGCGCGCTGCGCGTCATTGGCAAGATCCGGCATCGCCCCGCGCACCGCGTCCGCGCATTGCGTTGCCAGCGCGCCCTTGGCGAGGCCGTGGCTGCCGATCACGAAAAGCTTCAGTTGGTACGCCGCCTGCAGGGTCGAAGCCACGTTACCGTGCCCGGTGGCCTGACTGAAGCGCGTGAAGCCTTCGTTCATCGCCTGGTTGAAAGGCAGTTGGATGACGCGGAAATGATGGCGTGCCTGCCCGCCGCGCTGCACCAGGGCCGCCGCATGTTCCGCGAGGCCCAGCAGCCCCGGCAGCGACTGGAACAGTGCATGATCAGTCTCAACCCGCAGCGCATCGAAGGTGGCAATGCCATAGCTGCGAATCTTGTCCTGGCGCACCGCCTGCTCGCAGACGGCGAACACGGTCTGCAGCCGGCGATTGAGTTCCTCCTTGCCCAGTCGCGGAATATGCACCTCGGGCTGGTCGATCAGGAAGGCGTCCAGCGTTTCGAGCCCCGTCGCCTCGCGCAGTTCGTCGATCTGCGCCGCGATGTAACCGGGTGCCAGGCAATGCGCCCCGCTCAGGTCTTCGCGCTTAGCGAGGCCCTTGCACGCGATGCGTGTTTCGAACCAGGCATCGAGATCGTCCGGTGGTCCGTTGTCGAAACGCAGAAAACCGCCCTTTGCCACGACGTAGACCTGTTCGCGACTGACACCTCCAGCAAACGCCCGGCGCAGGCCCTCACCCACAGCGCGCATCGAACGCCCGTAGCGGTAATGCGCGGCAGTGTCGACGACATTGATGCCGGAGACCAGCGCACGCGCGACGATGTCCGCATAGGCTGCGTCCACCGCATCCGTCGCCGCGCCCGGAAAAGTACCGACGCCCAGAGAGGACAGTTTCAGGTGCTGATTGAGGAAATCGCTGTAGTGTCCGGGTGCGCAGGGGGCATTGCGCACCAGCGCCTCAGTGCCGGCACGCGTTGCACTGCCCGGAATCATCTGATCGCTCAGCGCCGCAGCCGCAGGTAAATTTCCGGCAGCTTGTTGGGCAGGCTGTTGAGGTGGTCAAGCACGAGATAGTGCCCCGGGCCGAAGATCTGCGGCAGATACTGGTTTGCCATGGTGTCGACGGTCACGCAGAAAGGATGAACGCCCTTCGCCACCGCCTCCTTCACAGCCATCCGTGTGTCCTCGTGCAGATAGCGCCGGTCGCCACCATCGTCGTAATCCTCAGGCCGGCCGTCGGACAGCAGCAGCAACAAACGCCGCCGGCTTTCAACGCCATCGAAGCGCGCGGTGGCATGACGGATCGCCGCACCCATGCGTGTCGCCAGCCGCCCCGACATGCCACCGATCTGCGCGCGCACCTCGTCGGTCAGGCTCTCGTCAAAGCCCTTCAGCGTGTAATAGCTGACGTTGTCGCGGTACTTGGAACAGAAGCCGGCGATCGAATAGGCATCGCCCACCTCCTCCATGCTTTCGGCAAACAGCAGCACGCCGGCGCGGATGCGATCGACCAGGCGGCCGCCGCCTTCCGGCAGGTGCTGCATGATCGAAGTCGACATGTCGGCGAGCAGCGTCACCGCGACCTCGCGCTGGCGGATCTCGCGACGCTTGTAGATCGCCGGCCGCGGCGACTGGCCCGCGCGTTTCTCGGCAACGAAGGTCACCACCGCATTGAGGTCCATGTCGTCGCCGTCGAGCTGCTGGGTCAGCGGCGCCATGCGTGTCGGCTTCTGCGACTGGATCGCCTTCTTCAGCCGCTTCAGCGCGAGTTCATACTGTTTCATCAGGCGGTTGGTCTCGCCCATGTTCGATTCGGCGAGGCGCTTCTCCTGCACCCAGCTCCAGTTGCGCTTGTATCGCGATTCGCGATAGTCCCATTCGGGATAGGGGATGCCCTTGTCGCTGCTGTCCTGGCCGGCGCCCGGCTTGTCGCTTTCGCTCGACGCCCGCGCTGACTGGCCCGAGGAATCGCCATAGCTGGGCATTTCCTTTTTCTCGCCGTCGTCGCGCTGGTCGCCAGACTCCTCCGCGTTCTGCGGCGCCTCGGTTTCCTGCCCGCCCTCCTCCTGCTGATCGCTCTGCTGCTCGGAACCGGCCTGGGTCTGCTGAGACTGATCGTCGCTTTCCTGGGGATGTGCCATGCGCGCGGCATTGGGGCTGCGTCCCGGCAGGTAGGCCCCAAGGAAGGCCTCCAGCTCGGTCACCTGCGGCAGAGTCAATTCCGCATGGAGCCTGATTGCCACGCGGAAGGCATCGGCCACCGTCGCCCGCGGCTGCAGCAGCTCTGAAAAACGCGGATCGGCCGCAGCGCCGCCAAGGTGCGCGAGCGCCGCCTCGATGCTCTCCAGCGCGAGGTCGTAATAAGCCGCCGTTTCCGGATGGCGCACGCCAATGCCCCGCGCGGCCCTCTGCAGGCGCCTGAGGTAATTCGGCACGCTGCGCTGCACGCCAAAGTCCACGCGCAGATCCTCGCAGATATCGAACAGCAGCTGGAAACGCAGCGCATCCTCGCCAAAAGGCAGGAACAGCGGCGCCCAGGACACCACCCCGGTCTTCGGAAAATCGATTTTTGCCTCAGCGAACATCTCCTGCATCGCGCCGCGGTCGAAAGTGCGCCCACGCAGGTGGCCGGCAGTGTGCAGCAGCGCGAGGATCGCCTCCTCGCGGTCGGCCATCACCGCCGGGAAATAAATGCTGCGGCCGTCGGTTTCGATGAAAGGCCGGCCCTTCTCCGGCGACCAGGTGCTCTCCTTCAGGTCGAACTCGCCGCCAAACCAGACATCGAGCAGCATGCCGAGCAGCCGGTTGCGATCGGTCAGGCGATAGCCCGGCAGGTGCTCCAGCAGCAGCGACAGGCTCTCCTCGGACTCCAGCCGAAAATAGGCCTCGCCGCGGGCGCGCCCTGACTGCAGGATGTCAGCACCGCGCGAGGCCCAGGGCAGGATCGCCTGCGCGCCAAGCAGGTTGCGCACGCGGATTGCACCCGACAGATAGGTCGCCAGCATCAGCTTGCGTGCCTCATAGAGCTCATCGGCAGGCGCCGCAATCTGTTCGATCGCGGCGATGCCGCCGTGGCGGCCCGCAAGGTCCAGCACCGGCGTCGCGAAGTACGCCGCGCCACTCTCGATCTGCCGCGCGCACCAGCCGAAGCCGATTTCTGCCCAGCGCTTTTCGCCGGCGTGGCCCAGCGAGCCATAAGCACGCGCGACATTGGCCATGAAACCCTCCAGCGCGCGCCACGAAGCCCGCCACTGCATGAAAGCCATCGCCTGCCCGGTCCAGGGCAGCACCTCTTCCGACACCTTCTCTGCCTCGAGGCTGCCGCGGATGAAAGCCTTTCCGGCGTCGCGTTCAAAACTGAACAGTGCAGTGCAGGCAGCCAGCCATTGCAGGGCGACGGCGTCGCCGTGCCGCGCGATCGCCGGCAGCACCTGCTCCACCTCGCGGTGCGCGACGGCACTGAGATCCTGGATTTTGGCGATGGCCTGATCGACGGCTGGGGAGTATTTCATTGCGGCGTGTGCCGGTTATTCGTGGGCTGACGATGCTTGGGAAATAAATCGTGGCGGCAAACCATTCACAACCTGGCCGTCATTCCGGCGGAAGCCGGAATCCAGGGGTTCTGAAAATGTGTCCTGGATTCCGGCTCGCGCTGCGCCCGGCCGGAATGACGATATTGGCGTCAGATCAGGCGAAATGCGCGTTTACGATCTCCATCAGCGCATCGGCCAATTCGGCATCGTCAGTGATCGGATTGACCATCGCCACCTGGCAGGCGGTGACCGGGTCGAGTCCGGCAGAGATCATGCTCGCGGCATAGACCAGCGCACGGGTCGAGGTTGATTCCTCAAGGCCATGATCCTTCAGCAAGCGTGCCTTGCGGCCGATCGCCACCAGCTGCTGCGCAATCTCCGGTTTGGTACCCGGCACTTCCCTGACCAGAATCTTGCGCTCAACCTCTTCTGACGGGAAATCGAAGTTGATGGCGATGAAACGCTGCTTGGTCGAGGGCTTCAGGTCCTTCAGTACTGTCTGGTAACCGGGGTTGTAGGAAATAACCAGCATGAAATCGTCGTGCGCATCGACCTCGACACCCTTCTTCTCGATTGCCAGCTTGCGCCGGTGATCGGTCAGCGAATGGATCACCACCGTAGAGTCAGTGCGCGCCTCGACAATCTCGTCGAGATAACAGATCGCGCCGGCCTTCACCGCGCGGGTCAGCGGGCCGTCGTGCCATACCGTCTCGGAACCTTCGAGCAGGAAACGGCCCACGAGGTCGGAACTGGTCAGGTCCTCGTGGCAGGACACCGTGACCAGCGGACGTTTCAGCTGGAAAGCCATGAATTCGAGAAAACGCGTTTTGCCGCAGCCGGTTGGCCCCTTCAGCATCACCGGCAGGCGACGTTTGTAGGCCGCCTCGAAAATTGCCACCTCGTTGCCCTGCGGTTCGTAATACGGCGACACCTGGCCAAGCTGCGGCGCCTGCACAATGTCGTGTTCCACGCCGCGCGCGCGGCTTGCTGCTGTCTTCATCAACGCTCCAGAGTCAGTTCAAGTCTGCAAACAAAAACTCGGCCACCGGCTAATCCGCCAGATGCCCTTCACGGATGCAACGGGTCTTGATATAGAGGTAAACATGCCGTGCCGTGCGCACAGCCATTTTCTCCGGGACTTTCGGCAACGCGTCCCTGCGCCCCATATTAATACAGTTGCGGTAGTACACAAGTTCCCGGCAGTTGTCACGGATCGCGTTCCAGGTCGGCTCGCCCTTCACCAAAACCCTGAAGGCTTCAAGGATGTCGGTCTCCGCGGCGGGCGGCGCTTTGACGCCGGCCGTTGCGACATAAGCGGACACCAGCCCTTGTGTCAGCGCGATCATGGCCTCAACGGTTTCGGTCAGCGACAGCGCCTCGCCGCGCGTGATTGCCGCCTCGCGCGCCGACAGCGCGGCATCCGCTTCGGCAAACACTGCAGAGAGTGCCGCTGCCGCCAGACCTGTATCCATTCCCGAGATCATGCCTCAATAATAAAAAATAATGTTTATAATCAATTACTTATAAACTATCGCAACGGATAAATCACTTTGTCCCAATGTCGGCCCAGATCTCACTAAAGGTCTTGAGTTCCCCGCGCAGGAAGTTGTCGAACTGCGCACCGCTCTGAAAATTCGCTTTCCAGAAATTGCGCTCGAGATCCTTCTGCCACGCATCGCTGTCGCTGGCCGATCTCAGCGACTTCGTCCAGAAATCGACGTGCTCCCGTCGCATGCCCTTGGGCCCGACCACTCCACGCCAGTTCGTGAAACTCGCCGACACACCTTGCTCCTTTGCCGTCGGCACATGCGCGAGTGAGCCGCCCAGCCGCTGCGGCGCAATGAGCGCAATCGCGCGCACGCGCCCTGCAGCGATGAACGGCGGCGCGTTGACCGCGGTACCACTCACGATATCGATCTGATCGCCGAGCATGGCTGACAACGCCTCGCCCGCCGAGCGGTATGGAATCATCCGGCTTTTCTTCACGTCGATGCCCATGCCTTTCACCACGACGGCCGCCGCCGAATGCGAGCCGGCGCCAATGCCCGGACCGAACCCAAACGATAGCGCGCCGGGGTCCTGCTGCAGCCGCTGCCGCACGTCTGCCAGCGACTTCAGCGGTGAATCGGCGCGCACCATCAGGATGAAATAATCGTCGAACAGCAGCGCCAGCGGCGTCACGTCGCGGTAGCCGGCAAGATTGCCACCCATCACCGGGTTTGACACCAGGTTGGTTGTGCCTATGGCCACCGCATGTCCGTCACCGCCGCGTTCGTTAAGGTAATTCCAGGCCACGCTGTTGCCCGCTCCTGGCTTGTTAATGACAATCACCGGTGGCTTTACTGTCTGACTCTGATCCCAGATCCGCTGCAGCGTGCGTGCCGTGAGATCGAGACTCCCGCCCGCAGCTGAGCCGGCAATGAAGGCTACCGGCCGCGACGGCGACCAGCCTTGAGCCGCGGCTGCCGGCAGGGCCAGCACTCCACAAAGCACCGAAGAAACGGCGACAACAAAATTCCGCATCATGGCTTATCTCCCCTTCATGGACCGTCAGGTGACGGCATTCGACTACCCTCGCCCAGCACTTCGCGCAGGTCAAGCACAATTGCAGCGGTCAGCCACAACAGTCATCAGCCGCTCATTCATGGCGTCTTCTGCGCACGGATCAGTGTCCCCAGATGCTCGACGGCAAAATCCACCGCATCGCGGAATGGATAAAGCACAGTGGGCACGCCGATTTGCTTGAGCGCAGTGCCTTGTGCCTCGTCACGCGCCACGACCGCGATGTCGCCCTGATGCCGGCGCAGCCGCAGTGCGTGCAGCAGGGCGCGGTTGGATTCCAGGTCTGGCAGTGAGCTGACGATCCAGGGCACGCCATCGAGCGGCAGGCTTTCGAGGTAATCAGGATCCTGCGCGTCGCCGAAGCTGACCCGGATACCGCTCGCATGCAGCGCATCTGCCCGTTCAGGATCGTGTTCGACCCCGAGCACGTTGAATCCAGCCTCCGCCAGCTTCACGGCGAAACGCTCGCCATAGCGCCCCATCCCGAACACCACCACATCAGGCACTGCTGAGCCGCCGGCCTGTTGTTCCGCCGCGAGCTCGCGGTGCGGCCGTTTTCGCTCGAACAACCCCAGCCACGGTCCCAGCCGCGCATACAGTTTCTGCGAATACATGATCATGTAGGTGGACAGGGTGATGGTAACCACACCAACCAGAGTGGTGAGCCCCAGCGCCTGCACGCCGATGTGGCCGAGACTGATGCCCATCGCGACGAAGACGATGGAAAACTCGCTGATCTGCGCCACCGTCAGCCCGGCAAGGAATCCGGTGCGCCTGCGATAACCCATGTAGCCCATGATCGCCATCACGATCAGCGGATTGCCGATCAGCACGAACGCCGACAGGATCGCCGCCGGCAACAGCTCGTCGCCCAGCGTCGAAAAATCGAGCTTCGAGCCCAGATCGATGAAGAAGAACAGCAGCAGGAAGTCGCGGATGCTCGACAGGCGGGCACCGATGGCGTCGCGGTACGCAGTCGAGGCCAGAGAAAAACCGGCGAGAAAGGCCCCCGCCTCCTTCGAAAAACCCGCCCACTCGCCGAGCGCTGCCAGCCCGGTGCCCCAGGCGATGGCAAACACCAGCAACAACTCCTGCGAACGTGCCATCGCACGCACCACCGCTGGCAGCACGTAACGCATCAGCACGTACATCAGCAGCGCCGCTACCGAGACCCGACCGAGGATCGACAGCCCCAGTTCCGCGATTGCCGATTCCCCGGCGCCGCGCAAAGTGCTCATCACCATCATCGCCAGCACCACGGCAATGTCCTGCACGATCAGGAAACCCACTGCGATGCGGCCATGCAGAGAATCGAGTTCGCGCTTGTCCGAGAGCAGCTTGACGATGATGATGGTGCTGGAAAAAGTCAGTGCCACCGCGACATAAAGCGCCTCCATCACATCACGGCCCATGCCGAAGATGATCAGGAAGCCGAAGAAGATGGTGAATGCGAGCTGCCCCAGCCCGGTCGCCAGCGCCACCGGCCCGATGTGGCGCAGGTGGTGCAGGTCGAGCCGCAGGCCGACCAGAAACAGCAGCACCGCGACCCCGGTCTGCGCCAGCAGGTTGATCTGGTCATGCGCCTCAACGAGACCCAACACCGCAGGCCCGGCCACAATGCCGACGACGATGTAGGCGATCAGCACCGGCTGATGCAGGCGCACCGCGATGAGACCGGCGCCGGCGGCTATGCACAGCAGCAGCGCGATTTCTGCGAAAGGGGCAGCGTGTGCGGTCTCTGGCGTCATTGTTCTATAAGCGGACAGGGCGGAACCGGACGCCGCGGCATACAAGGGCGGCTCGATCCGGCAATCATTCCTCGAAGGGTGCAACAGATCGCGCACGCAGGCAACCCGCAGCCCACGAACCGGCATCACCCCGGTTATTTTCAACCCCAAAACACCCCTCGATTCATCACTGACCCGTTGAAGCCGTTCTGCGACTAAAGCCCCAGCTTCCCAGTCTTGTCCACCGTCCATACCCGCAGCAAACAGCAAAACAATACCAGCAGCCCGTCTGTTTGCCAGCGCACAGTGCCTGACGGCCGCAACGCCGATGCTTGCGCAGGGCCAACTAACGCATAAACCGGCAAGAATCCTTGTTTAACAGACCACAATCATTGCAGCGCATCACGCGATACCTTGCGACCGGGTTGCTTGCTGTCTTGTGCGGATGCAGTGCATTGCCGGTCATCGCACCTGCAATGGCCAGGCCACAGGCCAGCCCCGTGCAACTGGAAGGTGCAAAAGGCCCCCTGTCGGCCACCCAAAGCAAAGCGGTGCTCGACCGGCTGCAGAGCCGCGTCAAGGAAACCAGCATCTTCGACCGCCACCTTGCAATTGAAGAGGCCATCACCGGGAGTCCGCTGATGACCGGCAACAGGGTTTCCCTGCTGATCGACGGCCCCGCCACCTATCAACGCATGTTTGCTGCGATTCGCAGCGCCAAAAACCATATCAACCTTGAAACCTACATCATCGAGGATGATGAAATCGGCAACCGCTTTGCCGACGCGCTGATCGAGAAACGCGCGCAGGGCGTGACAGTCAACCTGATTTACGACAGCGTCGGCAGCATCACCGTGCCCGCGGCATTCTTCAAACGCCTCACCGACACCGGCATCAGTGTGCTGGAGTTCAATCCGGTCAATCCGCTGACCGCCAAAAAGGGCTGGGAACTCAACCAGCGCGATCACCGCAAGCTGCTGATCGTCGACGGCCATATCGTGTTCCTCGGCGGCATCAACATCAGCAGCGTGCATTCCAGCGGATCGTCCAGCCAGCGATCACAACAGCAGCCCGCCAGCGGGTCGACATGGCGCGACACTCACCTTGAGGTCGAAGGCCCCGTCGTCAGCGAGTTCCAGAAACTGTTTCTCGCGACTTGGGAAAAACAAAAGGGAAAACCACTCACCAGCGGCAACTATTTCCCGCAACTCGCGAACAAGGGCCCGGAAGTCGTGCGCGCCATCGGCAGTTGGGCGGATGAAGTTGACAGCCCGATCTACGCGACCCTGATATCCGCCATCGGCAGCGCCGAAACCAGCGTCTACCTGACCAACGCCTATTTTGTTCCGGACCCCCAGTTGCTCAAGACCTTAAAGGACGCAGTGAAGCGCGGCGTGGACGTGCGGTTGATCCTCCCCGGGAGCACCGATTCATGGCTGGTGTTCCATGCCGGACGCCGCCACTATGCCGAACTGCTTGATGGAGGCGTCAGAATCTACGAGCGCAAGAATGCGCTGCTCCACGCCAAAACCGCGCTGATCGACGGCGTGTGGTCGACCGTTGGTTCGACCAACCTCGACTGGCGCAGCTTCTTGCACAACGACGAAGTTAACGCGGTCATCCTCGGCCCGGCCTTCGGCGCGCAAATGCAGGCCTTGTTCGACATGGACCTCGCCGGGTCCACACTGATCACGCCCGAAGCCTGGCAGCGGCGCCCGTTCAGTGACCGGCTGAAGGAAACCGCAGCAGGGATCTGGGAATACTGGCTGTGAAGGTTAAATACGCATGAAGGATTCCTGTGAAATCCCGACTCCCCTCCCCGCACACGCCCGGAGATTTTCGCGACTGGCGATCGTTATCCTGCTTTGCGCAAACACGGCCATTGCCAACGCCGGCGAGGCCGGCATGAATGCGGCCGAGACGCTGCGCGCGCGCTACAGTGCGCTGCAGGATCAACTCGACAACAACCCGTTCCGCCAGCCGCTCCATCTGGACTCCGTCGAAGCACCGGGCGGCGTCAAGGGCGACATCCATGCGCGGGTCAATTACCCGTTTGCTGCGGTACGCGCTGCGCTGAGCTCCCCGCAGCACTGGTGCGACATCCTGATTCTGCACCTCAACACCAAATACTGCCGTGCCGCGACTGCGAACAACGCGGACGTCCTTAACGTCAGTATTGGTAAAAAACACGACCAGCCTCTGGATCAGGCCTACCGGGTGGTTTTCGACTGGCGTGTTGCGGCACAAGCGCCCGACTACCTGCGAATCACGCTCACCGCGGACAAGGGGCCACTCAGCACCAGCAATTACCGCATCGTGCTCGAAGCCATTCCCCTGGAGGGTGAAAGGACGTTTATCCACCTCTCGTATGCGTACGACTACGGGCTGGCAGGCCGGTTGGCCATGCAAGCCTACCTCGGCACCATCGGCAGGGACAAGGTGGGATTCACCCTCACCGGTAAGGACAACGGCAGCCCCAGCCACATCGGCGGCCTGCGCGGCGTGGTGGAACGCAACACCATGCGTTATTACCTGGCCATCGAAGCTTATCTCGGCGCGTTGTCCGCCCCACCGCGGGCGCGCCTCGAAAAACGCCTGCATGACTGGTTCGCCGCCAGCGAGCGTTATCCGCGCCAACTGCACGAAATAAAGCGCAACGAGTATCTCGAAATGAAGCGCCGGGAATACCAGAGGCAACAGCGTGATGCGGCGGCAGCGCCTCGGGGCTGATCGGGAATTGCTGGCTCCAGTACAATTCGCGACTACTGTTGAATCAACCGCCCACCGCCCACATTGCCCCTGATCAGCACGCAAGCTGCACGGATACTTAAACATCCCGGCGCATTCGCGCTGCAGGTGATCAGGGCTTTTAACGCCAACCAGGGCCTGCTGCTGGCAGGAGCGGTGGCGTACTACACCCTGCTGTCCATAGTGCCTCTGATGATCCTGATGGTGATCGTGTTGCCGCAGGTGATCGACCAGGCAGAGCTGATGCTGACGCTGCGTCATGCTCTGGAACACCTGGCGCCGGGACAGGGAAAAGCACTGACAGTCGAACTTGAGGCATTCCTGCAGCACCGCCAGGTGCTGGGCTGGGTGCTGCTGGCAAGCCTGCTTTTTTTCAGTTCACTTGCTTTCCGGGTGCTGGAGAGCGCGATTTCAGTGATTTTTATGCATCGCGCCGCGACACACCAGAGGAATTTCCTGGTTTCGGCATTGCTGCCCCTGGTCTACATCGGCTTCATCGCTGTCGGGCTGTTCATCGGAACGCTGGTGTTGGCGCAGTTGATCGCAATCGGCGAAACGGAACTGCGGATTCTCGGGCATACCTGGTCGCTCAGCGGCATCACGCGTTTCATGCTCTACCTTGCCGGCATCAGCATTCAGGTACTGATCATATCCGCGATCTATTTTTTTCTCTCCGCCGGCCGGATTACAGCAAGCCAGTCACTGATCGGCGGTGCCACGGCGGGTTTGTTGTGGGAAATCATCCGCCTGGGGCTGGCTTGGTACCTGGCCTCGTTCTCACAGGTCAGCATGGTCTACGGCTCCCTGACCACCGCCATCATCGTGCTTCTCAGCCTCGAAATTGCCGCCACTCTGCTGCTGCTCGGTGCGCAGGTGATTGCTGAATATCAGCGCTTCGGAAAAATCGATCCCGATCATCGGCCGGTGGATTTGCGGACCGCGAAGGTAAAAAAATCAGCAAAAGCCGACTGACCCACTGGGTGGAGGACCGCACCCGGTTGCCGTCGACCAAGCCCCAGCACCGCCTTGAGGGCGGTGTCGATCAGCTCGGCACGGGTCGGCTTCGTTCATGCTCTCAGACCTGGAAATCCGGCAATTGCAAAGCGGCAGCAGGTGTCAGTATCCGCAATCCGCTGACGGCAGGAATCCTGAGCAAATCCTCATCGCCGGTAATCAGCCATGCGGCCCGTGACGCCAGTGCCGTATGAACAAATTTGTCATCACCGGCATCGCGGCAGAATTTCTGCGCAGCAATGGCCGGCGGCACCTCCGTCCAGCGCGCTGACCATCACGCCGACTACGCGGTCGTGACGCATCACGCGCACCGGTTCGCGCTGCGCCTGATCGATGAATTCGCCGAAGCGAGTCTTGGCTTCGTTGGCGGTATAGGTTTTCATGTCTGATTGCTCCCGCTCAAAGATTCACCAGCTCATTTTGATCAAATCGATCGATTCGATCAAATCAAGCGAAGCGGAGCAATATTTTGTAACTTGTTGTTTTAATTGATATATTTTATCCTCAGTCCCACCCTCAACCCGCGCAGCGAAAGCTCACCACCTCCGCCTACCGCGTCCACCTGCGCTCCACCACCACGGCTACACCCGCTTCTTTTCCTCCGGGCTGACGACACGGATGAACTCCGAAAACCGGGTGGGTCAGCGGTTAGGATTTGATCTTGGCCATACGCCGCAGCTTGTAACGCACCGCTGAAAGCCTGATGCAGCATTGACTGTTCATCCAGGCTGCACAAGCCGATCAATAAAAAACCGGGGACTCGCCCCGGTATCATATATTGAGATAGCTCGCCTAATCAGGCAGCGAGGCTGTACGGCAGCAGGCGGTTAAATTCGTTTTTCACTACGAGGTAACACTCGCAGACACGTCTCTCCAGAGCAGAGCGATCGAGCACCGTGATGACGCCATTGCTGTGATGGACCAAACCATCCTCCTGCAGCCTGTCCAGCGCTTCGGCCATGCCGTCCAGGCTGACACCCAGCATGTTCGCAATCAAGTGCTGCGTCATCGTCAATACATCACCGGGCAAACGGTCGATGCTCACCAACAACCAGCGGCACAGTTGCTGGTCCAGCGTATGGTGCCGGTTGCACGCCGCAGTCTGCATCATCTGCACCATCATGGTCTGCGTGTAGCGCAGCAGCAGGTATTGCAAGGGCCCGGCCAGCGCGAATTCCCGGCGCAGGATGCTGGCTTTGAGCCGATAGCCGCAGCCTGCATTTTGCGTCACGGAACGGCTGGTGGTGCTATCGCCACCCATGAACAGGGAAACACCAATCATTCCCTCGCTGCCGACCACTGCAATTTCCGCCGACTCTCCGCTTTCCATGACATAAAGCAGAGAGATGATGCCGGTGACCGGAAAATAGGCGTGCGTCATCGGCACATCCATCTCATAAAGCACTTGGCCGAGGGGCATCTCGACGAACTGCAGAGCCGGCAGCAGGCGCTTGTAATCAGCGTCCGGCAGCGCCCCCAGAATCAGGTTCTGTTTGGGGCTTTGCTGCAAGTCTGGAGTGGAATCCATCATTGGAAAAATCAGGAACGACGCTTGCGCAGCGATGTGCTGCGTTCGGCGGGCTGCCGCGCTTGCCCGGGCACATGTTCCCGATGGGGCTCCTGCCGTACTGCCTGCCGGATCGACGGCAAGCCCGCTTCCGGGGCAGAAACCGCAGCTTCGCTGAACGGGCCGGGACTACCACGGCCTGCAGCCGGAGATTTCGCCGAGGGCAAGGTTTTTTTCATGGCAATCCTTGCAAGGGATTCCGCTGAGTGCAATTAACGCAGGCCAATAAACGACAAAATGGCGATAATGATGACGACGGCGCCGACGATATATACGATGCTGTTCATGGGATGACCTTTCGAATAAAAAAACGGATGCAGGTCGAATCGCGCATAAAAATGCAACTCATCAACCACCGGTATCCACGGTATCCCTGCGCTAGCGGGCGCACCGTACGGCAGCGCGCTTACAGCGCAATGCTTCCTGAGTGTCGCCGGTTCAGCAGCCCGGCGCTTGGCATTGCGTCGTCACCAGGCAGATATGCCTTTGGCAAAATGCCCCCGCGCGCGCAGGGGTGACAAACAGTGTGCGTAAAAAAACCGGGGGGCGCCCGGTTTTTCTTTGCTGACTTGTCCTTACTTTTTCTTCACCGCCTTTTGCTTCACCGCTTTTTGCCTCATCACTTTTTTCTTCACTGATTGCGTCCTCGCCGGCGGCTTTTTGGCCACCGTCTTCTTCACGGATTTACCTTTGGCCTTGCTGCCCATCGCCTCCTTCGCCGCGCTCTTGCCGGCGATGCGCCCGAACACCGCACCCGACATCAGCCCGGTACCCAGCGGGTAGTTGTAATGGAAGAGACCGCCGACCATTTCGCCGGCAGTGTAGAGGCCGGGGATCGGCTTCCAGCCGGTGGAGATCACGCGCGCTTCCTTGTCGATTTTCAGGCCGCCGAAGGTGAAGGTGATGCCGCCGGTAACCGGCCAGGATACATAGGGCGGGGTGTCGAGCTTCTGCGCCCAGTTTGATTTGGGCGGATCAATGCCTTCGGTGTGCAGGCCGTCGAGCGCCGCGGCATTGAAGGGGCCGCCGCGGCCGCAGGCCTCGTTGTAGGCCTTCAGCGTTTTCATCGCTTCAGCGTGGTCGACTTTCAGCTGCTTTACCAGGCCCTCCAGGGTGTCGGCCTTGAAGGGTTCGCTGGTCGAGTAGCGCGGCTCCAGCAGGTGCATCGTCTTGGCATCAAAGATCTGGTAGACGAGGCTCTTCGGCTGTTTCAGGATCAGGCCGCCGTACTTGGCATAGGTAAAGGCCTGGAAATCCACCGCTTCGTCGATCCAACGTTTGCCTTCAACGTTGATCATTACACCGTAGGGATAGGACAGTCGGTTGGTCTTGTCCGTCAGGTCCTTGCGGCCGTAGTCCGGCGCATCGGCAACGATTGGCGTCGCATGACAGCCGCCCCAGTGGCCCCAGGGCATCGCGCCGGCTTCGATTGCCATGCGCAGGCCGTCGCCGTAGTTGAAGTTGGAGCCGCGCACCTTGGCGTGGCCCCATTCCTGGCCGAGATAATGCGTGCGCCAGGCGGGATTGGTTTCGAAACCGCCGCAGGCAAGGATCACCGCGCCGGCCTTCAGCGTCTGCAGGCCTTTTTCACCGCGCACCACCACACCCTTTACCGCGCCCTGTCCGTTCATCGCGAGGTCCAGCACATGCGCCTCGTAGCGGATCTCGACGCCCATCGCTTCACAGGTCTTGAACCATTGCTGCGCCAGGCCGACACCTTCGTGCACGGTGCGCACGATCGCGCCCTTGGGCCACTTGATCTTGTCGCCGACCTTGATGCCCATCACCGACTTCGCCAGTTCGAAATGGTGTTTGCCGACATCCTGCAGCCAGCAGGTGGTGTCGTAGGACTCGTCGATCAGCAGCTTCGACAATTCCGGATCGGACTTGCCCTCGGTGACGCGCATCAGGTCCTCGGTGAAGGCCTCATGCGGATACACCGGCACGCCGGCGCGGAAACCCGGGTATTCGTCTTCCGCATCAGGCACGAAGCGGTCGAGTTCGTCGACATGGTTGAACACGAAGCGGAAAATCGCGCCGCTGAAATGGGTGTTGCCAGCACGCTGGGCTTTCGGCGCCTTTTCCAGCAGCAGCACTTTTTTCGCGCCGTTTTCGCGGGCCGAAACCGCTGCAGCGCAGGCCGCGTTGCCGCCGCCGACGACGATGACGTCGTAATCCATTTATTGGACTCCTGTTGAATGATCCGGACTGAGGTTTGCCGCACACATATTGCCGCGTAGGCGATTCGAGTATGGAACGGTCGCGGAAAAGGTGTCAAGAATGCCGACCCCGGGAAAGCGGCTGCGCGCGTTCCTTGATGTGGACTTGCAGATGCCGGAGCGCCGTGATCGCGTTAGGCTGACCTACGTTGCAAAGCCCATAGAGGAGAACCCGCCATGAATGATGACCGCCGCGCCATCGGCGCACCAACCCGCGAACTCGCCACCTGGATCAGCGGCCTGAAATACGAAGACATCCCCGCGCGCACCCGTGAGGTGGTACGCATCGCCATCCTCGATACGCTGGGCTGCGGCATTTACGGCTACGGCACGCCGTGGGCACAGATGCTGCTCGCCTGGGCGCGTGCCGGCAGTTCCGGCAAGGGCGAGGCCACGGTCTGGGGCGACAAGGGTCCGTCGCTGCGCGTCGCCGATGCGGCGATGGTCAACGGCTCGGCGGCGCACGCCTTCGAACTCGACGATTACCACAACGCCAAGCTGCACGCCGGCGCGATCACGGTGCCGACGGCGCTGGCGATGGCGGAAAAACTGGGCTCTGACGGCAAGGCCGTGGTCACCGCAATTGCGGCCGGTTACGAAACCATGATCCGATCCAGCCTCGCCTCGAACCCTTCGGCAACGCGCCTGCGCGGCTGGCACATCACCGGCATCTACGGTCCATTCGCGGCGGCGGCGACCTGCGCCTCGCTGCTGAAACTCGACGCCGAGCGGACAGCGTGGGCACTGGGCCTCGCCGGCACCCAGGGCGCCGGCACCTGGGCCTTCAACGCCGATGGCACGATGAGCAAACGTTTCCACGCCGGCAAGGCGGTGCATTCCGGCGTTCTCGCCGCCGAACTCGCGGCAATGGGCTACACCGGGCCGACGCAGATCTACGAATACGAGGACGGCGGCGTGCTGAGGGCACATTCCGACGACAGTGACGCGACGCTGCTCACCCGCGACATCGGCCGCGTCTGGCACACCGACAACAACTCGATCAAACCCTACTCCTGCTGCGGCAGCACCCATGCCTACATCGACGCCGCGCTGGCGGTGCGCAAAAAGATCGGCGCCCCTTGGGACGCGAAGCGTCGCGTCAAGGTCGGGCTGTCCAACGTGGTCGACGTGCAGTGCGGATTCGCCTATGCGCCGGGCAGCGCGCTCAACGCGCAGATGAGCCTGCGCTACGTGATAGCCGCGGCGCTGGTCGACGGCCAGGTGCTGCCGCCGCAATTCACCGCCGAGCGCATGGCTGATCCGAAGCTGGTCAAACTGGCGGCGCAGCTCGAGTGCGAGCACGATCCCGAACTCGACAAGCTGTATCCGAAGCACTTTGCCGGCTGGGTCGCCGCGGAACAGGACGGACAGTGGGTGCGCGAGGACATCCTCAACCCCACCGGCTCCATCGACAATCCGGTCAACGCTGCGGGCGTCACCGAAAAGATTCGCGGCATCCTGCCCGCCGCCCCGGTCGATGCCATTGCCAAAATCGCGCTCGACATCGAAAACCATTCGGTACAAGAGTTGCTGGCACTGGCGGCGCGAAAACAATAACCGCAATTTATTGATAGTTACATAATTCAGTGACAAGGATATCGTCATTCCGGACGCGCGTAGCGCGAGCCGGAATCCAGTTCCGCTTCAATACAAAACACCTGGATTCCTGCTTGCCCCCCAGGGGGACTTCCTTCGGGGCGCGCAGGAATGACGGGGGCACAGTCCTCGTGTCACTCACATATGTAATTTTCAATAATAACCGTCATTCCGGCGTACGCCGGAATCCAGGGTTCTTACATTGCCTTCTGGATTCCGGCTCGCGCTCAGCGCGCCCCGAAGGAAGTTCCCTTGGGGGGCGGCCGGAATGACGACGGAAAAACGTATCTCATCCGTTCAATGACTAAACCGGCCAAATCATGAAAAATAAAAAAATCGCAGTCCTCGGCACCGGCGCCATCGGCAGCAGCATCGGCGCTGACCTCACCCATTCCGGCTTCGACGTCACGCTGATCGATCAGTGGCCGGCACATGTCAAGGCGATGAAGAACAACGGCCTGCAGGTACAGTTCAAGGATTCGCAGTTCCAGGTGCCGGTGAAGGCCTTGAACCTCTGCGACCTGTCCTCGGCGCAGACCGAATTCGACATCGTGTTCCTCGCCGCGAAATCGAACGACACGCGCTGGCTCGCCGAATTCATCAAGCCTTACCTGAAAGCCGACAGCATCGTCGTCGGCGCCCAGAACGGCATGAATGACGATGCCATCGCCTCCATTGTCGGGCGCAAGCGGGTTATCGGCTGCGTTGTCGAACTGCAGGCGGAACTCTTCACGCCGGGCCAGATCCAGCGCAACACCAACCGCAAGCTGACCTGGTTCACTGTCGGTGAGCTCGACGGCAGCCATACGCCGCGGGTCAAGGAAGTCGCCGCGATCATGGGCAAGGTCGGCCGCTGTGACGTCACCAACAACATCTACGGCGCGAAGTGGACCAAGCTGATTGCCAACACCATGACCATGGGACCGTTCAGCCTGCTCGGGCTGCGCAACTTCGAGGCCTGCGCCCTGCCCGGCATGTTCGACATTTCGGTGCAGCTCGGCCGTGAATCTCTGGCCGTGGGCGCGGCCCTCGGTTACCGCATGGAGCCGGTATTCGGGCTGCGCGCCGACGAATTCGCAGGATCCAGTGACGAGAATCTGATCACCACGATGAAGACGTTGATGTCGCATGTCGGCGGCGGACGCACCGCGCCAATCCACGACCACCTCAAGGGCCGCACCAGCGAAATCGAGTTCATCAGCGGGCTGGTGGCGCGAAAGGGCCGCGAGCTGGGTATCGCGACGCCGGCCAACGACGCGGTGACCGCGCTCGACCGCCGCATCAACCGCGGTGAAATCACGATGTCCGCGGACAATTACGCACTCCTCAAGCAGCAGATGGTCACAAAAGCCGCCTGAGATGCGGCAGAATGTGGCGATTCAACGGAGGAGGACAATATGCATAAAAAAATAATCGCCATCACCCTTGCTGCCGGCTGCACGGCGGGCAGCGCAATGGCCGCGGGTTTCCCGGAGCGCCCCGTACGCATGGTTGCGGCCTCCGCTGCCGGCGGCGGCACCGACATCATCGCACGGCTGCTTGCGCAGGGACTCACAGGGGTCTGGGGCCAGCAGGCGATCGTCGACAATCGTCCGGGCGGCGGCGGCGTGATCGCCACCGACATCACCGCCAAGGCGGCGCCCGACGGCTACACACTGCTGCTGCAGAGCGTGGGCATTTCCTATGCACCGGCGCTGTACAAAAAATTGCCCTTCGACGTGCAGCGCGACATCACCGCGGTGACCATCGTCGGCACCCAGCCCTTCGTGCTCGCGGTGCATCCGTCGATGCCCGCGAAATCGGTAACCGAACTGGTGCAGCTCGCGAAATCGAAACCGGGCGACATCCGTTTTGCCTCCGGTGGCGTCAGCGGCGCCTCACACCTCGGTTCAGAACTGTTCCGCGTCACTGCGGGCGTGAACATGGTGCATATCCCGTACAAGGGCACCGGTCCCGGCACCACGGCGCTGCTCACCGGCGAGGTACAGATGGCCATCGCCGGCGTCGGCACCATCCTGCCGCATGCAAAATCGGGGCGGTTGCGCGCGCTGGCTGTCACCGGCGCCAAGCGCAGCCCCGCCGCGCCGGAACTGCCGACGGTGGCCGAAAACGGCCTGCCGGGTTATGCCTTCGACGTCTGGTATGGCGTGTTTGCACCGTCGAAGACGCCACGTGCGACGCTGCAGAAAATCAACACCGACAGCAACACAGCGCTGCGCGAAGCCGAGACCGCGAAACGCTTTGCCGCCGCCGGCATCGACCTCATCGGCGGCGGGCTCGACGAATCCAACCAGTATCTGCGCTCGGAAATGACCAAGTGGACAAAGGTCATCCGCGAAGCCGGCATTTCTGCGGACTGAGTAAACTTAAAGCCGGGAACACACCGGAAACAAACGCATGTGAACACTACCCAATGGAGGAGCATCGCATGAAAAATAAACTCGTCGTTCTGCTCGTCGCGACGGCCGCGGGAGCCCTGCCCTTACAGGCAACGGCGGCCGCCCCTTATCCGAACAAGTCCATCCGCATGCTGGTGCCGTTCGCACCCGGCGGTGGCACCGACATCATGGCGCGGCTGATCGCCGCGAACATGTCCGCCACTCTCGGCCAGCAGGTCATCGTCGACAACCGCGCGGGCGGCGGCGGCACAATCGGCGCCGAAACCGCGGTGCGTGCCAACCCCGACGGCTACACCATCATCATGGTCTCCGGCAGCTACGGCACCAACGCGGCACTCCACAAGCTGCCCTACGATCCGGTGAAGGACATCCAGACCATCGTCATGATCGGCGAGAGCGGTTTCGTGCTGGCGCTGCACCCCTCCGTGCCGGCAAAGACGGTACCGGAACTGATTGCTCACGCCAAGGCCAATCCGGGCAAGCTCAACTATGCGTCCACCGGCACCGGCGGCATTACCCACCTGACGTCCGAATTGTTCGACCTGATGGCCGGCACCAAAATGACCCACATCCCGTACAAAGGCACTGGCCCCGCGCTGTCCGACCTGCTCGGTGGTCAGGTGCAGCTGATCTTCGGCTCGATGCCGGCGACGATTCCGCACGCCAGGACGGGCAAGTTGCGCGGCATAGGCGTGACCACGGCGAAACGCGCCGGACCGCTGCCCGACGTGCCCGCGATCGGCGAGTTCGTGAAGGATTACGAAGCCGTGCTGTGGTATGGGCTGTGGGGACCCAAAGGCCTGCCGAAGCCGATCATTGCCCGTTGGAACGAGGGCGTCGTGCGCATCCTGCAGACGGCAGATATGCAGAAACGGCTCGCCGGCGACGGCGTCGAGCCGGCCGGAGGACCACCCGAGCAGTTCCAGAAAGCGATCGCACGCGATGTCGAAAAATGGAAAAAGGTGGTCAAGGCCGCCAACATCAAGACATCGGGCTGATTGCGCAACAAATGGGGGGCGGGCCGCATCGCTGGCCCGCCCCCCCTATTTGGTTTTCAAATAAAATCAGGTGGTTATCGTTTTCGCCGGGAGTCCGGCTTTTTTGATGCGGCAGCACAGCCGTTTTACTGGAGAGCGCAGCAATCATGAAATTCCGCAGAGTCGTCACCGACACCAACAAGGAAGGCAAGGCCTACGTCAAATCGGACAGCATCGTCGATCCGATCCCGATGCGCCCGGGTTTCCACAACATCCCCATGTGGGCGACCAAAAAACTGCCGGCGGAGATGACCAGTGAAGACCCCAACACTTGGGAACTCGGCACCAGCCTCGCCAACGGCAGCGTGTTCCGACTGGCCAAATACGATCCGGGCGTCGCCAAGCGCTGGCACGTCACCGATTCCGTCGACTACGCGATCTGCCTCTCCGGAGAACTGTGGATGCAGCTCGACGGCGGCGAGGTAGTGCATCTGACGCCGGGCACCGTGATCATCCAGCGCCAGACCATGCACAACTGGGAAAACCGCGGCAAGGAGCCCTGCATCATGGCCTACGTGCTGCTCGCCACCGAAGGCGCGAAGACCACCGGCTGGGATCATTGATTCAGAGTTTCATCCGCTTTGCACTTGAATCGTCATTCCGGCGCAAGCCGGAATCCAGGAACAGCCCCGCAACGGCACTGGACTCCGGCTTGCGCCGGAGTGACGGCACTGGCATAGACGCAGTTTTTGGAGTCCGGATACGCGATAACTCATGGCCTACATCGACGAATCCCTCTCCGCCGGCGAAGAAATCTCGGCGCTGTTCAAACTGCACTGGATCACGCAGATCCCGATGGTGTTGTGGCTGCTCCTTCTGATCACCTTTCCGTTCGCGATTTATGAATACCTGCGCCTGCGCCACACCGAGCAGGGCGTCACCAACAAGCGTGTCGTCTTCAAGACCGGCATCATCAGCCGCAAGTCCGAGGAAATGAAACTCGGCTCGATCGAGACCGTCGAAATCGACCAGGGCATCTTCGGCCGCATCCTCGGCTACGGCAATGTCAAGGTCACCGGCCGCGGCACCAGCGACGTATTGTTCAGAAACGTCGCCGATCCGATGGCGGTGAAACGCTCGATTGAAAGCGTCAGCCACCCCGCAACATGAATCTGCAAAAGGAAGAACACCATGAACGATGACCTCGGCAAACTGGCACTGCGCCTGACGCTGGGCATTTTCATGTTGCTGCACGGCATCGCCAAGATGCGCTACGGCGTCAGCGGCATCGAGAACATGCTGGAAAACCACGGCCTGCCCTGGTTCTTCGCCTACGGCGTCTTCGTCGGCGAAGTGTTCGCGCCGCTGCTGGTGATTTTCGGCTACTACGCGCGAGTCGGCGGCGTAATCATGGCCTTCAACATGGTGGTGGCCATCGCGCTCGCGCATCCAAACGATCTTTTTTCGCTGGGCAAATCCGGCGGCTGGGCGCTGGAACTGCAGGGTTTCTTCCTGTTCACCGCGCTGGCGGTGGCACTGATCGGGCCGGGCAAGTTTGCGATCAACCGCAAGTAGCCACTGCGTAATTCACTCAGAAGCCGTAAATGACTAACAGGATTGCCCCGAGCAGCAGTCTGTAGATCACGAAGGGCAGCATCCCTATGCGCTCGATGAGGCCAAGAAAAAAGTGGATGCATGCGTATGCGGCTGCTGCGGATGCGACTGCCCCGAAAGACAATGCCATCCAATCCACCGCCTCGTGCGCTGTAGCCAGTTCGACCACCTGAAGACCACCCGCCAGCACGATCACCGGAATCGACAGCAGGAAGGAAAACCGAGCGGCAGCCGTGCGCGACAGCCCCATCATCATCGCCGCGGTCATGGTGATGCCGGAGCGCGAGGCGCCGGGAACCAGGGCCAGCGCCTGCGCGACGCCAATCACCAGCACGTCCCGCCAGCCGATGGAGTGCTCGTCGCGCGTGCCGCGCCGCCTTGCGTCGGCCCACCACAACAGCAGCGCAAAACCGATGGTCGCGCCTGCAATCACCAGTGGCGCGCGAAAGGTTGTCTCCACCATATCCTTCAGCAACAGCCCGGCGATGCCTACCGGAACCGTCGCCCACAGTACCGCCCAGGCCAGACCACTCTGTCCGGTCAGCTGCCGCGTGGCCAGCGAACGGCCGAAGTCACGCACCAGCAACGCAAGGTCACGCCGGAAATAGACAATTACCGCCGCCAGGCTACCGACATGTACAGCCACATCGAAAGCCAGCCCCTGATCGGCCCAGCCTTCCAGCCGGGGCAGCAGGATGAGATGCGCCGCACTGGAAATGGGCAGAAACTCGGTGACGCCCTGCACCGCGGCGAGTGCAATGATCTGAATCCAATCCATTCAGCAGCCGTTAAGTATTCAAACGATCTCCGTCATCCAGGCGGAGCAACAGCCGCGGACCGGGAAAAGCAGTATAAATGAGACGTCTTCCTATTTCGCATCATCCATTCTGCGGCGGCAATAGTACGGCATTCCCTGCATCGCCCGCCACAGGATGTGCATCAATTCCTCATCGGCTCAATGCCGGCGGCGCGGATCACATCCGCCCACTTGACGATCTCCGCTCGCACGCGGTCGCCGAGTTCCCCGGGTGTCGAGGGCGACACTTCGGCACCCTGGCCGATCAAGCGCCTGCGGATGTCAGCGCGCGCCAGCATCGCGACGACTTCCGAATTGACCCTATTGATCACGGTGCCAGGCGTCTGTACGGGTGCGAACAGAGCAAACCACGACAACGCCTCGTAACCCGAGATGCCCGACTCCTGCATGGTCGGCAACTGCGGGGCGACGGTCGCGCGTCGTGCGCCGGTCACTGCCAGCGCGCGCACGCGGCCGCTGCGGATGTGCATCTGGGCAGTGGCGATACTGCCAAACATGATCGACACCTGCCCGCCCGCGAGTTCGTACAGCGCAGGCATGCCGCCCTTGTACGGTATATGGGTCAGGAACAGACCTGAACGCTGCATAAACAGTACCGCGGCGAGGTGCGCCGCCGTGCCGATGCCGGATGACGCGTAATCGAGTTCATGCGGCCGCCGTTTTGCAAAAGCCACCAGTTCCCTGACCGAGCGCACCGGCAGCGACGGATGCACGATCAACACATTGGGCACGGTGGCTACCATCGCCACCGGCGCGAAATCATTCAGCGTGTCGTAGGGCAGCCGCGTCCACAGCGAGGGATTGGTGACATGCGCGGTATAGGCCATCAGCAGCGTGTAGCCGTCGGGAACGGCTCGCGCCACCAGTTCGCTGCCGATCATGCCGCCGGCGCCCGGCCGGTTGTCAACGATGACCTGCTGGCTCCAGGCTTCGACGAAACCCTGGGCCAGTGAACGCGCAAAAACGTCGGTGGCGCCACCGGCGCTGACGGGCACGACCAAACGGACCGTGCGACTGGGGTAATTTTGCGCAAAGGCCACGCGGATCGCGATGTCGCCGGCCACTGCGGCGCCGGCGAGTCCCAGGGCAAACGTGCGTGCAACAGTATTCATCGGGGCATTCTAATCGCCGGATGGGCGAATCGCGTACAGAATCGCGTACAATCAGCGCAACATTCCGCTTCTGTTTTCCGCACTATTTCCCGCATATCCATCATGGACAAACCCAAACTGTTTGACGACGAGCTTCAGGCCGCAATGCAGCAGCTCTACGACGAAACCGCCGAGGCCATGCGCCTGGCCACGGTCAGCCCCGACCTCGATGACCTCTCCGCAGTGTTCGCCGCGGCATTCCTGAAACTCGGCATGGCCACCGGCCTCGTCGAGCAGCGCCATCCCGGCTTCGCGAAGGAAGTTGAGGTCAAGCGCCAGCGCGTGATCGCCGCACTGATGAAAGAGCAGCAGGAACAGCAGAATCAGCCCGAACAGAAGCACTGAGGCGCCGATGCACACCCCGATCTACCTCGACAATTCGGCCACCACACCGCTGGACCCCGCCGTGCTCGACGCGATGCTGCCCTTCCTGCGCAGCGAATTCGGCAACCCGGCGAGCGGCACCCACACCTTCGGGCGCAGCGCCGGTCGCGCCGTCGAGCAGGCACGCGCCGAGGTGGCAAAACTGGTCGGCGCCGAATTGCGCGACATCGTCTGGACCTCCGGTGCCACCGAGTCCAACAACCTCGCGGTCAAAGGCGCGGCGCTGGCCGGTCAGAAACGCGGCCGCCACCTCATCACGGTGCAGACCGAACACAAGGCCGTACTCGACACCATGCAGTGGCTGGAGAAGCAGGGGTTCGAGGTGACCTATCTCGCGCCAATGAAAAATGGCCTGCTCGACACCGAAACCTTCCGCGCCGCGCTGCGACCGGACACCGTGCTGGCCTCAGTGATGCTGGTCAACAACGAGATCGGCGTGATCCAGGACATCGCAGCACTCGGCGCGCTATGCCGCGCCAACGGCACGCTGTTCCATGTCGACGCCGCCCAGGCCACCGGCAAGGTCGCGATCGACCTTGCGCAGTGGCCGGTGGACATCATGTCGCTGACCGCGCACAAGACCTACGGTCCCAAGGGCATCGGCGCGCTCTATGTGCGGCGCTCGCCGCAGGTGCGCCTCGAATGCCAGATGCATGGCGGCGGCCACGAGCGCGGTCTGCGTTCGGGCACGCTCGCCACCCACCAGATCGTCGGCATGGGCACGGCCTTCCGCATCGCCGGTGAACTTATGGCGACTGAAGTGCCGCAGTTGCGCGCGCTGCGCGACCGCTTCTGGTCGAAACTGAAAGACCTGCCCGGCGTGATGCTCAACGGTGACCTCGAGCGGCGCATCGCCAACAATCTGAACATCAGCCTCGACATCCCCAACTGCGATTCACTGGTCACCACGCTGACCGACATCGCCGTGTCCTCGACCTCGGCCTGCTCCACCGGCGGCGTCTCGCACGTGCTGCAGGCACTTGGCTCGGATGCCGGCATCGCCGGCAACTCGATCCGCATCACCGTCGGCCGCTTCAACACCGCCGAGGAAATCGACCGGGCAGCGGATTACCTGCGCAGGAAAATCGAGGATTGCCGGGCGGGACGGCTGGCGGCCTGAGCGATCGCGGAACGCCAGCCCAAAAGATCATCGCCTGACTCCCGTTCGCCCCGCGGATCCGGTCCCGCACGAAACCCGGACTTGCTGAGGGAGTGAGTCGACTTACAACATCGCCACTATGGCGTGATGGCAACCTTCAATACACCATCACGCTGGTGTCCGAACAGTTCGTAGGCCTGCTCGATGTCGTCAAGCTTGAAGCGATGCGTCACCATCGGCCCCAGATCCAGACGCCCGGCCTGGATTACCGCCATCAACCGGCGCATGCGCTCCTTGCCACCCGGACATAGGGTGGTGATGATTTTGTGATCGCCCAACCCGGCGGCAAACGCACCCAGCGGAATCTTCAGATCACTGGAATACACGCCCAGGCTTGACAACGTACCGCCAGGTCGCAGCACGCGCAGGCAGGCCTCAAAAGTATCCTGTAAGCCCAAGGCCTCAATCGCGACATCGACACCGCGGCCTCCGGTCAGGCGCAGTATTTCCTGCACCGGATCCTCGCGGCTCGAGTCGATCACGATGTCCGCCCCCATGCGTCGCGCGATCTCGAGACGGCCGGCAATGCGGTCGACACCGATCACGGTGGTCGCGCCGCTCAGCTTGGCGCCTGCGGTCGCGCACAGACCAATCGGCCCCTGGGCGAACACGGCGACCGTGTCGCCGATGCGGATGCCGCCATTCTCGGCACCGCCGAAGCCAGTGGACATGATGTCGGGGCACATCAGCACCTGTTCGTCGCTCAGTCCTTCGGGCACCACCGCCAGATTGGTCATCGCGTCAGGAACCAGCACAAACTCGGCCTGGCAGCCATCAATGGTGTTGCCAAAGCGCCAGCCTCCCAGAGGCTTCCAGCCATGCGCGACACCGGCCCCGTCCTGTGAACCGTAGCCACACTGACAGGCATTGCTCCAGCCGCTGGGCGTGATCGCACCCGCGATCACGCGCTGGCCTTCATGGTAGCCACGCACCGCCGACCCAAGTTTCTCGATCACGCCAACCGGTTCGTGTCCGACCGTCAACCCCCGGGCCACCGGATACTCACCCTTCAGGATATGCACATCAGTGCCGCAGATCGTCGTCGTGGTCACGCGGACCAGCGCATCGAGCGGACCTACGTCGGGTATCGGTTTCTCATCGAGCACGATGCGACCAGGCTCGACAAACACAGCCGCCTTCATTTTGGCCATAACAACCCTCCTTCTGTTAATTATTCATCAACAAATATTCAAGGAATGCTGAACGTGACAGCATCCATCAGGATAAAAGTGAATCATTCAAATCGTATGACAGCCATTTGCAGCAAAGGTTGCGTTAATGCCCGGGGGGTGCGGCAGCCGCTTCCCTCAAGTGAATAAAGCTGTGGTCGCAGAACCCCGGATCGGCATGGGCCTGCAGTTCCTCGAACACCGCATCCGGATCGCGCAGAACGCGTGAATCGAAGTGCCGCGCGTTCACCGCGCCGTAGTTGATGCAGATGTCGCTCCGTGCGTCGCGCATGAGGCAGGCATAGATTGTCGTCACCACGTAAAGTCCTCCGCTGCGCTCAATGAAATGCAGGTAGTTCTTGCCGCGCAACAGCTGCGCGTCACGCGCACCGGCGCGCCGGGTGTCGATCGAGCGCAGGCGGTTGCCCTGACGCTGGTAGTGAGTCAGGGAATCGGATGCACCCTCGACCAGCAGCCGGTCGCCGGTGCGTGGATCGATGTTGTACTGGCGGTAGAACGCGCAGTGGACATAGGGGCTGGTGGCAAGATTCTCGAATTGCGCGAGTTCACTCTGCTGCGCCACCGCAGGCAAGGCCGTGGCCAGCACCAGCCAAAGGCAGGTGCGCAGCAGCTTGCGGGCACGGGTCGCGGGGTTCATTGCCGGATCAGTGTGCGCCGGCCTCATCCGGCTGTCCATTGCCTTGACAGCCCTGCCCGGGATACTTAGCCTCGGGACCTCTTCACGGACACCACACACGATCCCTGCCATGCCCCAGACCGCAGTCGAAAAAGTGCTCGCGCTGAAAAGCGGCCGCAGCAGCATCAAACCCGGAGACGTCGTCTCCCCCGATCCCGACTTCATCATGATCCACGACGGCGTCGTCATGGGCGCCAAGCGCGAGCTCGATGGCCTGGGAATCACCCGGCTGGCGGCGCCGGACAAGGTGCTGATGGTCACTGATCACGACGTGATCTACGGCAGTGCGCGCGCGGCCGAACGCGGCGCCTTCAACCGCCAGGCAGCGAAAGCCTGGGGCGTGAAAAATTTCTACGACGTCGGCCGCGGCGGCCATGGCCACATTTTCCCGATGGAGTCCGGCCTGCTGCTGCCGGGCATGTTCTATTTCGACAACGACCGCCATGCCACCAATGCCGGCGCGATCGGTGCCTTCGGCTTCCGCATCGGCAGCGAAATCAGCCGCGTGCTCGCCACCGGCACCAACTGGGTGATGGTGCCGAAGTCCGTACGCCTGACGCTGAAGGGCCGGCTGCCGCCTGGCGTGCACGCACGCGACGTCGGCTTCCATTTCGCGGCGCAACTGAAGCAGGGCGGACTCACCGCTGACCTCGATTACCGAGTGCTTGAATACGCTGGCGACCTCGAACAGTTCGACCTCGCCTCGCGCGCGGCACTGTGCTCGACCCCGACCGAGATCCGCGCCTACGGCGTGTTCGTGCCGCCGTCGGCGGCGATCCTCGAACACGCGCGCTCGAAGGCGCAGCGGCCTTTCACGCCGGTGTACTCCGACCCCGACGCGCAGTACGACGCCGACCTCGTGCTCGACATCTCGCGGCTGGAGCCCCAGGTTTCGCTGCCAGGCAGCGTCGAGAACGCAGTGGACGTCTCCCGGGTCGAGGGCACAGCCATCGACCATGCCTTCATTGGCTCCTGTGGCTCCGGCATGTGGGAGGACCTGGTCATCGCGGCGAACCTCCTGAAGGGCCGCCGCCTCGCGCCCAACGTGCGGCTGTTCATCGCACCGGGTTCCGAAGCGACCAACCGCCGACTGGCGGCGGAAGGCCTGCTCGGCATTTTCATCGAGGCCGGCGCGGTGATGCTGCCGCCGGGCTGCGGCCCTTGCAACGACGCGGTGATCGGCCCGGTGCATTCGGGTGAAGTGTCGATCTCCACCGCGACCAACAACAACGCCGGCCGTTTCGGCGCGAAGGATGCCCGGTTGTATCTCGGCAGCCCCGCTACGGTAGCGGCTTCCGCAGTGGCGGGAAAAATTGCCGATGCGCGAAAACTGTGATCACCATCCGTCGTTCCGGCGCAAGCCGGAATCCGCGAGATGCGCCATGTTTTTGTGGATTCCGGATCGCGCTTTGCGCGTCCGGAATGACGGCTACGAAATAAGCAACATGATCGATTTAAACCCGTCATTCCGGCGGACGCCGGAATCCAGGCAGTGAAGCAACCATGCGTATACCTGCTGGCCAGCTGCAAGAACGGCACGCTCTATGTCGGCGTGACATCGGACATCATCAAGAGAATCTGGGAACACAAAAGCAACGTCGTTGAAGGTTTCACCAAAAAGTACGGCGTGCATACGCTCGTCTGGTACGAAATTCACGAGAACATGGAATCCGCGATATCGCGCGAGAAAACGATCAAGGGCTGGAAACGGCAATGGAAACTGGAACTTATCGAGAAGGAAAATCCGGCGTGGACCGACCTTTACAAAAGCCTGATATGAACAACAATGCATCCCATTTCGTCATTCCGGCAAACGCCGGAATCCATTGGGTTTGCTACTGCCTTCCTGGATTCCGGCACGCGCTGCGCTTGGCCGGAATGACGACCTGGTTATTACTGTCTGTGGGAAACAATAATGTCATCTGACTTCCAATGGGTCCTCAAGGGCCGCTGCTACAAGCTCGGCCATGATGTCTGGCATGCGGGCGGTGTGGTGCCGAACCGCATCATCGTCGGGCGGCATTTCGACCCCAAGGACATCATCCCGCATCTGTTCGAGGAAACCGATCCGGGCTTCCACACCCGCTGCAAGCCGGACGACATCATCGTCACCGGCAAAAACTTCGGCATGGGTCCGAAAATGAATGGATACATCGCGATGCAGGCGCTGGGGCTGGGGCTGGTCTGCGAATCGATGCCCTTCCTCGCCTACCGCGCGGCAATCGGCTGCGGGCTACGGGTGATGACCGACTGCGTCAACGTGCTCGAAATGTGCGAAACCGGCGACGAACTGGAAGTCAATTTCCGCGATGGCTACTTCATCAACCACACGAAGGACATCCGCCGCGAGTACCCGCCGATTCCCGATGCACTGATGGAAATCGTCGAGCTCGGCGGCAACGCCGGCTGGCTCAAGCGCTGGCAGGAAACCCGCGGCGCCGGACAACCCGCATGAGCGACCAGCTCAACGAATACGGGCAGCCCGTCGGATTTCCGGTTGAGGGCTGGACGCCCCCGCCGCTGCCACCGCGCACGGTGCTCGAAGGCCGTTACTGCCGGCTAGAGCCGCTGCATCCCGAACGCCATGCCGTGCAGCTGCACGACGCCAACAAGCTAGAAACTGACGGCCGCGGCTGGACCTACATGGCTTACGGCCCCTTCGCGACGCTGACCGATTACCGCGCCTGGGTCGAAGCCCAGGCCGGGCGCGACGATCCGCGCTTCTACGCGATCATTGACCTCACCTCCGGCCGCGCTGGCGGCGTCGCTTCGTACATGCGCATCGACCCCGCCAACGGCTGCATCGAAGTCGGCGGCATCAAGCTGACACCGCTGGTGGCGCGCAAACCCGCGATGACCGAGGCGATGCACCTGATGATGAAAAACGCTTTTGATCTCGGTTATCGCCGCTATGAATGGAAATGTGATGCGCTGAATCTGCCCTCGCGCGCAGCTGCGCAGCGCTTCGGCTTTTCCTACGAGGGTTGTTTCCAGCAGGCTGTGATCTACAAGAACCGCAATCGCGACACAGCGTGGTTCTCGATCACCGACCTCGAGTGGCCGGCGATCCGCGCCGCGCACGAGCAGTGGCTGGCGCCGGAGAATTTCGACGCGCTGGGCCGGCAGAAATCCAGCCTCTCGGCACTGACTGCGCCGTTGCTGCGGGCACAAAGCTAAACGACCTGCCGTCATTCCGGCGCAAGCCGGAATCCAGCAAACACCGTCGGCATAACTGGATTCCGGATCGCGCGATGCGCGTCCGGAATGACGCATTATATAACTACTTGTTTTTTTTGATATTTTTACTAATCGCCCGCGCCTGCGCAGCGCTAATGATGCGCTTCAAGGCCGCGCCGTAATCAACACCGGCGAAACACAGGTGATTGCCCATCGCGTGCGGATGCAGGTCGGGATTGGCATTTGCTTCGATGAATACAATGCGCCCGTCCGGCGTAAGCCGGTAATCGATGCGACCGTAATCGCGCAGCTTCAGCCCATGAAAAATCGCGCGGCTCGCGGTCTCGACATCGCGCTGCAGATTGCGCGACAGTTTCGCCACGCGCCAGCGCACGCGCCAGCGGCTGCGATAGGCACCGTCGTTCTTCAACTTGTATGAGGCAAAGGTTGGCGCACCGCGGCCGCGGCGGCCGATAACCAGCTCCACCGCCGGCATTACTTCAGGCTCGTTGCCAAGCAGCGCGACGTAAAGGTCGCGGCCTTCGATAAATTCCTCGCAGATCAGCGGCGCCGCCACGCGTTTGCGCAAAACACGCACGCGCTGCGCGAGTTCGCGCTCGTTCTTTACCAGCGAGTTGCCGCGGACCTCGTCGGAACCGTCGCCGAACTGCGGCTTGACGATCAGCGGGTACGGCACGCGCGGATTGCGGATCGGCCCCTTCGGCGCAATCACGAAATGCCGCGGCACGCCGACACCCAGGTCTGCCGCAATATGTTTGGACAGCGCTTTGTCGCGGGCGAGTCGCAGGCCTGAGAGACCGGTGCCGGTGTAGGGAATATTCAGCAGATCGAGCAGCCCGGCGATCGCCGCATCCTGGCGGCGGTCGCCGTCGACACACTCGGTGAGGTTGAACACCAGCCGCGGCTTCAACGCGCGCAACTCGGCGATCACCGGCTCCACTCCGGCATCGAAGGGAACGACGGTAACGTTCAGCCGCTGCGCACGCAACTCGTCAAGGAGATAGGCCTCGACGCTGCTGCGTTCCGGCACGAAACGGCCGTTGCCCCTGCGCTCACCGGCCTCAGCATCAACCAGCAGAACGATGTCGCAGCGCGCCTTGCGGGCTGCAGTTTTTTTATTCTGCGTTGCCATGCGCCAATTCTAACAGTGCGGAAAAATCAGATATCCTGCCCCGCCCGGAACAGCCCGCGCGGCAGGCTGTGCAGGTGCTCAAATCCCTCGTGGGTGATGCGCAGCAGCTCACCGACCTGCACGCCGGAACGCTTCGACTCATCGGCTTCAGTGGTCACCGGATTCGGCTGCACCACAACCGTCATGTTCTCCTCCAGTGTCATCTGCGGCAGCGCGCGGCCGGCCATACGGCTCCTGCTGCCGATGATCGGCTGGAAATAACCGCCACCGAAACCGTGGACCAGATCGTCGCAGACGGTGTAGCCACAACGCTCGATCTCTGAAGTTGCTTCCAGGATTTCCTCCATCCTGGTGCCGTGACTCAGTAACGCGGCCACCGCGTCGAATGTCGCCTCCGCGGTTGCATGCAGTTCGCGGTAACGCGGTGTGGCCTCGGCCTCGACCGTGAACGTGCGCAGCACCTGGCCCGGGTAATCCCACCAGTACGCGGACAACTCGCAGGTCACGATGTCTCCGGCACGCACCTTGCGCGTCGATGGCAACTGCGGCGGCACAAAGAGATGCGGTGCATCCATCGCGGTGACGCCGATGTAATGGATCATCGTCGTGCCGCCGAGCCCGACGTAGGCGCTTTCCACCAGTGCTGCCAGTTCGCGCTCGTCCATGCCGGGGCGCGTGCCGGCGACCAGCGCCCGCATGCCGGCATCGGACAGCGCGGCGCCGATGCGCAGCCAGTCGATTTCCTCCGCCGACTTGCGCATCCGGAGCTGGGTGTATTCGGCATCCAGCACCACCATATCGAAAGCCGCTTCGAGCTGGCGGTATTTGGAAACCACCAGCGGCCCGATAAGGCCAACGCGTTTCGCGCCGCGCTGTCTGAGCGCCTCCACTGTCAGCGCAATACCCTGGTGCTGCCCCCAGCGCACATCGACGCCGCGCGCCAGCCGGTGTGCCAGCGGCACATGGTTATGCCATTCCATGTGCATCACCATCGGCTCGCCAGGCCTGAACACCACGTAGGCTTCCGCCGTGCCGGGCCAGCCGGTGACCCACTGTGGCGCATTGCCGGCACGGTGATCGGTCATCACCAGCAGGTGGTCACAGCCATGTTTGTCCATCACACCGGCCAGCGCCGCGTGACGGCGCGCATACTCGGCATCGGAAAAACGCGGATATTCCTGCTGCAGGATCGCCTGCAGGCGCGGCTCCAGTGCCGTTGAAACCCGGGTTGCTGAACTATTCAATATCCGGCCCTCAAAAAAAACGGGCGGCGCACGAAAAGCGCAGCCCGCGATGCCTTCCTGCAAAACAGAATTTACTGCGGCTTGATGCCAGCAGCCTTCAGCACCGTCGCGCCAGTTGCGATCTCGCTGCGCACAAACTTGGCGAACTGCGGCGGCGTCATTTCCATCGGCTCGTTACCCAGCGCCGCGAGTTTGCCTTTCAGGACGGGGTCGTTACCGGCGTCCCTGATCGAGTTGGCAATCTTGGTGATGATCGGCTGAGGCACTCCGGTCGGCGCCCAGATGCCAAACCACAGCGAAAACTCAAATTCGGGCACGCCGGATTCGGCGATGGTCGGCACATTCGGCAGGTTGCTGCTGCGCTTGATCGTGCTTACTGCAAGCGCCCGTATCCGGTTCGACTGCACATGTGGAATCGCCGTCGAAATCGGTGCGAAGTAGAAATCCACGCGATTGCCGAGCACGTCGCCGAGTGCCTCCGCCGAGCCCTTGTATGGCACGTGGTTCAGCTCGATTTTCGCCATCAGCTTCAGCTTCTCGAGGTTCAGGTGAGTACCGCTGCCGACGCCCGCCGATGCGAAGTTGATGGTGCCGGGCTTCGCCTTGGCGGCATTGATCAAATCCTGCACCGATTTGAAGGCCGTGCTTGGGTGGGTCACCATCACGTTCGGCTGCTGCGCCAGCGGGCCGATGTCGACAAAGTCCTTTAGAGTGTCGTACGGCAGCTTGGCGTAGAGCGCAGGGTTGACTGTATGCCCCGACGAATGCATCAGCAGCGTGTAGCCGTCAGGATTGGATTTTGCCGCAATGGCACCGGCAATTGAGCCGCCGGCGCCCGGACGGTTGTCCGCCAACACGGTCTGTCCCCACATCTCCGTCCACTTCTGCGTGTAGAGCCGGCCGACGATGTCGGTGGCGCTGCCCGGCGGGAATGCCACGATGAAACGCACCGGCTTGGTCGGAAAATCCGCCGCAAATATTTGTGTCGCGCAGACCGCCAGCGTGGCGATTGCACATTTCGCTACTGTCTTCATGTTCCCCTCCTCCTGGATGGTTGAATATCAGAGCCCGTCGCCGATATTGACGTTTTCCGGCTTGAGCTCGATGCCTGACGCTTTCGCCTGCAACAGCAGCAGCTGCGAGAAATCCTGATCATACCCGTGCCCGATGAGGGTCTGTACCAGATCGCGCGTGATGGCGGTTGTCGGCATCGGCACCCCGTGGGCACGGCCGGCGGCGAGCCCGAGGTCAATGTCCTTGCGCAGCAGTTCCGGGGTGAAGGTGACGTGAAAATCGAGGTTCGACAGCGCCGGGGTCTTGTAGGTGGTGAACATCGAACCCATCACGCTCTTGTTGAGAAAGTCGAGAAAGGCATGGCGCTGCATGCCGGCCTTTTCGGCCAGCACGGTGATCTCGCACAGATTCTGGATCACCACACCGAGCATCACGTTGTGGCAGATCTTGGCAATGCGTGACAGCTCGCCATCGCCGACATAGGACACGCCGCGGCCGATCGCTTCCAAATACGGTGTCACCGTGTCAAAGGCATCCTGCGGGCCCGATGCCACGACGGTCAGCTTGCCGACCTTGATCACCTTGGCATTGCCCGACACCGGCGCCGCCAAGAGCTTGATGCCCTTCTCGGCGAGCTTGGCACGGATCTCCGCCGATTCCTCCAGCGAGATCGAGGTGCTGTCGACGATGATCTTCGGCTTGCCGCCGGCCGACATAACACCATTCGGGCCGAACAGCACCTCCTTGACGTCCTTGCCGGTCGACACCATCGTGAACACGATGTCGCAGTCCGCTAGTTCGGTCAGATTGTCGGCGACCTTGGCGCCCGATTTCGCCAGCGGCTCTGCCTTGGACTTCGTGCGGTTCCACACGGTAATGTCGCAGCCGGCCTTGGCCAGCCGCTCCGCCATCGCGTAACCCATGCGTCCGATGCCAATCCAGCCCAGTTTGTGTTTTTTCATGTCTGCCATGTCGTTTCCTTAAGGATCAAGTTCAAAATCAATTATTGAGTATTACGTAACTGCGCGACACTTCTCCCTCATCCCCACCCTTCTGCTCCGCTTCCAGTGTCCCCTAGTCCCGACGGGAGAGGGATCGAGGGTGAGGGAAACATGTCGGAATAGATATGCCGTGTCATGGGGTTTGGTAATCCTCAATAACAGGATATGCAGAATGAACAGGATAAAAACCAGAATACCTGACGAGAGGCAGGACCTAACCGGCTGGTTAGCTGGAAGGAAAACGAAGCACATCGATCCATTGGTTTTATGCTGAAAATCCTGTCCATCCTGTTAAATCGTTTTCTTTTTTTCACTTACGATTCCAGCGCCTGCACCCAATTGCGGGATTCGAGGGCGTTCTTCACTTCCGCGAGGAAAGACGCCGAGTAGGAGCCGTCCACCGCGCGGTGATCGAAACTCTGCGCCAGCACGCCCACCGGGCGGATGGCAATGGCATCACCGCCCTCGTTTTCCACCACGACCGGTTTCTTGCGAATACCGTCGGCGGACATGATCGCCACCTGCGGCTGGTTGATGATCGGCGCGGTGATCACCGTGCCGAAAGCGCCGTTGTTGGTGATCGTGTAAGTACCCTCGGTCATCTCGTCGGGGCGCAGCCTGCCGGCACGCGCACGCGACGCCAGGTCATTGATCTCTTTCGCGATCTGCGGCAGCGACTTCGACGGCACATCCTTCAGCACCGGCACCACCAGCCCGTCGAAGTTGAGATCGACGGCGATGCCGATGTTGATCCGCCGGTGCAGCGTGAGTCCGTCACCCGACAGGCTGGCATTGAGTTTCGGGAATTTGCCCAGCGCGATCGACACCGCGCGCACGATGAAGGGCAGATAGGTCAGCGAGAAACCCTCGCGTGCCTTCCACGCAGCGCCATGGGCGGCGCGTGCCTGGTCCACCTTCAGGAAATCGGCCTCGACCACCTGCAGCACATGCGGCGAGGTCTGCCAGGACTTCGCCATGTTCTCGGCAACGCGTTTGCGCACGCTGTTGAATGGCAGCGTCTGGCCGGCCTGCACAGTGGCAGGCGCCGGAGCCGGGCGCGTCGCCGGCGTTGTCGCGGCAGCCGGCTGTGAGCCGCGGCGGGCGATGTATCCGGTGACATCCTCTCGGGTGATGCGGCCATCGCGGCCGGTGCCTTGGATGTCGGCGGGATTCAGCTGGTGCTCCGCGACCAGGCGCCGCACCACCGGCGACAGCCGGTCGGCAGCACTGGCGCGCAGTGGCACCACGGCAGGGCGTGCCGCCGCAGGTGTTGCAGCAACCGCCTGCGGCGCGGCGACTGCAGCGGCAGGCGCCGCCTTCGCAGGCCCCGCTTCGCGGATCACCGCCAGCCGCGCGCCGACCTTGGCCACCACGCCTTCGGCCACCACGATCTCGGCGACCACACCGGCAACCGGCGACGGAATTTCGGTGCTGACCTTGTCGGTCTCGACGTCAAACAGCGTCTCGTCAGCCTTGACGCTGTCGCCGACCTTCTTGTACCACCGGGTGACGGTGCCCTCGGCGACCGTTTCACCCAGCTGCGGCATGATGATGTCCATCGTCCGCCCCTGCTCAGTCGATCTTTTCCACGATCTCGCGCACGATGCGCTCGACCGAAGGAATCGTGTTGTCCTCCAGCCGGTCGGCCGAAGGCAGCGGAATGTGTGGCGTGGTGATGCGGATGATCGGGCCGTCGAGTTCCCAGAAACACTCGTCGGCAATGATCGAGGCGATTTCCGCGCCCCAGCCGCAGAGCCGCGGGTTTTCCTCGACGGTCACCAGCCGTCCGGTCACCGCCACTTCTGCGAGGATGGTCACGGTATCCAGCGGCACCAGTGAACGCACATCGACCACCGTGCAGGAGATGCCGTGTTCCTTCTCGAGGATCTCCGCCGCCGCCAGCGCGCGGTGCACCATCAGGGCGAGCGCGACGATGGTGCAGTCCTTGCCCCGGCGCAGCACCCGCGCCTTGCCCAGCTCGTCGACATGCTCGTCGTCGGGCACCTCGCCCTTCATCGGATACAGCGACTTCTGCTCGAACACGATCACCGGATCCTCGTCGCGCACCGCGGCGGCGATCAGGCCCTTGACGTCGGCCGGGAATGCGGGCGCGACGACCTTGATGCCGGGGATCATCATGGCCCAGTTCTCCACCGACTGCGAATGCTGGGCGCCGAAACGCGAACCCGCGCCGTTGGCGGTGCGGATCACCAGCGGCACCTGCACCTGGCCGTTGGTCATGTAGCGCGACTTGGCGATCTCGTTGGCGACGATGTCCCAGCACACCGCCAGGAAATCGGAAAACATGATTTCGGCGATCGGCCGCAGCCCGGTCATCGCCGCGCCCATCGCCGCACCGAGGATCGCCTGCTCCGAAATCGGCGTATCACGCACGCGTTTCGGCCCGAACTGGTCCAGCAGGCCGACCGTCGCCTTGAACACGCCGCCGGCATGCGCCACGTCCTCGCCGAGGAAGACCACGCGCTCGTCGCGCGCCATTTCCTGGGCGATGCCTGCAGCCACCGCGTCGCGGTAGGTCAGTTCCGCCATGACGCACCTCCGTCGGCCCAGACATGCTCATAAATGCCGTCCAGCGACGGCGGCGCCGAAGCCTTGGCCACCTCGGTCGCTTCGTTCACCTGCTGCATCACCTCGTCCTCGATGTCTTTCAGCGTGGCATCGACAATGCCGAGGCCGAGCAGCCGTTCGCGGTAGATCTTGATCGGGTCGCGTTCCAGCCACTTCTCCAGCTCACCCTCCGGCCGGTACTTCGCCGGGTCGGCGCGTGAATGGCCCGAGTGGCGGTAAGTCATGCACTCGATCAGCGCCGGTCCGCCGCCCTTGCGCGCGCGGTCAATGTATCGGGTCGCCGTGCGGTAAACCGCGTCGGCGTCGTTGCCGTCGACGACGATTCTCTCCAGACCGTAGGCCGAAGCGCGGTCTGCGGCCGGATGCTCGACCGCGGTCACCGCGCTGATCGGCGTGTATTCCATGTAGAGGTTGTTTTCGCAGACGAAGATCACCGGTAGTTTCCAGATCACCGCGAAATTGAGCGCCTCGTGGAAAGCGCCGATGTTGGTCGTGCCGTCGCCGAAGAAACACACCGACACCTGTTCGGTGCCGCGGTACTGCGCGCTCCAGGCCGCGCCGGCGGCGACGGGCAGATGGGCGCCGATGATCGCGTAGGAGCCCATCGCGCCCTTGGACACGTCGGTCAGATGCATCGAGCCGCCCTTGCCGCCGAGCAGGCCGCATTCGCGCCCCATCAGTTCGCCAAGAACGCCGGACATCGACGCGCCGCGCGCCAGCGTGTGCGCGTGGCCGCGATAGGTGCAGAAAGTATAGTCATCCGGACGCATCGCCACGCCGAAGGCGGCGGCGATGGCCTCCTGCCCCAGCGACAGGTGGCTGGTGCCCTTGATCAGGTTCTGCAGGAACAGGTCATAGGCGCGTTTTTCGCAGAGCCTGAGCTCCAGTTGCATGCGGAACAGTTCGAGCCGGATGTCGTTCCCGATATCGTCCGGGGGTTCAGCAGATTTTTTTGGTTTTACCGAAGTTTTCATTCTTGCATGCCAGTCAGGATTGATGCGTTTTAGACGTCAGGCATCAGGCGTGTATCTCGTAGACATGAGGCTTGCGCACTGCATACACCCCTCACTCCTCACCCCTTACGCCTCACTAGAATTTAGTATTTATTAGCAATCGGCAGTTCCTGCGCCGGGAACAGCGTGATGACTTTCGCGCCGTCAGGGGTCAGCACCACTTCCTCCTCGATCCGCGCCGCCGACACGCCGTCCCTGGCCGGACAGAAAGTCTCGACCGCGAACACCATGCCGGCTTTCAGCTCGTAGGGATCCTTGAAGGAATTCAACCGCGAAATCAGCGGCCGCTCGTGCAGGCCGAGGCCGAGGCCGTGGCAGAAGTTGAGGCCGAAGGCCGCCATCTCGGTCTCGAAACCGATGTCGGTGCATTTCGGGAAGGCGCGCGCGACCTCGTCGGTCGACACACCCGGCTTCAGCATCGCGATCGCGTCGTCCATCCAGCGTCGCGCGCGCTTGTAGGCGTCGTGCTGCGCCGGCGTCGCGCTGCCGACGGTGAAGGTGCGGTAGTAGCAGGTCTTGTAGCCCATGTACGACTGGATCAGGTCGAAATAGGCCTGGTCGCCGGGACGGATCAGGCGGTCGGTGAAGTTGTGCGGATGCGGACTGCAGCGCTCGCCGGCAATCGCGTTGACCGCCTCGACGCAATCCGAACCCATCTCGTAGAAGCGCTTGGTGGCATGGGCGACGATCTCGCTCTCGCGGATGCCCGGCTTCAGCATTTCATAAATATCCTGGTAGACGCCGTCGCCCATCGCCGCCGCCATGTTGAGCAGCGTGATCTCGTCGTAACTCTTGATCTCGCGCGCATCGAGCATCACCTGCTGGCCGTCCATTACCTTCAGGCCCAGCTTCTGCAGCGCAAACAGGAACGGCGGCTCGACCACGTCGATGCCGATCGGCATGTCGGCGACGCCTTCCTGCTTGAGGATGTCGTAAATTTCTTTTGCGGCCTGCTCGAACAGCCCGACCTTCGGCGACACCGCGCCGCGCAGGCCGGCGAGGCCCGGGATGCAGTGGTTGGTCGGCAGCCAGGGCGCGTAGAGCTTGTGGTGGCGCACCGCGGAACCGAAGTCCCAGACCCAGGGCTCACCATTGCCGGTCAGCAGGCACCAGCGCGTGAGTTTGTCGCGCGCCCATTCACCGATCACCGTGCTCGAGATGTAACGCATGTTGATCTGGTCGAACACCAGCAGCGCACCGAGTTTCGACTTCTTCAGCGCGTTGCGCGTGCGCGCGAGGCGGTACTCGTGCAGCCGGCGGAAATCGACGCGCTCCTCGAAATCCACCTGCATGCGGCCCGGCGCCTGCAGCGGACGCTCCCAACGGTGGTTTGGATTCGCGGGGTCGAACAGAACATCGGGCGCCGAGGAAACTCGTTTTTTCGGATCGATCGCCGAAGCTTTCACCAGCTTCGGCTCGACCTTTCTCTTTTTGCGGACCATTAAAATATCTCCAATATAATCAATTACTTATTATGACTCTCGCTCACAGACCCACCTTGCTCTGGTACGACAGGTCCAGGTACTTTTCGGGCGCTCCCTGCGGAGTCTGCAGGCCCTCCGCCTGCCAGTAAACATCGATCACCTGCTGCAGGCCGGCAGCATCGATCACTGGCAGCGGCTTGGCAACAAAGTCATCAAAGGCCTTTTTCGCCAGCGCTGACGCGATGTTCAGGCGCGAAGGCAGCAGCGCAATCGCTGCGTCCTTGTGCGCCGGATTGCGCAGCCAGTGGCAGGCGCTGCGGAAGGCACGGATGAAAGACAGCAGGCGCTCGCCGTTCTGCGCTGCCCAGGAACGGCTGCAGGCGGCAATCGATCCGGGATAGGCCGGAAAAAACTGCGTCGTCGTGCCCAGCGAACCAAAACCCAGTGCAAACAGGTTGCGATCAAAAGGCGGATTGAGCCAACTCGCGACGCAGCGCGCGGATTTCAGCGCGTCAAAACGTTCCTGCGAACCGCCGATCTCGACAAAGCGATAATCGGTTTTCGACAAACCGTTTTCAGCGAGTAACTTGCGCAGCAGCAGCGCATAACCGGTGTTGGCGCCGTCGACGGCGATGTCGCGGCCCTTGAGCCCGGCGAGTGATGTAACGTCCTTCGTCACCACCAGCGACAGCTCCGGCGCATGGCCCTGCGCCATTACGATGCACAGGTCACTGCCGGTCTCGACAGCGCGCACAACATGGTCCGATTGCTGGAAGCCGATGTCATAGCCGCCGCTGCGCAGTTGCTCAAGCTGGTGGCTGGAGGAACCTGTCAACGTGACCTCGACAGCGATGCCTGCCTGCTCGAACAACCCGCGTTCCTGCGCTACGTACAGCGGCCAGGCGTTGACCCCTTCGGAAATTACAGCCAGCCGGATCGGCGCCAACGCTGTTGCAGACATGTCCCCTCGCTTGTGATCTGAGATTCTTGGATCAAATTAAACGGCTTACCGATGGCTATCGACCTTATGGCGGCGACCGGTGCCAGAATGCGGGGAATCCTAGACCGCGCCCAACCAATAGTCAACGATTTGTCCAAATTGGTTGAACGACTAAAATCCTGGACAGCAGCTTTCTGATGCGGCGCACAAGAGGAAGAATCCGCTGCCCACGCAACTTTTATCGAATTTTATGGTTGCCAACTCATGCCGTCTGTTGAACCAATTGACCAGATTGGTAAGACCATGCACAATGCGCCGCAACCGCCATGCCACACTCCCGCACCCCCGTCACCCAAGTAGTCCGTCGCCTTGGCAGGCGCGACGGCACTCAGGACATCCGCGCCTTCCTGCTCGAAGCCGTGGCCCAGGGCGCCGTCGGCCCCGGCGGCAAGCTGCCCACCGAACGCGAACTCGCGATACGCTTCGACCTGCCACGCAACAGCGTGCGCAAGACACTGGCCCAGCTCGAGGCCGAAGGCACGATCACCCGTCATGTCGGCCGCGGCACCTTCCTCGCCGACACTGGCGGCTTTCCCGCCGACAGCGTGACCCATACCAGCCCCGCGGAACTGATGGAAGCGCGCATGCGGCTGGAGCCGGCGATGGCCGAGTTGATCGTCACCAACGCCACCCCGGCCGACTTCGAACGCATGGAAACCTGCCTCGACCGCGCCGAGCGCGGCGCTACGCTCAATGACTTCGAGGTCTGGGACGCCGCGCTGCATCAGGCAATGGCCGCGGCCACCCACAATCGCTTCGTCACCCGCGTCTTCGACATGGCCACCGCGGTACGACACCAAACGGAATGGGGCAAGCTGAAAGATCGCGTGGTGACACCGGAGCGCCGTCTCAAATACCAAGAAGAACATCGCATGATCGTGGATGCACTAAAGGCACGCGACGCCGACAGCGCCCGCGCTGCTATCCTCGCCCACCTGCAACACGCGCGGCGCAACCTCTTCGGCTTCTAGCATTCCGGCGCAAGCCGGGATCCAGGGTTTAAAACCTGATGTCTCTTTAGCCCGGATTACGGCGCCCGACTGAATTCATTCATGCAGGCGCACTCAACCCGCATGACGAGCGGTTACTGGCAGTAAACTAGCGCCATGGAAGTCTCCCTCGCCTCCGCCGTCGTCATCCTGCTGCTGGTGATGGACCCGCTGGGCAACATCCCGCTGTTCGTCTCGCTGCTCAAGAACGTCGCGCCGGAACGCCGCAACCGGGTGATCCTGCGCGAATGCGCGATCGCCTTCGCACTGCTGCTGTTTTTCGTGTTTTTCGGCCGCTGGATCCTCGCCCTGCTCGGCCTCTCCGACGCCTCGCTCAACATCGCCGGCGGCGTGATCCTGTTCCTGATCGCGCTGCGCCTGGTGTTCAAACACCCTGAAGGCGTGTTCGGCGTCGAGCCGCTCGATGCCGAACCCTTCATCGTGCCGCTGGCAATTCCGTCGATCGCCGGCCCCTCGGCCATCGCCACAGTGATACTGCTGGTATCGCGCGCGCCCGAGCGCATGGCCGAGTGGATCCTGGCGCTGGCCATCGCCAGCGCGGTGACCCTGGTGCTGCTGCTTGCCTCGACCCCCATTGCCCGCGCGCTCGGCCTGCGCGGGCTGGCCGCTGTCGACCGCCTGATGGGCCTGATCCTCACTGCGATTGCCGTCGAAATGCTGATGAAGGGCATCGAAAGCTTCGTCCGCAGCCTGTAGCGGTCTGTAGGAAAAGCACCGAAATAAGCCTTGACACTGCGCCGGCCGCGCATGTTGATATCTCCAGCGGTGGCAGCCTGGTGGCGCGCTTTACAAAATGATGACAAGGCTTGTCAACCACCCCTTTATGGGTTCGCGCGACAGGGGCAAACACCCGCTAAGTGATTGACGAACATAGGCTTTTACGGGTGCGCCAGACACACTCATAACTATTTGTTTTAATTGATAAATTCACCACTTTCCCAGTGCACGATTTTACGCCGGAATTTTTTCCTGCCGTCGCGCCGGCAATTCACCGGCGCGCACATTCATTACGCTCACCATTCCGGTGCACAGCGTCAAAAATCATTCACAATTTCTGTGGATATCTCTGTGAACAAAGCCAAAAAAGCGTTATCGAAAATGCCTCACGCCCGGGACAAGGTTAGATTGCCTATTTTTTTGGCAATCAGCTTCATGTCGGTGCTGATGGCGGCGTTGACCTGGGTTTGTTGCGATGCAGTCGCTGCAACGCCGGATTTCCGCATCGAAGAACGCAGCGTGCTCCCGATGCCCTCAACTGCCGCGACACGCGGTCAGCACACACTGACCTTGACGCTTGCCAACATCAGTGGCTGGAACGAAGCCGAGATCAGAGCAGCGACCACCACGGCTACAGGCATCCTCGCGCAATGCGGCGTACGCATCACTGAAACCGAACTGCTGCGCATCCATGTTCCCGAGAGCCACCGCGAATTCCACACGTCGCGCGCGCGTGAACTCGCGCAGGCGCTCAGCCTGCGCAAGCCAACGGTCTATTTCGCCGCGGGCACCCGCCAGCGCCCGGCCTTCGATGCCGAAGCCATCGGCCGCGGCAACAGCCGCACACGTCCGGAACTGGCCGACACGGTTTGGATCGCCCGCGGCGCACGCGATCTCGGCCTGGTCATGGCCCACGAACTTGTCCATGTGCTGATGGACAGCGGCGAACACGACAACACCCCGGGCAACCTGATGGCGGAGGACACAACCCCCGACAACACGCGGCTCCGCGCCGCACAATGCGCGCGGATCATCGACACCGGCACCCGCAACGGGCTGTTGCAAGCCGGCGTAGACTAAGAGCGTCTCACCGTCAGGCGCACCAAGCACATGCTCGAACCACCGCACAACAGCGCCAGCTTGCCCGAAGGACCCTGGAATCCCGGACTGCAGTCGCAGGTCCCGGCGGCGCTGTGGCACCTCGCCACCATCCACCGCCCGGAGAACGTCAGTACTTCGCTGCGCGAAGTGCGCGAGTTGGCCGACCTCACCGGCCTGCCAATGGATGAGCTGGTGGTGTTCAAGCCCGAGCGCCTGGTCGTGCACGAACTGCTGGCGCGTGTCACCGCCGACTTCAGCATCGAGGACGGCAGCAAGACCGAAGACCTCGGCATCAACTTCCGCCGCACCACGGACGCCATCCTGAGCCGCTACATCGCCCCGCACATGAGCGGCATCCGCGCCGCGCACGCAGCGCTGCGCACGACATTGCTCAACGCCGTGAGGCAGCTGATCGAAACCGGCATGGAGGATGCAGCGCCGCGCGGCGGCTTCTGGGCGAAACTCACCGGCAGAGCCGCACCGGCAGCGGCGGAAGAAACCGAATCGCGCGACCTGCGCGCGATCAACCGCTGGGAAGCCGGCGCGCGCGATGCATCCGATCCCCTGCAGCGTGCCGCCTGCCAGGCGCTGGCGCGCAGCGCCGGCGCGATGCACGCACGCCATGGCCGCATCTGGGGTGATCGCAGCCTGCTCGCCGCGGTCGCCACCGATCTCGCCTGCAATGACTACGGCAGCGAGAAAATCGGCCGCCTGATCGATCCGCATGTGCAGCGTGCTGCAGCGGCTGAAGGTTTCCGCCTGCTGCCGGTGCAGACACTGCCGGTGGTGATGAACACCAAGGGCGCCTCCGCCGCCGGCAAAAGCACGCTGCGCCCGCTGCAGCGCGCACTCGCCGCGCGCATCGGCGTCAACTGGGCGGACTTCGCATTGGTGAGCCCCGACATCTTCCGCAAGTTCCTGCTCGACTACGCCTCACTCGGCGAGTCCTACAAATACGCCGGCTCGCTGTCCGGCCATGAACTGCAGATCGTCGACCACAAACTCGACCGCTACATCGCGCGCAAGGCCGAACACGGGCTGATGACCCACCTGCTGATCGACCGCTTCCGCTTCGACACCTTCGCGCCCGCCTCCGACGTTGCCGGCAGCAATCTGCTGACGCGTTTCGGCAGCCTGGTCTACCTGTTCTTCATGATCACGCCGCCGGATGCCACCGTCGAACGCGCCTGGCAGCGCGGCCTTGAGGTCGGCCGCTACAAAGCGGTCGACGACCTGCTCGCCCACAACATCGAGGCCTACAACGGCATGCCCGAGGTGTTCTTCACCTGGGCGCTCGCCGCCGACAAGAAGGTGCACTACGAGTTTCTCGACAACAGCGTCGCGCTCGGCGAACAACCGCGCACCATCGCCTTCGGCTGGAACGGCGAGATGCAGGTGCTCGACGTCAAGGGCCTGCTCGACGTCCAGCGCTATCGCAGGATCAACATCGAAGCACATGCACCGGCTGAGGTCTACCCCGGCACGCGGGAAATGGCGCCCGAGCGCAACACCCAGTTCCTTGCCGCCTGCCTCAACCGGCTGCCGGTGGTGAACTTCGCCGACCGCGCGAGCGGCCGCATCTGGCTGCGCTGCGAGAGTGGGCGTCCGGTATGGGCCGATGCTGCGGGGCTGGCACAGGCCCTTGAGAATCCGGAAACCCGCGCCGGCATTGCCGCAGTCCTTCCCCAGGCACTGCAGCACGGCGCCCTGCCTGCCGCGCCGCGCGAGGCACCCGGCATCACCAGCAGCGATCGCATCCACACCCTCGGCGAGTGGGGCGGCGTGACCGCAAACGCCTGATCTGCAAGCATTTGTGAACAGGGCGCCGGCCCGTTACATCTTTTTACAAATGCTCACAGTCGCATCGAAAGTCCGCGCCTAGACTCTGTTCCGTGACCGGCCGCCATGCGTCACGACAACAAGAATCAACAGGGGCAACCCGGAGGACGACGCAGTCCTCCAGAACCAAGGAGACCATCATGAAAATCCTGACAAGCGCCATTTTGTCGACAGTGTTGCTCGGTGCGGGCCCGGCATTTGCAGACCGCGGTCATGGCCACGGGCCCAAGCACCACTGGAAAACCCAGAAGCACATGCACCACCACTACGGCCCGCCGCGGCATGTCGTGAAACATGTGTATCGTTATCATCCGCCGCGCGTGGTGCACCACTACTACCAGCCCGAGCCCGTGTACTACCACCGGCCGACGGCAGGCATCCACGTGGTGCTGCCGAACATCTACATCCCGCTACGCTAAACACACCAAACTCCCCTCGCCCCTTTCTGGGGAGCGGGGCGGGGGTGAGGGACAACATGGAACGCCCTTATTTCCAACCGAATGTAGCAATACGCCCTGACCAAAGCACTCCGGCCGGGGCTTTTTGCGTCCTATAATCGCGGCTCCCGCACCCCGACAAGAGCCCGCGATGAACGGCGGTTCAGATCTGCAGATCCGTTTGCCCGATACCAACGGCCGCGTCACGCCGTACCGGTTACACGGTCCTGCGGCGTTCAGCACTGCCACCTCGCCGGCGCAACTCACGCGCATCGCCTATTCCGCCGCCCATGTCGTCGCCGACCCGCGTGCCGACATCGATCCCTGGCTGGATTGCGCGGTGGACTGGGATGCAACGCTCGCCTACCGTCGCCATCTGTGGCGTCTCGGCCTCGGCGTCGCCGAAGCGATGGACACCGCGCAGCGCGGCATGGGCATGGACTGGCCTGCCTCACTCGAACTGATCCGCCGCTCGGTCGATGCTGCGAGGGACTTCCCCGGCGCGCTGCTCGCCTCCGGCTGCGGGACCGACCAGCTCGCGCCCGAAGACGCGCGTTCAGTCGACGACGTGATCCGCGCCTATGAAGAACAGATGACTGCGATCGAAGCCGCCGGCGGCCGCATCGTGCTGATGGCCAGCCGCGCGCTGGCCAAAGTCGCACGCGGCCCGGACGACTACGAAAAAGTCTACGACCGCATCCTGTGCCAGGCGCGCGAACCGGTGATCCTGCACTGGCTCGGCGACATGTTCGACCCGGCACTCAAAGGCTACTGGGGCAGCAGCGACACGCAGCAAGCGGTGGACACCGCGCTCGGCGTCATTGGCGCCAATACGGAAAAAGTCGATGGCATCAAGATGTCGCTGCTCGACAAGGACATAGAAATCGCGGTGCGCCGGCGCCTCCCGGAAGGCGTGCGCATGTACACGGGCGATGATTTCAACTACGCCGAACTGATCGCCGGCGACGAAATCGGCGACATACCCAACCGCCGCCACAGCGATGCCCTTCTCGGCATCTTCGACGTCATAGCCCCTGCGGCCAGCGCGGCACTGCTGGCTCTGGCGCAGAATGACCGCGCGAAATTCGACGCCATCCTCGCTCCCACCGTGCCGCTGTCGCGCCACATTTTCCGCGCGCCAACCCGCTTCTACAAGACCGGCGTGGTTTTCATGGCCTGGTTGAACGGTCACCAGGAGCACTTCACGATGGTCGGCGGTCAGCAGAGCGCGCGGTCATTGCTACATTTTGTCGAACTTTTCAAATTGGCGGATGCGGCCGGTTTGTTGCAGAAGCCGGAGCTGGTGGTTGCGCGGATGAAGACGCTGCTGGCGCTGCACGGCGTGAACTGAAACAGAATCCGCAGGGCGGATAAGCCGCACAGCAGCGCCATCCGCCGGATGTCAGACCACCGAAAGCGATAAGCGGGTTTCCACTCGTTGCATGCGGTGCATGGCGCTGCGCTCACGCGCCCTGCGGTGCCTGCGGTCCGGCTCAGGAAATATTCGCCGCCTTCTTGATCACTGCCACCTTCACCATCTCCGGCGATTTCTTGTAATGCGCATCCAGCGGATAACAGCCGGACACCAGACCGTGGCGCGGCGCGGTGGTGCAGTCGCTGAAGGTGCGGCACAGGCGTTTTCTCTGTAACGGTCGTCCGGCCAGCACGTCGGCGGGCAACTCCGGATAGGCCAGCACCATGCGCCCGATGCCGACGCTGTCGGTCCAGCCTGCGCGCACCGCCGCCTGCGCGACGTAGGGCAGGAATTCCTGCAGATAGGTATAGCCACTGCCGACGAAGGCGAGTTCGGGAAAGGCCTGCTTCAATTCACGCACCACGTTCAAGTGCCGCATCACGCCGATCAGCGGATCTTCCGGCGGGTGGTAACCGTCTGAAGGCGGATACAGCGCGGGACGCGTCAGGTGCGGGTTGTAATACGGGCTGCCGAGCGTGATGTTGAAGAGTTTGATGCCGAGGTCGCGCGCAATGGCGATCACCGCTTTCGTTTCGGCGAGGTCGATCGCCATCGGGTCGGCCTCGCTGTGGCCGAAGCCGTAACGGTATGGCAGCAGCCCGGCATAGTCTTCGGGCGCGCCCGGCCCCATCGCTTCAGCCGTGGTCAGCGCCGGATCAGGGCGAAAGGGCACGAGGTCGGCGGCGGAAATGCGCATGCCGAGTTTCAGTCCGGGCGCCTCGGCCTTGATGCCGGCAACGATCTCGCACAGGAAACGCGTGCGGTTTTCCAGCGAGCCGCCGAATTCGCCGGTGCGCGTCTTGGCAGACAGAAACTCATGTCCGAGATAACCGTGGCAGGCTTTGACGTCGACAAACTGGAAACCGAGCTTCCAGGCGCGTTTCGCGTTCTGCACATAACAGTCGATCAGTGCGCGGATGTCGCCATCACTCATCAGCGGGTAATCGGCCGCCAGTTTGAACTTGCGGTCGAGAATCGGATGCCGATAGAGGATCATCGGCACCTGTTTTTGATGATCGTTGGGTTTGCAAAAGCGGCCCGAGTGCGTCAGTTGCAAACCTACGACGAGACCGTCGTCGCTGCCCATCACCGCGCGATGTTCGGCGACCAGTGCCTCGCGCATCGCAGCGATGTCCGCTTCGGTCGTCCCATTGAGCAGCAGCTGGTTGGGATTGGCGCGACCGTCAGGCCGCACCGCCACCGCCTCGCCGCCCCAGATCAGCTTCGCACCGGAAGCGCCGAAACGCTGCCAGCGGCGACGGGTGTTGTCCGAGGGCCGGCCATCCGCCTCGGCGTCCCAGCCCTCCATCGGATGCACGGTGTAGCGGTTGCCGATGGTCATGCCGTCGATGGTCAGCGGCTGCGCCATCGGCGATGCCGGCGCTGGCTCCAGCGCGTCGTCGCAGGGCATCGGCAGACCCATGCGCTGCAGGTTGTCCCGGAAACCCGCTGGCGTAGCCAGCGATTTCAGCTTGACGTAGTCACCGAATTTCAACCCTCACCTCCCCCAATGTTTCGCCTCACTCCCCACTCGTCATTCCGGCGCAAGCCGGACTCCAGGGATTTGGCCACAGCACTGCCTGGATTCCGGCTTGCGCCGGAATGACAAAACTGGTCGGACTATTTCTTTTTAACCAGCGCCTTCAATCCCGCCAGCGCATGCTTGTAACTCTCGATGCCCAGCCCGTAGACCGAAGCCTTGCACACCGGCTGGAACACCGACACCGTGCCGCGCGCGGTCGGGTTGCTGAGGTGCACCTCGATCACCGGGAATTTCATCTGCGCCACAGCCGCGCGCAGCGGGCCGGTGACCATCGTGTAACCGCCGGGATTGATCACGCAGCCTGCGATGTCGCCATCGAAAGCCTCGTAGAGCCGATTGACCACCTCGCCCTCGATGTTGGAATGGAAAAACGACACCTCAATGCCGAGCTCCTTCGCGTAGCCGCGGATGTGCTCCTCGTACTGCGCCAGTGTCAGCGGTCCGAACACTTCGAGTTGGACCTTGCCGCGCATGTTGAGGCCGGCGCCGTGGATGACCAGAACTTTCATGTGCTTCTGCTCCTTGATCAAAACGATTGACCCGGACGAGTATGCCAGCAATCGGACGCTCTGGCCCGGATGGCGGACTCGCCTGGCCGAGTCGCGCGGGCACTAGCCACACAGGGCCTGTTCGCGGTATTTTCCGGCATCGGCTGCAGCACTTGAGCCGCCGCAAGTCCACAATGCACAAACGGCGCGCCGCGCCCGCAAGACCAGACCCAACACCAGGAAACCATCCATGAGCGACGACCTGAAGGCCTACAACATTTTTGACCTGCGCCGGATCGCGATGAAACGCGTGCCGCGCGGCTTTTTTGAATTCGTCGATCGCGGCACCGAAGACGAAATCGCGCTGCGCAACAACCGCGAAGTATTCGACCGCATCCGTTTCCGCACCCGCACCTTCGTCGACGTCTCCAAGCGCTCGCAGGACACCGATATCTTCGGCGTCAAGCACAAGATGCCGCTGGTGATCGCCCCCACCGGCGTCGCCGGCCTGCTGTGGCACGAAGGCGAGATCAAGCTTGCCAAGGCCGCGCGCGCGGCAGGCATCCCCTTCACGCTCGCCACCGGCTCGATCACTGCGATGGAACGCGTTGCCGACGAAGCCGGCGGCGACCTCTGGTTCCAGCTCTACCTGTGGCCGGACCGCTCGATGTCGCATGAACTGGTCAACCGCGCCAAGGCCGCCGGCTACAAAACACTGGTGGTCACCGTCGACGGCGTCTCATCGGGCAACCGCGAATACAACCTGCGCAACGGCTTCACCATCCCGTTCAGCTTCGGACTGAAGAACATGTGGGACATGGCCACCCACCCGCGCTGGCTGTTCGGCGTGATGGCGCGTTACCTGATGACCACCGGCATGCCCATGTATGCCAATTACCCGGCGGCCGCCAAGGCGAAAATGACCCGCGGACCGGTCGGCCGCTCGAGCCTGCGCACCGACTCGATCAGCTGGGCCGATCTCGACGCGCTGCGCAAGATCTGGCCGGGCAAGCTGATCGTCAAAGGCATCCTTGACCCGCAGGACGCCATCAGCGCGGTGGACCACGGTGCCGACGGCATCGACGTCTCCAACCACGGCGGGCGCAACCTCGACGGCATCGTCTCGCCGATCGAAGTGCTGCCGGAAATCGTTGATGCGGTGGGCAAACGCGCCACCATATTCATGGACAGCGGCATCCGCCGCGGCAGCGATGTGGTGAAGGCACTGGCACTCGGCGCCAACGCGGTGATGGTCGGCCGCTCGACGCTCTACGGCGTCGCCGCCGGCGGCGAGGCGGGCGCAGCGCGCGCGCTGCAGATCTACCGCGACGAAATCCACCGCAACATGGCCCTGCTCGGCTGCAACAGCATCGCCGACATCGGCCCGCAGTGCCTGCTCTTCGCCGACAAACACGAACTGCGCGCGCCGAAAGAGCGTCCGCAACTGCGCGTCGTCGAAGGCAAGGCTGCAGAGTCTTAAACCGCAGCGTTTCCAACCACTGTCATGCCGGCCTTGCGCCGGCATCCAGCAAACCCGGCCCCCTTGCGCGCCGGGTTTGTTTTTCAACCCGTCAAAATACCCGATCCGGTCTCAACAACCCGCCAAGCCGCGGCGCGACGAAGAAGGGTTCCAAAAAAAGGGGGAGCAGACTCCGCTGATCCCCGAGTCTTGCTCCCCCTGCATCACGCGGACGCATGGAATCCAATGCGGGGCCACGGCCTCGCAGAATTACTTTTCCTTGCGCTTGCGATCCTTCAGCACAGTAAAGGCGATAAAACCACCGACCATCAACACCATCAGCAGCACTACGATGATCATCGCCGTAGGGCTCACTTCCTCCGGCGACGGCACGACGGCAGCGGTCTCGTCGGCCCAGGCCAACACAGAGAACAGAGCAAGGCCTGCAGCGGAAATAAATTTGTTCATCACGAGCTCCTCCAGAGAAAAGGAAAGCAGGCCAGCCTGCTGCTGGCGCAGCAAAGCGGACTGACGATCGTGATAGTTGCAGAAGCCTCTTGCACGGGGCTTGCGGGGGCTTGCGTGAGACTTGCGCCAGTAAATGCGCCGCAGCAAATCAGGCCCGAATCGCCCCTTGCAGGCGCCTGATCGCAAAAAATCCGGGGAAATCTACGCCACCGGCGGTGGCGCCGCTTTCGCGGCCCGTGATGACGGGCCCCAGAGGATCCAGCCACCGATGCCCATCAGCAGCAGCAGAAAACCTGCGACCAGAATCAGCAGGCTGTGATTGACCCAGGCGGCCGAGAGTCCCGGACGATTCTCGCGCTCGACCGCCACAGGTGTCGGTGGCGCCACGGGAACGGGCTGCATCGGCGGCGGCGCAGCAGCGGCTTTCGCGCGCGCCTCTTGCCCGCGCTGCAGTTCTTTTACCGCGACCTCCAGCGCTGCCACGCGTTCGAGCATGCTGGCGAGTGTCTGGCCCTGGGCATCGACTTCCGACTGCATGCGCTCGATCTCGCGCACCCAGCGCGCCTCGTTCGCAGAAACGCGCGCGGACGTACGCGCAGCCGCAGACGGGCGCGGTGACACCGGCGCGAACACCGCACCGCGATCCGCGCTACCACCGACCTGCAGCAGATAGGCCCGCCGCTCACGTGGCCCCGGCGCCACGCGCTCGACCAGCAGCGCGATCTGCGTTGCGGCGACCGGTCGTGCCGACTGCAAGATGTAATAGGGACGGCCGTCGGCGCGCAGATCGAAACGGAAGCGCGCAGCGGCAAGGGCGGGATCGTATTTGAGGCCGGCCGGCGCATAGGCCTTGGCCGGCGCAAGTTGCAGCACGGGTATTTCAGCTTCGGTGTAGCGGGCGGGCACTTCAATTTCCACACGCAGCGGCTCGCCCGCAGAAGACAGCAGCACCATCCGGCCCCACTCCGCCGCAAACGCCGACGACGCGACCGACAGCAGAAGCGCTGTCCACAAACCGCGCCAGGTCAGGATGGAACGAACGATGACAACTCCCGCCGGTTGAACTGGGCGGAAAAGTACTCCTTTACTGGAGGAAATGCAAGCAAGTCATTATTAATATTGAAGTTTTCTGCATCCTTGCCTTACACCGCATTGCCCGCCGCATGCCCCGAAGCCCAGGCCCACTGGAAGTTGTAACCGCCGAGCCAGCCGGTGACATCGACCACCTCACCGATGAAATGCAGCCCCGGCACGTTGCGCGCCTCCAGCGTCTGCTGCGAAAGCGCATCCGTATCCACGCCGCCCAATGTGACCTCGGCCTTGGCATAACCCAGCGTGCCCGAGGGCTGGATCGGCCAGCCCTTCAGGGTCTGCGCAATCTCGGCGAGCACCGCGTTCGACATCTGCACCATCGGCTGCGTCCAGCCATGCAGCTCAGCGAAGCCCAGCGCAAAACGCCGCGGCAGATGTTCCGCCAGCACTGCGCCCAGCGTCTGCTGTCCACGGCGATGTTGTTCGAGCCAGTCAGCGGCATCGATCTCCGGCAGCAGGTCCAGCGCCACTGGCCCGCGCGCGCCGCCAAGCTGCCAATACGAAGACACCTGCAGGATCGACGGCCCCGACAAACCGCGATGGGTCACCAGCGCCGCCTCACGAAACGCCGGCCAGCGTTCACCGCGCGGCTGCTGCACGCAGGAAGTCACCGCATCGAAGGACGAACCGGACAAGGCACCGAAACGCGCCAGCCATTCCGGCGGCAGCGCCAGCGGCACCAGCGCGGGCTTCGGCGGCACGATCGGCAAACCGAATTGTTCGGCCAATCGATAACCAAAAGGCGTCGCGCCGATTTTCGGGATCGACAGCCCGCCGGTGGCCACCACCAGCGCGCGGCTGCGGTAAGTACCCTGCGTAGTCACCACCTCGAAACCGGGCGCATCATCTGCCGTCCGCGCCACCCGCTCCACCGTCACCGGCATCGCCCACTGCACGCCCGCAGCATCACACTCGGATTTGAGCATCGCGATGATTTGCAGCGCGCTGTCATCGCAAAACAACTGGCCCAGGTTGCGCTCGTGGTAAGCAATGTCGTGGCGCTCGACCAGCGCAATGAAATCCCGCGGCGTGTAGCGCGCCAGCGCGGAACGGCAGAAATGCGGATTGCGCGAGAGGAAGTTACGCGGCCCGACCTCGCGGTTGGTGAAATTGCAGCGCCCGCCGCCGGAAATGCGGATTTTCTCGGCCAGGTGCGGCGCATGATCCACCAGCAGCACGCGCCGCCCGCGCGCGCCGGCCACCGCCGCACACATCATGCCGGCAGCGCCGGCACCAAGAACAATGACGTCGAAATCCATGTGCGGCCTGATGCAAAGGGACGCGCATCATACCGCGCCACCTTTTGCCCTCACCACTGCGTAGCCCGGAGGGAGGCCGCAGGCCGGAGTCCGGGGACGCGGTGGCCGATGGCGACGACCGACCCGGATTCCGCTGCGCTCCATTCGGGCTACAAAATCTCTCCGATAGGCCGTAGCCCAATGGGATGGACTCCTCCCACCTGACGGCGTCGATGCGCCAGACTGGAGGCTGTGACCACCAGACAAAAGGGGAAGGAGTCCGAGATGAAGATTAAGCGAATTGGGTTGGATTTGGCAAAGCAGGTATTCCA